>NZ_NPFY01000071.1 GCF_002259415.1 Rhodococcus sp. 14-2470-1b
ATCGCCGCCCGCTACGTAGACCGACCCGGCTTCGACCACTTCACCCAATCCTTCGTCTTCACCACCCCACCCGACCTCACCACCGACACCCTCCACCGAGTCCTCAACAGGATCGCCACAGCCCACCCCACGCTCGGCGCTCGCCTTCGCCGCTCCGAAACCTGGGAGTTCACGCTTCCCTCCACAACGGTCGAATCGCCGATCCAATCGCTGACGACGTCGGACGGTTGGTCGAGTCCGCAATGGCTGACGACAGTCGACGACCTCGTCACCCGAATGTCCGATCAGATGGATCCGACGAACGGAGTCCTCTGGCGCGCAATGTGGTGCACCACCTCCGGTGATGCCACCGGCCGCCTCGTCATGGTCATCCACCACCTCGCCGTCGACGGAGTCTCCTGGCGCATCCTTCAAGACGACCTCGCACACGCCTGGGCACTCGACACCGGCGCCACCGAAGACGACCTGCTCCCCGCCGGAACCTCCATCACCACCTGGACCCACGCACTGACCGAACGCGCACGCGACCCCCACCTCACCGACCAACTCGAGCACTGGAACACCGTCGCCGACGCCACACACCCCCTCTTCGGCGAGCGGAGCGTCGACCCGGAGCGCGACACTCACGCCACAACCGAACAGATCGAGGTCACGGTTCCCGCCGACCTCACCGCTACCCTCATCGGCGACATCACCACCGCCCTCTCGGCGAGCGTCGAAGACATCCTGCTCGCCGCACTGGCCATCGCGACCGGCGGCTGGCGCGCACGCCACGGCCTCGAACCACAACCGGTCACCATCGGCATGGAAGGCCACGGCCGCCAGGAAACCCTCGTCCCCGGAGCAGACCTCTCACGCTCGATCGGCTGGTTCACCACCTGGTACCCGATCCTCGCCGACCTCACCGACCTCGACCCGATCGACACACTCACCGACCCCCACCTCGCCGCCGACGCCGTACTACGCATCAAAGACACACTCGCACGCGTCCCGGACCGCGGCATCAGCTACGGCATACTCACCCACCTCAACACCGAAGCTGCTCTCCCACAGAACATTCCGGACATCGGATTCAACTACCTCGGAAACTTGACCAGCGGCACAGCTGGTGACCGCTCCTGGACCAGCGCCCCCGAAATCCCGGGCATCCGTGGACACGTGCCCGCAGAGCTTCCCGCCGCCGCAGTTGTCGACGCCAACATCGCCGCGGTGTCGGACGCCGACGGCGCGACCGTCTTCGACGGTTCCTTCGCCTACGCCGAGAAAATTCTCACCACCGAACAAGCACACGAACTCGTCCAGTTGTGGACAGCCACGCTGCGATGCCTCGCCGCCTACACCGGCCGCAGCCGACGCTCACTGACCGACTTCACCGCCACCGGTCTCACCTACAACGACGTCACCGCATGGGAAGAGCGTTACGGCGACCTCACCGACGTCCAACCACTGACACCACTCCAACACGGCATGGTCTTCGAATCCATGCTCAGCGCTGTGTCCGGTACCGACGTGTACCTCACCCACACTGCGGTGACGGTGACCGGGCTGCTCGACTTGGACAGGCTCCGCATCGCCCTTGATCGACTCACGGACACACACCCCAACCTCAAGGCCGCGATCACACCCGCTGCGAACGGCGAATACGTCGCAGTGATCCCCACCGATGCCACCGTCACTCTTTCGCATACCGATATCGATACGTACGACACGGACGCGATCGCGGCGATCATCGACGCAGACCGGACGATCCCGTTGGCGCTCGACGAGGCGCCGTTGATGCGTGTCACCGCGGTCACGACCGCAGCCGACCAGCACACCCTCATCCTGACCATCCACCACGCCATCACCGACGGCTGGTCCACCCCGCCCCTGATCGCCACACTGCTCCGCGCCTAC
>NZ_NPFY01000070.1 GCF_002259415.1 Rhodococcus sp. 14-2470-1b
CGACTGTTCTGGCGCAGGTGGTCACGGAGGTGGCGGTGTCGCTGGGTCTGTCGCAGAGCGCCGCGCGGCCGTTGTTGAGCGTCGGGCAGGAGTTGTCGCGGATGCCGCTCACGGCGCTGCGGTTCGTGTTCGGCGGCGTCGACTGGCCGCGGGTGCAGGTGTTGACTGCCGTGTTGGGGAAGGCATCCGATGCCACGATCGCGGCTCTGGAATTCGAGGCTGTCGCTGCGGCGGAACGGTTGACTCCGCGGTCACTGCGACTGTGGTTGTGGCGACTGTGGTTCTCCCACGACCGCGACGAAGCAGCGGCCGCGCAGGAGAGCACGGTGCGCAGTAACCGGGGGATGCGGGTGCGCCGCGACTGCGGCGGGGCATCGATACTCGAAGCGATCGTCACCGACCTCGAAGGCGCCGAAGTCGAAGCATTGGTGACCGAGATCGCCGCGACGGTCTGCCGAGAGGACCCGAGGTCGGCGACAGCGTTGCGGGTCGATGGGTTGATGGCGTTGATCCACGGCGAACACGCCCTCGAATGCCAGTGCGGGCGCGGTGAACGATGCCCGCACGACGGTGCCGCGGACCGGCCCGATCCTCGGCGGGGTCCGTTGGTGCAGATCCTCCTCGACGCCGAAACTCTGCTCGGATTGCGTCAGAACCCGGCTGTACTGGCCGACGGGACCCCACTCGATCCGGAACTGGCGCGGCTCATCGCCACCGACGCCCACTGGCAAGGCCTGCTCACCGAACTCCACGACGTCCTCACCGCCCGAGCACCACACACCCACCAACCCAGCCACACCGAAACAGAGACAGAGGCAGAGGACGCGGAGAACACCGAGGCCGCAGAAGACGCCGAGACTCCCGGCGACGCAGGGACCCACACCGATACCGATACCGGCACACCTGGCGACACAGGCCTGGGTGACACCGAGACCGAAGACGAGGCGATTGAAGACGAGGCGATTGAAGACGAGGCCGGCACCGAAACAACAGTCAGTGGCACAGCCGCCGTCGACGAGAACACCGACAGTCCTGACGATCTGGAGAGCGACGACACCGGCGCTGCCGCGACGGATCGACGACAAGCACCGAGGACAGTGCTCTCGTCCCTACGGATTCGGGTACCGCGGCTGATTCACCGCGGCCGGATCCGCCGAGCAGGAACCCTACCCACACCCACCCGCGCCACCGGCCTGCCCAGCGCCACCGGTCTGCCCCGTGGCACCGGTTTACTCAGGGGTACCGGTCTGCTCAGCGACACCCTTCGCGCGCAGATCACCGCGGCACTACTGGCAGCGATCGCCGCCGACCCCGCCCTCGCTGCAGGACCCCATCCCGACGGCCACGGCGGTGACACCGAACCACCACCCGGCGCCCTGACCTACCGACCCAACACCGACCTCGCCGCCCGCGTACGCATGACCTACCGCACCTGCACCCACCCCGGATGCAACGTCCCCTCCACCGACTGCGAACTCGACCACATCGTCCCCTACGACCACCACACCCCCCACCGCGGCGGATGGACCATCGAGACCAACCTCCACCCCGTCTGCACCGCCCACCACAAACACAAAACCGCCAACGCAGCCACCGTCGCCCACCTCGCCGGCGGCATCATCATCTGGACCCACACCACCGGCATCCGCACCCTCACCTTCCCCGAACTCGGATGCCCCACCACCGCACGCACCCGCCGACGCAGACACCGACGCGGACGACCCCTTCCCGAACCCGACACCACCACACCCACCTGGTGGGAACAACACATGCCCCCCACCACACCCGAACCCACCACCGCCGACCTCCGACACGCACCCACCGACACCGCCCGCACCCGAATC
>NZ_NPFY01000037.1 GCF_002259415.1 Rhodococcus sp. 14-2470-1b
GCTTCGGCGCGGAGGCGTTCGACCATGTGCGGGTAGTGCAGTTCGAACGCGGGACGCTCCGAACGGATCCGGGGCAGTTCGGTGAAGTTGTGCCGCGGCGGCGGGCAGGAAGTCGCCCATTCCAACGAGTTGCCGTACCCCCACGGATCGTCGACCGTGACGACTTCGCCGTACCGGTAGGACTTGAACACGTTCCACACGAACGGCAACGTCGACGCACCGAGCACGAACGCCCCGATCGTGGAAATGATGTTCAACGTAGTGAACCCGTCCGAAGCCAGGTAGTCGGCGTACCGACGCGGCATACCCTCGTTCCCGAGCCAGTGCTGCACCAAGAACGTGCCGTGGAACCCGAAGAACGTCAACCAGAAATGCCACTTGCCGAGCGTCTCGTCCATCATCCGGCCCGTCATCTTCGGGAACCAGAAATAGATACCGGCATACGTCGCGAACACCACCGTCCCGAACACCACATAGTGGAAGTGCGCGATCACGAAGTAGGTGTCGGTGACATGGAAATCGATCGGCGGGCTGGCGAGCAACACACCCGAGAGACCACCGAAGAGGAACGTGATCAAGAACCCGATGGAGAACAACATCGGCGTCTCGAGCGTGACCTGACCACGCCACATCGTGCCGATCCAGTTGAAGATCTTCACACCCGTGGGCACCGCGATCAAGAACGTCATGAACGAGAAGAACGGCAACAACACCGCACCGGTGGCATACATGTGATGCGCCCACACCGCGATCGACAATGCCGCGATCGCGATCGTCGCGTAGATCAACGTGGTGTACCCGAACATCGGCTTACGCGAGAACACCGGGAAGATCTCCGAGACGATCCCGAAGAACGGCAACGCGATGATGTACACCTCGGGATGACCGAAGAACCAGAACAAGTGCTGCCACAGCAACACACCACCGGTCGCCGGATCGAACAAGTGCGCACCCAGATGACGATCGGCCGCCAACCCCAACAACGCCGCCGTCAACAACGGGAACGCCAGCAGAATCAGAATCGAGGTCACCAGAATGTTCCAGGTGAAAATCGGCATCCGGAACATCGTCATACCCGGCGCCCGCAAACAGATGACCGTGGTGATCATGTTGACACCACCCAAGATGGTGCCCAGACCGGCAACCGCCAACCCCATGATCCACAGATCCGCACCCACACCCGGCGAATGCAGAGCACTCGTCAACGGCGTGTAGGCAGTCCACCCGAAGTCCGCGGCACCACCAGGAGTGATGAACCCGGCCGTGGTGATCAACGCACCGAACAGATACAACCAGTACGAGAACGCATTGAGCCGTGGGAACGCCACATCCGGAGCACCGATCTGCAACGGCAGAATGTAATTGGCGAACCCGAACACGATCGGCGTCGCATACAACAGCAACATGATCGTGCCGTGCATGGTGAACAACTGGTTGTACTGCTCGTTGGACAGGAACTGCATCCCCGGCACAGCCAACTCGGCGCGCATCAACAACGCCATCAACCCACCGACGAGGAAGAACGCAATCGACGTCGCGATGTACATGATCCCCAACACCTTGGGATCAGTGGTCGTAATCGCCTTGTGAACGAACGAACCCTTAGGTCCCATCCGCGGCGGAAAAGGCCGAGCCGCCGTCACAGCGGGAGTAGGCCTAGGCGCTAGGGCAGTCAC
>NZ_NPFY01000056.1 GCF_002259415.1 Rhodococcus sp. 14-2470-1b
TGGTGGTGGGTCTGCGTTTGCGGGGTATGTGGGGGATGAGTGATTGTGCGGTGAGGTCGGTTGTTCCGTAGGTGTTTCCGGGGAGGGTGACTGCGGTGGTGCCGGAGTTCGATTGCCAGTGTTCGGCGGCTCCGGCGAGCATGGTGGGTGTCCAGGCGCCCATGGTTTTGAGGGAGTGGTGGTATCTGCAGAGGCAGTGGAGGTTGGTGAGGATGGTCCAGCCGCCGCGGGTGGGGTTGTGGTGGTCGAAGGCGATGACGTGGTCGATTTCGCAGCCGGCTGCGGGGATGTCGCATCCGGGGTGGCGGCAGGTGCGGTCGCGGTGTCGGACGAGGTCTGCGAGCGCGGTGCCGGGTCGGTAGGTCAGTGCGCCGGGTGGTGGGGTGGTGAGTCCGCCGTGGCCGTCGGGGTAGAGCGGGACTGCGAGTGCGGGGTTGGTGGTGAGTGCTTTCTCGAGTGCGGCGATGAGGGTGTATCGGCCTTCGTACTGTCCGGCCGGGGTGTCGGTGTCGGTGTTGGTGGGTGTGCGGGTCGGGTGTGGGGCCGGGGGTGTGGGGAGGTCGAGTCCGCGGCGTCGTCGGCCGCGTCCGAGTGGATGGAAGGTCGGGTGTGCGGTGGGGCGTGGTGTGCGTGTGGGCTCGGGATCTGTGTCTCGTGCGTCGCTGTTGTTGTCGGGGTTGGGGTTGGGGTTGGTGATGTGGCCTAGTTCGTGGGCGAGGTCGAGGGCTTCGGTGATGAGGATTTGCAGGTCGCTGTTGTGGGCTAGTTGTCGGGCGTAGTCGGCGTCGATGGTGCCGTGGTCGGCGAGGTAGGCGGGGAGGTCGGCGAGGTGCAGGAGGGTGTCGATGTCGATGGTGACGGTGGTGAGGGGTCGGCGGCGGTCGGGGGGTTCGGGGTTGGCGGTGCAGGGGTGGTTGTCGTCGGGTTCGCAGGTGCAGGCGATGTGGGTTTCGCTGTGCATGAGGGCGGTGTAGGCGGCGGCGCGGCGTTGTCCTCGGGTGCGGGGGTCGCGGGGGCAGAGGGTGTCGGCTACTTCGTTGATGCGTTGCCAGCTGGCGGCGGCGTCTGCGGCGTCGAGGTTGGCTTCGATGGTGGCGATCATGTCTTTGTCGCGGTATTTCACGCCGGTCAGGCGGGTGAGGTCTGTGCGTAGTTGTGCTGCTTCCTCGGGTGCGCAGCGGTGCATGATGGTGTTGATTTCGGTGGCGAGTGGTCCGGGGGACAGGTGTAGGGCGGCGGTGAGGATGTCGGTTTGTGCGTGTTCGACGGCGGGGGTGCTGTAGGGGGCGGTGAGGCGGTGGATGGCGCGTACTCGGGGTAGGTCGAGGTCTCCGGCGTCGAAGGCTGCTTTGATGTGGGGAGGCGTAGGCGCAGGTCCATTCCGATGTCGGAGTAGGTGTCTGCGACTGTTTTGGAGCAGCCGAGTGCGGCTGCGGTTTCGGAGGCTGCGTAGTTGCCGGCGTCGGTGATGCGTTCGCCGATGTGGATGGTTTGTTCGATGCAGGTTTCCCAGATGCGTGCGGCGTGGGCGACTTTGCGTGCGCAGGCTTTGTTTTCTTCTCTGGCTGCGTCGGTGAGTTCGGTCAGGAGTGTTGGGTCGATGGTGGGTGGTG
>NZ_NPFY01000051.1 GCF_002259415.1 Rhodococcus sp. 14-2470-1b
GACCGAAGAACCAGAACAGGTGCTGCCAGAGCAACGCCCCGCCGTTGGCGGGATCGAAGATGTGGGTGCCGAGTTTACGGTCGGCGAGCAGGCCCATCAACGCCGCGGTCAGCAGTGGGAACGCCAGCAGGATCAGAATCGAGGTCACCAGAATGTTCCAGGTGAAGATCGGTAGCCGGAACATCGTCATTCCCGGAGCGCGCAGGCACACCACGGTGGTGACCATGTTGACCCCGCCCAGGATGGTGCCCAGGCCCGCGACGAGCAAGCCCACGATCCACAGGTCGGATCCGATACCGGGGGAGTAGACGGCGCTGCTCAACGGGGTATACGCGGTCCAGCCGAAATCTGCGGCACCGCCGGGGCTGATGAACCCGGCGGTGGTGACCAGCGCGCCGAACAGGTACAGCCAGTAGCTGAAGGCATTGAGCCTGGGGAAGGCGACATCGGGTGCGCCGATCTGCAGCGGCAGGATGTAGTTGCCGAAGCCGAAGACGATCGGGGTGGCGTAGAGCAG
>NZ_NPFY01000057.1 GCF_002259415.1 Rhodococcus sp. 14-2470-1b
GACCGAAGAACCAGAACAGGTGCTGCCAGAGCAACGCCCCGCCGTTGGCGGGATCGAAGATGTGGGTGCCGAGTTTACGGTCGGCGAGCAGGCCCATCAGCGCCGCGGTCAGCAGTGGGAACGCCAGCAGGATCAGGATCGAGGTCACCAGGATGTTCCAGGTGAAGATCGGCATGCGGAACATCGTCATTCCCGGTGCGCGCAGGCACACCACGGTGGTGACCATGTTGACCCCGCCCAGGATGGTGCCCAGGCCTGCGATGAGCAGGCCCACGATCCACAGGTCGGATCCGATACCGGGGGAGTAGACGGCGCTGCTCAACGGGGTGTACGCGGTCCAGCCGAAGTCGGCGGCACCGCCGGGGCTGATGAACCCGGCGGTGGTGACCAGTGCGCCGAACAGGTAGAGCCAGTAGGAGAAGGCATTGAGCCTGGGGAAGGCGACATCGGGTGCGCCGATCTGCAGCGGCAGGATGTAGTTGCCGAAGCCGAAGACGATCGGGGTGGCGTAGAGCAG
>NZ_NPFY01000012.1 GCF_002259415.1 Rhodococcus sp. 14-2470-1b
CACGCGGGGGAATCGGGCGGCCCTGGGCGTCACGACGCATGGGCGGGGGCCCCGGCGGTGGACCCGCGGGCGGTCCGAGAGGACGCCCCTGCGCGTCGCGCCTGACGCCGGGTGGAGGTCCAGCCGGACGACGCCCGGGAGGTGGCATCGGGGGACGTGGGCCCGGCGGTCGGCCAGAGGTGCCGGGGGGCACGTTCGGCGGGCGCCTGGACGGGTCACGATCTCCGGAGCTACCGCCGGGGGTGTTGTCGTAGGGGGAACTCACGTACAGAACTCCAGTGGTCTTGGGCGGGCACTACTCACATGGAAGACCGGGGTCGGTCAGCGCATGCGATTGTGTCACTCGCTCGCTGTTCGACGGCCAGGTCCGCGAGAATTGGACCGGGACCGTCTCGGTTGCTTGGGCGCGGGCACGGCGCCGAGGACATAGGACTGCACGAGGTGGTTCCAGCTGCAGGATCTGCAGACCTCCACTACGTGGACGGAGAACTCCTCCTGTGTCGCGGCGAGGCGTACCAGCTCGTCCGCGGTGCGAGCGGACCCGGACAGTGGGCCCAGCTTCTCGCCGAACACCCAGGAGACGTGGGTGAGCTGTTCCTTCCTGCAGATCGGGCAGACGACGTCGCTGCCACGGCCGTGGAACTTGGCGGCCCGGAGCAGATAGGGATCGGCGTCGCATACGGCGCTCACTCCTGTCCTGCCCGAGTACACCTCGGCAAGCAGCGACCGTCGCTGAAGGGCGTAGTCCACCACCTGTCGCTGAAGTCGCACGAGAACCAGAGTACGTGCGGCCGCCGACGGGTGGGCGCCGGTGTCGCCGCATCTGGGCAATTCGGGGACCCGAAACTATGCTCCACCTGTGCCGACGCGACTTCCGCCCTCCACCCGGGCGAGAGATACCGACCGAACTCAGGCGTGCGCCACTCTCGACGATGCACGGGCCGACGGTCAATTGTCCGAGGAGGAGCACGCGGCGCGCGTCGACCTGGCGATGGAAGCGGAGACGCTCGCGGATCTGCACTCGCTCATCGAGGACCTGCAGAACGAGACCGACCTTCCTCTCATGGCCGACTCGATCGAGCTGGCACATCCGGTTCGCACGGCGCGGTCGTCGCGCCTGGGGTTCTTCGCGGTTGCGATTCCACTGGTGGCAGCGGCCGTCGCGATCACGTTCGGTGTCAGGTCGTGCGCCGCGGCGGGCGACCCCGTCGACACCTACGGTGAGATGGGCTACCAGAACCCCGCCATCGTGGCGGATATCGCTGCCGCGCTGCAGGCACAGACGGGCACCACCGTCGTCGACAGTCTCGGTCTGTACGACTCCTACGCGATTCTCAGGATGCCTGCGCCCGGGGCGCCGCAGAAGCAGATCACCTACGACTTCCGCGACGGTGTGCTCGAATTCGACGAGGACTGGTCGACGTCCAGGAGCGCCGATCAGCAGCAGATCGATCTCGCGACGGTCGACCTACCGAAGTTGGCTGCCGTCGTGGCCGGAGCTGCGGCGAGCCTGAATCTGTCCAGAATCGACGGCCTCAACATCCAGATGCGAGGTCAGTCCGACGGTCCCGAGGTGTTGATCAGCGCAGACAACACCGACGAGGAAAGCGGCACCATGTCGGTCGATCCGGCCGGCAACTTCTTGTACGTGACCCCGTTCCAGTTCGGGAAGTAGGACTCTCATGGCCGCGAAATATCGTTCCACCGCGTTCCGCGCACGCGACATCGACCGCGCGCTCACCGCGTCGGCGCTCGACACGGCCTACGCCGACGGTCAGCTGTCCTTCGGTGAGCATCGTCTGCGGAGTGAACGGGCACGTAATGCGGTGACGTTGGACGAACTGCATCGTCTGGTCAGCGATCTGCAACTCGACGTCGATCTGCCCGAGCCCGTTGCCCGACGGTCCGCGCCGAAACCCCGCGTGTTTCTCGCTCTCGGATCCGTCGTGATCATCGCCGCCGGGTTGGCACTGTTCTTCGCGACCCGAGACTCCGGCGAGGAACCCGTTGTGGCGCAACAGGAGGCGACGGCGTCACCGACCCCGCAACTGTCGATGCCGCTGCCGGCGGATGTGACGCCGATCGTCGCCCAGCCGTTCGTCTTCGACACCCCCGCGGGTCTCGACGATTTCCGCACACGGTACATCGAACGCTTCGGAACAACCGAGGTCCTGGAGTTGAGCATTCAGGTCGACGACGACAACCGCGCGGACGTCTACCGAGTCTCGGCCGACGGGCGTCGGGAACGCGTCTTCGTCGCGGGCGGTTTCGAGGTGTATCGCACCACCGACCTGCTGGATCCGTCGGAGATTCCGTTCGATTGGGCTCTCGTCGATTCCGCCGTCGTGGCCGGCCTGATCGCCGGAGCACCGGCGGCCGTCGGCGTTCCCGACGCGGTTGCCGACTGGGTGACCATCGACACCGACGACGGCGTTCCGCAAATTGCAGTGACGGCGTACGACGCCGACCGTCGCGGCGGCCGGATCGTGTCGGATCTCGCGGGCAACATCGTGCGCGTCTCGCCGTACTCGGGCTGACCTCGTGCACCTGCGTCGGCAGGTCTCTGGTTCGTTTCATGTCCTTACATTGTGACTTGTCTCGATGTATGTACATATATCGAGCCGATACATTTTGCGTATATGCTCGGGAACCGCATCAGGTGCACGATTCACGTCGAGGGGAGAGGTAGGCATGCTCGAGCTGGCAATTCTCGGTCTGCTACTTCAATCCCCGATGCACGGATACGAGCTGCGTAAACGACTGACCGGACTCCTCGGAGCATTCAGAGCGTTCTCCTACGGTTCGCTCTACCCGGCCCTGCGCCGCCTACAGGCGGACGGGCTGATCGCCGAGAACGACGGTCCGGACACACTCGTGAAGCGGCGAGCACGGCGGGTCTACGAGCTCACACCCAAGGGCAAGCAGAGATTCGCCGAGCTCGTTGCGGACACGGGACCGCAGAACTACACGGACGACGGTTTCGGCGTGCATCTCGCCTTCTTCAGCCGGACACCGGCGGAAGCGCGGTTGCGCATCCTCGAAGGCAGACGTCGTCAGGTCGAGGAGCGCAGAGAAGGGCTCCGCGAAGCGGTGGATCGAGCCAGCGGGACGCTCGACCGCTACACCCGTCAGTTACATCAGCTCGGTCTCGAATCCAGCGAACGAGAAGTCCGCTGGCTCAACGAAGTGATCGCTGCCGAGCAGGCGGGCCCGACCGCCACGCCCAACCCGAAAAGCGTTACGAACAAAGAAGGAGAACCCGAACATGGGTGAGAACACCAACACTTCGGACGGCAACGCCATCCGGGTAGCCATCGTGGGTGTGGGCAACTGCGCCGCGTCGCTCGTCCAAGGCGTCGAGTACTACAAGGACGCCGACGAGAACGTCACCGTTCCCGGCCTCATGCACGTCAAGTTCGGCAAGTACCACGTCCGCGACGTGGAATTCGTCGCCGCGTTCGACGTCGACGCCAAGAAGGTCGGATTCGACCTCTCCGACGCGATCTTCTCGAGCGAGAACAACACCATCAAGATTGCCGACGTGCCGCCGAAGGACGTTCAGGTTCTGCGCGGACCGACCCTCGACGGGCTCGGAAAGTACTACCGCGAGACCATCACCGAAGCCGACGGCGAGGCGGTGGACGTAGCCCAGGCGCTACGTGACGCCAAGGTCGACGTGCTCGTGTCCTACCTCCCCGTGGGATCCGAAGAGGCAGACAAGTTCTACGCACAGGCCGCTATCGATGCCGGTGTCGCGTTCGTCAACGCTCTGCCCGTGTTCATCGCCAGCGACCCGGTCTGGGCCCAGAAGTTCGTCGACGCAGGCGTTCCCATCGTCGGCGACGACATCAAGAGCCAGGTCGGTGCCACCATCACGCACCGCGTCATGGCAAAGCTGTTCGAGGACCGCGGAGTTCAGCTCGACCGCACCATGCAGCTCAACGTCGGCGGCAACATGGACTTCCTCAACATGCTCGAGCGCAGCCGCCTCGAGTCGAAGAAGATCTCCAAGACCCAGGCCGTCACGTCGAACCTGCAGCGCGAGTTCAACACCAAGGACGTCCACATCGGACCGAGCGACCACGTCGGCTGGCTCGACGACCGCAAGTGGGCGTACGTCCGCCTCGAAGGCCGCGCATTCGGTGACGTGCCGTTGAACCTCGAGTACAAGCTCGAAGTATGGGACTCGCCCAACTCGGCGGGTGTCATCATCGACGCCGTCCGCGCCGCCAAGATCGCCCTCGACCGCGGCATCGGTGGACCGGTCATCCCGGCATCGGCCTACCTGATGAAGAGCCCTCCCAAGCAGCTCGCCGACGACGTCGCGCGCCAGCAGCTCGAAGCGTTCATCATCGACGCCTAGCCCTCACGTGAGTGGAGCGGAGTCTGCGGGTCACTCCGCAGGCTCCGCTCCCGGTAGTCTGCGGGTCACTCCGCAGGCTCCGCTCCCGGTAGTCTGCGGGTCACTCCGCAGGCTCCGCTCCCGGTAGTCTGCGGGTCACTCCGCAGGCTCCACTCACAAGGCGAGGGTCACTTCGTCGCCGTCGGTGCGTTCGGTGCAGATCAGCATTCCGTCGGGCGCGTGTGCTGCAGGAACCCGGCAGGTGCCGCAGAAACCCTGACGGCAGGAGTACGCGACGTCGGGGCGCAACGGCATGACCGCGTCCAGTATCGACTTATCCGCCGGGACCGTCACTCTTTGGCCGGTGCGAGCGAGGACTACCTCGAATTCGACGCCGTTCACAATCGGTGGCGCCGAGAACCTTTCGAAGTGAAACTCCGACTCCGGGTCGACTCCGCGTTGCAGTGTGCCGATCATCGGCATCGGTCCGCACGCGTAGATCGCCGCTCCCGGCCGCGATCCTTCCAGCAGCATCTCCGACGTCGGGATTCCGTCGACATCGTCGGTTCGAAGCGTCACCGCGTCGCCGAACTCGTCGAGTTCACCCAGGAACGGCAACGACTCTCGGCTTCTACCCGTGTAGACCATCGACCAATCGAGGCCCAGTCGGTAGGCCAGCCTCATCATCGGGAGAATCGGTGTGATGCCGATCCCGCCCGCAACGAAATGCAGACTGTCCGCGGGTGATCCGAAACCGGGAACCGCGAATGCGAACGCGTTTCGCGGACCTCGGACGGTCAATCTGCTGCCGACCTCCAGGTCGTGCATCTCGATCGATCCGCCGCCACCGTCCGGAATACGCCGCACTGCAATGCGATAGCGGGTGCTGTCCGCTGGATCTCCGCACAGAGAGTACTGACGCAGCCTCCCCGAGGGCGTCTCGACGTCGATGTGTGCTCCTGCGCGCCAGGACGGCAGTTCGCCGCCGTGTGCGGCCGACAGAACGAAGCTGACGACGTTCTCGTCGAACGCCTCGATGCGACGCTCGGAGACGACGACCTCGAGTCGTCGATCGTCCGTCGCGCCCACGAATTCTTTACGATGCAGTAGACGCATCGTGCCCATGTGCGCGTTCATGACCCGTTCCAGCACTCGCAGGAGCGGGTCCCGTTCGTGACGACCGTAGAGGTCACCGGGCATCGTGGTCGGTACAGGTAGCTGGAGGTTCACGGCAGTGCCGATCGGGCAGCGGGAGACTTCGCCAGATAGGCGACGGCTTGCGCGGTGTCGCCCTCGTCCTCCGGGGTGTACGACGGTTTCAGGTACCGTGCAACGCCTTTCGTCATCTGGGCGAGCGACGGGAGCGATCCTCTGCGCATCGCACCCAACCATTGCAGCCACAGGACGAGGTAACCCCGGTCGGTCAGCGTCGGATCCTGGCGGACGATGAATCGCGTGCCGCGCAGCATCAGCACGATGAAGCCGACGAAAGCGATGAGCATCGAGAAGTTTCGCCGGAAGTACCCGACGCCGAAATACGTTGCGACGTCGTGGGCGACGTTGCGGTGCTCCACTTCCTCGGCACCGTGCCAGCGATAGAGATCCACCATCGCGGGGTCGCCGTCGAAGTCGTCCCATCTCGAGTTCAGCGCGTAGTCGCCGAGGAAGGCCGTCAGGTGCTCGATCGCGCCGATCATCGCGATTCGTCCGACCAGCTGCTGCTTCTGGGCTCTCGCCGACAGCGCCGGCCGAGGCCCGAGCACCTTGCGCATCAAATACTCGGAGTGCGACGTGAACGGCCTCGGATCGACGCCGTGTGCGTCGAGGTAGTCGTACAACACCACATTGTGCGTCTCGGCATGCATGGCTTCCTGCCCGATGAAGCCGAGGACGTCCTCGCGCAGTTTCGCGTCGGCGATCAGTGGGAGGGCTTCGGTGTAGGTGGCGCAGAACCACCGCTCTCCCTCGGGGAGAAGCAGATTCAACGCGCTGAGACTGTGCGAGGCAATGGGCTCGTTCGGCATCCAGTGCAACGGAGTCTCCGACCAGTCGAAGGCGACGTTCCGTGCCTGCAAGGACACTTCACCGGGGTCGTGTTCGTTCACGATCGATCCTTTCCACGAACTTCGTTGTTTCGGCGGCGACGAGAGCCGGGTTCTTCAGGGGGAGCCAGTGCCCGGAACGGACATCGGTGCGGCTGACCCGCGACACCCACCGCTCGATGCCGTCGAACGATGCGGGTCTGATGGCAGGGTCTCGTCGCGTGACCAGCAAGTGGACCGGGACGTGTGTGTACCGCTCAGTCGGCCGCAGGACCTTCTGGAGGACGTTGGCGCGGTAGATGCGCAACCCGTCGACCATGTCTCGGTTGAGCGTCGGCGCGATATGGAGATTTCGCTTGTCCACGCGTTCGACGATGCGCAGCAGCAACGACCAGATCCAGCGCCTACCGAATATGCGGAAGAAGGTTCGCGACAGCGGCCCCGACATGAAGAACAGCGTGTAGGCACCTGAAACCAGCTGGGTCAGTTTCTGCCACAGTGCCTTCGAGCTCTTCGGCGTCGACTGCAGCCACATTCCCATGTGGTCGAGGCTCGGACCCGAGATCGAGGTGAACGACGCGATTCTGGTGTCGGCGCCCGGCTCGCAGATTGCCTCCCACACCTGCACCGATCCCCAGTCGTGAGCGAGAACGTGCACCGGAATCGACCCCGCCACTACGTCGACGACGGCCATGAAGTCCGCGGCCAACTGTTCGAGTTTCATCTCCGTGACCGTGCCGTCACCGAAGGATTCGCCGTGACCGCGCGTGTCGTACGTGACGACGTGGAACTTGTCGGTCAGCAACGGGACCACCGCGTCCCACAGGTGATGGGTGTCCGGCCAACCGTGCACGAGCACCAGCACCGGGCCGTCGAGGTTACCGAATTCCTGCACGTAGAGCCCAGCACCGTCGACGCGCACGGTGCGTGTTCGGTCGCGCGCCTTCTCGATGGTCATGCCCACTCCCCGCCTGTTCCCGTCGCTCCGTCCCGTACCGATAGTACGTTTAACGTTACCGCCGGTACGCCATTGCTGTGAACTCTCCACAATCTCCGCGAAGGTGTCAAGACACGACCGCCTCCACCTGGGGCGACACCTAGAATGACCAGATGCCTACCTCGCGAGATTCCGAAGCCCGTAGAACCAGGGCACGTGAGGAGTTCGTCGACGCAACGTTCAGGGTCATCGACGCGCACGGACCGAACCCGAGCATGAACGACATCGCTCGAGAGGCAGGTGCCACCAAGCCGAGGCTGTACCGGCAGTTCGCGGACAAGGCAGATCTGTACAGCGCCGTGGCACAGCGCATGGCCGACGAGGTCTACACGCTCGCCGTATCCGACTTCAACTTCCTGCTCGACGCACCGGTGTCCGCGCTACGACATGCGATCTCCGGTTACGCGGATGTGGTGGGACGCCACCCCAATGTCTTCCGGTTCCTCGCCCAGTCCAGGTCCACACCGGAGGATCCTGCAGTCGCTCCGCCCCTCGACATCGGACGTGACATCGCGACACGCTTCGCCACCGTCGCGAAGACGATTCTCGATTCGGTCGACGCCGACACCTCGGGCATCGAATACGCGTGCCGCGCCGCCGTCGGGGCTCTCCTGGCCGCCACCGACCTCTGGTTGGACGACACGGAACTCGACGCAGGCGACTTCGTCGACCAACTCACGGCACTGGTCTGGGGACTGCTCGACGCATTCCTGCAGCGCAAGGAAATCGACCTCGACGGCGACGTGCCGATCTTCATGACCCTGGCAGAGCTCAAGGCAGGAGCGGAGCCGGCGGAGTGACCCCCGTCAGGCTCGGATTTTGCGCACCACGTAGGTCAGGGCGGCGAGGAGGCCGAGGAGAACGACGGAGGGCCAGACGGGCGGATCTCCACCGAGAATGCCCGCGACTGCGGCGATGAAAGCCATCAGTGCGAAGAAACCGAGAATGCCGGCGAGGATCTGCAGGTGGTCCTGAGCGGTCATGACTTCACGCCGCCGGCGGTGAGACCGGAGATGATGCGGCGCTGGAAGATCAGCACCATGACGACGAGGGGAATGGCGACGATGGTTCCCGCTGCCATGATCGCCGCATACGGCACGACGTGTGGGTCGTTGCCGGAGAAGCGTGCGATGGCCACGGTGACGGGCTCGGTTTTGTCGCTGGAGAGTTGGCTGGCCAGCAGGTACTCATTGACTGCGGCGATGAAAGCGAGGATTGCGGTGGTGAAGAGTGCCGGCGCGGCCAACGGAAGCATCACCAGGCGGAATGCCTGGAACCGTCCGGCGCCGTCGATGCGTGCGGCTTCTTCCAGTTCCCAGGGCAGTTCGGCGAAGAACGCCGTCAGTGTGTAGATGGTCAGGGGCAGCACGAAGGAGATGTTGGGGATGATCATCGCCTGGTAGCTGCCGATCCATCCGATGTTCGTGAAGAACTGGAACAGCGGTGTCACCAGCGCGACGACGGGGAACATCGATGCTCCCAGGACGATGCCGACGACGATGTACTTGAATCGAAAGTCGATGCGGGACAGTGCGTATGCGCAGAAGATTCCGATCACCAGCGCGATGAACGTGGTGACGCCGCCGATGATCAAGCTGTTGGCGACTGCACGGAGGAAGTTGTTTCCGTTGCTCGTGGAGAGCGCGTTGGTGAAGTTCTCGGTGGTCACGTGCGTCGGCCAGGGTGTGGTATCGAACGTGTACCGCGGGTCGCGGAACGCAGTGACGGCCATCCAGTAGAACGGCGCGAGCCCCCACACGAGGATGATCACGACGCCGAGGTAGATACGTGCGGTCTTCATCGGATCGTGCCTTTTCGTTGGTTCTCCTGCGTGGCAACCGCGTTCGCGCCGAGGAATTTCACGAGCACGAACGCGACGATGAAGATCATGATGAACGAGATGGTCGACAGAGACGCCGCTGCATTGAACCCTTGCCGGATCTGCTCGACCACGAGAATCGAGATGGTCCGCGTCGCCGGGTTGCCCTCGGTGAGGATCGCGGGCAGGTCGTACATGCGCAGCGCATCCATCGTGCGGAACAGAATCGCCACCATCAGAGCCGGCTTGACGAGCGGAAGTGTGATCTTGGTGAACCGCTGCCACGCGGACGCTCCGTCGACGCGCGCTGCCTCGTACACATCGGACGGAATCATCTGCAGGCCAGCGAGAATCAGCAGCGCCATGAACGGTGTGGTCTTCCAGACGTCGGCGATGATGACCGCGAACCGCGCGGGCCACGCGTCTCCCGTCCACAGGATCTGTGTGCCGAGAAGCTTGTTGGCGATTCCGTCGTAACTGAAGATGAAATACCAGAGCTTGGCGGTCACCGCCGTCGGAATCGCCCACGGGATCAGAATGGCGGCACGCAACAAGGCGCGGCCGGCGAACGTCTTGCCCATGATGACGGCCATCGCGAATCCGATGACCACCTCGATGGACACTGTCACGACGGTGAAGAACGCCGTGTTGCCGACCGCACCCCAGAACTGCGAGCCCAGGGTGCCCGGTGGGCACGGAACGAGCGTGCCCGACGCCGACGTGCACTGCTGCAGGATCCAGTGCGTGTAGTTGGAGAATCCGGCACTGCCGCCCTTGACGAACATCCCCGTCGCGGGATCGAGACCGGCGTCCTTCTGGAAGGACATGACGACGGCACGAATTACGGGATAGGCGATGACGACTGCGAGAATCACCAGAGTCGGGGCGATGAGCAACCAGGCGCGCCCGGCACTCAGTCCGAATCGCCTCTTCTTGTCGGTGCGCACATGCCGTCCTGATGGAGTCACTCCGCTGGCTGCGCTCCCGCCGCGGCCGGAGGATGATCCCCCGGCCGCGGCGACGTTTACAGCCCCACTGGGTTCACCAGTAGGTAGAGCCATGAAATTCTCCTGAAATCGAAAGCCGAAGGCTTAGTTAGCGCCTGCGGACTCGATGCCGGCCTGGATGTCGGCGATGGCCTGGTCGACCTGCTTCTCACCCTTGATCGCAGCAGCGGTGTTGTCCTGGATGGCCTTCGACACTGCCGGGTAGAACGGCGTGACGGGACGCGGGACAGCGTTTTCGATCGATTCCTTCAGGGCCGGGAGGTACGGCATCTCGGCGATGAGGGCCGGGTCGTCGTACAGCGACGCGAGCACCGGAGGCAGTGCACCCTCGGCGATGATGCGCTGAGCCTGCTCACCCTGGAGGAAGCGAAGGAAGTCGGCGGCCGTGGCCTTGTTCTGCGAGAACGCGCTGATCGCTGCGTTGTATCCACCGAGCGTGGAGGTTCCGACGCCGGTGACGCCGGGAAGTGGTGCAACACCGTACTTTCCGGCGACGGCAGAGCCTTCCTTGGCCGCTGTGCCGTAGACGTACGGCCAGTTACGCAGGTAGAGCGCCTTACCGTCCTCGAATGCCTGCTGGCTCTCCGGCTCCTTGAACGTGGTGTCCTGAGCGGGGATGACGTTGTTCTGGAACGCCGTCACGAGTGCCTGCAGGCCCGCTTTGGCCTCGGGAGAGTCGACGGTCGGGGTCTTGCCGTCCTCGGCGACGAACGATCCACCGTGTGCGTTGATGATCTCCGACGCGTTGACCGTCAGGCCCTCGTAGGACGCGAACTGTCCTGCGTAGCAGTCGATGTTGTTCTCCACGGCGACGGTGCAGCTTGCCGTCAGCTCGTCCCAGGTGGTGGGGGCTGCGGGCACGAGGTCGGTGCGGTAGAACAGCAGACCGCCGTTGGTGTTCTTCGGGGCTGCGTACTGGGTGCCGTTGTAGGTTGCGCTGTCCACCGTCGACGGGAGAATTCCGGCGTTGTCGAGTGCGAACTCGCCTTCGAGCGGCACGAGCCAGCCCTTCGCGGCGAACTCGGCCGTCCAGATGACGTCGAGAGCCATGACGTCGTAGTCGCTCTGCTCTGCCTGCAGGTGCTGGACCAGGTCGTCGTGTGCCTGGTCGGCGTCGTTGGACTGTTCCTTGAAGGTGACCTGCTCGTCCGGGTTGGCCGCGTTCCACTCTTCGATGATCTGACGGACGACACCGGTTTCGGTGGTGTCCTTGCCTTCGACGTAGGTGATGGGTCCGCGGCCGTCGGTGTTCTCGGACGCGGAATCACTGGATCCGCTGTCGCTGGAACACGCGGTGAGCGTCAGCAGCGAGGCCGCTGTTGCGAGCACCGCCACCTTCGAGATCAAAGACGCCATGAGTTCTCTCCACTTGCTTCGTACACGGTGGTGTGTGTGGGAGGCGGCACAGTTGATGTGCGAATGTGCTCCCCCCGACGCACATGTCGATAGGAACTTATACACATTTCGGTCGCAGCGGGCCATTACCGACCTAGCTGAATCGGTCAACCCTCACCCGACGGGTCTGTCGGTGGGTGGTTGTAGCCTCGCCCAGGTGACTTCGGACAAGATGCTGACCAGAATCGGTGGGCTTCTCCGCCAGGCGGAGTCGACGGACAACCCGCACGAGGCGGAAGCGTTCATGGAGGCCGCACAGCGTCTGGCGACGTCGACGTCGATCGATCTGGCCGTGGCCCGCTCGCACAGCGCCTCGCGTGAGAAGCAGGCGACGCCGACACAGCGCGTCGTCCCCATCGGAGAAGCGGGCAAACGTGGTCTCAAGACGTTCGTCCAGTTGTTCGTCTCGATCGCTGCGGCCAACGACGTGACGTGCGACGTCGCCCGGTCGTCGACGCAGGTGTTCGCCTACGGTTTCGCGTCCGACATCGACACCACCGAGGCGCTGTATTCGAGCCTCCTCGTCCAGATGGTGCGGGCGTCGGACGCCTACATCAAATCGGGCGAGTACAAGAACGAGACTGCGGTACGCACGGTGGTGGAAAAGATCGGTCGCCGAAGCTACAAACGCCAGGAGACGGTCGTGGTCGCTGCGGTCACGGCGCGGTTGAACTTCCAGACTGCCTTCGCCACGCGGGTGGGCAAGCGCCTCGCCGCGGTGAAGAAGGAGGCGGAGTCCAAGGCAGTGTCCGAGGAGAAGCCGGACGCGGGCACCGCTCTTGTCCTGCGGAACAAGGAAGTCGAGCTGAAGGATTACTACTCGTCCAACTCCACTGCACGCGGCACCTGGCGGAGCCGAAGTGCGGGCGCGGGGTACTCGCACGGCGCCAGTCGCGCGGGGGACAGGGCCGGCCGCGCTGCCCGGCTCGGGGGTGAAACCGAGATCAGCCGCGGTTCGAAGCAACTCGGGCGGTAATCTGACCCCATCGTGACGTGGCGTAGGCAGACGGACAGCCGTGAATTCTCACCCGGCGAGCGCCTACGTATCCTGGTCGCTCGCTTCCTCGGCGTAGGTTTCGTCGGATATTTCTTCGTGTCGCTGTCCGGAATTGCGGAGGGCTCTCGGATTCTCGCGTCGTGGTGGACCCCGCTGGCAGTGGTGCTGATCTTCGTTCCCGGTGTCGCACTGTTGGTCGCGGCGCTGGTTCGTCCCCGCCGTATCGGTCCGGCGGCAGGTTCGGCGGCCCTCGGAATCCTGCTCGCCGCCTGCCTCTGGTTCTTCGCGTGGAACGGCGATGTGCTGCACGGGTCTGCACGGGGCACGTGGATGTCGGCGTTCGCCGGCCTCGCCGGCCTGTGCGCAACGCTTGCGTGGAGACCGTGGATCGCGTTCGCCGTTCAGCTCGTCGCAACCTCGACCATTGCCACCGTCGACCAGATCGGGTTGTTCGGCGGCCGGGCGTCGACCGCCGGCATCGTCTATGCCGGCCTGTGGTCGTTCGGGTTGTCGGCGCTGTTGACCGCCGCGGTGATCATGGCCTTGCGCAGCGGATCGATACTCGATTCCACCAAGCAATCGCTCGATCGCAGTGCCGCGATAGCCGCGGCCGCCCAGGCACGTGAACGCGAGAAAGCGCGGTTCGATGCGCTGATCCACGACCAGGTGTTGAGCACTCTGCTGGCGACGGATCGTGCCGATCCCGGCGGCAGGCTCGTGGCGGAAGCGAGGTCGGCGTTGGCCGAGCTGGACCGCGTCGTCGACGATTCCGGCCGAGACGCGACGGTGTCGGCCGACGGCATCTTCGCGCAGCTGTCCACGGTGGGAGCCGACCACGGTGTCGCCGTGGGAGCAACCATCGACGACGGTCGCAGTCAGTTTCCGGGAGCTGTTGCGTCCGCGGTGGTGGGCGCGTCGGCAGAGGCCGTGCGCAACAGCGTCGTGCACGCAGGCCCTGCCGCACAGTGCCGTATCACCGTCGAACTACGTCCCGGCCTCGTCCGTGTGACCGTCGAGGACGGCGGCGTCGGATTCGACACCTCGACAACAGGATCCGGCCGTCTGGGAATCGATGTCAGCATCGTCGGCCGGATGGCGCAGCTCGAGGGCGGATCGTCGCACATCCGAAGTTTCCCGGGTGCGGGCACGACGGTGATCGTCTCGTGGGAGGCGCCGTGAGCTCGCTGAGGGGCGACGCGTCGACGATCATCGGCATGCAATCGAGGGGCGCCTACGCCGTCACCGCGTCGGTCGTGACTGCGGCTGCGGTCGCAATTCTGGGCCCGGGAGGCGACGGTGTCGCCGAGAAGTGCCTGGTGATCGCGCTTCTCGCGGTCGGCGCTACGCTTCTCGTCGCCGTTCCAGGCGATCCGTTTCCGAGGTGGGCCGCATTGACTGTCGCGGCAGTGCCGTCCGCTCAGTTCGCGGTACTGATTCGCGTCGTGGACACCGGGGCGACACAGTCGCAGGCGGTGACCACAACCGTCGGTGGAGGTGCGGCGCTGTGCGCGTTCCTGTGCGTTCGAGGCCGGATCCGCTGGGCGTGGGCCGGCCAACTGGCCGCGTTCGCGGTGTACTGGACCGCCGCCCCTGATGTCGCCGGTGCAGCATCCACTTTCGTCACGGGTGCCGGTGTGATGATCATGGCGACGTTCTTCGCCTTCGCTGTCCGCCCTGCGGCTGCGTCGATCTACTCGCTTCGCCGGGAACGCGCTGCGACCTTCGCGGAGCGCGCCGCCGTGAACGCGGCCGAACAGGAACGCGAGCATCAATTGCGCCGGCTCGACGACCTGGTTCGGCCGGTCCTACGGCGCATCGCCGACAACCCCATGGACGACGCATCCCGCACCGAGGCGCTGCTGGTGGAAGCGACTTTGCGAGACAGCATTCGCGCCCGCGCACTGGACGTACCCGAGGTGGTGACAGCAGCGCGGTCCGCGCGCGAGCGCGGAGTCACCGTGCAGTTGCTCGACGACGGTGGCCTGACCGACCAACCTCGTCGGGTCGCCGACGAGGTGCGCCGCGCGGTGGCGTGCAGCTTGGACGGTGCGGACGCAGGGTCGGTCACCGTGCGTATCCACCCGGCGGGGCGGACGGCACTGGCGACGATCGTGGTGACCGACGGCGACGACGTGACCCGTACGGAACTCCCCTAGGGTCAGCTGAGCCGGACCCCGGCCTCGGAGCCGTCGAACACGTGAGCATGCGCTTCGTCGAACCGGATGCCCACCACGTCGCCTTTCTGCGGGGGATCACGCCAGTCCGCGCGGGCGACGATCGTCTGAGTGGTGCCGTTGATGTCGGCCCGTCCGAAGACGAAGGCCTCGGAGCCGAGTTCTTCGACGACATCGACCTCCAACTTCAGCCCGTAGGACACGATCTCGACGTGCTCGGGCCGGATGCCGAACACCACTTCGCTTCCGGTCGAGCCGGCCAGTGTGCCCCGCGACACCGGAATGACCTGCTCACCGATCCGCACGCCACCGTCGGTGACGGGCACCCGGAACAGGTTCATCGACGGCGAGCCCATGAATCCGGCGACGAACACGTTGGTCGGTGTGCGGTACAGCTCACGAGGTGATGCACACTGCTGCAACACACCACCTTTCAGTACCGCCACCCGGTCGCCCATGGTCATTGCCTCGACCTGATCGTGGGTGACGTAGACGGTGGTCGTCGCGAGCCTGCGCTGCAGCTGAGCGATCTGCGTGCGCGTCTGCACCCGCAGTTTGGCATCGAGGTTGGACAGTGGCTCGTCCATCAGGAACACCTGCGGTTGACGGACGATGGCCCGCCCCATGGCAACTCGCTGACGCTGACCGCCGGACAGCGCTTTGGGTTTGCGGTCGAGGTACGCCTCCAGGTCGAGAAGCTTGGCTGCTTCGAGGACACGGGTGCGGATCTCGTCCTTGTTCGCCTTGGCGAGTTTGAGTGCGAAGCCCATGTTCTCGGCGACGGACATGTGCGGGTACAGCGCGTAGTTCTGGAACACCATCGCGATGTCGCGATCCTTGGGCTCGGCGTGAGTGACATCGCTGCCGCCGATGAGGATGCGGCCGCTGTTCACCTCCTCCAAGCCGGCGAGCATGCGTAGCGACGTGGACTTACCGCAGCCCGACGGGCCGACGAGGACGAGGAATTCGCCGTCGGCGATCTCCAGGTCCAACGCATCCACCGCCGGAGTGTCGGAGCCGGGAAAAAGCCTGGTGGCACGGTCGAACGTGATCGAAGCCATGAATAGTAGATCCCTCCACCGGCAGGAACGTGCCGGACGATCCGAGTGTTGGGTGCCGACGTGTGCCGACGACGAATGGTAACCGCACCCGTCGGCTACGTTCCGAAAACCGGCCAGCCGATTTCGGTTCGCCATCGACTCGGGTCGGCGGTGTCGCGCGGTCCGACGTGATAGGTCTCGTGTATCGGGCCGGCGATCGCGAGGCCGTTGGATTCGACGTACACCCCGAGCGCACCGTAGGTGACGTCGATGTCGTCGTGGCTGCCGTGGTGCACCGTCGTCGCCAGCTCCGTTCCGCCGATCGTCAGCGGTTGCACCCGTCCCATCCGAGGTGCATCGGTCGTGGGCAGGTACACCGTCATCGTTCCGCGGCCGTCGGTGAACAGGTCGTTGTCGTACAACCCGCCAGGACTGCCGTCGGGGGAGACCACCGCGTCGAGCTCGGCCATGGCGTCGGAATACCACTCGAGCATGTTCGACGAGTCCACCTCGCCGGATATCGCCGCGACCGTGACCTTTTCGGTGACGAGACGCGTGACCGCCACGGAAGCCCCGGTCGGTCGGAGGAGCCTCTTCATCGCGCTGATCGACGACTCCGCTTCCTTCACCTGACGTTCGAGCCGTTCCAGATGCCCCAGAACCAGCCCCGCCCGCTGCGTCGGGTCCGGGTTGGTGACGATCGCGCGCACCTCGCGCTCCGGCATGTCGAAACTCCGAAACCGGCGAATGATCTGAGCTGTCGGCACCTGCGCCGTCGTGTAATAGCGATAACCGGAGTGGGCGTCGACCTCGGCGGGTTCGAGCATGCCGGATTCGTGATAGCGACGGAGCGTCTTCACCGACAGATGAGTGATGCGGGAGAACTCACCGATGGTGAGCAGGCCGTTCATGCCCACATCCTGCCTGGGGTTGACTCTCCCGGTGGGGGAGGGTGGAGCGTGTCCGTCATGACATTCATCGACAGGTATTTCGAACTCGCCGCCGCTTCCGATCTGGAGGCATACTTTGCACAGTTCCGTCCCGATGCCGTTGTCGAGGACGAGGGCCGGGAGCACCACGGCAGAGACGAGATTCGCGCGTGGCGAACCGAGGTTCCCGACGTCACCTATCGTCCCCGGACGCCGACGGTGTCCGGTGACGGTCATGACGTGAAGGCGGAGATCGCAGGTGATTTCCCGGGCAGTCCCGTCACTCTGCGGTTCTATTTCGAGCTGGACGAGGCCGAGAAGATTCGAGTTCTTCGCATTCGGCCGTAGGTCCGGTCCGGCGTCATTGCGGGTCGAAGATGTCCTCGATTCGGCATCGGAAGACCGCGGCAAGCTGGAATGCGACGGGCAGGCTCGGGTCGTACCGTTCCTTCTCGATCGAGATGACGGTGAGCCGTGTGACGCCGATGCGGTCGGCGAGATCTGCTTGGGACCAACCGAGTTGGAGTCGTCGTCGTCGAACGTCGTTCTTCATCTCACGCGAGGGTTCGTCGGCGCTCGATCGCGTAGCGTGTCGTGCACGATGCGAGGGCGACGAGCAGCAGTCCGATCAACAGTGTCGCTGCAGGGACATCGATTCTACCGATGGACACTGCCGCGAGGCCGAGGCCGATCACGATGATCAGATCGGTAGCTGTTCCGCTCAATGCTGCACTGAGCCAGGTGGATTCGACGTCACCCTCGGACGGTCCCTGTTTCGGAATCGTCACAGGCGCCACCCAGAACAACCATCCGAGTGCGCCACACGCCGGGAGCGCACACAGTCCGAAGACTATCGCGGACAGCCCCGGCGCGACCGGGGACAGGAGCCAGGCCGCTGCGGCGACGAGCAGGGCTGCAGCAAGCCCGGTCGATCCGGCGTAGAACCAACGACGGGTCATGTCCATCCTCCGATGTATAGGAAGCTATACGTATAGCAGACTATACATCGACGGGGCGCCTCCCGCGTCCTGGTATCCGTCCATGGCGTACGACGCGGAATTGGCGGATCGGATCCGCGAAGCACTCGTCAGACCGGACCCCCGCGCAGACGGAAGACCTGGTTTCTCGACGAGGAGCACGAGCCGCGGTCATGGGAGATCGCGACATGGGCAACGGCTGGATCACCGTCGACTCCGACGGTGTGGCCGGTGGCGGTCTGGACTACTGGATCGGCGTTGCCCTGGAGTACAACGAGCGCGCCCACCCGCAGAGGTGAATCCACCGGAACCGGGCGTGAACGGTCGGTGGGCGGCATTATGATCGCGCCGGTGAAGACGAGGGACTCGCAGCGTTCCAAGGTGTACGAGGCGGAGACGATGGTCCGGCGCATGTTCGATCGCGCCGAGGAACGCAATCTGCGGTCCGTGGAAATTCACGGCTCCACGATCACGCTGCCGGTGGAGCGGAAGTTCGCGTCGATCGAGTCCGTGCAGAGGTATGTCGATGCCGTTCTGGCGATGAACTGGGTGCAGGCCCGGTGGCCGCATGCGGACAGCGTCGTACATGTTCGCGAGCGGTCCGGGACCGGGGCGTCGCACTACGAACCGGACACTCAGACCATCGCCGTTCCGCTTCACCGCCGGAACGAGGCGTGGGCGCTACGTGAACTGGTGGTTCTGCACGAGCTGGCACATCACTTCGATCGTGCCGAAAACTCTTCGCACGGTGGAGAATTCGTGGATCTGTTCATCACTTTGGTCGGCGAGATCATCGGCCAGGAAGCCGGATTCGTACTGCGGGCGACGATGCTGGACTGCGGCGTCACCATCGGATAGCGCGCATACTGGAGGTCATGACTGTGAAAATCGGCGTTCAGCTTCAGCCCCAGCACGCTCCCGACTACCAGCTCATCCGCGACGCGGTTCTCCGTTCCGAGGACGCAGGCGTCGACATAGTCTTCAACTGGGACCACTTCTATCCGCTGTACGGCGACCTCGACGGCGAGCATTTCGAGTGCTGGACCATGCTCGGTGCGTGGGCCGAGCAGACGTCGAACGTGGAGATCGGCGCCCTCGTCACCGGCGGCGGCTACCGCAACCCGGACCTGCTCGCCGACATGGCTCGCACCGTCGACCACATCAGTGGAGGTCGGCTGATCCTCGGCATCGGCGCCGGTTGGAATCAGAAGGACTACGACAACTTCGGTTACGAGTTCGGCACACCGGGCTCACGCCTGAAGCTCCTTGCCGAGTACCTGCCGCGCATCGTCGATCGTTTGAAGGTCGGCAACCCGGCGCCGACGCGCGACATCCCCATCCTCATCGGCGGCGGCGGCGAGAAGAAGACTCTCAAGCTCGTCGCGCAGTACGCACACATCTGGCACAGCTTCGCCGATCTCGACGAGTTGACGCGCAAATCCGGGATCCTGGCCGAGCACGGCGACACCGTCGGGCGCGACGTCAGCTCGATCGCCAGGTCCGTCGCCTGGCCGGGCGCGGACAAAGCCCAAGGCTTCGTCGACGCCGGGGCCACGTTGTTCACCGTCGGAACCGGTGGTCCCGACTACGACCTGACCGAGCTGAAAGAGGCCATCGCCTGGCGGAACGCAGCGAACGACGGTTAGACCCCTCATCGCGCGCCGACGAGCTCCGAGAGCTCGACAAGACGATTGGAGAATCCCCATTCGTTGTCGTACCACGCGAACACCTTGACCTGGTCGCCCACAACTTGGGTCAACGGTGCGTCGAAGACGGCCGAGTGAGGATTGCCGACGATGTCGGCCGAGACCAGTGGCGCCTCCGAGTAGGCGAGATACGGCGACAAGTCGGACGACTTTGCCGCCGCGCAGAACGCTCGGTTGACGTCGTCAACCGTTGCAGGTTGCGTGAGGCGTGCTGTGAGGTCGGTGATCGATCCGACTGGAACGGGCACCCGCAGAGCGAGTCCAGTCAGCTTGCCGTCCAGTTCCGGGATGATCCTTCCGATGGTGCGCGCAGCGCCCGACGACGTGGGAATCGTGGACTGAGCCGCAGCTCGAGCCCGACGAGGGTCGCTGTGCGGGGCGTCGTGTAGCCGTTGATCGCTCGTATAGGCATGCACGGTCGTCATCAGGCCCGACTCGATTCCGAAGGCATCGTGCAGCACTTTGGCCATCGGTGCGAGGCAATTGGTGGTGCAGGAGCCGTTGGAGAACACGTCTCCCGACAAGTCGACGTCACCGCCGTTGACCCCGAGCACCACCGCGGGGATGTCGGGGTCGGCCGGCGCGGAGACGACGACCTTTTTTGCTCCCGCGGCCAAGTGTCCCCGCGCGTCCGTTGAACCGGTGAACAAACCCGTGGACTCGATGACGACGTCCACATCCTCGGCACCCCAGTCGATGTCGGTAGGTTTGCGCTCCGCGGTGACCCGGATACCGGACCCATCGACGAAGATCGTGTCACCGTCGACCTGGACACCGTTCAAGTGGCCGGCCAACGAGTCCCACTCGAGAAGTGTGGCGAGCGTAGAGGCGTCGGCAATGTCGTTGATCGCGACTACCTGCACGTCTGCTCCGCTACGCAGGGCGGCACGCACGTAACTGCGCCCGATGCGACCGAACCCATTGATCCCGATCCGCACGGTCATGACTGTCCTTCCTGGCTGCCCGAGGCCGCAGCGTCGAGCAAGGACACGGCGCCGCGCGCGGCCGCATCCATCGGTTCCTGTTTGCCCTGCGCGCGGGCGAGGACATAGCCCCCCTGAAGTACGGCGGACAAGGTACGTGCAAGGTCGGCCGGCACGATCGAAGCCGGGAGCTCGTGAACGTCGATTGCCTCCGCGATGGTGTTCTCCCAGCGAATGAGCATGCCCTCGAAGGCACCCGAAACGACGGCGAGCAACTCCGGATCGACGACCACCTGGGGGTCCTGCGTCATTCGGCCGACCCGACATCCCTTTGTTCCAGGACGCGGAGCCAGCAGGTATCTCTTCATTCGCTCGAGCGGCGAACCGTGGCCATCCAGCACCGAGGACTGGTCCATCATGTCGCGCGCGACGTCGGAAAGAGCCTCGACAGCAAGCTGATGCTTGCCACTGAAGTGGTGGTACATACTGCCCTGCCCGACCCCAGCCCGTTCCATCACGTCGCGCGGGCTCGTCGCCGCGTAGCCGCGCTCCCACAGCAATTCGGCCATCGCGCTGGTCAACTGATCTCGTGCTCCCACCTGAAAAATGTAACAACTAGTATGTACAGAATCAAGGTGTCGCGAGTCGGGTAGGAATTGCCGCTTCGGCAAACTCCCTTGCCGAAACACGGGCGGTGCGGCATGTTGGTCTCATGACAGAAACGGATGTGTTCTCGGCAAGTTCCGAGGCGGAGGTCTGCGAGATCGTGCTCGGCAGTGCTCGTCATGGATTCGCGGTGATCGGCCGATGATCATGGACGAGAAGTTCTGGGACGACATGCACTTGGGCAACGGCTCCGGTTGGAGCGGCAATCCCAATCCGGTTCTCGTGCAGCAGGTCGCGGATCTGAAGCCAGGCCGTGCGCTGGACATCGGCTGCGGGCAGGGCGACGATGCGAGATGGCTGGCGTCGAAAGGATGGACCGTCACGGCGTCGGACATCTCGTCCGTTGCGCTTGCTCGCGCCGCCGAGCGCGCGGAGGGCACCGGGGACATCACCTTCGTCCACGCGGACTACGTTGCCGAGGCGCCGGCGGTCGCGGCATTCGACCTGGTGACATTGCATTACTTCGCGATTCCCAAGGCGAATCCCGCCGCGGCTCGCGCGATCGCCGACGCCGTCGCGCCGGGCGGGACTCTCCTCGTCGTGAATCACGACGTGGGTGCCGACCAGGAGTGGAACGGGATCAAGCCGTCGGACTTCTTCGAGCCACACGGCATAGCCGAGCTCCTGGACGAGTCGTGGACGGTCGAGATCGACGAGACACGTCCTCGAACGACTGCTCCGCCCGAGGGGGCGCATCACACCCACGACACCGTTCTCCGGGTCCGTCGGCTACATCGCGCGCCCGCCTAGGTGTTCGGCGAGGAACTTCTCGACCGCACGGTAGAACGTGATGTTGTTCTCCGGATTGACGAATCCGTGCCCTTCGTCGTCGAAGACGAGGTAGTCGACCTCGACGCCCCTCGCTCGAAGCCGCTCGACGACGTTGTCCGATTCGGCCTTGACCACACGGGCATCGTTGGCGCCCTGGGCGATCATGAGCGGGCGGGTGACGTCGTCGAGCCGCGAAATCGGTGACCGCGCAAGCATGTCCGCTTCCTGCTCCGGGATCGCGGGGTCGCCGACGTACCGGTACCAGTTGTTGACCAGTCCGGGCCGCGCGAACGCCGGTTGTGTGCGCATGAAGTTGGCGAGGTCGGACACCCCGACGTAGTCGATCGATGCCGCGAACACCTCCGGCGTGAACGTGGCTCCCACGAGCGCCGCGTACCCGCCGTAGGACCCGCCCATGATCGCGACGCGGTCGCGATCGGCGTAACCCTGGGCAACAGCCCACTCCACGCCGTCGACCAGATCGGTGTGCATCTTGCCGGCGAATTCACCGATCGCTGCCTGAGTGTGTGCTTTGCCGCATCCCGTCGATCCGCGAAAGTTGATCTGCAGCACGGCGTACCCGCGATTGGCAAGAAATTGCACACCTGGCGTGTACCTCCACGCGTCCCGATACCACGGTCCGCCGTGGACGAGAACGACCATCGGCAAGTTCGCCGGTTCGACACCCACAGGGAGCGTCAGGTACGACGGCAGCGGCAGTCCGTCGCGGGCCTCGATCGTCACCGGTGTCATATTCGCCATGTCACGCGAGTCGAGGTGCGGATACGGCCGGAACAGCATCCGGCTCTCACCCGACTCGTGGTCGTAGAAGTACGTGACGTTGGGGTCACGGTCGTGCGTGAAACCGACCACCCATTTATTGCCGGAGTCATCGGAGGACAGGGCTCCCACGTCACCGTCGGACAAGGCCTCCACGTTCTTCAGAACCTCGGCGAAACCCGCATCCACCGCGTGTATCACCTGCCGCTCACCGAGGTACCGCACACCGATCAGCTCACCCGTCGCCCTGCTGAAGATCAGGGGCGAGCCACTCTGTTCGACAGCACGCCGAGACGCATCCAGCTCCATGCTCGGATGACTGTCGACGACGGTCTCCTCGCCCGTCTCCAGGTCGATGCGCGCGAGCACCGTCAGATCGCTGTTCGTCACGGAGTCGATCAACACTCCCGTGCCGTCGGCGGTCGGGTGCGTCAGCGTCACGCCGTACGGATAATCGGAACCGTCGAAGGTCGTCACGTGGATGACATCGTCGGATCCCGCGCGGCGACGGGAAATCTTCATGTGGCCCTGATCGGTGAACTCGGACAGCAGGAGGTCGCCTCCGACGCCTGCACTCCAGCCCGTCCCCGGTCCCGGGCTCTCGCCGATGACCGTCAATTCTCCTGTGGAAACGACTAATTCGTACAGATCGAACTCGGCGAGGCTCCGCGCGTTCATGGCGAGAGTGAACACGCCGTCCTTCTCGCGGGACTGCTCCAACGAGTACACCCTTGACCCGGGGAACGGGGTCAGGTCGACGGCGGCGGCATCCGGGTCGTGCAGATCGACACGAAAGACGTGGTGGTTCTCGTCTCCACCGGAATCCTGAAGGTACAGAAGCCAACGCGGGTCATCCGTCCACCGATAGTCGAGCACACTTCGTACATCGTCGGCGGTGACACAGCGCGCTTCGGAGCCTTCCTCGAGGTCTTGGATCCACACGTTCAGACGGTTTCGCCAGGGCGCCAGGTAGGCGATCCTGCTGCCGTCGGGCGAGATCGACGCCCCGGTGCGCTCGGGCGCGCCGAAGAAATCCTCGATCGAGATCAGGCCGGGTGCAGTCATGTCTTCTCCGTTTCCTTCGTTCACATCGATGTCCATATCGTTTCCATGTCGAGAATCTTGTTGTGCCGCAGCGTGAGTGCACGTTCCATCGCGGCGACGATGCCGGCGAGCAACAGGGGCGTGTTCGCCCACACGGGTAATTGGATCGGCGAGACGAACGTTCCGAAGCGTTCGGCCACCACCGGAATTTCCGTCACGATCTCCAGAGCGAACGGAACCGCCAGAATCAGGTTGACGATCAGAAGAACGATCGCCACCCACCCGATGACCCTGCTGAGAACCGGGTGACGCTCGCCCAGGCGTCGGCGTCGGTCTTCGAGCGTCCCTCGCACCGGCGTGAGCCTGCGCCCGACGCCGTCGCGTCTCGAGAAATGAACCCGGGTGACGCCGTAGAGCGACGCGGCGACGTCGATTCGGCCATCTCCGACGGCGAACGACGCGGGCAGGTCCAGCGTGGACACAAGCCGCCCGTCCGCATAGAGCTTGGCTACGTCGTCGTCGGCGATATCGACCTCGACCGTGTACCGAGTCCCGGCGAGGTCGAGCTCGTACAGGTACCTGTTCAGTACCTGCCACGGCCGCAACGGCGTCAACTTCCTCATGACTCCGAAGCCTTCCGGACCTGCTCGCGTCGGGGCAGTGCGCGCGGTCACCGGTTCTGGTTACAACGTCACGGATCGGCAATGACGAATGTCATGACGACGGTCGGAATACAACGAAGACGACGCGAGTTGGTTAACACGTTCGCAATCCGGGTACCGATCACCAGCTCAGGCACGTTAGCCTCAGTGGTCATCGAAACCATGCACCGAGGAGTTCTCTCTTGACCAGTCGACGTTTACGAGGCCGCGGTATCGCGGCTGTCGCTGCGGCGCTCGCACTCACGCTCGGGGCGGTCGCCTGCTCGAGTGACAACAGCTCGGGCGGGACCGGGGAGAACGCACTCGCCGGTTCCGACCAGCAGTCTCTCGACAAGTACACCACCGAGGACGTGACACCGCTCGATCAGATCGACACCGCGAACCTCGGGCTCATCAAGCCTGGAACGCTGTATGTCGGCACGCTGTCCGACGCCCCGCCGAACATCTTCATCGACGAGGCAGGCAACTTCACCGGCTTCGACAACGAGCTGCTGAAGGCCGTTGCTGCGAAGCTCGACCTGACCGTCGAGTTCTCCGCCACCGAGTTCTCCTCGCTGCTCGCAGCGGTCAACAACAAGGTGTACGACGCCGGATCCTCGTCGATCTCGACGACGGACGCCCGCCGCAACACCGTCGGGTTCACCAACGGTTACGACTTCGGTGAAATGGCGCTCGTCGCGAAGAACGACTACGCGGTCAAGACCATCGCCGAGCTGGACGACCAGCAGCGCATCGGTGTCGTGCAGGGCACGGTTCAGGACGACTACGTCACCAACACCCTCGGCATCGAGCCGGTTCGCTTCCCGGACTACAACACTGCGTACGCGAACGTGAAGTCCGGCCAGATCGACGCGTGGGTCGCCCCGTCGCAGCAGGCTTCGGGTCAGGTGAAGGCCGAGGACGGCGTCGCCATCCTGGAGAAGACCATCAACACCACCAACTTCACGGCGTTCGCTGTCGCGAAGGACAACCAGCCACTGATCGACGCGCTGAACTCCGGCCTCGACGCTGTGGTGGCCGACGGCACGTGGAGCACCCTCGAGAAGGAGTGGTACCCGGACCGCGAGGTTCCCGCGGACTGGAAGCCGGGCAGCAAGGCGTCCACCCCTCCGGCGAACTAGAACATGAGCACACTGTCGAATCTGTACGACACGTTCTTCGACTGGGAACTCATCTGGGACACCGTTCCCAAACTGATCACCGTCGGATTGCCGAACACCCTCATCTTGGCGGCGTCGTCGGGGGTCATCGGTACGGTGATCGGGCTCGGGCTGGCGGTGGCGGGTATCTCCCGCACCCGCTGGCTCCGGTGGCCGGCGCGGGTGTACACGGACATCTTCCGTGGCCTGCCCGCGGCGGTCGTCATCCTTCTCATCGGCCTCGGATTCGGGCCGACGCTGACCGAGTACACCGGTAGCCGCAGCCCGTTTCCGCTCGGCATCCTGGCGCTGTCGCTCATGGCGGCGGCGTACTTCGGCGAGATCTTCCGCTCCGGCATTCAGAGCGTCGATTCCGGCCAGCTCGAAGCGTCGCGGGCTCTGGGTTTCAGCTACCGCAAGTCGATGACACTTGTCGTCGTGCCACAGGGCATCCGCCGCGTCCTTCCTGCGATCGTCAATCAGTTCATCTCGCTGATCAAGGACAGTTCGCTGATCTACTTCCTCGGATTGCTCGCGTCGCAACGTGAGTTGTTCCGAGTCGGCCAGGACACCGCCGCGCAGACCGGCAACCTGTCACCGTTGCTCGCGGCAGGCGTGTTCTATCTGTTCCTGACGATTCCGCTGACCCACTTGGTCAACTTCATCGACAAGCGGCTGCGATCGGGCAAGGCCGACACGTCGGGAACGTTGGATCCGGTGGAAAAGATCATTGCGGTGGAGAGGTAGTCATGTCTTCGGTTTCATTGACCGGCAACGATATTCACCTTGCGTTCGGTACCAACAAGGTGCTGCGCGGAGTCAACATCCATGTCGACGCAGGCAAGACCACGACGGTCATCGGCCCGTCCGGTTCCGGAAAATCCACACTGCTGCGCGCACTGAACCGTCTGCACGAGCCGGACCAGGGCGACATTCTGCTCGCCGGCAAGTCGGTACTGCAGGACAATCCGGACGATCTCCGTCAGCGCATCGGCATGGTCTTCCAGCACTTCAACCTGTTCCCGCACAAGACCGTTGCCGAGAACATCGCGCTCGGACCCCGCAAGCTGAAGGGTCTGTCGAAGGACGCAGCACGGGCCGCCGCGCTCGAACAGCTCGAACTCGTCGGACTGTCCGCAAAGGCCGATTCACGTCCCGGCAACCTCTCCGGAGGCCAGCAACAGCGTGTGGCAATCGCCCGAGCTCTCGCCATGAAGCCCGAGGTCATGTTCTTCGACGAGGCCACCTCCGCGTTGGATCCGGAGCTGGTCAAGGGTGTTCTGGCACTGATGGCCGACCTCGCGTCCGGTGGCATGACAATGGTCGTCGTGACGCACGAGATGGGCTTCGCCCGCTCGGTGTCCAACAAGGTTCTGTTCATGGACCACGGCAGTGCCGTCGAAACCGGAACTCCTGATCAGCTGTTCGACGATCCGCACACAGATCGTCTCAAGCAGTTCCTGTCCCAGGTTCTGTAGCCCTACGTGAGTGGAAGTTAGGTAAGGCTCGTTGGTCGTGACTTCACCATCACGTTCCTTTACCTTCGCTTTTGACTGACACTCTCCCCGTTCATGAAGCTTCTCCCTATTCTCTCGGTTCATGACGGCAGTTCCTCGCGATCGAACCTGACGTGCAAGTACAAGTGCGGCGACGCGTGTTTCCACGAGGTGCCGAACACGTCGAAGGGTCAGTACTTCGGCGACATCGTCAAGACGGCGATGTCGAGGCGTGGTGTGCTGCGCGGCGGCGCGATGGCCGTCGTCGCGGTCGGTGCCGGTGGTGTTCTCGCCGCCTGCAGCACGGACGAGCCTGCAGCCACCGGTTCTGCCGGGGCGACGGACACCCCGCCCGTCGACGGCGTCGACTTCACCGCTGTCGCGCCCAACACCGAGGACGCCGTCGTCGTCCCCGAGGGTTACGAGCAGGGCATCGTCATTCGGTGGGGCGATCCTGTGCTCGAGGGTGCGCCGGAGTTCGACTTCGACAATCAGACGGCAGCCGCGCAGGCCATGCAGTTCGGTTTCAACAACGACTTTGCGGGCCTGCTGCCCATCGAGGGAACCCCGAACGCGTACTTGCTGGTGGTCAACCACGAGTACACCACCGAGCCGTTCCTGTTCAAGGGATACGACGAGGAGAACCCGACGCGCGAGCAGTTCGACATCGCGCTTGCCGCACACGGTCTTTCGGTCCTGCAGGTGAACGGTGAGTCCGGATCCGGCAAGCTGACTCCGGCGTTCAGCCAGTACAACCGTCGTATCACCGGCACCACCGAATTCGTGATCACCGGCCCCGCCGCGGGCAGCGATTTCCTCAAGACCTCCGTCGACCCGACCGGAACCACGGCATTCGGCACGTTCAACAACTGTTCCGGTGGCCTGACGCCGTGGGGCACGGTGCTCTCGGGCGAAGAGAACATCAACCAGTACTTCGGCAACGCCGAGTCGGTCACCGATCCCGTCGTCGCCGAGCGTCTCGCGCGCTACGGCATCGAGGGAGCCGCGAGCGATCGCAAGTGGGAGCGCTTCGACAAGCGATTCGACATCGCGCAGGAACCCAACGAGGTCAACCGATTCGGCTACGTCGTCGAGGTCGATCCGTGGGATCCGAACTCCACTCCGATCAAGCACACCGCGCTGGGCCGCTTCAAGCACGAGGCCGCGACGATCTACGTCACCGACGACGGCACGGTCGTCGCCTACAGCGGTGACGACGAGCGGTTCGACTACATGTACAAGTTCGTGTCCAGTCGAAAGATGATGTCCGGCAACGGGCAGGCCGCCATGAGGCACAACCAAACCATCCTCGACGCGGGCACGCTCTACGTGGCCGTGCTCACGGGCGATGCACCCGACGCCATCGACGGCAGCGGAACCCTTCCGCCGTCGGGCAAGTTCGCCGGTAAGGGTGAGTGGATTCCGCTGCTCCGCACCGGTGAGGACGGACGAGGAGAGTCCCTCGTCGACGGCATGTCCGCCGAAGAGGTCGCGGTCTTCACCCGACAGGCCGGCGACAAGGTGGGCGCCACGAAGATGGACCGCCCGGAGGACTTCGAGCCCAATCCGGTCACCGGCAAGGTGTACGTGGCACTGACCAACAACACCAACCGAGGCACCGAGGGCAAAGCCGCAGCCGACGAAGCGAACCCGCGTAACAAGAACAAGAACGGTCAGGTTCTCGAGCTGGAAGACGACCATGCAGGCACCACGTTCGTGTGGAACCTGCTCATCGTCGCTGGTGACCCGAACGAGGCGGACACCTACTTCGGTGGCTTCGACAAGAGCCAGGTCAGCCCGATCTCCTGCCCGGACAACCTCGCGTTCGATTCCAAGGGCAACCTGTGGGTGTCGACGGACGGCAACGCTCTCGATTCCAACGACGGCCTGTTCGCGGTGGTCCTCGACGGCGACCGTCGCGGCGAGACCCGCCAGTTCCTGACCGTCCCTGCCGGCGGCGAGACCTGCGGGCCGATCATCCAGGACGAGCGTGTCGTCGTCGCCGTGCAGCACCCGGGTGAGTTCGACGAGGCGTCTGCCGACAACCCCATGTCGCACTGGCCCGACGGTGGCGATTCCCAGCCCCGCCCGGCCATGGTAGCGGTCTGGAAGGTCTAGCTACCCAGGACTCGTGACGCACGCCCCCGCGGAAGGCGCGCACAGCCCACAGGGCTGTGCGCGCCTTCTGCATTGTTAGGTCTCATTCAAAAAATTGACCACATCTGTGAATTCTCTTCACAGTCTCGGCCAGGGCCGGGGTTCGGTTGACCTCGGGTAACGGTTGTGTAAACCTCGAATCCTCAGACCTAGCGGGTGGGACCTTCGTCACAGAGCGAGCGGCGTTTCGGGGCAGCGCACGCCACGTCCGGTTCCGAGCCTCCGCCAACCACGCTCCTTCGACCGAGAGAGCACTACTGTGGATTCGGCTGATTCAGTTGCGCTGAGCAGGACCGACACCGGGCACACGCTGACGTCCGCGCCGTTCCCGCTCACTGCTGCACAACGCGGGCTGTGGTTCGCCCAGCATTTGATGCCGGACGTTCCGATCACCATCGCGAACTACATCGACGTCCACGGTGAACTCGACGGTGACCTGATGCGTGGGGCGGTGGAGCAGGCTGCGGCCGAGCTCGGCGCAGGCTCGCTACGCCTGGTGGAAATCGATGGTGAACCACACCAGTACATCGACAAGTCCACCCGTCACGAGTCGACGGATCTCGATTTCACCCAGGAGCCCGACCCCGAGGCCGCGGCGATCGACTGGATGCAGGCCGCGTACTCGCAACCGATCGACATCATCGAGGGCCCGCTGATCCGAGCTGCGACACTGCGCGTCGGCGCCGATCGCACGTTCTGGTACTCACACGTCCATCACATCGCTCTCGACGGCTACGGCGCAGTTCGGCTGATGAATCGGGCCGCGGAGATCTATACGGCAGTTCAGGCAGGTGAGTCGCCGTCGGTCTCGAAGGCGGGCGCACTCGAGGACGTCTACGCAGCCGAGGACGAGTACCGTTCGTCGTCTCGCTTCGAGAAGGACCGCGAGTACTGGCGGGAGAAGACCCGCGGGCTGCCCGCGCCGGTGTCACCGTCGGGCATCGTCGCACCACCGGCGCCGCGGTCGCGGATCTGCGGAGAGCCGCTACCGCAGACTCTCGAGAAGGCACTCACTCGCGCAGCGGACAGGCTCGGATCGGCATTCGCACCGTTGGCCGTATCCGCCGTAGCTGCTTTTCTGTCCCGTCTGACCGGCAACGACGACATCGTTCTCTCGCTGCCCGTTGCCGGACGTACGACGGCGGTGCTGCGACGCTCGGGCGGCATGGTGTCCAACGTCCTCCCGATCCGTGTGCGCATCGCCCCTGGGACGACCGTCGCGAGCCTCGTCGACGCTGTGCAGCTGGAACTGACCGGTGCTCTGCGGCACCAGCGTTACCGCGCCGAGGACATTCGACGCGACGCCGGTGCCAGCCAGGAGCACCGCGGGTTCTTCGGCACCGCCATCAACATCATGGCGTACGAGCGCGAGGTCGGATTCGGCGGCCGGACGGGGCATTTCAACGTCCTGTCCACGGGCCCTGTCGAGGATCTGTCGGTCAACATCTATCCACCTGTCGACGGCGGTGGTTCCCGTATCGACTTCGAAGCCAACCCCAACGTCTACAGCGCCGAGGCGACCGAGGACCTGTACCGCCGCTTCGTCCGGCTTCTCGCGCAGTTCCTTCACAGTGATCCGGAGTTCACTGTCACCGATCTCGACCTGCTCGATGCCGCGGAAGTCGACGCCGTCGTTCCTGCGCGCGGCGAACCGGGCGAACCGCCGCAGCTTCTTCCGGACATCCTCGCGGCGGGTGTCGCGCGGAACCCGAACGGCACTGCTCTGGTCGAGGGCACCACCGAACTTTCCTACGCAGAGCTCGATCAGCGCAGCAACACCGTCGCCCGAGCTCTGATCGCCCGCGGCGCGGGGCCGGAGTCGGTGGTGGCCGTCGCACTTCCCCGTTCCATCGACTCGGTCGTCGCGTTCTGGGCCGCAGCGAAGACCGGCGCAGCCTTCGTGCCGATCGATCCGACGTATCCGGCCGAGCGGATCGGCCACATGGTCACCGATTCCGGTGTCCTGGTGGGCCTCAGCACCACAGCGTTGGCGGCCTCGCTTCCCGACGCCGTGCACTGGCTCGGGATGGACGACCCGAGCTTCACGAGCGAGCTCGAGACACGCTCCGACGCACCGATCTCCGACGTGGACCGGCGGTCTCGACTCTGTCTCGATCACACGGCTTACATGATCTACACGTCGGGATCGACGGGGACACCGAAGGGCGTGCTCGTCGGCCACCGCGGTCTCTCCGTGTTCACCGCCGCTCAGCGCCCGGAACTCGCGCTGACGACGAACTCCCGCGTCCTGCGGTTCTCGTCGGCCAGTTTCGACGCCTCGGTGTTCGAGATGCTCGCCGCGTTCGGCGCCGGAGCCACGATGGTCGTCGCGCCTGCAGACGTTCACGGCGGCGGCGAACTGACGGAGCTGCTCAGGCAACAGGCGGTCACGCACATCGTCACTGCTCCTGCACTGCTGTCGACCGTCGAGGTGGAGAAGGTCGAGTCGTTGACATCCGTCGTCGTCGGCGGTGACGTCTGCCCACCCGACCTGGTGGACAGGCTACGGTCGCGAGCCGAGCTGCGGAACAGCTACGGCCCCACCGAATCCACCATCGTGATCACGATGACCGAACCCCAGACGGACCCCCGGGGGATCACGATCGGGCGGCCCTTGCAGGGCGCGTCCGCCGTGGTGCTCGATCGGTGGCTTCGGCCCGTGCCGGTCGGTACGAGTGGCGAGCTCTACGTCGGCGGACCAGGTCTGGCACGCGGCTACCACAACCGTGAGGGGTTGACGTCGACCCGCTTCGTCGCGGATCCGTACGGCTCGGGTCAGCGCCTCTACCGCACCGGAGACGTGGTGCGGTGGCGGGCGTCGGGCACAGCGGACATGGATCTGGAGTTCATCGGCCGCAGCGACTTCCAGGTGCAGCTTCACGGCCTGCGAATCGAACTCGGCGAGGTCGACGCCGTTCTGTCCTGGCATCAGTCCGTGGACTTCGTCGTCTCGACGGTGGCCCAGCGCGGCGACCGATCCACCCTCGTCTCCTACGTCAAGGTCAAGCCCGGTCACGAGTTCGATCGCGACGCTCTCATCGCGTTGGCGTCGGAATTCCTTCCGCGGCAGTCGGTTCCTTCCCTTCTGGTCGAGATCGACTCGGTTCCGATCACGCCGTCGGGCAAGGTCGACCGTTCTGCCCTGCCGGATCCGCTCGCTCACGTCGACACCGTTCCGTTCCGCGCCGCGAGCGATCCGGTCCAACAGATCATCGCCGACGCAATGGCGGAGGTGCTGGGCAAGGAGTCCGTCGGCGTCGACGACTCGTTCTTCGCTCTCGGCGGCGACAGTATCGTTGCGATCCAACTTGTCTCGCGCGCCAAGGCATCCGGTGTGGTGTTCACGCCACGGGACGTCTTCGAACGGCGCACCGTTGCCGGCCTCGCCGACGCAGCAGTCAGCGACGCCGACCGGGTCCGGCTCGAGGAACTGCCGGGCGGCGGGGTCGGCGACATGCCGCTTCTCCCCATCGCCAGGAGCGTCCTGGCGCGGGCCGAGCAGCCGTCGGACCTCGACAACTTCCATCAGGCTCTCGTACTGGTCGCGCCGTCCGATCTGAACACCGAGGATCTGGTCGCCGCGCTGGCCGTGCTGATCGATCACCACGATGCGCTGCGGGCACGACTCGTCGACGACAGTCTCGTGGTCGGACCCGCCGGATCCGTGGATGCTGCGGGCTTGGTGTCGATTGAATGCTCGACTGTGGATTCGGGGGGCGAATCGGGGACCGATCTCGAGGGCGTCATCGCTCGCGCCGGTGCACGTCTGCGGCCCCGAGATGCAGTGATGCTCCAGGTGGTTCACGTGACCGACGCCGACTGCCCACGGATCGTGCTGGTCGCCCATCACCTGGTCGTCGACGGTGTGTCGTGGCGCATTCTTCTGCCGGATCTCGCCACCGCCTACGCGCTGCGCGACTCCGGCCCGACTCTCCAGCCGGTGGAGACCTCGTTCCGCCGGTGGGCTCATGCTGTCGACGACCTCGCGTCGCACGACGCCGACGCGTGGCGTGTACTGCTGAGCGGTGAGAACGCCCTGCTCGGTTCGCGCCCCCTCGATGCGCGGGATACCGGGGCCACGACTCAGCTCGCCCAGCTGAGCGTTCCCTCCGACGTCACGCAGGCGCTGCTGGAACAGCTGCCGAACCGCTATCGGATGGGTCCCGAGGACGCCCTGCTCACCTCCCTGGCCATGGCCCTGCGGACGTGGAGGGGCCCGGCGTCGCACCTGGTGTCGATCGAAAGCCATGGCCGCGATACCGATTCGGTTCTCGGTGCGGACCTCACCAGGACCGTCGGATGGTTCACCTCGACACATGCTGCGCGTATCGAGGCGCCGTCCGGTTCCGATGCAGCCTCGATCGTCAAGGCGGTCAAGGAACAGCTGCGGAGCATTCCCACCGAACCCCAGATGTTCGGTATCCTCTCTGCGCGTGGTGAATTCGTCGATTCACCAGAGCCACGGATCAGCTTCAATTATCTGGGCAAGGTGCCGGGGGGATCGCTGGATCAACCGTGGACACCGGACCTGACCGTCGGCAACGACGTCGGCAGCGGATATGCCCTGCGGACCGCGTACGAGCTGGACATCAACGCACTGGTCCGCGACGGCTCGTTGGTCGTGCGCATCGGATTCCCGACGGGTGTGCTCGACGCCGCCGATGTCCGTCGTCTCACCGATCTGTGGTCCGATGCCATCACCGAGCTCGCGGAGCACGGCCGGTCCGAGGGCGTGGGGGAGTTGACGCCGAGCGACGTCCCACTGGTGACCGTCGACCAGGCTCGACTGAACCTGTGGCACAGCGAGTTCGGCAACGTCTCGGACGTGTGGCCGCTCACCCCGTTGCAGCGGGGTCTGATGTTCCACGCCGATCTGATGCGCGACGGGGTGGATCCGTACACCGCGCAGATCGTCTTCGATCTGTCCGGCGTCGTCGACGGTGATCGACTCCATCGTGCCGCGCAGCGTCTGCTCGATCGTCACGAGAATCTACGCACCGCGTTCGTTCACGATGCCTCGGGTCTTCCTGTCCAGCTGGTTGTCGACGATGTGGTCGTCCCGTGGCAGGAGGTGCAGACGGACGATGTCGCTGCGACCGTCGCGGCGGAACGCAGCCGACGCTTCGATCTCGCTGACGCACCGCTCATCAGGTTCGCCCTGGTGCACGGGCCCGCGGGTACTCGCTTGGTGGTCACCAACCATCACATCCTGTTCGACGGTTGGTCCATGCCGATCCTGATCAAGGAACTGCTGGTCCTCTATGCAGCCGACACGCAGATCGGCGTTCCCGTCCGTAGGTACCGGGACTTCCTGGCGTGGTCGAGTGCTCGTCGCTCCGACTCGGATGTCGACCGCTGGGCTGCGCACCTCGCGGGCGTCGACGGCCCGACGTTGCTCGCGGGCCCACACGTTCCCAGTGGTCGGTTGCCGGAGGACGTGGACGTTCGCATCGACGGTTCCGTTCTGGCGTCGATCGCCCGTACGTCGAACGTCACCGTCAACACCGTGGTGCAGGCTGCGTGGTCGATCGTGTTGTCCACCGTCCTCTCGCGTGACGACGTCGTGTTCGGTGCCACCGTGTCCGGCAGGCCGGGTGATCTGGCCGGTGCCACCGAGATGCTGGGGCTGTTCATCAACACACTCCCGCTTCGCGTCTCGATCGACGTGCAGGACACCGTCGAGTCGCTGACCGAGCGGGTGCAGCGCGAGCAAGTGGAGCTGTTGGACGTCCACCACGTCGGACTCGCCGAGATCCACGCGGCGGCCGGGCGGAGCGCGGACTTCGACACTCTCGTGGTGTTCGAGTCCTACCCCGTCGATCACAGCGCACTCGACGCCGCGACCGACATCGCGGGCATGGCGGTCCGCGGTATCGACGTCTCCGATTCCACGCACTATCCGCTCACTTTGGTGACCGTGCTCGAGCCGACTCCGACGATGACGTTGCGCTTCTCGCCCGACGCCTTCTCCCGCGGTCAGGTCGCGACGTTCGCCGACCGTCTCCAGCGGGCCATCCGGGCCATGGCCGACCGGCCTCGGGGGCGCGTTCTGGACATCGACGTGCTCGGCGAACTCGAGCGTCAGGCAGTCACCTCGGACTGGGTGGCGACGGAAGTCGACTGTGGCACCGACACTCTGCTGGAACTGCTCGGCCGAGCGTCGTCGGTGTACGGTACGTCCACCTGTGTGGTGTACGACGGCCACTCGTTGACGTACGACAACTTCGCCGCCCGCGTGCACTGTCTGGCTCGCTACTTGATTCGGTGCGGAATCGGCGCCGAGTCCGTGGTCGCGGTGTCTCTACCGAGGTCGATGGACCAGCTCGTGGCCATCCATGCCGTCGTGCATGCCGGTGCGGCGTATCTGCCTCTCGACGACACCTTGCCCGCGTCACGCATCGCCTACATGATCGACGCTGCATCTCCTGCACTGATTCTCGGTGCCGATATCGAGACATCGGTGCCACGTGCAGACCCGCGCACCCTGGATCTGTCGGCATTCGCCACCGGACCCATCGCCCACCACGAGCGACCCACACCGGTTCACCCGGACAACACCGCGTACGTCCTGTTCACCTCCGGCTCGACGGGACGGCCCAAGGGCGTCGCGGTGTCGCACGCGGCCATCGTCAATCGGTTGCTGTGGATGCAGGACACCTACCCGTTGGACACGTCCGACGCCGTCCTGCACAAGACACCGGCCACGTTCGACGTGTCCGTGTGGGAACTGTTCTGGCCCCACATCGCCGGCGCCAGGACGGTCATCGCGGAACCCGGTGGCCATCGCGACCCCAAGTACCTCTCGCGGCTCGTGCGAGACGAGTCGATCACCACCGCCCATTTCGTTCCGTCGATGCTCGACCTGTACCTCGACCACGGCGATCACGAGGACACCGGATCACTGCGCCGGGTCTTCGCCAGCGGTGAAGCGTTGAGCCGCCGAACCGTGCAGCGTTTCCACGGCATGCTGACCGCGGAACTGCACAATCTCTACGGTCCCACCGAGGCCGCCGTCGATGTCACGTATCACCGCACCGACGGCGCGGAGACCGGGCCGGTACCCATCGGGGTTCCGGTCTGGAACACCGGGGTCCGAGTGTTGGACAACGCGCTTCGAGTCGTTCCGATCGGAAGTGTCGGTGAGCTCTACCTCTCCGGTGTGCAACTGGCACGCGGCTACACCGGCAGAGCAGCCCTCACTTCCGAACGGTTCGTCGCCGATCCGCACGGCGACGGTCGGTTGTACCGCACGGGCGACCTCGTCCGCTGGACCCTCGACGGAGAACTGCACTATCTGGGCCGCAACGACTTCCAGGTCAAGCTTCGCGGTCAGCGCCTCGAACTCGGCGAGATCGAAGAAGCCCTGTTGCGCGCCGAGGGCGTCACGGCCGCCGTGGTCACCGTCCACGGCGAAGGGACCTCGGAGAAGCTGGTCGCCTACGTCTGCGGTGACGCCGATGCAGACGACATCCGAGCACACGCCGACGCCGAACTACCCGCGTTCATGGTTCCGACGGTGTACGTGCCACTGGCTCGTCTGCCATTGGGCCGCAACGGAAAACTCGATCGAACTGCCCTGCCCGAGCCGTCCGTCGGCCAGGCCGAGGACGTCGCACCCGACGGTGCGGCCGAGACGGCCGTCGCGCAGATCTTCGCCGACGTGCTGGGAATCGACAGCGTCGGTGTGACGGCGAGTTGGTTCGAGCTCGGCGGCAACTCGCTGACCGCCACGCAGGTGGTAGCGCGCATGAACGCGGAACTGCACGCCGATCTCGGTGTCCGAGACCTGTTCGAGGAACCGACGGTCCGCGGCCTGACGAGCCGGCTGAGCCGCATGTCCCGCGGCAGTGGCGGTCCCGCGCTCGTCCCACAGGTTCGGCCGGCGCACGTTCCACTCGCCCCCAATCAGCACCGGATGTGGCTGCTCAACCGGTTCGACCCGGCCTCGGGTGCGTACAACATCGCCGGTGCCGTCCGGCTGACCGGTGTGCTCGACGCCGACGCACTCGTCGAGTCGGTGTTCGACGTCGTCGACCGTCACGAAGCGCTTCGGACGTTCTACCCCGACTCCGAGCCCGGGAAGACCACTGCGACGGTCGGCCCCCGTCAGGTCGTCGTCGACTCGGATTTCCTCGACGTGAGCATCGCGAACACCACCGAGAGTGGGTTGTCGGGCGCCGTGGCAGGGCTCGCGGTCCGCGGCTTCGACGTCACCGAACGACCACCCGTGCGCGCGGCGATTCTGCGTCTCGCCGCAGACGATCACGTGCTCGTCGTCGTCACCCATCACATCGCGGCCGACGGATGGTCCATGCGGCCCCTGGCACGTGACGTGATGATCGCCTACACCGCACGTGCCGCCGGAACTGCAGGCCCAGGTTCGACACCCCGAAGTTCAACACCTAAGTGGCCGCCCCTCGAGGTTCAGTACACCGACTACACGCTGTGGAAGATCGAGTCGCTCGGTTCCGAGCAGGATCCGGAATCCGTGGCATCGCGTCAATTGTCCTTCTGGCGAGAAGAACTCGCAGGTATCGCCGATCACCTGCCGCTGCCGATCGATCGGCCTCGGCCACCGGCCGCATCGCATCGAGGCGAGACGGTCGCGTTCTCGGTGGCCCCCGACACCCGACGCGCACTGAGCGAGCTTGCACGGCAGTCCGGTGCCACCGAGTTCATGGTTCTCCATGCTGCGTTGGCAATCATGCTCGCGAGAGTGTCCGGAACGTCCGACATCACCGTCGGAACACCGGTGGCAGGCCGTGGAGACCGGGCCCTGGACGATCTCGTCGGAATGTTCGTCGGCACGCTGACTCTGCGGTCGCACGTGGATCCGGCCGTGCCGTTCGCCGATCTTCTCGCGTCGGTACGCGACCGCGACCTGGCTGCCTACGGCAACGCCGACATCCCCTTCGATCGCGTCGTCGAGGAGCTCACCCCGGTCCGGTCCACCGCGCATCATCCGCTGTTCCAGGTGATGCTGTCCCTCGAGGATCCGGTGCCGACGGTCGAGCTGCCCGAGCTGACGGTCGCCCCTCTCGCGCCGGTCGGCGCAGTGGCGAAGTTCGATCTGCAGCTGGCGTTCGACTCGGAGGATCTGTCCGGAACCCTCACCTACGCAACCGACCTCTTCGACGCCGGTACCGCTCGATCCTTCACCGAGTTGTTCCGGACGATCCTCGACGCAGTGGTCGCCGATCCTCGGACGATCGTCGGCGACATCGACCTGGTGTCCGTCGACCCGCTTCGCGGTACGCCGTCTCTGCGACACCGCACGCTGCCCGATGCCCTGTCCGCAGCCGTCGTCTCGTCCGCCGGCGGTACCGCAATGGTCTCCGGCTGCGTGTCCATCGATTACCCGGCGCTCGACGACGCATCGACGCGCATCGCCCGTCAGCTCATCGCGCGCGGAGCAGGCCCCGAGACCGCGGTGGCGATCGCGCTGCCGCGCGGCATCACCGCGATGACGATGCTGTGGGCGGTGGCCAAGACCGGCGCCGCGTTCGTGCCCGTCGACCCGCGCTACCCGCTCGACCGGATCCTGCACATCGTCGCCGATTCCGGTGCACGCCTGGGTATATCGGACAGCAACGGTATCTCGGACAGCAACGGTATCTCGGAAACAAACGGTGTCTCGGAAACAAACGGAAGCTTCGGTTCGGAGGTGGCCGGTGTCGACTGGATTCGTCCCGACGAGCTCGATCCGACTCTCGGCTCGGCGTTTCCCATCACCGACCGCGAACGCAACAGCGCACTGAGCCCCCACCATCCGGCCTACGTCATCTACACCTCCGGATCCACCGGAACGCCGAAAGGTGTGTCGGTCACCCATGCCGGTCTTGCCAACCTCGGTGCAGAACTGGTCGAGCGTCTCGGTCTCGACAAGAACAGTCGAACACTACATTTCGCCTCACCCAGTTTCGACGCGTCGATCCTCGAACTGCTCCTGGCGATCGGCAGCGGCAGTACGATGCACATCGCCGATCCCGAGATCTACGGTGGCGCCGAGCTCGCAGCCGCACTCGACGGCGTCACCCACGCGTTCCTGACGCCCGCCGCTGCCGCAACGATCGACCCGGATTCGGTACCGAACCTCCGCGTCCTCGTCGTCGGCGGAGAAGCGTGCGGCCCGGATCTGATCTCCACCTGGGCTGATCGGGTGGCGTTGTTCAACGCTTACGGTCCGACGGAGAGCACCGTCGTCGCGACGATGTCCGACCCGATGATCGCCGACGCGCCGATCCGAATCGGCTCCCCGATACGAGGAGTCGACGCATACGTGCTCGACGCGCGCCTGCATCCGGTGCCGACGGGAACAGTCGGCGAGCTCTACCTCGGCGGAGGCGCTCTCGCCCGGAGTTACCACGGCAACCCCGCAACGACGGCGACGGCCTTCGTCGCCAACCCGTTCGACCCGCGCGGGCATCGGCTGTACCGCACCGGCGATCGCGTGCGGCGCGTCGGCGACGCCCTCGAGTACCACGGGCGCATCGACCACCAGGTCAAGATCCGCGGGTTCCGCATCGAACTCGGTGAGGTCGACGCCGTCCTGACCCGCCACCCCGGCGTCGAACAGTCGGTGTCGATCGTTCACGCGGACAGTGTGGTGAGTTACATCGTCGTCTCCGACGCGGTGTCGGGAGTACATGCAGATCCCTCCGACGTCGTCGAGCACGCGCGACGGTCGCTGCCGTCCCACATGGTGCCGCAGGCCGTCACGATCATCGACGAGGTGCCGCGCACGCCGACCGGAAAGACCGACCGCACCGCGTTGCCGGAGCCGGTGTTCGCGACCCGCGAGTTTCTCGCTCCTCGAACGCCAACGGAAACGATCGTGTCCGAGGTGTTCGGGGCGGTGTTCGGCGTTCCACGCATCGGTGTGGACGACAACTTCTTCGACCTCGGAGGAAGCTCACTCGTCGCCACGCGAGTCATGGCGCACGTCAACGAGCGGGTCGGACGGACACTGCCTGTGCGCGCGCTGTTCGAAGCCCCGACGCCTGCGCAGCTGGCAGTGACGATCGACGCCTCCGAATCGTCGGCGCTGCCTGCGCTGCGCCCGGGACCGCGTCCCGACGTGATCCCGTTGTCTGCCGCGCAACGCCGAATGTGGTTGTTGAACCAGGCCGAACCGGCCTCGGCGGCATACAACATCGCGTTCGCCGTGAGGTTGAGTGGAGACCTCGATGCGGATGCGTTGGCCGCAGCCCTGCGTGACGTACTCGATCGGCACGAATCGCTTCGGACCGTCTATCCCGTCTCCGAAGACCCCCATCAGGTGATTCTTCCGGCCGACGAGGTCGAACTCGATCTCACGCCTCAGGACATCGACGAATCGGCCGTCCTGGCCTCGGCGGCAGCGGTACTCAATCGCGGATTCGACGTGACAACAGCAGTGCCGCTGCGCGGCAGTGTTCTCCGCACGTCCCCGACCGAGTACGTACTGCTTCTCGTCGTTCACCACATCGCGGCGGACGGACTGTCCATGGGCCCGCTCGCCCGCGACGTCGTCACCGCGTACGCGGCCCGAACACACGGCGCGCCCGCGCCGTGGGAACCGCTGCCGGTGCAGTATGCGGACTTCGCACTCTGGCAGTCGAACGTTCTGGGTTCCGCGGACGATCCCGAGTCCGTCCTGTCCACGCAGCTCGACTACTGGCGTACCCGGTTGGACGGGCTACCCGACGTCCTGGATCTGCCCACGGACCGGCCGCGGCCTGCTGTCTCGTCGCAACGCGGTGCCGAGGTGGCGTTCGACATCGACCCCGCCGTAGCGTCGGCGATCAAGTCGCTTGCCCATCGCCACAGCGCCTCGGTGTTCATGGTCGTCGGCGCGGCGTACGCAGTCCTGCTGGCCCGCTTGTCGGGTACCACCGACATCCCGATCGGCACCACTGTGGCGGGTCGAAGCGCAGGCAGCCTCGACGATGTCGTCGGCATGTTCGTCGGAACCGTCGTTCTGCGCAACGAGATTCGGCCGGCGGAAAGCTTCGCCGATCTCCTCGACAGGGTGCGCAGCACCAACCTCGAAGCACTGGAGAACGCCGACGTGCCGTTCGAGCAGGTCGTGGAAACACTGCGTCCGACCCGCGCGACGTCCCACTCCCCGCTGTTCCAGGCGCTGCTGGCGTTCGAACCGGATCGGCCGTCGATGCTGGAACTACCCGGCCTCACCGTCTCGGAATTCCCGTACGAATCCGGCGTCACGCGATTCGATCTCGCGCTGACACTCCGGGAGACGGCAGGCGGCCTCGGTGGTTCCCTGCGCTACAGCACCGACCTGTTCGACGCCGCAACCATCGAGGGCTTCGTGGACCGGTTCGCTCGGATTCTCACGGCAGCAGTGGAGAACCCGACGCAGGCCGTCGGCGACATCGACATCCTCGGCCCGCGCGAACACGAACCGGTCCGCGGCCGCGATGCCGTCAGCCCTCGTACGCTCACGCAGTTGATCGGACAGGCCGTCGCGCAGAATCCCGACGGAGTCGCCATCCGATGGAACGGGGAGGACCACACCTACCGCGAGGTCGACGACGCGTCGACCCGACTGGCCCGGGTACTACTCGGATACGGAATCGGCCCCGAGACCGTCGTCGCGATCGGGCTTCCCCGCTCGTTGGATTCGGTTCTGACCGTCTGGGCCGTGACGAAGACCGGCGCCGCGTACGTGCCCGTCGACCCCGCATATCCGCGGGATCGACTGCAGCACATGGTCTCCGATTCCGGAGCGGTCATGGGAATCACGCTCACCTCGCACCGCAGTGCGCTGCCGGGAGATATCACCTGGCTCGAACTCGACGACCCGGAGATCAACAGCGAAGTGGAGCGGGCACCGCGTCACGCCGTCGCAGCGGAGGAGCTGAACGGCGTCGCCGGACTCGACAGTGCGGCGTACATGATCTACACGTCCGGTTCCACCGGCCTGCCCAAGGGAGTCGTCGTCTCGCACCGCGGGCTCGCGAACCTCGCCGAGTCCAGGCGCGAAATTCACCGCATCGAACAGTCGTCGCGGTTCCTGCACAACACCTCACCGAGTTTCGACATGGCCGTCGGGGAGATGGTGTCCGCGCTGTCCGCAGCCGCAACGCTGGTGGTGTCCCCACCGGAGATTCTGGGCGGCGAAGAACTGGCCGCGTTCCTGCGCGACGAGTCCGTCACCCACACGTTGACGACTCCATCCACCCTGTCCACGCTCGATCCGAGCGACCTGGACACCGTGCAGGTCGTCTGTGTCGGCGGCGAGGCGTGCAGCCCCGAGCTGATCGCCCGGTGGGCGCCGGGCCGAATCATGGTGAACGGCTACGGACCCACGGAAGCCACGGACATATCGACACTCGGCGAGATCACCGCCGACGCCCCGATCGACATCGGCAGGCCTGTCGCGGGCCTCGTCGCTCACGTTCTCGACGGACGCCTCCACCCGGTGCCCGACGGCGTCCCCGGCGAGCTGTACGTCGGCGGCCCCGCCGTCGCACGTGGCTATCACGGCCGGGCAGGGTTGACGTCGACACGATTCCTGGCGGATCCGGTCAGCGGCGGCCGCATGTACCGAACCGGGGACATCGTTCGTCGCACACCCGACGGTCGGCTCCGATACAGCGGACGCAGCGACACGCAGATCAAGATTCGCGGGTTCCGCATCGAGCTCGGTGAGATCGACGCCGCACTGTCGACTCACCCCGGTGTCGACTTCGCGGTGACCGTCGGCCATGGCATGCCGTCGGGAGAGACGGTCCTCGTCTCGTACGTCCTGGGCGACCGAGACGCGGTGCAGGGTGACGCGGTGCAGGGTGACGCGCTGCGCAGCTACCTGCGGAAACGGCTGCCCGGATTCATGATTCCGGCGTCCGTCACGTATCTGACGACCGTCCCTCGCACACCGACCGGAAAGCTCGACGTCGGTGCGCTTCCACCACCCGACTTCGGCCGCGACGCCGGCCCGAACAGACTCCCGTCCACGGCGACCGAACGGCTCGTCACAGAAGCATTCTCGGAGGTACTGGCAGTGAACGACATCTCGGTGACAGACGACTTCTTCGAACGAGGCGGGTCCTCGCTCACGGCGATGCGTGTGCTCAGCAAGCTGAGGGCATCGACCGGCACCGCTCTGTCCCTGCAGGCACTGCTCGCCGAACCTACACCGGAATCGATTGCGACACTGTTGGACTCCGGATCCGACGGCAGCTCGTCGTTCGACGTGGTGTTCCCGATCCGCACCACCGGTGACGGGGTGCCGCTGTTCTGCATCCACCCGATCGTCGGACTGTCCTGGTGCTACAACGGATTCGACAAGTACACCGACCGGCCGATCTACGGCATCCAGACCCCAGCTCCGTCCGACCTGCCGAACAGCCTGGACGCACTCGCACAGCGTTACATCGACGAGATCGAGAAGATCCTGCCGAACGGCCCCTACCACTTGCTCGGATGGTCACTCGGCGGAACGATCGCCCACGCCATGGCCGTCCGCCTCCGGGCCCAGGGCAAAACCGTCGGCTCTCTGGTGCTGCTGGACAGCCATGCAGTGCAGAACCAGGATGTCTGGGAGACAGAGCTTCCCGCGGCAGACCTGCTCGACGCCGTCGGAATCGCCATGCCCGGTATCGACGGATTCGGACCGGCCGGGGGGCAGCGCATCCGCCTCGATTCGCTCCCGTCCCTCGTCGCAGGATCGGGCATAATCGAGACACACGAAGTGGAACGGCTGATCGCCGCCGCACGACACAACCACGAGTTGGCCGTCGGGCACACCCCCGGCGTCTACGACGGTGACATCCTGTTCGTCAGTGCCGGCCACGAGGAACTGCACGGACTCGCGACGTGGCACCCGTACGTGACCGGGGACATCTCGAACTTCTCGGTGTCGCACTCGCATTGGCAGATGACGTCGCCGTCCGCTTTGCGCGCAGTCGGCCCGCTCGTCGCACGGCACCTCGAGGTCCGCGCATGAAGGTAGTTCTCCGGCGAGCCCTCGTGATCGTCGCCGCCGCTGTCCTGATGGGACCGACGTCGGTCGCGTTCGCCCAACCCGAGGCGCCCGGCGCCGTGAGCTCCGTCGACCACATCGAGAAGATCAGCGATCGACGATGGGATGTGCACGTCTACTCGGCGTCGATGGACCGCGTCATCCCACTGCAGGTCCTCCGACCCGCGGACACCTCGGCACCGCGGCCGACGCTGTACATGCTCAACGGCGCAGGCGGGGGCGAGGACGGCGCGAACTGGCTGAAGCAGACCGACATGCCGGAGTTCTTCGCGGACAAGAACGTCAACGTCGTCATCCCCGTCGGTGGTTACCTCAGCTACTACACCGACTGGGAGCACGACGATCCCGGTCTCGGACGGAACAAATGGCAGACCTTCCTGACCGAGGAACTGCCGCCCGTCCTCGACGACGCACTCGGGGCCAACGGCGTCAACGCGATCGGTGGCTTGTCCATGTCCGCCGGCAGCGTCCTCGATCTCGCGATCCAGGCACCCGGCCTCTACCGCGGGGTGGCGTCGTACAGCGGGTGCGCGCAGACATCGGATCCAGTAGCACGCAACTTCATTCGCACTCTCATCGCCGTACGCGGCAAAGGCGACACCGACAACATGTGGGGTCCCGACGGTGATCCTCGCTGGGTCGAGCACGACCCGTACGTCAACGCCGAGGGGTTGCGTGGTCTGGAGCTGTTCGTCTCCAACGCCACCGGGCTGCCCGGGCCGCACGAGATGCCGAACGCCGTGCGCCCGGTCGGTTCACCCCCGCTGCAGGAGCAGATTCTGCTGGGTGGGGTGATCGAAGCCGTCGCGAACGGATGCGCCGAACGGCTGCAGCAGCGGCTCGGTGAACTGGGTATTCCAGCGCAGTTCGACCTGGGGCATCCAGGAACACACTCATGGCTGTACTGGCAGGACGCGCTCCGCGCATCCTGGCCGACCCTGGAACGGGCGCTGGCCGGCTGAGCCGTTCCACGTTCGCGCAAAATCCGTACTCGACGAAAGCTGTGAGCATGACACGTGCGTTGAAAACCCTCGTCATCACCGGCGCACTGATCTGCGGCATGCCCGCGGTGGCGTCGGCCAACCCGCAGACACTGGGAGCGCAGGGGCCGGATGTGTCCTCGTGGCAACACATCGACGGCACCAAGATCGACTGGCACCGAGTACGAGGGTCCGGCCACGACTTCGCGATGGTGAAGGCAACCGAAGGTCTCGACTACATCAACCCGTACTTCGTGCAGGACTGCCTCGTCATGCGAGCAGCCGGAGTAGCCCGCGGCGCGTATCACTACGCGGACGTACGGCTTTCACCGGAAGCGCAGGCCGCCTACTACTCGACGGTGGTGCTCGGGATCAACGGACCGGGCGATCTGCCACCGGTGCTGGACCTCGAACACTCCCACGGGCTGCCGCCCGAGCACCTCATCGACTGGACCCACAGGTACCTGAACACGGTGCATGCGCTCACCGGACGTCAGCCGATCATCTACACCTACCCGAACTTCTGGCGCACCGCGATGGCGGACACCCACGAGTTCAACCACTATCCACTGTGGATCGCGGACTACAACGACACCCTCGGACCACTCCCCGGCGGGTGGACGAACTGGTTGTTCTGGCAATACACCGACAACGGCCGAATCCCCGGCATCGATGCACCCACGGACATCAACCACTTCTCCGGTGACGACATCCGTCCGTTGGCGCGCTGGTAACCGCCGATGTGAGTCAGCCGAGCCAGTCGAGAACTGCTGCAGCAGTCCAGGATTGCTGCATGCTGCCGAGCGGCTCACCCGTGAACGGCTCGTAGTACTCGGCGAACGTGCCGTCGCTGGCCTGCCGCAAGCCTTCCTCACGCAGGTCCAGCGAACGCTCCGCCCAGCCGCGCCGCGAGAACGCCCACGAGAACAACCACGTCATGACCGGCCACACCGGGCCGCGCCAGTATTCGCGTGGGCGGAAGTCCCGTGACACCGGTGACGTCGACGGCGGTACCGCGTAGCGAAGGTCGGGGTGCCCACAGAACCGTGTTCCCTCGAACAGCCGCAGCAGCGTCCGTTCCTGCTCACGCGGCAATCCACCGCACAACAGCGGCGCGAACATCGCGATGGTGTCGGTGGTGATCCAGCGCCGAGCCCGCAGATCGTAATCGCGTGCGGCACCCGACCGACTGTCCGTCGTGGCGATGACACCTTTGCGGAACTTCTCGGCCCACCCACGCAACTCGCGGACATCGGAATTCGGTTTCGAATGCTCCTCGCCGATCGTCGCCAACACATCGCACGCCATGGCGAAGATCGCGCTGACGAACACGTCCTCGACAGCGAAGCTCATCTTCTCCTTGAGCGCAGCGTCGTCGTACCCCGCCTGCTTCATCTCCTCGACGAGCCAGATGTAGCGGTCGTACTCGATATTGCTCGGCCGCTGCGACGCGTCCGTCACGACCGTGTCGTCCTTGCGCACGAACGGCGGCATCTCCCCGGGCACGACACCCAGATACGACGCGTCCCACCGCGGCGAGTTGTCCATCCCGGATTCCCAGCCGTGAAACAGGGTGACGCGGCCGTTGTCCGCAATGTCGCGCGCCTCGGCCAGCCAGCGATGCCACCGCACCAGGTTGTCCCACCGCCGGTCGAGGAACTCCTCCGCAACCGCTCTGGTGGTGCGGCCGTGACGACGGGAATGATCGAGGATTCTCTGCACCGCGATCGCATGGACGGGTGGCTGAGTGATGCCCGACGTCTGCGGCCCCAACGGAGCGTGCACCGCCAGTTCCGACGTTTCCCACCTCGCCGGACCCGGGAAGTAGCCGTCGACGCCGTTGGCGAAGACGATGTGCGGGATCATCCCGTTCTTCCACTGCGCCGACAACAACGTGTCCAGCTCGACGACCGCCCGCTCCACGCTCAGAGGCGCCAACCCGACCGACACGAACGCCGCGTCCCAGCTCCACATGTGTGGATAGAGCTTCGGTGCGGCGCTCGTCATGGTGCCCAGATCGTTGCCGCGCAGAAGGTAGGCAGCCCGCGCGGCCAGTTGTGTCGAAGTGAATCCACGGTCGCCCATCCCTCTAGTTTGCGACCCCTCCGTACTTTCCGCCCATCGAGACTCGAGTTCTTTTCAGGACCGTAACTGTCCGCAATCGTCTCTAGTGTCGTTCTCACCAGCAACGAAAGGGAACACCATGACTCTCACCGGTGAAAAAGCCGACATCGCCCGAATGCTCGCCGATCAGCGCAAGAACTTCCTCTACACCGTCACCGGCATCACCGACGACCAGGCCCGCACCCGAACCACCGTCAGCGAACTGACCCTCGGCGGCCTGCTCCACCACGTCGTCAGCAACGAGCGCGGCTGGATGAAAACCATCGCGGACATGGACGAGAACGCAGAATTCGACATGTCCCGCATGGGCACCGAATACGTCATGGGCCCCGACGACACCGTAGCCGGACTGATCGACGACCTCGCACGCGTCGCCGCCGACACCGAAACAGCACTCGCCACCATGGACCTCGACGCCCAAATCCCACTCCCGACGGCACCCTGGGCTCCCGAACGCGCATGGCAATCGGCACGGTTCACCCTGCTCCACATCCTGCGCGAAATCGCCCAGCACGCCGGCCACGCCGACATCATCCGCGAATCCCTCGACGGCGGCAGCACCACCATGGCCATGGCCGCCGAAGCAGGCATGACATTCGACTGAGGCCTTTTTTCGGACCGAATGAACCGTTCGGTCACTCCAAGTGACCGAACGTCACGTTCGGTCCGACACAGGGCACGGATCTAAGGTGGAGGTATGACTTCCACTGCACTGGTGACGGGTGCGAGCCGGGGACTCGGGGCGGAGATTGCCCGGGTGTTGGCGTCGGATCACGAGGTTCGACTGGGCGGACGGTCGGCGGACTCGCTGGCGTCGATTGCGTCGGAACTGCCGGGTTCGACGCCGTGGCCGGTGGATCTTCTCGATCACGACGCTGTGGCCAGGGCGGCGGAGGGCATCGAGTCTCTCGACGTGCTGGTGCACAATGCAGGCGTTGCGGCGCTGGGGACGGTTGCCGAGTCCTCGATTGCGGATTGGCGCGCCCAGTACGAGTCGAATGTTCTCGCGGTCGTGTCCCTGACGAAGGCTCTTCTGCCGGCGTTGCGACGGGCGGGCGGCCACGTGGTGCTGATCAATTCCGGGGCGGGTCTGCGCGTCAATCCGGGGTGGGGCGCGTACGCCGCGTCGAAGTTCGCGTTGAGGGCATTCGGCGACGCGTTGCGCGCGGAGGAGCCGGCGCTTCGGGTCACATCGATTCACCCCGGACGCATCGACACGGACATGCAGAAGGCGATCGTCGAACACGAAGGGGATCACTACGAGCCGTCGCAGTTCCTGCGGGCATCCACCGTCGCACAGGCAGTCCGCAATGCGGTCGACACACCGGCCGACGCTCATCCGACCGACATCGTCCTCAAGCCGATTCCCCGCTGAGTGATCGGACCACCGATGAACGGCGATCATACTCGGGCGGTGATGATTCGACGCGAACGTCCAGCCGACCGCCCGGCCATCCTCGGCGTCGTGCGGGCAGCATTCCGCCAGGACGACACCGAACCTGTCGAAGTCGGGTTGACCGAGAAGCTGTTCGCCGACGGGTACGTCCCCGAGTTGTCGCTGCTGGCGGTCGTGGACGGGACGATCGTGGGGTACGTCATCGGTAGCCGCGGCGTCGACTTCGGGGTCGGGATCGGGCCGCTCGCCGTGCTCCCGGAGTTCCAGGGCACCGGCGTCGGGACAGCGTTGATGTACGCGCTGATCGGCGCGTCGGAGGCAGTCGACATCCCGGTGCTGGCTCTGCTGGGCGACCCCGGGTACTACAGCCGGTTCGGGTTTCGCGCGGGCTCCGATGTCGGCGTCGAATCACCCGACCCCGCGTGGGGCCACTTCTTTCAGGCTCTCCAGCTCAGCGCAGGCCCGGTGAACGGGAGCTTTCGGTATGCGAAACCCTTCGACGAGCTGGAGTGACGGACCTAAACTGAGCGCATGCCACTGTCGAAATCGGAACGAGAAGAGTTTCTGTCCGAACCGCACATCGCGGCCCTGTCGGTCTTCGCCGGCAACGATCGAGGTCCTCTGACCGTACCCATCTGGTACCAGTACACCCCCGGCGGCGAAGCCTGGGTGCTCACCGGGAAGACTTCCAAGAAGGCCGAGTTAATCCGTGCCGCAGGACGATTCAGCTTGATGGTCGAGCGTACGGAGCCGTCCATCCGCTACGTCTCGATCGACGGGCCTCTGCTCCGCGAAGAGCCGGGCAGCGAGGAGAAGTCGCGAGAGATGGCGAGCCGCTACCTCGCTCCCGACAAGGTGGAGGGATACCTCGAGTTCGAGAAGACCCTGGGTGAGCACGTCGCGTTCTACCTCGAACCTCGGCACTGGTTGTCCGCAGACATGGGCGCTGTCTGAGCGTCGCCCGGTGACCCGGTGCTAAATTTCGTACCGTGAAGTCACCTGTTCCCGATTACCTGCGGGAAGTACTGGACAGCCTGTCGAGCACTACGGACGGCGAGGTCGCGGACTACATTCCCGATCTCGCGCACGCGAACCCCGACGTGTTCGGAATCGCGGTGACGACGGTCGACGGCCGGACTCATTCCGTCGGCGACGACGAGACCGAGTTCTCGATCCAGTCGATTTCCAAGCCGTTCGCGTACGCGGCCGCGCTGACCGACCGGGGCTTCGACGCAGTGCTCGACACGGTCGGCGTGGAGCCGTCGGGCGAGGCGTTCAACGAGCTGTCCCTCGAAGGTGACACTCGCCGGCCGAAGAACCCGATGATCAATGCAGGCGCCATCGCCACACATTCTCTGCTGGGTTCGTCGGTCGACGAAAGAACCTCTCGCGCACTGAGTTTCTTCTCGACCCTCGCCGGACGACAGTTGTCCGTCGACGAGTCCGTCTGCCGGTCCGAGCTGGACACTGCGGACAGAAACCTCGCCATCGCGCACATGCTGCGCAACTACGGAATTCTGCCCGACGAGGCCCATGCCGTCGTCGAGGGCTACACGACGCAGTGCTCCATCAACGTCACGGTCCGAGACCTCTCGCTGATGGGCGCCACGCTGGCGTCCGGCGGAGTTCACCCGACGACCGGTGAACAGGTCGTCAGCAGGGCGGTCGCCCGGCAGACCCTGTCGGTCATGGCAGGAGCGGGCATGTACGACGCCGCCGGCCACTGGTTGACGTCGGTGGGCATTCCCGCGAAAAGTGGTGTGGCAGGCGGCCTTCTGGGTTCACTTCCGGGCCAGGTGGGCATCGGCGTCCTGTCGCCGAGACTCGACTCGCACGGCAACAGCGTCCGCGGCGTGAAGGTCTTCGAGCGGCTGTCCGACGACATGGGCATGCATCTGATGGACGTCGAACCCTACGGTTCGTCGGTCCTGCGGAGCATCCGCGACGAGGATGGCGAATCGACAATCGAGCTGCAGGGCGTCGTACAGTTCGGTGGCGCGGAGATGCTGCTCGACGCCTTGTCCCGCGACACATCCTCGGGCACAGTCGTTTTCGATGTATCCCGGGTGAACCGGTTCTCCGACGTCGGCCGACGAATGACTCTCGAGGGTATGCGACGCATAGCGCTCGACGGCCGAGACGTCGCGCTCATCGATCCCGACGGTGTTCTGCCGGACCCGAACCTGGGCGACGGCACTTACCCCCGGATCCGGACTCAGGACGCCTGATTCAGCAGGAGCTCGGTGAACGCTGTTGTCACCGAAGTGATGTGCTCGGGGTGGGTGATCACCGAGACGGTGCGCGTCGGTGCGTCGACCACGTCGATCCGATGAAGCCGAGGAAACAACTCGGCCAGTGACGACGGCAGCAGTGTGACACCCAGCTGCGCCTCCGCCAGCCCGGTGACGAGTTCCGCCGAGTCTGCTTCGATGACCGGGCCCCGCTCGACGGAGGACTGCGTGAACGCGTGATCGGTCTGCATGCGGGCTTCGCTCCCCGCGGGCCGGTCGATCATCGGCACTCCGCCCAGTTCGGCCAGGCGCACCGTCGACCTGCCTGCCCACTCGTGACGGGGAGAGACGAACAACGACAGCTTCTCCGTCCACAGCGCAGTCGACGTCAGACCGACGTGCGTCCGCCCCGGCGCGAGACCGATGATGCCCACGTCGAGGGAACCGTCGGCGACCCCTGCGACGGTATCCGCGCTGCCCCTCGGCAACAACGACACCGTCGTGTTGGGGTGCGAGGTCCCCAACGCGGCGACGGCCGCGACCACATCCACCCGGGTCAGGGGAACGATCATCCCGACGCGGAGGCGTCGAACCTCGGTGTTCGACGGTGACACGTCCGAGACGAGGCGCGCCACCGCACCCAGCACGCCGTAAGCGCGTTCGAGAAAGATCTGGCCCGCCTTGGTGACGGTGACGCTACGGCTGGTGCGGGTGAACAGCTCGACGCCGAGCTCTCGCTCGAGGTCGCGGATCTGACTGCTCAAAGCGGATTGCGCGACGTGCAGGCGCGCGGCAGCTCGGCTGAAATGCTGTTCCTCGGCTACCGCGACGGCATATTGGATGTGACGGAGTTCCACCCCCACAATCTATCGTTTGGCGCGATCAATGGTGCTGATCGATCTATTGGACAGCATGATCGATCAGGAGAAGGCTGTACCCGTGAACACGACAACGTCGAACAAAACCGGGATCGGGACTCCCGTCGTCGCCCTCATGGCGGTGGCAACGGGACTGAGCGCCGGCGGCAACTACCTCAACCAGCCACTGCTCGACCTCATCGCCGAACACTTCGGAGTCTCGCAGTCCGCGGCCGCAGTGTCGGTCACCGTCGCACAGATCTCCTACGCACTCGGTCTGCTGTTCCTCGTCCCGCTCGGCGATGTCGTCGATCGACGGAAGCTCAGCGTCGGACTGATGGTGCTGGCCGCAGTCGGACAGGCACTCGCCGGCTTCTCGCCCGGACTCTCGTGGTTGCTCGTCGGGACGGCCATGGCCGGATTGTTCTCCGTTGCCGCGCAGGTCATCGTTCCGTTCGCCGCCTCGATGGCCGACCCGTCGGAGTCGGGCCGAGTCGTCGGCATCGTGATGGGCGGTTTGCTGACGGGAATTCTGCTGGCCCGCAGCATCTCCGGCCTACTGTCCGACGTGACCGGATGGCAGGGGGTGTACCGGCTGGCTTCGGTCCTGATGTTGATCGCGGCAGCGGGCCTGTGGCGGGTACTGCCGCGACATTCGGGGACAGCAGGCGTGTCCTACCTGCCCGCGCTCGCGTCGATGGGCGTGCTCGTCCGTCGGTACCCCCGGTTACGTGTTCGATCCGCCCTCGGTGCCTTGTCCTTCGCGTCGGTCAGCGCGGTGTTCGCGACGATGACGTTGCTGCTCACCACCGAATTCGGCTTCTCCGCAGCTCAGATCGGGCTGATCGGGCTCGCCGGCGTGGCCGGTGCGCTGATGGCGTCGGTCGCCGGTCGTCTGGCCGACCGCGGACTGGTTCAGTGGGGAACCGGAATCGGCGTCGTACTGCTGATTGCCGTGTGGCCGCTGTTCATGATCGGAAGCCACGTCTGGCTGGTGTTCGTGCTTGCCTTCGTCCTGGTCGACCTGGCACTGCAAGGCGTGCACGTCAGCAATCAGAACGTCGTCTACGCCTTGGAACCGGAAGCACGGGCGCGCATCAACTCGATCTACATGACGACGTACTTCGTCGGAGCTTCGGTGGGATCGGCCGTCGGCACACTCGCCTGGAAGCACCACGGCTGGACAGGAGTCTGCGTGACCGGAGTGGTGTTCGCCGGCTTGTCACTGCTGGTGTGGCTGCGCGATCTACAACTCAGCCGTGCCGATCAACCACAGGTGCCGGCGACACCGAGGCCGGACAGAGCGGAGAACAGTCGGTCCGCCAATCGAGCGTGACCACTGTTGTTCGGATGTATGCCGTCGGGGGCGTAGTCGGTGGCCGGGTTCAACCATCGCTCCGCCTTCGGATCCAGGAACGTCACGCCTGCCACCCCAGCCGCATCGCGGAGGTGGCGTCGGATCTCGTCGATGTTGCCGTGTTTGGCATCGGGGGCACCGGTCGGCCCGACGACGACAATCCGCGCTTGGGGCGCCACCACGCGATAAGTGAGGTACAAGCCCGTCGCCGCTGCGAACAACCTGCCGTCGCCGCGGTCGTTTCCGCTGCCCTGCACGATGATCACGTCCGGAAGCGACGTCGCGACGGCCGCCACCCGCGGCACACTGACGAACGGGTCGGTGCTTGCCGCGTACCCACTGCCGGACCGTGCCACCAGATTCAGATCCCAGCAGCCCCTGGCACCGAGCAGAGTGGCGTACCCGCCGTAGCCGTTGCTGGCGCCGATTCCCGCGCTGAAGGAATCGCCGACGATCGCCACCCTCAACGGACGCGGTTGCGCGTGCGCGGGAACGTTCCCGATAAGCAGTGCCGCAACAACGATCGCACAGAACGCAATCAGCTTCCTCACGCGAACGATGGTAGGTCACCGAAGATCACGGAGCGTCGGACTTGAGAATTTTCATGGTGATACGCGAGTCCACCCTCGCGATAGCAGGATCGCCCATAAGTTGTGTCGTGAGCCATTTTTCGAACGCTGCAAGGTCCGCCACACGAACACGAACGAAATAGTCGGGGATGCCGAACATCCTGCGCAACTCCGCGACCTCGGACATCCCGGCCATGCGTTCCTCGAATGCGGCAACCGTCCGGAAGTCCTTCGCGACGAGGTCCGCATGGATGATGACTTCGAACCCCCGTCCCATGCGCGTTCGGTCGACTATCGCGGAGTACCCCGTGATGACACCGTCCTCCTCCAACTTGCGGACGCGCCTCAGGCACGGCGCCGGTGTGAGGCCGACCTGTGCCGCCAGCTCCTGATTGGTCAACCTGCCGTTCTCCTGCAACAGCAACAAAATGTGTTCATCGATGGCATCCACATCTCTGATATTGCGCGCCTCTCGCGCTTTACACAAGAAGCGGCAACAAAATCGCTCGCCTGATTTCCTATCATTGCCGCATGACCACGCTCGCCCCCACCCAGGTTCGCTCCCCGCTCCGCGACGCCACCCGGTCCGCAGGCGTCGTATGGCTCGGATTGTTCGTTCTGGGAATCGGTTTCGGCGTGATCGTCACCGCGCACCACCTCCCGTGGTGGCTTGCGCCGATCATGTCCGGCGTCCTCTTCGCGGGATCCGTCGAATTCATCCTGGTCGGGCTCCTGGCCGCATCCGCACCCCTTGCCGCGATCGCGATCACCACACTGCTGGTCAACTCCCGGCACCTGTTCTACGGTCTCACCTTCCCCTTGCAGCAAGTCGACGGCCGAATGGCGAAGCTGTACAGCATCTTCGCCCTCTGCGACGAAGCCTTCGCCCTCGCGTCCGCGCGCCTACGGGGCAAACAAATCCTGTGGACACAGTTGGGTCTGCACTCGTCGTGGATGATGGGATCCCTCGTCGGCGCCGGTATCGGAAGTTCACTACTCTCAGGCCTCGAAGGACTCGACTTCGTCCTCACCGCACTGTTCGTCGTGCTGTTCCTCGACGTCTACCGCGAAAACCCCGACCGCGTCACCCTCGGACTCGCCGTCGGCGCAGGCGTCATCGGCTACCTCCTCGCGCCCGGATCGATGCTGGTCGTTGCAATGTGCGTGTTCACCGCCGCCCTGATGGTCAGGCACCGGCGTGGTTGACTACTGGTACATCGCCGCCGCCCTGGCCGTCGCCGTCGGAATCACATTCTCGCTGAGAGCAATTCCGTTCCTCGTCCGGTCATCCCTCCGAGAATCCGCCCTCCTCGACTCACTCGGCAAATGGATGCCCCTCGGCGCCGTCGCCATCCTCGCCGTCTACGCCCTGTCCTCCATCGACCTCACCGGCGCCGCCCACGGCATCCCACCCCTCGCCGGCGTCACCGTCACCATCGGCCTGCACCTCTGGCGCCGCAACATCGCCCTCAGCATCCTCGGCGGCACCGTCACCTGCGTCGTCCTGCAGAACTGGGTGTTCTGAACCCAGCGAATTCGCACTTGTGCAGGTCCTCACCGGCGTGTCGTCTGCACAAGTGCGAACTCGAGATGCACTGGATGAATCACGAATCCCACCAGTGTCATTCGGGGGCTCGACCGAATCGTAATATAACGAGTCTGTGACGCGGGTAACAGTGTTGGTTGAATGCGCGACATACTCCTCAGGCGGCACAAGAGACCCACTGAAGACATCCCGACAGACTCGACCCTGGAGGCACCGCATGACCGTAGTGAACGATTACTCGAAGTTGGCCTTCACCGATTACGCCGACACTGCGGTCACCAGCTACGCATCGCCCGCGGTTCTACCCATCCGGACCACCGGCACCCAGGCTCCAGTCTTCTGCATCCACCCGATCGAGGGGCTGACCAGCTGCTACGCCGAGCTCGTGGAGCATGTCGCCGAGGATCGGCCCGTGTACGGGGTTCAGGCGATCAGCACCAAGGCCGAGTCCCTGACATCGCTCGCCGCGCTCTACGCCGACGAGATCGTGGCGGCCCAGGCGTCGGGCACCGTGCATCTTCTCGGTGTCTCCTTCGGCGGCGTTCTCGCCCACGCGATAGCCGTCGAACTCCAGCGCCGAGGCGTGAGCGTCGGGCAGCTCGTCCTGGTGTCGGCCGAGCCACGTCCGCAGGCCGCCGACACGGGCCGCGAACTCCTGGCACGAATGGGCGACGTCATCGACCGCAGCCGCGCCGAGGAACTCCTGGCCATCGCCGCACACAACGGCACACTGGCGGCTCGGCATTTCCCGGGCGTGTTCGTCGGGCAGGCAGTGGTAGTTGCCGACGAATTCGGCGGCGGCGCCTGGCACCCGTTCATCAGCGGAACCGTCACCAAGTACCTGATTCCCGACGCACGCGATCTCTCCCTCGTCGGCGAACTGGTCGACCGCTTCTTCTGACATATCCAGCGTCACGAAATACTAATGTGCACTGTCTGAATCACGTGCGCAGAGGACTTGCCTGACTCGTCGGCAAGGTCCACCGAGACGACTACTCGGCCTCGGCCGACTCTCATCGGAGTAGCCGTGGCAACCGCGGAACCCCGTACGGGGCAACTGCGTGGATATCGTCGGCGGTGATCGTCATCGAAGTGCTGCTTCCTCCGCCGGAAGGGCGGGCCCGAGCAACAGCCCACCGTCGACGACCAGTTCTGTTCCCGTCGCGAAGGCGGCATCCGGCGATGTCAGGAAGAGCAGTGCCGAGGTGATGTCTCCCGGTTCCCCGAGTCGCGGAACAGCATAGGGATCGGGGGAGTAGAAGTCGCCGATAGGCGCTTGTCCGGCGACGGTCGGTTCGGTGATGAGCGGCGTGGCGACGACTCCAGGATGGATGGAGTTCACTCGAATGTTGTCGCGGCCGAGTTCCAATGCAGCAGTGCGGGTCAGCCCTCGCAACGCCCATTTGCTCGCGACATACGGGGCGTACATCGCGGTCCCTCCGTGCGCCATGGTCGACGCGATGTTGACGACGACCCCACCGCCCCCTCGTCGCATCGACGGGGTGACCGTCTTGATTCCCAGGAACTGGCCAGTGAGGTTGATCGCCAGGACCCGCTCCCACACGTCGAGCTCGGTGTTTTCGATGGTGGCGGCAGGGTTCTGGATTCCCGCGTTGTTGACCAGAACCGAGATCGGTCCGAAGTGGCGCTCTGCCGCGGCGACGACGGTCGCCCAGTTCTGTTCGTCGGCGACGTCGAGTCGAGCGAACAGAGCTCGATCCCCCAACTCCTCGACCAACGCGCGACTGCGGTCCTCCGCGATTCCAGCCACGACCACGCTGGCGCCTTCCCGGTGATAGGCCCGGACGTGACTGGCGCCCTGTCCTCCAGCCCCTCCGGTGACGACGACCGTTGTGCCCTCGAAACGTCCCACGATGTTCTCCCTCTCGTATGGTGAGTCGCTCGACTCACCAGTAGGAACGGTAGCGCCGACCCGAGAGGTGAGTCAAGTGACTCGCCTCATGATGCGGCACACTGGGGACATGGCCGCACAATCGTCGTCGTACCACCGAGACGTCGCCGAGCAGAAACGATCCGCGATCGTCGACGCTGCAACCAGCTTGTTTCTCGACCTCGGATACGACAGGACCTCGCTGGCCAAAGTTGCCGTCGAAGCAGGCGTGTCGAAAGCCACCCTGTTCAAACAATTTCCGACGAAGGCCGCCCTGTTCGAGGCCATCGTCGACGCATCGTGGAACACCAAGAGCGACACCACAGTCGAGCCGCATCCGGGGAATCTCCGTGCAGGATTGACGTCCATCGGCCGGGGATACGCCGAGCTGCTGACCCAGCCGAGTATGGCGAAGCTCTTCCGCATCGTCATCGCCGAGGTACCGCGCTTTCCCGAGCTCGGACGCACACAGTTCGACCTCGGAAAGATGCCGTACTTCGACTCCGTTCGGGCGTACCTCGACGCCGAGAACGCGCGCGGAACCATCCGACTCGACGACGCCGAGCTCGCGGCCACTCAATTCCTCGGAATGATCTCGAACTACGTCTTCTGGCCGCGCCTGCTGCTGGTGCAGTGGACGCCCGAGGACGATGCCGTACTGCACGTCGTCGACGAAGCAGTGGAGATGATGCTGGCGCGTTACTGCCGCGGAGTCACTCCAACGCCGTGATCAACGGGCCGATCGGGCCCAGATCGAGTGCCCCGGATCCCGCCGCACGCTCGCCGACGGCAGGGAGCAACGCCGCGTGTGCGCGTCGAGCAGCGCCGTGGTGCCCGACACGGAGAGCCGCTGTACCGACGAGGTACCAACAGATTTCGGCCATCAGATCGTGCGGCGGATCGGGGACCGTCTCGAGCATGCCCGACGCCTCCGCGTCGGTCGCGAGGAGCGGTGCGACCCACGGCGCATAGGGGCCGAAGTCTCCCCTGGGTAGCGCAGTGTCGTTCCGCAGAGCCGTGGTCAGCGCGGACATGGCAGTCAATCCGATTCGGAATCCAGGCATTTCGTCACCGTCGGGCGGAGGTGGTCCGCCGGTGAAGGTGTAGCGAAACCACGCGGTGAACACCGACGCGAGGGGGCGATCGAATCTGGCAGCGATTCCGTCCACGAGGTCTGCCTCCACCGAGGCTTCGTCGATGTCGTCGAGCGCACACAACGCTTGCATTCGAATCAATCGACCGGCGATGTCGAAGGTGGACAACTCGGAAGCCACTGCGATATCGATGATGTCGGCACCGATGCGTTCACGATCGCGGGCCAGGCCGGTTGTCCGACACGTCTGTAAATAGCGTGCGCTCAGCGCGAGGCAGCGCAGCGCCGGGTCGGCGAGGGTCCGCGCCAGCCGCTCGGCCTCCCGGGCCTCGTCCATCCGGCTGTCCACACCACGAGATTCCATCGCGATCGTCGCCAGCAGACGTGCCCGTACTCGGGTCGATGCCGTCGGCGGGAGGATCGCCAGAGTCCGGTCGGCGGCCTCGACGATCGCTGCTGATTTCGCCGGATCATCGGACCGCGTCCAGACTCCCGGAACGTCGTAGCCCACGATGACGCGTGCCGTCAGCTCTGGATCACCGAACTGCTCGGCAGCACGGATCGTCGCCACGCGCTGCTCGGTGGCGGCGTCGACCGAACCGGACTGTGCAAGAAGCGGCAGAAGTGCTGTAGCACTTTCGATCTGCGATCGCGCTCCGCCGCGCGCCTGCGCTGCCGCGGTCTGCATCAGGACAGAGCTGCCATGAGAGAGCAGCCCCGGATCCCGTGTCAGAATGCGCTGTTCCACATTTGCCAGGCGATCACTCGGATCGAGGCCGAGCCCACGGACGAACGTCTCGCGAGCACGACGCAGAACCTCGAGAGCGTCGCCCTGCCGACCAGCCCCGTACAACGCGAGAGCCGACAGACGCCACCCCTCCTCACGCCACGGGTGCTCGTCGACGTGGCGGTCGAGCAACGCAATGGTGCTGTCCCACTTGGCCTCGGCGATTCGCGACTCCGCAAGACGCTCCACCGCACCGGCCCTGAGCTCGGCGATTCGCGCGCGTTCCCCCGTGGCCCACGCGCGATCCTCGAACTCCTGGAACGCCCGTCCGGTCCACTGCTCGAGTGCATGCTCGGGCTCGTCGTCCAAAAGCAGCTGCTCCGCGCGCCACAGATCCACCGCGTCGGCGGACAGATCGAGTGCGTATCCGGAACCCCTGGTCACCACCGTCGTCGGGGGAGTGCGCGCCGGCCTCCCCGGTTCCAGAATCTTCCGAAGCTCACCGACGAAGGTCTGCACGATGCCGAGTGCACCCGCAGGTGCGTCCTCCCACAGATCGTCGACGAGACTCGACGTCTGCACCGTCCTACCGCGAGCGATCGCCAGCAAGCAGAGCACCTCGCGGAGACGCGGCTTCGAGATGCGCACCGGCGTACCGTCGATCTCCGCCTCCACCGGGCCGAGAACGCGGATTCGAAGCTCGCTCACGCTGCGATTCTAGTTCGCGCTGATCGGCCGCTGATCGACGTGCACGACGATCGACGCATGGACATGAACCTCACCGGAAAATCGGCATTCGTCAGCGGTTCCACCGAAGGAATCGGATACGCCGTCGCGCGGTCGCTGCTCGCCGAAGGCGTCGACGTGACGATCAACGGCCGCGACACCGCGCGGCTCGACCGTGCCGTCGAGTCCCTGCAGCATCACGCCCCCGACGCCACCGTCCGCGGAATCGTCGCCGACTTCTCCGTGGCCACCGACGTCGAACTCCTCGTCGACCGGCTCGGGGACGTCGACATCCTCGTGAACAACGTCGGTCTGTTCGAACTCACACCCTTCACCGACATCTCCGACGACGACTGGCAGCGATACTTCGACGTCAACGTCATGAGCGGAGTGCGCCTCGCCCGACGCCTCATGCCCGGCATGCTGGGGCGTGGATGGGGACGAATCCTGTTCGTCAGCAGTGAATCCGGAGTCGACGTGCCGGCCGACATGATCCACTACGGCACGACCAAGACCGCGATGCTGTCCCTGGGAAACGGATTGGCCAAGCTCACGAAAGCCACTGCTGTGACCGTCAATTCGGTCCTCGGTGGACCCACCTACTCCGACGGAGTAGCACGGACCATCGACGCTCTCGCCGCGGCGCGGTCCATCCCCGTCGACGACCTGAAATCTGCGATCGCGAGCTCCAACACGACGTCCCTGCTGCAACGTTTCATCGAACCGGCCGAAATCGCGAACATGGTGACATTCCTGGCCAGCCCGATCGCCTCGGCCACCAACGGCGCAGCGGTCAGAGTCGACGGGGGAGTCCTACCCACGCTGCTCTAGGGCACCGGCGTCGGCGCGAGGCTGTTGCCCGGGGGAATCGTGGCGCAATTGCTGTGCGTCGGCGCCCCCGAGAACCGCTCGGTCATGAACAGCAGTCCCTGGGCCTCGAACGGTGGAAAAGCCTCGCCGTGGGTCAACCCGTCGTACTGCGAGTACTGGACGTCGACGCCCTGGCTGCAGTACTGGTGTGCGAGCGCCTGAACGTCGGCGGTGATCATGATGGTGTCACCGATCGGATCCGCATGGCCAACGGCCAAGAACATCGGAATACGCGGTCTACCTGCTGTGCCCATGATGTTGTCGTTGATCGCCTCGACTACCTCCGGCACATCCAGAAGTGACGTGTACGGCGCCTTCACCATGTCTGCATCGGTGAGGGTGGGGTAGTCGTCGGCGAACTGCGCGATGCACTCCTGATCCACCTGGTCCATCACCTGCAGCCCGTAATCCGAGACGAATTCGCTCGTGTTCAGTCCGTACGCCCGCTGGTACGCGACGATGAGTGCCGGAATCACACCCGCCCACTGCGCGCTTCCGCTGACGTAAGGAAGATTGTGAGCGAGGTCGACCGGGAGACCACCCGCCGCGACGCCGACAAGGTTGAGCTCCGGCGCGTAACTCGGTGCAACCTCGGCACCCCACTGCGTCGGAACCGAGCCGCCCGAGTATCCGATCATCCCAACGGGAGTCGACGTCGGCACCTGCAGGAACTGCTCGGCCGCGCGAATACCGTCCAGCGCGGCGTACCCGGACTGTCGTCCGATCGTCCACTCCAGTTCTTCACCTTCGTAATCCGGTGCGACGACGGTGTATCCCGCAGCGAGGTAACCAGCGATCACTGCCTGCTCCGCCTCGGCAATAGGACTCGTCGCACCACCGCTGAGGGTGTAGGACGGGTCGCACTGCGATCCGAGAGCGTCGTACGCCATGTGGTACGAGACGATCTTGGTCGGGCCGGGAATCAGCGGTCGCAGAACGGCCGCCGCGGTGACTGCGCCGCGACCCTGTTGATCGGTGGTGCGGAACAGCACCTGATCCCCGGTGATCGGCGTGGTCAGGGTCGGCGTTGCGAACACCATCGGCCGACTCCGCAGCACCGTGCCCGGCGCAACGTCGAGAGACCCGTCGTAGCTGTAGAACGGATCGTTCGCCGGGATCGGCGACCCGGGCCCCGGATCCGCCTGGGCAACGAACGCACTCGACCCGACCACCACGGCCGCGACCACGCCGACCAAGAAGCCTTTACCAACTCGTGACATGAGACAGATTAAAGCGCACCCATGCCCGCTGTTACACCGCCGAACGCAAGTCTCATCCTCAAAGGATGGGTCTATGTGAGTTGGGGGATTACTTCAGAACGATGTTGACCATGCGTCCCGGAATGACGATGACCTTCGTCGGCGCCTTTCCGTCCAGCAGGGCTGCGATCTTCTCGTCCTCCAACGCGATTTTCTCGACGTCGGCGGGAGCCGCATCGGCAGGCACGGAGATGCGGCTACGGACCTTGCCGTTGACCTGGATCGGGTAGTCGACGGTGTCCGCGACGAGCCATTTCTTCTCCACCCGCGGGAACGGCCCGTGGGCGAGCGAACGGTCGTGGCCGAGCAGCTTCCACAGCTCCTCGGACAAGTGCGGTGCCATCGGTGCGAGCATCAGAACCAGCGGCTCCACGACACCGCGCGGTGCACCGTCCGGGTACGCCTTCGTGAGATGGTTGGTCAGCTCGATGAGCTTGGCGCCGGCCGTATTGTCGCGCAGCGCAGTGTAATCCGCTTCCACCCCGTCGATCACCCGGTTGAGGACGCGCAACGTGTCCTCGGTGGGCTTGTCGTCGGTGACGCGCACAGCGCCGGTCTCCTCGTCGAGCACCAGACGCCACACGCGCTGCAGGAAACGCTGCGCGCCGACGACGTCCTTCGTCGCCCACGGACGCGACGTGTCCAGCGGACCCATCGACATCTCGTACACACGCAGCGTGTCGGCACCGTACTCGGTGAAGATGTCGTCGGGCGAGACCGAGTTCTTCAGGCTCTTGCCCATCTTCCCGTACTCGCGATTGACGGGTTCGCCCTGGTAGAAGTACCCGCCGTCGCGTTCTTCGACCTCCTCGGCCGGAACGTAGACCCCACGCGCATCGGTGAACGCATACGCCTGGATGTAGCCCTGGTTGTAGAGGCGACGGTACGGCTCGCTCGAGCTGACGTGCCCCAGATCGAACAGCACCTTGTGCCAGAACCGCGAGTACAGCAGGTGCAGCACCGCATGCTCGACGCCGCCGACGTACAGATCGACACCGCCCGGATCGTTCGGCCCGTGGATGTCCGGACGCGGCCCCGTCCAGTACTTCTCGTTCTCCGGGTCCGCGAACGTCTCCGAATTGGTCGGATCGATGTACCGCAGCTGGTACCACGAGCTACCCGCCCACTGCGGCATCACGTTGGTGTCGCGGCGGTACGTCTGCAGCCCGTCGCCGAGATCCAGTTCCACCTCCACCCAATCCGACGCCTTCGCCAGGGGCGGGGAGGGCTCGGAACTCGCGTCGTCCGGGTCGAAGGAGACCGGTGCGTAGTCCTCGACCTCGGGAAGCTCAACGGGGAGCACACTGTCCGGGAGGGCGTGCGCATTGCCGTCGGCGTCGTAGACGATGGGGAACGGTTCGCCCCAGTACCGCTGACGGGCGAAGAGCCAGTCTCGCAGCTTGTACTGGATCTTGCCGGTCGCCGTACCGTCGGCTTCCAGCTTCTCCACGATGGCGGCCTTGGCGTCGTCGACCGAAAGTCCGTCCAGGAAGCCGGAGTTCACCAACGGACCGTCGCCGGTGTACGCAGCCTCGGTGACGTCTCCGCCCGAGATGACCTCGCGGATGGGCAGACCGAACTTCGTGGCGAATTCCCAGTCCCGCTGGTCGTGAGACGGCACGGCCATGATCGCGCCCGTGCCGTAGCCGGTGAGCACGTAGTCCGCGATGAACACCGGGACCTGTTCACCGTTGACGGGGTTCACCGCGTAGGAGCCGGTGAAGACGCCGGTCTTCTCCTTGTTCTCCTGACGCTCCAGGTCCGACTTCGCGGCGATCGAGGCACGATATGCCGCAACGGCCTCCGCGGGAGTCGCGGCGCCGCCGGTCCAGATTTCCGACACACCGTCGGGCCAGGCGGCAGCCACCAGACCGTCGACCAGGTCGTGTTCGGGCGCGAGCACCACGTAACTGGCACCGAACAGCGTGTCCGGCCGCGTCGTGAACACCGTGATGTCGCCGAACGACACCTCGGCGCCGCGCGATCGACCGATCCAGTTGCGCTGCATCGTCTTGACCTTGTCCGGCCAATCGAGGTACTCCAGATCGTCGATCAAGCGATCCGAATACGCAGTGATACGCATCATCCACTGCTTCAAGTTCTTCCGGAACACCGGGAAGTTGCCACGGTCGCTGCGACCGTCGGCCGTGACCTCCTCGTTCGCCAGCACCGTACCCAAGCCGGGGCACCAGTTGACCAACGAATTGGACTCGTACACGAGGCGGAACGAATCCAGCACCGCAGCCTTCTCGGCCGCCGACAGAGCCGACCACTCCCGGCCGTCCTCGAGCGCACGCGAACCGTCGGCGAACGACGATTCCAACTCGGCGATGGGGCGCGCCTTCTGCTGCTCCTCGTCGTACCAGGAGTTGAAGATCTGCAGGAAGATCCACTGCGTCCAGTGATAGAAGTCGACATCCGTCGTCGCCAGGGATCGACGCCGATCATGACCGAGGCCGAGGCGTCCCAGCTGGCGACGCATGTTGGCGATGTTCGCCTCCGTCGTCGTCCGCGGATGCGTACCCGTCTGGACGGCGTACTGCTCCGCAGGCAGACCGAAGGCGTCGTATCCGAGCGCATGCAGAACGTTGCGGCCGTGCATCCGATGGAAACGCGCGAACACGTCCGTCGCGATGTACCCGAGCGGGTGACCGACGTGAAGGCCACTTCCCGATGGGTACGGGAACATGTCCTGAACGAAGAGCTTGTCCTTCGGGACGTCACCGGCAAGCGCACCGACCGGGTTGGGCGCGTCGAACGTGCCCTGCTCTTCCCACAGGTCTTGCCATTGCTTCTCGATGCGCGCGGCCACATCCGCGGTGTAGCGGTGCTGGGGCGTTGCGTCCACTGGAACAGTCACGCACGCAGTTTAGTCGTAGCCACCTGCTGCCCTTGTGAGCGGGAATCCGGCCAGCTCAGAGCCTATGCGAGTGAAAATCAAGGCCAGGGGGCAGGAGCGGAGCCTGCGGAGCGACCCGATGGCCCTACATTTCCACTCACGTGCGCCGGAGGCGCGTACTACGGGCGCGCGTAGAAGACGTATCCTTACCAGCGTGATCGTCGTGTCGATACTCATGTTCGTCCTCGCGCTCGTCGTCGGCTCCGTTGCCGCGGCCTCGCTGGCAGGCAAGCTCCCCCGCAACCGCTGGGCAGGAGTCAGAACTGCAGAGTCCATGCGCGACGACGAGACCTTCGTCATGGCCAACAAAGTCGCAGGCCCCACCACGGCAGCGTCGGCGCTTCTGCTGCTCATCGGTGGTGCAGCGGCACTGATGCTCGGCGGCGCGATCTCGATCATCGCCGTCGTCGTATGCCTGCTCGCGGCGTTCGTCACCGCCGGTGTCGGCGGATCCATCGGCGCACGTGCGGCCGCCGCCAAGCCCACCTCGGAGACGGGCGGGTGCGGCCACTCCTGCATCTCGTGCAGCCTCAAGGACGCCTGCGCCCCGAGCTGAGACCCGGACATGAAGCAGCGGACGTTCGACCCGGCTGGAGTGATCTTCGGCGTTGCCGTGCCGATTGCTGCGGCAGCACTCGGGCTCGTTGCCGTCCACGTCTGGCGCACCCGGCTCCCGGAACAGATCGCCACCCACTGGTCGGGCACCGAACCGGACGGATTCATGAGTCCGTCGACGAGCGCCTGGACCCTCGCGATCGTCATCGTGCTCGTCGGTGGTGGATGCAGCGCCGTCGCAGCGTTGTCCCACGCACTGTTGTCCCTGCGCCGGACGATGTTGATGATCGGCCTCACCGTCGTCGGTCTCATCACCGTCCTGCAGCTCGCGATACTGGCCAGGCAACTCGATGTCACCACGGTGACCAGCGTCGAAATTCCCGGCTGGGCGATCGGAGTGGGGACACTCGTCGGATTCGCCGTCGGACTCCTCGGTGCCACCCAGCTACGCGACTATCGAGACCGTGTCGACGCCACGTCACCGCCACCGTCGACGTTGCCCCGCGCGAGGGCCGAACTCCCCATCGTCGAACCCATCGGCGCGAGCCGCACGTCCATCGCGATCGTGTTCACCATCCTGGCCGCGGCAGCAGCACTGACCTGCTGGCTGTCCGAGTCGTGGTGGCCGGTCGCGGTCTTCGCACCGATCGCGGCGTTCACCTCGTCGCTCATGCGGTACGAGCTCATCGTCGACAAACTCGGCATCCACGTACGCAGCCTCGGCATGCCTGCCTTCGAATACTCGATCAGCGAAGTCACCGGAGCGTCCGTTCGCGAGGTCGATCCGTTCTCCGACTTCGGCGGATGGGGCCTCCGCGTCAAAGGGCGAGGAAACTACGCGGTGGCCACGCGCAAAGGTCAGGCCGTGTTCCTCACCTTCGCGAACGGACAGAAGCTGACCGTTACGGTCGACGATGCGGACGAGATCGCAGGAACCGTCAATTCGTTGGCGTCCGAACGCTGATTTGCGCTGAAACAAACCGATTGCCGCTTTTTACATCTAGGCTGTGATCGTAAAGGGGTAAGGGCTGGAGGCCGGCACGAACGACACACGATCATCAGCGGGCAACGGACCCGGATCGGTCCGCACCGGCAGCCACAGGAAGCCGTCGACCGACACTGTGTGGACCACACTTCAGGAGTGGTACCGGCAACCGTTCGATTACGAGTGGATCATCCACCATCGCTCCACACGGGGCCTGCACCGTTCGCTGCAGAACATGTTCGGGGCCGCCACCATCCTGTACGCGGCAGCGTCGATCCTCATGCTGTTCAGTGCACGCGGACCACAGGGACTCCTCGCCCAAGCCTGGGTCGGAATCGTTCTACTCGTCCAGGTCGCCGTCGCATTGCGCTGGTTCTTCGGTCCGCTGCCCACACGCCGAGACTTCATCGCTTTCGCCATCTTCGGCGATGTCGGTCTGACGTCCGTGCTCGTCCTGTACGAGCCGTTCGGTGCCCTGATCGGCTCCGGCTTGTTCGTCGTGACCGGTGCGTTGTGTACCTACTTCCTCAGTCAACGCTGGCTACTCGCCCATCTCGCCTGGTGCGTCGTGTTCGTCTCCGTCACAGTTGTCCGAGCCATGTTGGCCGAAACCGAGGATGTTCCGACGGCCCTGGCCGGCGGCCTCGTCGCCATCGCCATCAACTCCGCAATACCCCTGCTCGCCCACATCGCATGGACCGCGATCGGCCGAGATGCCCGCCGCTCACTGCTCGACCCCCTGACCGAACTGCTCAACCGTCGCGGCGTCGAAGACGCAGCACTGTCGCTGATATCGAGAAGCCACGCCCGGGGTCACTGCCTCGTGGTCGTCGTCGTGGACATCGACCGATTCAAGTCCGTCAACGACTACTTCGGCCACGACGCAGGTGACGACGTCATCGTCACCGTCGCGCACCGCTTGAGAGCTCTGTTCGCGGAGGACGGCGTTGTCGCCCGAACAGGAGGCGAAGAGTTCCTCGTCGTGTTTGCCGGCACGATGGAGCACGCTCACGACATGGTCCACCGAATCGGCCACACCCTGTACCGCCGCGACGATCGGATCCCCATCACGGTGAGCGTGGGAGCTGCCGTGGTGTCGAGCCCGTCGGACCTGTGGAACGACGGTGCCGCCACCATCACCCGAGCCACCCGTGCCGCCGACTCGATGATGTACCGAGCCAAGTACGACGGCGGCAACCGCACAGCCTCGATCCAGCTCTGACACCTCCCAGCCAGACGTCCACCGCAGAAAGCCCGGACTCCACCGTGGGAGTCCGGGCTGGTTCCGATTACTGCTGGTCTAGCCTCCTGTCACGGGAGCGTTCCATACACACGGAACCTCGCTGACCGGGAAGCCCTCCGGATCGAGTGCGTTCTTGATGTATCCGATCGATCGCGGCGACACCGACATCGACAGATGGTCGGAGAGGTCGATACCGCAACCGTCCTGCAACAGAACGTTGTTCACCGTGGCATCGGGACCGGCTTCGAGGAACGTCGTCCGGAACGGAGTGACCACCTCGTCGAACCGAGTGGCGATGGCCGTGTAGTCGACACCGCGTTCGGTGTCGCCGCCCGCCGTCAATGCCTTGATGAGGTCGGAGTCGATGACTTGGTCCGACGCCGCGGGCCCGGCGACAGCACCCACGAGCCCCAGCACGTTCAAGCCGAGATTGTTGATGGTCCGCCCCAGAGTTCCGATTCCGACAAGTGTTGTCCCGTGGTTCGACCCACCGAGGCTGACGATCTTGCCGACCTTGTTCTTGCTCGGATCCGACGGATCGGCACCGCCTTCGAATCGCATGTACTGACGAGACGCCAGGCTGCCCTGGGAGTGACCGACGATGTCGACCTGTTCCGCGCCGGTCCGTTCGAGGACCGCATCGATGTAGAAGGCAATCTCCTTGGCGCTCTCGGTGATCGGGCCCGTGCCTCGCAGTGCCTTCACGTGTCCGAGTGCGCTCGAATCCTTGTCACCGGTGTTCGGGGCGAAGACACAGTAGCCCTCCGCCTTCAATGCCGGGGAGATTCGAGCGAAGTTGTTGTACGCGTTCTCCCATGTTCCATGAAGCAGGACAACGGGATTGGGGTGCTCCTCGGTCGGCTTGCAGTTCCAATCGTTGGCACCCGGCGGTGCGACGTCCGGCTTGACGATGCTGTACAGGAAACCAGCAAGGAAGTTCTTCTGCTCCGGCCCGTATCCGACCGTCTCGGTCTCCGGATCGTCGGTGACTCGGGCAGGCGACGCGTCCGCGATGTCGGGCTTCTCGATGCCCTGCTCTTCTGCCTTCGGCCGTTCCGCTTCCGACCCTTCGGGAGGAATGACCTCCGTTCCGTCTTCGCTGATCGTCGCGGGCAGTGCCGTCGCCGACGGCACTGCCGAGTCGGTGGGTTCGGTTGGCTCGGCAGGCTGCGCAGAGGCAACCGACAGGCCGGCGAACATGACGGCCGCGGACAACGCCGCGATGGTCGTCATGCCTCGTGCTCGGCCTCGTAGTCGTGAATGCTCGATCGACATCGACCGAGAGTGTTGAACCATGCGCGTCCCTTTTCTTCTTCGGCATCGCTGGCGAGAAGGCGTGACTCGATTTCAGCGCGATGCTGTTTGCTGAATCACAGAGGACAGTAGGAGTGGTAACGGTCACTGACTACAGCCGAGCCCGACGTCTGGAAACGCGGTCACCCGGCGACCGCGACGGTTGGGTCCAGTCACAACCCGGCCACACCCCCGACGCCGTCAGTGGCCCAGCCGCAGTCTGTGGCCCAGCCCCGTCAGTGGCCCAGCCCTGTCAGTGGCCCAGCCGCCGTCAGCGGCCCAGCCGCGTCATGATCGCCTCGCGTAACGCCGCGCGAGGCGATCTCGCCCGGTCCTTCGTCAGCAGCACGAACTCGATACCTCCGAGGTCCGGAAGATCCTGACCGTCCAAAGCCACCACGCCTTCGGGGAGAGTCGACTCCGCGTGCACCAGGTATCCGAGCCCCGCCTGGACTGCCGCACGCAACCCCAGCTCGCTGTCCGTGACGCAGGTGAATCGCCAGCCCCTACCCTCACGACCGAGTGCAGCCAACGCCGCGGACCGCGTGATGCTCGGGGGTGGATACGTCACGAACGGCACCGGGCCCGGTTCCACCCGCGTTCCCGGAATGCCTGCCCAGACCAACCGATCTGCCCACACCAGATCACCGTGCGTCTCACCTGGACGACGCTTCCCGAAGACCAGGTCCAGCTCACCGCCGTCGAACTTGGACCGCAATGTCTCGCTCAGCCCGACGGTCAGCTCGAGGTCGACGCCGGGATGCGCGCGACGAAAGTCGTAGAGGACATGCGGCAACTCGGTGGAGACCAGGTCGTCGGACACCCCGAGCCGGAGCCTGCCCGCCAACGGGGCTTCGGCGAAATAGTGCTCTGCCTCGGCGGTTGCATCGAGGATCGAACGGGCGAACCCGATCATGGCGGTGCCGTCGGCCGTCAGCTCCATGTTCCTGGTGTCGCGAAGGAACAACTCGCGCCCGACGGCCTTCTCCAGTCGCGTGATGTGGCCGCTGACCGTCGACTGACGCAGGCCCAGCAGATCACCGCCCGCTGTGAAGCCACCTTCCCGTTCGACAGCGAGGAAGGTTCGAAGCAGAATCGGATCGAGATTCACCCGTCGTTCCTATCACGATTCACGTTCACAGTTAACGCAGCTATCGACTTTCGTGATCAATTGACGCACGATATCGTGAGCCAAGTGAACTTTCTGCGGCAGATCCGGCCCGACGGCTTCGTCCTGAGCATCATCGCGATCGCGGTACTGGCCAGCATCTTCCCAGCGTCCGGCACCTCGGAAACCGTCCTCACCTGGGTCACCCGAGTCGCTATCGGACTGCTGTTCCTGATCTACGGCGCGCGCCTGTCCCCGCAGGAAGCATGGCACGGCGTCAAACACTGGCGACTCCACTCCGTCGTGCTGGCCACCACGTACCTCGTTTTTCCTCTCGTCGGACTGGCTCTGCGCGTCCTCGAACCGACCGTCGTCACAGCGGACCTCTACACCGGCATCCTGTTCATGTGCCTAGTGCCTTCGACGGTTCAGTCCTCCATCGCCTTCACCTCGATCGCACGCGGCAACGTCGCCGGAGCCGTCGTCAGTGCGTCGTTCTCCAACCTCATCGGCGTCTTCGTGACACCCCTGCTGGTAATCCTGTTGGTGAACACCACCGGGGACGCACACGTCGACGCATCGTCGATCGTGAGTATCTGCGCCCAGTTGCTTCTGCCCTTCCTCCTCGGGCAAGCCCTCCGACCGCTCGTGAAGGGATGGCTCACACGCCATTCCGGACCGACGAAGATCGTCGACCGCGGTTCCATCCTGCTCGTGGTCTACGCCGCGTTCAGCGAAAGCATGAACCAGAACGTCTGGTCGTCCGTGTCTCCACCGCAGATCGTTGCGGTCGTAGTGGTCTGCATCGTCGTCCTCGCGCTGATTCTGGCGTTCACGTACTGGATCGGCCGCGCCATCGGCTTTCCCGTCGAAGACCGGATCGTTCTGTTGTTCTGCGGTTCCAAGAAGAGCCTGGCGAGCGGACTACCCATGGCTTCGGTCCTCTTCGTCGGCGGGCCCGTCGGCCTGATCGTGCTTCCTCTGCTTCTGTTCCACCAGATTCAGCTGATGGTGTGTGCCGTGCTCGCCCAGCGATACGCGCGACAAGCAGATGCTCGGCAATCGCCTGACAAGGATGATGCGCAATCAGCCCTGGCGGATTAGCGTCGGCACCACAGACGACGAATGTGGAGGATCGACGTGCGGAAAGAGTTGTCGAAGCCAGGCAAACACCCAGGCGGAGTCATCGCCGCGGCATACACCGGGAGACTCGCCACCGATCCCATCCCCGCACTGCGACTCCCCGACGAGCAACTGGATCCTGAAGCGGCGTACCGATTCATTCACGACGAACTGATGCTCGACGGCTCCTCCCGACTCAACCTCGCGACGTTCGTCACGACCTGGATGGACCCGCAGGCCGAGAAGCTAATGGCCGAGACGTTCGACAAGAACATGATCGACAAGGACGAGTACCCGGCAACGGCGTCGATCGAGGAACGCTGCGTCAACATGGTCGCGGATCTGTTCCACGCGCCCGGACTCGACCCGGAGGATTCCAAGTCCGCGACGGGAGTGTCGACGATCGGATCGAGCGAAGCGGTCATGCTCGCAGGCCTCGCCCTGAAATGGCGGTGGCGCGAAGGCCGCACCGACACCTCGCGTCCGAATCTCGTTCTGGGAAGCAATGTTCAGGTCGTGTGGGAGAAGTTCTGCCGCTACTTCGACGTCGAACCCAAGTACCTGCCCGTCGAACCGGGGCGATACGTCATCACCCCGGAGCAGGTTCGAGATGCCGTCGACGACAACACCATCGGTGTCGTGGCGATCCTCGGAACCACCTTCACCGGCGAACTCGAGCCTGTGGAGGAGATCTGCGCGATGCTCGATTCCGTCGCAGCGTCCGGTGGACCCGACGTCCCCGTCCACGTCGACGCGGCCAGCGGCGGGTTCGTCGTACCGTTCCTTCATCCCCACCTCGAATGGGACTTCCGTCTACCGCGGGTGAAATCCATCAACGCCAGTGGACACAAGTACGGACTGACCTATCCTGGAATCGGTTTCGCGGTGTGGCGGACACGCGAGGACCTGCCCGAGGACCTGGTGTTCCGGGTCAACTACCTCGGCGGCGACATGCCTACCTTCACCCTCAACTTCTCCCGCCCCGGCAACCAGGTGATCGGCCAGTACTACAACTTCCTCCGGCTCGGACGCTCCGGATACAGCGACATCATGCACGCACTGCGCGATACCGCTGTTCGCGTCGCCGGCCACCTGTCCGAGCATCCCGCGTTCCACGTCATCACCGACGGCAGCGCCATCCCCGTCGTCGCATTCGAACTCACCGGCGACCGTGAATACACCGTGTTCGACATCTCCCACGAACTACGCGCACGCGGCTGGCAGGTTCCCGCGTACACGATGCCGGACAACGCCACCGGAGTAGCCGTGCTCCGCATCGTCGTGCGAGAGGGATTCAGCGCAGACCTCGGCAGGCTGCTGTGCGGCGCCATCGCCGAAGTGATCGATCAACTCGACTCATCGGCCGCGGGAGGTGGACACTCGTCGGCCACCCACTTCGCGCACTGACTCCTCAATTGCGGTCGACGTCGATCGGGTGCGAGGCGAGCATCGCCAGCGGCAGAGGTTGACGACGCAGCACGTGGGCCCACAGATCGATCTTCGGTGGACCGATGACATCGGAGGCGAGGGCGGAGACGACCATCCAGTCGTCCCGCTCCAGCTCGCCCTCCAGCTGCCCGAGCGTCCACCCGGAATACCCCGCGAAGATGCGAACGCCCTCGACGTGCGGCGCGATGTCGGCGGGATCCGAATCCAGGTCCACCATGACGACCCGACCGTCGACGCGGCGCACCCCGGCGATTCCGTCGATGTCCACCCCCGTCCTGACCGTCGCCAGACAGAGAGCGGAATCCCTCTTCACCGGACCGCCCACGTACAAGGCCTTCGGCCGCGCCGCGAGATCGGTCCACTGAGGTAACACGTTCTGGACCGCGGTGTCGCTCGGCCGATTGATCACGACACCGAGGCTGCCTGCGTCGTTGTGCTCGATGACGTACACGACAGTGCGTCGGAACGTGGGCTCGACCAGCTCGATCGACGACACCAACAAGCTCCCCGGTCGCACCGATTGCGGGGCCGGTGCCGTCTGGTCTTCGGGTTCTTCCGCATGCGCCGCCATGCAAGACATTGTGGCACCGCGCACCTACGGATGTAACGCAAGGAACCTCAGATGTTGTTCGGCGCCCCGCCGAACCCCGAGAGCTCGGCCAGGCTCGCCAATTGGTACTCGAACAACGCATCTCGGCTGCTGAAGGTATCCGACCCGTACTGATCGAACACATCGAAGCTGACCGCACCGAACAGCGCCGCCCACACCAGAACTCCGCGAGCGATCACCTCGTCGGACATTTCCGTTCCCATTTCGTTACGAACGTCCGTGAAATTCTGGCTCAACGCAGTCAACGACACAGGCGCCGAACGTTCCGCCAGCGTTCCCGCGGCCCACGCCTCATCGAAAATCGACACCAGCTTGACGATCACCCTCGTACCCGGGCCTGTCGTCTGCTCGGCCGGAGCGTTGTAACCGGGCACCGGACTTCCGAACAACAGCGCATACCGAGCCGGTTCCCGAAGCCCCCACCCACGGACCGCACGACCGAGTGCGAGGAACTTCTCGAGTGGACCGGACACCTCGTCGACAGCGTCGTCCACGACGTCGCCGAGCTCGGTGTATGCGTCGACGACGAGCAGAGTCAGCAGCTCGTCGCGGCTCTTGACGTACCGATACACCGCCGACGACACGACACCCAGATCCCTGGCCACCGCGCGTAGAGACAACGCCGCCGCACCGTCGGCAGCCAAATGCTCCCGTCCGATACGGGTGATGTCGGCGAGAGTCTGTTGTCTCGCTCGCGCGCGGGGCGTGGTCGGCATGAATTCACACTATCGGCCCGGCGGATGTGTATTCGTCGGCAAATCCGCCACAGCCCAACCGAGAGCACTGCTCTTGCTTTCTCAGGCGAACAGGCGCACACTGGAGGAAACAGAGAGCAGTGCTCACATTTCGAACGAGGGAGACACCATGAACCAGCTACACGTCGTCATCGGCGCCGGACCGGTCGGTTGGACGATCGCAGAACAGCTTGCCGCACAGGGACATTCGGTACGGATCCTCACCCGGTCCGGATCGGGCCCGGATCACCCGGCCGTCGAACGTCGCCGCGTGAACATCGAGACCGACGACCTGACTGGCGAGTTCGCAGGTGCCACAGCCATTTATCTCTGCACTCACGTCGCATACGAATTCAAGGTCTGGCGCGAGAAACTCCCCGCGATGGAACGACGGGTGCTCGACGCCGCCGCCGGAACCGTCGTCGTCTTCCCCGAAAGTCTGTACTCCTACGGCAAGACCGACGGCCCCATCCGAGAGGACAGCCCGCGCACGGCAACTCACCGCAAACTCGGCGTCCGAACCCTCCTGTTGGCCGCCCGTGACACCCACCGCACCCCGACCGTCAGCGTCGCCGCATCGGACTTCTACGGTCCTCGCGTGAGGACGTCGCACATGGGCGCACGAATCGTCCCCAAGGTCACGGCAGGCAAATCCGTCAGCGTCATCGCCGAAGCCGACGTACCCCACTCCTTCACCTACATACCGGACTTCGCCGCAGCGATGATCGTCGCCGGAGCAAGGAAAGACCTGTGGAACACGTTCCTGCACGCCCCCACCGCACCTGCCGTCACGCAACGGGGCATGATCGAACTCTTCGCCGACGCCGCCCGAGTACCCGCACCCACCGTCACCGCGATACCGGCATGGATCGTCCGGACACTGGGCGTCGTACCCGGGCAGATGAAAGAGCTGAGCGACACGCTGTACCAGTTCCAGTACCCCTACGTCCTGGACAGCACGCGCAGCGACACACTCCTCGGCCTTCGTCCGACCCCGCTCGACGACGGCGCGGCAGCCACCGTCGCATGGTGGAACGCCGAGGAGCTGACGTCGACCTCGTAAAGTACGTCAGGCTAAAGTTCAGCGAGTGAGCGAGACGACATTCCTGGCGCGATTGCGCGATTCGCCAGGCGCAGGCAAGCTCACCGCCATCCGTTTCGCAGGCCAGTTCGGCGACGGACTGTTCCAAGCCGCACTCAGCGGCGCCATCCTGTTCAACCCCGAGCGAGAATCGAATCCGGCTGCCATCGCAGCCGGATTCGCCGTCCTCCTCGTCCCGTACTCCGTCATCGGCCCGTTCGCAGGCGCCATGCTGGACCGCTGGGATCGCCGCGCAGTCGTTCTGTGGGCCAACGTACTTCGCATCATCCTCATCGCCGTCACCGCAACCCTGCTCTGTGCAGGCGGCGGTGAGACACCACTGCTCCTGCTTGCCCTCACCACCGTCGGACTCAGCAGATTCGTCCTCGCCGGCGTCTCGGCGTCGCTCCCACACGTCGTACGAACCGAATGGCTCGTACCCATGAACTCCCTCCTCGCCACCATCGGTTCCGGTTTCGCCGCCGCCGGGGCGGGCGCAGCCGTCGGAATCATCGGATACGTCGGTGCAGGGGACTTCGGTTCCGGAATTGCCGTTGCCGCAGCAGCGTCCGGCTCGCTCGTGGGGACCGTCGCCGCCGCGCGATTCGCGCCCAGGTCCCTGGGCCCGGAGACACTCCCCGAGCGTGGTGACCATGGGGCGATGAAGGCTGCGGTGGACATCGCCCACGGACTCAAATCCGGTGCCGTGGCCGTCTGGCGATCACCGACGGTCACCGCCGCCATGACCGGCATCGGCGCCCACCGAATCGTGTTCGGCGTCGACACCCTCGTCATGGTTCTCATCCTGCGCGAAACCACGTCGAGTTCCCTGCCCGGTGGACTCGCCGGATTCGGTATAGCCGTCGGCGCCACGGCAGCCGGAATGTTCGTCGCTGCCCTGCTGACGCCGTTCGTTCTTCCGCGTTTCGGCCGTGTTCGCTCGATCATGGTGGCTCTCGCGGCCGCCGCGATCGTCCAGGTCACGTTCATCAACACCCTCACCCAGACGAGCCTGCTCATCGGCGCGTTCCTGCTGGGGGTCGCGGGCCAGACGATCAAGCTCACCGGTGACGCATCGATGCAGACCGAAATCGACGACGATCACCGCGGTCGCGTGTTCGCTCTGCAGGACACCGTGTTCAATATCTTCTTCGTCGCAGCCCTGGCCGTCGCGGCGTTCGCCGTCGGTCCAGCCACTACCGATCTGGCCGGTGAATCCTCAGCCCACGTCGTCGTTCTGGCTGGGGCCGCGGTGTACCTGGTGGGTTTGGTGGCGATACTGCGCAGGTGAGTGGAAATGCAGGCCCTGGCCTACGGCTCGAGACCGCCTACATCTCGACTCACAAGTCGCTTTTCCACCAGGCCAGCAGTTCTTTCTCCGCTTCCTCGCGGGGGAGAGGACCGCGGTCGAGCCTGAGCTCCTTCAGAAACTTCCACGCCTTGCCCACCTGTGGACCCGCCGGGATATCGAGAAGCTCCATGATGGCGTTGCCGTCGAGGTCGGGGCGAACCCGCGCCAAGTCCTCCTGGGCGGCCAGGGCGGCTATCCGCTCCTCCAGATCGTCGTAGGTGGCCTGCAGAGCGGCCGCCCGACGCTTGTTCCGCGTCGTGCTGTCGGCGCGAACCAGCTTGTGCAACTTTGGAAGTAGCTCGCCGGCATCGGTCGCGTAGCGGCGCACGGCCGAGTCCGTCCACTGACCTTTGCCGTACCCGTGGAAGCGCAGATGCAGGAACACCAGCTGGGACACGTCGTCGATCATCTTCTTGGAGTACTTCAGCGCGCGCATCCGCTTGCGCACCATCTTCGAGCCGACCACCTCGTGGTGATGGAAGCTGACGCCTCCGCCCGGCTCGTGGCGGCGAGTGTCCGGCTTCCCGATGTCGTGAAGCAGTGCTGCCCAGCGCAATACGAGGTCCGGATCGCCATCCTCGAGCTCGATCGCCTGCTTCAACACCGTCAGTGAATGCCAGTAGACATCCTTGTGTTGGTGATGCTCGTCGATCTCGAGCTTCATCGCAGGCACCTCGGGAAGCACGTACCCGGCCAGTCCCGTCTCGCACATCACGTCGACACCCTCGAGCGGGAACTCACCGAGGATCAGCTTGTCCAACTCCACCTGAACACGCTCGGCTGTGATGCGTTCGATCTGACCGGCCATCTCCGTGATCGCCTGATGCACGCGCGGCATCAGCGCGAACCCGAGCTGCGACACGAACCGCGCGCCGCGAAGCATCCGCAGTGGGTCGTCGTTGAACGACTTCTCCGGGGTCGACGGTGTGTCCAGCAGCCCCTCGAGCAGCGCGTCCATGCCGCCGAGAGGGTCGACGAACTCCTGCGAGCCATCAGCGCCGAGACGAACGGCCATCGCGTTGACGGTGAAATCACGACGAACCAGATCCTCTTCCAGGCTGGTGCCGTACCTGACTTCGGGATTACGCGAGACCTGGTCGTAGGAGTCGGTGCGGAACGTGGTGATCTCGACCAGCTGATCGCCCTTCGCCGCACTGATCGTGCCGAACGCGATGCCGGTGTCCCACTGATTGTCGGCCCACCCGGTCAGGAGCCGTTGGACGACCTCCGGCCTGGCGTCGGTCGTGAAGTCGAGGTCCGTACCGAGGCGGCCCAGCACGGCGTCGCGCACACTGCCGCCGACCAGGAACAATTCATGCCCCTCGGCCGCGAACCTCATGGCCAGTGGCGTCAGGATGCCGGACAGGTCTTTCAACGACACGGCGGCCGACGCCAGCAGTCTCGCGCGACGGTCGGCGGACACGTCGGGCTGCTGGGGGACAGGAGACTTCTCGGCCACGTCGACAGAGCCTATTAGCAGGCGGTCCGACCGGGGGAAGGGCCCCACGTGAACAGGCTCGGTATGGCCGCGAGTGGAGCCTGCGGAATGAGCTCGGTATGGCCGCGAGTGGAGCCCGCGGAATGAGCTCGGTATGGCCGCGAGTGGAGCCCGCGGAATGAGCTCGGTATGGCCGCGAGTGGAGCCCGCGGAATGAGCTCTGTATGGCCGCGAGTGGAGCCCGCGGAATGAGCTCGGTATGGCAGCCCGAAGCATTGGTTCTTTCCCTCTAGTATTGGTTGGGTGTCTGCTGGCGAACGTGCGAACAGGAGCCGCCGCAACCCGCGGCGGCGGAATTCGCGTGTCGAGACGGACAAACCGCGGCTTCGAACGGTTCGGGAAACGTCTGCCGGTGGGTTGGTGGTGGATGGGCTCGACGGCCCGCCTGCGCAGCGTTGCGCGGCGTTGATCGGCAGAACGGATCGTCGGGGCCGGTTGTTGTGGTCGCTGCCGAAGGGGCATATCGAGCAGGGTGAGACGGCGGAGCAGACGGCGATGCGTGAGGTCGCCGAGGAGACCGGTATCCAGGGTTCGGTGTTGGCGTCGCTGGGGAGTATCGATTACTGGTTCGTGACGGAGGGCCGTCGCGTCCACAAGACCGTGCACCATTATTTGCTGAGGTTTCTGGGTGGTGAACTCTCCGACGAGGACGTCGAGGTCACCGAAGTGGCGTGGGTTCCGCTGAGTGAACTGAACTCGCGGTTGGCGTACGCGGACGAGCGCAAGTTGGCGGCCATCGCCAGCCGCCTGATAGACGGCATGAGCGGCGAGACGAACGACCCCGAAACGCCCGTCGGCAAGCAGTGATGGCGCTACGTTCCAGGATCACTGCAGCGACGTCGGTGCTCGTTCTCGGTGCATCGCTGCTGCTGGGGACCGGTGTTGCTGCTGCGCAGGATCCAGCCGCGCAGGATCCAGCCGCGCAGGATCCAGCCGCGCAGGATCCATCAGGGGGTTCGCAGAGCGAGGACGGGACCGTCACGTATCAGTCGTCGGCGTCCGATCTTCCTCGGACGACGCGAGGTACTCAGTTTCTCGAGATGTCAATCGACGCGGTTGCTCCCGGGACGGTGACGACGACGAGCGAGCCGTTCGTGACGGTGCGCGCCACTGTCCGCAACACCGGGGACCGCCGGGTCGACGACATCAGCGTCCGTATGCAGAGCGCGGACGCCGTGGACTCGCCGGACGAGCTTCGGACGACACTGTCGTTGGATCAACAGGAGTACGCCGACGTCGGTGAATTCCAGGTTGTCGCGGACAGTCTCGAGCAGGGCGCCACCGCTCAGTTCACGGTGTCGATGCCGCTTCGCGGGACGCAGTCTCCGTCGTTGGGTATCGACCGCCCCGGCGTGTATCCGCTGCTCCTCAACGCCAACGGAACGCCGGAGTACGGCGGAACGGCGCGGCTCGACGACGCCCGCTTCCTGCTCCCGGTCACCGGGGTTCCACGTGATCCGACAGTGCCGGACCCGATGGCTCCCGACGCTGTCCCACTGCCGCCGAGCACCGCGGACCCGGTGGCGACGACGGTTCTGTGGCCGTTGGCGGACAAACCTCGCCTCGCGGCGGGCATTCCGGGTTCGATCGATGACAGGGTTCGGCTCGTCGACGACGATCTTGCGGCTGAGTTGGCGCCCGGGGGACGGCTCGATCAACTTCTGGAGGCAGTGGAGTCGGCGACCGCGTCGGACGTCGACCCCGGCGGCAAGCTCGCACAGAGCCTCTGTATCGCGGTGGATCCGGACCTGCTGGTCACCGTCTCCAACATGACGCGCGGATACCTCGTCGTCGCCGATCCCGCCGATCCTTCGGGACCGAGCAGGGAAGGCACCGGTCGCGACGCAGCGACGGCGTGGTTGTCGCGACTCGAGACCCTCACCGAATCGATGTGCGTGACAGCGCTGCCGTTCGCGCAGGTGGATCTGGACACGCTGGGCAACGTCGGCGACGCCTCGTTGGCGTCGACCGCCCTCGAGTCGCCGGCCGAGGTGGTCGACGCGATCCTCGGCGTGACGTCGGTACGCGGTGTGGTGTGGAGTTCGACGGGTCAACTCGGTGAGGCAGGCGCGGCGACGGTGCGGTCGATCGGCCAACGCACCGCTCTTGTCGCCGACAACAGCATCGCTCCCGGAGCCGCAGGGGCCGTGGCTCGCGTCGTGGGAGACACCACGGTCGCGGCCGAACTGAACGCGACCGTGTTCGACGGCCCGACGGCGACGGCCCTGGCCGGCGTCGGGACGGATCCGTCGACGCCGCGTTTCACGCCCGACGACCAGCGGTACGACCTGGCCGGGGATTCGCGGACCGCTCGCCTGCAGGATGCGCTCGGCGCGGTGACGTACCACGCGTTGACGCCGCCCGACGGCTCTCCGCGAGCTCTGACCATCGCTCCGCCTCAGTACTGGACGGCAGGCGGCGACGAACCCGATGCGATTCTCGGCACGGTGTCCTCGCTGCTCCGGACCGGTCTGGCGACGCCGCGCCCGTTCGCCGAGCTGGCCGAGGAGCAACCGACCGGGCTGCCCGTGGAGACCGTCACGACGAGTGTGAGCGATCGGGACCGGAACCTCGAGGATCGCATTCGTGCACAGAGCAAACGCATCGAGGCGCTGCGTGGATCCCTCGTCGAGGACCCTCAATCGGTGTTGACTCCGCGCCGGTTCACCGCACCGCTGCGCGAGGACCTGTTGCGTGCGATCGGGACTGCCGACCGGTCGGTGGACCCGATCGCCGCGTCGAACATGTCCCGGATCCGAATGGACACCTCGGAGGCCGGACTGAACGCCATCTTCGAAGCCGTGACGGTTCTGGCTCCCGGCGGCGTCTACACCCTGGCGTCCGAGCAGAGCCCGCTGCTGCTGGTCGCCCGTAACGATCTCCCGATCGGGGTCAACGTTCGGCTGAAGGTCGACGCTCCCCCCGAGATGACCGTCAGCGACGTCGGAGCAATGGCGCTACCGGCGCGCGGAAGTCGAACGATCACCGTGCCCGCCCAGGTCGACGACAGCAGAAACCTTGCCGTCGACTTCTCCTTGACCACTCTCGACGGCCAACAATTGGGCGAAGCGTCCACGGTGTCCGTACGGTCGAACGCGTACGGACAGGCGTTGGCGATCATCACCGCCTGCGCCGGGGTCCTTCTGTTGCTGCTCGCCGGCCGCAGATTGTGGCATCGGTTCAAGGGTCAGCCGGATCCTGCAGACGAAGGGTACGAACGACCATGACGGGTAGCGACTTCCCGTATTCGGGAAACTTGCCCTACAAGGGAACGCCGCCCGCCGGCGGCGGGCCTCGCGAGCGGCTGCCCGCATCCCAGGTTTTCCGACGCACCGAGCCGCCGAGGCCTGCGCCGTGGGAACGCGACGGACGGGCCGCGGCACCGCCTCGGGAGATGCGAAGCTACCCGGCACCGCCGTCCCCCGACGGTGGCCCTGCCCCGGACAATTCGGTCACCCAGCTGATCCCGCGATTCCGCGACGAGGACTATCCGCAGCCCCCGCCGCCGGAGACGGCCCCGCCGCAGATGGACGAGCCGAAACCGCAGAAGAGCCTGCTCGCCGCCACAGGTTCGATCGCCGTGGCGACGCTCGTCAGCCGCATCACCGGCTTCTTCAAGCAGATGATCATGCTGGCGATCCTCGGCGGAGCCATTGCGAGTTCGTTCACCGCCGCCACGATCCTGCCGAACATGATCTCGGAGTTGGTGCTCGGCGCAGTCCTCACCGCGATCGTCGTACCGGTCCTCGTCCGGGCCGAGATGGAGGATCCCGACCGGGGTGCGTCCTTCATCCGTCGACTCTTCACGTTGGCGTTCACGATGCTGTTCGTCGTATCGGTCGCCGCGACGATCAGCGCGCCGCTTCTCTCGCGCGTGCTGATCAAGGACGACGCCAAGGTCAGCAGTGAACTGACCACCGCGCTGTCCTATCTGGTTCTCCCCGCGATCCTCTTCTACGGACTGTCCGGCCTGCTGACGGCCGTGCTGAACACACGACAGAACTTCCGTCCCGGTGCATGGGCACCCGTGTGGAACAACCTGATCGTCCTCGGTGTCTTCTCCCTCTACTTCTTCGTCCCGGGCGAGATCACCCTGAACCCGGTCGAGATGAGCGATCCGCACATCCTCATCCTGGGTCTCGGCGTCACCGCCGGTGTCGTGACGCAGGTCGCGGCCCTGATCCCGGCGTTGCGGCGCGAGAAGATCGACCTACGACCACTGTGGGGGTTCGACGCCCGCCTCAAGGCCTTCGGTGGGATGGCCGCCGCTATCGTCCTCTACGTCGTCATCAGCCAGCTCGGGCTGGTGTTCGCGACGAACATCTCCTCCAGCGCCGACGAAGCAGGCCCGGCGATCTACTCGCAGGCCTGGATCCTGCTGCAACTGCCGTACGGCATCCTCGGTGTCACGGTGCTGACGGCCATCATGCCGAGATTGAGCCGCAACGCCGCAAACGGTGACACACCGGCCGTCGTCGACGACCTGTCCGTCGCGACCCGATTGACGCTGGTTGCCCTGGTACCGATCGTGGTGTTCCTGACCTTCACCGGCCCGTGGGTCGGCGAAGCACTGTTCGGTTTCGGCAACTTCAAGGACGAGGCACCGCGACTGGGCGAAGCGGTGAGCTGGTCGGCCTTCACCCTCATCCCGTACGCACTGGTCCTGATCCACCTCCGTGTGTTCTACGCCCGTGAACAGGCATGGACACCGACCTGGATCATCCTCGGCATCACCGGAATCAAGATCGCCCTGTCCGCGCTCGCCCCGGTCGTCGCCAGCTCGGACGAGCAGGTGGTGCTCTGGTTGGGTGTCGCCAACGGCATCGGATTCGTCGTCGGCGCCTGCATCGGCGGATTTCTGCTGCACCGCAGCCTCGGAAATCTCCGCATGGCGAACGTCGGCAAGACGGTCTGGATGGTTCTGATCGCGTCGGCCGCAGGCGGGACGGCGATGCTCGCCATCGACCGAATTACCGATCTCGGTGGCCTCACCGAACCGTTCGGCATGATCGGTGCCATCGTCCGAGTCGGCATCTGCGCCGTGCTGATGCTCGGCATCACCTTCGGGATCCTGTGGTTCGGACGCATCCCGGAAGTCCTGGCCGTCACCGTCGCCATCCGCAGAATCCTCGACCGCGTCCTGAAGAGGTCAGCGCCCGCTCCCGAACCCGTCGTCCCAGCACATCCCGATTCCATACCGGTCGTCAGTTCTGTTTCTGCATGGGACACTGCACCCGACCGACTCCCGTACCCTGGACGTCGGCGGACCGGGACGCCGTCCCCGTCGCGCCTGCCTGAACCTGGCGGGCGCATGGGGCTACCCGGGGCATACACGCGTGAAGGAGTGAGAGTGACCGACGACGAAGTGGCTGGGGGGCCGGCCGAGTCCGCGAAAAAGGGCGGCGACCGAGCACAAGGCGGCGTGGAGGTGGACGAGCGGCAGGCCGCATCGTCGGACTCCACCGAGCCGACCACAGCAGCGTCGTCCGACAGCACTGCCACAGCCAAGCTCCCGGTGGACAAGCCCGCCGGTGACAAGACTGCTTCCGACAAAGCTGTTTCCGACAAAGCTGCTTCCGACAAGACTGCTTCCGACAAGACTGCTTCCGACAAGACTGCCGGCGAGAAGACGTCTCTGATCAAGGGTGCGACCGCGGCCAAGTCGGCCGCGCCTGATGCCGCCGACCCTGCGACGTCCAAGACACCTGCTTCGAAGGCACCGCAGGCCGCGGCAGCCGATTCCGAGACAGCCTCCACGGCTCCCGACGCAGCCGAAAAATCCACGTCCGCAGCGGGCGCGCAATCGGCCGACAAGGCCCCAGCCCCAGCCAAGGACGCCCCGGCCAAGGACGCTCCAGCCAAGGGGACTCCGTCGGCCGAGGCGACGCCGGTGAAGGCCGGTGCCCCGACCGAGAACCCGCGTTCGCTCCGCGGTCCGAAGCTGATCCCCGGCGCTTCGGTTGCCGGTGGCCGGTATCGACTGCTGGCACCGCACGGCGGCGCACGTGGCCTCAAGTTCTGGCAGGCGCACGACGTCAAGCTGGACCGTGAGGTCGCGTTGACGTTCGTCGATTCGGAGCAGCAGTCGACCGACGTCTCCGTGGACCGCCCCGAGGGCCCGCAGGCCATCCTGTCCCGCACATTGCGCCTCGGCCGCATCAACTCTCCCGGCCTGGCACGCGTGCTCGACGTCGTGCGTGGAAGCTCCGGCGGAATCGTCGTCGCCGAGTGGACTCCGGGTCGCTCGCTCCGCGAGATGGCGGACACCGTTCCGTCGCCGACGGGTGCAGCACGGGCCATCAAGGCATTGGCGGCGGCGGCCGAGGCTGCGCACCGCAGCGGCGGCGCACTGTCGATCGACCATCCGGACCGCGTCCGTATCAGTACCAGCGGCAACGCCGTTCTGGCGTTCCCGGCAACGTTGGCCGACGCTGATCCAGGTTCGGACGTCCGTGGTCTCGGCGCGATGTTGTACGCGTTGATCACGGCGCGCTGGCCCCTCGTCGACGCCGCATCCGGCGGGCAGCCGCGATCGGTCGGCGGCATGAAGCCCGCAGACCGCGACTCGAACGGAAACGCCGTCGAGCCACGCCGAGTCCGTTCGGACGTGCCGTTCGAGATTTCCGCGGTGGCAGTGCGAGCACTCGAGCAGAACAGTGGCATCAGAACCGCAGCGACGGTTCAACACGTCCTCGACCAGGCAGCCGTCGTCAACGACAAGACCGATCTGATGCCCGCACTGAGGCTCGGACAGCGAGCACCCGGCGCATCGGGCCATTCGCTCGCGGATCCGGAGGAGATGGCGGCGCAGAAAGAGCGATCCCGCCGCACCAACATCGCCTTGGCGGTGCTGGGCGTTCTCACGGTGGTCGTGCTCGGATTCGCGGGGTACTGGCTGTTCACGTTCATCGCGGGCGGTAGCTCGGACGAGCCGCTGACATCTCAGGAAGCCCTCGGTCTGACCACCGAGGAGACAGCACCGCCCGCACCGGGTGCGCCCGCGCCTGCCGCCCCGGCGTCGAGCCCGGTGGCTATCGATTCGGTCGAGGTGTTCTCGCCGCAGGGCAGCGCGGACAACGCCGGCTCGGCATCCAACGCCATCGACGGGGACCAGTCGACCGTCTGGGCGACGGACTCCTACTTCCAGCCGTTCCCGTCGCTCAAGGACGGTGTGGGCTTGATTGCGACGCTCCCGTCGTCACAGGTTCTCACCAGCGCGTTCGTCAATTCTCCGTCACCGGGAACGGTCGTCGAGATCAGATCCGCACCCAGCGATTCGCCGAGTCTGAGCGACACCACCGTGATCGGTCAGGCAACACTGGGTAGCGGAGTGACCGATATTCCACTACAGGTCAGCGAGCCCACGAGCCACGTTCTGCTGTGGATCACCGGGTTGAGCTCGGACAGTGGCCGTAATCAGTCGTCGATCGCGGACTTCGGGTTCACGGCGCAATCCTGACCAACGGTCTGCGGGATCTCCTCTCACCTGCAGAATGCTTGAATTCGACAACGTTTCGTACTCCGCGGTCTCTATGGCTTAGGCTCTCCAACAATGCGGTAACACGGGGGGAGCCGTTTTCGTATGGGGAGTGCAGATCTAAGCGGCGTCGGGGATGTTCTGAGCGGGCGTTCCGACGTGGAGTTGTTGGCTGCGCACGTTGCAGGCGACGAGCGGGCGTTCACGACACTCGTGCATCGGCACCACGAGCATCTGTGGATGACGGCGCGGCGGACCAGTTACACCACCGAGGATGCCGCCGACGCCTTGCAGGAAGCGCTGCTGTCCGCGCACCGGACCGCAGCGTCGTTCCGAGCGGATGCTGCCGTACGTAGTTGGCTGCACAAGATCGTCGTCAACGCCTGCCTCGATCGAATCCGTCGCAACCGCTCGCGGCCGACCGTCCCGCTGCCCGAGGGAGACTCGGCCGAACTGCCGGACGTCCGCGACCAGATGTCCGCGGTCGAAACGTCGATCGAGGTGCACAACGCGCTGATGGAGTTGGCCCCGGAACAACGTGCGGCGGTCGTGGCGGTGGACATGGAGGGATACTCGGTGTCCGACGCAGCCCGGATACTCGGTGTTCCGACAGGAACCGTCAAGAGCCGGTGTGCCCGCGGACGATTGAAGCTCGCGGGGCTACTCGACTTTCTCCGCGAGGAGGGGAACCGATAACCAGGGCGGTGCGTCTTACAGTGTGTAGGACCGAATCATGCGTGGAAGGAGATCGGCATGACTTCATCCGACGCCGGTCTTCTGGAGCCTCCGTACTCGCCGGATCTCCTGGCCGATCTCCATGCAGGCGTTCTTCCGGATGCAGTGAGCGAGCAACTGTGGCCACTCGTCCGGCAGGACCCGGATGCGGTCCGAATTCTCGACGCACTCGACGCCGTCACCGAGCGGTTGGCCACCGCAGGCCGTGAACTCACCGCGGGCGAGCCGATGCCTCCCGAGGTCGCGGAACGTATCGATCGCGCACTCACGGCCGCACCCCCGGTACAGGCTCCGGCAGTCACCTCCTCGGCGCAGAACCGAGCGCCGATTCGGCTCGCATCACGCCGTCGCAGGTCACGGACCGTGCTGGCGGCCGGGATTGCAGCGTCGGTCGTGGTGGTGTCGGTAGTCGCGGCTGCAGTAGTGACGGCAACATCGGACAATTCGGGCGTCGTCGACGGCGGTTACGCGGATGATCTTCGAGCGGAGGCACCCACGTTGGTGCTGACCTCCGACGACCTGAACAACTCCCTCGCCTTCGACGTCATGGCGACGCGCGGGCGAAACGACGTCACCGATGCGGGCAATCTTCGCGAATGCCTGATCGCCAACGGCTTTCGCTCGAACAGTACGGTGCTCGGGTCTGCGCCCGTGGAACTCGACGGCAGGCGGGGAGTGATGCTGGTGATCGCTACCGCCTCGGCTGCCGACGGCATGGTCCTGTTGGCCGTCGGACCGGACTGCGGTGCGAACAATCCGGCCACGTTGGTTCGACGCGACATCGAGTGACTGGTCCGATACGAGCGGGAACAACACCCCTTACCCTGGTGTTGTCACACACGTCTGAAGTTCACTTGCTTCACGCGATTGCTACCCGAACATCTATCGGAAGGTCCGCATGACTACGCCCAAGGTTCACGACCTCATCATCGTCGGCTCGGGACCGGCCGGCTACACCGCTGGTGTCTACGCAGCCCGGGCCGAGCTCGAGCCGCTGCTGTTCGAGGGCACCCAGTTCGGTGGCGCATTGATGACCACCACCGAGGTGGAGAACTTTCCCGGTTTCCGGGAAGGAATCATGGGACCGGACCTCATGGAGCAGATGCGCGAGCAGGCCAAGCGCTTCGGTGCCGACATCCGCACCGAGGACGTCGAGGAACTCGACCTGACCGGCGAGATCAAGACCGTGTCCGCGAACGGCGAGACCTACCAGGCGCGTGCCGTCATCCTCGCGATGGGCGCAGCCGCCCGCTACCTGGGCATTCCCGGAGAAGAGAAGTTGCTGGGCCGCGGCGTCAGCGCCTGCGCCACCTGCGACGGCTTCTTCTTCCGCGACCAGGACATCGCCGTCATCGGCGGTGGGGACTCCGCGATGGAGGAAGCGACATTCCTCACTCGATTCGCGCGTAGTGTCACGATCGTCCATCGCCGCAGCGAATTCCGTGCGTCACGCATCATGCTCGAACGTGCGAAGAAGAACGACAAGATCCGCTTCCTCACCGACACCAAGGTCAACGAAGTTCTCGGTGATACATCCGTCACCGGCCTGGTCGTCGAAGACGCGCGCACCGGCGAGACCAGCACCCTCGACGTCACGGGATTGTTCGTCGCCATCGGCCACGATCCCCGCAGCGAACTCGTCAAGGGCCAGGTCGACCTGGACGACGAGGGCTACGTCAAGGTCGCCTCGCCGTCGTCGGCAACGTCGCTGCCCGGCGTTTTCGCCGCTGGAGATCTCGTCGACCACGTGTACCAGCAGGCCATCACCGCAGCCGGTACCGGATGCACCGCCTCGATCGATGCCGAGCGTTGGCTCGCGGAGCAGGGTGACATCACCAGCAATACGCTCGAGCACGCTGACCAGCCGGTCGACGCTGTTTCCGCCTGATCGACCCTGCCTCACCTAGTTGTCCCAACCCTCAGGAGCACACAGAATATGTCCGATGACAAGAAGACCGTCACCATCACCGATGCGTCGTTCGCCGACGACGTGCTGACCAGCGAAAAGCCGGTCCTCGTCGACTTCTGGGCGACTTGGTGCGGACCGTGCAAGATGGTCGCCCCGGTCCTCGAGGAGATCGCCGCCGAGCACTCCGACAAGCTCACCATCGCAAAGCTGGACATCGACGCCAACCCGCAGGCCGCGCGCGATTTCAAGGTGATGTCCATCCCGACACTCATTCTCTTCCAGGGTGGTAAGCCCGTGAAGCAGATCGTCGGCGCCAAGGGCAAGGCAGCACTGCTCAAGGACCTCGACGCCGTTCTGTAGCGAGCACGCGGTAGTGCCGCATCCAGGCCCGACTGCGACGGTCGCTCGTCAGGCTCCGTTCGGGCGTGGATTGCGGTCCGTCGGCTACTTTCTGCGACAATCGTCTGATGCGCCGACGCAGTGTCGGCACATCGACTGTTGTTCGTCGGCGTCGTAGCCACCGGTGGTCACCGTTCCTCCGGAATGCGATGCGGCCGACGATCAGCGTTCTTCAGCAGGAGGTCTTGGGGTATGCACCGACTCGGTCACGGCGACAGCGGTCCCGCCGTCGCAGAGGTACGGAGCACGCTGGTTTCTCTCGGATTCCTGCTGGATACCGCGTCGCCCACCACTGATGACGCGCTGCACTGGAGTGCACCCACCTCGGAGTTCGACTCGTCGCTCGATGGCGCCGTCCGTGCGTTCCAGCAACACCGCGGCCTGCTGGTCGACGGCATCGTGGGCCCCGCGACGTACCGCTCCCTCAAGGAAGCGTCCTACCGGCTCGGCGCTCGCACTCTCATCTACCAGTTGTCGGCGCCGCTGTACGGCGACGATGTCGCGACCCTCCAGACTCGTCTACAGGATCTGGGTTTCTACAGCGAACGTGTCGACGGATACTTCGGTCCCAAGACACACGAGGGTCTGTCCTCGTTCCAGCGTGAGATCGGCCTGTCTCCCGACGGCATCTGCGGGCCCGCCACACTGCGTTCCCTCGAGTTGCTGGGTGCACGCGTCACGGGTGGATCCCCACACGCCATCAGCGAAGAAGAGTTGGTACGGCAGTCCGGCCCACAGCTGACCGGCAAGCGTATCGTCATCGACCCCGATCTCGGCGGAGCGGATACCGGTCTGATCGTCGACGGCTTGTACGGCCGAATCTCCGAAGCCGAAATTCTGTGGGACGTGGCAAGCCGCCTCGAGGGCCGCATGGCGGCTACCGGTATGGAGACGTTCCTCTCGAGGGCGCGCGGCACCAATCCCAGTGTCGCCGAACGCGCCGAGACCTCCAACGCCTTCAATGCCGACCTGATGATTTCGCTTCGATGTGCGTCGAGTTCCAGCACCGCCGCCAACGGCGTCGCCAGCTTCCACTTCGGTAACTCGCACGGTTCCACCTCCCTCATCGGCCAGGTCCTCACCGGTTACATCCAACGCGAAATCGTGGCTCGCACACCACTTCTCGATTGCCGTAGCCACGGCCGCACATGGGATCTGTTGCGGCTCACCAACATGCCCACCGTTCAGGTGGATCTCGGCTACCTCACCAACTCGGCGGACGTAGCAGTCCTCGGTGATCCTCGCTCACGCGACATCATCGCCGAAGCAATCCTGATCGCGGTCAAGCGTCTCTACCTACTCGGACAGGACGATCAACCGACGGGCACCTTCACGTTCGCGGAACTCCTGGCCGAAGAACTGGCCGCAGCCGACAGGCGCTGACAAAACCAGCCGACAGGCGCTGACACCAGCCGACAAAGCCAGCCGACGGGCAGATGTCAGCGGGGTTTGTCAGCGGGGTTTGTCAGCGGACTCCGACGGGCGTCTTGTGCTCGATTTCCACCATCGTCAGGCTCGCTGCGATGAGGAGCTGCTCGAGCGCCGATTCGACGTCTTCCTTCCAACCGTGGTCACGGTCGAGCTCGAGGCGAAGGCGAGGGTAACGGTGATGAGGCGCAACAACTTCGAAACCCGTTTTTTCGAGGAAATCCGCGTCGATCATGCACATGGCCTCCGTGCACACCAACGACGCCGATGCTCTCGGCCCCTGCACCTCGTCGTCGTCGGTGCGTCGTAGGCCGAACGCCTCGAGTGCCCGCACGCCGCGGTTGACCAGATCTGCGACGACAGCTTGAATCAGCGCTGCCGAGTTTCCTTCGCTGTCGACGTCGGATTCGGTTCGGAGGGTTGTCAACAGTACGGCGTCGGCACTTACCGGCGACGTCGGAAATTTCGATGCCCGGGGAACGGCACTCGGAGGGGCGTACAGGGCACAGCCCGCTGTTGCACCGTCGAGTGTGAGCAATTGTCCACAGGATCCCCACTCGAGCATGATCATCGACAACCATGCTTCGTTCTCGAGCTCGAGATCTACGGCACCGTCATCTGCTTTGTCGGTAGCTGGATCGAGTACCCAGAAGCGGCACCGCCGTGTGTGGGTCGGTAGTCGATCGAAGGAGTCCAACGTGACTCCCGTGACGAGCGGCGACACTGCTTACCTCAGCTTCCAAGCCTAGAACCTTCGGCGTCCCGCACAGAACATCGGGCACGCTCGTCAAGAATATGCGATCGATCTGCCCGTCGCGCCTCATGTAGCGGGCGCCGAGCCGACCGACCTCGTCCGGTCACACCTGGAATCGAAGTGTCCGCTGTAAAGTTCTGCACTGCAGTACTTTTCACGTTCTCGACGTACATCCTCGTCCGATCTTCCAGCACTTACGTCACCGTGACGTAATGACCGTGTGTGTCTGTACCTGAATTTTCGCGGCTACTTCTTCTTCTGATTTTCCATCATCTCGACGATGCGCTGAAGATCGTCGACCGAGCCGAACTCGACCACAATCTTTCCTTTTTTCTTACCGAGGCTCACCGTAACTCGGGTGTCGAACGAATCGGAGAGACGATCCGCGACATCCTGGAGCCCCGGCATCTGAATCGGCTTCCGCCGCGGAGCAGGATTCGGACCCGAACTGTCCTCCCGATTTGCGAGAGTGACCGCTTCCTCCGTCGCTCGGACGGACATGCCTTCCGCGACGATCCGCGCCGCGAGAGCCTCCTGGGCGTCGGTCCCAGCGTCGAGTGAAAGCAATGCACGCGCATGGCCGGCAGACAGGACACCCGCTGCGACGCGACGTTGCACCGCGATCGGCAGCTTGAGAAGACGAATCATGTTGGTGACAACTGGCCGAGATCGGCCGATCTTGGCCGCCAATTCCTCGTGCGTGACGTCGAATTCTTCGAGGAGTTGCTGATACGCCGCGGCCTCCTCGAGCGGATTGAGTTGAACGCGGTGAATGTTCTCGAGCAGGGCGTCGCGCAACATCGCGTCATCTGCGGTCTCCCGAACGATCGCCGGGATGGACTCCAAGCCCGCTTCCTGGCTCGCGCGCCACCGACGCTCGCCCATCACGAGCTCGTACTTACCGCCTTCGAGCGTGCGTACGACGATCGGTTGCATCAACCCGAATTCACGGATCGAGTGGACCAGTTCAGCGAGCGCCTCGTCGTCGAACACGCTGCGGGGCTGCTTCGGGTTCGGCTGAATCAGCCCAGGAGGAATCTCGCGGTAGACCGCACCCGCGGGGGAGAGGTCCTCGTCGGAACTCCGCACCGGCGGTGTCGGCGTGGGCGCCGACGCCACCTCTTCGGCCGATCCTGCGGCGGCCGGCTTCGGTTTGGCACGCGTCGCCGAGTTGTCCTTACCGATCACGACGTCCGCTGCCGCGTTGCCGAGCCGAGGTCCTGCGTCCGGTCCGGTGGGAATCAGTGCGGCCAGTCCGCGACCCAAACCGCCTTTACGTGTCTGACTCATAGTTCCTAGTGCTCCTGCGTTCCGTCGGATGCTGCGCCTGCGGACCGCGCTGCCAGTTCTCTACCCGCGTCCAGATAGCTCATCGCACCGCGTGAGCCGGGGTCGTAATCCAAGACAGTCATCCCGTAGCCGGGCGCCTCCGAGACCTTGACACTGCGCGGAATCACGGCGCGGAGGACTGCGTCACCGAAGTGTTTCCGGACCTCTTCGGCAACCTGATCCGCAAGTTTCGTACGTCCGTCGTACATCGTCAGGATCACCGTGGACACATGCAGGGCGGGGTTCAGATGCGCCTGTACCAACTCGATGTTGCGTAGCAACTGACCCACACCCTCGAGGGCGTAGTACTCGCACTGGATCGGGATCAGTACTTCAGTCGCCGCAACCAACGCGTTGACGGTCAACAGACCCAGCGAGGGCGGGCAGTCGATCAACACGAAGTCCGCGTCGATGGAGTCGAGATCGGCCAGTGCGGTCTTCAGGCGTCCCTCACGAGCCACCATGGAGACCAGCTCGATCTCTGCACCGGCGAGGTCGATCGTCGCCGGAATGCAGTACAGGCGCTCGCTGTGGGGGCTTTGTTGGATGGCGTCTCGGGCGCTGACTTCACCGATCAGAACCTCATAGCTCGACGGCACCCCGGAGTGATGCTCGACGCCCAGAGCGGTGCTGGCGTTGCCCTGAGGGTCGAGATCCACTACCAGCACGGTCAGCCCTTGGATCGCGAGCGCAGCAGCTAGGTTGACCGCAGTTGTCGTCTTGCCGACGCCACCCTTCTGGTTGGCAATTGTCAACATCCGTCGCTTGTCCGGCTTTGGGAGTGTGACGCTGCCTGGGTGCAGTACCTGGCTGGCTCTGTGGGCCGCCGCACCGATGGGAGTGTCGTCGGGGGAGATGCTGCTGTAGGCGCCGAAACCAGATCCGTCCGTCGCTTTCGATCCTGCGCCGCCCCGGGAACTTCGGGACCTCGGCGCAGAGGATTCTGTTTCACGTGAAACGTTGTCTTCTGTTTCACGTGAAACAGTGGGATCGGATCCACCCGACATATGTGCTCCTTAATGCGGAACGGATTGAACTACGTGGATTGAGGGACTTGGCGCGAAGACAAGTGCGGTCTCACGAACGCGGAAAGCGGCGAGGGACTCGTTCGGCACGAACCACGATCGTCGGCGTGGGAACAATGTCCACGCCACACTTGACGACCTCCAGCTTGCCAGCACCCATACGACCAAGGGAAGAGCGATCGCGTTCGATTTCCTCTTCGGCGCTGCTTCCTTTGAGCGCAAGCATCCGCCCGCGTTCGTGGATCAGCGGGAGAGACCATTTGGCAAGCTTCTCGAGCGGGGCAACGGCACGCGAGGTGACGACGTCGGCTCCACCGGCTTCCTTCTTCACGCCCGGCTGCTCGGCGCGGCCCCGGACCACCAACACGTCCAGTCCGGCGCCCTCGATGAATTCAGCGAGATAGACGGTGCGTCGAAGCAGTGGCTCTACGAGTGTCACGTGGAGATCGGGGCGCGCAATCGCGAGGGGGATTCCGGGCAGCCCCGCTCCGCTTCCTATGTCCACCACCCGCTCGCCCTCGTCGATCAGTTCACCGACTACCGCGCAATTCAAGATGTGCCGCTCCCACAACCGAGGCACTTCGCGCGGACCGATCAACCCTCGCTCGACACCGAGCGTCGCCAACGACTCGTGATACTGCTTTGCCAGATCGAGCCGCGGTCCGAACACGCGCTCGGCGATGGCCAATACTCTGTCGTCATCAAGCGGCTCTGGTTGCACGTCCTCCATCCTCCCGTGTAGGGGGTCGCAACACCAAACCCTCGAGGCGTATTGGCTCGGAAATCACCCAATTTCTCGTCAGTAGTCGAGTTTCACGTGGAACAGATGGATCCGACCAGGTGCGACCACCGGTCTCGGCCGCTGCCAACTGACCCTCATGGCGGCGTGGTGCATCGGAGCCGAACTCGGGGATCCGACCGCCACCCCGTCTGGCGGGCATACGGTTACAGCAGGTCGGCGATCAGTCTTGGACGCCGCTTGACCGAGGCCGGCGTAAACCTAGTCCCGTCATGAATCAGTTACTGGTTCTGTCGGAGGTTCGCAGCGGTCGTATACGAAGACTGCGTGCGGGAGTTCGGCAGCATTCGAAACTCGTGGTGTATCCACGACGGTCCAGCACTGCGCATCGCATCTTCTTCCTTTGTGGGTTTCACGTGAAACAAGCCGATAGCGATTTGGTTCGATACCCAGCTGTGGTCACCTCCAACTCGGACGGCCGAGTGGACGCGACTCCATTGACCAGAAATCCGGTTACCGACTTCAGTCCGTCGCGTCACGTCTAAACGGTGCGGCCGACTGACCCGCCGATCGGGGTGCATGAGTGCCGCCAGGTTTCACGTGAAACAGGAGCCATCGCGCATGGGCATCCCTAACCCGGGACTACCGTTCGACGTGGTCGATCGCGTCAACCGGGGACACCATTCCGCTCGGTCAATCTGGGCTGCGATCCTGCCCTCTTCGCGGAACCGACGCGCAACGGTCAGCCCGCCCGCTCCGGACTCAATTCTGCCTCTGCACCGCACCGATCCCCGTGAATTCGGCGGAATCCAGCGACTGCGTCGTCTCGTCCCAACTGACCTCTCGTCATAGAACGGGCCCTTGCGAACGAACCTCGCCACGCGGACACCGGACTCACTCTCTGGATCGCACGTACTTCGAGATGTCCCTCCCGCCGACATTCGTTCGGTACATAGAGACCCTTCACTTCACATCTCACCGGGCGCACTCCATGCATCCCGCCGCCTCCGGGGTCGCCCACTCGAACGCCTACCGACACGTCTTCGATCACCCACGTCCGGGTTGTATCGCCGACCGGTCGTGCTGACCTATCGGACAGGGCGGTTCGCCGTCAATTCCCCTTCTCGCTTCACGAACTGTGGACCGCTGATCTGGGGCGGCCAGTTGTTGCATCATCAGGAGTCTGCCGTCGGTGGTCATCGACCCGGTGGCGGTGCGTCGAATTCAGCGATCTGGACCGCCACCGGACGATCATGATTGGGCAATGCTGGAGTGGTGCCTCTCGAACCATGATGATCCCGAGCGTTAGTTTGCCAATACCGCCCGCTTGTCACCCAGGTTTCACGTGAAACACGGCCAGGAGGCGGAGCCGGGTTCCGGATCTCCCTACGTACACCGCGTACAGCCGGGGGAGTGGAGGACGATCCGAAGCTAGAGCACATCTCCACGTCCACGCCAATCCGCGGACATCACCGATCCTGAACCGTCGCGAATCACCACACCGATCGGGTTTCACGTGAAACAGCCGCTTCGAACAACACCTTCCGATTCGTGATGTTGATACGTCGGCAACTGATCACTGCAAAATCGACGTCCTCTGTTCGGTGCCCGTGAACCGGCGTCGCTACACCCAGTACGCCAACCACCCTCACTAACCGAAATCCGAAATTGAACCTCGCTGTTGTTCCGACGGGGTAAGGCCGTCGATGACGTATCCGCTGCGTCGACCCGACCGACGCGCCTCCAAGTTTCACGTGAAACACAGCCCCCTCGGCCCATCGGATTCGGCGCCATGTCGACGGGCTGAGCTGTCCGACACGATGTCACCGGCAACTGTCACAGTGACGTTTCATGGGCACAGTGGACTGCATGGGAAACACCCGAAAATTTGGTCCGGTCCACGAATCACAACGGTGGAATTCGTCCTAGTCCTGATACACGAAAGCCCCCGGCTGATTGCCGGGGGCTTTCGGTTCGAACTGACATCTTCGTCGAGATTCTCGACTGGGCGGGATCCGTCTCTTTGCTACGCCTTCACGACAACTACTCGTCGGGACGGTTCGACGCCCGTACTTTCGCTGTCCACGCCATCGATCTTCGCGACGGCGTCGTGCACGATCTTCCGCTCGAAGGGAGTCATCGGCGTCAGTTCCTCGCGGTCGCCGCTCTCCAGGACACGACGTGCCGCTTCCACACCCAAGGTGCTCAGTTCGCTGCGTCGGTTGGCTCGCCATCCGGCGACATCGAGCATGAGCTTGCTGCGCTCACCGGTCGACTGCTGAACCGCCAGACGAGTCAGTTCCTGCAACGCGTCGAGAACCTCGCCCTTGCGTCCGACGAGTTTCGACAGATCGGAGCCACCGTCGATGCTCACAACCGCGCGATCGCCCTCGACATCCAGATCGATGTCACCGTCGAAGTCGAGAACGTCGAGCAACTGCTCGAGGTAGTCGCCGGCAATCTCGCCTTCTTCGACGAGGTAGTCCTCCGAATCCTCGTCGTCGAGATCGTCCTCGTCGACCTGTGCGGCGTCGACGTTCTCGGGTGCGGCAACTACAGCTTCTGTGTCCGACTGCTCGGTGTCGACTGCCACGACTTCACTCGCTCCATCCCCAGCGCTCACCGCGTTGTCCGTGTTCGATTCTTGATCTGTATCTGCAGACATCTCTTGATCCTCGGTATCCGCGCGTCAGCGACGCTTGCGCTTGGACTTGCTTCGGTTGGCCTGTGGTCGCGGCTTGGGCTTCGCGGCGCCGGAGGAACTTGCGTTCGACGTGCCACCACTGCCCGAACTGCCGGTCGAATCCGCGTCCCCGTCGTCGGCCTGAATGTCGGCCTGAACGTCGTTGGACGCCAACTTCGAGAGTTTCGGACGTGCACCGGGCTTCGGCTTGCTCACGGGCTTCACTCCGGGCTTCGGCGCGTTCTCGGATCGCTTCTCGAGTGCAACCTGCTTCTTCGCTGCTTCCTCTTTGTCGATCTTGCCGAACACGAGGTGCTGCTGACCGTACGTCCACGCGTTGTTACTCACCCAGTAGAGCAGGATGGCGATGGGCAGGAAGGCACCGAACGCCAGAACGCCGAGAGGGAAGACGTACAGCGCGAGCTTGTTCATGATGGCGGACTGTGGGTTGGCCGCAGCAGCCTCGCTCTGACGAGCCACCGACGCACGCGAGTTCAGGTGCGTCGCGACGGCCGCGATGATCATGAGCGGCACGGACACTGCGACGATCGTCCACACTGCCGGGATGCCGAGGCCGAGATCGGGGTTGGCATAGGCGTCGAGCTGATCCTGCGGCATCGTGATGAATGCGGAGATCGGAGCGCCGAACAGACGGGCGTCCAGGAACGAGTTGACGTCATCGACGTTGAACGCATAGTTCGGAAGCGATCGGGTCTCTTGCGCACTGAGGCCGAGCTGACCGAATCCGGTGCCTGTTCGGTTGAACGAACGAAGCACATGGAACAGACCGATGAACACAGGCGCCTGAGCAAGGACCGGGAGGCAACCCATGATCGGGTTGAAGCCGTGCTCCTTCTGCAGCTTCTGCATTTCGACGGCCATGCGCTGCTTGTCTTTGCCGTACTTCTTCTGCAGTGCCTTGATCTGCGGCTGCAGCTCCTGCATCTGCCGAGTCGTACGCACCTGTTTGACGAAGGGCTTGTACAGAATCAAGCGAAGCGTGAACACCAGGAACACCACGGACAGCGCCCAGGCGAAGCCGTTGTCGTCGCCGAGAACGGCGCCGAACACCTTGTGCCATACCCAGAGAATCCAGGAGACCGGATAGTAGATGAAATCGAGCACGGGTCTATGTACTCCTCTGTTCGTCCACTCCTACGAACGAGTGGATGTCTTCGGTCGAAGTCTGTGTTGCATCGCTGCAGGTTCGGTGTCGCCACGAACCGCGCTCGGGCACCGGATCCCAACCTCCAGAGTGCCAGGGGGCGCATTTGAGCAAGCGAGCGATAGCGAGGATCGAGCCTTTGATTGCACCGTGGGTCTTCAACGCATCGACGGCGTACTCACTGCAGGTGGGGATGAATCTGCAGGTAGGCAGCCGAAGCGGAGACACATAATTGCGGTACAGCTGGATCGAGAAGACAAGTGTTCGTACCGGGAGCGAACGAACTAGTTGGAGAAGGCTCATTTACGATGCATCTTTCGACGCAGTGGGGCCGGATGCATCCAGGTAGCCCATCTTCTTCAATCCGGACCGGACCTGACGATGCAGTTCTTTCGACGTCAGTACCGAAGCTCCTGGTAGAGCTCTGATCACCACGTCGGTGTTGGACGGCACATCCACCACGAGCTGGGAGCAGATATGCCGAAGCCGGCGTGCAACTCGATGACGAGTTACCGCCGGCCCGACTGCCTTGCTCACGATCAGTCCGAATCTGGGAGAGCCGACAGAGAAGACCGAACGTGCGTCGTCGCGCGCGAACGCGTGAACAACCACGTCTTGTCTTCCCATTCGACGGCCTCGACGCACGGCACGCGAGAAATCCGCGCTGCGGTGCAGTCTGTTCGGCTCAGGTAACACCCCGAGCTCCGTAACTCAGACGAACAATGATTTAGGCGGTGAGTTCCTTGCGGCCCTTGCCGCGACGCGCAGAAACGATTGCACGACCTGCACGCGTGCGCATACGAAGACGGAAGCCGTGAACGCGCGCGCGGCGTCGGTTGTTCGGCTGGAACGTCCGCTTGCCCTTGGCCACGGTCAACACTCCTCGAAAATTTTCAGCGCCCACTCCAGGCGCCTACTGGCGGTAGTACCGAGTTCGGTCGAACTCGAATTACATCCCACAGCGAGAAGGCCGACCACCGAACTGTAAACACCCAGCAAGCATCGGTCACCTCGCTTTGGGTGACTGTTCGAGAGTACTGATGGAGAAGGGACGGGTCAAACTCGCCCAGCCGGGAGTGGAGCCTGCAGGAATGATTCAAGCACCGGGAGTGGAGCCTGCAGGAATGACGAAAGCAATCTTCTCCCAGAAGACTACATCGGTGTAATTCATCCACAAGGGTGGGGACAGAGGTGTGTGAATAACCGCTCGAACGAGTACCGGTGACGCTCTCGACATGTTTCTTCCGTAGCTCGAGAATTTCGGCGAGCGCAACACTGCAGGTCAGATCGCATGAGTGGTCGTTCTCAGCCGGATTTCGACGTTCGTGGGTAACACCGGTGTCGTTCATCCACACCTGTGGATAATTGTGTGGAAACAGCCCGCAGGTGGCATATTCGTACCGGGCGCGCGCAATGTCCGTCTTCGAACTCGCCGGCATCCGTTCGCCGTCGGTGACGCTAGTCGACGACGAAGCGCCGCATGACCGCTTCGGCGATCTTCGTTTCGCTGAAATCTGCACAGTTCGGTTTGGTCTAGTAGGAGGCGCCGTGAGCGACGATCCGGGTGCGCTGGCGCGCGTCTGGCCAGAGGTTGTCACGGAGTTGACGTCCGACAGGCACAGTGGTCAACCGTTGACCAAAGGTCAGAAGGCATGGCTCGCGCTGGTCGAGCCGCTGACTCTGACCCAGGGGTTTGCACTGTTGGCGGTGCCGTCGTCCTTCGCTCAGGAGGCCATCGAACGCGACCTACGCGAGCCGATCCTGCACGCACTCGGCCGTCACCTCGGCCAGGGCGTCGAAGGCCTGGGCGTCAGAATCTCCGCTCCCGAGGAGGAGAAGGCCGAGCCCGAACGGACCGGATATCCGGAGACGCCGAGCTCTCCGACGTACCGGCGCCGTTTCCTCACCAGCTCCGACGACGAGCCGTCGGACTCGGAGACCGCGGACTACGAGGAAGTGGACGACGAGCGAGAGGCACTCGCGAGTGTGCAGAACTCGTGGCCTACCTACTTCACCAAGCCCCCGGAGACAACCACCACCACCCCGGGCGCGGGAAGTCTCAACGCGAAGTACACCTTCGACACCTTCGTCATCGGCGCGTCCAATCGATTCGCTCACGCGGCCGCCGTCGCGATCGCCGAAGCTCCCGCCCGCGCCTACAACCCCCTGTTCGTGTGGGGTGCGTCGGGGCTGGGCAAGACTCACCTGCTGCATGCCGCCGGGCACTACGCGCAGCGACTCTTCCCCGGCATGCGCGTGAAGTACGTCTCCACCGAGGAATTCACGAACGACTTCATCAACTCGCTTCGTGACGACCGCAAAGTCGCGTTCAAGCGTCGCTACCGCGAAACCGACGTGCTACTGGTCGACGACATTCAGTTCATCGAGGGCAAGGAAGGTATCCAGGAAGAGTTCTTCCACACCTTCAACACCCTGCACAACGCGAACAAGCAGATCGTCGTGTCCTCCGATCGGCCACCGAAACAATTGGCCACCCTCGAGGAGCGCCTGCGTACGCGGTTCGAGTGGGGTCTGATCACCGACGTTCAGCCGCCCGAGCTCGAGACTCGGATCGCGATTCTCAGCAAGAAGGCGAGAATGGATCGCCTGGACGTTCCCCACGACGTTCTCGAGTTGATCGCCAGTCGAATCGAGCGCAACATTCGTGAGCTGGAGGGTGCGCTGATTCGCGTCACCGCCTTCGCCTCTCTGAACGGGCAGGCACTGGACCTGACGTTGGCCGAGGTCGTGCTCCGGGATCTGATGCCGGATTCGACGAGCCTCGAGATCAACGCGGCGACGATCATGGCGGTCACGGCCGAGTACTTCAACACCACCATCGACGACCTGTGTGGCCCCGGAAAGGCTCGCGCCTTGGCCATGGCCAGGCAGATAGCCATGTATCTCTGCCGCGAACTGACGGACCTGTCGTTGCCCAAGATCGGTCAGACGTTCGGCCGCGACCACACGACCGTCATGTATGCCGACAAGAAGATCCGCAAGGAAATGACGGAGCGTCGCAAGGTGTACGACCAGGTCCAGGAGCTCACCGCTCGGATCAAGCAGCGCTCGAAGCGATAGCGACGGCGCTCGTACAGCACGCGAGGAACGATCACGGCGCGAGACCCCGGAGACACGGGGCTCGCGCCGTTTCGCGTTTCGCTCGAGGAATGTCGTGTGCTCCAGGTCATGTTTCGGCCTCCGAAAACAACCCAGGAGTCGGTACCGAGGAGTTTTTTTCGTACTTTGCTCCATTGATTCACACCTGTGGATAACCATGTGGATAGTGGAGTACTTCTGGGGATGAATTGTGAGGGCCTGTGCACCGCCGAATTTCGTCCACAGGCGGTCCCGAGTTGGCCACCGATTGGTTCAGAGTTCATCCCCACGACACCACGCTTGACGACCAGCACCGCATGGTGTGTGTGCACAGATTCCACAGGACCTATTAATAAGAAGATTTTCTCTTCGAAGGAATCTCTTCTAAAACAGGTGTTGGGGACCGATCCGTTCACAGGGTCGCCCCCGCGGCTGCGTCCGGTGGTTCCGTCGTGATCTTCGGCTTTCAAGTTGGTCACGAAGGGCATACGGTGTTCATCACCGCGGCCTGTGTCAGACTCTTTGACGCACCGGTAAACGAGCTCACCCGATGCTCGACGAAGACCCCTTCGAGACGATCCGCTGCCGAACGAGAGGAAAAACCGAGCGATGGAGCTTGGAAGTCTGAAGTTTCGCGTTGCTCGCGAAGATTTTTCCGATTCCGTTGCCTGGGTTGCCCGTAGCCTGCCGTCCAGGCCGCCGGTACCAGTACTCGGTGGTGTGCTGCTCGCGGCGGACGATCAAGGTCTGACCGTCTCCGGGTTCGACTACGAAGTCTCGGCTCAGGTCCGCGTGTCAGCGGAGGTGGCAACGTCCGGTCGTGTCCTGGTGTCCGGCAAGTTGCTCGCCGACATCACCAAGTCACTTCCCAACAAGCCTGTCGACGTCAGCGTCGACGGCACCCGGGTGCTCATCAACTGCGGAAGCGCGAAGTTCTCGCTCCCGACGATGCCCGTCGAGGACTACCCCCAGTTGCCCGAACTGCCCACGCAGACGGGTTCGATCGCGGTGGACGTGTTCTCCGAGGCAATCGCGCAGGTGGCCGTCGCCGCAGGCAAGGACGACACGTTGCCGATGCTCACCGGTATCCGCGTCGAAATCCATGGCACGACGGTCGTCCTCGCGGCGACCGACCGGTTCCGGCTCGCCGTCCGCGAGCTCGAGTGGTTGCCCGTCGGAGGTGAGACCAAGACCGAGGTCCTGATCCCGGCTCGTACGTTGTCTGAATCGGCAAAGACGTTGACCGGCAACGCAAGTTCGCCGGTGGAGCTCGCTCTGGGGTCCGGATCGTCGATCGGCGCCGACGGTCTTCTCGGCATCATCAGCGGAGGTCGTCGAACGACGACGCGCCTCCTCGATGCGGACTTCCCGAAGTTCCGTCAGTTGTTGCCACCCGAGCACACGGCGGTTGCTGTCGTGGAGATCGCACCGCTCGTCGAAGCGATCAAGCGTGTGGCGCTCGTTGCCGAGCGTGGTGCGCAGGTTCGCCTCGAGTTCTCCTCCGAAGGCGTCCTCCTGTCGGCTGGTGGTGACGATGCCGGTCGGGCCGAGGAAGCACTGCTCGCCGACTTCCAGGGTGAGCCTCTGACCATCGCGTTCAATCCCGGCTACCTGATCGACGGGTTGTCGTCGCTGCACAGCGAGAAGGTCACATTCGGATTCACGACTCCCAGTAGGCCTGCGGTTCTCCGGCCGACGACGGATGATGAACTGGTACCGGATTCTTCGGGCAAGTTCGCGGCACCGCAGAGCGCTTACACCTATCTGTTGATGCCGGTGCGTCTTCCCGGCTGATCGGGTACCACCCGTGAGGACGTCGGTGGACGTCCTCACCATCGGCAGCATCTTCGACGCAAAGGACACTTCGCATGCAGCTGGGACTGGTCGGCCTCGGAAAGATGGGCTTCAACATGCGCGAGCGGTTGCGCTCGCACGGCCACGAAGTCATCGGTTACGACCCGCGGCCCGAGGTAACGGACACCCCGTCGCTCGAGGGCCTGGCGCAGGCGCTTGCCGCGCCGCGCATCGTCTGGGTGATGGTGCCGTCCGGCGAGATCACCCGAAACACCATCGTCGGGCTGGCCGACGCCCTCGAGGAGGGCGACCTGGTCATCGACGGTGGTAACTCGCGCTTCACCGACGACGGACCCAATGCGGAACTGCTGGCGAAGAAGGGCATCGGTTACATCGATGCGGGTGTGTCGGGCGGCGTCTGGGGCCTGGAGAACGGTTACGGCCTGATGGTCGGTGGATCGGAGGCCGACGTAGCACGCGCTCAGCCGATTTTCGACGCGCTTCGTCCGGAGGGTGAGCGGGCCGACGGTTTCGTCCATGCGGGCCCTGTGGGTGCCGGTCACTACTCCAAGATGGTGCACAACGGCATCGAGTACGGGTTGATGCAGGCGTATGCCGAGGGGTACGAGCTGCTCGAGGCCGAGGAACTCGTGCAGGACACGCGTGGTGTCCTGCGCGCGTGGAGCAAGGGCACCGTTGTCCGATCCTGGCTACTCGACCTGCTGGTCCAGGCGCTGGCCGAGGATCCCGAGTTCGCTGAAATCTCCGGATACACAGAGGATTCCGGCGAAGGCAGGTGGACGGTCGAAGAGGCGATCCGGCATGCGGTTCCGGCGCCGGTCATCTCTGCGGCGCTGTTCGCGCGATTCGCATCCCGTCAGGACGACTCACCGGCGATGAAAGCCGTGTCCGCACTGCGCAATCAGTTCGGTGGTCACGCCGTCAAGCGCGCGTCCACCGAAGAAACTCTTCGCGCACCCGATCCCAAGAAATAGATCTTGTTCGTTCGCTCTTTCACCGTGCGGGACTTCAGGTCCTGGGACGACGTCACCGTCGAACTCGAGCCGGGTTCGACGGTGTTCGTCGGCCCGAACGGTCACGGTAAGACGAACCTGCTCGAGTCGCTCGGCTATCTGTCGACGCTGTCGTCGCATCGGGTGTCATCCGATGCTCCGATGATCCGCGCGGGCGCACAGCGGGCGTTCGCGAGTGCGTCGGTGGTCAATCTCGGTCGAGAACTGACCATCGACATCGAGTTGCTCGAGGGAAAAGCCAACAAGGCCAGGATGAATCGCTCTCCGGTGCGCAGACCGCGGGAGATACTGGGCGTTCTGCACAGTGTGCTCTTCGCGCCGGAAGACCTGTCGCTCGTGCGAGGAGATCCAGGGGATCGACGTCGCTATCTGGACGAGCTGTCGACCACCCGAAGGCCTCGAATGGCGGGTGTGCGGGCAGATTACGACAAGGTGCTCCGGCAACGGTCAGCGTTGCTCAAGACTGCGGGTGGCGCACTGCGGCGTGGTTCACGGTCGACCGACGGTGCCAGTGCGCTCGCCACGCTCGACGTGTGGGACGGTCATCTCGCAGCTCACGGCGCCCAATTGCTGGCTGCCCGCATCGCCTTGGTTCACGAACTCGAACCGTTGGTTGCCGAGTCCTATGCATCGATTGCGCCTGAATCACGCCCTGCCGCAGTGCGATACAGAAGCAGTCTGGGGGACGTACTGCCGCCGGAGTTCGCCGAGGCGGACCGCGTACCGGAGCCCGACGACGTCGATGTGCTCGAGGCTGCGTTTCTCCACCGGCTGAACGAGATGCGTCAACGAGAGATCGAACGCGGAGTCTGTTTGGTGGGGCCACATCGCGACGACCTCGAGTTGATTCTCGGTGATCAGCCTGCGAAAGGGTTTGCCAGCCATGGTGAATCGTGGTCCTACGCATTGTCGTTGCGGCTGGCGTCTTTTCGATTGCTACGGGCGGAGGGTACCGACCCGGTCTTGATGCTCGACGATGTCTTCGCCGAGCTCGACCGCAAGCGCCGCAGTGCCCTTGCCGCCGTCGCGGCCGAGGCGGAGCAAGTGTTGATCACCGCGGCCGTGGCGGAGGACATTCCGCCAGAGATCGATGCTCGTCGATGGAAAGTCGAAGCAGTGCAACACAGTTCGGAACGTATCTCGACGATAGCCCCGATCGACGCCACCGTCGACTCCATCGAAGGAGTATGAGACGTGAACGAAGAATCAGGTGAAGGAACGGAAGAACTGAAGGGCGTCGACTTGGCGCGCCGTGCCCTCGAGGACGCGCGAGCAGCCGCCAAGGCGAGCGGAAAATCTGTCGGACAGGGACGTTCTTCCCCGAAGGGAGGCGTCCGTGCACTTCGAGGGCGGCGCAAGCGTGGATGGTCCGGTGCCGGCCCCGATGACCGTGACCCGCAGACTCTGGGTTCGCTTGCCGGTTCGATCGCGCAGAAGCGTGGATGGTCGGACAAGGTGGCGGAAGGTACGGTGCTCGGGCGGTGGCCCGCGGTGGTCGGCGAGGACATCGCGTCACACGCGACGCCGACGAAGCTCGAGGACGGTGTTCTGAGCGTCACCGCGGAGTCCACGGCGTGGGCGACGCAACTGCGATTGATGCAAGCGCAGATTCTGGCCAAGATCGCGGCGGCAGTGGGACACGGCGTCGTGAAGTCCTTGAAGATCCATGGACCCACGACCAAGAGTTGGCGTAAGGGTGACCGCCACATCAAGGGCCGCGGGCCTCGGGACACGTACGGGTAGATTCAACCCCTACCGAAGCGGACCAACGCTGTTAATTGTCCCTATTGCCTGGATCACACACATGGATCAAGGTGATCTTGGTTGCTCTGTACAGCCTCGGTGCGTAGCGTAATTCGGTGATCGATCACAAGCCACGAGATCGGGATCGTTGCTCGTGATCCGACCCGCTACGACGAAGGGACCGCGTGTTCTCACCCGACGCCAAAGAAGAATCCGACAGGTCGGCGATCGATCGACAGCCGGAGGACCGCGTTGTGCTCCAGGCCCGAAACGTCGAATTCGACTGGTCTGCTCTGCCGCTGCACTACGTGGACGGCGATCCGCTCGCGACACATCTGGTGAACGTGATGCATCTGCTCCTGCCCGAGGGTGAGGAGTGGTTCGTCCGGACCTTCAAGGAAGCGCTTCCTCTGATCCACGACGAGCGCCTGCGAGAAGACGTCATCGGTTTCATCGGCCAGGAAGCGATGCACGCCACGGCCCACACCCAGGTGCTCGATTCGTTGACCGCCCACGGTATCGACGTCGCACCGTACGTCGAGCAGATGCAGTTCCTGTTCGGTCGCGCGCTGGGGAACAGGCGCACGCACACCAGGAACAGCCTGGTCGAGCGAGTTGCGCTGATCGCAGCCGTCGAACATCTGACGGCGTTCCTCGGTGACTGGGTGCTGAACGCGCGTGCGCTGGACGAAGTCGATTTCGATCCGACCATGCTCGACCTGCTTCGCTGGCACGGGGCCGAGGAAGTCGAGCACCGCTCGGTGGCGTTCGAGGTCATGCAGTACTTCGACGTCCGCCCCGCCCGGCGTATCCGCACCTATGTCGCAATCGCACCCACGCTCGTGTGGTTCTGGACTCGCGGCGTTCGGTACCTGATGGATCGCGATCCGACGCTGGCGCACCTGCCCGCGAAGCGACGCCGGCCGTCGCTTCGCGACTATCGCGCGGTTGCCGCACGCGGTCTGTTCCCTGGCCCGAAGATGATCTGGAAAGCCTCGCTTCGCTACTTCGCCCGTGACTACCACCCCTCGAGCGAAGGGTCGACCGAGCAAGCCGTGCAGTATCTGGCAACCTCGCCCGCCGCACGAGCGTGCGCACGGTGACCGCGGTTTCGAATCCGGATTCGAGAGTCGAGCACGTGGGATCGAAGAAGAAGACAGGGCTGCGAAAGCGGTTGTCCGACATGGCGAGAACGGTCGATACGTTTCGTGAGGGTCGTCAGGTTCCGCAGGATCTGTACGGCCGCGACGTGCCCGATCAGACGATGTCTCTCGTGACCGATGCGTTGGACAAGTGGTTCGCGCTGCTGGACAACGGAGAGTTCGACGACAGTCATGCGGCTGCGCCGGTAGTCAGGGACATCGCTCTGACGCTCCGGTCACGCGAAGTTCTGTGCGGGGACCAACAGGTCGTCCGGCTCGAGTTCGAAAGTCCATCGGGCGAGGAACTTCCGGCATGGGCTCCGGGAATGCACCTCGACTTCGTTCTGCCGTCCGGTCGACGCCGGCAGTACTCGTTGTGCGGTGACCCGTCGGACGCTCACGCGTACACCGTTGCGGTGCGGTTCATTCCGGACGGCGGCGGTGGTTCGGCGGAGATGCATGCGCTCGAAATCGGAACGCCGGTCACCGTGACAGGTCCACGCAACGGATTTCCGTTCGTCGCCGACGGGCGGGCGGTGTTCGTCGCAGGCGGGATCGGGATCACCGCGATCCTGCCGATGGTCCGGGCCGCTCGCGCCACGGGTATGGACTGGTACCTGGAGTACCGGGGGCGCTCGCGGGAGTCGCTTCCGTTCCTCGACGAGATCCTCGCCTTGGACGACGACCGGGTGAACGTACGCACCGATGATGTGGACGGAATCGCGTCGGGTAGTGAATTGCTCGATCGCGTGGCGGGTGGTGCCGTCTACTGCTGTGGCCCGCCGCCGATGATCGACGCGGTGCGAGCTGCCGTCGACGGCACCGACGCCACTCATCTGTATTTCGAGCGTTTTTCCCCGCCTCCGGTTCGGAACGGTGTGGAGTTCGAGGTGCAATTGGTCGATTCCGGTGACGTCATCACCGTCGGCGCAGAACAGACGGCGTTGCAGGCGATCCGTGAGGTGAGGCCGTCGGTAGCGTACTCCTGCCAGCAGGGGTTCTGCGGAACGTGCCGAACCCGAGTGCTCGTCGGCACTCCCGAACACCGTGAGACTCGGCTGACCCCAGAGGAGCAGGAGAGCGAGATGCTGATCTGCGTGTCGCGGGCAGCGGGAGGCCGCATCGTTCTCGATCTGTAACCGTCGGAGCTGATTCTGCTGTCCATATTTGCCGTCGGGACGCGAAAAAATGCGTCTGTGAGGCAACCAGGGGCCATTTCGGGGTGTCATCGTCCCCATGCCGTCGGTGCGTACCAGTAGTATGGACGGGTAACAGAGAAGCCCTTCGGATCTGTTCACCGTCACGGCCTACCCGCAGGGTGGGCAGGACGGCCGAGCAGACTCGTGCGGTGGCACCACCCGGTGCCCACACGGCAGCACCCATTCGGTGCGAGGGGGACCTTGACGCTGAAGGAGAACAACCGAACCGTGGCTGCCGAGAAGTCGGGTAAGACCGAGAACAAGGATTACGGCGCTTCGTCGATCACCGTGCTCGAGGGACTGGAAGCAGTTCGTAAAAGGCCCGGCATGTACATCGGATCCACCGGTGAGCGAGGGCTGCATCACCTGATCTGGGAGGTCGTCGACAACTCCGTCGACGAGGCCATGGCCGGATACGCTTCCACTGTCGACGTCACGATTCACGAGGACGGCAGCGTCGAGGTCAAGGACGACGGTCGAGGAATTCCCGTCGCCACCCACGCCTCCGGTGTTCCCACCGTCGAGGTCGTCATGACCCAGTTGCACGCGGGCGGAAAGTTCGACTCGGACTCGTACGCAGTGTCCGGTGGTCTGCACGGCGTCGGTATCTCCGTGGTGAACGCACTCTCCACCAAGGTGGAACTCCAGATCGCCCGCGACGGTCACCGCTACACCCAGACGTACGACTACGCCAAGCCAGGCCCGCTCGAGACCGTCGGCGAAACCCAGGACACCGGCACGATCGTCCGCTTCTGGCCGGACGGCAAGATCTTCGAGACACTCGACTTCAGCTTCGACATCGTGCACCGTCGCCTCCAGGAGATGGCGTTCCTGAACAAGGGACTGACCATCAACTTCACCGACGAGCGCGTGGCGGCAACCGACGCCAGCGAGGAAGAGCTGGCGGAGACCGCGGAGGCACCGAAGTCTGCGTCCGAGGAAGAAGCTCAGGCCGTCGAGGCCAAGCCTGCCAAGGTCAAGAAGCGCACCTACCACTACCCCGACGGCCTCGTCGACTTCGTCAAGCACATCAACAAGACGAAGACATCCATCCACAACTCCGTCGTCGGCTTCACCGCCAAGGGTGAAGGCCACGAGGTCGAGATCGCGATGCAGTGGAACGCCGGCTATTCCGAGTCGGTCCACACGTTCGCCAACACGATCAACACGCACGAGGGCGGCACGCACGAGGAAGGCTTCCGTACCGCGCTCACCTCGACGGTGAACAAGTACGCGGCGGACAAGAAGCTCGTCAAGGAGAAGGACGGCAAACTCACCGGCGACGACATCCGCGAGGGTCTCGCCGCGGTCATTTCCGTTCGTGTGGGCGAGCCGCAGTTCGAGGGTCAGACCAAGACGAAGCTCGGCAACACCGAGGTCCGCTCGTTCGTGCAGAAGGCGTGCAACGAGCACCTGGCGCACTGGTTCGAGTCCAACCCGGCCGACGCGAAGACCATCATCAACAAGGCCGTGTCCTCGGCTCAGGCCCGTATGGCCGCGCGCAAGGCGCGAGAGTTGGTGCGGCGCAAGAGTGCAACGGACATCGGTGGCCTTCCCGGCAAGCTCGCCGACTGCCGCTCCAACGACCCGAGCAAGTCCGAGATCTACATCGTGGAGGGCGACTCCGCCGGCGGCTCGGCCAAGTCCGGTCGTGACTCGATGTACCAGGCGATCCTTCCGCTCCGCGGAAAGATCATCAACGTCGAGAAGGCTCGCATCGACCGCGTTCTGAAGAACAACGAGGTCCAGTCGATCATCACCGCGTTCGGCACCGGTATCCACGACGAGTTCGACATCACCAAGCTCCGCTACCACAAGATCGTGTTGATGGCCGACGCCGACGTGGACGGTCAGCACATCTCGACGCTGCTGATGACGCTGCTGTTCCGGTTCATGCGTCCGCTCATCGAGCACGGCCACGTCTATCTGGCCATGCCGCCGCTGTACAAGTTGAAGTGGAGCCGTGGCGAACCCGACTTCGCGTACTCCGATCGCGAACGCGACGGTCTGCTCGAGGCCGGTATTGCGAACAAGCGCAAGATCAACATCGAGGATGGCGTCCAGCGTTACAAAGGTCTCGGCGAGATGAACGCGAAGGAACTGTGGGAGACCACGATGGACCCATCGGTGCGCGTGCTCCGACTGGTCACCCTCGACGATGCCGCCGCCGCGGACGAGTTGTTCAGTGTCCTGATGGGCGAGGACGTCAGTGCCCGGCGCAGTTTCATCGCCCGCAACGCCAAGGACGTCCGCTTCCTGGACGTGTGACGAACTTTCACGCGGTTCTTGAAATTCGTTACACCTCTTAGACTTTCGCTGAAGGAGTTTCCATGTCGGACATAACCGAGCCTCCTGTCGGGCCTCCCGGACAGACCACGAACGCCGAGGGCGGCGACCGCATCGATCCGGTCGACATCCAGCAGGAGATGCAGCGTAGCTACATCGACTACGCGATGAGCGTCATCGTCGGCCGCGCACTTCCCGAAGTACGCGACGGCCTCAAGCCCGTGCACCGTCGCGTGCTGTACGCGATGTACGACTCCGGCTTCCGCCCGGACCGCAGTTATGTCAAATCCGCACGCCCCGTTGCCGAAACGATGGGTAACTACCACCCGCACGGTGACACCTCGATCTACGACGCGCTGGTGCGCCTGGCTCAGCCCTGGTCCATGCGGTACCCGTTGGTCGACGGCCAGGGCAACTTCGGCTCCCGTGGCAACGACGGCGCGGCTGCCATGCGATACACCGAGGCACGGCTGACTCCTCTCGCCATGGAGATGTTGCGGGACATCGACGAGGAAACCGTCGACTTCATCCCCAACTACGACGGCAAAACCCAAGAGCCGACGGTACTTCCGTCGCGGGTACCCAACCTGTTGATGAACGGCTCCAACGGCATCGCCGTCGGTATGGCCACCAACATCCCGCCGCACAACCTGCGTGAACTCGGCGACGCCGTCTTCTGGGCCCTCGACAACCACGAGGCCGACGAAGAAGCGACCCTCGCCGCGTGCATGGAACGCGTGAAGGGCCCCGACTTCCCGACGCATGGCTTGATCGTCGGCGGGCAGGGCATCCAGGACGCGTACTCGACCGGACGCGGATCCATTCGCATGCGCGGCGTCGTCGAGATCGAGGAAGACTCCAACGGCCGCACCACGATCGTCATGACCGAGCTGCCGTACCAGGTCAACCCGGACAACCTGATCACGTCGATTGCAGAGCAGGTGCGCGACGGCAAACTGGCCGGCATCTCCAAGATCGACGACGAGTCCTCGGACCGCGTCGGCATGCGCATCGTGGTCACCATCAAGCGCGACGCCGTCGCGAAGGTGGTGCTGAACAACCTCTACAAGCACACCCAGCTGCAGACGAGCTTCGGCGCGAACATGCTGTCGATCGTCGACGGTGTGCCGCGCACCCTGCGTCTGGATCAGATGATCCGCTACTACGTGGCTCATCAGCTCGACGTGATCATCAGGCGCACGCGATACCGGCTGCGCAAAGCCGAGGAGCGCGCTCACATCCTGCGCGGACTGGTCAAGGCACTCGACGCTCTGGACGAGGTCATCGCCCTCATCCGTCGTTCGCCGACGGCCGACGACGCCAAGACCGGCTTGATCGAACTGCTCGACATCGACGAGATCCAGGCCGACGCCATCCTCGCGATGCAGTTGCGTCGCCTCGCTGCCCTCGAGCGTCAGAAGATCATCGACGAGTTGGCCGAGATCGAACGCACCATTGCCGACCTGCAGGACATCCTGGCTCGGCCGGAGCGTCAGCGTCAGATCGTCCGCGACGAGCTCGGCGAGATCGTCGAGAAGTACGGCGACGACCGTCGTACCCGCATCATCGCCAGCGACGGAGACGTCAACGACGAGGATCTCATCGCACGCGAGAACGTCGTCGTCACCATCACCGAAACCGGCTACGCCAAGCGCACCAGAACCGACCTCTACCGCTCGCAGAAGCGTGGCGGCAAGGGAGTGCAAGGCGCGGGGTTGAAGCAGGACGACATCGTCAGCAAGTTCTTCGTCTGCTCGACGCACGACTGGATTCTGTTCTTCACCACCAAGGGCAGGGTCTATCGCGCCAAGGCGTACGAGCTTCCCGAGGCAAACCGGACGGCCCGCGGGCAGCACGTCGCGAACCTGTTGGCGTTCCAGCCGGACGAGCGCATCGCGCAGGTCATTCAGATCAAGACCTACGAGGACGCTCCTTACCTGGTGCTCGCAACCAAGGGCGGACTGGTCAAGAAGTCCAAGCTCACCGACTTCGACTCCAACCGAAGCGGCGGCATCGTCGCGGTCAACCTCCGCGGCGAGGACGAACTGGTCGGTGCTGTGTTGGCGTCATCCGACGACGACCTGTTGCTGGTGTCCGCTCAGGGTCAGTCGATTCGCTTCTCCGCAACCGACGAGGTTCTGCGTCCGATGGGTCGCGCGACCTCCGGTGTCCAGGGCATGCGGTTCAACGGCGAGGACGAGCTGTTGTCGCTGAACGTGGTGCGGGAGGGCAAGTACCTACTGGTGGCCACCTCCGGTGGCTACTCCAAGCGCACTGCGATGGAGGACTACCCGGCACAGGGCCGCGGCGGAAAGGGCGTGCTGACGATCCAGTACGACCCGAAGCGTGGCACCCTGGTGGGGGCTCTCATCGTCGACGACGAGGACGAGCTGTACGCCATCACCTCCAGTGGTGGTGTAATCCGGACTGCAGCGAAGCAGGTACGGAAGGCCGGCCGACAGACGAAGGGCGTTCGGTTGATGAATCTCGGGGAAGGCGACACACTGCTCGCTATTGCCCGTAACGCCGACGAAGCCGAACCCGAGCCCGGCGCCGCCGGAGACGAAGACGACGCACCGAAGGAGTCGTAAGTGAGCACTCCCAACAGGCCTGGCAGCAGGCCCGTTCCGCCCAGCGACGCCGAGCAGCCACGCACCTCTGCGCGGCCGCAGCCGGCGGTTCGCCCCGGAACGCCGCAGAACGGTGGCGGGCGTCCTCCGTCGCGACCCGGTGCCCCGGCCCCTCAGCAGGCCGGCCCTCAACAGGGTGCGGGGTCCCAGCAGGGCGCTCCACAGCAGCCCGCTCCACAGCAGGCCGGCCCTCAACAGGGGAACGGTGCGCGTCCCGCCGGCGGCGATCGGCAACCGCCGAATCAGCCGGCGCGTCAAGCACCCGAACGTCAGGCACCCGAACGTCAGGGAGGTGCTTCGGAATCCGTCAGGACGTCCGACGGCTCGGCGCGCGAGCAGTCCCAAGCTCAGTCTCCCCAGCGGCCGACTGCGCCTCAGCCGCCGACACCTCAGCAGGCTCCGACGACTCAGCAGGCTCCGACGACTCAGCAAGCTCCGGCATCGGCACCTCAGCGTTCCCCGGAGAACCAGCGTCCCCCGGAGAACCAGCGTCCTGCCGAGGCACCGAAGGCGCCGCCGCAGAATCAGCCGCGTCCGCCCGCACCGGCACGCTCCGCTGCTACCCAGCAGCCGCCCACCGAGGCGGCGCCACGGGTGGACAACGAGCGTCCGTTCGATCCACTGGGTGCGGGTGACGTCACACAGCCGCCGGCGGGTGGCTACCAGAACGGTCCGGGACCGGTGCGCAGTGGGCCCGTCCAGAACGGTTCGGGTCAGGGCAGTGCTTCGGGTCAGGGCAAGGTTTCGGGGCAGGGCGCACCTCCGTGGCAGCGCGGTCCGGCGAACGCCGCACAGAGCCAGCCGCAGACCAACCTGTCGGCGCGCGGCGGAACGCTCCCGCCCGTCGGACCGGGCGCTCAACCGAGCCAGCCGGGACAGTCCGGACAGCCAGGCGACGATCGTCGCGGGACCCAGGCAGGGTCCGCAGCGGCTGCCACTGCCGCAGTGAGCGCCGAGAGTTCGGCGGACAGTTCACAGCGTCGCGAAGCCGCCAAGACGAAGGCTGCAGGCATCGACGGACCGACGCGGCACATCGAACGCAAGGATCTGGCGAAGGACATGCCGGATCTGTCGGAGGTCCGGCACACGGCACCGGCGTCGGAGACGCAGCAGATCGCTCAGCCGGTCGCTATTGCGGCGCGAGAGGACGGAACTCCTCTGCGTGCCACGATTCAACTGCGCAAGATCGATCCGTGGTCGACGCTCAAGATCTCCCTCGTCATCGCGGTGTCGCTGTTCTTCGTGTGGATGGTCGCAGTCGGGCTGCTGTACGCGGTTCTCGACGGGATGGGTGTCTGGGATCGCTTGAACAGTGCGTTCACCGACATCGTGTCCGAGTCGGGTGACGGTGGATTGGTCAGTGCCGGACAGGTATTCGGCTACGCCGCAGTGATCGGCGTCATCAACGTGGTGTTGTTCACGGCGTTGACGACCATCGGATCGTTCATCTACAACCTGTCTTCCGACCTGGTCGGGGGCGTCGAAGTAACCCTCGCGGATCGGGACTGAATCAGGTCGCTCGAGAGTGCCGGATCGAGCCGTTTTGGAGTACGGCGGTTCGATGCGGTAATCTCTCTCCTCGGTTCGGAAAGAGAAATCTTCTGCCCGAATCGAGGTTCACGGGCCTATAGCTCAGGCGGTTAGAGCGCTTCCCTGATAAGGAAGAGGTCGGAGGTTCAAGTCCTCCTAGGCCCACACCGAGCAATTTGGAAGAGGGACATAGTCATGAAAATCCTTCTTCTGATCGGTGCAGCGGTAGCAGTCGTGTTGGCGGCGTCGAACGTGCGGTCCCTCCGCAACAGCGACGGTGTGTGGCACGAGGTTTCCACTCGCTGATCGTCCGCACGGAGGCGTCAGGACCAGGGAATTTCGAGTTCGAGATTTCGTAAGGTACTGTTCGCTTGCACCACCCCGGGGCCTTAGCTCAGTTGGTAGAGCGCTGCCTTTGCAAGGCAGATGTCAGGAGTTCGAATCTCCTAGGCTCCACAATTAGATAGTTCGACAGTTGGATAGCTTCACAGATCGTCAGTGACCCCGATACGCGAATGCGTGTCGGGGTCACTGCGTTGTGGGGTCACTGCGTTGTGGGGTCGTCCGGATGCGGTGGGTGGGAACGGATTCTTCTTCGGGACGGAAGTAGTTGTATCGGTAGGGGCCGGCCCAGAGTCTGCTGACCGAGTTCGAGGTCTGGTGTCGCACGTAGGTGGTGGCGGCGACGTGGATGAATCCGAGTACGAGTACCAGTGCGAGGAAGGTTGCCATGGTGCAAGTGTCGATCGGTGCAGGCCACGTCGAACAGTGGCAGTTATGTCATACTTCCGCGAAAAACTGCCAATGTCTGTGATGGCGACCAAGCGACCGCGAGCCGGATGTGGACATTCCCAGACAACCCGCGGACGGGGGACCGAGCGCCAGGGACTGCTCTAGCGTCAGCGCGTATCAGGCCACCTCGGACGCGACGTGCGTATCGACCTCGTGAACAGGAATCAGCGATGCGCAACCTCGATCACACCGAACTGCTGACCGAACTCGAAGCGACGATGGCGGTGAACCTCGATCGCCACCTCTCGATAGCGAAGGAATGGCATCCCCACGACTACATTCCGTGGGACGAAGGCAGAAATTTCGCTGCGATGGGCGGCGACGACTGGGACGAGTCGCAGTCCGGACTGTCCGACCTCGCGCGCACGGCGATGATCACGAACCTGCTCACCGAGGACAACCTGCCGTCGTATCACCGCGGTCTGGCAGACAACTTCTCGCTCGACGGTGCCTGGGGTACGTGGGTCGGTCGGTGGACGGCGGAAGAGAACCGGCACGGCATCGTGATGCGGGACTACCTCGTCGTGACCCGAGCGGTGGACCCTGTCGAGCTCGAACGGGCACGGATGCAGCACATGACCACAGGCGTCGACGCTCCGATGGACGGCGCGAACTTTCTGCATTCGGTCGCCTACGTGACATTGCAGGAGCTTGCGACGCGAGTGTCCCACCGCAACACCGGCCATGCGTGCGGTGACCCGGTGGCGGACCGAATGCTGGCTCGAATCGCCGCGGACGAGAACCTGCACATGATCTTCTACGGGAACCTCGGCGAGGCCGCGCTCGATCTGACACCGGATCAGACGGTGCGGGCGATCGCAGACGTCGTGACGGACTTCGCCATGCCGGGACTCAACATGCCCAACTTCCGCAAGAACGCGATGTCCCTTGCCAAGCACGGAATCTACGATCTACGCCAGCACCTCGACGAGGTACTGATGCCGGTCCTCCGAAAGTGGCGCATATTCGAGCGCAACGACTTCGGGCCCGATGGCGAGCGAGACCGGGACCGTCTCGCGGCGTTCGTCGAACAGCTCGGGGTGAAGGCGACCAAGTTCGAACAGTCGCGCGATCGCCTCCTTGCCCGAGAGTCGGCTCGAGCCGAGATGGTGTCCTAGGCTCTCTCCCCTCGGATCGGTCCCCACGGTCCACCGGCTTCGCTTCGTGTTCGGACGTCGGCGGAAGGTGTTAAAGTCCCGCACGACAGACGTCGCCGTCGACGCTGGATGCGATGTTCTGGGGGAGGTGGGGCGGCAATGCTCGATCGTCTGATGGCGAAGACTCGAAAGCTGGACGAATCCGCGCTCACCCTTCTCGTGTACATCGGGGGCACAACGGTTCTGTACGCGGCAGGGGGGAGTGCGTACTGGCCGAGCGCGAGTACCTGGGCGCGGTGTGCGGTTCTCGTGTCTCTACTTCTCGGTATCGCGGCAACGATCATGCTGATGCGTTTGAAGGGTCCGAGCCCCAAGCGCACGATCGGTCATGTCACCTTCATGGGGATTGTCGCTGTCGCGCTGTCCTTCTCGGCCAGCAACACCTTGCCGACGTACCTGATCTGTGTCCTGGCGACGATGTTCCTCGGCATGCACATCGGCGCTTTCTGGTCCGAGCGCAACGCCGGGATGTGGGTGGGCGCGCTTGCGGTGTTCGCGGTACTCGGTGCTGCGGCAGGCCCCTTCGAGTCCTCGTTCATCGCGTACGTTCTCATCGCCCTCGGCGTCGTGGGTGCCACCGAAGTGTTCGGAGCCTTCGCCAGGCGCATGCGGTACACCGCCACTCACGATGCTCTCACCGGTCTGTTGAACAGATTCGGCTTCGAGTCCAAGGTCGCCAAGATGTTGCCGGCGTGCGCGGCGCGCGGTCTGTCGGTCAGCATGGCCGTACTGGACCTGGATCATTTCAAGGACATCAACGACGAGTACGGGCACATCGCAGGTGACGTCCTTCTGGCGCGCGTGTCGAAGGCATGGAAGGCGGAGTTGAGCCGACGTGACGTGCTCGGCCGGTTGGGGGGCGACGAGTTCGTGCTCTTCATGCCCGGAGTGCTCGAGGCGGAGGCGTGGCAGATCATCGACCGTCTTCGGCGTGCTCATCGTGCCGAGTGGAGTGTTGGCATCGTCTGCATGCCCGCTGCACGTCGCTGGGCGGAGATCTACCGCGCGGCCGACGCCGATCTGTACCGGGCGAAGCGAAGCCGCCCTCCGAAGTCAGCCCGTCCATCGACGTCGCCCCAACCGTCCACACCGCCCCGCCCGGGCACGTCGGGGCCTGATCAGTCGGAGTGGAGAATAGCGCGCTGACGTTGCTCCACAGATTTCATCCACAGGCTGTGGACAACGCTCCGCAGCTTGGCCTCGACCGGGGTTGACTGTCTGTCATGTCGATCGCGTCCGCATCGACCTGACCGGCATCGGGGTGGATGTGTTGTTGTGGAACGAAATTCAGCGATGGCAACCGTCGGAGATCACCCTGCTGGGTGCGCGGGTGGCACGTAGGGCAGACTCTCTCGCCTCCACGGTCGGCGAGATCGAGGCCGCCGTTGCACAGCTCGAGTGGAGCGGAGACGCCGCCGATGCCGCACAGTTCTCGGTGTCGCGCTTGATCGCGGACTACCGCGCTCACGCCGACGAGCTGGGTCGCATCGCTCGCGCTGTGACGACGTTCGCGAAACAGGCCCATCCCGTGCGGGCCGCGCTGCGAGAGTGCGACAGCATCGGCGTCGAACACAGGCTCGAGATTTCCGATTCGGGAACGGTGGCCGATCCGCTGACGACGTACTCCGTCGCAGCCGAGGACGCGTTCGACCACGCACGTGATCGCCTCGGAGTGATACGGGAACTCGAGGCCCGAGCCCGGCAGGTGATCGTTCGCGCCACCGACATCGACGTCGCAACGGCCGCTGCGCTTGCCGCGGACGCCGATACGGCCCCGGCCATGCTACCCACTCCCACAGCGGCAGCAGCGGCGAACAACGTGGCCTGGCAGATGGCGAGTCCGGCGGAGCGAACGGCACTGCTCGTCCGTGACCCCGGAGCTGTCGGGAATCTCGACGGCGTTCCGGCCGAGGTACGTGACGCCGCGAATCGGAGGCTCCTGGTCTCCGAGCGAGCGCGTTTGGAGTCGGTTGCCGACGAGCTTGCTCGGACGCTGGACGGCAACGTCTTCGGCGGGCTGTTCGACGACGCGGACGCCGGTCTCGCTCAGACCGAGAAGCGACTGAAAGCCCTCGACGAGATCGAAGCCGTTCTGGCACAGGGAAATCGGCAACTGCTGGTGCTGGACAACACGAGCGGTGAGGACACGTTGGCGGCTGTTTCGGTGGGCAACGTGTCGACGGCTACTCACGTCGCCGTGTTCGTCCCTGGACTGGATTCGGACGTCGGCGGCGACGTCGAACGTTACGACGCCGACATGGATGCGCTGGCGGCGACAGTGCGAGGCGTGCTGCCTCCGGACGAATCGGTGGCCTGCGTGACGTGGATGAACTACGAGGCACCCCATCTCGGCTGGAGCCTGCTCGATCCGACGCGCACCGTCGTCTCACCGATGGCGGCCGCGGTCGGGGCTCCCCGTTTGGCGGCGTTCCTGGATGGTCTCGACGCTTCACGCACGGAGGATCCGCATCTGACGCTGCTGGGGCACTCGTACGGTTCTCTCACTGCCGCGCTCGCTCTACGTGGGGTGTCCGGCGTGGACGATCTCGTGGCGCTGGGCTCACCCGGTCTCGGCTTCGACGACATCTCGGCCCTGTCGGTCCCGCCGGGGCACACGTTCGTGGCGGAGACCCGCGAGGACGTCGTCGCCGATACGGGGTTCTTCGGATCGGATCCGAGTGAGCTCGACGGTGTCAGGCCACTGGCGACGCGGTCCGACGGCGATCTCGCGGACAGCCGAGGCCACAGCGAGTATCTGACGGACGGCACCGTCACGCAGCGAAACGTCGGACTGGTGATCGCGGGTCGAGCCGGTGAGGTGAGCGGCTAGACGCTATGTCTGCTGAGGGGTGTCCGCGCGCGTCGCAGCCTGTGCGGACGATCCGTTCACCGGAGACTCGCTGTAGTCCCCGAGGCTCGGCGGTGCGTCGGCCGGCGGGTCGAACGCGTTGCGCCGCTTGGACACGAGTACGGCGACGCCTCCGGCAGCACCCAGAACTGCGCCGACCGCGACGATCTTGCGTGTCGGAGTACCGAGCAGCGACGGGCCCGAGGAGGTCTTCGCCGTCTGGATCTTCGACGATGCCGAGGTCGCCCGACGGACTCGGCGACGCGCGGCTTCGCGGCGGGCCAGTGCGTACGCCCGGGTCGCCAGCTGGAGGCCGACGCCTGCGGATCCGGTTCCGAAAATTTTCGCTGCCTTGACGAGGGTGCCCCCGGTGCTCACGGCGACATCCCGGAACTGCGCAGACTTCGTTGTGCTCGTCATGCCCCCACTGTTCCACATCCTGTGCGGCCACATCCGACCGTCCGCGACCGGCCGACGAGTGCGGGGTGGCACGATGGTGGGGTGAGCACACCAAACAAGACATCAACGGCAACGCTGCACACCAACCGCGGCGACATCGTCATCGAGCTGTTCGGCAACCACGCGCCGAAGACCGTCGAGAACTTCACCGGCCTCGCGGACGGTTCCAAGGAGTACACGACGTCCAACGCGTCGGGCTCCGATTCCGGGCCGTTCTACGACGGCGCGGTCTTCCACCGCGTCATCGACGGCTTCATGATCCAGGGCGGAGACCCCACCGGTACCGGTGCAGGTGGCCCCGGCTACAAGTTCGCCGACGAGTTCCACCCGGAACTTCAGTTCGACCGCCCCTACCTGCTGGCCATGGCCAATGCCGGACCGGGGACCAACGGATCGCAGTTCTTCATCACCACGACGAAGACGCCGCACCTCAACCGCAAGCACACCATCTTCGGTGAGGTCACCGACGAGGCGTCGAAGAAGGTCGTCGACGCCATCTCCGGCACTCCCGTCGGACGCGGGGACCGTCCCGTCGACGAGGTCGTCATCACCAGCGTCACGCTGGCCTGATACCTCGAGTTTCGAACTCTTTCTCGAAGAGGAGCATCGGTAGATGACGAACCCCGGCTGGGGTGGCGCGTACGGCGATCAGCCCACTCCACCTCAGTCGAGGTGTGTCAGGCATCCGGACCGACCCACGGGCCTCGCGTGCTCGCGGTGCGGTCGTCCCGCGTGTCCGCAGTGCCTGCAGGCAGCGGCCGTCGGGCAGCACTGCGTCGACTGTGTACGTGCAGGCAATGCGCAGGTCCGTCGTGCACGCACCGTGGCAGGCGGGTCTGCCGATTCGACGTACGGTCTGGTCACGTACGTCATCATGGCTCTGAACGTTCTGGCGTTCGCGGCGACGGCCCTGCAGTCCCGCAGTGCCATGGACAACACCGGCGCATCGTCGCTGTACGAGTCCTGGGCATTGTTTCCGCCTGCTGTCGCGCTCGGAGACTACGAGCGCCTGATCGGTAGCGGATTTCTCCATTACGGCCCGATTCACCTGCTCGTCAACATGTTCGCGCTGTACATCATCGGTCGCGACGTGGAAGCAATTCTCGGAAAGACCCGCTACATCGCGGTGTACCTGGTCTCTCTCGTCGGCGGTAGTGCGTCGGTGATGCTGCTCGAGGACCCGTTCACCGCGACGGTCGGCGCATCCGGTGCCATCTTCGGCCTTCTGGGCGCACAGGCGATCATCCTGCTCAAACTCCGTCGGAGCCCGACGCCCGCACTCGTCGTGATCGGCCTCAATGTCGTCATCAGTGTCACCATCCCTGGCATCTCGCTGTGGGGACACATGGGTGGCCTGGTCGCTGGTGCGCTCGCGACAGCGGGCATTCTGTTCGTTCCCGCGCGGGTGCAGAACCGTCGGACCCGCAGCAACCTCGGATGGGCGGCCGTAGCCGCGGTCGCAGTGGCGGCGCTCGCGGCTATCGTCCTGCGGGTGCTCGACTTCCGGTCCCAGATGGGCCTCTGACGCCCTACCCGTCTTCCGGGTCCGGTGTCGGGAGCGCTGTCAGCGCTCCTCGACGAAGCCGCGCTGCTCGAGGGCGTCGTACACGTCCTGTGGGCTCGTCCCCAGATCCCACCTACCGAAGATCACGAGTCGATCGTCGTCCTCGTCCGGGTGGCGGACGTTCAGCTCGAGCATCGGTACACGTCGCCCCAGGCGGGGGTACGGCACCAGGGTGATCCGGGAGATCTCCTCGCGTGTGTACGTGTGAATGCCGGACAAACGCTTCACGGACAGCCGTCCCGCCGAATCTATCCACAGGCGCGGTCGCTGGTACGCAGCGAGACCCGCGATTATCCACAGGCCGATGGCACCGACGGAGATCAACACACGACCCGCTGGATCGTTGTCGGTGAGAAATGCGGCCACGAGCAGGGCAAACCCGCCGACGGTCAGTGCGATCACCGCGGGCATGGGTGTCGCCCACGACAAGTTGTCCACATTCTGTGGATGGCCGCCCGATTCATCCACAGGCTTTATCCACATTGGGGATGAATAACATGTGTGTAAGTAGCTCGGCCGGACGATGAGTGAGCGACGCCGTCATCGCCACTTCATCGTCATGACGAGACCGACCACCATGAACCCGAAGCCGATCAGGAAGTTCCATGCTCCGAGGCTGTTCATCCACGAGATGTCCTCGGCGGCCAAGTAGTAGACGAGCAGCCACAGGAGCCCCACCAGCATGAATCCGAGCATCACGGCAACGTAGAACGGGCTGGACGGGCCCGACGCCACCGAACCGGGAGTACGCGTCCCGGGAGCGATCACATAGTCCTTTTTCTTGCGTACCTTCGATTTCGGCATTCCTCGCCCTTTCGTCGTCGCGGTCTTCGTCTGTGTGTGCACGGAAGCGGTGCCTGTGGATACCGGACTGTGAACAGCTGTGGACAATCGCGGACCGGCCTGTGGATGAACACGGCCGAGTCGCCACTGCGTGACCTTGCGGCCCGCGGAGATCCCCCGAGCAGGTAGCGTTCGGTGCTGTCACATGATCACGGCAGCCTGAAGGCCCAACTGCGTGCACATGCCTTGTACACGCTAGCTCAGCGGAAACGCTGGGGAGAGCACCGGAGGATTTCATGGCTTCGGACAACGACCGCTCGGGCGTGCTTGCGTCGCGCGCATGGCAGGTGATGGTGGTCGTCGTGTGCCTTCTCGTCGGTGTGCTGCTGTCCACCACGCGGCAGTTCTCCAGCGGTGACGAGATCCGTCGGACCGACACCACACGCCTGTCGACGCTGGTCAGATCAGCTCAGGACAGTGCGGACCAGGCCGAGAGCACGCGGGACGAGTTGGCGGTGCAGGTCGAGCAACTCCAGCGGGAGGCCGGCGCCGGAGACTCGGACGTCGCCGACGCGCTCGCCGGCGTCGGCCCACTGTTGGCGCCTGCCGGGCTCGAAGCGGAATCGGGCCCGGGAGTCGTGGTGACGTTGACCGATGCACCGAGGGGAAGCGACGGGCGGTACGCGTCGGACGCATCCCCGGACGATCTCGTCGTCCATCAACAGGATGTGCAGAGCGTTCTCAATGCGTTGTGGTCCGGCGGCGCGACGGCGCTCGCGATGCAGGACCAGCGGGTCGCCGGCAATGTCGCACCCCGATGCATCGGAAACACGTTGCTGTTGGGCGGGCGGACGTACAGCCCGCCGTACTTCGTCACCGCGCTGGGCGATGCGGCCGCACTGAACGCCGCTCTCGACGCCGAGCCGGGTGTGCAACTGTTTCGGCAGTACTCGGTCCGTTACGGCCTCGGTCTCACCGTCGGCGCCTCCGACGATCTGACGGTGCCCGCCTACCAGGGGTCTCTTCGGCTGCAGTTCGCCCAGCCAGGATGAGCGACAGGCCGTGACCTATTCTGGGGCGCATGCGCATCCTCGTCGTCGACAACTACGACAGCTTCGTCTTCAACCTCGTCCAGTACCTGGGCCAGCTCGGAGTCGACGCGACGGTGTGGCGCAACGACGATCCGCGCCTGGACGACCGCGACGCCGTGGCCCGCGACTTCGACGGCATTCTGCTCAGCCCGGGACCAGGCACTCCTCAGCGTGCAGGAGCGACGATGGATCTCGTCACCGCCGCGGCAAAGGAAAGGACCCCTCTGCTGGGTGTGTGCCTCGGGCACCAGGCGATCGGGGCCGCGTTCGGCGCGACGGTCGACCGCGCTCCGGAACTGCTGCACGGCAAGACCAGCTCGGTGAATCACGATGGCATCGGTGTCCTCGAAGGGCTGCCGCAACCGTTCACCGCTACCCGGTACCACTCGCTGACGGTGCTCGCCGACACCATTCCCGACGAGCTCGAGGTGACGGGCCGAACCGACTCGGGTCTCGTGATGGCCATGCGGCACAAAGACTTTCCGATCCACGGTGTCCAGTTCCACCCGGAGTCGATCATGACCGAGGGCGGACACCGGATGTTGGCGAACTGGTTGAAGGTATGCGGGGCGGAAGCCGACGACGCGTTGGTGGATCGGCTCGAGGCCGAGGTGGCGCTGGCGTTCCGATAGCAGCGTCACAAGAACTGCAGCGTCTCGAGCAGGAGAATTGGTGCGCCACCCGATTCTGAACCACGCGAGCCACTGTTGACAGGATCATGAACATGACGGAACGAGGACAGTCGTTTGTCGGTGACGTCCGACTTCTCGCATCGAGCCTGCTCGATGGGATCGCCGCCTTGGAACCGGGCTTGTGGGATCAGCCGGCTGGTTCGCTGTCGTGGACACGCTGGGAGACAGCAGAGCACGTTGCCGACGATTTGATGGTGTACGCGGCAACCGTGGCCGCGCCGACCGTCACTGGCGATATCCCGTTCGAGACGACGCAGCGTCGCCCCGGATCGCCCGACGAGTTGATGCACTGCGACCGCGAAGCCGGCCCCGATGGCCTCGCCGCGATGATCGAGGCCGCCTCGAATATCCTGATCGCGGTAGTGGCGGTGAGCCCGCCGGACATCAGTGTTGCTCATGTGTTCGGCCAGACCAACGGCGAAGGGTTCGCGGCGATGGCCGCCGTCGAATTGATCGTGCATGGTCACGACCTGTTCGACGGTACGGATATCGAGTGGAATCCGGACGGCTTGCTGTGCCGTCGGGTGCTGGTCAGACTGTTCCCCGATGTCGACGCCCCACCGGATGTGGATCCGTTTACGCTGCTCCTGTGGGCGACGGGCCGGAGCGAAATGCCGGACCGGGCAATGCGCAGCGAATGGCGTTGGTACAACTAGCCCCGGCTCGGATGTGCGGCGCTTGACCCGAAGTCAACTCGAGGTTTTAGCCTCCACCCATGAATTCTTCCACTGGCTTCGGAACGGTGAGCGGCCCTGACCTCAGGGCTATTCGAACAATCCTCGAAGACGTCGAGCTCGGCTTCAACAACAAAGATTCTGCGCTCATGAACGCGCACCTAGCCGACGATGCCGTGGTGGTGACCGCCCGTGGCGCGGTACTCGAAGGTCGTCTCGCGATCGAGAACGCCACGCGGGAAGCTCTTGCCTCGGACTTTCTGCGGGACGCGACCGCCTACTATCAGCTGGCCGACGTTGTGGCCTTGTCCGTGGACGTCATTTCCGCCCGGAAAGATGCTTGGTCGACCCAAGAGAGCGCCGAGGACGGCCGCGCGCCGGAGATGAACGCTCTATACATCTTCGTTCGCCGTTCTGGACGCTGGCTCATTTGGCGTCGGCAGAACACCATGGCTGCGTAGCGCTTTCCATGCCGATCCAGCTGATGTCGGCGACAGTGGCCGAACTTCAGTGCCATGTCGCGCCTGATCGGGATACGTACGCCGCATCCGTGGATACACGAGGCGAGTAGGTAATCGCGCGATACGGACAGACAGCGGACGGTCAGCGCCCCGGAATTCCCAGGGCGCCGACCGTGACATTGACGGTCTGGGTCTTGGTGATCTCCGACCCGGCTGGTTCGGCCTGATTGACGATGCGGTTCACGACGGTCGGGTCGAGCTGGACCTCGGTCGTGGTGCTGATGTTCGACGTCGTGCCCGTCCAACCCGCGGACTCGAGGGCGGACAGTGCCTGGGACACCGTCAGGCCCAACAAGTCCGGCATCGGGATCTTGTCGCCGTTGGACACCCGCAGAGTGACGGTGTCACCTTCGACTGCGTTGGACCCACCTGCCGGGCTGGTCGAGACGACCTCTCCGACGGGCTGGCTCGAGTCGATGTTTTCTACCTGAACTCTGAATCCGGCGCCTTCGACGTTCGGCTGCGCGACGGCGACCTGCTGGCCGACGACGTCCGGCACGCGGATCTGCGCAGGACCGGAGCCGAGAGTGATCTTCACGGACGATCCGACCGTGATGCCGACCCCCGACGACGGATTCTGCTCGACGACCTTGTCGAGGTTCTCCGGCGTCGACGGTGCACGCGCTCGGGTGCCGTCGAGTTCGAGGCCCAGCGCGGACAGGGCCTGCGCGGCCTGCTGTTCGGTCTTGCCGGTCAGCTGCGGCACCTGAACTTGCTCGGGGCCGGTCGACACCTCGAGGTTGACGGTGCTCTTCGAGTCCACCTCGGCGCCTGCGCCCGGTCTGGTGGTGATGACGTTGCCGGATGCGACGGTGGCGTCGGGCTTCTCCTGGATCGCGACCCGCAGGTCCGCCTCCTGGAGACGCGCTTCGGCGTCGGACGCGGACAGGTTGGACACGTCGGGGATCGCGACGCGGTCCGGTGAGGAGCCGGGGCCGAGTGACCACAGGAACGCACCCACGATTCCGACGATCACCAGTGCCGCGACGGACAGGAGAGCGATCCTGACACCGCGATGCCGCGGCTCCGAATCGTCGGAGTCCGCATGGCGTCCGGTGCTCGCACTGCCGGTGGAGTCGGCCGTCGCCTTCGCTCGCGGTTGCGGTGCGCGTGCATCCATGGCGCCGAGGATCGTGGTGCGGTCCTCGTCGTTCATGACCGTCGGTGCACTGGGGCGCTGCCCACCGAGTACGCGGACCAGATCGGTACGCATCTCCGCGGCGGACTGGTAACGGTTGGCCGGGTTCTTGGCCATCGCCTTGAGGATGATCGAGTCGAGTTCGCGCGGAACGTCGGAGTTGACGCGTGACGGAAGCTCGGGATCCTCACGGACGTGCTGGTAGGCGACGGCGACGGGCGAGTCACCCTTGAACGGCGGCTCACCGGTGAGGATCTCGAACAGGACGCAGCCCAGCGAGTACACGTCGGACCGTGCGTCGACCTGCTCGCCTCTGGCCTGTTCCGGCGACAGGTACTGCGCGGTTCCGATGACGGCGGCGGTCTGCGTCATCGGGCTCGAGCTGTCGGCGATGGCACGGGCGATGCCGAAATCCATGACCTTGACGGCGCCGGCGTTGTTGATCATCACGTTCGCCGGCTTGACGTCGCGGTGGACGATTCCGTTGCGGTGCGAGAAATCCAGCGCAGCACAGACGTCGGCGATGACTTCCATCGCGCGCCTGGCAGGCATGGGGCCTTCGGCGCGCACGATGTCCCTCAGCGTGCTGCCGTCGACGTACTCCATGACGATGAACGGAAGCGGTCCTGCTTCCGTCTCGGCTTCACCGGTGTCGTAGACCGCCACGATCGCAGGATGGTTCAGCGCGGCCGCGTTCTGAGCTTCCCGGCGGAAACGCAGGTAGAACGTGGGGTCGCGGGCGAGGTCCGCCCGCAGGACCTTGATGGCGACGTCGCGGTCGAGGCGATTGTCGCGCGCGAGATGAACCTCGGACATGCCACCGAATCCGAGAATCTCGCCCAGCTCGTAGCGGGACGAGAGGTTGCGGGGAGTCGTCATGGCTGTCCTAGTCGATCAAAGAAGGGTCGATCGGTGGGGGGTCGATCCGAGAATTCGTCCGCGGCGGCTGCGCCGTCCGTGGCGCCCGACGCCTGAGGTTCTTCCTCCTGGCCGCCGCCGATTCCGGGGATGGACGGCAACGTGAACGACGGGATGGTGATCCCGCCGCGGCTCGTCGTCGTGGTCTCCGAGGTGGTGGTCGGTTCGGTCGTCGTCGGTTCCGTGGTGGTGGTCGTCGTGGTGGTGGTCGGTTCCGTGGTGGTCGTCGTCGGTTCGGTCGTGGTGGTGGTCGGCTGTGTGGTGGTCGTGGTGGTGGTTACCGGCTGCTGAGACGTCGTCGGCGGGACGAACGGAGCGGGAGTTTCGTCCTCTCGATTCAGCAGCACGAACCCTCCGATGACGATCGCGAGCAGCAACAGGCCTCCACCGCCCCAGGCGAGAGCCTTCTGCGCCGAGGACATGCCGGTCTGTTCGGGTACGGCAGGCGCAGCGGCACCTGTCTGCGGGCCGGTGTAGCGGTTCTGCGACGTCGGCATCATCTGTGTGCTGGTCGGCGTCGGCGCCGGTACGACTCCCGGCATCATCACGCGACCCGTGCCAGGCCCCCGACTGGTACCGGGAGCTGGCGGCCTGCGGCCTGCGCGGACAGCGGCGACGGCGTCGGCGAATTCACCACCGTTGGCGTAGCGCTGTGCCGGGTCCTTCGCCATCGTGATCTCGATGAGCTCCCGGACGCCTGCGGGGAGGTCGGCGGGCAGCGGGGCAGGTGTCTCGCGGACGTGCTTCATCGCGACCGTCAGGGCCCCGTCACCGACGAACGGGCGTGTCCCCGACAACGCCTCGTATCCGACGACTCCGAGGGAGTAGACGTCGGAAGCCGAGGTGGCTTCCTCGCCCAGGGCCTGTTCCGGCGCGATGTACTGCGCGGTGCCCATCACCATGCCGGTCTTGGTGACCGGGGAGGCGTCGACGGCCTTCGCGATTCCGAAGTCGGTGATCTTCACCTGGCCGGCCGGAGTGATCAGGATGTTTCCCGGCTTGACGTCGCGGTGTACCACTCCCGCGGTGTGGGCGACCTGCAGTGAACGCCCGGTCTGCTCGAGCATGTCGAGGGCATGACCCAGGGGGAGCCGGCCGATGCGTCCGAGGACGGCATTGAGTGGTTCGCCATTGACGAGTTCCATCACCAGGTACGCGAGTGATTCGCCTGCTTCGTCGCGCGTCTCGCCGTAGTCGTAGACACCCGCGATGCCGGGGTGGTTGAGCTGGGCGGTGGTCCGGGCTTCGAAACGGAAGCGCTGCAAGAACTCCGGGTCCTCGGAGAACTCGGCCTTGAGCACCTTGACGGCGACCTTGCGGTCGAGGCGGTTGTCCATCGCCTCCCACACCTGGCCCATTCCGCCTGTCGCGATCAGTCGTAGCAGGCGGTAGCGCTGTGCAATGACTGCACCGTTCTTCAGTGGCACGAGATGGTCACCTCCCCTGCAATCCGGCAGCGATGACGGCGCGACCGACCGGAGCTGCGACCGACCCACCGGTTGCGGCGAGGGCGCGGTCACCGCCGTCCTCGACGATTACTGCGATTGCGATCTTCGGATTGTCGGCGGGCGCGAACCCGATGTACCAGGCGTGCGGCGGTGTGTTCCGCGGATCGGTGCCGTGTTCGGCGGTTCCGGTCTTCGACGCGATCTGCACACCCGGGATCTTGCCTTCGCCGCCGGTGTTGTTCTCCGACCCGATCATCAGGTCGGTGAGCGTCTTCGCGGTTTCGGGACTGATCGCGTCGCCTGCGGACTGCGGGACCGTCGTGGACAGGTTGGACAGGTCAGGGGACTGCAGCTGACTGACCAGGTGCGGGTCCATCCGTACGCCGGAGTTGGCGACGGTCGCTGCGATCACCGCGTCCTGCAACGGCGTCAGCGCGACATCGCGCTGTCCGATGCTGGACTGGCCGAGAGCAGCGTCGTCGGGGATCTGGCCGATGGTGCTGTCCGCGACAGGCAACGGAAGCGACGTCGTCTCGCTGCCGATGCCGAATGCGCTCGCCGTGTCCTTCAGCGCGTCGGCGCCGGTTGCGATACCGAGCTCGACGAAGGCGGTGTTGCACGAGCGCGCGAAGGCCTCGCGCAGTGTCGCCGTCGGGCCGCCGCCGCAGGTGCTGCCGTTGTAGTTCTCCAGGGTGGTCTCGGTGCCGGGCAGGGTGATGGTCGGCGCCGCCGTCAACTGGTCGTCGGGTGTTGCACCGTTCTCCAGGGCCGCGGCGGTGACGAGCACCTTGAACGTCGACCCGGGCGGGTACGTCGCCGAGATGGCGCGGTTCAGAAGCGGTTTCGCGGGGTCGGCGTTCAGTGCGTCCCAGGCCTCGGTGGTCTGCGCACCGTCGTGGCTGGCCAGCAGGTTCGGGTCGTAGCTCGGCGAGCTGGCCATCGCGAGGATGTTGCCGGTCGACGGTTCGATCGCCACGACCGATCCGGTGTATCCCCGGGAGAACAGCTGATCGTAGGCGACCTGCTGAACGACGGGATCGATCGTGGTGACGACGTTGCCGCCGCGTGGATCGCGCCCGGAGATCAGGTCGAACAGCCGGCGACCGAACAGGCGGTCGTCGGAACCGTTGAGTACCTGATCCTCGGTCCGCTCGAGGCCGGTGCTCGAATACAGCATCGAGTAGAAACCGGTGATCGGGGCGTTGGCCATCGGGCTGTTGGGCGCCAACTGGTTCGGTGGATAGGTACGCAGGTACTTGTACCGATCGTCGGTGGCGATCGACGCGGCGAGGACCTGGCCGCCGGCCGAGATCTGACCGCGCTGGCGGGAGTACTCGTCGAGCAGGACTCGGGAGTTGCGTGGATCGGACCGCAGGTCGTCGGCCTTGATGACCTGCAGGTACGTGGCGTTGAGGAGCAGCGCGACGACCATCACCATGACGGCGACGGAGACGCGGCGGAGCGGAGTGTTCATGAGCGCTTCACCATCTCGGTCGGCGCCTCGGCGATGGGGGCGGCCGGTGCCGGCTTCTTCTTCGGCGTCGCGGGTTCACGTGCGGCGTCGGAGATCTTGATCAGCAGGGCGACGAGCAGGTAGTTGGCGAGAAGCGACGATCCTCCGTAGGACAGGTACGGCGTGGTGAGGCCGGTGAGCGGGATGAGCTTGGTGACGCCGCCGACGACGACGAACAACTGGATCGCGACGGTGAAGGACAGGCCTGCGGCGAGGAGCTTGCCGAAGCTGTCACGCACCGCCAACGCCGTCCGCAGACCACGGATGATGAAGACCAGGTACAGGACCAGCACCGCGGTGAGTCCGATGAGACCGAGTTCCTCGCCGATGGCCGCGATGATGAAGTCGGTCTTCGCGAACGGCACCTGCGACGGACGTCCGCTGCCGAGGCCTGTTCCCGCGAGACCACCGGTGGCGAAACTGAACATCGACTGGACGATCTGGTAGCCGGTGTCGTTGTAGTCGTCGAACGGGTGCAGCCACGTGTCGGTACGGATCTTGACGTGGCCGAACACCTGGTACGCGAACAGGAACCCGACGAGCAGCAGGCCGAAACCGATGATGAGCCATCCGACGCGTTCGGTCGCGATGTAGATCATGACCAGCACGGTGCCGAAGATCAGCAGCGAGGAACCGAGATCCTTCTCGAACACGAGAACACCGACGGAGACGATCCACACCAGAAGGATGGGCCCCAGGTCGCGGGCACGCGGGAAGTCCATGCCGAGGAAGTGCTTGCCGGCGGTGGTGAACAGTTCTCGTTTGGCGACCAACAGCGACGCGAAGAAGATGAGCAGCAGGATCTTGGCGAACTCACCCGGCTGAATGCTGAACCCGGGCAGCCGGATCCAGATCTTCGAACCGTTGACCTCGGAGAACGCCGATGGCAGGACGGCCGGGATGGCGAGCAGCACCAAACCGCACAATCCGACGGTGTAGCTGTACCGAGCGAGAGTGCGGTAGTCGCGAAGGAGCACGAGGAGCGCGATGAAACCGGCGATAGCCAGTGTTGTCCACAGCACTTGCTGGTTGGCGTCGGGAGACGGAATCTCCTGTCCCAGATATGCAGCCGACTGCTGGTCCGCGAGATCCAGGCGATGGATCAACACCAATCCGAGCCCGTTGAGCAGCGCCACGATCGGAAGCAGCAGCGGGTCCGCGTACGGAGCGAACCGACGCACGGCCAGGTGAGCGACCGTGACCAGAGCGAGGTACGCCAGACCGTACTTCGCCAGATCCCACGTGATCGCCTGTTCCTGGCTGGCTTCCACCAGGACGAGCGACAGCGTCGTGATGAGCACTGCGATACCGAGCAGAAGCAACTCGATGTTGCGGCGATTGGACTGGACCGGAGCAGGCGCGAATCCGCCCGGTGGGCTCGGAAAGGACGCCCCCACAGATGGATTGGAGCTCATCAAGTACCGGTCCTGCAGTTCTGACCCGGCAACTGGGTAACCGTGGGCGCCGGAGTGGTCGTGGTCGGCGGCGCAGCAGGATCGGCAGGCGGCGCGGCCGGGTCGGCGGGAGGTGCGGCCGGATCCGCGGGAGGCGCGGCAGGCGTCGGCGACGGTGTGGTCTGACTCGTCGTCGCAGCGACCTCGTCGCACGGCGGGAGAAGATCTCCCGAGGCGAGGCGGTTCATCTGGCTGTTGACGTCGTCCAGCTTGCCCGACGGCAGCCCCGCGCGCACCTGCTCGCGTGCGGCAGGTGCGAGGTCGTCGACCTGGAAGACGGTGCAGTCTGCGGGAACGGTGTCGGGTGCGCTCAACGTGAGTGCGCCCTCGTCGCCGAGGCATCCGATGCTGTGCACGGATTGCAGCGAGTATCCGAGGATCGAACCGGGCACACCGCGCATCACGGCGACGCGGCCGTTGTCCTCGCCGACGTAGTAGTTGCCACGGATGGCCGCGTTGGCAACGAAAGCGCCACCGACGAGCAGTGCGACGACGGCGAGAGCAACCAGCGTCCACCGCAGCTTGTGCGACTTCTTCTCCGGCACCGGCGCAGGCGTCGTCACCCGCTTCGGTGTGGTCCGGGGTGGGCGCATTGCCGCGGCGCGTCCGGCTGCCGTGTTCGGCGGCGGAGCGTCTTCCTCGTCCTCGGTGCTGGCTGCGCCGCCGAGAATGGGTGAGCTCTGCCCGTAGTCGATGTCGACGACGTCGGCGACGACGACGGTCACGTTGTCCGGACCGCCACTGCGCAACGCCAATTCGATGAGGCGGTCCGCGCACGACGCGCAATCGCCCTCGTTCATCGTGTTCTCGATGGTCTCGTCGCTCACGACGTCGGACAATCCGTCGGAGCACAGGAGGTAACGGTCTCCGGCCTTCGCTTCCCGCACGGTCAGCGTCGGCTCGATCTCGTTGCCGGTCAGTGCACGCATGATCAGCGAACGCTGCGGGTGCGTATGTGCCTGTTCGGCAGTGATCCTGCCCTCGTCGACGAGGGACTGGACGAACGTGTCGTCGCGAGTGATCTGGGTCAGCTTGGTCTCGCGGAGCATGTACGCGCGGGAGTCGCCGATGTGGCAGAGCCCGATCTTCCTGCCCGCGAACAGAATCGCGGTAAGGGTGGTGCCCATGCCGTCGAGCTCGGGCTCTTCCTCGACCTGATCGGCGATGGACGCGTTGCCTTCGCGCGTCGCGGCCTCGAGCTTGCCGAGGAGATCGTCGCCCGGCTCGTCGTCGTCGAGGTGCGCGAGCGCTGCAATCATCAACTGCGACGCCACCTCGCCTGCCGCGTGCCCGCCCATGCCGTCGGCGAGGGCGAGAAGACGGGCACCGGCGTAGACGGAATCCTCGTTGTTCGAGCGCACCAAGCCGCGATCACTGCGGGCGGCGTATCGCAGTACCAGTGTCACGGGCGCAGCTCGATCACGGTCTTACCGACACGCACCGGAGTGCCGAGCGGAACTCGAACTGCCGTCGTCACCTTCGCGCGATCGAGATAGGTCCCGTTGGTCGAACCCAGATCCTCGACGTACCAATCACCGCCGCGTGGCGAAATTCGAGCATGGCGAGTCGACGCGTAATCGTCGGTCAGCACGAGCGTGGAGTCGTCCGCGCGGCCGATGAGAACAGGCTGTGTACCGAGTGAAATTCGTGTTCCGGCGAGACCGCCCTGTGTCACCACTAGATTCTTGGCAACCTTCTGTTTGTTGAACGACGGGAGGACCTTCGATCCGCCCGAGTACCGCGCAGGCATCCGCATGCCCGACGCCGCGTAGATATCGCTGCGAAGTGTGCGAAGCACGGCCCAGACGAAGAACCACAACAACAGCAGAAAGCCTGCCCTGGTCAACTGCAGAATCAAGCCCTGCACAGCCGTCCACCTCCTTCGCAGGTCGTACTTGGTCGGCGTCGCGGGCGTACGCCGGGATCTCCCCCCGAGTCGCCAGCGATCGTAATGACACGACGTCTCACGCAGCATCCTAAGGGGAAGCTGCGCGTGTCGATCACCATACGGGTGAGGTGCGTCAGACGATGCGGACGAGGATCTCCGAGTGACCAGCGCGAATGACGTCGCCGTCGGCGAGTTGCCAATCCTGGACCGGGGATCCGTTGACCGTCGTTCCGTTGGTGGAGCCCAAGTCGGAGAGCATTGCCACCCGGCCGTCCCAGCGGATCTCGACGTGTCGGCGGGACACGCCGGTGTCCGGTAGACGGAACTGGGCATCCTGGCCACGACCGATGATGTTCTGGCCGTCACGGAGCTGGAAGTACCGTCCGCTGCCGTCCTCGAGTTGCAGCGTTGCCGTCAGACCCTGGCTGTCGGAGTACGCGGGCTCGTCGTAACCGTAAGCAGGCTGCTGGTATCCCGCGGTGGGGTACTGGCCCTGCGGGTAGCCGTTCTGCTGCGGCGGGTAGTCGTACGCGGGCTGCTGGTAGCCGGCCGGTTCTGCGTACGCCTGCTGGTCGTAGCCCTGGTCCGCGTACGCCTGCTGACCGTAGTGCTGCTGACCGTATGCCTGCTGGTCGTAACCCTGCTGTTCGTAACCCTGGCGTCCGTACGACGGATCGGAGTAGGCCTGGCCACCCTGGTCACGTGCAGCCTGCTCATGCCCCGCCTGCTCGTACCCGTTCTGATCCGAGTACGCCTGTTGGCCGTATGCCTGCTGGTCGTAACCCTGATCGGAATACTGCTGGTCGTAGCCCTGATCTGCGTACTGCTGGTCGCCGTACGCCTGGTCGTCGTGGCCCTGACCGTAGGACCGAGGGTCGTACTGGCCTTCTTGTACGGGTGCCTGCGCTGCCGGGGCGCCGTAGCCGCCCCCGTACGGCGCACCGTTGCGGTAGCCCTGATCTGCTGCGCGCGGATCGCGCCCGTTCTGCTGTGCGTACCGAGGGTCCTGACCCGGCGCCGGGTATCCACCGCGTGCGCGAGGGTCGGGGCGAGAGCCGTCGGCCGGGTCGCGTTGCGGGTCGTAACCTGGGTTCTGCGTCATGTGGCCGGCTCCTGATGTCGACTTAGGTGTGGCGGACGGGCGCGGGGGTCGCGGACCGGGTGCTGCAGGTTTCTGTGGCGCGGCACCGGCTGCAGTCGGTGATCGTCCCACATCGGGGTCGACCGAACCACTGGCCCGGAACTGGCCGGTGTGCAAAGTAGGGGACGGCTCGAAGCGAACCGCGATCTCTCCGTACGTCTGCCAGCCCTGATCGCGTATGTAGTCGCCCAGGTGGCGGGAGAATGCCTTCATGGTCAGGTCCTGGTCCGCAGCCAGTTCCTCGTGATCGGAGCTGTTGATGGTGATCACATAGCTGTTCGGCGCGAGATAATGACCACCGTCGAGTGGGCGGACTCTGTCCGACGCCTCCTGCTGAAGCGCCGCCTCGACCTCCTGAGGGACGACACCACCGCCGAACACTCGGGCGAAGACGTCGCCCACTGCGCCTTGGAGCTTTCGCTCGAAACGCTGGACAATGCCCATGGTGACCTCACTTCCCGGTCGTGCTTCGTTGGATTGCGCCTCAGGCGCGTGTCGCCTACAGGTCGTCGTCTCAGCATGATATACGTTGCCGCTCGGAGCCTGTCGGTGCTGCGGTCGGCCGACGAACGGACACGATTTTCATGCAGCGATATCTGCGTGTTAATGTTCATCGGTCGCCCGGGCGGGTGGCGGAATGGCAGACGCGCTGGCTTCAGGTGCCAGTGTCCTTCGGGACGTGGGGGTTCAAGTCCCCCTCCGCCCACAACACTGGCCGCAGCTGATTCACTCGCTGCGGCCAGTAGTCATTTTCGGGTAGTCATTTTCGGGGTGATGCGCCCCCGATACGTGTCCACGAGACTCGAATGTCGTCCGTGTAATTCCCGGATCCTCTTCCAGTACCGCAGAACTCGCCGCGAACGCGGGTCGATGAGGGTATTTTTCGGGTTCGAACGATCATCGAACGAGCCAGGGGGGCGCAATGCAGGGGTCAGGGAATTGTAAAAGTCCAGGTAGAGAGCCTGAATAGGCTTACCTTATTTGCAGGTTGGCCTAGGTGCTGACTTATCGTTTGTTGTTGGACCGACGTACCCAATTGTCGATCCGCCCGAAAGGCACCTTCGTTTCACCGTTTCGAGCGCACCCGCTCGACGTTATCCGAAGATCGCCTCCGGTGGTGCTGCTTCAACGGCGAACGGCACCGAATAGCCGTCCGCGACGGCCGGTTATCTGTACCGCGCCGATCCGACGTACTTGAAGGCTGGACTTATCCGAAGGCTAGGTATGAAGCACACTCCGGGCCCCCAAGGCCTCTACGACCCCCGCAACGAACACGACTCATGTGGTGTCGCGTTCGTGGTGGACATGCATGGTCGTCGTAGTCGAGACATCGTCGAGAAGGCCATCACCGCGCTGGTCAACCTCGAGCACCGGGGCGCCGCCGGCTCCGAACCCAACACCGGTGACGGCGCCGGAATCCTGATCCAGGTACCGGACGCGTTCTTCCGTGCCGTGGTCGATTTCGAGCTGCCCGCCGCTGGTTCGTACGCCACCGGAATCGCATTCCTGCCGCAGGGCAAGAAAGACGCCGCCCGTGCGAGCGACGACGTCGTCCGCATCGTCGAAGAAGAGGGCATGAAGGTCCTCGGATGGCGTGAGGTTCCCACCGACGACTCCTCCCTCGGGGCGCTCGCGCGCGACGCGATGCCGACGTTCCGTCAATTGTTCTTCGCCTCGTCGGACAACTCCGTTACCGATCTGGCTCTCGAGCGCGCTGCCTTCGTCATCCGTAAGCGCGTGGAGCACGAGCTCGGCGAAGAGGGCGCGGGCAAGGACGGCCCCGGCCGCGAGACCGTCTACTTCCCGTCGCTGTCCTCGCAGACCTTCGTCTACAAGGGCATGCTGACGACGCCTCAGCTCAAGGGCTTCTATCTCGACCTGCAGGACGAGCGTGTGGAAAGCGCTCTCGGCCTTGTGCATTCGCGTTTCTCCACCAACACGTTCCCGTCGTGGCCGCTGGCGCACCCGTTCCGCCGCGTCGCGCACAACGGTGAGATCAACACCGCCACCGGTAACGAGAACTGGATGCGCGCCCGCGAGGCGCTCATCACCTCCGACGTGTTCGGTGGATCCGACGCCCTCGAGAAGATCTTCCCGGTCGTCACCGAAGGTGCAAGCGACACTGCACGTTTCGACGAGGTTCTCGAGCTTCTGCACCTCGGCGGACGCAGCCTTCCGCATGCCGTCCTCATGATGATTCCCGAAGCCTGGGAGCGTCACGAGTCGATGGACCCCGCTCGCCGGGCGTTCTACAAGTACCACTCCTCGCTGATGGAGCCCTGGGACGGACCGGCGTCGGTGTGTTTCACCGACGGCACCGTCATCGGCGCGGTCCTGGACCGAAACGGTCTGCGCCCCAGCCGACTCTGGGTCACCGACGACGGTCTGGTCGTCATGGCCTCCGAGGTCGGCGTCCTGGACATCGATCCGGCGAAGGTCGTCCGCAAGGTTCGTCTGCAGCCCGGCCGTATGTTCCTGGTGGACACCGCGCAGGGCCGAATCGTCTCCGACGACGAGATCAAGGACGAGCTCGCCGCCGAGCACCCGTACCAGCAGTGGCTCGACGAAGGTCTGACCTCGATCGACGACCTGCCGGACCGTCCGCACGTGCACATGCCGCACGACCGCGTTCTCATCCGTCAGCAGATCTTCGGCTACACCACCGAGGAGCTGAACGTTCTGGTCTCGCCGATGGCGAAGACCGGCGCCGAGGCCATCGGTTCGATGGGTACCGACACTCCGATCGCCGTGCTGTCGGCTCGTCCTCGGATGCTGTTCGACTACTTCTCGCAGCTCTTCGCGCAGGTCACCAACCCGCCGCTCGACGCGATCCGCGAGGAGATCGTCACCAGCCTCGGCGGAACGATCGGACCCGAGGGCGACCTGCTCAACCCCGGCCCCGACGCGTGCAAGCAGATCGTGCTCCCGCAGCCGATCCTGCACAACGACGACCTGGCCAAGCTCGTCCACATCAACGACGAGGGCACCCAGGAAGGCCTGCGCTCGGTCGTCGTGCGCGGCCTCTACCCCGTCGCCGAAGGTGGCGAAGGTCTGCAGAAGTCGTTGGAGGCCATCCGCGCTCAGGTGTCCGCCGCCATCTCCGGTGGCGCGCGCATCATCGTGCTGTCGGACCGTGAGTCGAGCGAGAAGCTGGCCCCGATCCCGTCGCTGCTGCTGACCTCGGCGGTGCACCACCACCTCGTGCGTGAGAAGACGCGTACCAAGGTCGGTCTGATCGTGGAGTCCGGTGATGCACGCGAGGTGCACCACATGGCTCTGCTCATCGGCTTCGGTGCCGCTGCGGTCAACCCGTACATGGCGTTCGAGTCCATCGAGGACATGATCGAGCGCGGTGCACTGACGGGCATCGAGTTCGACAAGGCCGTCTCCAACTACATCAAGGCAGCAGGCAAGGGCGTGCTGAAGGTGATGTCCAAGATGGGCATCTCCACACTCGCCTCGTACACCGGCGCTCAGCTGTTCCAGGTCATCGGCCTGTCGCAGGGTCTCGTCGACGAGTACTTCACCGGTTTGAACAGCCACCTCGGCGGTATCGAACTCGAGCAGATCGCACAGGACGTGGCCACCCGCCACGGCATGGCGTACCTCGAGAACCGTCAGGAACGTGCACACCGTGAACTCGAGGTCGGCGGCGAGTACCAGTGGCGCCGTGAAGGGGAGTACCACCTCTTCAACCCCGACACCGTGTTCAAGCTGCAGCACTCGACCCGCACCGGTCAGTACGACATCTTCAAGGAATACACGAAGATGGTCGACGATCAGTCCGAGCGCCTCGCGTCGCTTCGCGGTCTGTTCCGCTTCAAGACCGAAGAGCGCCAGTCGATTTCCATCGACGAGGTGGAGCCCGCCTCGGAGATCGTCAAGCGATTCTCGACGGGCGCGATGAGCTACGGATCCATCTCCGCCGAGGCTCACGAGACCCTCGCGATCGCCATGAACCGCCTCGGCGGACGTTCCAACTCCGGTGAGGGCGGCGAGAGCGTCGACCGCTTCGAGCCCGACGAGAACGGCGACTGGCGTCGTAGCGCGATCAAGCAGGTGGCGTCGGGTCGCTTCGGTGTCACCTCGCACTACCTGACCAACTGCACCGACATCCAGATCAAGATGGCCCAAGGTGCCAAGCCCGGTGAGGGCGGCCAGCTTCCGGCGCACAAGGTGTACCCGTGGGTCGCCGAGGTTCGTCACTCGACGCCTGGCGTCGGCCTCATCTCGCCGCCGCCGCACCACGACATCTACTCGATCGAGGATCTCGCTCAGCTGATCCACGACCTGAAGAACGCCAACCCGCAGGCACGCATCCACGTGAAGCTGGTCTCCGAGGTCGGAGTCGGCACGGTCGCGGCCGGTGTCTCCAAGGCGCACGCCGACGTGGTGCTCATCTCCGGCCACGACGGCGGCACCGGTGCCACGCCGCTGACGTCGGTCAAGCACGCAGGTGGACCGTGGGAACTCGGTCTCGCCGAGACCCAGCAGACGCTGCTGCTCAACGGTCTCCGTGACCGCATCGTCGTGCAGGTCGACGGACAGCTCAAGACCGGTCGCGACGTCATGGTCGCCGCACTGCTCGGTGGCGAGGAGTTCGGTTTCGCGACCGCGCCTCTCGTCGTGTCGGGCTGCATCATGATGCGCGTCTGCCACCTCGACACCTGCCCCGTCGGTGTCGCGACGCAGAACCCGGTGCTGCGCAGGCGTTTCGCAGGCAAGCCCGAGTTCGTCGAGAACTTCTTCATGTTCATCGCAGAAGAGGTTCGCGAGCTTCTGGCCGAGCTCGGCTTCCGCACGCTCAACGAAGCCGTCGGTCAGGTCGCCCTGTTGGACACCACCGCAGCGAAGGAAGCGTGGAAGGCGTCCAAGCTGGATCTGTCGCCCATCCTCGACGAGGTCGAGTCGGCGTTCATGAACCAGGACCTCTACAACACGGGCGTCCAGGATCACGGGCTGGACAAGGCGCTGGACCAGCAGCTCATCGCTCAGAGTCGCAATGCTCTGGACAAGGGCGAGAAGGTCACGTTCGAGTCCAAGATCACCAACGTCAACCGCACCGTCGGCACCATGCTCGGCCATGAGCTGACCAAGGCGTACGGCGGAGTCGGCCTGCCGGACAACACCATCGACATCACGTTCACGGGTTCGGCCGGTAACAGCTTCGGCGCGTTCGTGCCGTCGGGCATGACCCTCCGCCTCAACGGCGACGCCAACGACTTCGTCGGCAAGGGCCTGTCCGGTGGACGCATCATCGTGCGGCCGTCGCTGAACGCTCCTGCAGGATTCGTCGCCGAGGACAACATCATCGGTGGCAACGTCTTCCTGTTCGGCGCGACGCAGGGTGAGGCTCTCATCCGCGGCGTCGTCGGCGAGCGTTTCGCGGTCCGTAATTCCGGTGCCGTTGCCGTCGTCGAAGGTGTCGGCGACCACGGCTGCGAGTACATGACCGGTGGAAAGGTCGTCATCCTCGGTGAGACCGGCCGCAACTTCGGTGCCGGTATGTCCGGCGGCGTGGCGTTCGTCTTCGACCCGAACAAGACGTTCGAGGCGAACCTCAACACCGAGCTGGTCGACATCGAGAACATCGAGGGCGACGAGTTCACCTGGCTCAAGGAAATCGTCACTCGCCACCACGAGGAAACGGGATCCGATGTCGCGGAGCGCATCCTGGCGGACTGGTCACAGCAGGTGAACCACTTCGTGAAGGTCATGCCTCGCGATTACAAGAAGGTACTGCTTGCCATCTCCGAGGCCGAGAAGAACGGCGCGGACGTGGACGAGGCGATCATGGAGGCAGCTCGTGGGTGACCCACAGGGATTTCTGAAGAACACCGTCCGCGAACTGCCGAAGCGTCGGCCGGTCGACCTGCGACTGATGGACTGGAAAGAGGTCTACGAAGACTTCTCGAAGGACACTCTGCAGACCCAGGCCAGTCGGTGCATGGACTGCGGAATTCCGTTCTGCCACAACGGCTGCCCGCTCGGGAACCTGATTCCCGAGTGGAACGACCTGGTCTTCAAGGACCGCTGGCGTGAAGGAATCGACCGTCTGCACGCCACCAACAACTTCCCGGAGTTCACCGGGCGGCTGTGCCCGGCGCCGTGCGAGGCGTCGTGCGTCCTGGGCATCAACCAGGATCCGGTGACGATCAAGCAGGTCGAGGTCGAGATCATCGACAAGGCCTTCGAGGAAGGCTGGGTCACCCCGGTCTACCCGACGCACCTGACCGGCAAGACGGTCGCCGTCGTCGGCTCCGGTCCTGCGGGTCTCGCTGCAGCGCAGCAGCTGACGCGTGCCGGCCACACCGTGACGGTCTTCGAGCGCGCCGACCGCATCGGTGGACTGCTGCGCTACGGCATCCCCGAGTTCAAGATGGAGAAGCGCCACATCGACCGCCGTCTGGCGCAGATGGAGGCCGAGGGCACGGTGTTCCGCACCGGCGTCAACGTCGGCGTCGACATCACGGCCGACGAACTGCGCGCGGAATTCGACGCTGTCGTGCTCTCCGGTGGCGCCACCGCGTGGCGCGACCTGCCGATCGAAGGCCGCGAGAACGAGGGCATCTACCAGGCCATGGAGTTCCTGCCCCACGCCAACCGCGTGCAGCAGGGCGACTTTGCCGAGCCTCCCGTCAGCGCCGAGGGCAAGAAGGTCGTCATCATCGGCGGCGGCGACACCGGCGCGGACTGCCTCGGTACCTCGCACCGTCAGGGCGCGACAAGCGTCCACCAGTTCGAGATCATGGCGCGTCCGCCGGAAGAGCGTGCAACGTCCACTCCGTGGCCGCTGTACCCGCTGATGTTCCGTGTCGCGTCGGCGCACGAAGAGGGCGGCGAGCGCGTGTTCTCCGTCAACACCGAGCGTTTCCTCGGCAAGGACGGCAAGGTCACCGGACTCGAAGCTCACGAGGTCGAGTTCAAGGCAGGCAAGTTCGAGAAGGTCGAGGGCAGCGAGTTCACCCTCGAAGCCGATCTCGTCCTCCTCGCCATGGGCTTCGTCGGACCGGAGAAGCCAGGCCTGCTCACCGATCTCGGTGTGGACCTGAACGAACGCGGCAACGTCAAGCGCTCGAACGAGTGGGTCACCAACGTGCCTGGCGTCTTCGTCGCCGGTGACATGGGCCGCGGCCAGTCGCTCATCGTGTGGGCCATCGCCGAGGGTCGCTCCTGCGCAGCCGCCGTCGACACCTTCCTGCAGGGTGCCACTGCACTGCCCGCGCCGATCGTCCCCACCCAGGCGCCGCAGAGGTAGTTTTTTCTCGCTTCGGCATGAATGGCGCCACCGCAACCGTCAGACGGCTGCGGTGGCGCCATTCATGCGTTGGGGGACGGTCGAAATGCATGTTTCGAGCGCTGAAACCTCGTTTTCGTTCCCGTATGTGAACCATCACGAATTTAGGTAACCTGCGTTTACCGATTGGGCATCGATTCGACATCAGGCACTGGAATTCTCACAGCCAGTAGTCGAATGTCCGCTGACGCAGTGAGGCCGCACCATGCGCGTGAAGAAGCTTGTCGCCACCATCGGATCCGTATTGACGGTCGCTGCTGGGTCGGCGGCGATGTCCACCGCCACTGCCACCACGGCGGCGGCGGATCCGGCGTCGTGCCCCAGCATGTACGTCGTCGCGATTCCGGGCACGTGGGAGACCAGTTCGGGCGCCGCGCCGCGGCCGGGGATGCTGACTGCCGTCACCGACCGCATCGCGAGCAGCGAGATCCGCACGGAGTACGTGTCCTATCCGGCGACGGCGTTTCCGTGGGAGGGCGGCATCTACGGCGAGTCGCGTGCAATCGCCACCGCCAACGCGGGCGGCATGCTGAAGTCGATGGCAGACCGTTGTGGTGCAACGAAATTCGGCATCATCGGATACAGCCAGGGGGCGGATGCTGCCGGAGACCTCGCGGCGTCGATCGGTACCGGCCTCGGCGTGGTTCCGGCGGACAAGGTCGTCGCGGTTGGGTTGATCTCCGATCCCAAGCGGTCCGACGCCGACGCGCTGGTCGGGCCCGAGGTGGTCGGCACCGGTGTCGGTGGGCCTCGGGTGGGCGGGTTCGGATACGTCAGCCCGGTCGTCCGTACGTTCTGCGCGGTCGGCGACCTGTATTGCTCGACGCCGAAGGACGACTACGTGGCGCGGCTCGCGGGTTTCCTTGCGGTGTCCTCGGATCCGAGCCCGGACGTGGCGGCGAAAGCGCAGCAGGATGCGCAGATTCTGCTCGGTGACATCGCGTCGGCCGGCGGGCTTCCGGTTCTGCAGGGGCAACTGTCGGACCAGGCGAACGAGCAGCGGCGCCGAGAGATCGAGGCGTTCTACCGCTCGGGGATCCACCAGGAGTACGCGTCGTACGCGGTGGATTCGAGCGGCGTGAGCGCAACGACGTGGCTGGCGAACTATCTCGTGGGTGCGTCGGGTACGTGATCGGCCGCATGCGCCAGCAGCGGCGTCGCCTCGGTGTGCAGCTCGTCCACCGAGCCGCTCCAGCCGAGTACTCGGACCGCTGCTTCCGCGACGACGCGGGCGTAGTCCTCTCCTGACGCGTCGCGGCCACTCTCGGCGTCGGCGCGGCCGTTGACAACGGTTTCGACGAGCCGGAACGGCAACTCCTCGGTGCCGGGCAGTGCGGCTGTCGTTTCGCGGAGAACATCCGCTGCAATCGAGGCGTACCGGTCCATCAGTGCGTGCCGGTGTGCCCGGAAGGTGTCGAAGCGAGGCTCGCGGATCTCCGGGAGTAGATACAGCGCACCGAGGTTCCAGTGAGATCGGCAGAGCTGGTCGGCGTCGAACAATGCGAGCGCGTACATCTTCACCGCGGGGGCCGCGTCGGAATCGGCGATGCGCTGTGCGACGGCCAGTGGACCGTCGACGGTTCCGCTGAGCAACAGGCTCAGCAACTCGTCCTTGTTGGCGAAGTGGTGGTACAGCGATGCCTGACGCATGCCGACGGCGTCGGCGATCATGCGCGTGGACGTGTTGGTGAAGCCGCGGGTGGTGAACAGCTCTGCCGCGGCGTCGAGTATTTCGTCGAGAGCAGTGTCTCCTGGCCGCTTCTTGGTACTGAGCCTTGGTCGGCCTGCGGTGGTCATGGGTCCATCCTGGCATCGACGACGCGGCCGTGAAGTTTCTGTCATTCGATAGAAACCTGCGAAACGTAGTTGTTTCATCGCCGTCACTCGCGGGGCACCTCGGGCCGGAAAACTATCGACTGACAGAAAAGCCCGCACCGGCAGCGCAGACGGGCGGTCATGCACCTTCCCGCAGTCACTCTTTCTCTCGAGGAGACATCCATGAGCTCGACTACTCTGCCCGCACCCGAAGGGTCCTCGCCACTACGCAGTGACCACTCCGATCTCGCGGAGCTCGGATACGAACAGCAACTGCACCGTTCGCTCGGCAAGTTCGCATCGTTCGCTGCCGGATTCTCGTTCGTCTCGATACTCACCACGATCTTCCAGTTGTTCGCCCTCGGCTTCAGTTTCGGCGGACCCGCGTTCTTCTTCACCTGGCCGCTGGTGTTCCTCGGTCAGTTCATGGTCGCGCTCAACTTCGCGGAACTTGCTGCCCGGTATCCCATTTCAGGCGCCATCTACCAGTGGGCGCGCAGGATGGGCGGAGAGATCGTCGGCTGGTTCGCCGGCTGGTTCATGATCATCGCGCAAATCGTCACGGCGTCGGCCGCGGCCATCGCTTTGCAGGTGGTTCTGCCGAGCGTGTGGAGCGGATTCCAGATCGTCGGCGACGATCCGGCACTGACGTCCCCCAGCGGTGCCACCAACGCAGTCATCCTCGGGTCCGTGTTGCTTGTCCTCACGACGACCATCAACTCGATCGGCGTGAACTGGATGTCGCGCATCAACTCGATCGGCGTCACGTGCGAGATCGTCGGCGTCATCGCCCTGGTACTCGTGTTCTTCACCCACGCACAGCGCGGACCCCAGGTCGTCCTCGACACCGGTGCCGCGGGAGCCGAACCCGGTTACATCTGGGCGTGGATCGTCTCGGGACTCATGGCTGCCTACGTGATGGTCGGATTCGGTTCTGCCGGTGAGCTTGCCGAGGAAACCCACAATCCGCGTCGGGTCGCACCCCGTACGATCAGGCTTGCGTTGTCCGCGTCGGCCCTCGGCGGTGGGCTGATGATCGTCGGCGCATTGATGGCGGCACCGTCGCTGACCGACGGCAATCTCGCGACGCTCGGCCTTCCCTATGTCATCGACTCCATCCTGACGTCGCCGTGGGGCACGGTCCTCTTGATCGATGTCGCCATCGCAGTCTTCATCTGCACGTTGGCCATCCAGACCGCTGCATCACGGTTGATGTTCTCCATGGCCCGCGACGGACGGCTTCCCGCGTCGGCCATTCTGTCCAAGGTGAACTCGAAGACCGGAACGCCCATTGCCCCTTCAGTTCTCATCGGATTGGCCTGTGTTGCAGTACTCGCGGTCAACGTCGGCAACGCCGCCCTGTTCACGACCCTCACCAGTGTCTGCATCGTGCTGATCTACCTCGCCTACATGATGGTCACCGTCCCACTGCTGGTCCAGCGCCTGAAAGGCTGGCCCCGCGGTGGAGTGCAGGTGGACGCCGAAGGAAAGAAACTCTTCACCCTCGGCTGGCTCGGCATCCCCGTGAACATCGCAGCCGTTCTGTACGGCGGACTGATGGTGATCAACCTGTCCTGGCCGCGTGCCGAAATCTTCAATCCCACTGGGGAATACCCGATTCTGCAGTGGGCCGCCCCACTGACCGTGCTGGCCGTCGTGGTGGTGGGCATCGCCTGCTTCCCCCGCGCAAAAGCACACCCACGACCCGTCACGATCGGAGCGTAGAACACATGAGCACAGCAACCACTCACGCCGCCAAGGAACATGCGCGCTCGCAGGCCGCTGAGGTCGACGCCCCTACCGGCCCCGACGGTGTGGAGCTCACCTGGGCCGAGACGATTCCCGGCGGCCGGTATTCCACCAAGGTCCTGGCCCGCGGGACACGGCTGAGGTTGCGCGACGTCGACGGCGCCGCCTGCGCCCATCTGCTGCTCTACCGCGCCGACGCGCCGTGGGAGAGACTCAATGCGGCCGACACGGTCAAGGTCCCCTGGCAGGCGTACATCACGACAGGGCATCCGCTGCTGTCGGATCAGGGCAGAGTCCTCGCCACCGTCGTCGCGGACAGTTCGGGCCGTCACGACGCGCTGTGCGGAACCACCTCGGCAGCAACGAATGCGGCGAAGTACGGGACAGGGGCCCTGCATTCCGCGTCGCCCGCGGGCCGCGAGATGTTCACCGTCGGAGCCGCCAAGAACGGCCTGGAGCCACGTGATCTCCCCCCGTCGATCTCGTTCTTCCACGGAGTGCGTGTCGACGCCGACGGAACACTCACCAGCACCGGCTCGGCCGGCCCCGGTACCGAAGTCGATCTGCTGATCCACCTGCCGGTCGTCGTGCTGCTCGCGAACACCGCGCACCCACTCGATCCCGCGGACTCGTTCGGCACGACGGCACTCGACGTGACCGCCTGGGATGCGTCGGAGGAGCTGCTCGCACTCCCGAACTCCGAACCGGAGTACGAGCGCGCGGTATGGAACACCGAGAGCGCCTGGACCGCGCTGAACCCGAAAGGTGCATGATGACAACGACACTCGGAGCGGTAGTCCTCGACCAGGTCGCCGACGCTCGTGGCCCGTGGTCGGCCATCGTGAAGGCGGGCGATGTCCTGACGATGATCGACCTGCACGGCAACCAGGCCGTGGACACGTTGCTCTACGCCGCCGACGATCACGCCGTCCGGTACTCGGCAGCAGCGACGGTCACTGCCCAGCGCAACCTGTTCCTCACCTCCGGAACCGTGCTGCGCAGCGATGATTCGTCACCGCTGATGACGATCGTCGCCGACGAGGTCGGTAATCACGACACCGTCGGCGGCGCCTGCTCGCAGGAGTCGAACACCCTGCGCTACGGCCACCACACTCGGCACCAGCACGCGTGCGTGGAGAATTTCCTGATCGAGGGAGCCAAGTGGGGACTCGGCAAGCGAGACATGGTGTCCAACATCAACTTCTTCATGAACGTGCCCGTCGACGCGGACGGCACACTCGGCATCGTCGACGGTTTGTCGGCGCCCGGGAAGTCGCTGTCCTTGCGCGCCGAGGTGGACACCCTCGTTCTGGTCTCGAACTGCCCGCAGATCAACAATCCCTGCAACGGGTTCGACCCGACGTCGGTTCGTATGGTGGTGAGCAGGCCATGAGCACCACCAAGATGACCGTCGTGCGGCCGGGCATGCTGACGACGGTGCAGGACTGGCCGGGACGCGTCGGCTACTGGAAGGTGGGGGTTCCTCCGTCGGGGCCGATGGACGATCTGTCGTTCCGCCTGGGCAATGTGGCCCTCGGGAATCCCGAGGGCGCCCCGGGCCTCGAGTCCGCGATGGCCGGCCCTGCGTTGACGTTCGACGCCGATACGTACGTGTGTGTCACCGGTGCGGACGCTCGTGTGCGGATCGACGGGACCGACGTGCCTCAGTGGCGGCCCGTCCTGGTCCCGGCCGGTGCGGTGCTGGACGTCGGACCCACCACGGGAGCAGGCCTGCGCGTCTACGTGACGGTGCAGGGACGGATCGAAGTCGAGGACTATCTCGGCAGCGCGGCCACGTTCACGCTCGGCAAATTCGGGGGCCACCGCGGCGGCACCCTTGCCGAAGGAGATGTCCTCGAGGTCGCCGGGGGCGCCGGTCGAGACGGCATTCGATCCATTCCCATGGAACATCGTCCCGTCCTGACGACGACGTGGGACATCGCGGTGACCGAGGGGCCGCACGGCGCGCCCGAGTTCTTCACCCGCGCGGACATGGACACCCTGTACGCGACGCGGTACGAGGTCCACTTCAACTCCGACCGCACGGGTGTGCGCCTCATCGGTCCCCAGCCGGAATGGGCGCGCGAGGACGGCGGTGAGGCCGGGCTCCACCCGTCGAACATCCATGACAACGCGTACTCGGTAGGCGCGCTCGATTTCACCGGTGACACCCCGATCCTCCTGGGGCCCGACGGCCCGAGCCTCGGCGGCTTCGTCTGTCCGGTCACCGTCGTTGCGGCCGAACGCTGGAAGCTCGGGCAGTTGAAGCCGGGGGACACCATCCGGTTCGTACCGGTGAAGGCCGCCCATGCGGCCGCACTCGGCGCACTGGGACTCGAACGCAGGGCATCGCTTCCGGTCGTCTTCTCCGCCGGCGGAGACGGGGACGACGGCGTCATCGCGCGCCGCGACGGTGAGACCGCGGTGACGTATCGGCGCTCCGGCGACGACAACGTGCTCGTCGAGTACGGAGACATGAAACTGGACCTCGCACTGCGCGCACGGGCACATGCGCTGCACCAGCGTATCGAAGCGATCGCCCCGAAGGGACTGCTGGATCTGACACCCGGAATCCGGTCGCTGCAGGTCAAGGTCGACCCGGACGTACTGCCGATCACGACGCTGATGGGGTTGCTCGACGACGTCGAATCCGACCTCCCCGCCGCATCGGAGCTCGTCGTTCCGTCTCGCACCGTCCGTATGCCTCTGTCCTGGGACGACCCGTCGACCCGCGAAGCCATCGCCCGCTACATGCACGGCGTCCGGTCCGACGCACCGTGGTGCCCGTGGAACATCGAATTCATCCGGCGCATGAACGGATTGGATTCCGTCGCAGACGTGTTCGACACCGTCTTCGCAGCCGACTACATGGTTCTCGGACTGGGTGACGTCTACCTCGGGGCACCCGTCGCCACCCCACTCGACCCGCGGCACAGGCTGGTCACCACCAAATACAATCCCGCACGTACCTGGACCCCGGAGAACGCCGTCGGAATCGGCGGGGCATACCTCTGCATCTACGGAATGGAAGGCCCCGGTGGTTACCAGTTTGTCGGCCGCACAACTCAGGTCTGGAACCACCGCTATTCCGGCGAAACAAAGTCCACAGGCTCCGGTCCTGCCTCCCCAGGACAGTTCCAACCCGAAAGCCCCTGGCTGCTCAGGTTTTTCGACCGGATTTCGTGGTATCCGGTCGAGCCCGAGGAACTGATGGATCTGCGCGCGGACACGGCGGCCGGGCGGGGTAACGGGGGAGTGGAGATCACCGACGGTGAATTCTCCCTTGCCGAGCACGACAAGTTCCTCGCCGCCGAACACGAGTCGATCGAGCAGTTCCGCACGATTCAGGCGGCAGCGTTCGATGCCGAGCGTGCTGCATGGTCGGCAGCGGGCGAGTTCAGCAAGAAGGAGGGGTCCCATGCAGCTGCATGACAGGATTCGTCAGGCGTACGAGCGAATTGCCGAGGTCGATCGTCCCGAGGTGTGGATCACGCTGCGCAGTGAGGCCGACGTTCTTGCCGATGCGGACCTCGTCGACGCATCGTTGCCCCTCGCGGGAATGCTCGTCGCGGTGAAGGACAACGTCGACGTCGCAGGGCTGCCGACGACGGCTGCGTGCCCCGAGTTCTCGTACGTGCCCGAGGTGTCCGCGACGGCGGTCACCCGCCTCGTCGAGCAGGGTGCTCTGGTGCTCGGCAAGACCAATCTCGACCAGTTCGCCACCGGTCTCGTCGGGACGCGGAGCCCGTACGGGACAGTGCGATGTGCGTGGGATCCCGAGCGAGTGTCGGGCGGTTCCAGTTCCGGCTCCGCCGTCGCGGTCGCGCTGGGAATCGCGGATATCGGAATCGGGACGGACACTGCAGGTTCGGGGCGCGTACCGGCGTCGTTCCACGGTCTCGTCGGGATCAAGACGACTCTCGGGATCGTTCCGACGACCGGTGTGGTCCCGGCATGCGTCGACTACGACTGCGTGACGGTGATGGCGACCGACCTCGACACGGCGACCCTGGCCACCCGCGTCATGGCCGGGTTCGACGACGCCGATCCACGCAGCCGGTCGTGGCCGGCGGACGTGAGACTGGCTGCGTCGCCGAGCCCGAGGGTGGCGGTGCCCCGAGCCGAAGACCTCGCCGCATTGAGTCCCGAGTACCGCGATGCGTTCGACAGAACGGTGGCCGGCCTGCGGGTACGGGGGATCGAGTACGACACCGTGGACATCTCGTCGCTTCTGGACATCGCGACGTTGCTGTACGACGGAGCGATTGTTGCGCAGAGGTATTCGGCGGTGGGAGAGTTCCTGGACTCGAATCCTGCGTCAGCGGACGCCACGGTGGCGCGCATCGTCTCCGGGGCCGCCGAGCCGTCGGCGCACCGGTACGTCGACGATCTGTCGACGATTGCCGCAGGCAAGCGCATCGCCGTGGGCCTGCTGGACGGGTACGACGGGCTTTTGCTGCCGACGACGACCGAGCACCCGACGATCGCTGCAGTACAAGCGGATCCGCTTGCCGTCAACAGGCGAATGGGGACGTTCACCAACTTCTGCAACCTACTGGACATGGCGGCCGTCGCGGTTCCCGGAGAATCGACCGGTGCCGGCGACCCGTTCGGAGTCATGGTCGTCGTACCGGGCTTCCACGATCAGGTAGCCGTGGACCTCGCTGCTGCGCTCACCTCGGCCCCGGCACCCGTCCTCGTCGCCGATGGCATCGATGTTCTCGTCGTGGGAGCGCATCTGAAGGGCTTTCCGGTGCACCACCAGCTGACCGATCGCGGTGCACGCTTCCTCGGCGATGTCCTGACGTCCGACGCGTATCGCCTGGTCGATCTGGGGACGACGCCGCCGAAACCCGGTCTGGTGCGGCATACCTCCGGCGCCGGGGCTGCGATTGCCGGGGAGTTGTATCGGATGTCCGCGGCGGGTGTGGGCACGTTCCTGGCCGGTCTTCCGGTTCCGATGGGTCTGACGCCGGTGGAACTGTCCGACGGCCGGTGGGTCACGGGATTCTGCTGCTCGTACGAGGCGGCCGGCGCGGGTGTGGACATCACGAAATTCGGTGGCTGGCGGGCGTACCGCGAGCGCACCCCTGCACCTGTATGAATCAGGTGCGACGGAGGAGGCCGTAGACCACGACGGCCGAGACGGCCATGAGGCCTGCGCTCCACACGGCGGCCAGGTTCAGGCCGTCGACGAAGCTCTGCGCGGCGAGTTCGCGCAGCATGTCGTTCAGTGGGGGTGGCAGTAGCTCGGCCACTGCCATTCCGCCGCCGACGGTTTCGGTGGCGGGTCCGGCGATGTCCGCGGGTGTTTCCGGAGGTACCTGGGCGGAGACGCCGTTGCGGTAGACGGTGGATCCGATGGTGCCGAGGATGGCGATTCCGACGGCACCTCCGAGCTCGGCTCCGGTCTCGGACAGTGCCGATGCGGCACCGGCCTTTTCGGGTGCGGCGGCGGTCAGGACGATGTCGGAGTTGAGGGTGGACGCGGCACCGACACCGAGGGTGATCAGGGACATTCCGGTGATCAGCAGCGGGATGCCGGAGTTCGAACCGACGAAGTGCAGAGCCAGCGAACCCACGGCGATGAGCACCAATCCACCGGCGATGATGGTGCCCGTCGGGATGATCTTGCTCAGCGTCGGGGAGAAGACGGCACCGACTGCCGCTGCCGCAGCGGGGATCAGCAACCACAGTCCGGCAGCCAGCGGGCCGAGGCCGACGAGGAGTTGGAGGTACTGCGAGGCGAACAGGCTGAAGCCGGTCAGTGCGAAGATCACCAGGAATTGCACCAGGACGGCTGCGCTGAACGCGCGTTCGCCGAAGAGTGTCACGTCGATCAGCGGGTCCTTGGCCTTGCGTTGCCGGAGGACGAACAGGAATCCGAGCACCAGCCCACCTGCCGCGGTGGAGACGGTGGCGACGTCGAAACCTTCCTGTGCACCGTGTTTGATCGCGTAGACGATGCCGAGCATCGCGACGATGGACAGGGCGACACTGATGGGGTCGAACTTGCCTGGCTCGGGGTCCTTGAACTCGGGAACCAGCAGGGGCGCCGCGACCAGGATCACGATCATCACCGGGATGTTGACGAGGAAGACCGATCCCCACCAGAAGTGCTCCAGCAGGAAACCGCCGATGACGGGCCCGATCGCCCCGCCGCCGGCGAAACCGGCCGTCCACAACCCTATTGCTTCCTTGCGTTGCGCCGGGTCGCGAAACATGTTGCGAATCAGGGACAGTGTGCTCGGCGCGATGGTGGCACCGCCGACACCGAGAAGAGCGCGGGCGATCAGGAGCATTTCCGGCGAGGTGGAGAACGCGGCCAGTACCGAGGCGGCACCGAACACGAGGGCGCCGACCATCAACAGTCGCCGTCGGCCGATCCGGTCACCTACCGACCCCATCGTGATGAGAAGTCCGGCGAGGAAGAACCCGTAGAGGTCCAGAATCCAGAGAGTCTGGTTGCTGCTCGGCTCGAGGTCGGCGGTCACCGCGGGCAACGCGAGGTAGAGCACCGAGATGTCCATCGAGACGAGCAGAATGGGTACGACGAGGACAGCGAGCCCCAGCCAGTCCTTCCGCGTCGCCTTCTCGTGCACGTCGCTCACGATTCCCCTTTGATCTGTTTCAGCCGATGCGGATGCGTTCATGACGGTACCGTCGGACTCGGTGGTTGCCGTACACCCCACCACTGGCGAAAGGGAGAATTGTGCTCAGTGATCTGAAGGTCGTCGCAACGATCGCCGCGAAACCCGAATCGGTGGACGTCGTCCGCGCAGGCTTGGCCGAACTCGCGGCGGAGTCACTGCACGAGGACGGCAACGTGTCCTACGAACTGTTCGAATCCGCCGCCGAACCGGGAACGTTCGTGACCATCGAGGTGTGGCGGTCCGAGGACGATCTGGACGCGCACATGAAGACCCCGCACCTACAGAAGGCGCTGAGCGAATTCGGCGAGCACTTGGCAGCCCCGCCCGCCATCCATCCGCTACGCGTGGTTCGGTAGCTCCGCAGTTCTTCCCTCGGTGCGCGTCGACGCCCGATACACGACGCCGGAGACGACGAGCAGCGCGGCGGTCAGCACCAACGCCAGCCAGCCGGTCGACGTCATCGACGAGTAACCGATCTCGCGAGCACCCGCCGCGGTGTACGCCATCGGCATGAAGGCCGACAGGTGTCCCCAGATCGCCGCGCTACTGGCCGAGGCGGCGCCGCAGACGACGACCTGGACGACGAGCAGCACCACGTTCACCGCCTGCCCGACGGCCGGTCCCAGTACCCGTTGGATGGCACCCGCAGCTGCGAGGTAGGCGCCTGCCGAGACGACGAGGAACGCTCCTGCTCCGATCAGGGCACCGATCGAGGCGTCGGGTGCGGTGAAGGCGAACGCGAGGGCTGCGCACGCGCCCACGGCTGCCACTGCGACGGCGGCGGCAACCCACCGCAGACGGGAGTCGCGGCTCAGGACTCGTACGAGGCTGACGGCACCGACCGCGCCGACGGCGACGAGTGCGGCGATGAGGTACGGAGCCACCGAGGTCGTGGAGCCGGATGTGCCGGAGGCTGCTGCCACGTCGGTCGAATCGCCGGTGGCGACAGCGTTCCCGCTGTTCAATTCCCCGCCGTTCAATTGCCCGCTGTTCAATTGCTTGGCGGTTGGGAGGCCGGCTGTTGCTTCCTGGACGTTGGTCTGGATGCCGCTGACGATGCCGGAGACCGGTTCCACCGCGGTCACGAGTTGATCGGTGCCGGCACGCAGTTGGCCGCCGCCGTCGTCGAGCTGTCCCAGCCCGTCCCGGAGCTGAACGGTGGCGTCGCCGATTTGGCTTGTGGCCGAGAGGAACTGGCTCGACGGGTCGTTGAGTTCCCCGGAAAGCTGGCGCGCTCCCGCCTTGAGTGTCTGCAACTGATCCAGAGTGTCGGGGCCGAAACCCTGGGTGTTCAGAGTGTCGATAACCCCGCGAATCTGGCCGGAGATGCCGTCGGATCCGGGGTGGGGGAACGCGTCGACCTGCTGCGCAGCGGCTTCGAGTGACGCGGTGAACTGAGCCTGCTGGGCACCGAATCCGGCGAGGGTGTCGACGACCTCGTCGACGCCTCCGCTGATCTGCGACGCGCCGTCACCGAGTTGGCCGATGCCTGCGCGGTACTCCACGAACCCGTCGGCGAGTTGGACCGTGCCGTCGTGTGCCTGGGTGATGCCGTCGGTGAGCTGCACGACTCCGTCGTTGAGTTGGTTGCCGCCGTCGGTGAGCTGGCTGACGCCTGCAGACAGGAAGCTCACGGGCAGTCCGGCTTCCTGCAGGTTCTTCCGCGAGGTGGCCAGCGGATCACCGGTGGGAGTGTCGGTCGGGGCCTCGGCCGTCGACGCAACCGTGGTCGGCTGGGTGTCCGCAGTCAGGTCGACGCCGGCGCCGAGCGCGAACGAACCGGCAGCCACCAGCGGAAAAGCGATGGCGAGAAGTGCGACGGACGGCCGACGAGCGAGACTGAATTTACCCATAGTGATCCTGAGGCTAACTGCCTTCCGCGGGCCGGTTGACCAGCCGACGAGCGGAAACGGCGTCGAAACCGTCTCTGAACTGCCTGTTTAAGAGGTCTATGAGGATTCCAGCGCGCTACCGGTTGCGTGGAAGCAGGTCCCAGACGTGGTGGGTTTCGTTGACCGACGACACGGATCTGGTGCCGTTGCGCGAGAACAGCACTCGGGTGATGGAGCAGTAGTCGATGGGGAAACCGAGAGCTTTCGGAGTGCCGAGGATGTCCTGGAGGAAAATGTTGATGACCCCGCCGTGCGCGAACAGGGCGACGGTGTCGGTGTGTTCGATTCCGTCGACCGCGGCCGCGATACCGCCGAGGACTCGGGCGCGGAAGGCGGCCTCGTCGACCTGCTCGGGCAGATGGCCCGCCTTGATGCGGTCGAACGCGTCGCGGAGCTCGGTGCGCGCATCTTCGATGGGGATGTAGCCGCCGAAGTCGCGGTCGTATTCGGTGATTCTGTCGTCGGTGCCCAGGTCCAGTCCCAGTTCGGCCGCCACCGGGGTACCGGTCTGCACTGCCCTGAGCTGAGTGCTCGCGACCGTCCGGGTGATGGGGAAGCGGGACAGGGCATCGGGCAGGCGACCGGCCTGCTCGCGGCCGAGTTCGGCGAGGGGCGGATCGGCGGATTCGTCGGATCGCAGGGGGAGCGCGTGTCGAATCAGGATCAGCTGCACACGATCACCTAACCACGAGCGATCTACCGCTGCGGATCACCATCGTCCGGAAAGCATGCACCTGCCCGGCTGCCGTCCTGCCGGACCACACCATGCCGATCCGTCGTCTCGCCGCGGGATCGGAGATCTTCACCTCGACGACCTCGGGACCCAGGCCACGGGATCGAGGCAGGATCGAGATGCCCAGGCCCGCCCCGACCAGGCCCCGCACGGTGTGGATGTCTCTGCCTTCGAATTCGATGTCCGGCGCTATCCCGGCGTCGGCCCACAGGTCTTCGCAGATCGACCGCATGCCGTAGCCGTGACCCATCGCGATGTAGCTGTCGCCTGCGGTGTCCCGGACGTGGACCGATCGCGCACGTGCCAAACGGTGGTCGGCGGGTACGACGAGAACGAGTCGCTCGTCGTAGAGCTGGAACGAGTTGTCCTCGGTGTGTTCGGCGCTGAGCGAGACGAACGCGAGATCGGCCACGCCGTCGTCGAGGCGGTCCAGGCACCGGGCCCGAGCGCCTTGATCCAGGTCGAACGTCACCGCCGGATGGTCACCGCGAAATTGCTTGATCAGCGCGGGGACGATGTCCTCGCCGAGAGTGTTCTGGAAGCTGATGGCGATGCGGCCCCGGGCGTTCGCGTCGTGTTCGCCCGCGGCGTCGAGGCCGGCTTCGAGGTCCACGGCGACGCGTTGAAGGTACGGGACGAGGATTCGGCCCGCGGTGGTCAGCGCGATACCGCGTCCGCTTCGTTCGACGAGGCGTACCCCGAGGATGCTCGACGCCCGGGCGATCTGTCGGCTGACGGTCGGTTGCGGCATGCCGAGGAGGTCGGACGCCTCGGTCATGTGTTCGGTCTCCGCGACCGCGAGGAGTGCCGGAATCAGTGGAAGCAGGTGACGGGCCTCGTCGCGCATGACCGAATCATAATGCCAATGCATGAGTGACGGAGTGTTCATGCATTGGACCGAGGTAATTTCCCGGCCTAACGTTGCCGTCATGAGTGCAACGACCGAAGCGGCAGTGGAGTGGGAAGGCCACCCTCGTGGATCCGGCGAGTACAAGCGCCTGGTGGCGGCCCTGTTGTTCGCGGGTATCGCGACGTTCGCTCAGCTCTACTCGGTCCAGGGAATCTTGCCTCTGATCGCCTCGGGTCTCGACGTCACCCCGTCGCAGTCCTCGTTGGCCGTCGGATTGGCGACCGTCGGAGTCGCGGTCTCGGTACTGCCGTGGTCCGTCGTGGCCGATCGAATCGGCCGGGTCAAGGCGATGAGCATCTCGATCGTCGTCGCGACGATCCTCGGTCTGGTGGTGCCGTTGTCGTCGTCGCTGCCTCTGCTGCTGTCGATCCGCTTCTTCGAGGGTGCGGCGCTCGGCGGACTCCCCGCCATCGCGATCGCGTACCTGAGCGAGGAAGTCCATCGCAACCACACAGCGCTCGCCGCAGCCACCTACGTGTCGGGCACGACACTCGGAGGTCTGCTCGGCCGCATCGTCGCCGGACCGGTCGCGGAGGTGACCAACTGGCGCATCGGCACCCTCACGGTGTCGATCCTCGCCGCCGTCGCCGCGACGTTGTTCCTGGTCCTCGCACCGGCGCCCCGACGCTTCCGGGCCGGTGACTCGGCCGGACCGTCGCTCGGCACCCGCCTGTGGGCCAACCTGAAAGAACCGGGAATGCTCGTGCTGTACGCGCAGGCGTTTCTACTGATGGGCGGATTCGTCGCGATCTACAACTTCCTCGGGTTCCGCCTCGAAGGATCCGGGTTCGGCCTGCCGCAGTCGCTGATCAGCCTGATCTTCCTCGCGTACCTCAGTGGCACGGTGTCCTCACGTGTCGCTGGTCAGCTGGCGGTCCGTCACGGTCGAGCCGGGGTTCTCGCCGGGTCCACGCTGCTGATGATCGCGGGCATCGGCCTGACGATCAGCAGCAACCTGATCGTCATCCTCGTCGGCCTGGTGATACTGACCATCGGGTTCTTCGCGGCCCACGCCATCGCGTCGGGCTGGACCGGTCAACGCGCGACCGTCGGGCGTGCGCAGGCGACGTCGCTGTACAACCTCTTCTACTACGGCGGCTCGTCCGTCGTCGGGTGGCTCGGCGGCGTGGTGTACCAGCAGTTCGGGTGGACCGCGATGGCACTGTTCGTCATGGGCCTCGCACTACTGGCCCTGATCGCGGCGGCCTCGCATCATGCGTTGACGAACAGGACCGCGATCCAGAAGAAGACGGCGATCACGACGAACAGAAGCACCACGCTGACGTAACCGAGGATCAACCCGGCGAGCGCGATTCCGGCGCCGTCCTCGCCCGTCCGCTTGATCTGACTCCGAGCGATATGGCCGAGAACGATGGCGACGAAACCGACGAGCCCGGTGAACAACCCCACCAGGCCGCAGATCAGCGCCGCGACAGCGGTGGAGTTGGTCCTGGGCGGGCCGGACACAGGCCCCGCGTAGTGCCCGTACGGGGTGCCCTGCGGATAGGTCATGCCCGAGTGTTGCACTGTCGGACAAATCGGGCAATCCAACCGGGCGTCAGGAGCTGATCTTGCCCCAACCGACGTAGGCGTCGATCTCGAGAAGACCGGTGACGCGCTCCTGGTCCCGGACCGGATACGGCTTGCCGGTGTAATGAGTGGCGATGCGGTCGATGTCGACCCGGCCCGGATCGTCCTGCAGCGTGATGGTGCCGTGGACGGTGACGTGCGTGTACCAGCTCGCCTCGTCCAGCACGGAAAGGGACACCTTCGGATTCGCCCGGATGTGCTCGAGACGCTTGCGGTCCGCCTGGAAGTTCAGAACGATCTTGTCGTCCTCCCAGAGGTACCACGTCGGCGCCGTGATGGGCGTTCCGTCGGCACGAACAACCGCCATGACAGCGGGATTGGGCTTCTTCAGAAGTTCGATGGCATCTGCAGGCAACGGTGGCTTCGGCATGACGCCCAGCCTAACCGCCGACGAGGTCGAGGTTGTGGACGAGAATCAGCAGAATCTCGTCCACAACCTAAGGCGGGAGTGGAGCCTACTACAGCTTGGGGAGTTTGACGACCTGCCCGGCGTAGGAGAGGCCTGCACCGAATGCGAGCAGCAGCGCGGTGTCACCTTCCTTGGCCTTGCCGGTGCGGAGGAGTTCCTCCATGGCCAGGGGGATCGACGCGGCCGACGTGTTGCCGGTCTCGGCGATGTCGTTGGCGACGGGGGTCTCGTCGTTCAGGTTCAGGCTTTTGGCGAGGAGTTCGGTGATGCGGCTGTTGGCCTGGTGCGGGACGAAGGCGTGCAGTTCGTCGGCTTTGATGCCGGCGACGTCGAGGACCTTCTGTGCTGCCTTGCCCATCTCGAACGCGGCCCAACGGAAGACGGAGATGCCGTTCATCTTGATCCACGGACGTTCGACGTCTTCGCCGGTGATGTAGTCGTACCAGTCGATGGTCTGGACGATGGCGTCGGACTGCGATCCATCCGAACCCCAGACGACGGGGCCGATCTCGGTCTCGTCGCTCTGTCCGACGACTACCGCGCCTGCGCCGTCCGCGAAGATGAAGCGCGTCGTGCGGTCGTACGGGTCTGTGGTCAGGCTGAGCTGCTCGGCGCCGATGACGAGGACGTACTGTGCCGTTCCGGCCTTCACCAGGTCCGATGCGACAGCGAGCGCATAGCAGAAGCCTGCGCATCCGGCGCAGATGTCGAACGCGGCGGGGCCCTTGGTGCCGAGGCCGTGTGCGACCTTCGCGGCAGCCTGAGGCGTCAACTCGAGGTGCGTCGACGTCGCGACGATGACGGTGTCGATCTGCTCGGCGGCGATGCCGCTGGCTTCGAGCGCCTTCTTACCTGCGGAGATCGACATCTGGACGACGTTCTCCTCGGGCTCTGCGAACCGGCGGTTCTTGATGCCCGATCGAGTCTGGATCCACTCGTCGCTCGAGTCGATGAACTCGCAGATCTCGTCGTTGGTCACCACCCGCTCGGGTCGGTGGACTCCCAAGCCGAGGAGCTTGGTCTGCCGGCCTTGCGTTGTGCTGATCGCACCCATCTTCAGTTCCTCTCGGTGGCTACCGTGCCATCGCCGGGCTTCGGCTCGGGTCTTGGGCAACGGGCTCGACAGAACACGTTACGTGTCGATGCTCCTGTGATGTGACACCAACCTCACGATGAGTGCGGAGACATCGGCGGGCTGATCGATCATCGCGTGATGATGTGCGTCGTCCACCACTGCGAACTCGGCACCCAGATATCTCGCGAGCCTGGCCTGCTTGCGCAGCCACCAGCGACCCCACGGCGTTTGCCTGCCGGTGTGCGCGGCCGCGACGATCGCCGCGGTCTCGAACCGTGTTCGACGCCGGATCTCGTTCAACTCCGCAGCCATGTCCGGGTAGACGAAGTCCTCGATCAGGGCGGCTTTCAGGTACGACCGCCTCCGGTAGATCCGCCGGGTCCAGTCCAGCGTCTCGAGCGGAATGCCGTCGGGTGGGACGGCGTGGTTCAGAATCCTTCGGACGGTCGGTCCCAGGACGAATTGAAGACCGCTGCCCGACGCCACCGCCGCGAGCAGGTGGGCCCCGGCAACTCGCCAGGGCTTCGGGAGGACGACCCACGGGTCGCGTTCGGCACTGGAGTCCAGCAACAGCACACCGGCGGTTCGCTGCGGATACAGCCTCGCGAAGGCCTCGGCGTAGAAACCGGCGATCGAGTGCCCGACGATCACCGCTGGGCTCGTCAGCTCCAGCGTGTCGAGGACGGCGAGAATGCGGGCGGCCTCGTCGGCAACCGTCGGGACCCGGTCGTCGGGAAGCGGTTCACTCAGCCCGAAGCCCGGCCGATCGAACACCACGACGGTATGGAACGGGGACAGAATTCGGACGCAGTCGTCCCAGTCGAACCAATTGCTCGCCAGGCCGCCGCACAGCACCACCGTCGGCGCGGCTCCGAATCCGTCCTCGCCCCGCGTGTGAGACAGGACGACGTGCGTTGTCAGGTCGTCGACGGTCACGAACTGCCCGGGCGCACATTGTTTCACGTTGAAACAATCACTGCCGGGGTTTGGCGAGCGGGAACGCGAGGGTCTCGCGGATGGAGCCACCGGTGATGAGCATGACGACGCGGTCGACGCCCATGCCGAGTCCACCGGTGGGCGGCATGCCGTACTCGAGGGCCTGCAGGAAGTCTTCGTCGAGACTCATCGCCTCCTCGTCGCCGCCTGCTGCGAGCAACGACTGCTCGGTGAGACGTTGACGTTGATCGACCGGGTCGGTGAGTTCGCTGTACGCGGTACCCAACTCCACGCCCCAGGCGACGAGGTCCCACTTCTCCGCGACGCCCGGTATGGACCGGTGCGGCCGGGTCAGCGGCGACATCGACGTCGGGAAGTCCTTGTAGAACGTCGGGAACTCGGTGTAGTCCTCCACCAGGTGCTCGTACATTCCCTGCGCGACGGCACCTGCGTCCCAGTCCTTCTCGTAGGGAATGTCGTTCTCGTCGCAGAGTCGCTGCAGTTCAGCGAGCGGCGTACCGGGTGCGACGTCGACGCCGAGCTTCTCCGCGACGGCCCCGTGCAGTGTCTTGACGGGCCACTCCCCGGAGATGTCGATCTCGATCATCTCGCCGTTCGGACCGTCGGGACGCAGGATGATCTCGCGCCCGTGTGCCGCGACGGCTGCTTTCTGAATCAGTTCGCGGCACAGCACCATTGCGCGCTCGTAGTCGCTGTGTGCCTCGTACGCTTCGAGGATCGTGAACTCCGGATTGTGCTTGAAGTCCGCGCCTTCGTTGCGGAAGACCCGACCGATCTCGAACACCTTGTCCATGCCGCCGACGCACAGACGCTTCAGGTACAGCTCCGGTGCGATACGGAGATAGAGGTCGAGGTTGTACGCGTTTATGTGGGTGATGAACGGCGCTGCGTTGGCACCTCCGTGCACCTGCTGCAGGATCGGCGTCTCGACTTCCATGTAGCCGCGGTCGGACAGTGAATCCCGCAGAGACTTCACGACGTTGCTGCGCGCGATCATCAGGTCACGGGCACTGCGGTTGATCGCGAGGTCGACGTAACGCTGACGCACGCGCGACTCCGGGTCCTGCAGTCCTTTCCACTTGTCCGGCAGCGGGTGCAGGCATTTGGCGTTCATCCGCCACTCCGCGGCCAGGAGCGAGAGTTCACCCTTCTTGCTGCGACCGATGATGCCACTGACCTCGATGAGGTCGCCGAGGTCGAAGTCGGAGTCGAAACTGTCCAACCGGTCGCCGACCCGTTCGCGGTCGAACAGCACCTGGATGTCGTCCGTCCAGTCCCGCACGACCGCGAACGCGACGCCGCCGTAATCGCGGTTGCGCAGGATACGGCCGGCGATGCGAACCGTCGTCCCCTGTGGGGCGGCCAGTGCTTCGGCGACGGAATGCGTCGGAGGATAGGCGACGGGATATCCCTCGGTGCCCTCGTCGTTCAACCGCTGGAGCTTCGCCAGCCGCACGCGCACCTGGTCGGGACGCTTGGGGCCCCGCTGGGGCTCGTCGTCCTCGTCGACCTGATCGGGACCGCTGCCGTCCGCGTGGATGTCCGCGGTGTCCGCCAGCGCCGCCGGGACCGCCGTGTGAGAACCGGTGTGCTTGTGGGCGCGCCGGAAGCTGGGAAGCGTCAAGAACCCTTCGGCGATGGCCGACGCGATGCCGACCTTGGGAAGCTCACGGTTGTCCGCGAAGCACAGGTACCGCGGCTCCCAGTCCGGTAAGTACTTCAGATTGGAGCGATACAGAGCCTCCAGCTGCCACCAGCGGGAGAAGAACACCAGTACCGAACGCCAGATCCGTAGAACGGGCCCCGCGCCGATGCGGCTGCCCTCCTCGAAGACCGCACGGAACACAGCGAAGTTCAACGAAATCCTGCTGATTCCGAATTGATCCCCGCCGGTCGCCAATTCGGTGACCAGAAGCTCGATCACGCCGTTCGGTGCCTGCGGATCGCGGCGCATCAGGTCCAGCGACACACCGGTACGGCCCCACGGAGCGAGCGAGAGCACCGCGACGGTCTTCTCGCCCTCGCGGGCCTGAACCAGAAGGCAGTCGCCGTCGAGAGGATCGCCGAGGCGCCCCAACGCCATCGAGAACCCACGCTCGGTCTCGGTGTCACGCCACTCGTCGGCGCACCGGATGATGTCGGCCATCTCCTGAGCCGGGATGTCGCGGTGGCGTCGTATCTGCACTGTGACGCCCGCCTTGCGGGCGCGGTTGACCGCCTGCCTGACCGGCCGCATCTCCCGGCCGGCGAGATTGAACTTCTTGGTGTCGAGGATAGCCTCGTCGCCGAGTTCGAGGACGCTGAGCCCGGCCCGCTTGAACGCCGTGGCGCCCGTCTCGCTCGCGCCCATGACCGCAGGCGTCCACCCGTATTTCTCCGCCAGGTCCAGCCAGGCATCGATCGCGTGCGGCCATGCCTCCGGGTTGCCGATGGGATCGCCGCTGGCGAGGCACACTCCGATCTCGACACGGTAGGTCACGGCGGCTTTGCCACTCGGTGCGAACACGACGGCCTTGTCGCGGCGGGTCGCGAAGTACCCGAGCGAGTCCTCGGCACCCCACTTGTCCAGCAGGCCGCGAAGCGCGGACTCGTCGCTACCGGTCAGTGCGTTGGACGAGCGCTGCGAACGGAACAACGTGACGACGGCCGCCAACAACGCGAGCGCCCCGAACAAGCCGAGGAGCGTGTTGACGAAAACGTGTGTGCGGCCGTCGAACTGCTCGTTGTCGACGGTCGCGAGGGCGGTGACTCGGTTGAACGCCCACAGGAACGTCTGGTTCTCCGGGAGCGTACCGGGGAACAGAGCGACCAGTGCCCAGCCGACGAGCGTTCCGACCACCGCGCCGAGGATCAGTACACCCAGAGCCTTCCACGCCGCACCGCGCCGAACACGGGTGTAGAACTCCTTGCGAGCCGCGATGAGCACACCGATGATCACGATGTGCACGCCCAGCGCGATCCACGCACTGACGTTGTTGCCGTCGATCACATCCGCCAGGTTGCTGACCGCGACGAGCACGAGATACAGCGTCAGGAACCACCAGGCGATGCGTTTGCGACTCGCCAGGGCGGCTGCGGTGAGCCCGAGCACCAGAGCCCACGCGAGCGAGGTGTCCGGTGCGTCGATGTAGTAGTTGTCGATGTACTCACGCGGCACACGGATGACGGCCCGCAGCGCCGGCGACAGACTCCAGAGAAACACCAGTACCGCGAACACCCCGAGGACGAGCCCGGAGATGTGCGGCACCTCGCGCAGGCGCCCGTGCTCCGGCGGTGTGAATGCCCGCGGAGTTCGGTGTTCTGAATTCTTCGTCGACTCCGATGCCACCGGTGTGCTCGTCACGATCCGCTCCTGCCCTCGGCACTTGCCGTCACTGTCGACTGCTTCGAAAACAGCCGAGGTAACGGTAGCGCCGAGGACCGACTTCGAGTGATCATTCGGCGCCTCGCGGCGCGGTAGTCACCCGCCGCGGATCAGGCGGAACGGACCGGTGTGTGCTCCTTCAGCATTCCCAATGCAGTTTTCAGGCCACGACGCCGACCCGTCGCCGGATCCACGCCGAACACTTCCTTGATCCCGCCGCGAATGCGGAACTTCAGCTCGGACGACGTCTCCGGAGCGTTGTCCGATGTCGCAGAGAGCAACCGATTCGGCAACGACAGTTTCAGAATGGTGCGCAGCGTCTGCCCGTACTGGTGCGCAAGCGAACCCGTCGTGTACGGAAGGTCGTACTTGTCGCACAACTGGCGAATTCTGGGAGCGATCTCCGCGTAGCGATTGCTCGGCAGATCCGGGAACAGGTGATGCTCGATCTGATAGCAGAGGTTGCCGCTCATGAACGCCAACGTGTTGCCGGCCTCGAAATTGGCGCTGCCCAACATCTGTCGCAGATACCATTCCGGCTGCGTCTCGGTCTCGTATTCCTCCAGCGTGAACTTCTCCGCACCATCCGGAAAATGGCCGCAGAAAATAACCGCGTACGACCAGTAATTGCGAATGAGATTGGCGACGACATTCGCCGTGAGCGTCGACTTCCACGCAGGACCGGTCAGCAGCGGGAAAAGAACGTAATCCTTGCCCACCTGCTTTCCGATCTTGCGGACGACGTCGACCGCCATCTCCCTCTTGTCCTCCCACTTCACCTCGCCGGTCCGAAGCTTGTCGGTCTCGAGGTGATGCAGCGCCACGCCCCACTCGAAGAACGTCGCCAGCAACGCATTCACCAGCGGCTGCGCAACATACTTCGGATGCCATTCCTGATCGCGAGTGATGCGCAGAATCCCGTACCCGACATCGTTGTCCAAGCCGACGATGTTGGTGTACTTGTGATGCGTGAAGTTGTGCGAATGCTTCCACCCCGACGACGGACACGTGTTGTCCCACTCCCAGTTACTGGAATGGATCTCGGGATCGTTCATCCAATCCCACTGACCGTGAATTACGTTGTGCCCCAACTCCATGTTCTCGATGATCTTCCCCGCACCGAGCAACGCAGTCCCGAGCAACCACGCAGGCCTCTTCTTGCTCGCGAACAACACAGCCCGGCCCGCAACCATCAACGACCGCTGAAACGCGATGGTCCGCTGGACATACCTGGCATCCCGCTCACCACGAGAATCCTCGACATCACGCCGGATCGCATCCAACTCCGCACCGAGCGCCTCGATATCCGCCTCGGTCAAATGGGCATATTCCTGAATATCCGATATCGCCATGATTCCCCTCCACATGCGAACCCGAGTGTCCCCGGTCACCACCCCGACCCTACGTACCCCCGGCCCAGCCGTCGACCGGTGTCGGCTCCCCCCCAGTTTCCGCCTGTTTCCGGCGGAGTTTGCCCCGGCGTTCCGGAGCGAACGTGGGGTTCGGTCAGTCTGACGGACTGGAGGGCACTTTCGCTCGGGTGGGTGCGGCCTCGTGCTGTGTTCGTGCGCGCTCGTTTCGGAGCGAACGTGGGGTTCGGTCAATCCGTGCTTCGGACACTTATCCACAGCATCGGGCAGTTATCCACAGGCAGCCGGGATTGCGGTGCAGAATGTCCGACCCTTCGTATTCGATGCTCAGCATGAAACGGGGCGAGTGGGCGGACGACCGGGAACTACTGATGCGTCATGCACGGAATGGCGTGATCCGTACGGCAGATTTGAGGAGGCTCGGAGTGGGGGCGCAAACGGTAGTGGACAGAACCGCCGGTGGGCCGTGGCAGCGGATCCTGCCCGGATTGGTGCTTTTGCACAATGGTCAGCCAACCAGGCAACAAAGAAACACGGCGGCGGTGCTGTACGGCGGGCAGGATTCCATGCTGTCCGGTCGTGCTGGTCTGGCGTTGCATGGGTTCGGGTCTTCGACGCAACCCACGGACTGCGTACTCCTGATACCGAATGCCCGAAATCGTCAAGCTACCGGATTTGTGAGTGTCGAGCGTACGACGCGTCTACCGCTGGCGGTGAGGAAAGCAGGATTGCCCGTCGCACCGGTCGATCGGTGTTTGCTCGATGCAGCCCGCCGAATGTCCGATCGCAAGCAATGCACGGCCCTCGTCGCCGAGGTGGTGCAGCGCGGCGCAGCTGACGTCGGCGCGTTGATGAAAGAACTCGACGACGGGTCATCACGGGGAACGTCCATGCCGAGGAGGGTGCTGTACGAACTCGGAGACGGCGCGCATTCGGTGGCGGAAGTCGACGCTCAGGCACTCTGCAGAAGTAGTGGCCTGCCTCCGGTGGTGTCCAACCAGGTGCTCTTGACTGCCCACGGTGATTTCATTGCAATCGTCGACAACTGGTGGGACGCGGTAGGAATGGCTCAGGAAATCGAATCCTTCAAACACCACTCTTCTCCTGAGGCGTTCGAGAAGACGCTGGAACGACGCGCATACATCGAAAGCCATGATGTCGTCCTCGTCGCGCATACTCCCAAAGCGATTCGTTCTCAACCCAATACAGTAATCGACGACCTGCGACACGCTTACGACAGAGCCCGGAACCGCCCGCGGCCGAGGGTAGTTGCAATCCCACGATCGGAGTGGCGTCAGGACGCGTCGTAGATCCAGATCATTTGACGGCCGGTCTGATGCGACGTCGTGATCGGGTGATCGATCACGCGGTCGAGGCGGTATCCGAGGCGCTCGGGTACCGCCCGACTGCGGTCGTTCGCAGCATCGCAATGGATTTCGACTCGAACGATGCCGTCGAGCTCCGCGGCGAGGGCCGTCAGAGCTCGCGCGACACGAGTGACGATTCCTCGTCCCTCCGCATCTTCGGTGACCCAGTAACCGATCGTCGCGTGATCCGGTCCCGCTAATCGAATCCCCGCTTTGCCGAGGAATTCATCGCCGGAACCGCTGGCGATCATGTAGTCGAACATCGAACCCGAATCCCATTGTGTAAGAGAGTCGGCAATTCGACTTTCCTGGGTTGCGACGGGTGTGGCGTCCTCGACGGCCCACTCCATCCACGGCGCCAGCCGCGGGATGTTCGACGCTATCGCCTCGGCCACCGGTGCAGCGTCGGCAAGCGTTTCCCGACGAAGTACGAAGTCGTCGAACTCGATCAGTTCCGGGGGGATCGGCTGCATTCGTGCAGTTTGCATCAGTTGCTGATTCATTGCGAGTCATTTTTCGTCAACCCCTGAGCGAAAGTGCCGTTCGGTCAGTCAGACTGACCGAACGGGACGTTCGCTCCAGAAAGGGGGTAGAACGGGGTCGAAGGGGGAAGAAGGGGGCCAGAACGGGACGGAAATGATGCCGACGCTAGGACGCTTGCCAGGATCGCCAGGTGAGTTTGCTGATGACGATGACGGGGCCGTCGGGAGGTGTGGGGGTGTAGTGCTCGTATTTCTTCACCAGGGCGGCGATGGCGGTGCGGCCGCGATCGGTGTCGGCGTCGATGACTTCGGCCGAACCGCCGGCGCGGATCCACCAGAGGTCTTTCCAGTTCTCGGAGTAGCTGTCGACGATGAGGCTGACGGCCGGGTCGGCGCGGATGTTCTCGAGTCGTTTGAGTTTCTGGGTGCTTTTGGGTTTCCAGTCGATGGCGGTGACGAGGGTGTCGTCCACGCGGGCGAAGACGATCGGCACGAGGTGCGGGGTGCCGTCGGCGTTGACGCTGGAGAGGATGGCGCGTCGGGCTTCGCTGAAGCGTCCAATTTCGTCGTCGATCTTCACGGTGCGTCGTTTCCTCGTGTCAGGCCGACGCGCTGTGTGCGTCGTTCGGCAGCAGGATCGTTTCGAGCTGAGTGGCGGTCATGGGCTTGCCCAATAGATGACCCTGCCCGAATGTGACGCCCATGTCGACGCAGCTGGCGAGTTGGTCTTTGGTTTCGATGCCTTCGACGACGGTGTCGCGTCCGAGATCGTGTGTGACGTCGACGACGGCTTTGCAGAGCGAGGTCATGGCTCGTCTGCGCTGTAGGTCGCGACTGTCGAGGTGTTGGGTGAGTGATTTGTCGATCTTGAGGATGTCGACGGGCAGGGTGGCGAGGCGTTCGAGGGAGGAGAAGCCGGAGCCGAAATCGTCGATGGCGATGAGGGAGCCGTGGCGTCGGACGTCCATCAGTTGGTAGTGCACTGCGTCGAGGTCGTGCAGCGATTTCGACTCTGCGAGTTCGAGGACCAGCCGCCCCGGTTCGATTCCGAGGGAGTCGATGATGCTGTTGACGTCGGTGGCGAGTGTGCCTGCGGCGAAGTGGAGTGGACTCACATTGACGCCGACCTGAATGTTCAGGCCTTTGCACTGCCAAGCCGCGAGGGTGCGGCAGACCTGCGAGAGGATCCAGTTGCTGAGCGGAATGATCAGGTCTGCGTCCTCGGCGAGACCGATGAAGCTGTCCGGCATCAGCAGGCCCAGTTCCGGGTGGTTCCACCGGATCAGTGCTTCGGCGCCGATGACTGCGCCGGACGCGAGTTCGACGATGGGTTGGTAGACCATTTGCAGCTCGTGTTCGGCCATCGCGACTCCGCGAAGGCGTTCGACGAGTTCGAGGCGTGTGCGGTTGCTGTCGCGCAGATCCTCCGAGAACACCTGGTGGCTGCTGCGGCCGAGGTTCTTGGCCGCGTGCATGGCGGTGGTGGCGTCGTGGATGAGTTGGACCGGGTCGTCGGAGTCCGGCCCCGAGGTGGCGACGCCGACGCTCGCGGTCACGGTCAGCTGACGGTCGTCGATGGTGAATGCAGGCTCGAGGACGCTGGAAAATCCGGCGGCGAGGGCGCGAGCAGCGATCGACTGGCAGCCTCGGGCGATGACGACGAACTCGTCGCCGGTGAGCCTGCCGAGGGTGTCGTTGGGCCGGGTGGAGGCGGCGATTCTGTTCGCGACCTGCTGAAGAAGCGCGTCGCCGTGGACGGGGCCGAGTGCGTCGTTGAATTCGCGGAAACCGTCGATGTCGACGAGGAGGATGCTTACTTCGTTCTCGTCGGAGCGCACCGCGAGTTCGGTGGCGAGGAGCGCCTCGATCTCGTCGCGGTTCGCCAGACCGGTCAGGGGATCCTGGCGGACGGGAGCCTCCGCGGCCTGCGCGGTGATGTCGGTATGGGTGAGGTAGATGCCGCCGTCGGCGAGGCGGGTGGCTCGGATTCGGTAGACCACCGACCCGAATCTGTGGTTGGAGGAGAAGACCTGCCCGGATCCGGAGATCAGGGCGCGCAGGCCGTCGACCAGTGAGATTGCCGCGTCGTTACCTCGGGCGATCGCCGGAGCCCACAGGTCGAAGTAGCTGGCTCCGGGAAGGCACCCGTCGGTCTGTGGTCGATCCGCCCAGAACGCGGACCACACGCTGTTGACCAGGACGATCATGCCGTCGACGTCCAGGACGACGACGCCGGATGGAACGGCGTCGAGCATGGTGCGCGCGAGGTCGTCGGTCCATTCGACGCGGGTGTCCCCGAGTCGCTCGCTGGTGATGTCCGTTGCCCAGATCGCGTGCCCGGAAGTGCCCTTGACGGTGCGGTAGGACAGCCATTTCTGCAGGGTGTACGAGAAGTCCTCGTACACTCCCGGTCCGTTGCAGGAGGAGACGAACGCGGTCCAGGCGGGATCGGAGAACCAGGCGTCGATGCAGCGTCCGACGAGGGTGTCCAATGGTGCCGTGAGCAGCGCCGCGGCGGCGGGATTGGCGTAGGTGACGACGAAGTCTCGATCGACCAGCACGAGGGGGTCGGACAGCAGATCCAGCTCCGCCCGAGGAACGGCAAAAGGATTCTCGACGGCAGGGCGGGGCATGGGTGTCTCTCGGTTCATACTTCCCCCCCGTGGCCGGTCGGCCGCGATTCACCATAACCCGAAGTTTGCTTATCCGCTACAAACAGGTCGTCTTCCCCGTTTTGGCGCGCGAACGAGTGTGAATTGCCCGGTTAGCACGGATGCGAGGGTCTCGTCGAACTCCGGACCTGCACCGACCACGGGCTTTCGGGGATGCGGTCGAGGGAGCCGAGCACCCAGCGCGCAGCGTTGCAGCCCTGATCGAACAGTGATTGCGCGACGGTCGTCAGACCGGTTGCTTCGGCCGCATCGGAATCGTCCCAGCCGGTGATCGCGACGCCGTTGCCGCCGTCGAGCGGGCCGACGACATCGAACGCTCCGAGCGCGAGATCGTCACTGCAACAAAGAAGTGCGTCGGCGCCGACGAGTCGGCGTGCGGCGTCGGCGCCGTCGGCGGACGCGTTCGTCCCGACGAAGGCAACGGGAGTGGATTCCCACTGGAAACCCGCGTCGACGACGGCCCGGCGGAAGCCGGCGAGACGTGCGGCGGTGACCGGGAAGGTGGCGTCGGCCGGATCGGGGCCGTGAACGATCTCGACGACGCGGTCGCGATTGCGCGGAAAGCTGATCACCGCAGGCGCAGTCGACTGTCGCAGTCCCTCTTTCCCGACGGCGAACGCTGCTGCGGAGTCGTCGATTCCGATTATTGCCGCACCCGGGACGATAGGCCCGCCCTGGATGCAGACGGGCTTGCCGGTGCCGATCACGACGTCCAGCATCGGGTCGTCGGACACCGTGGTCCACAACACGTACCCGTCGACCTGAGCGCCGCGTATGCGCTCCAGATCGGCCTTCGCCGGCGAATTCGGCTGGGAGCGGCCTCCATTGGGTAACAGCACGAGTCCGGAGTCGGTGTCGAGGCAGGCCTCGGCGATTCCGGTCAGGAAAGCGCGGGCCTGGGGGTTCTCGAACGAGTACGTCAGTTTCTCGGTGAGGACGACGCCCACGTTGTTGGTCTTGCCGCTGCGCAGCGACCGTGCGCCCGTGTGCGGGCCGGTGTATCCGAGGCGCTCCGCGGCGGCGAGGACTCGCGTCCTGGTGGTGTCTGAGACGCGAGTGGGTTGGTTGTAGGTGTAGGAGACGCTCATCGTGGACACGCCCGCGGCGGCGGCGACGTCGGCCATGGTCGGGCGGGGTTGCATGGGTTCACCCTAGCGTTCCTCGACGGCATGTGTAACGATACACAACATGGGTGACGGTAGATCTCTCGTCAAGCTTCTGGTTCTCGCGGCCGCGGCCTTCGTCTACGTGACCGCCGAGACTCTGCCCGTCGGGCTGCTCCCGGAGATCTCGTCGGACATGGGGGTCAGCGAATCGAGCGTCGGCCTGCTGCTGACGTTCTATGCCTACGGAGTCGCAGTGATGACGATGCCGTTGATGACGTTCGTACGCAGGTGGCCGCGTCGAACGGTGGTCGTGGTGACCGTCGGTGCACTCGCCGTGTCGCAACTTCTGTCTGCCGTCGCCATCGGATACCCCATGCTGGTCATAGCCCGAATGGTCTGTGCTGCGACGCACGGTGTGTTCTGGGCAGTGGTCGCACCGGTCGCGGCATCGCTCGTCGCCCCCGAACGCAAAGGAAAGGCCATCGCGACGGTGTACGCCGGAACGTCGTTGGCGCTGGTGGCAGGCAATCCGTTGACCGCTGCACTCGGCCAGTGGCTCGGCTGGCGCACAGCGGCCGTGTGCATCGGTGTGGTCGCGGCGATCATCGCGGTGACACTGTTCGCGGTTCTGCCGACGATGAAGGTCGCTGACGTCGGCTCCGGCCCGACAGCCCGCGTGCGAGTACTCGACCGATCCCTGGTGATGATCTGTGTCGCAACATTTCTCGCAGTGCTCGGCCACTTCGTCGCGTACACCTACTTCTCGTTGATCGTGGACCGCGGCCTCGGTTCCGTCGGAACGATTCTGACCGTGATGTTGCTGCTGTACGGGCTGTGCGGAGTCGTCGGAATCTGGATCGTCGGCAGAACCTTCGATCGATGGCCGAGGCGATCCACCATCGGTGCACTGTCCGTCGTTCTGGCCGCACTGGCCCTGCTGTGGACAACCATGCTTTCCGCCCCGGGTTCCCTTGCCGCACTAACTGTCCTGGGCATCGGACTGTGGGGTCTGGCCTTCACCACCGTCCCGGTCTGCCTGCAGTCGACCGTCCTGAACACCACGCGCGCCGACCCCGACCGCGCCTCGGCCGTCTACGTCGTCGCATTCCAGCTGGCCATCGCCTCGGGAGCCCTCGTGGGCGGAATCGTCGTCGACAGGGCCTCCATCGCCGACGTCATCGCCCTCGCAGGCCTACTCGTCATCGGAGCTCTCATCACCGTCATCGCTGGGCGCAGTACCTTCCCGGGCGCGGTTCCCACCGAACCGAACGTGACCTTCAGTCACTCCAAGTGACCGAACGCCACGTTCGGTCCGGGAACAGGGGCCACGTTCGGTCCGGGAACAAGGCGAGAGCTGAACGACCGGGTCGAGGGGAAACGTCAAGGGGGGTTAAAGTGACCCCAGGGTCGCTTGTGTGGTGATCTGTGTGATGGGTGAGGGAATCCGGTGTGAATCCGGGACTGACGCGCAACGGTGACCACGAGTGTGGGAGTCCGATCGCTTGCCTGTTGCAGCGTATGTCCCGCGGCTCCGCGAACAGGGCCCCTAGTAGGAAGTTTGCGCCACCTCATGGCTATTCGTGTCCCCCTTGGTGTTGCTGTGCTGTCAGCAGCTCTTGTTCTGTCTGCTTGTTCTTCCGGTTCCGAGTCGGAGGCGGTGCAGGAATCGTCCGGCAATTTTCCGTTGACCATCTTCAACTGTGGTCAGGAGGTGGTGATCGATGCGCCTCCGCAGCGAGCGGTGTCGCTGAATCAGGGGTCGACGGAGATTCTGTTGAGTCTCGGTTTGGCGGATCGGATGGTCGGGTCGGCGACGTGGACGGATCCGGTGCGGGAGAACCTGGCGGCGGACAACGAGCGTGTTCCGCGTTTGGCGGACAACAAGCCGTCGTTGGAGGTGGTGCTCGACGCCGAGCCGGATTTCGTGTCGGCGTCGTTCGGCGGGACCCTCGGGCCTGGCGGGGTGGCGGAGCGTGGTCAGCTCGAGCAGCTCGGTGTGCCCAATTACCTGTCGCCGACGGACTGCAACGGCAAGACCGACGAGAGCGTCAATTCGGATGGTGCTCGTACTCAGCCGTTGGAGATCGAGTCCGTCTACCAGGAGGTTCGTGATCTCGCGGCCATTTTCGACGTGTCCGAGCGCGGTGAGGAGTTCGTCGCCGAACTGCAGGAGCGGTTCGAGAAGGCGTCGGGCACGGTGAATGCGTCGGGCACCTCGTTGGTCTACTGGTTCGCCGACACTGCGACGCCGTACATGGCGGGGTGCTGCGGGTCGTCGGGCATCATCACCGATTCGGTGGGCGCGGAGAACATCTACTCGGACACCACCGACGAATGGCCGCAGGTCAGCTGGGAGTCGGTGGCGGACCGCAACCCGACGGCGTTCGTGCTCGCCGATCTGAGCCGCCGGTCGCTGGCCGGTGACGCCTTGGATTCCAAGATCGAGTTCTTGGAGACCAACCCGGTGACCCAGCGCCTTCCTGCGGTGACCGACAAGCGCTACATCGTCGTGAACGGGGCGGATCTGAATCCGTCGATCCGCACCGTCGACGGCGTCGAGAAGGTCGCTGCTGCACTGCAGGGCTGGGGCTTGGCGAATTGACCGTGCCCCAGGCGGAGCCGTCGGTGCGGCGGAGCTTTCTGCTTCCGCTGCTGCTGATCGGCTCCGTCGTTCTGGTGCTGTCGATTGCAGTTGCGATCACGATCGGACCGGCGGATCTGTCGGTGGCCGATGTCTACCGAATCACGTTCGAGCACATGGGGTTCGGAAGTTCCGGCGTGAGCCGAATCAAGGATGGAATTGTATGGGAGCTTCGGCTCCCGCGGACGCTGCTGGCCGCAGTGTGCGGCGCTGGTCTGGCTCTGTGCGGCGCGATCATGCAATCGCTGCTGCGTAACCCGTTGGCCGATCCGTTCGTGCTGGGCATCTCGTCCGGTGCGTCGACGGGCGCGGTGCTGGTCGCTGTCCTCGGAATCGGCAGCGGCATGTACTCGTTGTCGACGGGCGCGTTCGTCGGCGCAGTGTTCTCGTTTCTGCTGGTGATGCTGCTCGCCGCCGGTGCCGGGGGAGGCACCGATCGGGTAGTGCTCGCCGGAGTGGCTGGGACGCAGTTGTTCTCGGCGTTGACGTCGTTCATCGTCATCTCGTCGGCCGACGCGGAACAGACACGAGGGGTTCTGTTCTGGCTGCTCGGATCCCTGGGCGGCGCCGACTGGGGTGATGTGATGATGTGCGGGATCGTCTGTGCCATCGGCATCGTCGTGTGCCTGCTGTATTCGTCGGCGCTCGACGCGTTCACCTTCGGCAACGACGCCGCGGCGTCGCTGGGAGTGTCGGTCAAGTGGATTCGGATCGTGCTGTTGGTCATCACCGCGTTGATCACCGCGACGTTGGTCAGTGCCGCCGGAGCGATCGGATTCGTCGGGCTGGTTCTGCCGCACGCGGCGCGGTTCCTGGTCGGCGCCCGGCATCGTCGCCTGTTGCCGACGACGGTGCTCGTCGGCGCGATCTTCATGGTGTGGGTCGACGCGATCGCCCGCACGGTGTTCCAGCCGCAGGAAATTCCGGTGGGCGTGGTGACCGCGCTGATCGGCGTGCCTGCGTTCGCGGTGATTCTCTTCAGAATGCGGAGGACGAGATGACGATCGAGGCCGCATCCGTGCGGTGGTCTCGCGGCCACAACCAGATCCTCGACGGAGTGGATTTCGGTCCGCATCCGGGTGAGACCGTCGGGCTGATCGGACCGAACGGGTCCGGTAAGTCGTCGCTGCTGCGGATTCTGGCGGGAATCGTCTCACCCGATTCCGGCGACGTCACGCTCGACGGCGCGCCGATGGCGTCGATGCGGCGCAAGCAGATCGCTCGACGTGTGGCGATGGTGGATCAGCATTCGGACACCGAGGTGGACATCGCGGTGCGCGACGTGGTGCGACTCGGTCGAATCCCGCATCACGGGTTGCTCGGCGGAGATTCAGCAGCCGACGACATCGCCGTGGACAAGGCCCTGACGGACACGGGGATGACGTCGAAGGCGGATCGGTTGTGGCACACCCTGTCCGGCGGTGAGCGTCAACGCACGCAGATCGCTCGTGCGTTGGCGCAGGAACCGACCGAACTGCTGCTCGACGAGCCCACCAACCACCTCGACATCCAGCACCAACTCGACATCCTGGCGTTGATTTCGGGCCTGCCGTTGACCAGTTTCATCGCATTGCACGATTTGAATCTGGCGTCGATGTTCTGCGATCGCATCGTGGTGCTGCAAGCAGGAGAAGTCGTGGCCGTCGGCAGGCCGTCGGACGTGATCACCCAGGAGCTGGTGCAGGAGGTCTACCACGTGCGGGCGGCGGTGGAATTGGACGAGACCGGCACGTATCCGCAGGTCACCTACAAGCCACTCGTCACAAGAGCTGTTCGATGACCCCGCCGTCAGGCGCCGTCGCCGCGAGCTTTACGACGCTGTTCCTCGGCGCGGGCCCGGCACTGACGCAGAAATTCCTCGTCGGCTTCGGCCGTGGTTCCTGTTGCCCGGCCGGGGCGCGTGTCGTATTCGGGGTACGGCGAGTTGCTGCGTCGAGCCGAACTTCCGCCGCCTGCTCCGCCCCAGATTCCACCGTCGACGGGCCGTCCCACCAGAAGCCACACGATGGATCCGGCGAGCGGGATGAAGATGACCAACAGCAGCCACATCATCTTGGGTAGGTGCCGTACACCGCCCTCGTCGGCGGTGATGACGTCGATCAGGCAGAACACCCACAAGATCATGATGATCAGGCCGAGGTACGGCATCGAACTTCCCTCCAAGTAGAGACCGGTCGGTCTTTCGCGAAGGGAACTTTACTATCGGCTCGGATTCCTGCACAGCCGGAAGTGGTCGCACTCCCGCGAACCGATCCTTGATCCAACCCAGCCCGACGTTGACGTGCAGCGACGGGTCGGCGCCGCGCGAGCACCATTCGGTGACGGGTCGGCGTGCTCGGCCCGTCGGGATGACCCAGGTGTTCGGGAGCAAAGCGGGGGTTCGGTTGGCGGCGTTGGGGGTAGTGGACTGGCGAGACACGAATCGAGACGGAGGTCGATGTGGGATTGAGTGAGCTCGAGGCGATGGTGAAACGCACCGTCACTGCAGGCCAGCCGTTCGAGTACGGCGCCGACGAGGCGGAGCTCGCCTATCTGAGTTCATTGGCGGCCGATGACGGCGTGGAGCTGATCTGCGAGATCGGTTTCAACGCAGGCTTTTCGACGTGGGCCTTCCTGTCCGCGTCGCCGACGGTCACGGTCGTGTCGTTCGATCTGGCCGAATACGAGTACAGCGATGCCGCCAAAGCTCACATCGACGAACTGTTCCCGGGCCGACACACCTTGATCCGGGGAGATTCGCATTCCACCGTCACCGAGTACGCCCGCTCGAATCCCGACGTGCGCTTCGACGTCGTGTTCGTCGACGGTGACCATTCGCTGGACGGCGCGCGTGCGGACCTGGCGGACGCGCGCGCGTTCAGCACCACGGACACCGTCGTCGTCATGGACGACATCACCCCGTGGCTCTGGTTCGGCGAAGGACCGACCGCTGCTTGGCGGGATGCCGTCGACTCCGGCTTGATCGACCACCGGAGCTATTACCAGGACGGCAAGGTCGTCGACGCCGTCGTGCCCCCGGCCGACCGAGCCTGGGCCGTCGGCCGCTACGTGACCACCGGACCCTGGGCCGAAAGTACCGCTCCCATCTAGGTTCGGTGTTCCTGAAGCCGTGCTACACACCGCTCCACCGCGTCGAGTCCTCGGTCCAGGTCCGCTTGGCTGATCGTCAGTGCCGGCCGGAAGCGAACCGAGCTTCCGCCACATCCGAGAGCAAGGACGTGCTCGGTCTCGCGGAGGTCGTCGATCAGGCGGTCGCGGGTGGTGGCGTCGGGAAGGGTGAAGGCGCACATCAGACCGCGGCCGCGTACCTCGGTCACCACGGCGTGCCGCGTCGCGATGTCCCGCATCCGTCCCAGCACGCGTTCACCGAGCGCACCGGCGCGCTCGATCAGGTTCTCGGACTCGATCACCTCCAGAATGCGACGAGCCCGCACCATGTCGGTGAGGTTGCCACCCCACGTGGAATTGATGCGCGACGAGACCTCGAAGACGTTGTTCGGGACATCGTCGACGCGGCCGCCTGCCATGACTCCGCACACCTGGACTTTCTTTCCGAACGCCACCACGTCGGGTACGACGCCGAGCTGTTGGAAAGCCCAGGCGGTGCCTGTCATTCCGGCACCCGTTTGCACTTCGTCGACGACGAACAGTGCGTCGTGTTCATGGCACAGCTGCCGTAGTTTCTGCAGGAACCGCGGCCGGAAGTGGTTGTCGCCGCCCTCGCCTTGAATGGGTTCGACGATGGCACAGGCAATATCGTGCGGGTTGGCTTCGAACGCGAGGCGTGCCGCGGCCAGGGCGTCGTCCTCCAGTGCGTCCATGTCCGCGCCCGTCCGGATGTACGGCGACGGGATGCGCGGCCAATCGAACTTGGGGAAGCGGTACACCTTGTTGGGGTCGGTGTTCGTCAGCGACATCGTGTAACCGGATCGCCCGTGGAATGCGTGCTCGAGGTGCAGTACCTGCGTGCCCAGGCCGGCGTCCAACCCGTGCGCTTCGTTCCAGCGGCTCTTCCAGTCGAAGGCGACCTTCAGCGCGTTCTCGACGGCGAGTGCACCACCTTCGACGAAGAACAGGTGAGGTAGCCGCGGATCGCCGAGCACCCGTGCGAACGTGTCGACGAACCGAGCCATCGGGATCGAGTAGATGTCGGAGTTGCTCGGCTTGTTCATCGCGGCCTCGAGCAGGTCGGCTCGGAACTGCGCATCGTCCGTCAGCCGGGCGTGATTCATGCCGAGAGCATTGGATGCGAAGAAGGTGAACAGATCCAGGTACTCGGTGCCGTCCCGCGCGTCGACGAGAGTGGATCCGCGGGACGCCGTCAGGTCCAGCACCATCTCGAAGCCGTCGGCGAGCATGTGGCGGCCGATCGCGGCGTGAACGTCCGAAGCGCCGAAGGAACCGGAGGCATGTGGGGTGTGCAATACCTGCGTCATGATCGCCAACGTACCCGATAATATTCCGTAAAGAAACGCATATTGCAGGAACTTTTACTGCGTTGTGACCCGTCGGCTAGATTGAATGTCGCTGCCACGGCGACGAAAGGTGATCTTCACAATGACTTCCCCGGTCAAGCACGACGAGCTGAGCGTCCGTACCCGCGCAATCCTGGGACGCCTGGGGGTGACCGCCGACCTCGACGTGCCCAGGTCGGAACTTCCGGTCGTCGCCCGTTCGCCGATCACCGGTGGGAATCTCGCGTCCCTCGCCGCGGCCACCGCGGCCGATGTCGACGCCGTCGTCACCGTGGCGACATCGTCGTTCACCGAGTGGTCCGCCGTTCCCGCTCCGGTTCGAGGTGGCCTGATCCGTGAACTCGGCGAGCTACTGCGTGAGTACAAGGCCGATCTCGGCGAGCTGGTCTCCATCGAGGCGGGAAAGATCCTGTCCGAGGGTCTGGGCGAGGTCCAGGAAATGATCGACATCTGCGATTTCGGAGTCGGGCTCTCGCGTCAGCTGTACGGCAACACCATCGCAACCGAGCGTCCGGGCCATCGCATGATGGAGCAGTGGCATCCGCTCGGGGTCGTCGGCGTCATCACTGCCTTCAACTTTCCTGTCGCAGTCTGGTCGTGGAACACCGTTCTCGCCTTGGTCGCCGGCGACACCGTCGTATGGAAGCCGTCGGAGAAGACGCCCCTGACCGCGCTCGCTGTTCAGGCGCTGTTCGAGCGTGCCGCCGCCAACGCGGACGTCGACCCTCTCGTTGCGCAGTTGGTCATCGGCGACCGCGTGGCCGGTGAAGCGCTCGTCGACGATTCCCGCGTGGCGCTCCTGTCCGCGACCGGGTCCACACGCATGGGCCGAGCCGTGGCGCCCCGCGTCGCGGAGAGGTTCGGTCGGGTCCTGCTCGAACTCGGTGGCAACAATGCCGCCATCGTCACCCCGTCCGCCGATCTGGATCTGACGACCCGGGGGATCGTGTTCTCCGCGGCGGGTACTGCAGGGCAACGGTGTACGTCGCTGCGACGACTGATCGTGCACTCCTCCATCGCCGACGAGCTGGTCGGGCGGATCGCGAAGGCGTACGAATCGCTGTCCATCGGTTCACCCCTGGACGCCGACACGCTCGTCGGGCCGCTGATCGACGCGCCGGCCTTCGCCGGCTTCCAGAAGGCGCTCGACGCTGCCGTCGGCGCTGGTGGCGTCGTGAAGGCAGGCGGTTCGCGCGTCGACATCTTCGGCGAGTACGCCTACTACGTCCAGCCGACGGTGGTGACGATGCCTGCACAGACGGACATCGTGCGTCACGAGACGTTCGCGCCGATTCTGTACGTTCTCACCTACGAGACGCTCGACGAGGCCATCGCGTTGCACAACGATGTGCCACAGGGTCTTTCGTCGTCGATCTTCACGACGGATCTGCGTGAGGCCGAGCGGTTCCTGTCCGCAGCCGGATCCGACTGCGGCATCGCCAACGTCAACATCGGACCGTCGGGAGCGGAGATCGGCGGTGCGTTCGGCGGCGAGAAGGAAACCGGTGGCGGACGCGAATCCGGTTCGGACGCATGGAAATCCTACATGCGACGGGCAACCAACACCGTGAACTACTCCAATGAGCTGCCTCTCGCGCAGGGAGTCGAGTTCACCTGAGCAGGCCGTTCACCAAATCGTCGACGATGTCGTCGGTCGAGGTCTCCGGGTCGATCGGGTAGGTCAGCCGGTCCAACAGGAGGCCGTCGATCGCGTAGTGGAACAGTGCGATCTCCTTGGCGCCCCCGGGAAGTCCTGCGGCAAGGTTGAATTCGACGTCGCCGCGGAAGCTCGAGCGTTGCCATGCGCCGAGAACGGCGCCGATCTCCGGCCGTCTCGACGCCTCCAGCCGCAGTTCGAACAGTGCCAGCGTCACTTCTCGGTTGGTCAGGAGCCGCGCGACGATGTCGCGGGTGTACTCGGCGAACAATTCCGCACTCGGCGCTTTCGCGGCGAGCGGGGCATGCACGTCGGGATCCGGGGCAAGGCGTTCGCCGATGCGCTCGATCAACCCGGCGATGACGTCCTCGCGCGTCTTGAAGTAGTTCGACGTGGTGCCTTTCGGTACGCCTGCCTGCACATCGATGGCACGGTGGGTGAGCCCGCGTGCGCCCTCGGCGGCCAGGATCGAAATGCCGGCGTCGGCGAGCTCTGATCTGCGTTGCGAATTGCGAGCCATGGAAAAAGACTAGCGCAACCACGACAGGTGTCGTACTCTCTGAGTCGAACCACTACATCCGTCGTGATTGGAGATTCTCATGCGTGAACTGGTCTATTACGTAGCCGCCAGCCTCGACGGCTTCATCGCTGCCCCGGACGACACGTTCGATGCGTTCCCCCAGACGGGCGATCACATCGACATGATCCTGCGGGAGTACACCGACACGATCCCGACGCTCGGCCTCCAGGCCACCGGCCTGACGCCGCCTCTGACGAGGTTCGACACGGTGATGATGGGGTGGGGCACCTACGCGGCGGAGGGTGAACACCGGCGCGGCGGACCGTACGAGCATCTGAAGCAGTACGTGTTCTCCCGCCAGCACACCGCCGACGATGCTGTGCCGGAGGTGACGGTGACGAACGGGGATCCGGTTGCACTGGTGCGGGAGCTGAAGCAGCAGAGCGGATCGGACATCTGGTTGGCCGGTGGAGGGGTCTTCGCGTCCGCACTCGTCGACGAGATCGATCGGATCATCCTCAAGATCAACCCGATTCTGCTGGGATCGGGCAAGCGCCTCTTCGCCGACCGCGAATACTCGGTCGCGGGCTTGAATCTCGTCGCGAGCACACCGTATGGATCCGGCGTGGTCATCAACGAGTACACGCTCGACCGACCGTCGTAGGTCACACCAGGATGCTGTGCGCGCGTAACCGTTCGACGATGTCCGGCGGTGGCCAGGCGGGAACCCGATAGCGAGCCGGGTCCAGGCCTGCCATCGGTTGGACACCACTGATGGACGCCACGTCGGCGAACTGGACGAAGAACGGCTCGACGCCCTCGCGGCAGAACGCCACGAGGTCGGTCTCCGGCAGCGTGCAGTCCACCTCGTCGGCCCAGATCGTGACCGTACGGGGACCGAACGGGGTCGACTTGACGGTGACCGTGCCGATCTCGGAGTGCACACGATCCAGCTCGTACTGACGCTGTAGCCAGTCGGCCTGTGCTGCATATTCTTTCGAGATGTGCACGCAGCGGGCCCGAGCGCTGCCTGGATTGTCCGGCGCCGTGACGTCGAGCGTCACCACAGCACCCGAGTCGTCGACGGTGTACGCCTGCGGTGACAGGAACCGCGATGTGTGCAGGTACTGCTCCTCGGCGAGACCGAAATGTCTGGCCAGCAGGTCCTCGTCGTCGCTGGGCACGACGTACAGCGTGTCTACCGTGGGAACGAATGCCACAGGTGCACAACCGAACCGCGACCTGTGCGACTCGAGCCACCCCGAGTCCAACAGCCACGACGTGTAGTACTGCCCGCCGCGGTCGACCAACCGCTGAGTGGCGCGGCCCTTCGTCGGATCGGCATGCTGGGTGACGGTGGCCAGATTCGACCGGGCCGCGGCGAACACCGTGGACGGATCCACACCCCACGTCTCGATCGTGTCCCACGACACGATCGAGCTGTGGGATGGCATGTCCACCGCGACGAGCTCGTCGACCAACGGGAACACGCGCCGCGACAACAGCAAACCCGACGGTGAGCCCAACGCGTACGTCGACGGTTTCAACACCGGACGCAGCCTCGGTAGCGCCTCGTGCGAGTCACCGGGCCAGAAGTTCGACGACATCGTCGTCGATACGAAATGCGCGACATGCGACTCGAGCGCCAGCTCCGACGCTCCCGCGGTGTCGTGGAACAAATTGTCGAGCGGTAGGACAGACGCCTCGTCGTACCTCACCGCGAACGCCGACGAATCCAGCCGAGCCCCAGCCCCGCCCTCGACCGTGACACGCTCGATCACCAGACGCGCCAAACGCTGCCTCGGATCCTCGATCTCCCCCATCCCCGGAATGGTAACGCGGCATCGCCGTATCCGGGATACTCATCCGTCCGCGGGGAGCTTCCCGCGGACGGTGCTCAGGTTACGGGGTGCTGAGGCCAAGGGTGTGAGCGGCACAGGTGGTGGTTGTGCCGTTCACGGGTGGGTGTTCGATTCGATGGTGCCGGGGGCCGAGCTATCCGGTCCGGGTCTCGGCGTCGGGATCGTCTGATGGGTAGAGGTATTCCTGTGGATGGTGGTAGTGGTTGACGAGCCCCTTGCGTCGGGGGTCGACGGATTCGGGTGGATGCCAGGCGGTGCGGCCGGGTTGGGGATGATCAGTTCCGGTGGTGGTGGTCGCCCACTGGTTCGGTCCGTCGCCGACGAGGGGGTGGTGGCAGTCGCACCCGAAGGTCAGGTCGTCGATGTCGGTGTTGCCACCGTCAGCCCATTCGTCGATGTGGTGGACCTGGCTCCAGGTGGCGGGGCGCGTGCAATTGGGGAAACTGCAGCCGCGGTCGCGGGCGATGAGGACGATGCGTTGATCGGCCGAGGCGAGTCGTTTACCGCGCCCGAGGTAGAGGGCGCGTCCGTTGTCGTCGAAAACAGCGAGGTAGTGGTGGGCGTGGGCGGCCATGCGGATGGCGTCGCGAATCGAGACCAGCGATCCGGTGCCGGTGACGGCATGCCCGGACGCGGTGGCCAGATCGGAGGCGGACATCGAGATCACCGCAGTGACCGGTAGTCCGCGGTGGGTTCCGAGGGTGCCGGCTGCGAGGGTCTGACGGAACACCGCTTTGACGGCATCGTGGTTCCGTTGCCCTTGGGTGCGTAGGTCCCGGCCGGCGCGTGCCTCCAGCTCCGCAGCAGCAGCAGCAGTCTCCTCGGGATCGAACAGCGTCAGCGGACCCGGCGACCCTGCAGAAGTAGTACCCGACCCGGCAGCACCCGCCCCAGCGGCATCGGATCCCGCGGCATCGGATCCCGCAGCACCCGCCCGAGCGGCATCGGATCCCGCAGCACCCGCCCGAGCGGCATCGGATCCCGCGGCATCGGATCCCGCAGTACTGGAACTCGTGGCGTCGCAATCCTGCTCGCCCGTGCCCTCACCGTCCGTGCCCTCACCGTCCGTGCCCTCACCGTCCGTGCCCTCACCGTCCGCGCCCTCACCGTCTGCACCGTCGTCGTCCGAGCCGATGTCGTCCGGTTCGTTCTGCCCGTCATCGTCGTTGCTGTCGTTGCTGTCGGGAATGCTGCCGGGGTAGGCGGTACTCAGGTCGGTGTCGTGCACGGGCTTCGGCTCGTCGGGGTTCAACACTCCCTTGCGGGCGAGTTTGGCGAGAACCGGCTCCAGATACGCACGGAACTCAGCGTCGATGACACCGGCCATCTTCGAGGTCCCGTCGACCTCCTGCGGGCCGAGTCTAAGAAAGCATTTCCTCGCGATGTCCTTCTTGTCCCGCAGTTCCCCATCCGGATCCAACAACGCCGTCAACCTGTGCGCCGCAACCTTCAACTGCTCCGGCGAGACCTGTTTCGCCAAGTCCACCAACAAGATCTCCGACTGCACCAACGACTCGTGATCGATCCCAGCGGGCAGGGTGTCGAAGAACTTCTCGATCACCCGCACATGCGCAGCGTCGAGATGACCCTCGCACTGCGCTCGCGCAGTCACCGGCAACAACGCATCGAGCTGCTCCCCGGTCAACGAACGCCGCCGCGCCAATTTTCCCGCGATTTTGATGCGCTTACCCGCGACTGCGGAGTCGATCCGCAACAAACACGCCAACCGCGACGGATTCGACCGCTCCGGCATCACCGCCAAACCGTCACCGTCCACCAACTCCGTCAACCACGTGTGCGAGGTGCCGTAGATCGCCCGCGACACCGTCTCCATCCGCACCAACACCGCACGCCGGTCCGCATCACCGACAACCCGACCATCCAACGACGCCTCCGCAACCGCACCCCACGCGGACTCCATCTCCTCCACCGCAGCACGCAACGCAGGGTCCTCGATCGGCAACACACCACGCGCCGTATCGACCCGAAGGTCCCCGGCTACATCGTCGACGCTCTCCCCCAAAAGCATGACTCCACCATAGCCCGAAAACCGCCATTTGTCGAACATATGTTCGAACTACATCGTCGGCCAATCCGCTCCGTGGAACTGGTGACCACCCGACGGGTGCTCCACGATGCGAGCGGACGGCAACAACGCCGCGTTCGACGCCAGGTGCTCGAACGGGACCACCTCGTCGTCGCGGCAATGATGAAGTGCCAGAGAGGTAGTGGGCTCGGGTCCGTCGAACGCGTATTCGGGAACGTCCCACCCGCCGGCCCCCCAATCCGGCATTGCCAGCAGGGTGGCCGGCTCATAAAAGCCCCACTGCCGCTCCGCGAGGACGCGTAGTAATACGGACGCACCGAACGAGTGCGCCACGAGGATGTCGGACGGGTCCAACGATTCCAATCGAACTCGCAGTGGACGCGCCCACGCTTCGAAAGACATGTCCTCGTCGGAGAACTCGGGCATGTCCACGTCGACACCCGACGCCCCCGCAAGGGCGTCGGCCAGCGATCTGTCCTCCGTGAAACCACCGGCGCCGTGCACGAACAGCAGTGTCGTCATGCGCTCGATTCTGCCCCGAAACCGGGCGTGCCGTCAGCTCCCCACGTAGGCAGCCAGGTGCTGCCCGGTGAGCGTCGAACCGTCGGCGACGAGATCAGCCGGAGTTCCCTCGAAAACGACGCAGCCGCCGTCGTGGCCTGCACCGGGGCCGAGGTCGATGATCCAGTCGGCGTGGGCCATCACGGCCTGGTGATGTTCGATGACGATGACGGATTTTCCGGACTCGACCAGGCGATCGAGCAGTCCGAGCAATTGCTCGACGTCGGCGAGGTGTAGTCCTGTGGTCGGCTCGTCGAGGACGTAGATTCCGCCCTTGTCGGCCATGTGAACGGCCAGCTTGAGGCGTTGACGTTCGCCGCCGGACAACGTCGTCAGGGGCTGGCCGAGCTTGATGTAACCCAGGCCGACGTCGGCGAGCCGGACCAGAATCTTGTGAGCAGCAAGCAGTTTCACCTCGTTGCCGAAGAAGTCCTCGGCCTGCGCCACGGACATGGCGAGCACTTCGCTGATGTTCTTACCGCCGAGGTGATACTCGAGCACCGACGCCTGGAACCGCTTTCCTTCGCACTCCTCGCACATCGTGGCGACGCCCGCCATCATCGCCAGATCCGAGTAGATGACGCCGTTACCGTTGCAGACCTGGCACGCGCCCTCCGAATTAGCCGAGAACAGAGCAGGTTTGACGCCGTTCTCCTTCGCGAACGCTTTGCGGATCGGCTCCAGCAGCCCGGTGTACGTCGCAGGATTGCTGCGACGGGACCCGCGGATGGCACCTTGGTCGACCGAGACGACGTCGTCGAGCTCTCCGAGCGAACCGTGTATCAGTGAACTCTTGCCGGAGCCGGCTACGCCTGTCACGACGACCAGGATGCCCAGTGGCACGTCGACGTCGACGCTCTGCAAGTTGTGCGAGTCCGCACCGCGGATCTCGATGACCTCGGAGTACTCGCGTACAGAATCCTTGATCACCGCGCGGTCGTCGAAGTGGTGGCCGGTGACGGTGTCGCTCGTGCGGAGGTCGTCGACGGACCCCTCGAAGCAGATCTGACCGCCGTTGGTCCCGGCGCCGGGGCCGATGTCGACGATGTGATCCGCGATGACGATGGTTTCCGGCTTGTGCTCGACGACCAGAACCGTGTTTCCCTTGTCTCGCAACTGCAGAAGGAGCTGGTTCATGTTCTCGATGTCGTGGGGATGCAGGCCTGTCGTCGGTTCGTCGAACACATAGGTGACGTCGGTGAGCGACGATCCGAGATGGCGAATCATCTTGGTGCGCTGGGCCTCGCCGCCGGACAGGGTTCCGGCGGGCCGTTCCAGGGACAGGTAGCCCAGCCCGATCTGCACGAACGACTCCAACGTTTCCCGCAGAGAGTCGAGCAGCGGCGCCACCGACGGCTCCTTCAGACCGCTGACCCAGGCGGCGAGGTCGCTGATCTGCATGGAACAGGCATCGGCGATGGAGATTCCCTTGATCTTCGAGGACCGAGCGCCCTCGTTCAGGCGGGTGCCGTCGCATTCGGGACAGGTCTGGAACGTCACGGCGCGTTCGACGAAGGCACGAATGTGCGGCTGCATCGCGTCGACGTCCTTGGACAGCATGGATTTCTGCATCTGCGGGACCAGGCCGAGGTAGGTGATGTTGATGCCCTCGACCTTGATCTTCGTCGGCTCGCGGTACAGAAGGTCGTTCAGTTCCTTCTTGTTGTACTTGGCAATCGGCTTGTCCGGGTCGAAGTATCCACTGCCACGGAAGATCCGGCCGTACCAGCCGTCCATGCTGTAGCCGGGGATGGTGATGGCGGACTCGTTGAGAGACTTGCTGTCGTCGTACAGAGCGGTCAGGTCGATGTCGCTCACCGATCCGCGCCCCTCGCAGCGCAGGCACATGCCGCCGGTGACCGAGAAGGTTCGCTTCTCGGTGGTCTGACGCCCGCCCTTCTCGACCTTCACCGCACCCGCCCCGGACGCCGACGCGACGTTGAACGAAAAGGCCTGGGCCGAACCGATGTAGGGCCTTCCGACACGGCTGAACAGGATTCGCAGCATCGCATTCGCATCGGTGGCGGTACCGACGGTCGAGTGCGGATTGGCACCCATTCGCTGCTGGTCGACGATGATGGCGGTGGTCAACCCGTCGAGCACGTCGACGTCCGGCCGCGCGAGCGACGGCATGAACCCCTGCACGAACGCGCTGTACGTCTCGTTGATCATCCGCTGGGATTCCGCGGCGATCGTGGAGAACACCAACGACGACTTGCCGGACCCCGAAACGCCGGTGAACACCGTCAACCGGCGCTTGGGGATCTCGACGCTGATGTCGCGCAGATTGTTCACCCTCGCGCCCTGCACACGGATCAGATCGTGGCTGTCGGCCTTGTGGACCTCGGTCGTCGAACTGGCGCGTCGGGCCATCAGGACATCTCCGTTTCTCGGTGGGACTGGCATCCAATCATGCGAATTCAAGCATGTCCGTCAGCTGCGGGCCTGCTGGATTCGCAGCAGATTCCCCGCAGGGTCGCGGACGGCGCAATCACGAAGACCGTACGGCTGATCGATGGGCTCCTGCACGATGTCGGCGCCCCCGGCCTGCAGCGCGTCGAACGTGGCGTCCAGGTCGGGCGTCGCCAACTGCAGGCCCGCGTACGTGCCCTTCGCCATCATCTCGAGGATGGTTTTCTTCTCGTCGTCGGTGATGCCGGGATCTACCGCCGGTGGCGTCAGGACAATTGCCGTGTCCGGCTGTCCGACCGGCCCGACGGTGAGCCAGCGCATGCCGTCGTACCCGACGTCCAGGCGCACCTCGAAACCGAGGAGATCGCGATAGAACCCCAGCGCCGCATCGGCATCGTCATGGGGAAGGAACGAGGAATGAATGGTGATGTTCATGTGGAAAGACGCTAGTAGGCCTCGGCGTCGGACACTTCTCGATTCCTGATCGGTCCGGACCTTCCCCCGACAGTTCCCTTGGAAGACCGAAAGCGCCGTTCGGTCAGTCAGACTGACCGAACGGCGCTTTCGCTCCGAATGGGAAAGGGAGTACGACTACCCAGCCGGTACGACGGTGGTCGTGGGGACGGCTGTGGTGGTCGGAGCTGCTGAGGTAGCAGCCGGCGGGGTGGTGACGACCGAGCCGTCGACGACTGCGCCCGCGGCGTCGGGGGCGGGTACGACAGGTATTGCGGTCAGGTTCGGATCGACGGGAGCGGCCGGGTCGACGATCGGGGCGGGAACGCCTGCCTCCGGCACCACAGGTGCGCCATAGGGGGCGACGTAGGGTGCGACGACGGGAGCAGCTGTGGAGGTGCTCGTCGGCGCGGTCGTGGTGGGGGTCGCGGTGGCGGACAGAACGGTCAGGCGGGCCTGCTCCTGAACTTCCTTGGACTTGATGGGCTTGCCGGCCTGGGCGTCCTTGGCGAGCTGGGTCAGCCATGCGGCAGCGTATTCGGCCGAGGTCAGCGGCTTGCCGTTGGCCTTGTCGGCGTCACGCCAGTAGTCGAAGTGGTGTCCGGAGCCCGGTCCGAGGGTCTGACCGTACGGATCGTTCATCGCGACGGGGATGGTGTCGGTGTTGGATCCGATGAAGCCGATGATTTCCTTGGCGATCTTCGACGGCAGGTAGGCGAGGTTGACTGCGCTCTCTGCGGGCAGCGGTTCGCCGTTCTCGTCCGTTTCGGGCTTCGCGGCGACCTTGGTGGTCGGGTCGGCCGGCTTGTAGCCGGGCTCGGAGACCTTGATGAGCACGTCGAGGAATGTCTCGTCGCCGGCGAGCCAGTTGTCCTGGCTGGTGATGTCGGCGAAGGCGGCGACGGCGATCTTGCCGAGGACCATGGCGAGGTCGGCGCCGGTGGCGGGGGTCAGGGTGTTGTCGCGCTGGATGGCGTCGACGTCGAGTTGGCGTCCGACGTTGGCGGCCAGGTGCAGCAGCGAGGTGTTCTTGGGCATCGCGCACGTCAGGTCGCCCTGTGAGCAGAACGAGGCGACGCGGCCGTCGAGTACACCGAAGCCGCCTTGCGTGGACGGTAGAGCGCCGGCGCCGGCGGGACCGGAGCCGTTCTGGTACTTGGTGTCGAAGCCGTCGGGGTTGGTGCCCGACGCGGAACCGGGGAATGCGGTCTCGCCGTCTTTGCGGCCTGCATCGGCGAGAATGACGACGCCGACCACGTTGCCCGGGTCGACAATGCCGAACTTGCCGTTGGTGTCGGCCTGCTGGTTGCCGATTTCCATCGCTGCGCGACGCGTGACGTCGGCGCCCTCGCTGTAGCCGACGATGGCGAAGCGGGTCTTGGGGCACGACGCGGCGATGGCGTTCATGACCGTCTTGGTGTTCGCGACGCCGGTCTCGACCGAGGATTCGTAGCTGGCCATGTTGGCCGGGTACTCGATGTAGACGGCTGCGTAGGAGCCGTCCTTCACCTGGCCGTTGGGAGCGCCGACCATCTGGTCGATCCAGTCGCTCTCGAAATCGCCGGCGAGCGCTGCGGGCAGTCGCGTTCCGGTGGGGGTTTCGAGCATCTTGGTCTTGCCGGCCTCGGGCGAGTCGCCTCGGCCACCGACGGCGATGCTGACCATGTCGTAGCAGGTGGCGGTCGATGCGAGCTCGACCTCGGCGTCCGACGACGACAGCTTGTCGGTCGTGAGGACGGCGGCACCGACGGCCAGAGCGCCCAGCGATACGAACGCAACGGCGCTGGTGACGAGCCGTCGACGATTCGCAGGCCTGCGAGTCGAAACGCGTAGAGACATGGCTTCCCAATCAGTTGTTCCCCGAACCGATTACACCGCCGCTGCACTACGCGGTGGCTACACGGAAGTCGCCGCGGAGGAACCCCGCGTTACACCGTGACCGGATCGAGACCTCCCGATACCCTAGGGGGGTATGGTAGAACAGGTGAGACGAAAGAGGTGCTTCGCGTGAACACGACGATCAAACTGGCAGGCTTCGTACTCGGAATCACACTGGTGTTCTTTGCCGCATTCCTGATCGGCGGCGCGGTCGGCCCTGTCGGTGAGGCACCCGCAAGTCACGAACACGCGCAGGTGGACCATGAGTGAGACGGAGTTGATTCTGGGCGGCATGACGTGCGCGTCGTGTGCCAACAGAATCGAGCGCAAACTCAACAAGCTCGACGGAGTGACCGCGACGGTGAACTACGCGACCGAGAAGGCGCGTGTTCGGTCCGACGGTGTGCCCGTCGAGGATCTGATCGGCGCTGTCGAGGCCGCGGGGTACACCGCGACACTCCCCGCTGCCGAGCCGGACTCCACGCCCGAGACGGATCCGCTGAAGCAGCGTCTGATCGTCTCGGCGGTTCTGTCGGTGCCGGTGATCGCGATGGCGATGATTCCGGCTCTGCAGTTCACCAACTGGCAATGGTTGTCGCTGACGCTGGCGGCACCGGTCGTCGTGTGGGGTGCGTATCCCTTCCACAAGTCCGCGTGGACGAACCTGCGGCACGGCACGTCGACCATGGACACCCTCGTGTCCATGGGAACGTTGGCTGCGCTGGGATGGTCGCTGTACGCACTGTTCTTCGGCACCGCGGGCGTTCCCGGCATGAAACACCCGTTCGAGCTCACCATCGACCGGATGGACGGATCGGCCAACATCTATCTCGAGGTGGCAGCAGGCGTCACCACGTTCATTCTGGCCGGCCGGTACTTCGAGTCTCGGTCCAAGCGCCGGGCAGGTGCAGCGTTGCGCGCCCTGCTCGATCTCGGTGCCAAGGACGTGACGGTGCTGCGCGACGGCGTCGAGAAGCAGGTTCCCGTCGAAGATCTCGCGGTAGGCGACACGTTCGTGGTCCGGCCGGGCGAGAAGATCGCGACGGACGGAACCGTCGAATCCGGATCCTCTGCCGTCGACGCATCGATGGTGACCGGTGAGTCGGTGCCGGTGGAGGTGTCGCCGGGCGACACGGTCGTCGGTGCGACGGTGAACGTCGGCGGCCGGTTGGTCGTGACGGCTACCCGCGTCGGCTCGGACACCCAGCTGGCCCAGATGGCCAAGCTCGTCGAAGACGCGCAAACCGGGAAAGCGCAGGCGCAGAAGCTCGCCGATCGAATCTCGGGAATCTTCGTTCCGATCGTCATCGCGATCGCAGCCGGCACACTCGGATTCTGGCTCGGCACCGGCGGATCCGTCGCTGCGGCCTTCACGGCTACCGTCGCCGTTCTGATCATCGCGTGCCCGTGTGCCCTCGGCCTCGCGACTCCGACGGCACTGATGGTCGGCACCGGCCGCGCCGCGCAGCTGGGCATCTTGATCAAGGGACCGGAGATCCTGGAGTCCACCAAGCGCATCGACACCGTTGTACTGGACAAGACCGGCACCGTCACCACCGGCCAGATGTCCCTGCTCTCGGTGATTCCCGAGAACGACGAGCTGCTGCTCGTGGCCGGGGCTCTGGAAGCAGGTTCGGAGCATCCCATCGGCAAAGCCATCGCCGATGCCGCCCGCCGCAGCGGCGCGTTGCCGGACGTCGAGAACTTCGTGGCCGTGTCCGGCCTCGGCGTGACGGGAATCGTCGACGGTCGGGCCGTGGTTCTGGGGCGAGCCTCGTTGCTGGCCGACTGGTCCATGACCCTTCCCGCGGACCTCGCCGCCGCCTTCGCCGACGCCGAACGCGACGGCCGCACTGCCGTCGCCGTCGGGTGGGACGGACAGGCGCGGGGAGTGCTCGTCGTCGCCGACTCGGTGAAGCCCACGTCGAAGCAGGCGGTCGCGGAACTGCGTGAGCTCGGACTGACCCCGGTGATGCTGACCGGTGACAACGAGGCGGCCGCGAGGAAGATCGCTGCCGACGTCGGGATCGAGGAAGTCTTCGCCGGAGTGCTCCCGCAGGGGAAGGTCGACGTCGTCGCGCAACTGCAGTCCGAAGGCAGGGTCGTGGCGATGGTCGGGGACGGCATCAACGACGCCGCCGCGTTGGCCACCGCCGACCTGGGATTGTCCATGGGGACCGGCACCGACGTCGCCATCGAGGCAAGCGACCTGACGCTGGTGCGCGGGGACCTGCGAGCCGTCGGCGACGCCATCAGGTTGTCGCGAAAGACTCTCGCGACGATCAAGGGCAACCTGTTCTGGGCGTTCGCGTACAACGTCGCGGCCATTCCGCTGGCGGCTGCAGGCCTGCTCAACCCCATGCTCGCGGGTGCCGCAATGGCCTTCTCGTCGGTGTTCGTGGTGACCAACAGTCTGCGATTGCGGCGCTTCGCTCCCGCATGAGTCAAGATGGGGGCATGGCTGATGCAGTGGACGTACCGATCAGAGACGAGTCGATTCGGCTCGGACAATTTCTGAAGCTCGCGAACCTGATCGAATCCGGCGCCGAGGCGAAGAGCTTCATCGCCGACGGGGTGGTCAGCGTCAACGGTGAGGTGGATCTTCGGCGCGGCCGGCAGCTGCATCAGGGCGACATCGTCTCGATCGAGGGAGGCCCGTCTGCTCGGGTCGTCAACGGTGGTGGCTGGTGAGCGTAGGCCGACGGGGTCTGCCCCGTGACCAGGTGCCCAGTGCGTTCGATCAGGACGCGAAATCGTACGACCGGCTCGTCGGAGCCAACCCCGGTTACCACGCGCATCTCGCGAAGTCGGCCGAGCGGCTTCGGCTTCCCGGGCTCGGCGCCGGCCTGCGTCTGCTCGACATAGGCTGCGGCACCGGTGCTTCCACAGCTGCGCTGCTGAAGGCCGCGCCTCATGCGGAGATCATCGCGGCCGATGCGTCGTCGGAGATGCTCGAGGTGGCGCGGAGCAAGCAGTGGCCATCGAACGTCACATTCGTTCATTCGCGGGTCGAGGACCTTGCCTCTCACGGCGTCGAAGGGCCGTTCGACGGGATTCTGGCGGCGTATCTGGTTCGGAACGTGGGTGATCCGGACGCCGTTCTCGGGTCACTGCTCTCCCTGCTGAAGCCTGGATCGTCCATTGCGTTCCACGAGTACTCGGTCAAGGAGTCGCTGCGCGCGAAGATCGTCTGGACGCTGGTCTGCTGGGCGATCATCATCCCGCTCGGGTACGCCGCGACCCGCGACTTCACGCTCTACCGCCATCTGTGGCGCAGTGTCACCAGTTTCGACGGTGTCTCGGAATTCGCTCGACGCATGCAGCACGCAGGGTTCACCTCGCTCGACACCGAAACGATGACGGGGTGGCAGAACGGCATCGTGCACACTTTCCTGGGGGCGCGGCCACGTGATTGACAAGAAGAGCGTTCTGCATCCAGCGGCGGCGGGGTACGCGTCGGCGTCGTCGTTGGCGTCGGTTCCGCGCGTCGCGGTGGTGGGCGGCGGTATCGCCGGACTGTCGGCGGCAGCTGCTCTGGCGGAACGTGGTGTGTCCGTGGAGGTCTTCGAGAAGGAGAACTTCCTCGGCGGCCGCGTCGGCGGATGGTCCACCACGTTGGACGACGGTTCGACGGCCACCATGAGCAGAGGCTTCCACGCGTTCTTCCGGCAGTACTACAACCTCCGCAATGTGTTGAAGCGCACCGATCCGGGTCTGCAGCGTCTGCACGCTGTCGAGGACTACCCGCTGATCGACGCGGACGGCCGAATCGACGGATTCAAAGGCCTACCGTCGACGCCGGGGTTGAACGCCGTCGCCTTCGTCGGGAAGAGCCCGACGTTCCGGTGGCGGGACCTCAAGGCGCTGAACGGTATTGCCGCGCTGCCGCTCATGACAGTCAGCGTTCCCGAGACGTACGAGCAGCTCGACGAGGTCCCGGCAGCAGAATTCCTGCGACGCATCAACTTCCCCGAGGCTGCACGGCACCTGGCCTTCGGAGTGTTCTCGCGCAGTTTCTTCGCCGATCCCGAGGAGATGTCGGCCGCCGAGCTGGCGATGATGTTCCACCTGTACTTCCTCGGCTCGTCCGAGGGGCTAGTGTTCGACGTGCCTACGGGCCCGTACCCGCAGACTCTGTGGGAACCGTTGGGCGAGTATCTGCGTGGGCTCGGAGTCGGTTTCCGGATGGGAACCTCGGTGTCGTCGATCGAACGCGGATTCTCCGTCGACGGCGAGAAGTTCGACGGTGTCGTCCTGGCTGCGGACATCAAGGGGCTGCAGAGTCTCGTCGGCTCACTCGGCACCGACGAGTGGCGCGCGGATGTCGCAGCGTTGCAGAACACTCCGCCCTTCCTCGTACACCGAGTCTGGCTCGACAAGCCGGTCGCCGCAGACCGTCCACCGTTCATCGGTACCGGTGGAATGCCGCCCATCGACAACATCAGCGTCCTCGAACGATTCGAGGACGAAGCAGCGGAGTGGGCCTCCCGCACCGGCGGATCCGTCGTGGAGTTGCACGCCTACGCAGCAACCGAATCCGAGGACGTCACCCGCGAACAGTTGATGGCGCGCATGCACGAGATCTATCCGGAGACCCGCGATGCCACCGTGATCGCGGCTCGATCGGAATGGCGCAACGACTGTCCGTTGTTCGGCCTGGGTGATTTCGCCAGGAGGCCGACGGTGCGCACGCCCGAACCTGGACTCGTGCTGGCCGGCGACGGCATCCGCATCGACCTGCCGGTCGCCCTCATGGAACGCGCCGCAACCACCGGTCTGCACGCCGCCAACACCCTGCTGCAGAGCTGGGGCCTCGCCGGGCACGACATCTGGACCGTCCCGACCCGCGGGCGATACCGAGTCTTCGACAAAATCGCGCGCGTCGTCTGAGCGGCAGCTCAACTGCGAAGCGCCGCGACGTAACGATCGGTGATCCGCTGCTGCGCCCAACGGCCCACCGGACCTGCCAGCCGCGCGTACCAGGTCCCGGGTCGGGAGAAGGCTGTGATCACGAAGTAGACATCACCGGCGTCGAACTCGACCAGGAAAGACTCTTCGCCGCATTCGGGGTGGCCGCCCAAGGTTCCGTAGGCGAAGCCGATGCGGCCGGGCTCCTGGATGAGATACACCACCTCGCAGCGAAACCCCGCCACGAGTGACACCGTCGAGCCGACTTCCACCCGGCCACGAGACGGCCGCACCCGAGGCAACGACCGCCGGTGCATCTTCCAGGTCATCAGCGTTTCAGCTGCAGCGTCGAAGGCAGTGCGTCCCGAGCCGATCAGTTCACGTCGACGGACGTGGTGATAGCCGTCGGGCAAGATCCCAGAACGCGTGGCGCCGACCTCGTCGTAGTTCAGTCTTCCGTCAGAGCCCCTTCGACCGGAGCATGTAGCGACGCTCCGCGTAGTCGAGGTCGTCTTTCCACAGCCTGGCGGCTGTCCAGCCCATCGGCGGACGCAACAACGGCGCCACGCGTCGGGCAATCCGGAAGCCCTTGCGGTCGGAACTGGCGACGGTGGCTTCGATGACGGCGGTTCGAGGCTTGCCGTCGGGACCGGGGCCCAGGGGCGTCGCGTGGGTTTCGACGACGCTGCCCGCACCTTCTCCGTCGACGATGCGCATGACGATGGTGCGTGGGCCCGGGCAGACGAATTCTGCTGTCACCGGGACGCCGACGCCGCGGCTGACGCGGAAGGTGACGTCGACGAGGAAGCGGTCGTCCTCGTCGGGGACGTCGATGTCGGTGGGGGCGTCGAGTACGCGAAGCCGGGCGAACGAGTACGGGTGGAACCACGCACCGTGCCACGGGTCGAGTCGGTTGGCGACGACGTCGTCGGGCTCGCAGATGCCGGTCAGGGTGATCACGGCGTCGACGCTCGTGGCGGCGGGCGGCCGGACGGGTACGAGGGGCGCATCCGTGGGCTCTTCACCACCGAGGTCGTCGAGGCGAACCCAGACGAGGATCCCGTCGTCGAAGGCCGGGAAGGGTCGCCAGCCGGGGCGTCCCTTCGGTCCGAGTGGCATGCCGTGCCAGAGGCAGATAAGGGTGTCGCACTCTATCTTCGCCTTGTCGAGCGGCGCACCGAGGTGCGGGCAGGATCCGGGTGCGATGTGAATGCCGCGGTTCTCGTCGCGCCAGGCCACCAGCTCCATTCCGCCGACAGTCCTGCCGAACGGTTCCTTGGTCCCGACGTCGCGGCTCGCGGCGAAGACGAACCAGTTGCCCGACGGTCGGGTCTTGGCTCGCTTCAACGCCGATTCGATGACTTGGGGATTGGCGCCCTTCCACGTGGGCTCTTGTTTTGCCCACGATTCGGAAGGGAGCGGCTGCAGCGGGAGGCTCTTGGGCCAGCGAGCGCGGACGACCATGTTTCCAGTATGCCCGTGTGTAGTTGCGTGTACCCGGATTCGGCGTCGCGTGGCCGGCATTGACAGTGTGCTGTCGTAATCGTAGATTGACAGGACACTGTCAATCACGGAGGTAGTCATGGCGAAGAACATCGTTCTCTACGCGACCGACACGATGGCGGACTGGGAGTACTCGTATCTGGTCGCCGGCATTGCCATGGCCAACGAGCAAGGCGACGAGCGCTACCGCCTGTTGGTCCTGTCCGACGGCGGCGGACAGGTCACCAGCCTCGGCGGAATCAAGATCCTGCCCGACGGCGACCTCGCCGACCTCGACACGGCGGACGTCGCGGCGTTGATTCTGCCCGGCGGTGCAACGTGGGGGGAAGGGCACGACAAGGTCCTGGGCTTGGCTGTGGACTTGCTGGATCGCGGCGTCACCGTCGGCGGCATCTGCGGTGCGACGCTGGGGCTCGCTCGATTCGGCGTGTTGAACTCACGGCCGCACACCAGCAATGCTCCGGAATTCCTCACGGCGGCAGAGCAGTACACCGGCACCGATCGGTACCGGGACGAGCGCACCGTCGCCGACGGCACTCTCATCACTGCTCCGGGTACGTCGCCGCTCGAGTTCGCCAAGGCTGTGTTCGAGGCGCTGGAACTGTTCCCGCAGAGCATCGTCGACGCCTGGTACGGGCTCTACACGACCGGCGAGAAGAGGTACTACGAGCAGTTGGCCGGGGCATGACCAGAACTCCCGCCGGTGATGCGTTGACGTCCATCGTGCTTCCCGCCTTCGAGCTGAACGGTGAATTCCTCGCTGCCGCACAGGACATCACAGCACCCGCAGGTTTGACGCCTGCCTGGTGGCAGGTGCTGGGTGCGACCCTCGACGAACCGCTCGCCGTGGCCGAGATCGCACGTCGCGTCGGCCTGGGGTTGGCACGTCAGAGTGTGCAACGCACCGCCGACATCCTCGTCGACAAGGGGTGGGCGGAATACGTCGACAATCCCCGACATCGACGGGCGAAGCTGCTGCAGCCGACCGAGCGTGGGCGCGAGACGGTGGCCACGTTGCGAGACGATCAGCATGCCTGGGCGGACTCCGTCGGCAAGGAGGTCGGCGCCGACGAGATCGCGCGCGTCGCTGACGGCATCGCCAGAATCATCGCTGCCTCGCGCCGCTACCGAGGCGTGAGCGACTCGTAGTACTCCTTCTGGGCGGGGTAGTACTCCTCGAATGTCGGCTGCTCGGCGCCTGTCCGTGATGCGATCAGCATGTCGAGGTAGTACTCCCAACCGGGTCCGATCTCACCGACTCCGTCGGTGCTCTCGCGATGGTGAATCAGGGTGACGGTGGTGACCGGACCATCCCCGGTCAGCACGAGTTCGAGCGCCCATCCGTCGGTGGTGGAGATCGCAAGTCGCCGCGGTGGCTCGCAGGCGTCGATGTTCATCTCCATCCACGGCTCGCCGTCTTCGAATACCATCTGGACACGAATTCGATTGTCCGCGAGCCGCTCCCACGGTCCGAACCACAGGGCGGTCCGATCGGGATCGGTGGCGCTGTTCCACACGTCGTCGCGGCTTGACGTGATCTCGCGGGTGATCTCCACGTCGACGCCCGATGCGGTGGCGCGTAGGAGGCCGGTGGGGGTGGGATTCATGGCGCCCATTATCACGCAACTCCGAACCATCGGAGCGCCGCAGTTGTAGCGGCGGCTGCCACGACGATCGTCACGAACGGTGCTTTGCGCCAGGCAAGGACGGCGGCGACGAGCACACCGGCCGGGCAGGCGAACCCGGCGAACCTGTAGTCCACGATCAGTGCGGACGTCGCGATCAACGCCACGAAGATGACGGCCACAGCGACGGACACCAGTCGCTCGACGCGGGGCGAGATAGTCGTTCGGCTGCGAAGGTACGGTCCGACGAGCCGAAACGCCAGGGTTCCCGCCGCGAGCCCGACCATGGGAAGCACGTAGTTCATGCCGTTGCTTTCGTTGCCACGAACGCGGGCACCACCGCTGCCAGGGCAAGCAACACCGGCAGGCCCGGCGGCAGAATCAACGCCGCAGCTACGGCGATCACCGCGCCGAGCAGAGCGGTGTTTCTCGTCAACGGATCGCGGAGCGCGGGAGCAACGAGCGCGATGAGCACCGCCGGAAATGCGGCGTCCAGTCCGAGGGCAGCGGTATCGGTGATCCTCCCGCCGAGAAATGCCCCGCCCAGCACCCCGATGTTCCACGCGACGAACAGGCCGACGCTACACAGCCAGAACGTGGATCGTCGACGCTGGGGATCGGGTTCGGCGGTTGCAAACGCCACGCTTTCATCCGTCACGAGGTGAGCACCCAGAATTTTGCGAGTCCAGGACACTCCGCCGAACGAATCTCCGACGGAGTATCCGAGTGGAATGAGACGCGTGTTCACCAGTAGTGCGCCGGCCATCGCGGCGAGCGGATTTCCGCCTGCTGCGAGCACTCCGACGACGATGAACTGAGCCGCACCCGCGAAGACCAGCACCGACATCGCTATAGGAACCCACATCGGAAGGCCTGCGCCGACGGCGATGGCGCCGAACGACGCACCGACGAGGCCGTCGGCGAGGCAGACGAGACCGATGTCGCGGCGGGTTCGCCAGATCGAACGCATGGACAGAATAATGAACCCTACGTGCTGTGTTCGTCAAGATGGACGCTCGTACCGATAGAATGAACAACCATGTCCGCTCCGATCGCCGCCATCGCCGCGTCCCTGCACCGCGAACGAAACAGGATGGGACTGTCGCTGGCCGAGCTCGCCCGACGCGCAGGAGTAGCCAAGTCGACCCTGTCCCAGCTCGAATCAGGAACAGGTAACCCCAGCGTCGAAACACTGTGGGCGCTGAGCGTGGCACTGAACGTCCCGTTCGCTCGGTTGGTCGAGCCGGTGAAACCACGCGTGCAGCTGATCCGAGCAGGAGAGGGGCCGAAGTTCTCCTCCGACACAGCCGACTACGTAGCGACGCTGCTCGCCTCCTGCCCACCGAACGCACGCCGCGACATCTATCTCGTCAGCGCTCAGATCGGCGAGCCTCGGAGGTCCGACCCGCACTCACCCGGCGTCGTCGAACACGTGATCCTGTCCGCCGGCCGAGCACTCGTGGGGCCCACCGACGAGCCCGTCGAGCTCCACCCGGGTGACTACATCAGCTACCCCGGCGACGCGCCCCACATCTTCGAAGCACTGAACGCCGACACCTCAGCAGTCCTGGTGTCCGAGCACGTGTAGATCAGAGCGAGTAATCACGGACGACGGTTTTCATCTGGCACAGTGGTGGACATGCAGCGGTGCACGGGCGAGAGTCGGTCCGCTGGGCCGATCTCAGGGGTAACCCCTGGGCGAGACAGAAGAACTGGTCACTGCGTCCGACGCCGGTCCGCACGCTCCGCGTGCTTGACGGCGCCGAGTACACAAGATTCAGGTCGTCCGGCGCCGCTGCACCTGCAACGGGTGCCTCGATGAGCCGTCAGTTCAGCCCGCAGATGGCGGCGTGGCTCGCGTCGCTCGCTGCGGATGCTCCGTGGACGCGTGGTGGCCTGGAAGAGGCGTTCCTGCCGATTCTGGGTGAGAAGGCGCCGCGTCTGGCGGATCGTCTGATCGACCTGTCGCCGGTCGCGCCGTACGACCCGGAATCGCTCCGCGGACTCATCACCGGGCTCCCACTGCTACCCGAGCCTGCATCCGTCGAACCATCGCGTCGCACAGGTGGTTTCAAGCCGTGGTTGTTCGACGTCCCTCGGTACGCGAGTACCGGAGACCTGGCGGAATCGCTCGATCTGACGATCAGCGAAATCGAGTGGTTCACCGACGCACAGTCCCGGCTCCGGACGGCCGCGACGCCGCTTCGGCATTACCGCGTCACGCCCGTACCCAAGCGAGTCGGATTCCGAATTCTCGAGATACCCAAACCGCGGTTGCGGGAAATCCAGCGAAAGATACTGCGGCGCATACTCGACAACGTTCCTGCTCACAGTGCTGCGCACGGATTCGTCAAGGGCCGAAGCCCACGCACGTTCGGGATTCCGCATGCGGGGCACACCGTCGTGGTCTCGGTGGATCTGAAGGATTACTTTCCCTCGATCGGAATCGAGCGTGTCGTCGCGGTGTTCGATGCGCTCGGCTATCCGAAATCTGTTGCGTGGAACCTTGCCTACCTCTGTACGACGACTACGCCCGCAGAACAGCTGAACGGATTTCCCTACGCCACTGCGTCGTTGTTGCGCACTCGCCATCTACCGCAAGGCGCTCCCACGTCCCCTGCGCTTGCCAACCTCGTCTCGCGGCGGCTCGACATTCGGCTGACCGCGCTGGCGAAGTCCCTGGGCGCGAGGTACACACGGTACGCCGACGACCTGGCATTCTCCGGCGACATCGACGCGGACAAGATCATCTGGAGCGCGAGCACGATCATCGCCGACGAAGGCCTCGCGGTCCATCCGTACAAGACCCGCGTGCGTCGTGCACACAAGCGCCAGCAGCTCACCGGCCTGGTGGTGAACGACTGGCCGTCGGTGCCGCGAAAGGAGTACGACGCACTGCGCGCAATCCTGCACAACTGCGCCGTCACCGGCCCGGACCAACAGAACCTGTCCGCGCTCACCGATTTCCGAGCGCACCTGTACGGACGGATCGCACGGATAGGGGAGACCAGCCCGACCCGCCGTCGAAAACTGCTCGAATTGGCTGAACGAATCGTCTGGGAGTGAGGACCAGTTCTTCTGCACGGCTGCTCAGCTCTACCCCAGTGGGGCGGAGTTCGCCTACGACGCCTCGGCCAGTTCGATCACGCCGACGCACTGGCATCCGCCGGTGATCTCCTCGCAGTCCAGCACGAGGAAATGACGGACGTACTCCATATCCACGCAGTCCGGCTCCGTGCATTCGGCGTCGCCGACTGCGTGGATGACGAGCGTTCCTTCACAACGATCTTCGACGGTTCGCATCGACACTCCCTTCTCTTGCACGTCTTGGCCTGTAGCTCCATTGGTATCACCGGAGTCCGACAAGTTCGGGAGAAGGAAGGCGTGTTCGACACCCGGAGCGATCAGTAACGCGCCCCCGCCGGGTCCGGGAGGTCGTCGAGAGTCTGCAGCTGAGCGGGGGTCAGGCGTACCGACGCGGCGCCTGCGTTCTCGTCCAGTCGTGACGAGCGCCGCGTACCGGGAATGGGGACGACGTGCTCACCCTGTGCCAGCACCCACGCCAGGGCAACCTGCGCAGGGGTGGCTCCCGCCTCGTGACCGACGGAGGCGACGGCGTCGACGATGGCCATGTTCGCATCCAGGTTCTCCTGCTTGAACCTGGGCAATTGCGCGCGGAAGTCGTCCGCGGCAGGCGCTGATCCACGAAAGTTGCCGGTGAGAAAACCGCGACCGAGAGGTGAGAACGGTACGAAGGCGGCGCCGTTGCGTTCGGTCCACGCCAGAGACGTCGCGAGATGATCCCGCGTCCACAACGACAGTTCCGACTGCACGGCTGAAATGGGATGTACCGACTGTGCACGGTCCAGCTGATCGACGGTGAACTCCGAAACGCCCAGTGCGCGCACCTTACCGGCCTGCACCATCTCCGCCATCGCGCCGATGCTGTCCTCGACGGGGACCTTCGGATCGGGGCGATGCAGGTAATAGAGGTCCACGTAGTCCGTTCCGAGTCGCCTGAGCGAGTCGTCGATGGCCGAACGTAGGTGGTCCGGGTGACCGTTGGGGCCCGAAATGACCGGTTCCCCAGCGTCGCCGACGTGTGATTCGAGCCCGCCCTTGGTTGCCAAGGTGACCTCGCCGCGCCGGGAACCGATGGCTGCGCCCACCACTTCCTCGTTGGTGAACGGTCCGTAGACGTCGGCGGTGTCGATGAAGTTCACCCCGAGATCGAGAGCGTGGCCGATGATGCGGTCGGGACTCTCGGAGTGCTCGTCAGCTTTGTATGCCCAGGTCATGCCCATGCAGCCGAGGCCGATTGCGCCGACGGTGGGGCCGTTCTTCCACAGTGTTCTGGTAGGAACCATGACTACAGACCCTACGCCGGATAATCGGTGTCGCCGGTGCTGCGGCAGCCGATAGCATCCCCCGCATGGCTACTCCTCACGGCAAAGTGTTCTTCGGAAACGGCATCGTCGAAGCCCATGACGCGAAGCTGGGGGTCGCCACTTCCGCAGTCCTGTACGGGCTCAGCGTGTACACGGTGTTCCCGGTGCACGTATCGGCGGAGACGCGCACGGCGTTCAGACTTCAGGATCACTTCCAGAGACTTCTGGAGTCCTGCAGGATAATCGGGATCGACACGTTCGCGCAGCAGTGGACGTACGAACGATTCACCCAGGTCGTGCGCGAGGTCGTCCAGGCCAACGACCCTCAGCGCGAGGTGTACGTCAGAGCGACCGTCCATGTGGACGAGTCCATTCCGGGCACACGAGTCCGTGGTTTGAGCACCACGGTGTCCATCTTCCTGTACGACGCGGTGCCCATCGTCCCGCAAGACGGGATGCGCCTGAAAACCAGTGTGTGGCGCCGAATCCCGGACAATGCCATCCCGTCGAGAGCAAAGGTCAACGGCGCGTACGTCAACTCCGTGCTCGCCAAGCAGGACGCCATCGACAGCGGCTTCGACGACTGCATCTTCCTCGATCTCAACGGCCACGTCTGCGAGCTCAGCGCCGCGAACATCTTTCTGGTCAGAAACGGTTCCCTGATCACTCCCGATGTCACGAGCGACATCCTCGACGGCATCAACCGCCGGACCATCCTCACGCTGGCCCGCGAGGAAGGACTCGAAGTGCAGGAACGCGTCGTCGACCTCACCGAGCTGTACATCGCCGACGAGGTGTTCGTGTGCGGCACGTCAGCAGGAGTGGCGCCCGTCTTCCAGATCGACGGCCGAGCCGTCGGATCCGCGCCCGTGCTCGGCCCTGTCTCGTCGACGCTGCGCAAGCGCCATCAGGACGCGTTGACCGGAGACCAGGCGCACGGCTGGGTCACCGTTCTCTGACGTTCACGCCGGGCAGGTGGCGGTGAGGCCGGCCACGAGACCGTTCAGGGCGGGTTGCTCCAATGGATCCGTCGCCGGGTCGATGGCCGACGCCGTCCATCCGAGAGTGACCTGCCTGCCGCCGTCGGGACTGGAGAACGACAGTGTGCGGTACCCGAAACCGTTGCCGCGCTGACCGAACACCACCTCGGCCGCCCCCGGATTGCACGCGTCACCGCCGACGAGCAAACCCAGGCCGTACCCCGACGGGGTCACCTGCTGCATCTGGTCGACGAGCGTTCGCGGTAGCAGGGTCTCGTCGAACAGAGCGCGAAAGAACGTGTTGACGTCGCCGACGGTGGAGACGACGGCCGCGCTTGCCGACCAGATCGACGGATCGACATCGCTGATGTCGATGAGAGTGTCACCTTCGAGGATGTACCCGTGCAGGCCGTCCTCCGGAATGGCGGCGACGCTCGGATAGGACGTCGACGTCATCTGTAGTGGTTCGAACACCCGCTCGTCCAACGAATCTGCGATGCTCCTGCCGTCGAGCTGAGCAACGATCTGGCCGAGCACGACGTAGTTGGTGTTGGAGTAGGAGAACTGGGCACCAGGAGCCGCGGGCCACGGCTGTGCCAGCGCGAGCGCGATCAGTTCGTCGTCGGAATAGGTGTCGTCGGCGGCCTCGACGAGCCCCGCTGCGTCGGACGGCACGAGAGTCTCGAGATAGTTCGGCAAACCGCTGGTGTGATCGAGCAGCTGACGGACGGTCACCGGCTTGGGCAGAAGACCGGGAAGCACGTCGTCGACGGTTGTCTCCAGGGTCAATTTCCCCTCGTCGACCAACTGCAGAACAACGGCCGCCACCATGGATTTGGTGATACTGGCAATTCTCAGAGGATCCTCGGCCGACGCGGCCTCGTCGGACCCGCGTTCGACGACGCCCGCCGCGCCTTCCCATTCACTGTCGCCGTCCCGAAGGGCGATGACGGCGGCCGGCGCTCCCGCGCTCACCAACTGGTCGACGACGGCCTGGGCGTCGGCAGTGCGAATGGTTCCTGGATCGGTGGGTGCAGGCGAGCTCTGCTCAGCAGAACACGAGACAAGCACAAGGGCAGCTGCAAGCGGGAGTACTGCCGAGCGAAGGTTCACACTTCGGACATTACCGGCGGACTTCGTCAGACACGGAAAAATGCGAGCGCAGAGGTCACCAGGTCGGAGTTTCCGGTGGCAGGAGAGCCGTCGGGCATGGTCAGGGTGTCTTCCAGGCCGATGCGTGTGGCCAATCCGCGTGCAACTGCCGATCGTAGAGTGGCCCAACACGTGTCGTCCTGACCGTGCAGCAGCAGCGGTACCCCACTCGATTCGGTGAGTGCGACGAGCTCGTCGGCGACGTCCGGGGTATCTCCCGGCTGGACTTCCAGCAAGGCCCGTATGCAGTCTCCGGTGAGGCCGGAGGCCAGCCATGCGCGTGCGGCTGCGGCGGTCCACAGGCCCGCCTCGACGCCGACACCTCGGCGCATCAGCAGTCTTGCCAGATCCGCCGCGCCCTCCTCGTGCCAGTTGACCGACGCGAAATCGGGCAGGGTGGTCCAAGATTCGACTGCGGCCAGCCGGGATGCGGCGTCGGGTGTGCTCCACGCTCCGGTAGTGACACCGACCGGAACTCCGGCTTCGCGTGCAGCGCGAACTGCGGAGGCCACGTGTTCTGCGGCAAGCGAATCGGTGCCGTCCGGAGTCTTCGGATGTAGGTGAATTGCCTCGGCGCCTGCGTTCACTGCGCCGAGGGATTCTGTCCTGATCTGGTCCGGGGTGATCGGAATTGCGTTGTGCTCGGCCGGTGTTCGAGGGCCGTTGATGCACGCTTTCAGTCTCATCGGCCGGCCGCGCTCATCGGCTCGCCGCGTCGAGCAGGACCGTCGCGGCTTGCTTTGCCGCAGTGGCGGACTCGGGCGATTCCGAGATGGCTGCGGTGGTTTGCGCGCCCTCGGCAAGTAATGCGATCTGAAGGCCGAGATCCTGCGGGCATCCTGCCTCGACGGCCAGATCGGTCACGTACTCGACGAATTCGCGTTTGTGCCGGTGTGCGGCGTCGGCGACGGCCGGCATGGTTGCACCGAGCTCGCCGAACGAGTTGATGAAAGCGCATCCGCGGAAGTTGTCTTCACGAAACCAGGCGTCCAGGAAGTCGAAGATGGAGAGGACCTTGTCTCGCGGCGAGTCGTGCTTGGAGGCCTCCATCAGGATGCGCTCGTTCCACACCGCGGTGCGGCCGGCAAGTACCGCGGCCACGATGTCCGACTTGGACGGGAACAGGGAGTACATGCGTTTGAGCGAGATTCCGGCGGCGGTGCGCAGTTCGTCCATACCCACTGCTTGGACGCCACGTGTGTAGAAGAGCTCGTCAGCGGCTACCAAGACGGCCGATCGTGCGTCGCTCGTTTCCACTGCCACCACCTCCTTGCGCAGAGAACCATCGTTCTCTACCGTAGTCCATGGCGGGAGAACGTCCGTTCTCCGCTCGGAAGATCCCGAGGGAAAGGCAACAACATGGCTTTCGTCAATGTGGGCACGGAAAACAGCACACCTGTGGACGTCTACTACGAGGATCACGGCAGCGGGCAGGCAGTGGTGCTCATTCACGGCTACCCGCTCGACGGCAACTCCTGGGAGCGCCAGAGCCGTGAGCTCCTGAAAGCCGGCTACCGGGTCATCACGTACGACCGTCGCGGATTCGGAAAGTCCAGCAAGCCCGTGACCGGCTACGACTACGACACCTTCGCCGCCGACCTGAACGCGGTCCTCACCGAACTCGACTTGACCGACGTCATCCTCGTCGGCTTCTCGATGGGCACCGGGGAACTGGCACGCTACGCCGCCAAGTACGGCACGGATCGCGTCGCAAAATTCGCGTTCCTGGCATCGCTCGAACCGTTCCTGCTGCAGACCGACGACAACCCGGCAGGCGTCCCGCAGTCGGTCTTCGACGGAATCGACGCAGCCGCTCGCGAAGACCGCTTCGCGTGGTTCGACAACTTCTACAAGGACTTCTACAACCTCGACGAGAACCTGGGCAGCCGCATCAGCGAAGCAACCGTGCGCGCCAACTTCGCCACCGCGGCAGGAAGCGCACCGGTAGCCGCCTACGCTGTGGTCCCGACGTGGCTCGAAGACTTCCGTGGCGACGTGCAGAAGGTGCGCGAGTCCGGCAAGCCGACCCTGATCCTGCACGGCACCAAGGACAACATCCTCCCCATCGACTCGACGGGACGCGAATTCGCCAAGGCATTCCCCGAGGCCGAGTACGTCGAGGTCGAAGGTGCCCCCCACGGACTTCTGTGGACGCACTACCAGGAAGTGAACGAAGCGCTGCTGAACTTCGTCAAATAGCCTATGTGAGTGGAAATGTAGGCCAGAGCCTACATTTCCACTCACGAAGCGAGGTAGCATCCGGCCGTGCCGGAACAGAATCGACAGCCGGTCGTGACCTCGGAGTCCGTCCGACTCGGCGTCCTTCTGGCTGCGGTCGGCGGTTTCGTCGACGTCTACACCTTCATGACGCGCGACGGAGTGTTCGCGAACGCCCAGACCGCCAACGTGGTCCTCTTCGGTATCGATGCCGCAGGGGGCCATTGGCGGTCCGCGGCGGGATACCTCCCGCCGTTGGTGGCATTCGTCGTCGGGGTCTTCGTCGCCGAATCCCTGTCCAGCCCCGCCGTGAGCCGGATCGTTCGTCGGCCGATCCGCGCCGTCCTCGTCATCGAGATCCTGGTGCTGTTCGCCGTGGGCTTCGTCCCGGAATCAGTGCCGAATGCCGTTGTCACGGTATCCATCTCATTCGTCGCCGCTCTGCAGGTGACGACCTTCAGGGTGCTCGTCGACCAGGCCTTCAGCACGACGATGACCACCGGCAACCTTCGCAGTTTCTCGCAGGCGATCTACCACCGACTGTCCGACGGTGACGCTGCCGCCGGACTGCGGGCCGTCAACTTCGGATCGGTCATCGCAGGATTCCTCGCCGGTGCCGTACTCGGCGCCTTCGCCGTACGGGGCCTGGGTGTCGGCGCGGCCTGGATCGCGTCGGGAATGCTCGTCGTCGCGCTCGCTCTGTTCCTGTTCGACGAATGGCGCGGGGTTCCGCGGGTGCGTCGCTGATCCGAAGCGAAATACACCCACCTGTTGTGCGTTCCGAGGGCTAGCGGACGCACAACAGGTGGGTGGATTTTCGGCGAGTTATACGACGACCACGCCGTCGGAGTCGCTGTAGACGATCTCGCCCGGATTGAACGTCACACCGCCGATTTCGACCGGAACGTTCTTCTCCCCGGAGCCCGTCTGGGTGCTCTTGCGGGGATTGGTGCCGAGTGCCTTCACGCCGATGTCGAGAGTCCGCAGAATCGCCGAGTCCCGGATGGCACCGTTGACGATGACCCCGGCCCAGCCGTTGGAGACTCCCTTGCCTGCGATGATGTCGCCGACGAGCGCGGTGTGAATGCTCGCATCGCCATCCACCACCAGGACTCCACCGTTACCCGGCTCACCGAGAGTCTGCTTGACGAGCAGGTTGTCCTGGAAGCACTTTATCGTCGTGATCGGTCCGGCGAACTCGGTGTTCTTGCCGAACTGAATGAATTGTGTATCGCAGCTGCGGATTTCAGGCCCGATCTCGTCGGCCAGGTCAGCAGTTGCCTTGAATTCGACGGAAGTCATACCGGACAGCATAAGTGGGTCGTTCCTGCGGGCTCCACTCCTGCTCACTGGAGTCGTTCCTGCGGGCTCCACTCCTGCTCACTGGAGTCGTTCCTGCGGGCTCCACTCCTGCCTAGTCCAGCCTTCCGTGACGCCTCTCGTAGTCGTCCCGGGTGCGATCCAACTTCGCCTGGGTGCTGGCACCCAGCAGCTGCGGATCCAAATCGTGCACCAGGAGGCGGTGGCGTCGATACACGTTCATGAGCGCGATCGCGAAGTAGACCAGCGGAATGAACAGCAGCGCCATCATCGCCAACCCGATCCACAACGGTCCGGGAACCAACAGGAACAGGCACAGGAATGGGATCACCGGCAGCGTGAAGCGGATCAGGTAGCGAGCCTGGGCACCGTGACCGACCAGATCCTCGCGCACCCAATCCTGCATCGACGGCGGCAGCACTCGGCCGAACTGGTAGCCCAGGTACTGCCAGAAGTTCGGTTTCACCTCACGGACCTTACGCTCCGATTTCCTTCAGAACGACTGCACCGATCGACAGCGCGACGACGTCCTCCACCAGCGCGGCGGCGACCGGCGGGACCCGCTTCGACGCCCATCCGCGGTATGCGTGGCCGGCGTAGGAACCGGCGACGGCCGACAGGCCCCCGACTACGGCCGCCGGGATCGGATCGTCGCCCGAGCGTCGGGCAATCGCGTAGGCCGCCCCGGCGCCGGCCGCGATACGGCCACCCAGGGGAGCCGGATCGAGACGTGACGGCGTCGACGGCAACTTGTCCCCGACGAGCTCTCCCGCCGTGGCCACGGCTGATCCACCGATCGCCCAACGCTCGTACTTCGACCCTCGGAACCAGGTCAGCAGCCCGACGCTGATTCCCACGGAACTGCGAAACCCACTTGCCTTACCGACAGCGGCGGACAGAACGGCCGAGCGAATCGTCAGGTTCATGTCCACGAGTATCCACCCAAGGGTTGTCGCTCCGGCGTGTTAGCGTGTGCCGACTTCGGGGGGAGTGAACATGGGGTTGAAGAAGCAGCTGCTGCGCACGGCGTTGGTTCTGGCGTTGCTGTATGCCGCTGTCGCACTGTTGCCCAAATTGGGGCCGCAGGCACCGGGCAGGTTCGAAGGCGTCGCGGCACCGCCTACCTCCCGTCCTTCGTCGACGGCAGCACCGGCACCTACCGCAACCCTGCCACCGGGCTTCCCGTCGATGGAATTCGCGCCGCCGGAAATCGAGGTGCCCGAGGGCGATCCCATTCCCATCGACACCAAATACGGACTCAGCTACACGGTGCCGGGGGATTGGAGGTTCCATCGCGGGGGTGTAGTGGGTTGGGAAGGCGATCGAGGGTCGGTCAGGTTCGGAGACGTAGCCGACTTCGGGTACGACTACTGTCCCGAATTCCGCGATGGCGCCACCAAGGCACATACCGGCATTACCGGTCGGAACGGCCTCGACGTACAGACGGCGGCCTTCGAGCTCAGCCGGTCAGCAGAACTGATCTTCCGAGACGATCCCAGCGATTCGGTGATTCTCCAGTACTCGGATCCGACCCAGTTCGAGATCGACGGCGCTACGGCAGTCAGGTACTCGGTGAGTGCATCGAATCTCAACCGGGACTTCGATTGCGATCCGGAGCAAGCTTCCTTCGATGTAGTTGCCACACAGGGATATTCGAACGCAACGGTCGCTGTGTTCATGGTGCTCAGCGAAAAACACGACACCAGTGATCTGTCCTCCGCAACTATCGAGGACATCGTTTCCAGTCTTCGTCGAACGAAGTAAGTCAGGTGAAGTCGCATGAACGAGAGATTCAAAGCCTTTCCCGACGAAGTCGCCGGGCTCGGCCGGCTTACGGCCGAGATTGGACAGCAGACGCTGACGTCCTATCGGTATTTCAATGACCACGGACAATTGACAGGGGTCGACAACGGGGAATTGTTCGGTTCGTTGGCCGTCACGTTCGATGCTCTCCGCGATGTGTGGCGCGATCGGCATGTCCATTTGGCAACGAACTGCGCCGGATTGGGTGACGAGCTCAATACCGCGGCCTGGCTTTACGCGGATCAGGAAAAGAAGAACTACGAGGCGCTCAACGCGCACACGGACCTGGTACCGGTGCCGTACCCGGACCCAGGTGACGCGGATCGACCGGCGCGGGAAAATGTTGAACCTTACAGCGACTGTGCACATTACGGGTCTCCGGAGGGTATGGATTATCCGGCTCCCGCACACTTCCCCGACGACGTAGCCGACGTCATCGCCGATGCAGCAGGGTGGCTGGGGGACCTCGATTACGCGATCGAGGAGCTGATCGGGCACAGTCCGCTTCGCGAACTCATCGATCCGATAGGCGGAAACTGGAACGATCTGAGACGTCTCGGTGCGGCATACCGGATTGCGGGGGAGGCGATGTCCGCCGGCGGTGATTCTCTCGCCGAAGGGACTTCACGCGTCGACGAGTTCTGGGACGGGTTGGCTGCCGTCGCGTACAAAGACTACGCCGCACGGCAGATCGCAGCGATGCGCTGGGAGGGTTCGTGCGGTCGCGTCATCGAAGCTGTCGCGGACAGAGCCGCCGACGAAATTCGCAAGTCGGTGTTCACACTCGTGACTACGATGAGAGAACGTCTCGAAGCACAAGTCGATGTGTCCAGCCCCGCCAAGGTTGCCGAGTTCTTGTCGAAAAAGGTATCCCCGCTGGGGAGCCTTTACCAGATATACAAGATCGCCGACATCTTGTATTCGGGATACACCCTCGCCAAGAAGCTGCTCGATGACATTCGGATGGTCACCGACGCATTCAACGAATTCCTTTCGCTCGTTGCCAGTCCCAGCGGTTACTTGAACGAGCAGTTCCAGCAGAAACTCGAACCGATCACCAAGGGAATCCACAACGCTCGACTGGTGAAGGACGTGTACGACACCGCGTCCGCCGAGCCCGTCTACAACGTTCCGAAGGAGTCTTTCTCGGTTGGAACAGGTAGACAACCTTGGGAAGACGCATGACCGCACCGGACGACCCGATCCTGCGCCGCGCGGTACAGAAGATGACCGATGCCTTCGACCGTATGGCACAGACGCGGGCCGAGGTCGAACGGACCCCGCTCTCGTCCATCGACGAACCGCGAAACGTCGACGGTGCTCTGATGTTCGCCATCGCGTCGCTGGCGAGTGCGTCACCCGAACTGCGGGCGTACGCCGGGCGCGTAGCGGCTGGAGAGTGCTCATGGCACGAGAGTGCTCATGGCACGAGATCGAAACCATGTCCAGGCCTGTACCGCCCGAAGTCGGCGAGCTGAAACGAGACCCAGCGCTGATCTGGTTCCCGGCCAAGCAGACTCCACCACCGGACGACGAAGAGCCCTACAGGATTCCGTGGCAATGACCGGCGATCTACCCCCCGATTGTGCGTTTCCGAGGCTCGAGAACGCACAACTGGGGGGTAAATTGCCTACTTGCCAGCAGCATTCGCGACGATGGCGTCGCGAATGTACTGCGCGAGCCCGGGCGTGATGTCGTCGTAGTGCTTGGTGAAGCGCTCGTCGGCGATGTACATCTCGCCGAGGCAGACGTGCATGTCGTATCCGCAGTCGTAGAAGTGCTCGATGCTCGCGCGATGGCGTTCGGCCAAAGCAGCCGCCTGTGGTGAGTCGGTAGCTACTCCCGAGGCCAACGCCGCAGCGAAATCTGCTTCCAGCGCATCGGTTTCGGACTTGATGCGCTTCCAGTCGTCCTTCGTGAACGACGCCGTGCGCGCCTGGGACTGCTTCCACTCGTCGGTCTGGCCCCAACGTTGTTCTGCCTCGTCGGCGTACTGTTCGCCGGTCCAGTTCTCCCCGAACACTTCGCGTTGCTCTTCGGGACTCAACTGAATTCCCATCTTCTTTGCCTCCATCATCTTGTCCACGGCCGCAGCCATTTGATGCAAGCGATCGATCCGTGCGTCGAGTAGCTCCCGCTGACGCTGCAGATGCGCCATCGCGTCGACCGACGGGTCGTCCAGAAGGGTAGCGATGTCGTCCAGCGCGAAACCGAGTTCGCGGTAGGTCAACACCTGATGCAACCGTTCGACGTCTTCTGCCGAATAGCTGCGGTAGCCCTTCGCCGTGCGTCCGGACGGCACCACCAGCGAAATCTCGTCGTAGTGGTGCAATGTCCGCACGCTGATTCCGACGAGGCGGGCCACTTCGCCCACCAACATCGTTTCGGAATCGCTCACAGAAGACACTGTGCAGCCTCCCGTGGCGTGAGGGTCAACAGTTACCGGACCACTCTCTCGCATCCTCCGGTGGGAACGCCCGCCAGGCGCTGAGAAAGCCACTCGAACGCGCCGGGTCTACCGCCGCCCTCGGCCACCGTGTGGTCACCTGGAATCTCTTCCAGATGGACCGACGCACCCGCCGCACACCACTGATCCTGCACGGCCTCGGCGCCTTCCTTCGGGATCAGGAAGTCCTGCAGGCCCTGGTAGATGTAGATCGGTGCCTCGGGCTTGATCTGACCCATTCGGTTCTCCTCGACCACCGTGCGCGTGATCGGGTGGTTGAACACGTCGGGCACGTTGGACAGGTTCTGCTGGTCGAACAGTGCGAGTCCGCTGTAGGACAGGACGTCCACACACTGATCCTTCTGGACCAGAGCGAGCCGCTTACCGCTGTCGTTGGCCAGCGAACGCATCTCCGGGTACTCCCGGCTCAGACCGATGGTCGCGGCGGTGAACAGCCCGGAGCCGATGCCGCCGTTGAGCGAACGCTGCAGGATCTTGTAATCGGTGGGAGGCCCGCCGAACGCGACTCCGACGATGTTCAACTCCGGCGCATACGACGGCGCCAACTGCGCCGCCCATCCCGACGCGATCGCACCACCCGAGTATCCGGTGATCGCGACGGGGGCGTCCGGTGCGATGCCGACTGTCCGGGACGCTCGCAGCCCGTCGAGCACGGTGTGGCCGGAGACCAGCCCGGCGGAGTACGCCTGGCGAGGACCTTGATAGTCGGTGACGACGACGGCATACCCGCGCCCCAGCAACTCCTGCATCCGGTCGAGTTCCTTGTTGGTTCCGCGCGGCAGCGTCGAGGACGGCGCACACGCGTTGCCCAACGAATCCGTCGCCTCGTTGTAGGCGACGACGGGTCTGGGGCCGCCGCCGGTCCACGGCGCGTCGGGAACCAGGATCGTCGTCGCGGCGGCGATGGGATTGTTCTTCGAATCCGTCGAACGGAACAGCAACTGTGTCGACGTGGTGCCGGGTTGTACCGCAACGCTTCTCGTGTTCAAGACGGTGCCGGGTTGGCTGCTCTCGAAACCCGCCGGAGGGGTGAACCAGGGATCCCCCAACGGAGTGGGTAGATAGGCGTCGGGATTCGCGGGAGGGGCGACGAGGTCACCCACCGGATCTGCCTGCGCCGACGGTGCCAACGCGAGCGCTAGAGCTGCTGCGCAGGCGACGACGAGTCCCCTGCGTGTGGTCGTTCTCATGAGATTGCCCCACCCTGCTTCGTCTCCAGTGCGCCCCGACGCCTAGGAAAGACCACCGCCCATGGTGCCACACGTCGACGGGTGCCGACCAGGGCAGCGGAATCGACACTGTGATCCCAGCCACCGACGATGTAGGTTATGTGTAACTCCAAGAACTACTCACCAGTAGGGGTACCGAAATGCCAGCTCCGAGCGCTGCGACCTTCTCGCGGCTCGCCGATTTGATCGCCATTCCCGACGTCGACGCGCGGCCGACGAAATCCATCACGGAGGTGTTCACCGGCAAAGAGCTCGCGACCATTCCCGTCGGAACCGCCGAGGACGTCACCGGTGCCATCGCACGCGCTCGCGTCGCGCAGAAGGCATGGGCCAAGCGCCCCGTGTCCGAGCGCGCCGAGATCTTCCACCGGTACCGCGACCTGGTTCTCGCCCATCGTGAAGAACTGATGGACATGGCGCAGGCGGAGACCGGCAAGTCCCGCGCCGCCGCGCAGGAGGAAGTGCTCGATATCGCGATGACGTCGCGTCACTACGCCCGCACCGCGGCCAAGCTGCTGGCCCCCAAGCGGGTCGCGGGCATGCTCCCCGTGCTGACGAAGACGACGGTGCGGTACCAGCCGAAGGGAATCGTCGGCGTCATCTCCCCGTGGAACTACCCGATGACCCTCGCGGTGTCCGACGCCATCGCCGCGCTGCTCGCCGGCAACGGCGTCGTGCTCAAGCCGGATTCCCAGACCCCGTACTGCGCGCTGGCCTGCGTGGAACTTCTGTACAAGGCCGGCCTGCCGCGTGACCTGTTCGCCGTCGTACCCGGCCCTGGCTCCGTCGTCGGCACCGCCATCGTCGAGAACACCGAGTACGTCATGTTCACCGGCTCCACCGCAACCGGCCAGCTTCTCGCCGAGCAGGCCGGGCGTCGGCTCATCGGTTTCTCCGCCGAACTCGGCGGAAAGAACGCGATGATCGTCGCGCGCGGGGCGAACCTGCGGGAAGTGTCCGACGCCGCCGTGCGTGCGTGCTTCTCCAACTCGGGCCAGCTGTGCATCTCCATCGAGCGCATCTACGTCGAGCAGTCGATCGCCGACGAGTTCACCGCGAGATTCGGTCAGCGGGTTCGGGACATGACCCTCGGTGCGGACTACGAGTTCGGCATCGAGATGGGCAGCCTCATCTCCGAGGACCAGGTCAAGACGGTCTCCGCGCACGTCGACGATGCGAAGGTCAAGGGCGCCAAGGTCATCGCAGGAGGAAACGCACGCCCCGACATCGGCCCGCTCTTCTACGAGCCGACCGTCCTGACGAACGTGCCCGCCGACGCCGAGTGCGCCGCAAGCGAGACCTTCGGGCCGCTCGTGTCGATCTACCCGGTGACCGACGTCGACGAAGCCATCGCCAAGGCCAACGACACCGAATACGGACTCAACGCCAGCGTCTGGGCGAAGACGAAGGCTCAGGGTGAAGCCATTGCGGCTCAGCTGCATTCGGGAACGGTCAACGTCGACGAAGGTTATGCACCCGCGTGGGGCACCACCGGCGCTCCGATGGGCGGAATGGGCGTCTCGGGAATGGGCCGACGCCACGGACCCGACGGCCTGCTCAAGTACACCGAATCGCAGACCATCGCCACGACGCGTCTGCTCAACCTCGGCGGCCCGCGCGGATTGCCTCCGAAGTTGTGGGCGAAGATCATGCCTCCCTTCGTGAAGGCACTGAAGTACCTTCCGGGGCGGTAGTCCACGACCATCCGTCAGTCCACGACCATCCGTCCGAGCGAAAGTGGGCTTCGGTCAGTCTGACTGATCGAACGCTACGTTCGCTCCGGAATGTGGGGAGGGGAGTGCTCCGGAATGTGGGGAAGGGAGTGCTCCGAAGTGGGAGTGCTCCGATACCGAAAGAGCCCGCACACCGGGGGGTGTGCGGGCTCTTTCGTGCTGTCGAACTAGTTGACGCTGTGGCCGTTCAGTCCGGAGTTGACGTAGTGCTGACGAGGATCGGGGCGCGTGTGATTTTCAGGGACGTGTGCGTCACCGAGCACTCGGGCGATTTGATCTTCGCTGAGTCCGAGGCGACGGAGTCGCTCGCAGACGGCGTCGAAGTCGAGCATTTTCGCGTCGAGTTCCTGCTGCAGTGCGACTACTTCGGCGCGGATGGCCTCGGCTTCGTCGAGTGCTTCGAGGGTGTCCTTGGGCTCGGGGAGCAAGAGGTTCAGCAGTCGATCACGTGCATCGGTGCTGAGGCCCTCGAACGGTGCCGAACCCGATGGTGCTTCGTGGCGCCCGGTTCCGTCGAGTTCCGCTGCGACGTATTCGCGAGTGTCACCGAAGGACGGGATCTCGATGGTCTCTTCGCCTTCGACCGGTGCCTGAGCGAAGTCGATCGTCTTGCGCAGCGGGCGGTTCGGGATGAGGATGACCGCGATGAGCGTGACGATGGCGACGAATCCGGCGATCAGGAAGATCCGTCCGGTTGCATCACCGTAGGCGGTGCGGACGACGGCGAGGATCGGTGCGGGCAGTGACGTGAGGTCCAAGGATCCGCCACCACTCGAAGCACCGTCGACGCCCAGTTCGGCGAGGCCTGCCGCGGACTTCTCGGCGACACGGGTCGCGAGGAGCGAACCGAGAACCGAGACGCCGATCGCGCCGCCGAAGGTACGGAAGAATGCGACTGTCGACGAGGCTGCGCCGATGTTGTGGACGCTCACCGTGTTCTGGACTGCGAGAACGAGGTTCTGCATCAACATGCCTGTTCCGAGTCCGACGATGGTGATGAAGACGCCGACGGTCCACAGGCTGGTTGCGTGGTCGATGGTTCCGAGGAGCAGGAATCCGATGACCAGCAGTACCGATCCGGTGACGATGAACGGCTTCCACTTTCCGAACTTGGTGATGAGTTGGCCGGATCCGACCGAGGCGACGAGCATGCCGAACACCAGTGGGATGGAGAGCAATCCGGCTTCGGTGGGCGAGTAGCCGCGTGCGGTCTGGAAGTACTGGCCGAGGAAGGTGGTGGCTCCGAAGAGGCCGACACCGACTGCGATGGACGCGATGATGGCGAGTCCGGTGGTGCGTTCGGTGACGATCTTCAGCGGGATGATCGGGGACTTGTGACGTGCCTCGACGATGACCGTCAGGACGAGCAGCAGGAGTCCGCCGCCGACCAGGTATGCAGTCTCACGGGAGATCCAGGCGTAGTAGTCGGCCTTGCCTGCGAACGACACCCACACGAGCAGAACCGAAACACCGGCGGTGAGAAGAAGTGCGCCGAGCCAGTCGATGGACACGTTGTCCTTGCGCTCGGTCTTGATGTGGAGCGTCTTCTGGAGCAGTCCGAGGGCTATGACGGCCAGCGGAACGCAGACGAAGAAGCACCAGCGCCAGCCGAGGGGGCTGTCGACGATCACGCCGCCGAGGATCGGACCACCGGACATGGATACAGCCATGACAGCGCCGGTGTAACCGGAGTAACGACCGCGGTCACGCGGGGAGACGATGGTGCCGATGATGGCGATGACGAGTGCCGTCAGGCCACCCATACCGATGCCCTGGATGACGCGAGCGCCGAGCAGGAGCGGAACGTTGTGGGCGAAGCCGGCGATCAACGAGCCGATGACGAAGATGACGATCGCGCTCTGGACGAGGACCTTCTTGTTGAAGAGGTCGGCGAGCTTGCCCCAGATGGGCGTCGACGCGGCGTTGGCCAGTAGGGCGGTGGTGATGACCCAGGCGTAGGCGGTCTGCGATCCCTGCAGGTCACCGATGATGGTGGGCAGAGCCGTCGAGACGATCGTGGTGCTCAGCAGCGCGGTGAACAGCGCGGCGAGCAGTCCGGTGAGGGCCTCGAGGATTTGCCGGTGGGACATGGCGTCGGGATCGGCCTGTTGAATATTGGGCGGAGCTTCGGTGGTTGACATTGTTCTATCTCGCAATCAGTTTCAAGTGCGCTGTGTCCTGCGCGTCTTCGTTGAATGTGTTGTTGAGTTTCTGGATCGAATCGAGGGCGGCCAGCGCCTCCGTCTCGCTCCAATCGCTCAACATCTCGCGCAGTCGATTCGCGCGACGGTCCCAGATGACCTTGAGTTTCTCCCCGCCTTCGGACGAGACGCGCACTCTGGATGCGCGTTTGTCGTCGGGATCGGGCGTTCGGTCGATGTATCCGAGATCCACCAGGTCTGCGATCTGCCGGCTGAGGGCGGACTGGCTGACGCAGAGCCTGTTGGCGAGGTCGGTCTGTCTGCATTCACCCTCCGTCGCGAGGATGGCCAGAACTCCGGTCAGTGCCTGCGGCAGGGGTGATTCCTCATCTCCGGTGGTCACGGCCCGCTTGAGCGCCCGACCGAAGAGGAAAACCTCTTCGACCAGCGCCTCCGCGGTGGTAGTTCGTACTGCCATGAGGGCTCCAACGGTTCGAGTCAATTACTTGCTGTCCGCAACCATATAGATAAATAGATGAGGTAAACAACTATTTTACCTATCTTGTGGGTCACACTGGCGTCGAGAGCGGACAATCCGGACGAAGCGACACGCGAGGGAGCCGACCGACTCCGCGTACGACGGTAAGGACTACCCCGAAGTTGCCGTGAACATTCCGCGTTCGATGGTCATGGTGACGGCGTCACCTACCGAAGGGCGCGGCCCGCGAACCGCGCAGCGAAAGTCGACTCCGTGCGAGGCGACGACGACGTCGCTCGACTCACGGCCGAAGAGAGACGACGTGATCACGCCTGCCGCGCAGTCGTGCGGCGAACCCGGTCCCAGGGCGATGTCCGACGGCATGACGGTCAACGTTCCACGACCCTGTCTCGCGTGCTCGACGACATCGAGCATCACCTCGAGCGGGTGATCGTCCGCGTGGAACCTGCCGCCGTCGACGATGCCGGTGATGATGTTGGCGTCGGACAGGAACTTGGCGACGAATGCCGAGGAAGGCCGCTGGACCAGTTCCTCCGGGGTGCCGATCTGCGCGATCGAGCCGCCGTCGAGCACCGCGACGCGGTCGGCCAGCGCCAATGCTTCGTTTCGGTCGTGCGTGACATGGATGACGGTGAGTCCGGCGGCGCGCGTCAGCGAGCGGAGTTCCAGTCGGAGTCGATCGCGCAGAGGCTCGTCGAGCGCCGAGAGCGCCTCGTCGAGCAACAGCGCCCGCGGCGTCCTCGCGAGGGCACGTGCCAACGCAACACGCTGCCGTTGTCCGCCGGACAGGGTCGCGGGGTTGCGCGACTCCAGGCCGGGGAGACCGACGAGTTCGAGGACTTCGCTCACGCGCCGTGTGCGATCCGAGCGCGACATCCCCGCGAGCTCCAACGGGTAGGAGACGTTCTTCCCGACGGAGCGATGCGGCCACAGGGCGTGCTGTTGGAACACCATGCCCAGTCCGCGATGTTCGGGCGCGATCGGGCGCCGCCCACCTGCCACGACGTCGCCGCCGATGGTGACGGTGCCCGTCGTCGGCGTCAGAAATCCCGCGACCGTGCGCAGCAGGGTCGTCTTGCCTGAACCGGACGGCCCTACCAGCGCGAGGAATTCACCGTCGGCGACGTGAAGGTCGATGGCGCGTAAACCGACGGCGCCACCGGGATATTCGAGGTCGACGGCATCGAGGGAGATGGCGGACATCAGGCACTCTTCTTTCGGTCGGTGACGCCCGCGACGAGGCCGAGTCCGGCGATCCCGACCAGGGCGACGAGCAGGGACAGGGCCGACGCCGCGTTGTAGTCGCCCGCCTGCTGCAGGTTGAAGATCGACACCCCGAGCGTCTGCGTGCCGGGGGCGACGAGGAGAACCGACATGGTGAGCTCACGTACCGCCGTCAAGCCGACCAGCACGGCACCGGAGGCGGCAGCGGGGATCGTCATCTTCCACGAGACGTCGTACAGGGCTCGCGCGGGCGAGGCGCCGGAGGAGCGGGCGACCTCTTCGAGTTGAACCGGCGTCGAGAGCAGCGGCGCCCTGACGGCCTGCACGACGATCGCGAGGAACGCCATGACATAGGCGCACAGGATCACCCAACGGGTGTCGAACAAGCCGGTCCAACGTCCGACGATCAGCCACCCGACTGCGATGACCAAACCCGGTATGGCCTGCGGGAGCATCGCGACCAGGTCGAGACCGGTGTTGTCGCGTGAGCGGGTGCGTGTCGTGACCACGCCCAGGGTCAGGCCGACCACTCCGCAGATCACCGCCGCACCGAGCGCCAACGTCAGCGAATTCTGAATGCCCACAACCGTTCCAGGTGCTGTGACTGCTGCGACGATGGAGTCGAGAGTGAGGTTGGCCCACGTCAGCGGAACACCGGGCGCGGGCAGCAACGCCTGGGTGGCGAGCGCGAAGATCGGCATTGCCGTGATGCTCAGTGCGAGAATCCAGGTGGCGAGGCCCACCGCGGACCGGCTGCGCCCCAGCGTGAGCCGAGTCGGGGGAGTGACCGGCCCGTCGAGAGCTGCACTCCTGCGGCTGAGTCCTCGGTCCGCCACTACCGCCACCACCGCCAGCAGCAACAGGACGATTCCGATGGCCGAGACCACCTCCAATGGCTGTGCGACGGTACCGGATTGGATGAACCGATACACCATCGTCGACAACGTCACGTATCGATCCGGCAGCCCGACGAGGGCGGGAATCCCGAAGTCCGCCAGATTCGATACCGCCACCAAGGTGAACGACGCGACCGCGGCCGGCCGCAGCAACGGCAGCGTCACGTACGTCAGCGCGCGCAGCGGGCTTGCCCCGGACATCCGCGCAGCCTCTTCGAGGTCGCCGGGAATGCGGCGCAAAGCTGCTGCGACGATCAGGTACGCAATGGGATAGGAGTGGATGGTCAGGAGGAAGACCACGCCGTCTCCGCCGTAGACGTTCCACAGCGGTCCGCCGAACCGCTCTGCCCAGAACGAGTTGATCATCCCGCTCGGCCCGAGCAGACCGGTCCACGCGATCGCACCGACGAACGGCGGAATCAGCAACGGCGACAAAAGGACGAGCCGCAGTACCGAGCGGCCGGGAAGATCCGTCCGGTCGAGCAGTAGGGCCATCGCGACGGCGATCACCACGGCGAACAACGCCGACAGTCCCGCCGACACCACGCTGTTGACTGCAGCGTCGACGATACCGCCGTCGATCAGTTCGCGAACATGGTTGCCGCCCAGCCCGATCGACACCACTGCGCCGATGGGCGCCAGGATCGACACCGACACCACGACCCACAGCAGCAATCTCAGAGACCACAAACCCTGTGAGTGAAAATGTGTCCTCCAGGACACATTTCCACTCACATAGGAACTATCCGACAAGTTCGGTGAACCTCTTGACCGCCTCGGGCTGAGATGCGGTGATCTCGTCGAGATCCGGGTTCAGCAGATTCAGATCGGCGAGAGCCGGCGCGCCATCGGGAGTTCCGACGTCACCACGCACCGGGAGGTACTGTTGCTCGACCGCGAGCTCCTGACCTTGCTTGCCGACGAGGAAGTCCACGTACTTCTTCGCCGCGTCCTGATTCTTCGAATCGGCGAAGATACCCGCAGGCTGGGAGATGTACGGAACACCGTCCGTCGGGTACTCGAGGGCGATGGGCGAACCCTTCTCCGCCAGTTCGCGAACCAGGTAGTCGACGACGATTCCGATCGGCTGAGTACCTGCCGCAACGGATTGTCCGACAGGGCCGTTGCTCTCGGCGACGATCGGTTCGTTCGCAGCAAGACCTTCGAGCCAGGGCTGGCCGAGGGACTCCTCGTTCAACCACACCGCGGTGTTGAATGCCGCCGCACCCGAGACATCGGGATTGGGAAGAGTGATCTGTCCCTTGTACTTCGGATCGGCGAGTTGCTGCCACGACGTCGGCGGCTCCGACACGGCACCGGTGTTGTACGCGATCACAGTGGGGATGATTCGGGTTCCTACGTAGTATCCGTCCGGATCGACGATCTCCGGGTTCAACGCGGACACGTCCGCGGGGGTGTACTGGAGCAGCAGGTTCTCGTCCTTGTACCCCTCGAACGTCGGTGCATCCGCAGCCAGAAGCACATCCGCACCGATCGAGCCCGTCTCACGCTCGGAAGCGATGCGCGCGTTGAGGTCTCCGGTACCGGCGCGGTAGACCTGCACCTCGATGTCCGGATTCGCGGCAGTGAACTCCGCGTTGAGTGCGTCGATCTTCGCCTGTGGTTCGGAGGTGTAGACCGTGAGGGTGCCGCCGCTGGACTCCGTGCCGGCAGCAGCGGGATCGGCAGGCTCGGAGCACGCGGACAGTGCAGCTATCGAGGCAATCGAAACGAGGACGCCCACGGCCGGGCGGCGAAAAGGTATCACGTGACAAGCTCCTGACGAACGACGAAGCTGACATCGTGACCGTCCCGAACGACGCGAGTCGGTCGCCGCGGGAAACGCGAAGTGGACGGGTCGTGAAGGACTACGCCGTCGTTGCCAGAGCAGCAGCCAAACCGAATGCAACAGCAAGCACGCAGACGTGGACGGCAGCACGCACAGTCGACTCGTCGGCTTTCGTGCGATGAGCGGCTACCGACACCAGCCAGGTGGCGCGCAACCGTCGGGCAAGCACCACGAGGACGACGAGAAGAACGGTCTTGCCGAGGACGATACGGCCGTATCCGGTGTCGACCAGGGCCGACAAGCCACCGAGTTTCACAGCAGCGTTGACGGTGCCGCTCACGGCGAGAATCCACACCGACCACCACGCCAGGCGCGAATACACGGGCAACACTGCGGCCCAGGCGCCCCGCGCACGCAAGGTCAGGGCCATCGCGGCCAGAACGCCGATCCAGACCGACGCCGCGACGGTGTGCACGGACACGAACAACGCGCCGAGGACCTGCTGCGACATGTGCCCTGTGACAGGACGCGCCACGAGCGCGACGACGGTGAGGACGACGACGGGTACCGGGGACAGACAGCGCCCACGCTGCCTCGCAGAGTTCGAGGGCATCGCCGTCCGATACGCGAACAACGAATACGTCACCGCCGCTGCGATGCATGCAACGGTCACCACACCCAATTGCCCCACGGTGATGTCGGTGAGGAACGTCGCGAAGTTCGACACCGACAGTCTGCTGATCCCACCCCCGAACGACTCCGTCGCCGCCGTCGCCAGCAGCGCGGTCTCGACTGCGGTCCACAGGCCACCGACGACGACGGCGGTGCGCCACACCGGAGGCTTCGACCGATCCGGAAACAGATCCGTGCGCAGCAGAGCAAGCCCGAGCGTCGTCGCCCCGAGGCAGTCCGCGACAACGCGGAGCACCGACGACGGGTCGGGGCCGTCGGGGTGGGCGAGCAACCATGCCAGGCCCACCCCGACGATGCCCGCCGCCCCTGCGGCGAGCACCCACCACCGGCGGAACGCGCTCAGCTACTTGTCCTTCGGCTTGCGCAACGCGTAGGCGAGACCACCTGCGAAGACGAGGACACCCGCGACGAGGAAGATCCACACGGGGATTCCTCCGCCGCTGTCGTCGTCGGACTCGCCGCCTCCGGTAGCGGACGCCGCGGCACCTGGTGTACCTGCACCCTCGGTGGTCAACGTGAACCCGATCGTGCCGCTGATGGGATGGCCGTCGGCCGACGTCACGCGGTAGGCGATCGTGTACTCGCCGGCCGGGCCGAGTTCGCCGACGTCGACGACGATGCTCTGGCCTTCGATCCGCGGGTCACCCTTGGACCACAGGTTGCCGTCCGGTCCGACGACGTTCAGAGTTGCGAACTGCGACTGCGGAACTTCGTTGAACGAGACCGCCACCTGCGCAGGCCCTGCGGCGATCTCGGAACCGTCGGCCGGAGTGGACCCGGTGACCACGGAGTGAGCGGATGCCGTGGGCGCGCCGATCAGCAGCGCCGAGATCGCGACTGCGGCAACGATCAGCTTTCTCATGACCGGCGTCCTCGCACGGTCGCGCCGATGCCGAGTGCGGCACCGAGGGCACCGAGAACCAGTGCTCCGCCGGCGAGCCAGCGTGCTGTGGTGTCGGATTCGGAACCTTGTGCTGCCTCGGTGGAATCCGACGCCTCGGTGGAAGTCGATACCGAATGACCGCCGTGACCGTCGGAACCGGCGGCCGCGAGCGTCAGCGACGGCGCCGGGTATTCGGGTTCACTTCCATCGGCGGCCGGTTCCTCGGTCCACTCGACGACCTCGCCGTCGTTGTAGGTCTGGACGGCCGGGAAGCTGACGGTGTCCTCCTCGGGCAGGGGACCCGCGGACAGCAGGAACTGTTGGAACTGTCCGGGCAGCACCTCTGCGCCCGGACTCGCAGTCCACGTGACTGCGGTGGCGAGGCCTTCGGCGTTCTTGTCCACGACCGAAGTCCAACCCGGAATCGGCTGGGTGCGTGCGGAATTGAGGCCCGGGAGTTCGACCTTGACCGACGACGTCGCAGCGGTGTCCGATTCGGTGGGGACGCGGAAGGTCAGGACGGCGTATCCGCCCTGCGCGGCGTCGGGTGCGACGACCGAGACGTGTGCGGAGGCCGCACCCGCTCCGACGACGAGGGTGAGTGATGCGGTGCCTGCGATGATCGAGGCACGACGAATCAAGCTGTTCATGGTGATGGGTACTTTCTCGAAAGACGATGTGGCAGAGATGATCGGAGATTCACGCCGACGTCGGCGGGCCACGCCTCGAGATGGATGTCGTGAACTTGAATGTTGCGGCGGAGACCGGGTTCGAGGCCGCGATGGTGAGTCTGGGTGGAACAGCGAGGCGACGCGGTGGATCCACTACCGATCGGACCACGGCCGTGATCGGCCCGTACAGCCGCTCGGCCGTGCACACCGAAACCGCGGCCAGTGCCGATGCGGCAACATGGAATGCAGCCATGGTCGGGCTCGGCAGAATCGTGTGGCCGTGCATCACCGCGTGCGGATCCCCGACGACAAGGGCGACGTGCGACGCGAACTGACCGAGCAACAACCCCGCAAGAAGCAACGGCACGGTCGCGCGGCCGGACCGCGGCACAGCGGAGACGACACCGATCCCGAGACCCACGATCAGCACCAACACGGCCGCCGAACCCGAGGGGTAACCACCGTCGGCCCACCCGTGCGCTGCCACGGACAGCGACACCGTCGTCGCGCCGACAGCTCCGCCGCGAAGCGAAGCAGCGGGCGACCTCATGGAACCGGAAGTACTACCGAACGCCGAGACGAGCCAGAAGGTCGGCTTCGATGCCGTCCAGCTCGGCCGAGATGGCGTTGTGCGCAGCCTTGCGACGTGCGGGAGGCATCTGCTCCGACGTCCGCACCGCGGTACCCAGATCCGTGAGGCGCTGGGAGATCGCGTCGGAGAACTTGCGAGTCTCGGCGTCGGAACTGTTGGCCGTGACCTGGGCGAGCGACTTCTCCGAACCAGCGATACGTGCGCTCAGTTTCGCGCCGTAGCCGCTGTACTCGCTCAGCTCGGCGGGGTTGACGCCCAGCTTGCCTGCCTTGCGCTCGTCCAGACGGTTCCGCAGGACCGCAGCGCCGCGGTAGACGATGGGGGTCAGAACGGGGATCAATACCCGTGCGATCGAGATGTACTTGCGCACCTGAGCCGCGTTGAACGACCCCTGCAGCGCCGCCTTCTGCTGCGCCTGAAGGGTCCTGATCTGCGCCTTCTCGACGTTCTTCTGCGACTTGGCCTCGACCGCGCTCAGCTTGTTCTGCGCCTTCGCGATGGACTTCAGTTGCTTGCGCTCGTTCTTCGCTCCGAGCTTGGCCTCGAGTGTTGCCTTGTGCTTGAGCGCCTTGGCCTCGGCCTTACGAGTGGCACGACCCTTGCGCTTGCGGAACAACCCCATCGACAAGGCCCCTAACGTCAGCTTCGGTACGGTTCGGGCGCGGTATTCGCGCTGGCTGACACACAGCCTATCGCTGACGCAGCGGTGGGTCGCATGGGGCGTGTCGGTGGGGGGACATAGGCTCATCAACTGTGAACAGCCAGCCTGTCGCGGCGACACGGTCAGCCGGAATACGGTCGTCGGTACTCATCGACGCCGGGTCCCTGACGCGGTGCCGTCATCGGCTGTACCTGGACACGGCCTACTCAGCGCTGCAGCGCGACGAACCGGAGAACCCTGGCGTACGGCAACGGCGTGAGGCTGCAGCAGCGCATCGCGAAGCCACTCGTACGTCCTTCGCGGCCACCGCACCCGGGTGGACGGAGATCGACGCCCCCGACGCCAGGACCGCGGCGGAACTGACCCTGGCCGCGTGTAGGCGGAAGGCCCGTTGGATCTGGAATGCCGTGCTTCCTCTCGACCACGAGCACGGTCGACGCGGTCGCAGCGAGATGCTGATGCTCGATCCGTCCGGTTCCGGATACATCCCGGTCATCGTCGTCAATCACAAGGTCACCGACCCGGGCCGCGGGGCAACCACCACCCCGTTCGGCGAGTGGGCACCGAGCGTCGACGAGAGTCGCAAGGTGCGAAGCCAGCTGCGGGACCAACTGCGGCTCGCGCATCTCTATCGGATGCTCGAGCGAGAGGGCTTCGCATCGTCCACCGCGGTCGGTGGCGCAATCGGATACCGCGCCGAGTGCATCCTCGTTCACGACCTCGAGACCGTGTTCGCGGAATACGATTCGCGCTTCGCGGACCGCCTCGCGGTGGCGCGTGGCGAGAGCTTCACCGTGCCGTCCCAAGTAAGCGAATGCCGATCGTGCTCGTGGTGGTCGGATTGCAAACCGCAGCTGACCGCCAATCGCGACGTGTCTCTGGTGGCGTCGGGGATGCGGGCCGAGGTACTGCGCAGGCAAGGCGTCTTCACCATCGACGACCTCGCGGACTGGACCGGCCCGGAGCCGGAGGATTGGCCGTTCGGCAGTTTCGACGACGCCGTTGCCGCAGCGACGGCGTGGCGAGCGGACGTGCCGCTTCTGCGTCGGACCGAGAAAACGACGGTGCACCGCGCCGACGTCGAGGTCGACGTGGACATGGAGAGCTTCCAGGAGCACGGCGCCTACCTGTGGGGCACGCTGCTCACCGAGCAGGGAGGGCAGCCCGCGGTCTACCGAGGATTCGTGACCTGGGATCCGTTGCCGACCGTCGACGAAGGACGATCGTTCGCAGAGTTCTGGGGCTGGCTGATGGGCAAGCGCCGCGACGCCGCTGCACGCGGCAAAACCTTTGCTGCGTACTGCTACTCGCGTCAGGCCGAGGACAAATGGCTCCTCGATTCTGCCCGACGCTTCAGCGCCGTACCCGGCGTGCCCACCGAGGCCGAGATCCGCGAATTCATCGACAGTGAACAATGGGTGGACATCTACCAGGCCGTCAGCGACCAATTCATCTGCCCCGGCGGCAAAGGGCTGAAGAAAATCGCCCCCGTTGCCGGGTTCACCTGGCGTGACGACGAAGCCGGCGGCGAGGCGTCCATGGGTTGGTACCGCGACGCCGTCGGCTACGACGGAGAACCCGACCTCACTCAGCGCGAGCGGTTGCTCGTCTACAACGAAGACGACGTCCAGGCCACGAAAGTCCTGCGCGAGTGGATGACCGACCGCGCGGACCTCGAGATTCCCACCCTCGCATCGTTACGCGCCCGAGCCTGAGATCCCGGCTGTCCGGCCCGGTAGACCTCTACCGCGGCGCCATGCGGATTGCGCCGTCCATGCGGATGGTTTCGCCGTTGAGGTAGTCGTGCTCGGCGAGCATCTGGACCAGCTGTGCGTATTCCGCGGGTTGTGCGAGGCGTGAGGGGAACGGGACGCTCGCTTCGAGGCCCTTGCGGTACTCCTCGGTGACGCCGGCGAGCATCGGGGTGTCCACGATTCCGGGGGCAATGGTGTTGACGCGGATGCCGACCTGGGCAAGGTCGCGGGCGGCGGTGATGGTCATTGCGTGCACTCCGCCCTTGGATGCCGTGTACGCGATTTGGCCGATCTGGCCTTCGAAGGCGGCGACGGAGGCGGTGTTGATGATGATGCCGCGCTGGCCTGCGTCGTCGACCGTCGGGAGTGACTGAATTCGGTTGGCGGCGAGGCGCATCACGTTGAACGTGCCCAGCAGGTTGATGGTGATGACGGTGCGGAAGAGCTCGAGCTCGTGCGGGCCCTTCTTCGACAGGATGCGTCCCGCCCAGCCGACACCGGCGCAGTTGACGACGATCCGCAGGGGCACGCCGGACGCGGTGATGGTGTCGAGGGCTGCCTCGACGTCGGCTTCGCTGGTGACGTCGGCGGCGATGAGCGTGACGCCGGCGGGCACGCTGTCGCCCGCCCGCTCGATCGACTGGGCCAGGTCGAGGCCGAAGACCGTCACCCCGGCGTCGGCGAGGCGCTTGGCCGTTGCCGCACCGAGGCCGGATGCCCCGCCTGTGACCAACGCTGCTGTTCCCGAAATCTCCACGTACACATCTCCTCGACTAGAGCGGTGGACGATCGGCGCAAACGATCAGCGCTGACCGTGATTGTCTCGTCCTGCACCATAACCGGACAGCAGTGAGACGCGCCCAGCGGCGTGACAGAAGTGGAGTGGATCACACTCGGTGTCAGTTACTGATTTCGTGGGCTCGACCGTCGTGCTCGTATTCGATTCGGTAGGTCCGTTCGGAATCGACGAGCATCGTGGCGAGGGCGGGTCGGCCTGCGGGGAGCAGCCGCAGGGTCGCCGATCCGCTCGGCATCCGGTCGATGTGCTCTGCTGCGGAGTCGACGACGAGGTCGCGCACCGCGGTGTCGAGTTCGACGTCGGCGCGGTCGTCGAGGAGTACGACGCTGACTCCGCGGTCGCGTGCCGTCCGAACCGACGTGCGTAGACGATCGGTGACGAGTGCACGTGCACGCAACGAATCCCGCAACTCGGCTTCGAGCAGGGTGTACGACGCGATCTCCTCGGGAGCCAGGTCGGGGCCGTGGACTGTGCGTTCGAGGAGTGGGCGAGCGAGTTCGTCGAGCCGACGCAGTTGCGAGTCACGCTCTTCGAGCACGGCTGCGGCGGCCGCCTCGGATGCGACTCGCGTCGTCGACTGGTCACGCAGCGCGAAGACGGAGCGAGCGAGGGGCCGGAGCGTGAACGCGAAGAACGTCGACATCAGCAGTGGGGCAGCGTTGATGACGCCGAAGGCGATGCCGTAGGCGGCGCCCTGCCCGGTCTGGACGGACCAGAAGATCGTCACGGCAACCGTCGTCCCCAGCCCGGCCCACGCCGCCGACGTTCGCCCTCGCACACACAGGGCCGTGAACAGTGCGACGCTCGTGCCCAGCGGCCAGGTCTGCAGCGGGCTGCTGACCGGAACGGGAATTACGCTGTAGGTCAACGCGCAGCTGACGGGGCCGAGGGCAGCGATGAAGGCGGTGTGCCGCCACGGCAGTGGATCTCCTGGTGCGGTGATCATCGTGATCGCACCGATCGAGCACAACCCAGCGGAGACGAAGATCGGCCACGGGGAGCTCACTCCGTCCAACGTTGCTGCCGCGCAGAGGAAACACGTGAAGATGTAGAGGGCGACCAGTCCCGTCGCGAATCGCGACCGCAGTCCGATGAGGTCGCGAATATCCTGGCCCGAGCCGTCCTGACACGCGTCGTCCCCGCTCCGGGTGCCGTTCACGACGGTGCCGATCACGACGGTGCCGACCAGTGCAGTGCCACCGTCGTGCCACCGTCGTTCTTGTCCGAGTCGACGCGCGCGGAGCCACCGGGCAGGCTGCGCATGCGTCCGACGATGCTCACCGCGATCCCCATGCGATGCGGCGCGACCGATGCGGGGTCGAACCCGGACCCGTCGTCGGACAGCACGATGGAGATGTCGTCCTTTCGCAGCGACAACGTCGCGACCCGCGTCGCGTCGGAACCTGCGTGCGTGACGCTGTTGCGAACTGCCTCGGCCAAGGCGGCACTGGCCGTGCGGATGACCTCGGCGGGATACAAAGCGTCGGTGCGTGATTCGACGGCGATTTCGATCTCCTCATCGACATTCGTTGCGGCCGAACGTAACCGGGCGAGCGCCTCGTCGACATCGAACGTCGTGGCGGACGAGTGATTTCGCAGCGAGTCCAGCTGAGCGAGAGTGTGTTCGGTCTGTCGGATCACTCCCTCGGTGCGACCGAGGCGAGCCACCGCGAGGAGGGAGGACAGCACCCCGTCATGGATGAGCGCGTCGAAACGTTCCCGCTCGACGGCCCGGGCGCTCACCGCAGCCTCCGTCGCCGCCTGTCGATGGGTGGTGTCGCGCGTGCTGTCGAGAATGCGCGCGGTGCGGATGACGCCGAGGGTGGCGGCCACGAAGATGGAACAGAACATCAGCGCGAACGTGATGTCCGCCAGCAACGGGCCGTCCAGCAGTGGACCGCGGAGGATGTTGATGCTGAGCTGAACCGAGACGACAGTGACGGTCAACTGTGCGAAGGCCAGCCACGACGGCAGCGACGCGGCCGCGGCCAGTCCCGCCAGGCCGGGGAACGACGCCAGGGGCATCCCGTTGGTGTCGACGACGGAGGTGTCCCATGCGAGCCACCAGCTCAGTGCAGCGGCCAGGAAGGCGAATGTCGCGACGGCACCGGTGACTCGGATCCACTTGGTGTCCGCGGCCAGGGAGGCGAAACCCATGGACAGTCCGGTTCCGAACACGGCGATCATCGCTGTGGGCGTCCACCAGGATTCCGTGACATACGCCGTGCGGAGGAAATCCGGCAGCAGAATCGCGAAGTAGATGAGGTAACCGGCGGCGACGAAGCGCGCTACCGTCCGGAGAAGCCGCTCCGACGACGTGTTGTCGTCGTGGGTGGTACTGCGCAGCTTCCTGCTGGGAATGTCGTCGATGGTTGTCATGTGCCCCTGGTTCTGATCGGGGCAGATGATACGTCGGTTCTTACTTGTCGTTCAATACCTCGGCCGGCACAGGGCGACGGCGCCGGACAGCGGCGATTGCCCCCCACACGGCAACCGACAGGGCGAGAACGACGCCGCCGGCGATCACGGGCGCGGACGTTCCGGGCATGACGCCCTCGAAGAACAGCGAGACGCCGAACACGAAGAACAGGATCGCGGCACCGAACTGGATGATGCGCTCCGGCAGATGCTTGCCCAGGACTGCGCCCACGACGATGGCGAGGGCGTCCGCTGCGACCATGCCGACGGTCGAGCCGATCCAGACTCCGACCCAGTTGTTGTCCGCGGCGAGGGTGACGGTGGCGAGCATGGTCTTGTCGCCGAGTTCGGCGAGGAAGAATGCCGACGCGATTGCGATGAACGCCGAGCGGGTGACCTTGGAGGCCTTGTCGCCTTCGTCGTCGGAAAGCTTGTCTCCCTTGATCGTCCACAGTCCGAAGATGACGAAGGCGATACCGGCGACGATCGAGATCAGGTGAGTGGGGATCGACAGTCCGAGGAAATGGCCGACGGCGACCGACACGAGGTGGGTGACGGTGGTGGCGATCGTGATGCCGCCGATGACGACGTACCACTTGTAGCGCAAGGCGAACGTCATGGCCATGAGCTGTGATTTGTCGCCGAGTTCGGCGACGAAGATGACTGCGAAACTCAGCAGCAACGCGGACAGCATGTGGAGACACTCCTTCGGTCGTCTGAATGACCGAAGGTCTCGCCCACCGGCGCCGAGCACGCAGCGTGTGCGTGTGCGGTATCGGTTCACGGTGCCGGGCCCGATTGCGGACCAGTATGTCGACACTGTGATTGGGGGCTACTCCCCTTCGCTGCTGTCAACAGTAGGAGGACGACACCGAAAAGTCCAATGCCGCAGCAAGTTTGGGAACCCGAAAACTCTTGTACGGGCCCCGTTCAGGAGGCGAGGAGCATGGCCAAAACTGCAGTGTCGGGATCGCTGATCGGGTCGAGGCCGATGCGACTCACCATCGAGGTCACGGTCCCGTCGGATTCGGCTTCCACCCAGGCAGCACGGTGATCGAGGCCGAGATGCGGCAGGCCGGGAAGAAGGACACATCCGGACGCCGCACCCGCGCATTCGGGTAGCGACGGGGTGGTTTCCGACGGTGGATGCAGCATCAACATCGCCGCCGGCTGGTGGTGCGCGAACCGTTCGGGTGTGACAGCTGTCTCACCCACGACAGGCCCCTCGGCGAGGACGAGACCTATGGTTCCGGGGGCCGGATCGTCGGGAAGCTCCTCGCGTGCCCCGAAGACCGTCGACGTCGTGAGTAGGCCCGGCATCGATGCGACCTGGACGGCCAGCACGAGAAACTGCGCCCATTCCTTCGTCGTATCCGGCCACCGCCCGGAGATCACGAACCCGCGCAGCAGCCCTGCGGCATGGAAAGGGGAAACGCCGATCAGATCGCGATCGCTCATGTGCACTCCTCGTTCGCCCAGAAATATCCGGTACGCCACGCTGGGTACACCCCAATATGACCCAGAAACGTGCTGGCACACAAGCCGTGTCGAGTGCTAACGAGCACAATACGAAAAGGGCCACCACGGCGATGCGTGATGGCCCTCTGCGGTGCGGAAGAGTTACGGGAAGATCAGACCCGGAGTCTTCGACGTGGCTGCCTCGAAGCGAGCCTGGACGTCGGCCCAGTTCACGACGTTCCAGAACGCCTTGACGTAATCGGCCTTGACGTTCTTGTACTGCAGGTAGAAGGCGTGCTCCCACATGTCGACCTGGAGCAGCGGGATGATGCCCAGCGGCACGTTGGCCTGCTGATCGTAGAGCTGGAACGTCAGCAGCTTCTTGCCGAGCGAGTCGTAGCCGAGAACGGCCCAGCCGGAGCCCTGCAGACCGTTGGCTGCAGCGGTGAACTGTGCGCGGAACTTGTCGAACGAACCGAACTGGTCGTCGATAGCTGCGCCGAGCTCGCCCTCGGGCTTGTCGCCACCGTTGGGGGAGAGGTTCTTCCACCAGATGGAGTGGTTGACGTGGCCGCCGAGGTGGAACGCGAGGTTCTTCTCGAGCAGGAAGATCGAGCCGTGATCCTCGGCTTCGCGGGCTGCAGCGAGCTTCTCGAGCGCAGTGTTGGCGCCGGCGACGTACGTTGCGTGGTGCTTGGAGTGGTGCAGTTCGTTGATCTCGCCCGAGATGTGTGGCTCGAGGGCGGAGTAATCGAAATCAAGGTCGGGCAAGGTGTACTCGGACACGTGGTTCCCTTCTTTGTCGACGCCGGCTTCATCGAACGAAGTGCGGCGCGTAATGCTGCGGATCTTCTCTCGGGTTCAACCCAATCTCATTAGTACCCCCAGTGCAACTGTTGTACTCGAGACGCATTTCTCGGAATAAAACCACGCCTGCGTGGCAGCCTCGGGAGGTCACGGCGAGGTCACAGCTCGGCGCCACGATTGGTCCGGCAGGTGAACAGGAATCTAGACTGGCCGCCGTGAGCCCCCATCGCAGGTCGACCGATGCGGTCGACGCCCGACAGGCGGTCACGGACGTGTACGCGCCGAGGGTTCAACTCGACGGCGCCAACCTGCTGCGGTTGATCGCGGTGCTCGCCGTTCTCTACTCGCACATCTCGTTTTACCTGATCGATGACCGCGGTGAAGGCTGGTGGATGATCGACGTCGTCTACCGGGTGTTCATCCAGGAAGCCGGCCTCAACAACCATCTCTCGTTCGTCGGCGTCGCGATCTTCATGCTCCTCACCGGACTGCTTGTGACCCGCTCGGCAATGCGGCAATCGCGACGGGATTTCGCGGTCAGCAGGCTCTCTCGCCTGGTCCCGGCCCTGTGGGTCTCCGTCGCGCTGGCCATTCTGCTGGTGCGTCTCGGTATCAACGGCATGTTCAGCGGTCAGAACGGGATCAGCAACTCCGAAGCCGCGCTCAGCTTCGTGCTCGGCGGATTCTTTCTGAAGCCCGAAGTCGCCGTACTGGGCGTCACCTGGACGTTGACGGTCCAGCTGATGTTCTATCTGTACTGCGTCGCGGCCCGCGACATCCTGCGGAAGTGGCCCGTCGTCGTTCCCCTCGTCGGTGCTTTTTTGTGTGCGGCGGTGCTGATCTACAACCTCTACATCCCGCAGCCGTGGTCGGTGCCGATGCTGTCGAAGATCGCCGCGACGCTCCCGACGCTGTTCCTCGGGCAGATCGTTTACCTCGGGTGGGCCAGGATCATCAGCTGGAGATGGGTTGCCGTCTCGGTCATCGCGCAGGCCGAGGTGGTGCGACTGGCAACCGACGTCCACGCGTACTGGGCGGGTGATCAGTACATGTGGACCATCGTCGTCGTCACCGGTCTGGTCCTGCTCCTCGCGCGGTACGACGGCAGGATCGCGCACTGGGCGATCGTTCGCTGGACGGGGACCCGCAGCTACGCGATCTACCTGGTCCACACACTGATTCTCTATCGGGTGTACGAGAACGTCGTTCCGTACACCGGCCCGACGGGCGCGGTCCTCGCGTTTCTCGTCGCCACGGCCGCCGTGTCGGAAATCGTCTACCGATGGGTCGAGACTCCCGCTGCACGCTGGCTGGGCGGCCGACTGCGTCGACCCGCGCACGCCTGAGGCAGGCGCGCACGGGCCGAAGCGGGTTCAGAGCCGAGGGTTCAGAGCTGAGGGTCCAGAGCTGAGGGTTCAGAGCTGAGGCATGACCTCCGACGCCACCAGTTCCAGATGGTCCAGATCGGCCAGGTCGAGGACCTGCAGGTACACCCGGGATGCCCCGAGTTCGCCGTAACGCCCGATCCTGTCCACCAGTTCCGCGGGGGAACCAGCTGCACCGTTCTCCCGCAGCTCGGACACGTCACGACCGATCGCAGCGGCGCGTCGAGCGATCTCCTCCTCGGACTTGCCGCAGCACAGCACGAGCGCGCTCGAATACACCAGTTCTCGTCCGGTCTGGGCCGCTGCCGCTCGCACTCGATCGAACTGCGTTCCGGTGGCCTCCAGCGAGGCGAACGGGATGTTGAACTCGTCGGCGTACTTCGCGGCCAACGCCGGGGTGCGCTTCTTGCCGCCACCGCCGATCAGGATCGGTGGGCGTGGGGACTGCGCGGGTTTGGGAAGCGCAGGCGAGTCGACGATGGGGAAGTGCTTGCCGTCGTACGAGAACGTCTCGCCGACGGGGGTCTCCCACAGGCCGGTGATGACGGCCAGCGACTCCTCGAGCTTGTCGAAGCGCTCGCCCAGCGGCGGGAACGGAATGCCGTACGCCGAGTGCTCCTCCTCGAACCATCCCGCGCCGAGACCGAAATCGACTCGGCCCCCGCTCATCGCGTCGACCTGCGCGACACTGATGGCCAGCGGCCCGGGATAACGGAAGGTGGCCGACGTGACGAGAGTTCCGAGGCGGATCGTCTTCGTTTCGCGTGCAATTCCGGCGAGCGTGATCCACGCGTCCGTCGGACCGGGCAGGCCGTCCGAGTTCATCGCCAGATAGTGATCGGAGCGGAAAAACGCGCCGTAGCCCAGATTTTCTGCAGTCTGGGCGACGCGAAGAAGATCGTCGTAGGTGGCGCCTTGCTGAGGTTCGGTGAAGATACGAAGTTCGATGGAGGCCATGGAATCGAGTCTAGGGAATCGAGCTGAGACCCTCCGGGCCTGTGGATGAAACCGGCAGATGTCCGGTTTCTGTGGATCGGTCTGTGGATAGTGTGGATAACTTCCTCCCTCCATCCACAGGGAACGGGTGGCAGGGCCAGTGGATTGCGTGACAAGATCGTTTTGTGTCTGCTCCGGATCTGCCCTCAGTGACCGTCGCCCAGCTACCCACCGAGCTGAGCGAGTCGGTGATTCTGCTCGACGTCCGTGAGAACGAGGAGTGGCAACAGGGCCACGCACCCGGTGCCGTGCACATCCCGATGGCCGAAGTGCCGTCCCGCATCGGTGAGATCGACGCCGACGCGGACTTGTACGTCGTGTGCAAGGCAGGCGGGCGCTCGCTCCGCGTCGTCGAATACCTCGCGCAGATCGGATACGAGGCCACCAACGTCGACGGCGGCATGTCGGCGTGGCAGCACGCAGGCCGTCCACTCGTGCGCGACGACGGCGCCGAGGCGAGAATCGTCTAGTGTCCGCTTTTCAGGTCTGTGCCCGCTGCGCGACGCGGTGGCCCGTCGGAACGCGACCGGCAGTGTGGTGTCCGCGCTGCCACGGCGTGCTGCTGTCTCCGGTGTCCGCGCAAGCGCCCGCAACCGGTACCCGCAACTTCCGCTGGGTCGCCAAGAAAGCACGGAACAAGACCTCGCGGCCGGCCGGTCCGTCGCATCCACGCCGCACCGCGACACCGAAGTACGACGAGATCCCGCGCTGGGGTCTGATAGATCAACCCGTATCGAACGTCCAGGAACGGGAACCGCGACTTCGACGTTGGGCAGGCGCCGCGCCCGGTCTGCTGGTACTGGCCGCGTCGTTGCTCGGCCTCGCCGCAGCAGCGGAGCTGTTCCGGTACGGGATCCTGTTGTACAACCGCACGCGCCTCGTCGGGCAGATGACCCTCGTGACGTCCGACGCGTTGGTGCTGTTCGCCGAGACCGCGTCGATCGTCATCGGAATCGCCGCAGCCGTCGGATCCGCCTGCTGGTTGGTGGATCGACGACGGATCTTCTTCGAACGAGCCGGCACACGAGATCCACGCTCGTCGCGCACCATCTTCGTCGGAACACTCGTTCCGGTGCTGTCTCTCGCGCTGCCCGGGGTCTTTCTCACCGAGTTGGCCGACGCCAAAGCCGGCGTCGGCAAGCCACGTCTGGTCCGTGACATCCGCATCTGGTGGGGACTGTGGGTCCTGAACTGGGCACTCGTCGTCGCCGCATCCCTCTGGCGGCTGCGCGACTCCCTCCAAGCACAGGCCGACGGCGTACTGCTCTCCGCCATCGTCGCCCTGGTGGGCGTCCTCACCGCCCTGTGGACCGTCCACCTCCTCCACAGCATCGACGACCTCGGCTGGCGCGGCACCCACAAACCCTCGCCGACGCGATGGGTCGTCTCGGTTCCACGTGAAACCGTCGCCGACGTCCCCCTCCCGGACCGAACGAACCGTTCGGTCACTCAGAGTGACCGAACGTCACGTTCGGTCACCGAAACGGAGAAGGCGGCGGCGTCGTGAGCGGAGATCGTCGTGGACCGTTCGTCGTTGCGCATCGCGGAGCGTCGGCGGAAAAGAAGGAGCACACGCTCGCTGCGTACGACCTGGCGCTTCGCGACGGTGCCGACGGCCTCGAGTGCGACGTTCGGCTCACCCGCGACGGCCACATCGTGTGCGTGCACGACCGGAGAATCGACCGCACGTCCTCCGGCACCGGAATCGTCAGCGAGCTGGATTACGACACCCTCCGGGGTTACGACTACGGCGACGGCGCCGAGCCCGCCGATCTGCTGACACTCAGCGACCTGATTCAGCTGGTGCTGGACTGGACGTCCAAACCGACGAAGCTGTTCATCGAAACCAAGCATCCGGTGCGCTACGGGTCGCTCATCGAGAGCAAGGTGCTGGCCGAACTCCACCGTTTCGGCATCGGCCAACCTGCGTCCGCCGACCATTCGCGGGCAGTGATCATGTCCTTTGCGGCCACCGCTGTCTGGCGAATCAGACGAGCCGCGCCGATGCTGCCGACAGTTCTCCTCGGCGACTCGTCGCACTATCTCGGGGGCGGCGCGGCCACCACCGTCGGTGCCACGGCAGTAGGGCCCTCGATCAAGAGCCTGCGCGAGCACCCGTCGATAGTCGACCGGGCTGCGGCGTCGGGACGCGCGACGTATGTGTGGACCGTCGACGACAAGGCTGATGTCGACCTGTGCCGTGAACTGGGCGTCGGGTGGATTGCCACGAACAACCCAGCGCGCACCCGCGCCTGGTTGGCAGGAGCGGAGCCTGCGGAGTGACTCGGTGGGGCGGGAGCGGAGCCTGCGGAGTGACTCGGTGGGGCAGGAGCGGAGCCTGCGGAGTGACTCGGTGGGGCAGGAGCGGAGCCTGCGGAGTGAGCCGGTGAGGCAGAGCGGAGCCTGCGGAGTGAGCTGGAGCATTGGGCTTGCTGGACGTGCAGGTGGGGAGACCCTGTAGGTTTCGGTCGTGGGTAAGAGCAAAAGAAACAGTGGTCCGAAGCAGGACAGTAATCGCGCAGCGAAGCTCGCTCAGCGTGCGGCCGAGCGGGAGAACCTGTCCGCGGCGCCGGTGCGGCCGTTCCATGGCGTGCAGGCCGAGTGCGATCTCGTTGCGATGCGTGAGTTCGTTCCGTCGGCGACGGCACCGGTCGTGGTGGACGGTCGCACGCTGACGGTGGCGACGGTGTTGCCCGGTGCGGTTGCTGCGCTGGTGCGCGAGGAGAGCGGGGACGTGCGGGGCTTCGCTGGCCTGCAGGTGCAGGTGCATTCGCGGAATGTCGCGGCCGACCTGTCCAGTGCGTTGTCGTGGGCGTCCATCGCGCAGCCGGGTGAGTCGTTGGAGTCGGCTGGGCCGGACGGCAACACTCCTGCGCTGTCGGAGGTGCTGGATCCGACGCTGGAACTCGACATCACCGTGCACCAGGATTTCAACTGGTGGCTTCCCGAGGGCGCTGAGCCTGCTGCCGACGTCGCGGCGACGGTGGAGCGTGCCAATGGGGCCATCATGCCGTCGGCTCGCCTCGAAGGTGAGGGCCTGACTGCGGCGTGGTGGGTCGATGCGGGCGACAAAGCGCACCTGCGGTGGGTTCGTCCGGAAAGCGAGGACGAGCTGATGCTCGCGTTGGCGCGTCTGCACGCTGCCGGTGATCTGACGCTCGGCGAGGGCTCTCGATACGCCGGTTCGTTCCGGACTCACGGGCTGCTCGTGCCCGTGTTCGATTTGGATCCGGAGATGCACCCGACGGAATGGGCCGCGCCCACCGTTCAGTTCGGAAGCAAGCTTGCCGAGGCTTTGGCTGTGGATGCGCCGCTGACCTCGGAGCAGCGGCGGTCGCGCGACGGACTGCGTGGGCGTCAGGTGACGCTCAGATAATCCGTGGTGAGTGGAAATGTGTCCGCTAGGACACATTTCCACTCACGAGCGCGGGACGTGCGACTTAGATGGCGCCGCCGGCAGCCTGAGGTGCACCGCTGTCCGAGGGGACAGTGTTGCTGTACTCACGAGCAACGAACTGCTCGAGGTCGAACAGGTTGTGTCCGGCACGGTCCGCGACGTTGAGCAGCGTCTTCATGCTCGCAACTTCCTCGACCTGCTCCTTGAGGAACCACTGCATGAACTGCTCGCCGAGGTAGTCGCCCTCTTCGCGTGCGGTGCTCGCGAGCGCGATGATCTGCTCGGTGACGGTCTCTTCCTGGGCAAGCGCCAGAGCGATCGGCTCGCGGGCGTCGGTGAAGACGGACTTCGCGCCGTCGACTCCGGTGAGCTCGACGGTGATGTCGCGGTCCAGGAAGTACTGGACGATCATCATGGCGTGGTTGCGCTCTTCGACAGCTTGCGCGTAGAAGTGCTTGGCCAACTGCGGCAGGTCGGTGTTGGCGAAGTAGACCGCCGTGGCGATGTACTGGTGCGACGCGTTGAACTCGTTCCGGATCTGATCACGGAGGAGTGCGTGGAATTTGGAGTGGTTGGTTTCTTTGACGTCTGCGCTCATGGTGAAGAGAATATGCAGGTCAGGGGCTGTTGTCACCCAAGTTCACCCTTATTGAGGTCAAGGTTGCCTAAATAAACAGGCCCTAATTCTTGACTATGACCAGCGAGAAAGTCATACTGCGCCGGCTTGTTTCGGAGCGTTTGTGGTGCGGTTCACTCGCGCGGCGGTCTCCCTCGCAACGTACGTCTCGACGTCGAACAGTTGATTGCCTGCCCGGTGCACGATGTTCAGCAGGCTCCTCATGCTGGCCACTTCCTCGACCTGCTCCTGCAGGAACCACTGCATGAACTGCTCGCCGATGTAGTCACCGTTGTCCCGTGCCGTACGCGCGAGTGCGGTGATCTGCTCGGTCACCCGTTTCTCCTGAGCAAGCGCCAACTCGACAGGTTCGGCGACCTTCGAGAACTCGTCGACGACGTCGCCGATCCCCGAGATCCCGACCTTCACCTTTCGCTCGATGAGGTAATGCACGATCATCAAAGCGTGCCCGCGTTCCTCGGCCGCCTGTGCGTAGAACCTCGCCGCGAGCTGAGGGAGATCGTTGGTCTCGAACCACACTGCAATCGCGAAGTACTGATGAGACGCCGTGAACTCGTGATGCACCTGAGCGCGGAGTAGGTCGTGAAAAGCGTTGCTGCCGTCGCTCGAAGTCATGCACCCCAGATTACCGCTGGGGGTTGCTCGAGCCCGGTCGTTCCGCAGGCTCCACTCCTGCGTCAGGTCCCCGGTCGTTCCGCAGGCTCCACTCCTGCGTCAGGGCCCTGACGTCCTGAGGTCCTCCGGAATCTGCTGGTCGTCCGCCAGCAGTCCGAAGAACTGCGAGGCGCGGTCGGAATCCCACAGCAGAACGTTGCCGACGTCGGTGTTCTCGAATCCAGCGACGGGCACCGTCGTCGTGACGAGGTCTCCGCGCATGGCCCAGGCGAGGGCGCCGAGATTCCAGATGTGATCACCGTCGTCGACGCTGAGAGACCCGGCTGCGTCCTTGACCAAAGGCCACAGACGGAACGGATTGAGGAACGTCGACGGACTCGTCGCCTTGTCCAGCAGGGCGGACATGAACTGGCGTTGATTGTTCATGCGGTCGATGTCGGCGAGCGCGGTCGCGCGGGTGCGAACGAATCCGAGGGCGTCCGATCCGGCCAGTTCCTGGCATCCGGCGGGCAGATCGATCCCGGCGAGGGGATCGGAAATCGCGTTCTGCAGGCAGACGTCGACGCCGCCGACAGCGTCGACAATTCCCGCGAAGCCGCCGAAACCGATCTCCGCGTAGTGGTCGATGCGCAGACCCGTCGCACCTTCCACTGTCTGCACCAGCAGGGGCGCGCCTTCGAACGCGAATGCCGCATTCAGTTTGTCCTGGCCGTAACCGGGGATCGACACGTACGAGTCACGCGGGAGGCTGACCATCGTCGTGGCGCCGCCACCCTCGGGAATGTGGATGAGAATGATCGTGTCCGTGCGAGACGGACCTGTCTCGCCACCCGTCGACAGCGATGCCTCCTGCTCGGGCGTCAAACCGGTTCGAGAATCGGAGCCGACGAGCAACCAGTTGGTGCCCGGTGTGTCCGCGATGCGTCCGTCGTAGCTCGTCAGCGCATCGACGCGGGTGAGCGAGCTGTCCACGTAGTAGACCAACCCGCCGACGACCAGAAGCAGCACCAGGAACGTCAGGCCGAAGCGTCGACCCCAGTGCCGCTTCTTGCGAACCCGAGGAGGCTTCGCTGGCTCGGGCCGTCGAAGGGCTCGCTGCGGGGGCGGAGGAGTTCGGCGACGTGGAGGTTCCTCGACGTACGGCTGAGGAGTCTGCCGCGGCGCGTGATCACCGTTGTAGCGATCGGGTCTGTCCCGAGGCGGATACTGCTCGGTCGGGCGATATCCGGCGGTGCGATCGCGTGAAACGACTCCCGGCTCGGGTGCCTGCGACCACGCCTGCTGCGACGCCGATGGCCGGTGCGAGTCCGGCCGGCCGTCGCGTCGAATGATCTGAGTGCCCTCCTGCCGCGGCGGGAGCGGCGGGCGAGGACCGGGAGGGGGCGGCCGATAACCGTCGTGCGGCCGGCCGCCGGCGGGAGGCGGGCGGCGATCGGCCGGAGGCGGCGGCTGACGATGACCGGGCGGCGGCGGAGAACCGGGCGGCGGCTGAGACCCGGCCGGCGGCGGTGGCCGGTAACCGGGCGGAGGTGTACGACGCCCTGGATCTCGAGGCGCAGCAGGTGGACCCTGTGGCGGGGTGCCTCGTCTTCTGCGGTCGTCGTCGTTCACCCGTCGAATGTACCTACAAATCTAGGGTAGCCAGGAGAGATGGTCGCGGAGGAGGGCGTAGCCGACGAAAGCGACGATGTCGATGAGGGCGTGGGCGATGAGCAGGGGCCACAGACGGTTGGTCTTCTGCCAGAACCGTCCGAACACCAGGCCCATCAGGAAGTTCCCGACGCCGGCTCCGAGGCCCTGATAGAGGTGGTACGAGCCGCGGAGCAGGGCGGAGAGCAGCAGTGACGAGTTCTCGCCGAGTCCGAGCTTCCGCAATCGGGAGATCAGGTAGGCAACGACGAGTATCTCCTCGGCGCCGGAGTTGGCGAAGGCGAAGGTCACGAGGGCGGGAATGCGCCACCAGGTGTCGTCGATCGTGCTGGGGACAACGGTGAGATTGAGTCCGACGGCGTTTCCGACGAGGTAGAACACCAGGCCTGGCAGGCCGATCAGCGCGGCCAGCCCGACGCCGGCCAGCACATCCTTCCCGAGCTTCGGTTTCGCGAGCCCGACGAGCCGCGGCCCCAGCCCGGCGCGCCACAGTAGGTACAGACCGAGGGCTCCCCACGCGCACAGTCGCAGGATGCGCAGTACTTGGTACAGCAGATCGATGACACCGAGGGAGGAGTTCGACGTGTTCAGCGCTACCGATTGGTCGGACAGACTGCCCGCGAGCAAGGCATCTTCGACGAGGGAGAGGATGCTGCTCGCGCCGCTGAGCCCGAAGGTCACCAGCAGAACGATCGCGATCTCGATCTTGATCACTCGTCGTTCTCGCGGTTCCAGCGGTGGGTCGACGGCCGAGTTCGGCGGGTTGATCCAGCCCTTCAGATCGATCACGGATCAAGTATGAGCTAGCCCCGTGCGCGCAATCCGTTCAGGAACGGGCATCCAGCGAGTACGCGGAGTGCACGGCTCAGTGCCATGGTGTCGTCGACGGGTTCGGCGAAACCGAGGCGAACGTCGTTGTCGCCGTAGTCGCTCTCGATGCGCAACCTGATGCCGTATCGATCGATGCCGAGAGGTCGGATGCGTCCCTGCCGCAGCGACGGCGGGAGGCGTCGGGCAAGTTGGTTGACGAGATCTGCATGGTCCTCGTCGAGGTGCTGCAGCCAGCTGGTTTCCATCTCCCAGAACGGATCCGGCTCGGCGGAGAGCAGGTCGTCGACGGCGACCGGCTCGGCGCCGGTGCTGTCCGCGACGACGGCCGAGGTGAGGATCAGCCGCAGTAACACCGTCGAATGTCCGACGTCGAGCAGTGCGGGGTGTGGGTGCTCGGCGGCGACGGCACCGGCCATGGGTCGCATGAGCGACTCCGGTACGGGCCGCAGCTCGCCGCGCAGCCACACCAACGAACGAACCGGTTCACGCAACGCCAGTGGTGCGTGATCGGTCAGTTCGAGGACAGCCGGGACCCCTGCACGGGTCGACTGCCACGCAATGGCGCCGGTAGCAGAATCGCTGGGCACCGCAAGCACTACTTCACCGTTGGAACGTAGGTGATGGAGCGTGGTGACGACGGGTTCGCTGCCTTCGATCGCCAATGCCGCACCCTCGGCACGCGCACAGGCGCTGCGGACTCGTTCTGCGGTGGACGGTCCGGTCGTCGTGGCGCCGATCATGGGCTCCTCCGATGCGATTGCTAGTAGGTGAGGCAAACCTAAGTTAAATCACGGAAGCCGCTATCGCAAGTGCACGTCCGAAATTCCTCCGCGCTAGCGTGAGAGCCGTGTCCATTCCCCTGACCCTGGGCGTACCCCACCGGCCGGAACCGGGAGCCCTCGTCGCCGGCCTCCTCCACCAGCGTTCCCGCAGCTCCGAGCGAGTCGAGCGGGATGCCGACGAGGTGACGAGCGGTCCGGCAATCGTGTCCGCATCGGTGTTGCGCGACCACCCGGGGGAACCCGCGCTCGGCAGACTCGTCGTCGACCTCGACATCGATCCCGACGAACTCCGAGGATCCCGCGCCGTCTACGAAGCCGTCCGGTTCCACCTCGACGTCGACGCCGAGACCATCGACGACGCCACCGCCCTGCGCGTCCCGTCGCCGCTGGTTCTGTTTCCCGACCTCGGTGACGGACCGACGCTCGACGCGGTCACGCAGATCGTCGAAGCGCACCGCATCCCCGGTCTGATCGCGTCGGCGTCGCCGCGGCAGGTCGCCGACGTGCTCGCCGTCGTCGCCCACGCCGACGGCGGATTCTTCGCGCGGGCGCGGTCCGGTTCCGAGGTCATCGCATTGCTGTCCGCCACCGTCGCAGCCCTGCGCGGCGACGACATCGCCACCGCATGGGCGAACCCCGACACGGCCGCGTTGGCGGCATTGCGGCCCGAGGCCGCGGAGGCGGTGCGGACGGTACTTCTCGGCATCGAGGTCGACGACGCCACCGCCGCGCATCACGATCTCGCGGCAGCGGGCTTGGTTCCGGCACCGTCGGCGTAATCTCGTCTTCCGTGCCCACAATCGCGTATTTCGGTCCATCGGGAACATTCACCGAGATGGCACTCGGCCAGTTCGAAGCGCAGGGCGTCTTCGCGGATCTCGGTTTCGTCGGAGATATCGAACGACGTCCACTCGGTAGTCCGCCGGCGTCGCTCGACGCGGTCCGGGCAGGCGACGTCGACGCAGCGGTGGTGCCCATCGAGAGTTCCGTCGAGGGTTCGGTCTCACCCACTCTCGACGCTCTCGGCGCGGGCAGCAGGCTGCAGATTCTCGCCGAGACCGAGGTGGACGTCGCGTTCTCGATTCTCGGCGCGCCCGGTGTCGCGCTGGACGACGTTCGTACGATTCGTGCGTATCCGATTGCCGCGGCGCAGGTTCGGCAATGGATCGACGCCACGATCCCGGGTGCGGAGGTGCAATTCGCCTCCTCGAATGCCGCTGCGGCGGAGGACGTTGCGGCCGGGTTGGCCGACGCGGCGGTGTCCACGCCGCTGGCCGGCGAGAAAACAGGATTGCCGACGCTTGCCGCGGGTGTCGCCGACGTCGACAACGCGCGCACCAGATTCGTGCTCGTCGCGCCGCCGAGATCCGCGCCGCCGCGAACCGGGGCCGATCGCACCGCGCTGGTGCTCATGCCGGACAACGTTCCCGGTGTGCTCAACCGGGCTCTCGCGGAGTTGGGCATCAGGGACATCGATCTCACGCGCATCGAATCACGGCCGACGCGTGAGCAATTCGGCACCTACTGGTTCTACCTCGACCTCGCCGGTCACATCGACGACGAAGCCGTCGGTGAGGCACTGCGTGCATTGCACCGCAAGATGAAATTACGCTTCCTCGGATCTTGGCCCGTCGCGACGGGAACAGGGCACCGTCCTCCGTCGTTGGAGGAGGAGATCGAATGGTTGAGTGCGCTACGTGGGGGTGCGCACCGAGACGAAGAGGAGGATCGATGACGGGCAAGCTCGTACTCGTCCGTCACGGACAGACGTTCTCCAACGTGGACAAGCTCCTCGACACGAAGCTGCCGGGGGCACAGCTGACCGATCACGGTCACGAACAAGCCAGGCGCTACGGCGCCTCGATCGCGTCGACACCTCCGAGCGTTCTCGTGTCGTCCTTCGCGATCCGTGCCGTGCAGACAGCGACGCACATCGGTGACGCCACCGGACTCGAGCCCCAACAGCGCGAAGGTATTCACGAGGCGCAGGCAGGTGAATGGGAGGACCGCGGCGACGACGCCGCGCACAAGGGCTTCACCGAGATCTACGGACGTTGGCACGCAGGCGATCTCGACGCCACGGTCCCCGGCGGGGACAGTGGGCGCAGTATCCTCGACCGATACGTGCCGGTTCTCGACGAGCTGCGCGAGCAGTACCTGACGTCCCCGGATTCAGCCGATGTCGTCGTGGTCAGCCACGGCGCCGTGATCAGATTGGTCGCCGCCGTCCTCGCCGATGTCGACGGCACATTCGCTGCGGACAACCATCTGGACAATACCGAGACGATCGAGCTGGTGCCGTCGGGCACGGGCTGGACCTGCGAGCGCTGGGGCACGTTCCTGCCGCCGTTCGAAGGCAAGGGAAGCACTACGGCGGACAACCCGATCTCCTAGAACCCTGCCGATCGGAGCGTACTGGCGATCAGAGCGCCCTGGCGATCAGAGTGCCCTGCCGATCAGTTCGGACAGGGCCGCCGTGATGCGGGTGTCGGTGCCGGGAGACAGGGTGGTCCAGTGGCTCCCGTCGGCAGCGCGGCTCGACGTCGCGGCAATCCGTCCCCGGGGGGTGTCGAAAAAGGCGACGGGGTGAGCGCCTGCCGATCTGTTCCCGGATTCGACGGTGACCGAGGTGATCTCGGCCTGCGCCGAACACATACTGATCGCCGACGCCACCTCTCGGGCCACATCGCTGTCGATTCCGAGGTGTGCCAGGCGGGACGCGGTAGCTCCGGAGTCGGTAGGCGCAGCGTCGAGCGCCTCCGCGAGTCCATCCGTCGGAGCCGACACGCCACGGAACTCCAGCGCCCGGCCACTACCGAGCTCGGTGAACAGTTCGACGGCCGGGTCGGCAGCTGCAATGCGCAGCCGTAGACGGCCTTCCGCCTTGGTTGCGATCACGGTGCCGGTGCTGTTGCCTGCCAGGCAGATTCGTAGAATCGGACTGTCCTCCGTGTACGGCGTGGGAACTCGACGTGCCGATACGTACCATCGTGGCTGCTCGAGAATCCGGAGCCACGCCTCCAGGTCCGGGTGGATGAAGCCGTCGACGATCAGATTGTCCTGGACCAGGCCTGCATGGCCGCGTGCAAGCGATTCGTGTTTCTTCTCGAACGAGTCGTAGCGAGGGAACACGTCGAGAACGACAGGCAGCTCGACGATGCTCAAACTGTCGACGAGGAAATCCGTTCTGTCCGCGTCCAACTCGGCGAACGGGAGAGTATGGCCGAGCGGTTGGGTTCCCAAGTCGATCAACGATCGTTCCAGGACGGATCGGCCCCGATCACCGAGGGAGCAACCGTGCGCCCGTCGGAGAAATGCTCGAACTGACGTAGGTAACCGGGTGTGTCGTGTTCGTCGTCTTCGTTGTTACCGCTGTGGCCTGCACCGACGGGTCCTGCGCCGTGGGCTCCGCGTGCCGCCGCGGCGCCGTCCGGTGCGGCAGAGCCGAACATGGACCCGGTTCCGACTGCGCGTTCGCTGCCCACCCCGGGGCCCGAACTCGGTGACCCTGCGACCGGACTGCCGAGTGAACCTGCAGCCGAACCGAATCCGCCGCCCGAGCGCAGCCCACCGGCGCCCGGCACGCCGACGTTCGACGCGGACACCGCACGGGTGGACGTCGTCCCCGCCGTCGGGGACTCTGTTCTGAACGATGCAGGGGACGACGCCTGCCCGGTGGAACTGGAGTTGGAGCTCATCAGCGACGACACCGCGGCGCTGCCGATGTTGGTTGCCGCCGACGCCACGGTGGTGACCGACGACCCGGCCACCGAACCTGCCGTGCTCGCAATCTGGCCCGCGGCACTCGCCAACGCGGGATTCTGCAGCGCGGACCCGACGGCGGCGAGAGCTGCCTGAGCCGGGGATGTGTTGGCGCTGAAGCCGAATATGCCTGTCTCCGAATGAGATCGCGCAGAGTCGATGGGGCGTCCGGCGCTGTCGACGGCTCCGCTCACGGCAGAGTCGTTGACGATCTTCGGCGGATGATCGAACGATACCTGCAGTGCAAGGGGTGTCGTCGCGGCCTCGTAGCCCTCCATGACCAGGCCCGCCCGGACGTCGAGGGCTCGCTCGGCGACTTCGAGCGCCTGGGCGCTCCCGTTGAGCGCACCACCGGCACCGTAGGCGGCGATCTTGGCACTCTGCACGGCGCCGATCTCGACGGGATTGGGCATGGTCAGCGCAGCCGTCGAGTACGCCGCGGCTTCGCCGGCAGCCATTCCGGATATCTGAGTGGCCTTCGCCGTGACGCCTTGCGTCCAAGCGAGGAAACCACCGAGTCGCTCCTGAGCGGCATTGGCGGCCTCACCCTCCCACCCGGCGGCGAGTACGGCCATCACGCGAGTGAGGGTGATCGAGGTGTCCGCGTACGCAGCAGCGACGGCCTGCCAGGCTCCGCCGGCAGTGGCCAACGGCGCAGCGCCCGCACCTGCCAACAGCGACGTCGAGTTGACCATCGCCAAGCGTGGCATCCACACCACACCGGTGACTCCGAGTGTCATCGTTTTGCTCCCAAGGATGAGTGGGCGTGAAAGAAGGTTCTTCGGCGCGCGGAGGTTGTCAGCTGCCCAGCGCTTTTCCGTGCTCGAAATCCACGTTGCGGTAGGCCGCGGCCTGCGCACGGAGGGCGGCTGCCGTCTCGATCAGTTCCTCCACCGCCTGGGCCGCGGCCGGGGAGAACGTGCCCGCCGAATTCCTGAAGAACCGGTTGGCGAGCAGAGAAACTTCCTCGCTACCGGAGGGGATCGGTTGAATGGGCAGTGACACCGCGGTGAGGTTCGCCTGCAACCGCGCGGCCGCGGCATCGAGATCCGCTGCAGCAGCGTCGAGGGCCACAGGATCGACCCGCACGGTACCTGGCATGCTCACTCCTCGTTCACGTTGTTTTCGCGATGCGGGGCGGCCCTCGCTGCCGAGAATTCGCCCTTCGTATGGATTGGACGAGACCGGAACCCGATCGGTTCCAGCAGAACGAGAAAAAGCTCAGCTAATTTTTTCCGCGACCGAGCGGAGCGTCCATCGACCCGCCCGACACTGCACTGTCGTCGAGGTCAGCGGCGGAATGTCGACGCGCCAGAACGACAGCCTCGGTGCGTCGAGAGTTCTCACGACCGCCGCTCTGATCACCGCGGGATGGGTCACCGCACAGACTCTCGCCGGATCGGAGGCGACACGATCCATCCAACCGGTGACCCGAGAGAAGAGATCGTCGACGGATTCACCGCCGGGCGGCGCGAACGAAGTGTCCGTCAGCCACGCCAGAACGTCGGGCTCGGGGAGTTCATCCATCGTCGAGCCACGCCAGTCGCCGTAGTCGATGTCCGCGATCGCCTGCGTGGTCGAGCCCGTCAATCCGAGCCCCTCCGCAGTCTGCCGGGCGCGCAGTTCAGGAGCGATCAGGACGGCGTCGGCGATGCCTGGATACCGAACGGCGACAGGGGAAATGACCGGTTCGTCCGATTCGAAGCGCGCCCCACGCTGCGCTGCGGTGACGGCATGGCTGACCAGCGTCAGTCGCAGCACCGAATTGCCCACGCTCGTCACTGTAGTTTCGATTGACAGCTGTGGGAGATCGGTGCCACAGTTCGCGGGTAAGTGCGACGTGTGCAGGTAATCCGATGAAAATCCGGAGCGGTTGCGCCACTGTGAGCAGGCCCCGGCCTGTCAGCCAGAAAACTCACACGTCGTGGACGTTTCTACGGGACGCACAATCCCAGGAGGCAACACCGAATCATGGCTACAGTCGTCCATCCCAGCAGATCCGCGGAGTCCGCAGCCCTCGCCCTCGTGGTGGGAGCGGTCATCCTTCTCGCATTCCTCGTGCTCTACCTGGTCGGCTTCGACCAGGGCGCCATCTCGCGAAGCGGGATGTACATGCACGAGTTGATGCACGACGGACGCCACCTGCTGGGGCTCCCGTGCCACTGACCACACTCGGAGGCACGTTCCTCCAGCTTCTCGTGCGCGGTCTGCTGGCCGGCCTGATCGCCGGATTACTCGCTGGTGCGGTGGCCTTCACCATCGGTGAGCCACACATCGACTCGGCCATCGCCATCGAAGAAGCCGCAGGCGCGGGCGAGCATTCGCACGGTGAAGAGGCTGCGGCCGGACACTCGCACGACGAGGAGGAAGCGCTCGTCAGCCGCGACGGACAACGCGCCGGACTGTTCCTCGCGACAGGGCTGGCCGGTCTCGCTCTGGGAGCGATCTTCGCCGCGGTACTGCACTACGCCCGACGATTCACCGCACTGCCCGGATCGATCCTCGCGCTCGCGACGGCGTTCCTCGGGTGGGTGGCTATCGAAGCGGTCCCGTTCTTCAAGTACCCCGCGAACCCACCCGCCGTCGGAGACCCGGACACGATCACCCAACGAACCTGGCTGTGGCTGGCAGCAGTGGTTCTGGGACTCGCCGCTGTCGGCATCGGTGTCTACGTTGCCAGGCTCGTGTCGACGCAGACCTCCGTCGCCATCCGCATCGGGGCCCCGGCCCTGACCTTCCTCGTCGTTGCGGCACTCGGGTACGTCCTGCTACCCGGAATCAACGAGGTCGGCGACGACTTCCCCGCCACACTGCTCTGGGAATTCCGATTGTCGTCCCTGGCGACCCAGGCAACACTGTGGCTCGGCCTCGGCCTGGTCTTCGCCTTCCTCACCGACCGCGCCTCGTCTCCTACGCGGGAATCCGTCTCGGCCTAGCGCCTCCCGCCCGCAGCCGGGCCGGGGGTCAGCCGAAGCCGAGTTCGTGGAGGCGTTCGTCGTCGATGCCGAAGTGGTGGCCGACTTCGTGGGCGACGGTGATGGCGATTTCGCGTTTGGCGGTGTCGGCGTCGTCGACCATGTCGAGGATGGGTAGCCGGTAGATCGTGATGACGTCCGGTAGGTGCCCGCTGTATTCGTAGCGCTCGGTGAGGGCGACGCCTTCGTACAGGCCCAGGATGTCTTCCGTCGGGTGTTCTTCTTCGACGAGGATGACGACGTTGTCCATGCGGTCGGTGATGTCGGGCGGGAGAGTGTCGAGGGCGTCGGCGACGGCTTCTTCGAACTCGGCGCGGGTCATGTCGGTGGGAATGTCACCCTCCGGGAGTGATCGGCGCTGCGCCGGGCAGCGGAGTGGGGAGGGCTCGGCCGTCGGGAGCGGCGGGGGGCGGCACGGGGGCTTCACCGTTGATGAGAATGTCGCCCTTCGCGGATCCGGCGATGGTCGCGAAGCCGCCTTCGTCGAGTTCCTTGCCGATGGAGCAGCTCACCTGGCGTGAGCCGGCGAGCCAGCTGGTGACGTCGATGGTGTTCCAGAAGAGGGTGAGCGTCTTGTCTCGCAGCGCGGTGTCCGAGCCGAGGTAGCCGTTGACGGCTTCGGTGCAGGTCTGTTCGAGGTAGGCGTCCTGGTCGGCTTCGGTGGGGATGCCGCTGGGAAACTGCTGCTGCAGGTCGATGATCGATGCGACTTCGAAGGCGTGTGCCTGGGCGCAGTCGACGGGGTCGGCCGGGACGTTCTGGTTGATGCCGATGCAGGTTCCGACGTCCCACACGTTCGATTGGTCCTGACCTTGTACCGAGCCGCTCATCTCCTGCGGGATGCCGGTGTTGGAGGACTGCTGGATTCCGCAGCGCAACGTTCGTTCGCCCGACGCCCACCCGGCCTGGCTGGGGAACATGAGCCCGACGCTGAACTTGCCACTGGGATCGAACTTGGTGCCGAGGTAGTCGTCGACGACGTCGATGCAGTGTTCGTCGCGTAGTTGCCCGAACCGTAGGGCCCCGGGGTACGCGGCTCCCGGGGCGAACTCGAGGCCCGGGTACGCGGTCATGTCGACGTCCTTGGCGACCTCGAATCGATGCGGCTCGGCGCAGGAGACTTCCGCCAGATCCTGGCGGTCGGTCTCGGGGTCGTCGGTCGGCGTCCAGTCGAGGCAGGTGCCCGGGTCGGCCGAGCCGAAGGACGACGCGGACACCGGGCCGTCGGTGGCGGGACCTGCTTCGGAATGCGTCGTGATCTTCTCGGGCTGGGAGAAACCGTCGGAGACGAAGAGGGTGATCGCTGCGGCGGCGACGGCGCCGATGGCGACGAGCACCAGGCCACGACGCGCGACGTGGGCGGTGACGGTGCGCTGGTTCGGTTTCTCGGGCTTGCTGGACATCGCCTTCCATCATGCCCGAGTAACTTCTACTGTCATGACGGGACCTGATGACGCCGACGACGTTGCCGAGCTCGCCGGACGACTGTTCGACATGGCTCGTGCGGGGGACACCGAGGCGCTGACGGCGTACGTCGATGCGGGTGTTCCGGTCGATCTGAACAATTCTGCCGGGGACACGCTGGTGATGCTCGCGGCGTACCACGGGCATGCGACGACGGTTGATGCCCTGGTCGAGCGGGGTGCGGACGTGAATCGACCCAACGACAAAGGTCAGACGCCACTGGCCGGTGCCGTGTTCAAGGGCGAGGACGACGTCGTGAAGGCGCTCGTCGACGGTGGTGCCGACCCGGCAGGGGGTCACCCGTCGGCGATCGATGCAGCTCGGATGTTCGGACGCGAGGACTACCTGGGGTTGCTCGGCAAGTAAGGTTTGTCTCCGTGATCGACCTCAAGTTCCTCCGCGAGAATCCTGACGTAGTTCGAGCCTCGCAGCGCACACGTGGTGAAGACCCTTCACTGGTGGACGCGTTGCTCGAGGCGGATGCGTCTCGTCGCGCAGCTGTGCTGGCCGGGGATCAACTCCGCGCCGAGCAGAAGGCGCTGGGCAAGAAGGTCGGCAAGGCGTCTCCCGACGAGCGCCCGGCTCTGCTGGCCGGTGCGTCCGAGTTGGCGGCTCAGGTCAAGGCTGCCGAGGCGACGCAGAACGAGGCCGACGCGGCCCTCGACGTCGCGGCCCGCAAGATCTCCAACATCGTCGAAGAGGGCGCACCCGCCGGCGGCGAGGACGACTACGTTCTGCTCGAGACGGTCGGCGATATCCCGACGTTCGATTTCGAGCCGAAGGATCACCTCGAACTGGGCGAGTCGCTCGGCCTGATCGACATGGAACGCGGCGCGAAGGTGTCCGGCTCACGGTTCTACTTCATGACCGGGTACGGCGCCCTGCTGCAGCAGGGAATGCTGCAACTCGCCGCGCAGAAGGCCGTGAAGAACGGTTTCACGATGATGATCCCGCCGGTGCTGGTGCGGCCGGAGATCATGGCAGGCACTGGTTTCCTCGGGGCGCACGCGGACGAGATCTACCGGCTCGAAGCCGACGACCTCTATCTCGTCGGAACGTCGGAAGTTGCTCTTGCGGGCTATCATTCGGGCGAGATCATCGATCTGTCCGACGGTCCCAAGCGCTATGCGGGCTGGTCGTCGTGCTTCCGCCGCGAGGCAGGCAGTTACGGCAAGGACACCCGCGGCATCATCCGGGTCCACCAGTTCGACAAGATCGAGATGTTCTCCTACATCAAGCCGGAGGACGCTGCGGCCGAGCACAAGAAGCTGCTCGAGTTCGAGCGCGAGATGCTTGCCGCGGTGGAGCTTCCGTACCGCATCATCGACGTCGCCGGTGGCGATCTCGGTTCGTCGGCCGCGCGCAAGTACGACTGCGAGGCATGGGTGCCCACCCAGAACGCCTACCGCGAGCTCACCTCGACCTCGAACTGCACGACCTTCCAGGCGCGTCGTCTCGGCGTTCGGTACCGCGACGAGAACGGCAAGCCCCAGATCGCGGCGACGCTCAACGGCACCCTGGCGACGACCCGGTGGATCGTCGCCATCCTCGAGAATCACCAGCAGGCCGACGGTACCGTGCGGGTACCGGAAGCGTTGGTGCCCTTCGTCGGAACGGATGTTCTGCGCTGACGCGCGGGGTCATCCGCCGAACTTGGCGGTGATGCGGTGCTCGAGCCATTGGAGTGCGATGGTGGGTGGCAGCGCCATCACCATGATCAGTACGACTGTGCCCATGATGTTCTCCATGCGGACCAGGCTGACGTTGCGCAGCAGTTCGTAGCCGATGCCGCTGGACGACGAGAACATCTCGGCGAGAAGCAATCCCAGGAACGCCAGGCCGAACGTCATGCGCATTCCGGTGGCCAACGCCGGCAGCGCCGAGGGAATGACGATCTGACGGATCAGCCGTGGCCAGCTGACCTTCAGTGACGCTGCCATCTTCAGGTGGATCTGCTGGACCGACGCGGTGCTCTCGACTGCGACGAGAAACATGGGTACGAAGGCCGCGTAGAACGTGAAACCGCCTCGGCTCAGTTCGCCGATTCCGAGGAACGACAGGAAGATCGGGTACAGGACGATCTTGGGAATACTGTTGATGGAATAGAAGATGGGCAGGATCGACCGAGTCCAGAACGGGCTGATTCCAAGAGCGAGTCCCAGCAGCGACCCGGCCACGGTGCTCGCGAGGTAGCCGAGGGCGAGGATGCGCAACGAATCGAGAACGTTCGCACGGAATTCGGCTTTGCCCAGGTCGTCGGCGAGGGAAGACATGGCCTCGGCGGGCGTCGGAAAGATCAGGCTGTCCGCCACCACGGCGGCGAGCCACCAGAGAGCGACGGCCAGGACTGCGACGACGACCGGGGGTGCGAACCGCCGCAGCAGGCTGGGTTTCGGCGAGGGGGAGCGTTTCGGTGCGGCACTCGGTGCGGTGGCAACCTTCGCGGTCACGGTGCTCATCGGCGACGCCTCCAATCGAATCGGTTCAGGGCAGCGGAGATGCCGAGGGTGGCGAGAAGGGCGAGGGCGGTGACGACCAGGATTCCTGCGTACATCTCGGCGATGTCGAAGCTGTCGTAGGCGATGGAGATGTAGTGACCGAGGCCTTGGGTCGACAGGATGAACTCGCTGGCGAGCACGGAGATGATGGCGTAGGACAGGCCGAGCTTGAGCCCGGTGACGATGTTGGGCAATGCGTAGGGCAGGAGTATCGACCGGAAGTACTGCCACCGAGTCAATCTCAAGGTCGACCCGAGTTTGGCGACGATCGGGCTGACGGAGTTGAACCCTGTTCGAGCATTCATCGCGACGACACCGAACGCGAAGATGGTCGAGAGTATGGCGATGGGGGCGATGCCGCTACCGAAGAGTACGACCATGATGGGGTACAGCGCGAAGGTGGGCACAGCGTAGTACACGTTGAGGTAGGGCTGAAATGCTCTGTCCCACAGATCGAACCGCCACAGCAGGTAGGCCGCACCGATCCCGAGCAGCGAACTGAGAACGAATGCGACGACGATGATGCCGAGGGTCCGCCCGAGTGCGTCGACGAGGAAATCCGGATCGGTCATGAGCTGCAGGGCTGTGGCGGCCATGTCGGATACCGGCACGATGTCGAGTGGCGAGGCCAACGGGGAGCGTGCGTACACCTCCACCACCAGCACAGCCAGTGCGATGACCGCTGCGGTCCAGCCGGCAGCTGGAATCTTCAGTACGGTTTTCGGTGCGGGACGCAGATAACCCGGTACGACGGAGCGTTGTCGCGTAGTTTCTGCCGCGGTGGACGTGGTCGTCATGGCTCCACGCTCATCGTCTTCTTGGCCTCGTCCCGCAGAGTCGACCAGATTCGCTCGTGAACGGTGATGGCCTCGGGGCTGGACAAGACGTCCTCCGACCGCGGCCGCGGAAGATCGATCGGCATCTCGTCGATGAATCTGCCCGGCCGCGCGCTCATCACGAGCACCCTGTCGGACAGCAACACCGCCTCCTGAATGCTGTGGGTGATGAACAGCACTCCACACGTGAGCTTTTCGACGATCTTCAAGAGCTCGTAGGACATGACGAGCCGAGTTTGCTCGTCCAGCGCGCCGAACGGCTCGTCGGCGAGAATCAGATCGGGTTCCATCGACAGGCATCGGGCGATGGCGACGCGTTGGCGCATACCGCCGGACAACTGCGTCGGAAAATGATCGCCGAACTTCGACAGTCCGACGGTGGCGAGCAGCTCGTCGGCGCGTGCCCGTCGTTCCTTCTTTCCGACGCCCTTGACCTCGAGCGCGAACGCGACGTTGTCGCGGACGGTCCGCCACGGAAGCGTCGCCGATTCCTGGAAGATGATGGCGGTCTTGCTCCGTGGGCCGGTGAGTGGACGGTCGTCGACGGTGACGGTGCCCCCGTCGTGGTCCTGCAGGCCCGCGAAGATCTCGAGCAGCGTGGATTTGCCGCATCCGCTGGGGCCGACGATCGAGACGAACTCACCCCGGCCGATCGTCAGGTCGATGTCGTGCAGAGCGGTCACGTCGCCGAAGTGCCGGGACACCGAGTCGGCGACGGCAATGTTCGGTGTGGTGGTGGTGCGTGGTCGATCGTCTGTCTGTGTCACGTGGAATACCCTCTCGTGCAGGCGGAGTGGACGTCAGGTGGTGCAGTCGATCGGCATGTCGCGTGCGACGCCGTCGGCCAGGAAATCGGGGTCGAAGAGAGTGCAGAAGTCGGGTTCGCGGTCGCTACCGGATGCTTCGACGCCTGCCTGTGCGGATGTCACGGAAGCCGGGTCGAATCCGCCGCCCCACGTGTCGACCGAAGATGCACGTTCCACCACCGCCAGTGCCGACTCGGCGTCGAACCCTGTGTACGCGGCGTAGATCTGCGCCGCGGCTTCGGGATCGGCCTTGATCGACGCCACGGCCTCGGTGTATCCGGCGTTGATGGCGCGGACGACACCTGGATTGGATTCGGCGTAGTCCTTCGTGGTGGTGATCGTGGACTGCAGGAACCTCTGCATGTAGTCGGGGCTGCTGACGATGAGCTTGAAGTCCTCGGGTCGCTGCTCGGCGACGATGGAGGGGATGAGCGCGATGTCGACGGAGCCCGCTTCCAGGAGAGCCAGGCCTTCACCGATGCCGCCCGACGACACCCGCTCGATCTTGCTCGCGTCGACACCCGCGAGGTCGGGTAGCAGAAGAGTGAGCGCATCGGAGGCGGAGTTGGGGCGGGTGTACGCCCACCGGCGTACGTCCTCGATGGAGTTGATCGACGGATTCGATGCCAGTGCGTAGAAGTTCATCGGGTACGGCCCCTGGGTACCACCTCCGACGATCCGAAGTTCGGAACCGCCTGCGTCGGCCTGGACGATGGAGGGATAGCTGACCTCGCCGATGGGGATGTTTCCGTCGAGCAGCGTGCGCATGGTGGCGCTACCGCCTTTGCCCGGAACGATGTTCTCGACGATGACCCCGTGCTTTTCGAAGAGGCCCTGCTGTTGGGCGACCAGCCACGGGATGCTGTAGATCTCCGCGGCTGCGGACACGGTGACGTCGATGGTGACGGGGTTCTCGGGGTCGGCGTCGGGACCCGGATCCGACCCACAGGCGGTGAGTCCGAGAGCGAGTGTCAACGCCACCGACAGGGCGGCGGTTCGATGAAGGAACATGGCAGGCCTCGTAGACTTGTTGCGGATTCGAGCGGCGTAGCGCCGCCGCGATGACCTCGGCCACTCACAGTGATGAATGAGACGTAAGTAACAGATACTCAACTCTAAACATAAGATGTTTAACCCGTCAAGACGTGGCCCTCTGGCTGAGAAGACGGCGGAGCTGCACCCATTTTCGACCCTACGCAGCCCTTGACTCGCTAAACATCTGATGTTTATGGTGTGAGCAACGCTACAGCCCAAGCCTGAGGAGGCACCGTGGCAACTCACCCCGCAACGCTCGGACGATTCTTCGAGGACTACGTCGTCGGCGACGTGTACCAGCATCCGCTCGGTCGCACCATCAGCGAAGCCGACAACACGTGGATCACGCTGCTCTCGATGAACACCAATCAGAATCACTTCAACGCGCATGTTGCAGAACAGAATCCGATCACCGAGGGACGAGTGATCGTCAATTCCGGGCTCACCGTCGCCGTTGTTCTCGGTATCTCGGTGCTCGATATGAGTCAGAACGCGATCTCCAACCTCGCGTTCACCGACATCAAGATGAGTCACCCGCTGTACGCAGGCGACACCCTGTACGCGGAAAGTCTCTGCACGGACAAACGCGAATCCAAGTCCAGGCCGTATGCAGGGATCATCTCGATGATCACGCGCGGGCTGAATCAGGACGGCGACGAAATCATCTCCTGGAGGCGGTCGGTCATGATCGCCACTCGCGCAAGCGGAATCGGCCAGAACTACTTTCCCGACGCCAAGACCGGGCCACTGGAACTGTCGGCCCTCGTCTCGACCGGCACCAACGGGGTGGCGAAATGAGACCACTGGAAGACGTACGGATCCTGTCGCTCGAGCAGTACGGTGCCGGCCCGTTCGGCAGCCTCCACCTGGCGGACCTCGGCGCCGACGTCCTCAAGGTCGAGGACCCCGGTGTCGGAGGTGACGTGGGGCGGTACGTGCCTCCGTACGCGTCGGGTGAGGATTCGCTGTTCTTCGAGACCTTCAACCGGAACAAGCGCAGTATCTCCATCGATCTGAACACCGAGTCCGGGCGCCGCGTCTTCGAGGATCTGGTGCGAGAAAGCGACGTCGTCTACTCCAATCTCCGCGGCGACGTGCCGGCGAAGATCGGCATCACCTACGACGACCTGAAGCATCTGAATCCTGCCATCGTGTGCTGCAGCCTCACCGGGTTCGGCATGACCGGCCCACGCGCGAAAGAACCCGGGTACGACTACATTCTCCAGGGCCTGGCCGGGTGGATGTCCGTCACCGGTGATCCCGACGGTCCACCGACCAAATCCGGTCTGTCCCTGGTCGACTACTCGGGCGGGTTCGTGGCGGCCATCAGCATTCTCGCCGGCCTTCATGCGGCACGGCGTGACGGCGTCGGCGGCGACTGCGATCTGTCGTTGTACGACACGGCCATGGGACTGCTGACCTATCCGGCCACGTGGCATCTCAACGAAGGGTTCGAACCGGTCCGGACCAAGAACTCGGCTCATCCGTCGCTCGTTCCGTTCCAGGCCTTCGAGGCGTCGGACGGTTGGCTCGTGGTCGGTTGTGCGAAGGAGAAGTTCTGGCAGCGCCTTGTCGAGGCCATCGGTGCGCCGGACCTGGCGTCGGACCCACGGTTCGCGAACTTCACCGAACGCGGAAAGAATGCCGACGCTCTCCTGCCGATACTGGAGAAGATCTTCGCGACGGAGTCCGTGGCGCATTGGCTTTCGCTGCTCGGCCCGGCGGGTGTGCCGTCCGGGCCGATCAACGACATCGCCGAGGCGCTGACCGAACCGCACACTCTCGCTCGCGGCCTCATCGTGGAGACCGAACACCCCAATCTCGGCACGATCAAACAGGTCGCATCGCCCGTTCGGTTCGGCAGCGAGCCCGCCGTCTACACCCGCGCCCCGCTCCGCGGAGAACACTTGGACGACGTGCTCGACTCGCTCGGCTACGACGCCGAGACAGTCGCCGAACTTCGCCGCAGCGGTGCGTTCGGAAAGAATGCAGTAGGCATCACCGTATGAGCACTGCATCGGAAACCCTTGCTGGATGGGTTGTTTCACTCGGTTCCGACGACGTTCCGGATGACGTCGCCCACGCCGTGAAACGGCACCTCCTCGACGGGATCGGCGACGCCATCGCCGCGCGGAGGCTGGGTGCGGGCGCTCCCGGGTGGGCCGTCGCGCACGCACTCGGTGGGCCGGGTGAAGCCCGAGCGCTCAGCGGAGACGTCGCACTCTCTGCGCCTGCCGCTGCCATGGCAACCGGAATAATGGTGCACGCACTGGATTTCGACGACACCCACGCCGGCGGACTCGTGCATGCCACTGCAGTGGTGCTTCCCGCCGCACTCGCTGTCGGCCAGGAGGTAGGCGCGACGGGTGCCGAGGTGTTGACGGCGTCGGTGATCGGCATGGAGACGGTGTGCCGCCTCGGCGCCGTCAGTCCGCACGGATTCCATGCACGAGGCCTGCACGCCACTGCGGTAGCAGGACCACTCGCCGCAGCCGTGGTGGCATCGAAACTCGCCGGCTCGCACGAGGACACCGTCGTCGACGCACTGGGTATCGCCGGATCCTCGAGCGGCGGGCTCCTCGAATTCCTCGACACGGCAGCCGACACCAAGTCGCTGCACCCGGGTAGCGCGAGTGTCGACGGCATTCTCGCCGCCCGTCTCGCCGCCGCCGGTGCCACCGGGCCACGCACCGTGCTCGACGGTCGCCGGGGTGTGTACGCAGCGCTTGCCGATCGGCCCGTCGACTTCGCCGTGTTGACCGAGGATCTCGGAACACGCTGGGAAGCAACGCAGATCGGCATCAAACCGTACCCGGCGTGCCAGCTCATGCACGTGACCCTCGATGCCGTGACCGCAGCGACGGCAGGAACCGTCGTCGACCCGTCGGACATCGTGTCCGTGCAGGTACACGTACATCCGGATTCGTCGCCCTTCGTGTGCGGCGAGCACGCGGGTACGGCCGCACCGCGGAGTACCTACGATGCCAAGTTCGATTTGCCGTGGAGCGTGGCCGCGTTGCTCGTCGACGGGTCGGTGACCATCGCGACCTATACCGACGAATCGATCTCGCGCAGTGATGTTCTGCAGATCGCCAAGGCGGTCGAGGTGATCGACGCGCCCACCGACGGTCCGGCCGCCGCAGCACCGGGCAAGGCCGTCGTCACCCTGCGCGACGGTTCCACGCTCACCGGTGAGGTCGGTGGCAGCCGAGGGACGCCGAGTTCGCCGTTGACCGACGACGAACTGCGCGCCAAGTTCCTGGCCAACTGTGGTGAGCATCCACGCGCCGCCGAGCTGGCCGACATCGTTGCGCATCTCGAACTCGAACCCGATCTGACCCGCGTGCTCGATCTGGCAGCGGAGATCTCCCGAACAACCGACTCCTAGGACACGTCATGGATTTCACGTTCACCGAGCAACAGCAGGACTTTCGATCCGCACTGCGAAAGTTCGTCGACAAGGAAATCATCCCGGTTGCAAGCGAATACGAGCGCAGCGGCCGATACCCGACGGAAATCGTCGAACATCTCAAAGCGATGGGCCTGTTCGGAATCACCACTCCCGAAGAGTTCGGCGGACTGGACCTGGACAAGGTGTCCTTCACTCTGGTCTACGAGGAACTCGCACGTGGGTGGATGGGTGTGGCGGGCATCCTCGGCAGTCACAACCTGTCCTGCTGGATGATCGCCAAGCACGGTACACAGGAGCAGAAGGAACAGTTGCTCCCGAAACTGGCGGCAGGTGTGTATCGCACCGGCGTCGGCCTCACCGAGCCCGGTGCCGGAACCGACCTGCAGGGAATTCGGACGACCGCCAAGCGCGACGGAGACCACTACATCGTCAACGGGACCAAGACGTGGATCACCAACGCCCGCTACGCGAACGTCCTGCCGACGCTGGTGAAGACCGACAACACCGCCGATCCAGCGCACAAGGGCATGAGCCTGTTGCTGATCGACACCGAGACCGAGGGATTCGAAGTACAGCGCGATCTCGGCAAGCTCGGTTACAAGGGCACCGAGTCGTGCGAAATCCACCTCCAGGACGTCCGCGTTCCAGCGTCGGCCCTCCTCGGTGGTGTCGAGGGTCGTGGGTTGCAGCAGGCGCTGTCCGGGCTGGAGATCGGGCGACTCAACATCGCGGGCCGCAGCGTCGGAATCGCCCAGGCCGCCTACGATGCGGCGCTGAAGTACGCGAAGGAACGGACCGCATTCGGCCAACCCATTGCGGACTTCCAGGCCATCCAACTGAAGATTGCCGACATCGCCACACGGTTGCAAGCCGCGAGATTGATGACGTATTGGGCGGCATCACAGGCGGATTCGGGCAAACGCGTCGACATGGAAGCCGGGATGGCCAAGTACTTCGCCTCCGAAACCGCGATCGAAGCCAGCTTGGAATCGATGCGCATTCACGGCGGTTACGGATACTCCACGGAATTCGTGGTCGAGCGGTTGTACCGAGATGCCCCACTGATGGCGATCGGTGAAGGAACCAACGACATCATGCGCACCGTCATCGCCAAGGCACTCGTGGCAGGCCACGGAGTGATCGGATGACCGCACTGACGTTCCTGTACGTGCCGGGCGACGTACCCGCTCGTTTCGACAAGGCGTCGAGATCCGGAGCGGACGCCGTGGTCCTGGACTTGGAAGACGCAGTCGTGGCGTCGAACAAGGACGAGGCGCGCAGCACCGTCGCCAAGTGGTTGGCCGCCTGCGAACCGGGACAGGTCGAGATCTGGGTGCGGGTGAATCCGGGTGCTCTGCAGGATGCGGACATTCGTGCGGTTGCCGGCCCGAACCTCACCGGGATTTGGCTAGCCAAGGTCGAATCGCTGGAGGAGATCGAAGCAGCCGCGCGCATTCTGGATTCGGTCGCACCGCACGCGGAACTCTCGGCGCTGATCGAGACGGGAAAAGGGCTACTCGCCCTACCGGCGATCGCGACGGGCCCGAGGCTGCGGTTCCTGCAGATCGGCGAGGTCGACCTCGCCGCCGACCTGTCCATCGAGCCCGGCGACGACGGTCGCGCGTTGCTGTTCGCACGCAGTCAGGTCGTGGTCGCGAGCGCGGCAGCGGGACTCGAACCGCCCCTTGCCGCGGTCTCGGTCGAGTTCCGCGACACCGATGCGTTCGCTGCCGACACCGTGGAACTGCGCAGGCTGGGATTCCGCGGCCGTGCGTGCATCCACCCGGCCCAGGTGGCTCCGGCACGGGATGCCTTCGTACCGACGTCGGAGGCGGTGCAGGAGGCCGAGGAGATCCTGGAGGCCCTTGCGCGCGCGACATCCGGCGTCGGCGTCGACAAGAACGGACGTCTGATCGACGAGGCCGTCGCACGATCGGCGCGCCGAGTGGTGCACTACGCCCGAGGCAGGCCCTAGCGTCAGATCGTCGGCTTGGCGTCGCCTGCCCAGGCGATGCGTTTGGGGTCGCCGTGGCATTCGACGATGGCAGCGTGGTCGCTGTCGAAATAGTCCCACGCCCAGGACAGGAAGGCGTCGACCTTGCTGTGGGCGCCGCTGAGCAGGGCGGCGTGCACACCCAACCAGGCGGCGAACGCAAGCGGACCTTCCACCTGGTGACGGTGCGCTCCCACCTCGGCGACCGCGGCGCCGCGTCCGATCATCGCCATGATGCCCTTGTCCTTGTAGGCGAACGGCTTTCGAGGTTCACCCGCGATGGACAACAGAATGTTGCGGGCGGTCCACGCTCCTGCCTGCTGCGCGACGGATCCCAACTGAGGCAGTGCCTTTCCGTCGGAACCGGGGATGTTGGCCACGTCGCCGACGGCGTACACGTGGTCGAACGTCGGTACCGTCAGATCGGCGAGTACGTCGATGCGGCCGCCGTGGCCGGGCGTCACCGACGCCGTGGACGCGATGGGTGACGCGGACTCCCCGCCTGCCCAGACGACCGTGCGGGAGGCCAGGCGAGAGCCGTCGGACAGCTGCACACCGTCGGCGTCGACGGACGCCACACCGACGCCGAGCCGGACCTTCGCGCCGTGCTGGACGAGCTTGTCGTGGGCGTACTCGTGGGAGCGTTCGCTGTACGGCGCGAGCAGCGCGGGCCCGTGGTTGATCAACCACGCCTCGCCGCGGCCGCCCGGGTGGTTCATCTTGCGCAGCGCCGTGAACAGCTCGGCGAACGCGCCCGCGGTTTCGACTCCGGTAGGACCGCCTCCGACGATCACCACGTCCAGCGGGTCGTGTTCGCCCCGGAGGAGGTCGCTGACGTGGTGACGCAGCTTCTCGGCGTCGGCGACGGAGTAGAGCGGAAACGAGTGTTCCTCGGCGCCCGGGGTGCCGAAGAAGTTGGCCGTCGCACCCGCAGCCACCACCAGGTAGTCGCCGGACACCCGTTCGCCACCCGCTACGAGGGAGCGTTCGGAGAAGTTCAGATCGGTGATCTCGGCCTGGACGACGCGCACCGACTTGATCGACTCGAAGATCGACGCCAACGGCCGGGCGATGTCCTCGGCGGGCAGCTGTGACGTCGCCACCTGGTACAGCAAGGGCTGGAACTGGTGATAGTCGTTGCGGTCGACGAGGGTGACGTCGATGCCCTTTCGGCCTAGATCGTGCGCACATGCAATTCCGGCAAGACCGGCACCCGCTACCACCACGTGAGTCATGGGATCCACAGTAGTTCCGCCGCCTGCCGCCCGGCGGGTTTACGCTCTGTCGCATGGTGCGTCTGCGCTCGTGGTTCCTCGGCGAGGTGACCGAGAACCCATCCGGGCATCTGGGTCCGTACCGCAAACCCACCGAAGCCGAACACACCCACCCGTGGTGGAAGGTGATGTGCCTGACGGGCGTCGACTACTTCTCGACGCTCGGCTATCAGCCGGGAATCGCGGCCCTCGCCGCGGGCACTCTTGCACCGCTCGCCACCGTCGTACTGATCGTGTTGACGCTGTTCGGGGCTCTCCCGGTCTATCGGCGCGTCGCCCGGGAGAGCCCGACGGGTGAAGGTTCCATCGCGATGCTCGAGAAGCTGCTGCCGAAGTGGGGTGGCAAGGTGTTGGTGCTCGTGCTGTTGGGGTTCGCGGCCACGGATTTTCTGATCACCATGACGTTGTCCGCGGCCGACGCGTCGGCGCACGTGATCGAAAACCCATTCGCGCCAGCAGGTCTGGACAGCGCGCAGGTGATCGTCACCCTGGTGCTGCTTGCGTTGCTCACCGCGGTCTTCCTGAAAGGGTTCACCGAGGCGATCGGAATCGCCGTCGTCCTCGTCGGGACGTTCCTCGCGCTGAACCTCGTCGTCGTCTTCGTCGGATTCTGGGAGATCGCGAAGAATCCGTCGCTGCTGTCCGACTGGCAGCACGCCATGACCGCGCAGCACGGCAACCCGCTCATGATGATCGCCGTCGCCCTCATCGTCTTTCCCAAACTGGCACTGGGCCTGTCCGGTTTCGAAACCGGCGTCGCCGTGATGCCTCAGATCGCCGCCGACGGTGACGATGCGCTTCCCAACCGGATTCGCGACGCCAGAAGGCTCATCACCACGGCTGCCCTCATCATGAGTGGCTTCCTGCTGACGTCGAGCATCATCACCACGGTCCTCATTCCGCAGGACGAGTTCCAGAGCGGCGGGGGAGCCAACGGACGCGCGTTGTCCTATCTCTCGCACGAATACCTCGGCGAAGTGTTCGGCACCGCCTACGACGTCAGCACCATCGCGATCCTGTGGTTCGCCGGGGCGTCGGCGATGGCGGGACTGCTCAACCTGGTCCCTCGCTACCTGCCGAAGTACGGCATGGCACCGGAGTGGGCTCGCGCGGTTCGACCACTGGTGCTTGTGTTCTCGTTGATCGCGATGGCCGTCACGCTCTACTTCGAGGCAAGCGTCGACGCTCAGAGTTCTGCCTACGCGACGGGTGTTCTGGTACTCATCACCTCCGCGTCGGTTGCAGTCGCGATCTCCGCTGCGCGGAACCGTCAGCGTGTGCAGATGTGGGTCTTCTCGGTCATCGCCGTCGTCTTCGTCTACACCACCGTCACCAACATCTTCGAGCGTCCCGACGGCGTCAAGGTGGCGTCGTTCTTCATTCTGGTGATCATGACCGTGTCGTTCTGGTCGAGGGTCACGAGGTCGTTCGAACTACGCACAGATTCCGTCGAATTCGACGAGGAGTCACTGCAGTTCATCGAGGAAGCGGCCGCACGCGGCCGGATACGCATCGTCTGCCACGACGCCCGGCATCTGGACCCGGCGGAGTATGCCGCGAAGGAAAAGCAGCAGCGCCGCGACAGCAACATTCCCGCGGACGAGCCGATCCTGTTCCTGGAGGCCAATATCCGGGACGCCTCGGACTTCAGCTCGGACCTCCTCGTCCACGGAGAGCAGAAGGGCGACTACCGGGTGCTGTGGGTCGACGCCTCGGCCGTACCCAATTCCATTGCCGCAGTGCTGCTGCAGATCAGAGACGTGACCGATGTACGCCCCGATGTCTACTTCGAATGGTCCGAGGGCAATCCACTGGTGAACCTACTGCGTTTCCTCTTCATCGGCGTCGGCGAAGTCGCTCCGGTGACCAGAGAAGTATTGCGCCGGGCCGAACCCGACCGAGATCGACGGCCGAACGTACACGTCGGGTAGCCATGGGTTCAGAAGAACTGCCCGACGACGAAGCCGGCAACCAGTACCCCGGTTCCTCCGATTTCGGCGACGGCAAGGGTCCACATGAAGGCGTGGGTGCCGTGGACGGGGTTCTCGAATTGGTTGTCCGTGTCCTTCAACAGTCCGTGAACCATGTAGCTGGCGATGGCCGCGACGAAGAAGAAGGTGACGACCAGTCCGGCGATCAGGTTCACGGCCGTCGGAAAACCGGAGAACTCTGCCAGGGCTGCGAGGATCAGGGTCGCGAAGGAGTACATCAGTGCAGCGCGGTGTGCGATGTCGACGTAGGGGTGAGCCAGAGCCGTCGGCGACGTCGCCATCTGACGGTACTTCCACACGCCGAGGCCCAGTGCCCACAGCAGGATCAGCCCGGCGAGCAGCAGCAGTATCTTGGTGTCGATCCCCAGCATCGTGTCGTACCCCCCGTTCGTGGACGCTGCGTCAGGCGATGTCGCCTATGCAGTACCCGTTGGCCCCGATGCCCAGTGTGAACACTTGGTTCTGTTCGAATCCCGACACGTTCGTCACGTCGGCGTACACCGTCTTGTAGTCCCCGTTGGTGAAGGCGACGTAGACGCTCGCCGGGTCGTACGACGCCGACCCCGTGAGCCTGCCCGGGTTGTTCGCCAGCGGCGCGGGCGTGGGAACGCCTGTTCCCTGTGGATCCCACGTCGGGCGAGCGTCGCAGACGAGGGGGTAGTCGCCCTCGAGGTCGGCGGGGTCGACCGGCGCTCCCGTGAATCGCCCGAGGTACCGCTCGACGGTGTACGTCGCGTCGAGGTCGGTGAAGACCGGTGCGGTGCCGGTCGGGTAGACGCTCGGGCAGGCATAACCGGAGGCGATCTCGCTGCGCTTGATCGACACCGTCGACACCGGGCCTGTCCACGTCACCGCGTACTGACCGTCGACACCCGGCTGACCGGCCGCGTCGAGAATCGAGGCGACGTCGGAGTACCGCACCGGAATGTCCGCCGGCGGCACGGTCCAACACGTCGGCGTCACAGCCGGCGGCCCTCCGGCCTGCAGGTCGGTCAGGAACGCCCGCAGGGCAGACGCAGCCTGCGGATTGCCCGGAACGTCGCCGACGGCGGGTCCGGGAGGCGGTTCGGGCGTGGTCGTCGTCGGGGTGGTCGTCGTCGGGGTTGTCGCTGTGGCCGTCTCCTCCGTCGTGGGTGCCGACGGTGGATCGGTGGGGATGCCCTGCTGGCCGTCACCCTCGCATGCGGTGAGTACCAGGACTGCCCCCAGCAGCCCTACACCGGCACGAGCGATTCTGCTAAGCGAACTCATGGTTAGCTGACCTTCCCCGTTCACGGCTTCTCCCCGGAGCGTTCTTCTCGCGACCGCCCGATACGACTACGCTAGCCGACTGTGGAACCCGTCTACCGAACTGTCATCGGCATCGCCCGCGTCGTCTTCGCGTCCCAAGGCCTGAAGTTCGAGGTGGAGGGTGAGGAGAACATTCCTGCCAGTGGCGGCGCGGTCATCGCCGTCAACCATACCGGGTACCTGGACTTCACCTATGCCGGGCTGCCGCCCCGGCGGGTGAAGCGGTACATCCGGTTCATGGCCAAGAAGGAAGTGTTCGACAACAAGATTTCCGGTCCCATCATGCGGTCACTGAAGCACATTCCTGTCGATCGCGGCGCCGGCGCGGAGTCCTACAAGGCCGCGGTCGCTGATCTACGCAAGGGCGAGCTGGTCGGGGTGTATCCGGAAGCGACCATCAGCCGCAGCTTCGAGATCAAGGAATTCAAGTCGGGCGCGGCACGCATGGCCATCGAGGCAGGTGTTCCCATCATCCCGACGGTCATCTGGGGTGCGCAGCGCGTCTGGACCAAAGGATTCCCCAAGAGGCTGGGCCGCACCAACACTCCTATCCGCATCGCCGTCGGCGCACCGCTGGAGCCTGTCGGCCCGGCGAACGAGCTGACCGAGAAGCTGCATTCCACGATGAAAGAGATGCTGCTGACACTGCAGGACGGATACCCGCACGAGCAGGGTGCGTACTGGGTGCCGGCACGCCTCGGTGGCAGCGCTCCGACACTCGAAGAAGCGGACAAGCTCGACGCCGCGGACGCGGCAGCAAGAAAGGCGAAAAGGGAGGGCTGACGCCATGTCGCGCGAACCGGTGTATGCCGCGTTGACCGGGCTGGTTCGTGCGATCACCGCTGTGCAGGGCCTACGCATCACCTATCGGGGAACCGAGAACATTCCGCGCCGCGGCGGCGTCGTACTCGCCGTCAACCACACCGGGTACCTCGACTTCATGCAGGTCGGACTCGTTGCGCGCCAAGGTAAGCGACGAGTTCGCTACATGATGAAGAAGGAACTGGGGCGCAATCCCGTCGTCGGGTTCCTGATGCGTCACTGCAAAGCGATCGGAGTCGACCGCGCAGCCGGAGCCGAGTCGTATGCCGCTGCCGTGCAGTCGCTTCGGGACGGTGAGCTCGTCTGCGTGTACCCGGAGGCCACCATCAGCAGAAGCTTCGAGCTGAAGGCGTTCAAATCCGGTGCCGCACGGATGGCACTGGAAGCGGGCGTTCCGATCGTTCCGGTCGCCATCTGGGGGTCGCAGCGCATCATGACCAAGGACATGCCGAAAGCTTTGGGCAGACACAACTTTCCCGTGCACATCCCCGTCGGACAAGCAATTGCGCCGCACGGGACCCCCGACGAACTCACCACAGCCCTGCGCAGTGGACTGGAAAGCGCTCTCGGCGCGGCGCAGCAAGGTTACGAGCACCCGGCAGGTGCCCGGTGGGTACCCGCACGATTGGGCGGCAGCGCACCCACCCTCGACGAAGCAGCGATCATCGAAGCGGACGAAAAGGCCCGGAGGGCGAAGGAATAGTCGACTGTCCCTCGACTGCTCAGCTGGTCGAGGCGTGCCAGACCAACGCAGCGGCGAGGGCGCCGAGGCCGTTGAGGGACCAGTGCAAGGCAATGGGAGCGATGAGGCTGCCGCTCCGGTTGCGAAGCCAGGTGAACACGAATCCCGCCGCAGCTGTCGCGATCACCGCCCCGACGATGCCGACGACCTGGCCGAACAGTCCGCCGCCGAGGAAGTTGCTGAAGCCGGTGTTGTTGGCGGTGAGGCCGAGCGACGACGCGATGTGCCAGAGGCCGAACAGCAGCGAGCCGGCCGCGAACACTCCGCGCGCCCCGTAGATCCGTCCCAGGGTGCCGTGCAGAACGCCGCGGAAGGCGAGTTCCTCCGGGATGACGGTCTGCAGCGGGATGACGATCATCGACGCGACCAGCGCGGCCGAGATGGTTGCGTATCGATCGGCCATGAAGAACGGCCGAGTGATCGGCAACAGTGCGCCGATCGCGATGACGGCGAGGACCAGCCCCACGGCTGCGAGAGCGTAGATCGAACCGGTCTTCCACTGCTTGGGCGACAGACCGAGCTCGGACCAGCCCAGACCCCGGCGCCTGGTCAAGGCGACGAGAACGACCGCGGCGATCGGGACCGTCGCGATGCTGGCCCACACCGTCGTGAAATGCGCGATGAGGTTCGTTGCGATCAACACGAGCACGACGACGGCAACGTCGAGATACGCGTGGAATCCGCGCCAGCGAGCCGCCCTCGCAGCATCTTGCGTCATGAGCATCCCGCCGAGTGTACGGATCGATGCTGAGAAACTCAGCCGTTCTCGAGCCGCGGTTGGGTCGTCGTGGTGACGGGAGCGTTCGACGTCGTCGAGGTGGGTTCGGTCGTCGTGACGGGCGGCTCGGTGGTCGTCACCGGTGGGGCAGTCGTCGTCGGCACGACGGCAGTGGTGGTGACGGGCGCCGGTGCGGGAGGTACGACGACGGGGGCAGGCGCTTCCGGGACTACGGTGTTGACCTGGGCGGGGGTAGTCGTCGGCGGCGCGGGCGACGGGGACGGCGATTCGCTCGTCGTGGTGGGGATGGTCCTCGGGACGGGGCCGGGCGCGACGTCGACCTGCGCCGGTGCCGTCGGGCGGCTCGCGGGCTCCGCCACCAGGAATCCGATCCCCGCCGCGATCAGCAGAGCAGATCCGGCCGCCGCCGCCCACACGACCTTCCCGGAGGCCGGACCATGCGTCGGGAAGCCGTGTCGGTCGGTCCGATCGAGGGTGGTCGTATTCACGACGACCCCCATCTCGGAGTCGGTCAATATCTTCTCGCGCAGGCCGAACGGCGCGGTTGCCAGCGGGAAAAGCCTGAGAATGGCGGCCGCTCCGGCGACGCGAATCCGGCCGGTGCCGGTCGAACGCTCGAGCTCCTCGCGCGCGCGGGAGATCAGGGTCGACGCGCGATGCGTCCCGATCCCCAGGACGGCGGCGACCTCGGAGTCGGCGAGACCGTGGCGAATGCTCAGGTCGAGGACTTCACGATGCTCGGGGCTGGACGTCGCTGCCGCCGTCGCGACGACCTCCTGAACGGACCGTTCCTCGTCGGTGGCGTCGGACGCGATCGTGGATCTGAAGTCACACCGGTCGCGGCGTCGCCGAGGCAGGCATTCGCCCCGTGCGATCGCGTACAACCAGGATCGGAATCGTTCCGGATCGCGAAGGACGGAGATCCGCCTTGCTGCGATCAGCATCGTGTCGTGAACGACGTCGGCAGCGGCGTCCTCGTCGGCCAGCATTGCCTTCGCGTAGCTGAACAGGTGGCCGGAATGCCTGTCGTACGCGTCGCCGAGGCCCGGAAGTTCGCCTGCGACCAGCGCCGCAACGATCCGAGCGTCGGGCGAGTCCTCGGACACCCCGGGCATCGTCGGCTCCCTCCCTCGTCGGTTCGCAAGTCTAAGGGACCCAGCGGCGGGCACTGCCGGAGCCATCTCAGGCACAATGACCTCGATGCCTACCACCAGCCGCGCACCCCGCCTCGTCGCCAGTGATGTCGACGGAACGCTCCTCGACCACCGCGAGAAGGTCACCGAGCGCACCCGACGCGCTGTACTGGCGATGGTCGAGGACGGCACACCGTTCGTGCTGTCGACGGGTCGCCCGCCGCGCTGGATTCCACCAATCGTCGATCAACTGGGCTTCGCGCCCATGTGCGTCTGCGCGAACGGCGCCGTGATCTACGACGCCGGCACCGACAGAATCATCGACGCCGAGGTTCTGACGGGCGAGACGCTGCGCTGGCTCGCGGATCTCGCGTACGAGGCCCTGCCCGGGTGCGGGCTGGCCGCGGAACGCGTCGGCGAAACAGCGCACGACGCTGCGACACCGCAGTTCGTCAGCTCGCCCGGCTACGAACACGCATGGCTCAACCCCGACAACACCGAAGTGTCGTTGGCGGAGGTCATCGACGTCCCTGCCGTAAAACTGCTGATCCGGCTCTCCAGCGCGTCCAGCGGGGACATGGTGTCCGCTTTGGCACCTCTCCTCGACGGCCGGGCCGACATCACCTTCTCCACCGACAACGGATTGATCGAACTCTCCGCACCCGGCGTGACCAAAGCATCGGGCCTCGCCCTCGTCGCCGAACGCTTGAGCGTCCCCGCCGCCGACATCGCCGCATTCGGCGACATGCCCAACGACGTCCCCATGCTTCGAATGGCCGGCCTGGGCGTCGCAATGGGCAACGCACACCCCGAAGCAGCTGCAGCGGCCGACGAAATCACCACAACCAACGCCGACGACGGCGTGGCAAGGGTCCTCGAACGCTGGTGGTGACCTCCGTCGCCGGACCGAACGTGGGGTTTGGTCAGTTCAACTGACCGAACGGCACGTTCGGTCACTCACCCGGTCCCCGTTGGCGGCGCCGGCCGGTGCGGTGGGTGGGACGAATTGCCCGATACTTCTGAAATCGGCGGACTTCCGCTGTTCGTCGAAGTATCGGGCAATCCATTGCATCGGGCGTGTACGAATGCGGATTTGACCCCCCCGACGGGAGCGAACGTGACGTTTAGTCACTCCAAGTGACCGAACGGTTCATTCGGTCACCCTCGCCTCGACGGTTGGCTGGTCCGCAGGCAGAGCGGAACGCGGCGCATCAGGTGGTCACAAGCCGAGGTCGGACAGGCTCGGATGCTCTGCCGGTCGCGGTGCATTCCGGTCCCAGAAGAACTTGCGCTCGCTTTCGTCGATCGGTACGTCGTTGATGCTTGCGTGGCGGTGCGTCATCAGGCCGTCCTTGTCGAAGAGCCAATTCTCGTTGCCGTAGGCTCGAAACCACTGACGCGAATCATCCTGATACTCATAGGCGAAGCGGACGGCAATGCGGTCGTCACTGTGCGCCCACAGTTCCTTGATGAGGCGGTACTCGTGCTCGTGGTTCCATTTACCGCTCAGGAATTCGACGATCTGCGCACGGCCGGTCACGAAAACGGACCGATTCCGCCAGACGCTGTCGATCGAGTAGGCCAGCGCAACCACCTCGGGATCTCGGCTGTTCCAGGCATTTTCGGCCAGCCTGACTTTCTGCACCGCTGATTCGTCGGTGAACGGCGGAACCGGTGGCTTCGTGGTGGTTTCCACATTTGCGGTCATTGATCGTCCTTTGCTTCAAGGGTTGGTCGAGGTGCTCTGCCCATGTAGACAACGCTGTCTACATGACAAGAACGTACGCCATGTAGACAGACTTGTCCACATGCATGTGGCGCCGGTGGACAGATTTGTCTACTCTTGCGACGTGAGCATCTCCCAGACTCTTGATCCGCAGGTCGACGTGTCGGCCCTCCCCGCTCGGGAGCGCATACTGGCCACCGCGTATCGGCTGTTCTACCGCGAAGGAATACGAGCAACCGGTGTGGACAAAGTCATCGCGGAGGCAGGTGTCACAAAGGTGACCTTCTATCGCCACTTCCCAAGCAAAGACACGCTGATCCTGGCGTTCCTGGACCTACGGCATCGGCGTTGGATGGAGTGGTTCGTCGACGCGCTGGACCGCTACGCTGCGGGCAACCGTCGCAGGCCGGTGGTGGTCTCGGCAGTCGAGGAGTGGCTGACCTCGGATACCTTCCGAGGATGCGCCTTCATCAACAGTGTCAACGAGATCGGGGCTGAACTGCCGGAGGTGTACGAGATCGCCACTCGCCACAAGGCGGATATGGTCGGGGCTATCAAAGCGACACTTCCGCAGGGCCCGAACCGAACCCGCGCGGCACAAGCGCTCGCAGTGGCGATCGATGGTGCTGTTGTACAAGCTCAGTGCCAGCTCGACGCCACATCGGCAGTCAAGGCTCTGACGACGATCGCGTCGACGCTGCTGCCGGAAGGCAGGTAGCTGAGCGGCGCCGGTGCATGCGCAGTGAGATGAATTGCCCGATACTTCTGAAATCGGCGGACTTCCGCTGTTCGTCGAAGTATCGGGCAATTCATTGCATCGGGCGTGTACGAATGCGGATTTGACCCCCCGACGGGAGCGAACGTGGCGTTCGGTCACTCCAAGTGATCGAACGGTTCATTCGGTCATCGGTGGGGTCGGTCATCGGTGGGGTCGGTGGGGGAGGGGCGGAGACGAGTCGAGCGGCGATTCGTGGATCGGAATCGCCGCTCGACTGTGGGTGGTGATTTACGGGACCGGTGCGGGCTCCGGGGCCGGGGCCGGCTCGATCGGGGCTGCGACGGGGTTCTGCATCTGCTGCTCGTAGGTGTCGTTGTAGGTCTTGATGACCGTGGTGACGATGCCGGTGAGCTCGTTGAAGATCAGTGAACCGTTTTCGAAGTCGGTGCGCAGACCCTCGGGGACGCGGTACTCGTCGGTGGTCGGCAAGCCGAGTTCGCCGTTCTCTCCGCCGAGTGCCATGAACTGTTCGAAGATCTTTCCGATCACTGCAACAGCCTGGCCGGCAAGGGAAGTGAAGATCGAGCCGTTGGCGAACTGAGCGGCCTCTCCGCCGCCCTTGACCTGAACGAGGCCACTGACGGGTGTACCGAGGGTGCCGGTTTCGCCGCCGGACGCCAGCCACTTCTGGGCGATGGGGTTGGAACTGGCGAGGCGGACCAACTCGTCGACGAGTCCTGGAATGTTCTCTCCCAGAGTGCTGCTCGCATCGGAGGTGGGTACGGACGAGTCGGAGTTGCCCTCGGTGTCCGTGCTGTCGGACGGTGCCGGGGCGGTGTCGACGCTTCCGCCGCCTCCGAGGTTGGCGGCGGCAATGTCGCGGATTTCGTCCATCCGGGCGTAGGCACCGTCACCGGGGCATGCGGTGTTGCCGACGTCGCGGTGCGCGAAGATGACCGGCAGGTCGACGCTCTGGCCCTTGCCGACGAACGTGAAGTTGGTGCCTTCGCTCGTCATCGTCGTTTCACCGTGTGGGTCGAGACCTGCTTTGCCCAAACGCCATCCGAGGAACTTGCCCACGGAATCGAGGGTCTCGGTCGACGGTGCTTCGCTGGAGTAATCGCCCATCATCGCGATGCCCATGGTGTTCTCGTTGAAGCCACCGGCGTGCGCGCCCTGGACGGGACGGTCCAGTCCGCCTGCGCGGCCTTCGAAGATCTGACCGTACTTGTCGACGAGCACGTTGTAGCCGACGTCGCACCAGCCGAGCGTCTGTGCATGGTAGGCGTAGATGGCTCGCACGATCTCGGCCGATTCGTTCTTGGAGTAGTCGTTGCTGCCCGCAGTGTGGTGCACCGTCGCGCCGCCGAGGAAGTCGTCGTACGTCGGTGTGGCGCAACGAATCGACTCGTCGGCGCCCCACTGCGACCGCGAAATGACCTTCGGTCCTGCGTTGCCTGCGACTGGAGTCGCGATGTCGGAGAGTGCAGAGTCGGCGGGGGAGCTGCCGGGTTGGATCAGTACGGCGCTGATGTCGGCCAGCGCATCTGCCACCTGGGTCTCTTGCTGGCGCAGCGGCTTCGAGACCGACGCCGGGGTGTATCCCAGCTCCTGTTCCGGTGCGGGGGCCGCAGCAGGTGCAGGGGCAGGTGCCGCTTCGGGTGCCGGCGCTGCCGGAGTGGCGGGCGGTGTCAGGAGAAGCTGAACGGCTTTCGTGGCTCCGACGAAGATGGGCTCGGTGCCCTTCTTGTCCGGCTCGGCCGCCACGTCGCTGGCTGCGGTGTCGATCGGCTCGGTTGCGATCCACGGGCCCCAGGACCCGTCGTCGAGCTGGCGACGAACCTGCGCGACGGCACCGTCCACGGCGGTCGACGTCAACGCGACCATGCTGAACGGATCGTCCTGACGCAGTTCCTTCACGACCGCTCCGAGCGGGGCGCCCGGGTCGTCGCCGGCCGGGGGAGAAGCAGGCGGGGCGATCGGGGCCGCGACGTCGTTGCGGCCCGGCACCGGCGCCTGAGCCGACGGGCTCGTCGGGGACGGCACGGTGATGCCGGGGATTTCGGGAATCTGGATCGGCGGGATGGTGATGTTGTCCGGAAGCGGCAGGTACTTCAGATCGGACAGGCGCAGGTCGGGCAACGGCAGACCCGTCAATTCCTGCAGAGGAATGACGATGTCCGGTGCCGCAGTCAGTGCTGTTTCGACGATCTTGGTCGGCACGGTCACAGGGGTGGTCTCGTTTGCCGATCGAACATCGGTGGACGCGGAGTCGCCGGAAATGCTGTAGACCGCCACGGGACTCGCGACGGCCAGCAAGGCGACAGCGCCGAGAACGATCGACGGCTTCGTTCGACGGTGCAAGGCGGTACTCCCTGGTTGTTGGTGCGTGCCTGTGCGACACGATTCGAACAGGCTTGCGAATTGCTTCGAGGTTGACTACTCTTCTGTCACAGGAGTCACATCAACCTCATCCGACACAAGGCTAAACCTTAGCTTGAGAGTTAGCCAGCTCATGGATTGACCGGCCCGCGGCGCGTCGGCATAGGTTTGTTCCGTGACTGTTCACTTCATCGGTGCGGGACCGGGCGCAGCAGATCTGCTGACGCTGCGAGCCGTCGAGCATCTGCGCACCAGCCCGGTATGCGTTTATGCAGGTACCTACATAGATGACGCGATTCTGGACCATTGCCCTCCGGGCGCCCGAAAAGTCGATACCGCGAAGCTCGACCTGGACCGGATCACCGCGGAACTCGTCGGCGCGCACGAGCGCGGGGAAGACGTCGCACGGCTGTGCTCGGGTGATCCATCTCTCTACTCGGCGCTCGCCGAGCAGTCCGCGCGTCTCGACGAAGCGGGTGTTCCGTGGGACGTCACGCCGGGTGTGCCCGCGTACGCGGCTGCTGCGGCCGAGTTGCGCGTCGAGCTCACGGTCCCGGAGATAGCGCAGTCGGTGGTGCTGACTCGAGCTCACGCCCGTTCGACGGCGATGCCCGACGGCGAGAAGCTGGCCGCGTTCGCAGCGACCGGATCGACGCTCGCGCTGCATCTGGGGATCACGCGCACGAGGCAGCTCGCCGACGAGCTGGCGGGGTACTACGGTGCCGACTGCCCGGCCGCCGTCGTCTTCCACGCCAGCAAGCCGGACCAGTTGACGTTGACGGGCACCCTCGCCGACATCGCGGATCAGGTCGACGCCGCAGGTCTGAAACAAGCAGCGGTGATTCTGGTCGGCCCAGCCCTCGGCCGCACGCCCGGACGGGAACGACCCGAAAGGCCAGGAGTGGAGCCTGCGGAACGACCCGAGAGGCTTGCTGTGGAGTCGCATTTGTACGACGTGAACCGAGCCAGGACATGAAGGTCCATCTCGTCGGTGTCGGTGGCGGGCATCCGGATCAGGTGACGGTGCAGGCGATCGAGAAGCTCCAGCAGGTGGATGTCTTTCTCGTTGCCGACAAGGGCGACGGCGTCGGCGATCTGGCGGAGGCGCGAACGGAGATTCTGCGGCGCCATGTGACGGGGGACTACCGGGTCGTTCAGGTGCCGGACCCGGCGCGGGATCGAACGCCGAGTGACTACGGCACGGCGGTGACCGACTGGCACGAGGCCCGGGCGCACGCGTACCGGGAGGTCCTGGACGGCCTGCCGTCGGACACTGTCGTGGGTTTTCTGGTGTGGGGTGACCCGTCGCTCTACGACAGCACTATTCGTGTCGTCGAGCAATTGGGCGTGGAGTTCGACGTCACGCCAGGTGTGAGCAGTGTGTCGATGCTGGCGGCGTCGCATCGCATCGTGCTGAACCGCATCGGTGGACCGATCGTGATCACCACCGGCCGGGCCTTGCAGAAGGACGTCGCGGCGGGGGCGGACAACCTCGTCGTGATGCTCGACGGCGGCCTGGCCTGCCGGGAGCTGGTCGGATCGCGGCCGTGGGACATCTACTGGGGTGCCAACCTGGGAACGGAAGATGAAAAGTTGGTGGCGGGCGTTCTCGACGACGTGGTCGACGAGATCGCGTCGATCCGGGCCGAGCTGAAGGCTCGACACGGCTGGGTGATGGATATCTACGTACTGCGTGCTCGGCGCTGACGAGTACCTGCGGGGTCTTTCGGGAGTGACCATGGGAGGCCGGGAGCGGAGCCTGCAGGAGTGACCATGGGAAGCCGGGAGCGGAGCCTGCAGGAGTGACCATGGGAAGTGAATGCTCGGCTGTCGGATACCCTGGTTGCCCGTGACTGCTGTAAGCCCTGAGCCCACCTCATCCGATGCATCCGTGACCGGCCGATTCGACCTGATCGTCGTCGGATCGGGGTTCTTCGGCCTGACCGTGGCGGAGCGTGCAGCGTCCCAGCTGGGCAAGCGCGTGCTCGTGTTGGATCGTCGCCACCACCTGGGCGGTAATGCCTATTCGGAGGCGGAGCCGGAGACGGGTATCGAGATCCACAAGTACGGTGCCCACTTGTTTCACACCTCGAACAAGCGTGTGTGGGAGTACGTCAACAAGTTCACGGAGTTCACCAGCTATCAGCACCGTGTGTTCGCGATGCACAAGGGCCAGTCGTACCAGTTCCCGATGGGGCTGGGCCTTATTTCTCAGTTCTTCGGCAAGTACTACTCGCCGGCGGAGGCTCGAGCTCTCATCGAGGAGCAGTCCAGCGAGTTCGACGCGAAGGATGCGCAAAACCTCGAGGAGAAGGCCATCTCGCTGATCGGCCGCCCTCTGTACGAGGCGTTCATCCGTGACTACACGGCGAAGCAGTGGCAGACCGATCCGAAGAATCTGCCCGCGGGCAACATCACGCGCCTGCCGGTGCGTTACAACTTCGACAATCGCTACTTCAACGACACCTACGAGGGCCTTCCTGTGGACGGGTACACCGCGTGGCTCGAGAACATGGCGGCCAGTGACCTCATCGAGGTTCGCTTGAACACCGATTGGTTCGACGTCCGCGAGGAACTGACGAAGGAAAGCCCGGACGCGCCGATCGTCTACACCGGCCCGCTGGATGCGTACTTCGACTACTCGGAGGGCGAACTGGGTTGGCGCACACTCGATTTCGAGACAGAGGTGCTGCCGACGGGTGACTTCCAGGGCACGCCGGTGATGAACTACAACGACGGCGACGTCGGCTACACCCGCATCCACGAGTTCCGTCACTTCCACCCCGAGCGGGAGTACCCGGCCGACAAGACGGTCATCATGCGCGAGTTCTCTCGGTTCGCCGAGAGCGGCGACGAGCCGTACTACCCCATCAACACCCCCGACGACCGGCAGAAGCTCGAGGCGTACCGGAACCGCGCCAAGGCCGAAACCGCGTCGAACAAGGTGCTGTTCGGTGGCCGGCTCGGCACCTACCAATACCTGGACATGCACATGGCCATCGCCAGTGCGCTGAACCTGTACGACAACACGCTCGCACCGCATTTCGAGACCGGTGCGTCGCTGGCGGGGGACAAATGACGGCCAAACATCTGCTCGACGACGGAATCGCCGACGTAGCACCTGTTCTCGGTAAATCACTGCTGCAGCGGATTCTGCTGCCGCGGTCCGGGGAGCCGCTCGACGTACGAACCCTGTACCTCGAAGAAGCCAAAACCAATGCCCGACGGGCACACTCGGTCTCGCGTACGTCCGTCGCCATCGGTGCGGAGTCCGAGGTGTCCTTCGCGACGTACTTCAACGCGTTCCCGGCGAGCTACTGGCGTCGCTACAGCATCCTGAAATCCGTGGTCCTGCGTGTCGAGGTCTCCGGGCACTGCCGCATCGACGTCTACCGGTCGAAGGCCGATGCGTCGCGCATTCACGTCGAAGGCCGCGAAGTGACCCCGAGCGATGCGGCGCAGGAATTCGAGATCGACCTCGGTCCCTTCGAGGACGGTGGCTGGATCTGGTTCGACATCACCTCCGACTCAGAGGTCGTCCTCGAGAGCGCCGGCTGGTACGCGCCGATCGACGCGCCGGGGGAGGCGAGCGTCGCCGTCGGCATCCCGACGTTCAACCGGCCCACCGACGCGGTGAAAGCCCTTGTCGCGCTTGGCTCGGACCCGCTGGTCCTCGACGTCGTCGAGGCCGTCATCATGCCGGACCAGGGCACCCGCAAAGCCAAGGACGAGCCCGGGTTCGCCGAGGCCGCAGCCGGTCTCGGCGGCAAGTTGGCGGTCCACGATCAAGCGAACCTCGGCGGCTCCGGCGGATACAGCCGCATCATGTACGAGGCGCTGAAGAACACGTCGGCGCAGCACATTCTGTTCATGGACGACGACATCGAGATCGAGCCGGACTCGATCCTGCGTGCGCTCGCGATGTCGCGTTTCGCCAAAGTTCCCACCCTGGTCGGCGGTCAGATGCTGAACCTGCAGGCGCGCAGTCACCTGCACGTCATGGGTGAAGTGATCAACCGCGGCAACTTCATGTGGACCGGCGCTCAGAACGTGGAGTACGACCACGATTTCTCCGAGGACCCGCTGCGCTCGTCGAAGCTGCTGCATCGCCGCATCGACGTCGATTACAACGGCTGGTGGATGTGCATGATCCCGCGCGTCGTCGCCGAGGAGATCGGCCAACCGCTGCCGCTGTTCATCAAGTGGGACGACGCCGAATACGGTTTGCGCGCACGGGAAGCCGGATACCCGACAGTCACCTTGCCGGGTGCCGCGATCTGGCACATGGCGTGGAGCGACAAGGACGACGCCATCGACTGGCAGGCGTACTTCCACCTCCGCAACCGCCTGGTGGTCGCCGCGCTGCACGCTCCGGGCAACGGACGCGGCATCGTGGTCGACACCGTCAAGGCCACCGTCAAGCACCTGCTGTGCCTGGAGTACTCGACGGTCGCGATCCAGAACAAGGCGATCCGCGACTTCCTCGCCGGACCCGAGCACATTCTCGACATCCTTCCGACGTCGCTCGGCGAAGTGCACGCACTGCGCAAGACCTATCCCGACGCCGTCGTCGTCGGATCCTCGACGGAACTACCGCACGCATCCGGTGAGGAAGTCGGAGCCGTCGGCGAGCCGAAGAATCCGCTCGCGAAGGTCAAGCGCCTCGCGTCGGGACTGCTGCACAATGTCCGGCCCGCCCACGAGCGGCACCACGAGCGGCCGCAGCTCAATGTCCCGACGCTCGACGCTCGCTGGTTCCTGCTGTCGCAGGTGGACGGCGTCACCGTCACCACCGCCGACGGACGAGGGGTGGTCTACCGCCAGCGCGACCGAGACAAGGCAGCAGCGCTGCTGAAGGAAGCGATGTCGCTGCGAGCCGAGCTGTCGCGCCGGTTCCCCGAACTGAAGGGTCGCTACCGCGACGCCGTCCCTCACCTCACCAGTAAGGAAACCTGGGAACGTGTCTTTCGTTACGAGGCGTAAGAACCAGACCGAATCCGCCGCCGAGGTACGCATCCTGTCGGCGATCCAGTCGACGATCGGGGCACAGCCCGGCGTGGTGTCGGTCGCGAGGGGCATGTCCCACTTCGGCGAGCACGCCCTCGGTTGGGTGGCTGTTGCCGGCATCGGCGCCGTCGCCGACCCGGGCCGGCGCAGGCAGTGGGCCGGAGTGGCCGTCGGAGCAGTCGGCGCGCACGCCGCGTCGATAGTCGTCAAGCGTGTCATCAGGCGCCCTCGTCCCAACGATCCGTCGGTGAAGATCAACGTGTCGACACCGAGCAAGCTCAGCTTCCCGTCCTCGCACGCCACGTCGACCACAGCAGCCGCCGTGTTGCTCGGTCGGTTGACGGGGCTACCCTTGCCTGCGGTCCTGGTACCGCCGATGTTGCTGTCGCGGCTGGTGCTCGGCGTGCATTACCCCACAGATGTTCTTGCAGGATCTGCGCTCGGCGCTTTGTCTGCAGCCGCAGTGTGCAAGTTCGAAGGAGACAAATGAGCGAGGAAGCCACCGCCGTCGGAGCGCCACCGAAGAATCTGCTCGACGGTGTGATCAAGGCGCTTCGTCCACGTCAGTGGGTCAAGAACGTTCTCGTTCTCGCGGCGCCGCTCGCCGCTGGTTCGGTGACGCAGGCCGACGTGCTGCTGCCGGTCGCGCTGGCGTTCGTCGTGTTCTGCCTCGCGGCGTCGGGTGTCTACCTCGTCAACGACGCGATGGACGTCGAGGCCGACCGGGCCCACCCCACCAAGCGTTTCCGTCCGATCGCCGCGGGTGTCCTTCCGGTCAACCTCGCGTACGCGATGGCTGTGGTGTGCCTGGGCGGTGCGATCGGTCTGTCGTTCATCGCCAACTGGAAGCTCGCGCTGGTCATCGGCGTCTACATCGCGATCCAGCTGGCGTACTGCTTCGGCCTCAAGCATCAGGCCGTGCTGGACATCTGCATCGTGTCGTCCGGCTTCCTGCTGCGCGCGATCGCCGGTGGCGTCGCCGCGTCGATTCCGCTGTCGCAGTGGTTCCTGTTGATCATGGCGTTCGGTTCGCTGTTCATGGCCGCAGGCAAGCGCTACGCCGAGCTTCAGCTCGCCGAGAGCACCGGCGCGAAGATCCGCAAATCCCTCGAGAACTACACCACCACCTACCTTCGCTTCGTCTGGACGCTCTCCGCCACGGCAGTCGTGATTTGCTATGGATTGTGGGCCTTCGAACAAGACGCCGAGACGAACTCGAACTGGTTCGCCATCTCGATGATTCCGTTCACGATCGCGATCCTGCGGTACGCCGTGGACGTCGACGGTGGGCAGGCCGGTGAGCCCGAAGAGATCGCGCTCGGCGACAGGGTGCTGCAGGTGCTGGCTCTTGCGTGGATCGGAGTAGTCGGTGTCGCTGTATACGTCGCCGGCTGAGGTAGATCAGCAGGCTTCACGCGGGGGCCTGACGAGCAAGGCGATTTTCGCCGTCGGCGTCGTCGTGACGTCGGTGCTCTTCTTCATCGGTGCCTGGGAACGGCGCTGGATCGCCGACGACGGGTTGATCGTCCTCCGCACGGTGCGCAACCTGTTGGCGGGCAACGGGCCTGTGTTCAACGCAGGTGAACGCGTCGAGACGAACACGAGCACCATCTGGACCTACCTGGTGTACGCGGGCAGTTGGCTCAGCGAGGTGCGCCTCGAGTACGTGGTGCTCACGATCGCACTCGTCCTGTCGACTGCCGCCGTCGCGGTGGCCATGATCGGAACGTTCACGCTGCATCGCGCCGGTCGGTGGACCGCCGGCATCACCGCGTTCCTTCCGGCCGGGGTGCTCGTCTACATCGCGGTTCCTCCGGCACGCGATTTCGCGACGTCCGGGCTCGAGACCTGCCTGGTGATCTTCTGGATCGCCGTGCTGTGGTTGCTGATGGTGCGCTGGGCGACCCGGGACACGAGCACCGTGGGCGTGCTGTTCCTGGCGTTCTGGGCCGGCTTCGGCCCGCTGGTGCGTCCGGAGCTGGTGATCTTGTCGGGGTTGTCGCTCGTCATGATCTTCCTGGCTCGACAGAGCTGGCCGAGTCGCATCCTCGTCTTCGCCGTCGCGGGTGCGACGCCGGTGCTGTACCAGATCTGGCGGATGGGCTACTACGGTCTGCCGTATCCCAACACCGCGGTGTCCAAGGATGCGGGCGGAGCCAAGTGGGCGCAGGGGTTCGACTACCTGTGGAACCTGCTCGGCCCGTACATGTTGTGGCTCCCACTGATTCTTCTGGTGCTCGCGGGTGTCGTGTCCGCGTCGCGCCCGACGGTTCCGCGCAGCGTCCGTGACGCGCAGCAATGGCTCCGCAGCCCGACGGCCGTCGTCGCGTTCGTTCTGGTGGGTGGCGTGCTGTCGCTGGTCTACGCAGTGCGCGTCGGCGGCGACTTCATGCATGGACGGACCTTGTTGCCCGCCCTCTTCACGCTTCTCCTGCCGGTCGCAGTCATTCCGCTCCGAGTCCCGACAAGCATGTCCGACGTCCGGCAGGTGGCCGTCTTCGCCGTCGGAGGTCTCGTATGGGTCACGACGGTCGTCTGGGCGTTCTTCGCGGCGAACACGACGGGTATGCCCGAGGGCTCGATCGTCGGAAGATCGGGCATAGTCGACGAGCGTGCGTTCTACGCGCTCAACACCGGTCACGCGCATCCGATCCTGGCGTCGGACTACCTGGACTATCCGCGCATGCGCGCCATGGTGGAAGCCATCGACAACACCCCGGACGGTGGCCTGCTGCTGCCGAGCGCCCAATTCACCTACTGGGACGTCGTGCCGCCACCGCTGCCGATTCCTCCCGGCGGCGCCGGCCATACGGTGTTCTTCCTCAACCTGGGCATGACCAGCATGAACGTCGGCCTCGACGTGCGCGTGATCGATCAGATGGGTCTTGCATACCCGCTGGCATCGCACACCGAAAGGTTGGAGAACGGGCGCATCGGCCACGACAAGAACTTGTACCCGGATTGGGTCGTCGCGGATCTCGGGATGGTCGGCGAGCACCCGTACCTGCCGTGGTACATGGACGAGGACTGGGTGACGCAGGCGCGAGTCGCACTGTCCTGCGCGGATACGCAGGAGCTGATCGCGTCGTACCGGGCCCCGCTGACGAAGGAATTGTTCGTTCGTAACATCAAGCGGTCGCTGTTCTACGCCGGATATCGGTTCGATCGCGTTCCCGAGTACGAAATACAACGATGTGGTTTGGAGCCTCCGATTCTGGAAGGTCACAATTAGTCGATCGGGTCGCGTCGCAATCCGTTCGTCGCCAAGATGGGATATCTCATTTCGGTAACGGACAGCGCCTCACGGACGATGTATGCGAAAGATGTGTGTGACTGCCCCTGGTCTGTCGGCCGGGTCGACGCTCTCGATGAGCGTCGAAGGAGGGGCATGACCGCCGAAACGGGTGTTGCGTGCAGAGACTGCACGGTTCACCGACACTGCTGAGAGGTCGAATTGCATGCTGGGTAGAACGAAGAAGGGTGCCGGGGGGCGCCTCCGCCGGATAGCTACATCTCTGGTGATGGCTGTTGCACTGCCGCTCGGTCTGGCCGTGGTCGGAACAGGTGCGACCGCCAGCGCCGCGTTCGATCCCGGTGCCCAGGATTTCTGGACCGATTCGAGCATGGGCCCGATCAAGAGCAGGATCTGGCGTGCGGCCGACGGCAACACCGACCGCGTCGTCTACCTGCTGGACGGACTCCGCGCCACCAACGACATCTCCGGTTGGGAGCACGAGACCGACGCAGGTGCCTACCTTGCGTCGTGGAACATCAATGTCGTTCAGCCCGTCGGTGGGCAGTCCAGCTTCTACTCGGACTGGTACGCGCCGTCCAACTTCAACGGTCAGAAGTCCACGTACAAGTGGGAGACCTTCCTGACGCAGAACCTGCGCTACAACCTGCGGGACCGTCTCGGGTTCAATCCCAACCGCAACGGAGTCGTCGGTATCTCCATGGGCGGAAGCGCGGCTCTGACGCTGGCTGCCTACCACCCGGATCAGTTCTCCTACGCCGGTTCGCTGTCCGGGTACCTGAACATCTCGGCACCCGGTATGCGCGAGGCCATGCGAGTGGCGCTGTTGGATTCGGGTCGCTACAACATCGACGCCATGTGGGGACCTCCGTGGGATCCGGCGTGGCTGCGCAACGACCCGTTCGTCTTCGCTCCGCGTCTGCGTGACAACGGCACCCGAGTGTGGGTCTTCGCGGGTAGTGGTCTGCCCGGTGGTCTCGACCGCCCGCGCAGCTTCATCGACTACTACAACACCGGTAATGCGATGGGCCTCGAGGCGATCGCACTGGCGAACAGCCGCGCGTTCCAGATTCGCATGGCCAGCATCGGTGCGAACAACGTCACATATGCGTTCCCCGCCGTCGGCACCCATCAGTGGGGCTACTGGCAGGAACAGGCACACATCATGGCACCGGACCTCAGCGCGAACATCGGCTGATTCAGCCCGCTCGATACCGCAGGCCACCTTGTTTGTGAGAAATCACTGGTTTGACAGGGTGGCTTGCGGCGGTCGCGCAGGATAGTGTCACAGTCTGATATCGCCCTCGAAGCAAGCACGAGATCCAGATCACAGTTTTGCTTCGGGGCGAAGGAGTGGAATAACCTCCCTTCGGTGCGTACGTCCACTGGACGTGTGCGCTTCACAACTAGATACCCAAGTACTACGGCCCGACGGGGCCGAAGACAGCCCTGTTGGAATGCCGGGGGCCGCAGACCGCGGAGACCGCAGCAGAACGAGAGAGAGCACGATCCATGCGATTTTCCGGCCCCTCGACAAAGCCGAGTGTGACCAAACGATGGCGGCAGCGACTGCTCGGACTCGGCGCGGCAGCGCTGGTCCTTCCCCTCGCAGCCGGTGTCGTCGGTGGAGCAGCAGCAGTTGCAGCGCCCACCGCGGTCGTGCACAAGGCTCCGGCCGGTGGGCGTGAAGATCTCTGGGTACCGTCCGAGATGGGCCCGATCAAGGTTCAGGTCCAGTGGGCCGCTCGCGGTGGCAACGCCGCCCTCTACTTGCTCGACGGACTCCGCGCCCGCGACGATCGCAACGCGTGGACCTTCGAGACCAACGCCCAGGATCAGTTCGCAGGCGACGACGTCACCCTCGTCATGCCGGTCGGTGGCCAGGCCAGCTTCTACAGTGACTGGTACGCAGCATCGAACCTCAACGGCCAGGAAGTCACCTACAAGTGGGAGACGTTCCTGACGCAAGATCTGCCTGCCTTCCTGGAGGGCTACGGAGTCTCGCGCTCCAACAACGCTGTTCTGGGAATCTCCATGGGCGGCTCGGCTGCACTGACGCTGGCCGCGTACCACCGCGATCAGTTCAAGTTCGCCGGCTCGTTCTCCGGTTACCTCAACATCTCGGCTCCCGGCATGCGAGAAGCCATTCGCGTCGCGATGCTGAGCCAGTCCTGGTTCAACGTCGACTCCATGTGGGGACCTCCGTGGAGCCCGGCATGGCTGCGCAACGACCCGTTCGTCTTCGCACCCGATCTTCGTGGACTGTCGCTGTACGTCTCCGCCGCGTCGGGCCTGCCCGGTGAGTTCGACAAGCCGCGCGCCCCGATCGACTTCTACAACACCGCGAACGGCATGGCTCTGGAAGCTCTGGCACTGGCCAACAGCCGCGCATTCCAGGTCCGCCTGGCGACGCTCGGAATTCCGGCTACCTTCAGCTTCCCGAGTAACGGTATCCACAGCTGGCCGTACTGGTCCGCCGAGCTGTTCAAGGCTCGCGGCCAGATCCTCGAGGCTCTGAACGCCTGACCTGTGTTTCGTTCACCGATGCCGTCCTGCCGTGTGCAGGGCGGCATCGGCGCGTTTCCGGCCACGATCAGCGGTGTCATCGGGATCGCGACGATCCCTGATTCACAATTGCACCATCAGTCACAGCGAGCCTCGGCCTGACCGACGCACTTCGCGTGTAGAAATACTTGAGAACTACAAGTCTGCGACTCATGCGTTCGGTGCGGACTTGATCAGGTAATAGAAAGAGAGTCACCACCATGCGTACTGGGTCCAACAAGTTCGGCCGGGGTCGAACGGCCGGAACGGCGGCCTGGCAAGCAAAATCCACGAAAGCAGGAGCTCGCCGGATGGCGACGGCTGCAGTCGTCGCTGCTGCGCTGATCTCCCCGTTCGGAGCCGCAGGCATCGCTCAGGCCGCCCCGACGGCCCTGACCGCCCCGGCGCAGACTCAGCAGGCCCCGTCCGGTGCGAGCGTCACGGCCGTCGACTGGCTGTCCGACCGCCGCGTCGCCCTGTGGATCGACTCCCCGTCGATGGGAACTCCCATCCAGGTTCAGCTCCTGCTCGCTCGCGACTGGAACATCAACCCCCAGGCGACGTTCCCGTCGGTGTGGATGCTCGACGGTCTGCGCGCCACGGACATGGAGAACGGCTGGACGGCCGAGACCGACGCGGAATCCTACTTCGCGGACAAGAACGTCAACGTCGTCCTCCCGGTCGGTGGACAGTCGAGCTTCTACTCGGACTGGGTGGACCAGGACAACGGCAAGAACTACCAGTGGGAGACGTTCCTGACCAAGGAACTCCCGCCGATTCTCGAAAGCAGCTGGCGCACCAACCAGACCCGCGGCGTCGTGGGCCTGTCGATGGGTGGCACCGCTGCGATGTTCCTCGCTGCTCGCAACGAAGGCTTCTTCAAGTTCGCCGGGTCGCTGTCCGGAATGCTGACGACCACGACCCTCGGGATGCCGCAGGCAATCCAGTACGCGATGGCGGACGCCGGTGGCTTCGACTCCAAGGCGATGTGGGGCGCACCGTCGAACGACCTGTGGGCACAACATGATCCGTACCTTCTCGCGGAGAAGTTGAAGGGCATCAGCCTGTACGTCTCGAGCGGCAACGGCGTTGCCGGACCGTACGATCCGCCGTCGGGCATCCCCGGCGTCAGCTCCAACTACGCGGGCATGGGCCTCGAGATTCTGTCCCGCCTCACGTCGCAGACGTTCGCTACCAAGCTCAACAAACTGGGCATCCCCGCTCAGGTGGTCTACCGCCCGTCGGGACTGCACACGTGGGAGTACTGGGAGTTCGAACTCAAGCAACTGTGGCCGCAACTCGCGAGCGCGCTCGATGTCGAGGCGGACAAGCCGTCGTGCAGCGTTGCCGGAGCAATCGGAAACGCCGCTGGAGCGAACTCCTGGCTGGGCGACTGCCTGACGGCGGAGTACAACGTCGCGGGTGGCCGTGCACAGGACTTCCGGTTCGGTCGCGTGTTCTTCAGCCAGGACACCGGCGCCCAGGTCGTAGCCGGAGCCATCGGCGGAAACTACCAGGGCTCGGGTGGGCCGGAGGGGCCCCTCGGCTTCCCGAAGACCGGTGAGTTCGGAACCCCCGACGGCCGCGGACGAGCCAATGCATTCCAGAACGGCATGGTCTACTTCACGCCGCAGACCGGCGCGCACGCCGTACGAGGAGCCATTCTCGACCAGTGGGCACGCCAGGGCTACGAGGCCGGGCCGCTCGGCTACCCGGTGCTGGACGAGGTCGCCACACCGTCGAAGCCCGGCGCGGTCCAGGGATTCGAGATCGGTGCGATGTACTGGAACCCTGATCTCGGTACGCACTCCGTGCAGGGCATGATCCTCGGAAAGTACGGCCAGATCGGCTGGGAGAACGGACCTCTCGGCTTCCCGAAGAGCAGCGAGCTCGGCCCGATCAGGGACGGCGGCAGGTTCAACGAGTTCGAGGGCGGCAACATCTACTGGAGCCCTTTGACCGGCGCCTGGGCGATTCGCAACGGGGAGATCTTCGACGCGTGGAAGAGCGTCGGCTACGAAGCCGGCCGGCTGGGCTACGTCACGAGCGATCAGTTCGAGATGGACGGCGGCGGAATCCAGCAGAACTTCCAGTTCGGCATCATCACGGTCAAGGACGGCAAGGTCACCATCGCGCCGTGACGTCGTGGCACGTCGGCTCCTGCAGGGTCCCTCAGAGTTCTCTCAGTGGCCGTCGGTAGCGTCTCGGTTTGTCGTCGTCCGTCCGGCCGCCCGGTCGTGAACCCATCGACCTCCGGGTCATGGTCCCAACGAAACGTCGAAGGACTTTCCATCATGCGCACTTCTCTTTCCCGGACACTGTCCCTGGCGGTACTGAGCGTCGCGGCGGGCGGCCTGCTCGTCGCCTGCGGTAGCGACGATTCCACCGCGACCGGATCACCGTCCACGTCGTCGACCACCACGGCCGCCGAGACGACCAGCGCGGAGGCAACCTCGTCGGAGGAGACGTCGAGTGCGGCTCCGACGACCAGCCCCGGCGATGCGGCCACCGCACCGCCGGAGCAGCCGCAGCCGGTGCCCGAGGGATTCCCCGGGCCGACGGAAGCGCCCGTCGACGCGCGGGGCCAGGCGTTCCTGGACGAGCTCGAGAAGCAGGGCGTCACCGTTGCGGGTAACGGCGAAATCGCCATCTCGACGGCGTCGTACATCTGCTCCGCCCAGTCCCAGGGCGTGCCGGCCGACGAGATCGCAACGTTCGTGACCGCCAACGTCGGCGTCGAGGCGAGTGCCGCCGGTACGCAGATGTCCGCGGAGCAGGCAGGTGAGACCGCGCAGGTCTACATCGCGTCGGCTCAGAACACCATCTGCAAGGCCTGACGGACACGTCGATGGCCAATCGAACGAAGCGCAAGAGAAGGCTGCTGCCGAAGCTGCTCGCAGTGGTGGTCGTTCTCGGGCTGATCGTCGTCGCCCTGTGGTACCTGCTGGCCGGACGTCTCCCGAAGGAGATCCCGTCGCCTCTGCCGGGGCCAGGGCCGGATCAGCCGCAGTCGCAGCCCGCCGATTGCGCCGACGTCGCGGTCATCGCGATTCCGGGAACGTGGGAGTCGGCCGTCGGCGACGATCCGTACAACCCGACGGCCAACCCGGCGTCGCTGATGCTGAACGTGACCCGCCCGCTGCAGGAACAGTTCGATCCGTCGCGGGCGAGCGTGTACACGGTTCCCTACGTCGCTCAGTTCTCCAACCCGGTCGCGTTCCCGCCGGACGGGCAACAGTCCTACAACAACAGCAGGACCGAGGGCACCGCCGCGGCCGAAGCCGAACTGACTCGCGTCAGCGATCGCTGCCCGTTGACGAGCTACGTACTCGCCGGCTTCTCGCAGGGTGCGGTCATCGCCGGTGACATCGCCGCCGACATCGGCGCGGGCAACGGCCCCGTCGCCGCTGACAAGGTCCTCGGTGTCACATTGATCGCCGACGGTAGGCGCGACGGCACGTCGGGAACAGATATCGGACCGCCCGTCGACGGCGTCGGTGCCGAGGTCGCGCTCGGTGGTCTCGACCTTCCGGGAATCACGATGACGGGTGCGCGGCCGGACGGTTTCGGGGCGCTGAACGACCGCGTGAATCAGATCTGCGCGGCGGGCGACCTCATCTGTGCGGCACCCTCGGAAGGGTTGTCGCTGCGCAACATTCCGCAGAGCATCGGCATCCTCGCGAGTGCGGCAGGCAACCCCGTCCACGCGTCGTACAACTCGTTCGTCGTCGACGATGCAGGCACGACGTCGACGCAGTGGACGGCGGGCTGGGCGGCCGGGTTGATCTCGTCGGCGCCGGAGATTCCGCACTCCTGACGCACCCCGTGTAGTTCTCACAAGGTCGCCTCGGGGCACCTGAGGAATACGCACAAAGGTGGTCCCGGCTTACCCCGCGAAGTGTATTCCCATGTCGTGAGCAGATAGAGTGGCGCCTTGGACCAGCTGGCGATTGGCGCTGGGCACCACCGATGACCGCACGAGGAGACCTATACATGTGTTCTGCCCAGGCCCCCGATCTGCCCGCAGAAGGGCACGTCACGGCACTGCGCAAGTTCCGATTCGCGGCAGGCGGAGAAGGCAACGCGGAGGAGGGCGGGGCGCGTAAGTTCGTCAAGCTGGCTCAGCAGGCGGAGGAGCTCGGGTACGACAGCTTCATGATCCCCGATCACCTGGGCAACCAGGTCGGGCCGATCGCCGCGCTGGGAGCCCTGGCGGTCGCGACCGACAAGATCAGGCTCGGTACGGCTGTCCTCGCCAACGGCTTCCGGCATCCGGCGATTCTTGCCAAGGATGCCGCCACCATCGACGTACTGTCCGGCGGTCGGCTCGAGCTCGGTCTCGGCGCAGGTTGGATGCGCGACGAGTACGACAAGGCGGGCATTCAGTACGACAGGCCCGGTATCCGTATCGAGAAACTCGAGGAGAGCCTCGAGATCCTCGACACCTTGCTGCGCGGCAAGGAGTGCAATTTCGAGGGCAAGCACTTCCAGATCTCCGGACTCAAGGGCAGCCCTCGTCCGCGGCAGGGACCTCGTCCTCCTATCTGCGTCGGTGGCGGCGGCCCCCGGATGCTGGCGCTCGCGGCCAAGTACGCGGACATCATCTCGGTGGTTCCGGCCAGTACGAAGGAAGGCAAGCTCAAGCTCTCCGGTATGACCCTCGAGCAGACCCTCGAGCGCGTCGAGCTCATTCGCGCAGCGGCCGGGGATCGCTTCGACGAGATCGAACTGAACTGGGCCATCACGACCATCGTCGTCACCGACGATCGTGAGCAGATGGCGGAGATGGCGCTCGCCGCATTGGACAACGGATATCCGCCCAACGTCGACGTCGACGTGAAGCTGAGCGTCGAGGACATCCTGACGTCGCCGTACCTCGCATTCGGGACATACGAGGAGATCGCAGATCAAATCCGTAACGTTCGCGCGAAAACGACGATGTCCTATGTCGGGGTTTTCCCCACTCAGATGGAAGCGTTCGCTCCGGTCATCGACCTGTTGAAAGGCGAGTGACCGAAGGACGTGTCTTCCGGGCATGCGCCGCCGTTTCGGAGGAGCATGAGGAAGACAGCAAGTATTTGCCGTGAGGCAAGCTACCAGCTAGTAATATTCACGCAGTTCGGGTGCGAGTCGTGAGTGAAAAGGAAGTCGGGGCGCGGGCCGAAAGAGCTCCGGGGCGCCAGCTTCGGGAAGCGCAATCGCAGCGGACACCGTCGGAGGAGAAACGAACACCATGAGCCACACATTCGATGACTACATCGATGAGAACGGCCACATCACCATCGCCGAAGGCAAGACGCTCGTCCGCCACGTCGAGGTGAACGTCGCCGAGAACGCCGACACTCTTGCCTATCGGTTCATGGATTACTCCCGCGAACGTGACGGTGAAGCACACGAGCTCACCTGGGTCGAGTTCGGCAAGCGTCTTCGGGCGGTGGCAGCACGGCTGCAGCAGGTCACCCAGCCCGGTGACCGCGTAGCGATTCTCGCTCCGCAGGGCCTCGACTACGTCGTCGCTTTCTTCGGTGCCATCTACGCAGGCACCATCGCCGTGCCGCTGTTCGATCCCGACGAGCCCGGCCACACCGACCGTCTGCACGCGGTCCTCGGTGACTGCAGCCCCACCGCGATCCTGACGGCCACCAACTCCGCGGCCGGTGTCCGTGCCTTCTTCCGCGCGCTCCCCGCGAAGGAACGTCCCCGCGTCATCGCTGTCGATGCCATCCCGGACAGTGTCGGCGAGACCTGGGTCGAGCCCGCCGCCAAGCTCGACGACATCGCGTACCTCCAGTACACCTCCGGCTCCACCCGCGTCCCCGCAGGCGTGGAGATCACGCACCGCGCGGTCGGCGTCAATGCGCTGCAGATGGTCGACAGCATGGAGATCAACGAGGACTCGCGTGGCGTCACTTGGCTGCCGATGTTCCACGACATGGGTCTGCTGACGGTCATCCTGCCCGCGCTGGGCGGCAAGTACATCACCATCATGAGCCCCCGCGCGTTCGTGCAGCGGCCGTGGCGCTGGATCAAGGAACTCGCCGCGGTCTCCGACGGTGCAGGCACCTTTGCTGCCGCCCCGAACTTCGCATTCGAGCACGCTGCGCAGCGCGGTCTGCCGAAAAACGGCGAGAAGCTCGACCTCTCCAACGTCATCGGCCTCATCAACGGCAGCGAGCCGGTCACCACCACGTCGATGAAGAAGTTCAACGACGCGTTCGGCCCGTACGGCCTGCCGAAGTCGGCTATCAAGCCGTCCTACGGCATGGCCGAGGCGACGCTGTTCGTCTCCACCAGCAAGCACGCCGACGAGGCCAAGGTCGTCTACGTCGACCGCACCGAGCTCAACGCAGGCAACTTCGTCGTCGTCGACGCCGACGCACCGGGCGCCATCCCGCAGGTCTCGACGGGCACGGTCGCTCGCAGTCAGTGGGCGGCGATCGTCGACTCGGACTCCGCGACCGAGCAGGCCGACGACCACGTCGGCGAGATCTGGCTTCACGGCGAGAACATCGGTCAGGGCTACTGGGGTCGCGACACGGAGACCACGGAGACCTTCCACAACAAGCTCGTCAGCCGCATCGCGACGGGCTCCCACGCCGAGGGCGCCCCGGACGGCGCCAACTGGATGCGCACCGGAGACTTCGGCGTCTACCACGACGGCGAGCTCTACATCACCGGCCGCGTCAAGGACCTCGTCATCGTCGACGGCCGCAACCACTATCCGCAGGACCTCGAGTTCTCGGCGCAGGAATCCAGCAAGGCACTGCGCCCCGGCTTCGTCGCCGCCTTCTCGGTCCCGCTCAATCAGCTCCCGGACATCGTCTTCGACTTCAGCGGTTCCGCGCTGACGAAGGATCCCGAGGACGGCGCCGAGCAACTCGTCATCGTCGCCGAGCGCGCCCCGGGCGCGGGCAAGGCAGATCCGCAGCCCATCGCCGACGAGGTCCGCGCCGCCATCTCGGCACGGCACGGCGTCACCGTCCGCGACGTACTGCTCGTCCCGGCCGGATCCATCCCCCGCACCTCCAGCGGCAAGATCGCCCGCCGCGCCTGCAAGGCCGCCTACATCGAGGGCACCCTGCGCGGCGGCTACCAGCAGCAGGCCTTCCCCGACGCGGAACTGCCGGACTGACGTCTTCGGATCGGGTCCCGTTTCCTTCTACACGTAACTTGGTGAGTGATGGCTGAACAAGAAACCGACAAGATCCAGCGTGCGGAGGGCGACGCCGACTTGACTGTCGCTCAGCTTCGCGAGTGGCTACGGAACTGGGTCGCCGAGGCAACCAACCAGTCACCGGACCAGATCTCCGACGACCGGCCGATGGAAGAGTTCGGCCTGTCCTCGCGTGACGCGGTCGCACTGAGCGGTGAGATCGAGGAGCTCGTCGGCGTGACGCTGACAGCGACGGTGGTCTACCAGCACCCGACGATCGCGTCGCTCGCGAAGATCATCATCGAGGGCGAACCCGAGGTACCCGCGGGCGATGTCGACGACTCCTTCTACACCCGTGGCATCGTCGCCGGAGACTCGCACGACATCGCCATCGTCGGCGTCTCCACCCGTTTCCCCGGAGCTGGCACCACCCCCGAAGAGATGTGGGCCCTGCTCAGCGAGGGCCGCGACGGCATCACCGATCTGCCCGACGGCCGCTGGGAGGAGTTCACCTCCGACCCGGCCATCAAGGCAGCCGTCGACGCCACCGTCACCAAGGGCGGTTACCTGGACGACGTCAAGACGTTCGACGCCGAGTTCTTCGCGATGTCGCCCAACGAGGTCGTCAACGTCGACCCGCAGCAGCGGCTGGCTCTGGAGCTCACCTGGGAGGCGCTCGAGCACGCGCGCATCCCTGCCAGCTCGGTCAAGGGCTCGCAGGTCGGTGTCTTCATCGGCAGCTCGTCCAACGACTACCAGCTCCTCGCCGTCAGCGACCCGAAGGCGCACCCGTACGCCCTGACCGGAACGTCGACGGCCATCGTCGCCAACCGCGTCTCGTACTTCTACGACTTCCGTGGCCCGTCCATCGCCGTCGACACCGCGTGCTCGTCCTCGCTCGTCGCCGTCCACCAGGCCGTGCGCAGCCTGCGTACCGGCGAGTCGGACCTCGCCGTCGCCGGTGGCGTCAACATGTTGCTCGCGCCGCCCATCACCGTCGGCTTCGGTCAGACCGGTGTGCTCGCGCCCGACGGCAAGATCAAGGCGTTCTCCTCCGACGCCAACGGCATGATTCGCTCCGAGGGCGGTGGCCTCGTCGTACTCAAGCGGCTCGAGGACGCCAAGCGCGACGGCGACAACATCCTCGCAGTCGTCGCAGGCTCGGCCGTCAATCAAGACGGACGCTCCAACGGACTTCTCGCACCGAGCCCGGATGCTCAGGCCGACGCACTACGCTTCGCCTACCGCGATGCAGGTATCGCTCCCTCCGGCGTCGACTACATCGAAGCGCACGGCACGGGAACCATCCTCGGTGACCCCATCGAGGCCGACGCTCTCGGTCGTGTCGTCGGACGTGGCCGTGACGCGGACAAGCCGGCACTGCTCGGATCAGCGAAGACCAACTTCGGCCACCTCGAATCTGCCGCCGGTGCAGCAGGTTTGATCAAAGTCGTGCTGGCCATGCAGCAGAATCGCCTGCCTGCTTCGCTCAACTACGCGGGACCGAACCCGTACATCGACTTCGACAAGGCACACCTGAAGGTCATTCCCGAGGGTTCCGAATGGCCGCGCTACACCGGCAAGGCCGTCGCGGGTATCTCCGGCTTCGGCTTCGGCGGCACCAACGCCCACGTCGTGGTGAAAGAGTATGTCGCCGACGAAGTTTCGGAGGGTTTCGATCCGGAGGCGGTTGATCCGGAAGCTGTCTTGGTAGAGGGTGTTTCGCCGGTCTCGGAGATCGAGACCACCGATCCCGTCGCCGAGGCCGAAGAAATTCTGGAGCAGTCCGTTTCGGTAGACGAGACGGTCGTTCTCGCCGTGTCCGCGGCCCTGCCGTCGCGCCGTAAGCGCGCGGCATCGGATCTTGCGGACTGGCTCGAAACCGAAGAAGGCAGCACGACGCCTCTTGCCGACGTCGGCCGTGCGTTGGCCAAGCGCAACCACGGACGTTCGCGCGCAGTGGTTCTCGCGAAGACCCGCGCCGAGGCGATCACCGGACTCCGTGCGATCGCAGCGGGCAAGCCGGGCCAGGGCGTGTTCTCCGCCGACTCGCCCGCGTCGAACGGCGCTGTGTGGGTCTTCTCCGGGTTCGGCAGCCAGCACCGGAAGATGGCGTCGACGCTGTACCGGACCAACACGACGTTCGCGGCTGCACTCGACGAGGTCGACGACCTGCTGCTCGACGAGGCCGGCTACTCCATCAAGGACATCATCCTCGACGATTCGCAGACGTACGAGTTCGAGAACTCGCAGGTCGGTATCTTCGTCATTCAGATCGCTTTGGCCGCAACGCTTCGTGCGCACGGCGCCGAGCCCGCCGCCGTCATCGGGCACTCGATGGGTGAGGTCGCAGCCGCATACGTCGCGGGCGGCCTGAATCTGGAAGACGCCGTCCGGATCATCTACGCCCGCTCGCGTCTGCTCGCCGAGGGTCAGGACGGTCTCGGAGCCGCATCGCAGGGCGCAATGGCCCTGGTGGAGTACACCGCTGACGAGGTCACCGCGTTGACCGATCAGTTCCCGGACGTGGAGCCGTGCGTGTACGCAGCGCCGACGCACACCACCGTCGGTGGGCCCCGTGCGCAGGTGGAGGAGCTCGTCACCGTCGCCGAAGCAGCCGGCAAGATGGCTCGGCTCCTCGACGTCAAGGGCGCGGGCCATACGTCCGCCGTCGATCCGCTGCTCGGCGAACTCGCCGCCGAACTTGCAGGCATCGAGCCCAGCACGCTGACGGCCGGGGTCTACTCGTCCGTCGACCTCGAGGCGCACTACCGCGTCGGACACGAGGCCATCCACGGCGTCGACTACTGGGTCAAGGGCATGCGGCACCCGGTGAACTTCACCCAGGCCGTCAATGTTGCCGTCGGAGACGGGCACACGACGTTCGTCGAACTGGCTCCGAACCCGGTTGCGCTGATGTCCGTGGCGGCGACGGCGTGGGCTGCCGGTGTTGCGGACTCCACGCTGATCCCGACGCTGAAGCGCAAGGAAGACGAGTCCGAGACGTTCCTCGCTGCCCTGGCGCAGCTGTACGTCCACGGCCACGCCCTGGATCTGCCGACTCTCTTCGCGGAAGGTGGCTACGCTCCCATCCCGCGCACGGCGTATCTCCGCAAGGAGTTCTGGCTGAACACTCGCGTCAATTCCAGTGGTAGCGGCCGGATTCCGGGATCGCACGTCGCTCTCCCGGACGGCAGGCACGTGTGGGAGGTCGAAGCCCCGAGCGTCGAGTCCCTCGATACTCTGGTCGAAGCCGCGGCAGCGCAGGTCTTCTCGGGCGTTGCGCTCGGTGCGTCGGTGACGCACGCCGCCGTACCGGCCGCAGGAACCTTGGTGACCACACTGACCCGGCACCTCGGGGGCGCGTCCGTTCAGGTGCACGCGCACGCGGGCTCGTCGTTCACCCTGTTGCACGACGCCGTCGTCACCTCCGGTGAGGCATTGCCGGAACCTGTTGTCGCCGAGCCGTCCACAGGTGTCGCGGAGCGTGGCCGGCCCGGAGTGGAGGAGTTGCCGGAGGTCGTCGAGGACTTCGGTGATCGTTGGGACCCCAACGGCAACCAGAAGCTCGAAGACCGGTTGGCCATCATCGTCGCCGAGTCCATGGGCTACGCACCCGAGGACCTGCCTCCCGAGATCCCGCTCATCGAGCTCGGTCTCGATTCCCTGAGCGCCGTCCGCATCAAGAACCGCGTGGAGTACGAGTTCGACATCCCCACTGTTCAATTGCAGGCCGTCCGGGACGCGAACCTCCTCGAGGTGGAGAAGTACCTGCGGTACGCGATCGAGAACCGTGAGGAAGTTCAGGCTCTCGCAGACAAGCAGGCGGCCGAGAAGGAAGCGGAAAAGGAAGCCGAGAAGGCTGCCGAGGCCGGAGCGGGGGCACGGGACGCCGCAGTCGACACCGCCGTCGCGTCGGACGAGATTGCGACGCCGAGTGCGGAGTACCAACCGGCGCCGTCCGCGCAGACCGATCTCGGTGGCAAGGAAGCATTCGCGGAAGCAGCGGGATCCGATGTCCCGCCTCGTGACAACGCCGAGCGCATGACGTTCGCGACGTGGGCCGTGGTGACGAAGGAATCCGCCAAGGGCATCTTCAACACGCTCCCGATTCTCGACGACGAGACCGCGGAGAAGTTGGCTGCGCGCCTCACCGAGCGAGCCGGCGGCGAGATCACCTTCGACGACGTGCTGGATTCGGAGACCATCGAGCAGCTCGCGGACAAGGTGCGTCCGCATCTCGAAGGTGGAGAGATCGACGGTCTCGTCCGCAATCTGCGCCCGCGTCCGGAGGGATCCACCGCGACGCCGGTGTTCGCGTTCCACTCGGCCGGCAGTTCGACAGTCGCGTACGAGCCGCTGCTGCGCAAGCTCCCTGCCGGCACACCGATGTACGGGTTGGAGCGTGTCGAGGGGCCGATTTCGGTCCGTGCGGCGGAGTACGTTCCGCTGATCAAGGCGATCCAGCCGGAGGGCCCGTACGTGTTCGTCGGATGGTCGCTCGGTGGCATCCTGGCCTACGAGGTTGCCCGTCAGATGGAGGAAGAGGGCATCGAGGTCGCCTACGTCGGCCTCCTCGACACCGTCATGCCGGGTGCGAAGATTCCCGACACCAAGGACGAGGTTCGTCGTCGGTGGGAGCGGTACGCGAAGTTCGCGAAGAAGACGTACGACGTCGACTACCCGATTCCGTACGACAAGCTCGTCGAAGCCGACGACGAAGGCCAGATCCGGATCATCACCGATCTGGTCAAGCTCAGCGGCGCCAAGATCCCGGGCGGAATCATCGAGCACCAGCGCACGTCGTGGCTCGACAACCGCGCGATCGAAACAGCGGAGCTCAAGCCGTACGGCGGCCCGGTGACGCTGTATATGGCGGACAAGTACCACGACGACGCCATCGCGCTCGAGCCTGCCTACGCCACTCGTGAGGATCACGGCGGCTGGGGACCGGTTGTGAAGGATCTCGAGATCGTGCAAATCGGAGGCGACCATCTCGCCGTCGTCGATGAGCCGTACATTGGACGAATTGCGGCACACATGACGACGAAGCTCGATGAGATCGAGTCGCTGAGAACCGGAGACTAAATCTTGACTGGTACTACCGCCGAAAAGTTGGCCGACCTGCGGGCCAACCTCGAACTTGCCAAGGAACCGGCAGGTGAGATCGGTATCGCCAAGCGCGCGAAGAAGGGCATCCCCAGTGCCCGGCAACGTATCGACATGCTGCTCGATCCCGGCAGCTTCGTCGAGATCGGCGCCTTGGTGAAAGCGCCCAACGACCCGTCGGCTCTCTACAGCGACGGTGTCGTCACCGGTCATGGAACGGTCGACGGTCGCCCCGTTGCCGTCTTCTCACACGACCAGACCGTGTTCGGCGGAACCGTCGGCGAGATGTTCGGCCGCAAGGTCGCCGGCGTGATGGACTTCGCGATCAGGGTCGGATGCCCGGTCATCGGCATCAACGACTCCGGCGGCGCACGCGTGCAGGACGCCGTGACGTCCCTCGCCTGGTACGCCGAACTGGGGCGTCGCCACGAGCCGCTGTCCGGAATGTGCCCGCAGATCTCGGTCATCCTCGGCAAGTGCGCAGGCGGTGCCGTCTACGCACCCATCAACACCGACGTCGTGGTCGCCACCGAAGAGGCGTACATGTTCGTCACCGGACCGGACATCATCAAGTCCGTGACCGGCGAGGACGTCAGCCTCGACGACCTCGGAAGTGCGCGCAAGCAGGCGCAGTACGGCAACGTGCACCACGTCGCGCCCGACGAGAAGGCCGCGTTCGACTGGGTTCGCAACTACCTCAGCTACATGCCGTCGAGCTGCCAGGAAGACCCACCCGTCATCAACCCGGGCCTCGAACCCGAGGTGACGGACTCGGACCTGTCGCTGGACAAGATCATGCCCGACGCCGACAACGCCGGTTACGACATGCACGACATCATCCTGCGCCTGTTCGACGACGGTGAATTCCTGGAGATGTCGTCGGAGATCGCACCGAACGTCATCACCGGTCTGACCCGTGTCGACGGCAGGCCCGTCGGTGTCGTCGCCAACCAACCGATGTATCTCTCCGGTGCACTCGACGCCGACAGTGCCGACAAGGCAGCACGTTTCGTGCGCATCTGCGACGCCTACAACATTCCGCTGGTCTTCCTCGTCGACACGCCCGGCTTCCTCCCCGGCGTCGACCAGGAGAAGGTCGGCGTCATCAAACGCGGTGGCCGATTCCTGTTCTCCTACATCGAAGCATCGGTACCCAAGGTCACCGTCGTCGTTCGCAAGGCCTACGGCGGCGGTTACGCCGTCATGGGTTGCAAGCAGCTCGGTGCCGACATCAACTTCGCTTGGCCCACAGCACGTATCGCCGTCATGGGTGCCGAAGGTGCCGTCAACATCATCGGCCGCAAGCAGATGGCAGCCGCGGGAGAGAATGCTCCCGCAGTGCGTCAGCAGCTCATCAACTTCTACAACGAGCACGTTGCCACTCCCTGGGTCGCCGCCGAGCGTGGCTACATCGACGCCGTCATCGAGCCCTCGAGCACCCGGCTCGAGCTCCGCAAGGCGCTGAAATTGCTGAAGGACAAGAAGGTCTTCAAGAACCCACGGAAGCACCACCTCTTTCCGATCTAACTGTTTGTGGGTGGTTGCCCCCTACCGCATGAATGCGCCACTGTGGCTTTCTGACAGCGGTGCACAACTTTCAGACGGCTGCACTGGCACATTCATGCCGAGCGAGGACCTCGACCATCCCGACGATCGAGGATTCTGCTCGAGCCGACAATCGCTACCGCAGAAAGAAAAATCGTCGCGCCGACGACGGACAGGGTGGATGCCGCGGTGAGCGAGCCACCGTCTCCGAAGGTGCCGGTGGCGAGTTGTGTTGCGCGCGAGACCAAGGCATGCGGCAGTACGAAGATGGCGGCACCGACGTCGGCGGTGAGCAGGAATGCCGACATGCCTGCGCCGACGAGCGCGAGGGCAATCGGCACTGCGAAGGATCCGAGAAGCATCGACAGTGCGGACTGCACCGCGGCCAGTGGAACCGCCGCGAAGATGCTCAACCCGGCGGCGATCCACAGCGGTGTGGGCAGCGGTCCGTCCAGTCCGAACAGCAGCGTGCCGACGACGAGGACTGTTGCGACCATCAACACCTGCATGGCAGCGGTGAGGAGTGCCACGACCGAGGTCTTGGCGACGACGATTCGTAGCGCGGGGGCCCGGCCGCTCATCAGGAAATTCCAGTTCCCTCTGTCGTGCTCGGGTTTCCAGATCAGCGATGCCAGAAGGGCGACTCCCAGTGCGAGCGGGAAGAGGCCGTGGAATACCACCGTTCGTAACCAGAGTGTGTGCCAACCGTTCTGAAGTTGTTCTCCGGACAGAACTGTATTGAATGTTCCGACTCCGACTATCAGAATGGGCAGCAGGATCACGACGGTCAGGCTCTGGGATCGTTTGAGTTTGATCAGTTCGGCGGCAATGGTGTTCATGCAAGAACCTCCTGTCGATCGAGTCGAGCCGTGACGAGCAGAAACAGTACGACGCCGACGACGGCGAGCCCGGCCACGCTGATGTAGGACGGGGACAGTGTCATGACGTGGTCGCCTCGGTAGTCCGCAGCGGATGCGAGTGCGTAGTACCCCCACGGTGTGAGATGTGCGAGCCAGGAGGGAAATCCGGATGCGCAGATCGCGACGACGGTGCCCAGGACGCCGATTCCCAGCGAGATCAGCTGGTTGACCACGAGTGTCGAAATCACCAGGTGGAGCGCCAGGACCACGAGATTGACGACGACTATCGCGCCTGCGTAACCGAGCCATGTCCACAGCGGGTTCGTGCCGCCGAGAAGCGCGCCGAGGGAGACGGCCACGACGGTCGCAGTGGTGACGACGAGTCCGGTGGATATCACCTTGGCGCGCAGGAGTTCACCGAGGGCCACTCCGGTGGCGCGACTGAGAAGCCATCCGTTGCCGTGGTGTTCGATGTCGATGGTTCGGCTTGCGACGACGGCGATCATGAGCGGCGAGACGAGAGGAAACGCAAGGGACAGTCCGGCGAGGGACAATGCGGCAAGGGACTGCGCCGAGGCGTGCCCTGCGGCATTCCCTGTCATCGTTCCGACAACAGTCAGCGCGACGATGCCGGCGGTCATCGACGCAGCAACGGCCACGAGGTGTAGATGCCGCAGTTTGGCGAACTCGTTGCGTAGTACGTTCACAGTTTTCCGCCGCTCGTGAGGTTCATGAAGACGTCTCCGAGTGACTGCTCGTCTCGCCGGACTCCGTAGACCCCGGCTCCGGATGCGGCGAGTTCGCCGACGACGTGGGCGGTGTGGAGGTCGTCGGCGGATGGGATACGCAGCGTCTGCCGATACCGAAGCTGTTTTCCAGCAGTGGAATTCGGGCTGTCCGAACCGAGGATGTCGATGACGACGTCGGGAGCGGAGGCGGCGAGAAGTTGCTCGCGGCTGCCTTGGAAGATCAGTCGCCCCTCGCTGAGAATTCCAAGTACGTTCGCCGTCTTGTCGATCTCGCCGAGGAGGTGCGACGACACCATGACGGTCACTCCGTGTTCGGCGAGATGCTTCAGCAGGGCTCGGATTTCCTCGATTCCCGCGGGATCCAGTCCGTTGGTGGGCTCGTCGAGCACGAGAAGTCGGGGTTCGCGGGCCAGTGCCATGGCGATTCCGAGTCTCTGCTTCATTCCGAGTGAGTAGTTCTTCACCTTCTTGTTCAGTTGGTCCTGCATTCGAACGGTGGCGACGGCGCGAGTGATCTGGTCGTCGGTCGAGCCGAGGGACCGTTGTACGATCTTCAGGTTCTCCGCGCCCGTGAGGTGGCCGTAGCCGGTTGGTGATTCGATCAACGAACCTATCCCGGAGAGCAATTCGCGTCGGGTGGCAGAGTTCATCGGTCGGCCGAACACTTCCACTTCTCCGGAAGTCGGCCGGATCAGGGACAGTAGCAGTTTCATCGTCGTCGACTTGCCCGATCCGTTGGGACCGAGGAAACCGTAGACGCAGCCCTCGGGAATGGCGAGGTTCACGTCGTCGACGACGGTGTGGCTGTCGTATCGCTTGACGAGGCTGTGAGTTCTGACGATGTCCATGCCTCGACCCTGCCGCGGATCGAGGATGGAATCATCCGTCCAGAGGATCAATCACGAGTACTACCGCGGTATGACCCGGTGAAGGGGAACGAGCTCTACCGATCGAACACCCTCAAGTTCCCTGGCGTCCAGAAGCCGGACCTGGTGACTTCGCTGGTGTCGAGTGTTGCCGGTACGGCACCGGGGTAGTACTGCTCGTACCGTTCGAGCGAGCCCCAGTCGCGAGCCCAGTCGCGGTCGAGGTACGTCGGGACGGTGACGGGGCGGGCGAGGAGTTCACTCCAGCCGAGTGGTCCGCCGTTGTCGCCGGACTGCCAGGTGTCGGTGGAGCTGACGGCCAGTGGGCGGTCCGGGAGGATGCGGTATCCGGGGACTTCGGCGACGCCGTATTTGTGGTCGAACGGGCGCTGGCAGGGGAACTGCAGTCCGACGGCCCAGTCGAGCAGTACGGGCTGTTCGCTACCGATGAGGTCGTTCAGCTTCTCCAGCTGAGGTACTCGCGGTGGCGTGAATGCGAACCACTGATCGCCGGTGAGGTTGGGGTCGTTGGCGACGATGCGCACGGCATCGGCGTCGGCGGGCAGGTCCGCGATGGGGATGCGGAGGTTACGCCACGACGGTGCGGGCCCGATGTCGCGGGGCAGGTAGGTGCCCTTGACGTCGACGGTTCCGTTGGGCTGACGCGTGCCGTACTCGACGAGGAGCGACTGGCCGTATGTCATGGCGCCCGTGTCGTCGTAGGACAGGATGCGGCCTGCGGCGGACACGACGATCAGCGGTGCGCTGTCGGAGCGCTCGGGCAGTGAGTACCAGCTCGAGGTCGCCGACGCCGGTTCCTGGATGCCTGGCTGGTAGGAGCCGAGGACGGGGGTGGTGGCCGGGTCCAGTCCGAAGGGCAGGGCTGCGGTGGAGCCGTTGACGCCGAGGGCGCCGATGCCGCCGCCGGTGCCCGAGCTCTGGCCTTCTTCGAATGCGGGTCCGACGCTCTGCTGGTCGGTGTTGCCCTGTCCGGGTTTCACCTCGACGGCGTCGGCGCTGAGGTCGGTGGGAATTCCGTTGGGGGTGAAGCCCGATGGGGTTTCACCTCCGAGTGGGCCGGTCTGTGGGTCGAACGCCGACGGGATGGGGTTCAGGATGCCGGCGTTGGGGTTCGATTCCACCAGCACGTCGTTCGCGAGGCCGCACGAGTTGCCGGTGAGGGCCTGGACGTTCGAGCGTGCGAGCGAGTAGGCGGGGTACTGGGACACTGCTCCCTTGACGAGGGAGAGGACTTCGAACAGCACCATGAGCCCGGCGATCACCGTCAGCGGTGCGGCGGCGAATTTCTTGATGCGCCTGCCTCGTTCGCTACCGGCACGGGGTTGTGGCGGTGCGTAACCCTCACGGAGGTACTGCCATCCGGCCAACGCGAGTGCGGCGGCGAAGAGCACGAGGAAGAGGGTGTTGGATTCGTTTCCGCCGAGCGAGACGGTCTTGTCGAACCACGGAACGCCGTAGCTCGAGACGTACCAGTACCCGTTGATTCCCGAGAATGCGAGTGCCAGCACGAACATCAGGCCGGCGAGGAATATCGTTCGGTTTCGGCGAGACCTCAACGCGCTGGCGGAGATCGCGACGGCGGTCAGGGCGGCGAGGCTGCCCGCGATGCCTGCGTACGACCCGAAGTGGTGGGTCCACTTGGTCGGGTTGAACATCATGAAGAAGATCGTTCCGAACACGACGCCGATGAGTCGCCAGGCCGGTCCGTTGGAGATGCCGGGAACTTGCCTGCGTCGGAGCAGGATGAACAGCGTCGAGAACAGGCACAGCAGCATCACGAGGAATGCGAAGCGGCGAGCGACGGAACCGTCGACCGTTTGTACGAACAGGTAGTAGTACCGCAGGAAGTCCTGGTACCACTGCTCGTTGGGGCCGATTGCCGTGCGCACACGCGTCGACTCCATGACCGTCGCGTAGGTCTGATCGGCGAAGACGACGACGAGGACCAGGAAGCCGGCGGCAGCGAGCGGTGCGAGGAGCGGCAGGGTACCGACCAGGCGGTGGCGGCGAACGACGATGCGCGCCATGGGCCGAGCTCCGGCCAACAGGGCAGCCACACACATCAGGCCCGTCGGCGCCGAGGCGAGGGTGAACGCGCCGATCAGGAACGCCGTCGCAGCAGGAAGCAGTCGGCCGGTGGCAATGGCGCGTTCGATGGAGCACCACGTCAGGAGAGCGCCGAGCGCGACGATGGGTTCCGGGCGGAGACCGTTGTTGTAGGGCAGCCAGAACGCCAGGAACACGAGTCCGCCGGTCCACAGCGCCACGTTGGACTTGCGTACTGCGCGGCCGAGACGCGGGACGACCTCGCGGCTGATGACCATCCAGCAGAGAACGCCGGCGATGAGGGCGGGCAGGCGCATCCAGGGGCTGGCAGTGGAGATCTTCGCGAAGACGGCGAGGACGTCGTAGTACCACCCGAACGGGGCCTCGGGCACACCGAACCAGCGGAAGTAGTTGGCCATGTAGCCCGACTGGTCCGCGGCCCGGGCCATGGTCAGCAGGTAGCCGTCGTCGGAGGTGTTGGCGCCGACGAAGTGCCAGCCGACGAGGACTCCGACGACGGTGACGTCGACGCCGGTGAACTTCCACCAGTGCGACGGGAAGAACCGTCGGTGACCGCGTCCGTCGATGCCGTCGAGGCGGCCGAGGGCAGTGACGGCGATGATCGTGCAGACCACCGCGAGAATCATCGCCAGCAGCTTCAGGATCGTCGGGCTGGAGGAGAAGCGCGAGTCGACGTCGATGGTGACGTTCAGTCCGGCGGGTGCGGCGCCGTCGAGGTCGGTGAAGACGCCGACGACCTGGGGTCGCAGGTCACCGTCGAGACGTCCGGTGCGTTCGAGACCTTCGTCGTCGACGAGGCCGGTGAACGATGCCGAGGTGTAGTCGATGTTCGAGGTGATCTCGATGGAGCTGCAGGCCGCGCCCTGCACGTCCTCGCGCGGTGCCGATGCGACGACGACGTTGCGGTCCAGTACGTCGACCGAACCCTCGTTGACTCGCACGAACAGGCTGTTGAGCGCGGCACCCTCGCCCTGAGGCGGCGCGGTGGCGAGCAGCAGCCCGCCCTGCGGTGGCAGTGCGGCCACGGCGGAACACGGGATGGTCGCGGTCAGGGAGATCGGCGCCTGTGAGACGAGCGGGGCATCGATGTCCTGGATCGAGCCCGATTCCGGCCACGAGATGGTCGACGTCGTCTGCACGACGGGCAGGAACGGCGTCAGGAGAGCCAGGACGGCACCGAGAAGACCCGTGACGATCGCGACCAGACGCGTCGTACGCACCGTGGATCGCAGATCGGCCCCAGTGCCCTTCGACACCGAACCCTTCGGCTGGGGGGCGTCGGGCACGGCGGGAGAATCGTTCACGGCGTCGGGCACGGTTGTCGATGTTATTCGAACGTGATCGGTTCACCGCACCCGCATCGCGAGGAAACCGGCATCATGTCGGTTTCATCCGACCCTTATCGGACCTTCGGTCTCCCAGCCGCTGCGAGTGACGGTTCCGACCGTCAGTTCTGCCGGTGTCGCCGACGGGTCCAGTGGGACGAATCTCTCGAGTGAACCCCAGTCGCGATCGAGATCATTGTCGAGGTACGTCGGTACGACCTGCGCGGACAGAACGAGCTGTTGCCAGCCGAGTGGTCCACCGCCGAAGGCGTCCATGACCGGACTGTGTGCGGCGGCGCCGCTGCGGTCCGGCAGGATGCGGTACTCCGGCAGTTCCGCGACGCCGTCCTTGTGGTCGAACGGGCGCTGGCACGGGAAGCCCAGTGCGACGGTCCAGTCCAGCATGACGGGCACGTCGGGACCGATGACGTCGACGAGTGGGGTCGTGCGGGGGATCCGCGGCGGCGTCACGGCGAGCCATTGATCCGGTGAGATGTCGCCGTCGGTTGCGACGAGGCGGATGCGGTCGGCTTCGCCGGGGATGTCCGACAGCGGCACGCGCAGGTTGCGCCACGACGGCTGGGGCCCGATGTCGATCGGGGTGACGCGGCCCAGGACCTGATCGCCCGCGGCGAACTCCACCTCGAGCGGCTGGCCGGATGCGACGATGCCGTCGGAGTCGACGGATCGGATGCGCCCGGCGGCGCTGATCGCGATGAAATCGCTGTCAGGAGTGGAGCCCGTGGAACGACCCGATCGGTCGGCATCCGACGGAAGGGAGAACCACTCGGTTTCGAGGGTGGCGGGTTCCGCGGTGTCGGCGCCGTAGCTACCGAGGACGGGCGTGCGTGACGGGTCGAGCCCGAACGGCAGTGCGACGGAGCTTCCGTTGACGCCGGTCGCTTCGGTGGTGCCGCCTTGGGTGCCTGAGGATCCTGCGGAGGTGGGTCCCTGAGTGTCGGTGCCGCTGTCGGGGTCGTCGCTGAATCCGCGGGTGCTCTCCTGGGAGACGTCTTCTTCGTCGGCGGTGAGATCGTTGGGGATTCCGTCGGGGGTGAAGCCGACGGTGTTCGGTCCGGCCAGTGAGTTCTGGACGGTGGAATCGATCGGCGTCAGCATCGAGCTGTTCGGATCTTGTTCGACGAGAACGTCGTTCGCGAGGGAGCAGGAGTTACCGGCGAGCGCGTTCAGGTTGGAGCGGGCCACCGAGTACGCGGGGTACTGGGCGACGATGCCCTTGGCGAAGGACGCGAGCTCGAACAGTACGACGAAAGCGGCCATCACCGTCAGCGCGGAGACTCCGAAGCGTGCGGAGCGGGTGCTGGTTCGGTACGGCGCGCGGATGTGTTGCCAGCCTGCGTACAGCAACGCGAGCACGGTCAGTCCGAGGAAGATGGTGGAGAAGCCTTTGCCGAGGATCATCGGAGGCTTGTCGAACCAGGGGATTCCGTAGCTGGAGACGTACCACCAGCCGTTGGAGCCGGTGAACGCGAGCGCGGCCAGGAACAGCACTGCGGCGGTGAACAGAGTCCGGTTGCGTGCGTTGTCCCGGGTAGCCGACGCGACGGCGACGGCCGCGACGGCAGCGAGCGATGCGGCCAGGCCCGCGTAGACACCGAAGTGGTGGGTCCACTTGGTGGGAGTGAACATCATCAGAGCGAGGGCGCCGATCACGATGCCGACGATGCGCCTGGACGGTCCGATCGCGACGCCGGGGATCCGGCCACCGCGTCGAAGCATGACGACGATGGTGACGATCACGCACAGGATCATCGCGAAGACGGCGAAGCGCCGTGCGAGGGAACCGTCGGGTGTGATCTCCATGAGGGAGTCCCAGCGGGCGCGCTCGTTGAACCAGGCGACGTTGGGTCCGACGGCGGCGCGGGCGCGGGTGGCTTCGAGGACTGTCGAGACGGTCTGGTCGGCGAACACGGCGGCGACGATGACGACTCCCGACGCCAGGATCGGGGCCAGCACGGGTGCGTAGCCGACGGTGCGGGCGCGTGCGATGACGATGCGGACGAGTGGGCGTCCGCCGGCGAGGAGCGCGGCGACGCAGATGAGCCCCGTCGGGCCTGCGGCGAGCGAGAACGCGGCGATGAGGACCGCGACGGCCGCGGGCAACAGTCGGCCGGTGGCGACAGCGCGTTCGATGGAGCACCACGTCAGCAGGGCACCGAGGGCGATGATCGGCTCGGGGCGCAGGCCGTTGTTGTAGGGCAGCCAGAAGGCGAGGAACACCAGGCCTGCGGTCCAGATTGCGACTTTGTTGGAGCGGACGGCGCGACCGAGACGCGGGATGACCTCGCGGCTGATCACGGCCCAGCACAGAAGCGCGGCGATCAGCGCCGGCAACCGCATCCACGGGCTGGCGGTGGAGACTTTCGCGAACGCGGCGAGCATGTCGTAGTAAGGCATCCCGAACGGTGCTTCGGGGACGCCGAACCAGCGGTAGTAGTTGGCCATGTACCCGGCGTGCTCGGAGACGCGTGCCATGGTCAGCAGGTAGCCGTCGTCGGAGGTGTTGGCGCCGATGAAGTGCCACACGGCGAGTACCGCGATGACGACCCCGTCGACGACGGTGATGCGGAGCCACCGCGCCGGGAAGAAGCGGCGGCTGCTGCGTCCGTCGAGCAGATCGAGTCGGTGCAACGCGACGAGCGAGATGATCGTGAAGATCACCGCTGCGGCCATCGCGAGTTTCTTCAGAACGGTGGGGGTCGAGGAGAAGCGGGAGTCGATCTGGACGTCCACGCTGAGGTTCGCCGGTGCGGCGCCCTGCAGTTCGGTGAAGATGCCCACTGTCTGTGGTCGTGCGTCGCCGTCGATCGTTCCGGTGACGTCGGTACCCGTTGCCGACGCAGTCGTCGACGTGTCCGTCGAACTGATGGTCACCGACGAGCACGACGCGAGTTCGGCGTCGGTCAGCGACAGCAGAACCTTCTCACGCAGGACGGCCTGCAGACCGGAATCGGTGCGGGAGACGACGAGGCCGACGCCCTGAGCGTCCGGTGCGCCGGGCGCGGTGGTCGAGAGTACGAGCGTGCCGGGCGCTGCCAGGGCGATGGTGCTGCACGGAATCGTGGCGTCGAGCGACAACGGTGAGTACGAGACGAGCGGAGCCTCGACCGAGTTCAACGTTCCGTTCTGCGGCCAGCTGATCGACGCCGAGTCCTGTGTGACCGGCAGCAGCGGCGTCAGGATCGCGGCGAGGACTGCGATGATGCCGGAGACGACGGCAACGACTCCCGCCGAACTACGCGTCGACGACGATGCTTCAGGGGGCTTCGGTGCGGTGGCTGCAGCGGTGGACACGATTGTCGATGCTAGGGCACAGCCCGGACCGACCCCTTTTCCTGCAGGTCAGCGAGCGAAGTCTCGCACGTCCCAGATCCACACACCGTCGTGGTACTCGGCATCGAAGCCGAGGAGTTCGTCGACGGTGTCGCGTAGCTGCGTGCTGTTGCGACCGGGTTGGAGGACGACGACGTCGGCGCCCCAGAATTGGAGATCGGATCGGGCGTCGGCTTGCTGCTGTGCTGTGACGTCCGGGACGGTGCCGGAGTTCCGCACGGACCCGAGCAGCAGGGCCGTCGGCCGATCCACGGCGCCGTACTTGGCTTTGCGTTCGACGTTGTCACCCGGTCCGACGAAGTATCCGCCCGCGAGCGGGAAGCCCATGTCGGCTTCGATCTGCCAGTGCAGGGGACGAGCGTCCTCGGGACGGGGGAGGGGCACGGTGACGACGGATCCGTCGTCGACGTAGTTCTTCCATTCCCCGCTGGCGAAGAAGGACGGCGTCGACGCGCGTTCGACGGTGTCGAGTGGCGTCGGGAGCAGCGGCACCAGCGCGAGTGCGAGAGCGATCGACCACAGTGCCGGAATCGGCCGCAGCCCGGCTTTGAAGGCTTTGTCGGTGGCCAGTACCAGCAGAAGCGCCAGTGCGGGAACGGCGGCGAGCGCGAAGCGCGTTTCCAGGATCGACTCGACCAGTGGTGTGTCGGCCAGCCATTCCCACGGCAGTGCGATCTCGGTGTTGTTCTTGCCGACGATCAGTTCGGATCCGAGGGACAGCACAGCGACAGCGACGGCGGTGGCCACGGCAGCGCGGGCGCAGGCGACCCGCCACAGCCAGACCGCGGCGACCCCCGCGAGCACCAGGAGGGGCCACCCGAAGTAGGCGTTCTCTTCCGTCGCGTTGATCCGGACGTTCTGACCGGGGGTCGCGACGCCGCCGATGGATTGCGTCGGGAACTGGGTGAGGGCTTTGGCGTCGTTGCCCATCGCGCCGTGTTCGAGGAACGAGTAGCTCTGGGGGCCGAAGAACTGCCAGTAGAGGGGGAAGGCGACGAGGGCGATCGCGAGCGCAGCCGCCAGCGGGAGGCTCTTCGCCGAGTTCTTGACGGCAGGCCACAGGCTGCGCGGCTTTCCGACGTAGTAGACGACCGCGAACAGTCCGAACGCGATCGCGAAGATCAGCAGAGGTTCTTCACCGAGCATGATCTGCAATGCGACGACGAGTCCGAGCGCGATGGTTCGTTTCGCTGTCGGGCCGTCCTGTGCGGTGCGGACGACGAGAGCCGCGATGACCGGCAGCAGAAAGAGGACGACGAAGTTGGGGTGGCCGTTGGCGTGGGAGATCATGCCCGGCGCGAAGCCGCACAGTGCTCCACCGAGCGCCGACGCCGGTCGCGACGCATCGAGCGTGCGTGAGAACAGCCAGTACCAGGCGTATGCCGTGCCTGCGAGACCGACGGTCAACGCGATGGCCCAGGTGACTGTCGGACCGAACAGCAACGTGACGGGTGCGAGCGGAATCGACAACCCGAACATGGCCGTGTTGGCCATCAGGTTCACCCCGAGCGGGAAGTTCTGCAGATCGCTCGACATCGGGTTCTCGAGGTGCGCGACGGAATGCGCGGCCACCGCGAAGAACCATTCCCACATGGCTTGGTCCTGGCCACTGTTGTAGAGATAGCCACTACCGAGGTTCCGCCACTGTCCCTGCAGCACGAAAAACGCGACGACGGTGAAGGCGGACGCAGCCGCGACATCGGCTCGATCGGCACGCCGAAGACGGGTGGAGAGCGCCCCGATTCGCCGTGCCGGGGCGGTCCGCGGCTGCTCGAGAACAGTCTGGTCCGAGGTAGGCATCGGTTGAACGTTACGTGAACGTTATGTCATTTGCCTATGTAGCGCGGGTGACCAGCGCAAACGGCCCGATATCGGTGACCTGGAACCGCGGATCCTCGAACAACGACTCGTCGAAGGTGACTGTGTAGCGCCGGACGTTCGGATCGTTCGGATAGACGTCCTCGGCCAACCGCAAGGTGTAGCCGTCTGCGCCGCGGCGGAACAGGAAGGCGTCGGGCGCCTGCCACTGACTCTCGTCGAGCTTGGTGATCAACTCGTCCGCAGTCTCGGCCGTCGTCCAGTCCTCGATTGCTGCGGCGCGCTGATCGAACTGCGCAAGCGGGTTGGCGTAGTGCGACGTCAGCCCCTGGAAGCCGAAGTACGGGTAGTAGCTGAGGAACGAGGTGTCTGCCGTCAGGACGATCGTCTCGTCTCGGGGCCTGCCGACCTGCTCGGTGATCGCTCGGTCGACCTCGGAGTAATAGGACACTGCGCTCGGTGGGCGCTTGTCGGCGCGGTTGCCGTCACCGTCGGTGTCCGAGTACGCGACGGTGATCTCCGACTGCAGAACCTGAGGGATGTTCTGTGCGAACGCAAGTGCACCGATCGTCGCCACCGTCACCGCGGCAACCTTGAACCGCGACGGTTCACCCACCGCCTGGTAGATGGCCTTCGCGCCTTCGACGAAGCCGAAAACTCCCGCTGCTCCCAGCAATACGATCAGGACAGCTTCGAGGCGGAAGCTGAGCAGTGTCGTGCCGGCTACGGTCGCCGCCATGGACAGCAGCGTCCACAGATACACGGAGACGACGCCGATGCTCAACGCCTGCGCTCGACGCGACGTCGCCGTCCTGACCGCGAGCCACAGAGTCCCGGCCATGGTCAGCGCACCGAGCAGGGAGAACTCGAACATCGGGAACGGCAGCTCGGCACCGGCCTCCGGGAGGTAATGCAGCGCTGTGCCCGACGTCGCAGGTGCTCCGGTCAGTGCGTCGGCAAGATAAGGGGCCCAGACGGTCAGTGCGACAAGTCCTGAAATCGCGGCGATCACAACGAGGCGAACAACCACCGGAATTGCTGCACGCCAGGTCTTGTGAGCCCGAACATTCAGGAACGCCGACACAACGGCCATGAGCGTCACCGCAAACGCCGCCATGCCCAGGTAGAGGGTGTAGAACGTCGCCGCGAGGCCGAGGAACAGACCCGTCCCGACAACAGCGCCCCAGCCCCAGTTCGTCGATCGGTCGGGTTCGTCGGGAATCGGCCGATTCAGCGCTCCCCACGCGAGTAGGAGTGCAGGCGCGACGAGCAGCGCGATGACGGCACTGTAGGCCTCCGGGGAGGCGTAGGCGACGACGAGAGCGGTGGTGACGGCCGAGACGGCTACCGCGAGGTCGGCGCGGACCAGTTGGCGCCAGAGCGTGTAGGCGACGACGGCTGTGACGGCGAGAAATCCGATTGCGAACGGCTTGAACACTTCCCAGCCATCCATGCCGAGCAGGTTCCCGACGCGTCCGCCGATCCAGAACCATCCGGCCGGGTAGAACGGCGGGATGTCCGGGTACGTCATGTCGCGTAGCGCAGGCGAATCGGTGAGGCGCGTCAGGTACTCGGTTCGGAACTCCTGGTCGACGGATATGCCGAACAGATAGAGCTTGGTTGCCGCCAGAGGCATGCCGAGCGTGACCGTCACGAACCCCGAAAGTCCTCCCCACGTGAGCACTTTCGCGAGCCGCGCAAGCGTCCCGCGGCGGTACAGCACGATCGCCGTGGCCAACAGGGCGATGCAGACCACCTGGCCGAGCGTCGTCAGCGCACGGGTGACGTTGGACGAGTTGAACGCAGGCCACTCGACGAGTGAGAACGCGAACAACCCGACCGCCGCCACCACGGCTGCGACTAGAGCGGCCAGTACACCGTCGACGGCTGTGCCGAGCGCTCTTTTCATCTAGATGGGGAGTTTGCGGAAGATCGGCCGCGGCACATGCCTCAGAGCGATCATCACGAAGCGGAAGGGGCCCGGTGCCCAGACCAGATCCTTGCCCTTCTGCGACGCCGCGACGGCGAGCTTCGCGATGTCTTCCTTGTCCACCGTCAGCGGCGCTTCCTTGACGTGGGCGCTGAACTTGGTGCGCACCATGCCCGGGCGGATGACGGTGACGCGAGGACCGAACTCTCGCAACGCTTCTCCGAGCCCGAGGTAGAACCCGTCGAGACCCGCCTTGGTGGAGCCGTAGACGAAGTTGGATCGGCGCACGCGCTCGCCCGCCACCGAGGACATGACGATGATCCGTCCGTAGGCCTGGGCCTTGAGCTTCTCGGCCAGCAGAACACCGACCGACACCGACGCGGTGTAGTTGATGTTCGCCGTCAGGACGGCCTTGCGCTGGTTCTGCCACAGCTCTTCGGCGTCGAAGTCCACCGCGAACGCGACGATCGCCACGTCGACGTCACCTTTGGACCACGCCTCTTCGATGACCCTGGGGTGGGACTCGGTGTCGAGTGCGTCGAAGTCGATGACGTCGACGTCCTTGGCGCCCTTGGCTTTCAACTGAGCAACGGACGCATCCCGGAGCGGGTCGTTCGGCAAGGCCGCGAGGATCACGCGCGCCGGCGACTTGGACAGGTACTCCTCGGTGATGGCGAGACCGATCTCGCTCGTTCCGCCGAGTACGAGAATGGTCTGCGGGTTTCCCACAGCGTCGATCGTCACAGCAGTTCCAACCTTCTGGCCATATCGGAGGCGAAAACGCCTGTGGGGTCAACGGATCGGCGGACCTTGATCCACTCGTCGATCCGCGGGTACATCGAATGGAAGGTCTCCGCATCGGTGCGCGAGTCCTTGGCGGTGTACAGCCGGCCGCCGAACTCGAGCACGCGCTTGTCGAGTTCGCGCACCAATTCGTTGAGGCCGGCCTTGATCGGGAAGTCCATCGCGACGTTCCAGCCGGCCATCGGGAAGCTCAGTGGCGCTTTGTTTCCAGGACCGAACAGCTTGAAGACGTTGAGCGCAGAGTACTGGCCCGAGCGCTGGATGTACCGGATGATGTCCTTGAATTCCTCGAGAGCCTCCGTGGGAACCAGGAACTGGTACTGCAGGAATCCCTTGGGTCCGTAGCCTCGGTTCCACTCACCCACGAGGTCGAGAGGGTGGTAGAACTGCGTCAGGTTCTGTACTTTGCCGGTGTAGTTGCCGCCCATGCGGTAGTACGCCTCACCGATCATGCTCATCGACAGCTTGTTCAGGCCGCTGATGGGGAAGATGTCGGGGACCGTGAGCAGCTGAGGCGCGTCGAACTTCAGCGGGTCTTTCTGCAGCTTCTTGGGCAGCTCGTCGAACTTCGCCAAGGATCCTCTCGTGATGGTCGCTCGCCCCAACTTCGGCGGCGCGCTCATCACGTCGAACCAGGCGCTCGAGTAAGTGTAGTTGTCCTCGGTCCCGTCCTGGTGCGCTGCGACGGTCTCGTCGAGCGACTCGGTGCGGATCCCGTCGTTGATGAAGTACGCCGTCTCCGTCGGCGTCATCTCGATGGTTGCCCGCAAGATGATGCCGGTCAGACCGTTGCCGCCGACAGTCGCCCAGAAGAGCTTCGCGTTCTTGCCCGACGGCGTGAGGTGACGAATCTGTCCGTCTGCGGTCAGCAGTTCCATCGAGCGCACGTGGTTGCCGAAGCTCCCGGCGCTGTGATGGTTCTTACCGTGGATGTCGCAGCCTATTGCTCCACCGATGGTGACCTGCCGCGTACCGGGCAGAACCGGAACCCAGAGGCCGAACGGCAATGCTGCACGCATCAAGGCGTCCAGGCTGACTCCACCGTCCAGGTCGACCATGCGTGTTCCCGCGTCGATGCTGTAGATGCGGTCGAGCGACGTCATATCGACGACGAGGCCACCGGAGTTCTGCGCGTTGTCACCGTACGAACGGCCGAGACCGCGCGCGATCACACCCCGCCGCAGGTAGGACGGCTTGCTCTCGTTCTGCTCCGCGACCTGCTTCACCGCGTTCGCGATGAGCTCGGGGTCGGACGTGGTGAGCACCTCTCCCGTGGAAGGCGCGGTGCGCCCGAAACCGGAGATCGTGCGGGTCTGCGTGGGTAGCGGCGCAGTGTTCCCGGCCTGTGGTTCCAGGGGGAAGAGTGCGTCGTCGGCTGTCGTGGACATCGTCGTTGAGGGTACCTGTTCGATCGGGTCGGTCCGCAGGCTGCGCTCCCTGCTCGCCATGACAGCTAGTCTCAGTGATCGTGTCCACCCCGCAGAACGACGACTGGCCCGCCGAAGCGCCGGAGCCGCAGCATCACGTGCCGCTGCCCGTCGAACTCCCGCTGACGGAGAACATCGCCGACGAGGCCCTCGACCTCAAGACCCAGATCGTCCGGTTCCTGGCAACGGGTGTGCTCTCTGCCATCGTCGACCAGGGCGTCAACCTGCTGCTTCACTTCGTGTTCGGTGTCGGTGTGACGCTGGCGAAGGCGATCGGCTTCGTCCTGGGGACCACGACGGCCTACCTCATCAACCGGCGCTGGACATTCAACGCAGCACCGTCGCGCGCCCGCTTCTTCGCGGTCGTGGTGTTGTACGCCGTCACCTTCGCCGTGCAGGTCGGCATCTACACCTGGCTTTACCAGGCATTTCCCGACGGCTTCTGGTTCGCGAACCTTGCCTTCGTCATTGCCCAGGGCACGGCAACGGTCATCAACTTCATCGTCCAGCGGGCCGTGATCTTCAAAATCCGCTGACGCTCCCGGTGACCGAACGGCACATTCGCTCCGCGTGTCCGTGAGCGCGCAGGTTGCAGCGGGTACGCAGGTTGCAACCTGCGCGGGGGATGAAAGCTGCGCGTGCGGCACCGCCCGGTGACCGAATGAGCCGTTCGGTCCCGACGCCCCTGGATCGAGGAGGTCAGCCTTGGTAGGTGGGGAGGTCGCCGTCGGCGATGGCTTGGGCGAGGGAGGGTGCGGCGCGGTCTTTGTCGGAGAGTTGGTAGTCGAGTGTCGATCCGTCGCGGGCGTGGGTGGGCCAGTCGATACCCAGGTCCGGATCGAGTGGGTTCAGATCGCGGTCCAGCGACGGGGTGTACTCGATCGAGCACAGGTACATCACGGTCGAGCCGTCTTCGAGGGACAAGATGGCGTGCCCGAGACCTGCCGGCAGGAACACTGCGCGGCGGTCGACGTCGTCGATGAGCACGCTGTCCCACTGCCCGAAGGTCGGCGAACCCACCCG
>NZ_NPFY01000049.1 GCF_002259415.1 Rhodococcus sp. 14-2470-1b
TGTGGGTGAGGAGGATTTGGAAGAGGGGTGTGCGGTTGGTGGTGCGGGGTGTGTTGGTGGTGCGGGTGATGTGTTCGAAGGGTGCGTGTTGGTGGGCGAGGCCGTCGAGGATGGTGTGGTGGGTGGTGGTGAGGAGGTTGCTGATGGTGTCGGTGGGGTGGAGGTGGTGGCGTAGGGGGAGGGTGTTGACGAAGTAGCCGATGAGGTTTTCGAGTCCGTGTTCGGTGCGTCCGCCGACGGGGGAGCCGATGATGATGTCGGTGCCGGCGCCGAGCAGTGATGCGGTGATGGCGGTGACGGTGTGGGTGAGGGTGAACATCGAGACGCCGTGCTGGGTGGCGACGGTGCGGGCTGCGGCGGCGGTGTGGGGGTCGATGGTGAAGGTGATGTCGGTGCCGTGGCCGGTGGGGTGTGCGGGGCGGGGGTGGTCGAGGGTGATGATCGATTCGTCGGGGGCGTCGGTGAGGGTGGTGCGCCAGTAGTCGAGGTGGCGGGAGAGTTCGGGGGTGGGGTCGGCGGCGTCGCCGAGGGTGGTGCGTTGCCAGGTGGCGTAGTGGGCGTAGGTGACTGGTAGTGGTGTCCAGGTCGGGGCGGTGCCGGCCTGTCGTGCGGTGTAGGCGGCGGCGAGGTCGGTGAGCAGGGCGGGGGTGGACCATTCGTCGATCGCGTGGTGGTGCGCGATGAGGGCGATGGTCCATTCGGTGTCGGCGGTGCGGAGGATGGCGACGCGGAGGGGGAGGTCGGTAGCGAGGTCGAATCCGGTGTTGATGAGGGTGTCGATGGTGGTTTGTGTGTCTGAGGGTGCGTTGTCACGCAGGTCGTCGATGTGGATGGAGAGTTGGTCGGTGATGTGGGCGGGTTCGATGATGTGTTGGGTGAGGGTGCCGTCGTGTTCGACGAGCAGGGTGCGCAGGGGGTGGTGGCGGGTGACGAGGTCGCCGATGGCGGTGGTGAACGCGGCGGTGTCGAGGTTTCCGGTGAGGGTCCAGAGGGTGGGTACGACGTATTGCGAGTTGGGTCCGCCGAGTTGGTCGATGATCCAGAGTGCTTGTTGGCCGTAGGAGGCGGGGATCGGGTCGGTGAGCGTGATGTCGGTGATGCGTACTGGTGACAGGTGTGCTGTGGCGCCGTCGACGGTGGTGTCGAGGGTGGCGATGGTGGTGTCGATGAGGTGCGCGAGGCCGGTGATGGTGGGGGTGGTGAACACTTCGCGCAGGGTCAGGGAGGTGCCGAGCTCGGCGTTGATGCGGGCGGCGACGCGGGTGGCGGTCAGGGAGTGCCCGCCGAGGCGGAAGAAATCGTCGTCGATGGACAAGGGTGCATCGCTGGGTAGTCCGAGTACGTCGGTGAAGATGGTGGTGAGGGTGATTTCTGTTGCGGTGGTGGGTGCTGTTCCG
>NZ_NPFY01000040.1 GCF_002259415.1 Rhodococcus sp. 14-2470-1b
TGGCGTGTTCCCGGTAAACGAGGCCAGGACGTTCTAGAGTCTTGTTGCCCGTGAACTGGGCGGATAGGACACTGAACAACATGGCTGGACGCAAGCGGAACTCCGCAGAGGACATTGTGCGCAAGCTGCGACGCGCGGACGAGCTCACCGCTGCGGGTAAGACCCAGGACGAGGTTGCTGCCGAGCTCGAGGTGTCGTCAGCGACGTTGTACAACTGGCGCCGCCAGTACAGCGGCATGGACACCGATGCGGCGAAAGAGCTCAAGGAGCTCCGGGAGCAGAACAGCAAGCTCAAACGGTTGCTCGCCGAGGCCGAGCTGGAGAAGGACGCGCTGCGGGAGGTGGCTCGGGGAAAATTTTAGACCCAGCCGCCAAACGCCGCGCCGTGGACATGCTCGTCACCACGATGAAAATGTCGAAACGGCTCGCGTGCAAAGCAGTTGGGCTAGCCCGTTCCACCTACTCCCGCATCCCGATCGCGCAGACCCCAGACGACCCCGATGCGGCCCTGAGAACGCTTCTGCGCGAATACGCACGCACCAACCCACTGCACGGTTTCCGCCGCGCCTGGGCGCACCTGAGGCACGACAACGGCATGGAGGTGAACAAGAAGAAGATCCACCGCCTCTGGAAGGAAGAGGGTCTGCAGGTCCGGATCTACCACCCACGCAAACGCGCCGGCATCAGTTCCTGTCCTCAGATCGAAGCTGATGCACCGAAAGTTGTGTGGGCTATGGATTTTCAGTTCGACTCCACGATCGACGGTAAAGCGATCAAGATCGCGTCGATGATCGACGAACACACCCGCGAGTCACTGTTGAACATCGTCGAGCGTTCGATCACCGCGCAGCGGTTGACCGACGAACTCGACAAGGTGTTCGCACTGTGGGGTGGTCCGCCGCTGGCGCTGCGGATGGACAACGGTCCGGAGTTCATTTCACATGTGCTGCAACAGTTCTGCCGTGATCGCGTCGGTATCTCGTACATCCCGCCGGGCACGCCGTGGAACAACGGCCACATCGAATCGTTCAACAATCGTCTCCGGAAGGAGTGCCTGAACCGAAACTACTGGACGAGCTTGCTCGAAGCCAGGGTGGTGATCGAGGACTTCAAGGACGACCACAACAATCGACACCGCCACTCCTCGCTCGGCTACCTCACACCCGCGGAGTACGCTGCACACTGCACCCACACCCACCAACCGGTGGACGGCTGCGAGATCGACTGAAATCAATCACACCGTGGCTCTAGAACGCGGTGGTCCGACTATCGGGGACCTGCCA
>NZ_NPFY01000068.1 GCF_002259415.1 Rhodococcus sp. 14-2470-1b
CGTCGATGGACAAGGGTGCATCGCTGGGTAGTCCGAGTACGTCGGTGAAGATGGTGGTGAGGGTGATTTCTGTTGCGGTGGTGGGTGCTGTTCCGCCGGTGAGCGCGGTGGTGAGGTCGGGTGTGGGGAGTGCCCGGTGGTCGAGTTTGCCGTTGGGGGTGGTGGGGATTTCGGTGATGGGGATGAAGACGGTGGGGATCATGTAGTCGGGTAGTCGGTCGGTGAGGAATGCCCGTAGTTCCTCGTCGGTGGCCTCATTGTCGGTGGTGCTGGTGTGGTAGGCGGCGAGGTATTTTCCGGTGCCGCTGCCGTTGGTGTTTCCGGGGTGGTCGGCGGCGATGACGATGGCGGTCGATACGGCGGGGTGCTGTTCGAGGACGGTGCGGATGTCGTCGAGTTCGATGCGGTAGCCGCGGATCTTGACTTGGTCGTCGGTGCGGCCAAGGTAGTCGAGTTGGCCGTCGTGGTTCCAGCGGACGAGGTCGCCGGTGCGGTAGAGGCGTTCGCCGGATCCGGTGGGGTCGGCGATGAAGCGGGTGGCGGTGAGGTCGGGTCGGTTGATGTAGCCGTCGGCGAGTTGGGTGCCGCCGAGGTAGAGCTCTCCTGTGATGCCGACGGGGACGGGTCGTAGCCAGGGGTCGAGTACGTGGGTGGTGGTGTTGGTGATGGGTTGGCCGATGGGGACGCTGGTGCCGTAGGTGGCGGCATCGGTGCCGTTGGTGTTGGTGGCGGTGGTGGGGTTGAGGTGGTGTCCGGTGGTTTCGACGGCGGCTTCGGTGGGGCCGTAGGTGTTCCAGATCTGGACGGTTGTGCCGGTGCTGTTGTTGTTGGTTGCGGTGAGGGTGGTGGCGAGGGTGGTGGGGAATGTTTCGCCGCCGAGGGCGAGGTGGCGGAGGTGGGATCGGCTCAGGTCGAGTCCGGTGTCGAGCATGGCGTGGGCGATGGTGGGGACGAGTTCGACGAAGCCGATGGGTTCGGTGTGGAGGATGTCGGTGAGGTAGTGGGGGTCTTTTTCGCCGCCGGGTCGGGTGAGGCGGATGGTGGCGCCGACTGTCAGTGGCCAGAAGAATTCGGGGACGGAGACGTCGAATCCGATGCTGGTTTTCTGCAGGACGCGGTCGCCGTCGGTGAGGGGGAATACCGTTTGGCGCCAGCGGATGAGGTTGATGATTGCTCGGTGGGAGATCATGACGCCTTTGGGGCGTCCGGTGGTGCCGGAGGTGAAGATGACGTAGGCGGTGTCGGCGGGGGTCAGTGGGCGATCGAGTGCCGGTGC
>NZ_NPFY01000061.1 GCF_002259415.1 Rhodococcus sp. 14-2470-1b
TCTGGGAGACTTCCCGGTATGCGGGGAATCATTCTGGCGGGCGGCACGGGCTCGCGTCTACATCCGATCACGGTCGGCATCAGCAAGCAGCTTGTCCCGGTCTACGACAAACCGATGATCTACTACCCCCTCTCGACCCTGATGCTCGCCAACATCCGCGACATCCTCGTCATCACCACCCCACAGGACGCCGATCAGTTCCAACGACTCCTCGGCGACGGCTCACAATTCGGAATCAACCTGACTTACCAGGTCCAACACGAGCCCAACGGCCTCGCCCAGGCCTTCGTCCTCGGCGCCGACCACATCGGCACCGACAGCGCCGCACTCGTATTGGGCGACAACATCTTCTACGGCACCGGATTGGGCTCTCAGCTCTCGCGATTCGAGGGCATCGACGGCGGCGCTGTCTTCGCCTACGAAGTCAAGGACCCCAGCGCCTACGGCGTCATCGAATTCGACGCCGACGGCAAGGCCATCTCCCTCGAGGAAAAACCCGCCGCACCGAAATCGAACTTCTCCGTCCCGGGCCTGTACTTCTACGACAACGACGTCCTGGCGATCGCCCGCGATCTCGAGCCGTCGGCGCGCGGGGAGTACGAGATCACCGACGTCAACCGCCACTACCTCGAGGCAGGCAAGTTGGCTGTCGAAGTGCTTCCCCGCGGCACCGCTTGGCTCGACACCGGCACCTTCGACTCGTTGCTCGATGCCTCCAACTACGTCCGCACCATCGAACAACGCCAGGGCATGAAGATCGGGGCACCCGAGGAAGTGTCCTGGCGACGCGGCTTCATCACCGACGACGAACTACGAGAACGAGCCGAAAAGCTCGTCAAATCCGGATACGGGCAGTACCTGCTCGATCTACTGGCGCGAGGCAAGTGATGAGTTTTCGTGAACTGACGATCCCCGGCGCCTACGAGTTCACCCCACGACAGTTCGGCGACGATCGCGGCGTGTTCTTCGAATGGTTCAAATCCTCCGCCTTCGAGAACGCAGTGGGCGGGCCGTTGGAACTGCAGCAGGCGAACTGCTCGGTCTCCGCGGCCGGGGTGCTGCGCGGTATCCACTTCACCGACACCCCGCCCGGGCAGGCGAAATACGTCACCTGCGTCAAGGGTGCATTCTTGGATGTGATCGTCGACCTGCGGGTGGGTTCGCCGACCTTCGGGCAGTGGGACAGCGTGCTCATCGACGACGTCGACCGCCGCGCAGTGTTCCTGCCGGCAGGTCTCGGGCACGCCATC
>NZ_NPFY01000035.1 GCF_002259415.1 Rhodococcus sp. 14-2470-1b
GGCGGCGTCGCCACCGGTCACCACGACCTGCAGATCGTCCAGTCCAGCGGGATCCACCGAAGCCAACGCCGCAGGCGTCACGAACGCATGGGTCACCGACTCCCCCGACAACACCGCAGCCAACTCGGAGCCGCCGTACACATCCGTCGGCGCAATCACCAGCGTGCCGGCGCCGCCGAACGCCAGCAGCAATTCGAGCACCGAGGCATCGAAGCTCGTCGACGCGAACGCGAGAACACGCGAGTCGGTGGTGACCCGGAAGCGGGTCCGCTCCTCCTCGACGAAGTCGCCGAGTCCGCGGTGCGTGACCACCACGCCCTTCGGCACACCTGTCGATCCCGAGGTGTAGATCAGGTACGCCGCATCGTCCAGCGACGGAACGGGACTCGACTCGGTCGGACCGGAAACATGGTCTACGACAGCGACAGTGGTTTCGTCCGGCACCACCCAGTCCACCGAGGATCCGGCTTCGGTCAGCACGTCGACGTACTCCGTTGTCGACACACCTACCGTGACAGCGGAATCCGACAGCATGTGTGCAAGTCGATCGACCGGGTACGACGGATCCACCGGTACGAATGCACCGCCGGCCTTGGCCACCGCCCACACAGCAACGACGTACTCCACCGACCGACGCAATCCGACGGCCACGAACGAACCGACACCGACACCGCGTGCGACCAACGATTCAGCCAACGCAGACGACCGAGAATCCAGCTCTCCGTAGGTCACGGGTGCACCCGAACCCGCAACCACCAAAGCCTCGGCGCTCACCCCCGCAGCTTCTACCGCGGAGGCGAAGATCTCCGACAACAACTGCCCGTCCACCGACGACACACCCCGGACAGGGACGAGCGCAGCCCGCTCGGCATCCGTGAGAATATCGACGTCGCCGACCGAACCGGCCGGATCGGTAGCCGCACTGCGCAGCAACGTCACGAGCCTGTCGACATGCGCCTGCGCCGTGCTGTCGTCCGCTTCCGAATCATGGACGAACTGGATCGACATACCGGCGGGAACGCCGAGTGCATCGAACGTCTCGTGCGCGGTGATCACGACGTCGACCACATCGAGATCGTCGCCCAGGTCCTCGACTCCGAACGACAGAAGTACGCGGATCAAGTCCGCTTTCGTGGACCCCGCCGAGTTGACCGTCGCACCGACCGACTCCAACGTGGCGCCCGCGTGAGCCAGTGCAGCCGAATCGATGTCACGCAGCCGAGCACCGAGATCGGAGAACGACTCCGCTGCGTCGACCGCCGAGCGGAGGACGACCACGTTGCCGTCGGTCGATCGCGTACGCACGCCGATCGAGATGTCGGCTTCGTCGGCCAGTCGTGACAGCAGCACGGCCAACGCCGAGTGAACAGACACCAGCACGCTGGCGTTCTGGTGGTTGGCCGCCGACAACAGGCCCCGGTGGGTGGCGGCGTCGATCGACGCGGATGCTGTCCTTCGCGTCGGAGCGCCCGTCCGTTCCCCGTCGGATTCTGCGCTGCCGAAACCGGCGAAGCCGACGGGGCTGGGCGCGTCGGAGAGAACCGAGGTCCAGTAGTCGAGTTCGGAACGCTCGGCGCGCCGAATCCTTCCCACGTCCGCACTCGGCTGATGAACGGTATCGACCGCGTCGTGCGGGCTCGCTTCGACGAACGCGTCGACGACCTCGACGAACGTCCGGTGGTGACGGACGAGGTCCTCGTCGACGTAGCGATTCGGGTTTCCGCGAAAGTCCACGAACGTCTTTGCCGGGCTACCACTCTGGTAGATGTTGACCAGGAGGTCCTCGACCGGACCGGAGGTGACGATATTGAATTCGCCTGCAATGGAACCGAGTTGGATCTGCTGGTGGAACAGCATCACATTGACCATCGGACCCGTGAGGTCGGCGTCCCGGCCGCGCGTCGCGAGTTCGCGCCGAATGTCTTCGAGGCTGAATCTCTGGTGGCGCAACGCACCCATCAGTTCCAGCTGCACCTGCTGGACGAGGTCGCCCACGGTGCCGTCGGGATCCACGCGAATCGACAACGGTGCAACGTTGACGAGCATGCCGCCCGAGCGACGGAGCAACGCCGTGGTTCTCGCCGACACTGGAATGTTGACGAGGACCTCCTCGCGGCCGGTGACCCTGGCGAGGTAGCACGCGAACGCGGCGATGACGACGGCCGCGGACGTCGCGCCCTTGGTCGCGTCCGATGCTTCGAGAGCGTCGACGATCTCGGTGCGCAACGCTTCGCTCGACAGTGTGCTTGCCGCGACAGTCGCGCCGGGGGTGTTGGCGAGGGAAGCACCACCACGCGCATGACCGACGTGTTCGATCCAGTAATCGCGATCCGATTCGAATCGACCGGAGGAACGGTACTCCTGGTCGAGCTGGTACAGCTTCTGCAGCTCGGCCGCTTTTGCCGGTGGTGGCTGCCTGCCTTCCTGCTCCGCGGTGTAGAGCTCCGCCGTCCGGTTCACCATCGTCATGGCGCCGTAGCCGTCGAGCGCAACGTGGTGGATCTTGCTGTACCAGAGGTACCGGTCGTCCTCGACGTGGAGAATCCAGACGTCCACCAGGCGATCGGTGGTCACGTCGACCGGAGCGGTGTAGTTGCGATCGATCCACGTCTTCGCCGCGGTCATGGGATCGTCCTCGGACCGCAGATCGAGGTAGTCGACCGAGTCGTCGATGCTGTGATCGATCACCTGCATCGGTTCGCCATCGACCTCGAACAGACGGATGAAGGCGGATTGAAACTCGTGACCGGCCTGACGCGTCGACTTCCTCAACAACTCCAGGTCGAGGTCGCCCCGCAAGTCCACGTACTGGGCGATGCAGACGGGCACCGACGGCGCCAACTGCTGCGCGAACCACATTCCACGCTGAGCCGACGACAACGGGAACGGCTCCGACGCACCTCCCTCGGGAGGAAGTGATCCATGGGACTCGCCTGAGACCGCGGCGCGCATTCAGACACCTTTCCGAGTCGACGTCGAAAGAGACGACGAACGCAGCGAAGAATTGTCGGGGACAGTTGCCGAGGCACTAGCAGTCAACAGTCATTTCCGTTCCGAGCGTGGTTCAGCAACTGGGCCCTGGTCGAGTACAGGTCTATCGGTACGGCTATCCGCCTGCCCGACCGTTCACAGTTGGTTCGTTGCGCGCTACGGTCGGGATTGGGTGCGGAAAGAAGTCGAAAAAAGGCTCGATGACGGTTTTCGAGGCTCTCGACGAGCCTGAGGATCGATTCGGAACAATTAGTTGAATTCGATAGTCGAGCAACGCACACACCATCGACGACCCCTCCCGTACGTACACGTCACCGACCGCGCAATTGTGGGGAATTGCGCGCCAACGATCAGTTGCGATCCAGGGACCACAGCGGTCTACAAACATACAATAAGAACCCGCCGGTTTTGTAGCGGATCACTATTGAAGAATCGAGCCTACGTCACGATTCGTTACACGAATCGCGCTCTCGAACAGGCCGACCACGAATCCTCCGTCCGAATGACAGTTCAACATTCTCGAGAACTGTTTACGTGCGAGTATCAGAATTCAAGCCTGTTTATCGTGCATTTTCGGACATCGAGTTCTTTTTTCGGTTGACCACTGCAGCGCCGATCACGAACACCCCGGCCAGCACGCTCAGCAGATATTCCGGCCACTGCCCTACTGCGGTGGCAACCGTCGTGTCGGTCCGAAGAGCAACACGTTGAACGAGAACCTCCGGTACGAACAGATCGCTCGCTTGTTGGACGTCGCCCCGGGGAGACACTGTCGCACTGATTCCGCTCGTCGCGGCGACAACGACCTCCCGGCCGTGCTCGACCGCGCGAATGCGGGACATCGCCAACTGCTGATACGTCATCTCGGTGTCACCGAAGGTCGCGTTGTTCGTGGGGATTGCGATGAACTCCGCACCCGATCGAACGGACTCGGTCAACGCTCGGTCGAACGCCACCTCGTAACAGGTCGCGATTCCGACCGCCACGTCTGCGGCATGGACGACACCGTTGCCTGTGCCGGGCACGAAATACCCGGCACGATCGGCATATTCGGAGAACAAACGAAAGAAACTTCGGTAGGGCAAGTACTCACCGAAAGGTTGAATGATCTTCTTGTCGTGACGTTCACCCGGACCGTCGGCGCCGTCCCAGGCGATGACCGAATTGGTGGTGGTCCGGTCATCGTTGACCAGAACGGAACCGACCAGAATCGGAGCACCGACGGCCTCCGACGCCTCGGTGATCAGTGCCGCCGCGTCCGCGTTTCGCAACGGATCTATGTCCGAAGCGTTCTCGGGCCACACGACGATGTCCGGTGCGGCCGCTCTGCCCGCCGCCACGTCGTCGGCCAGGCGTAACGTCTCGCGGACATGGTTGTCCAACACCGCTCGTCGCTGCGCGTTGAAGTCCAGGCCCAACCGAGGAACACTCCCCTGCACGGCCGCTACGGTGATGGATCGTTCGTCACCGGACTCCTGAGCAGGCGCCAGAGTCGGTAACAGTGCGAGCGCGGCAACCGACGCGACCACGGTGGTAGCCGTGGCGGTCGCCCATCGGCCACGCGAACGTGGCCCGAGGATGCACGCCACGAGCGCTGCGATTCCGCACCCTGTCAGCGCCACACCGAAACTCAGCAGCGGCGCTCCACCGACACTCGCCAATGGAAGCAGAAATCCGTCCGGCTGGCCGAACGCGAGCCTGCCCCAAGGAAATCCGCCGAACGGAAACGACGATCGCGCCCACTCGACGAGACTCCACGCCAGCGCAATCGACAACGGCCACCACCGAGACCTCGCGAGGACAGCTGCCAGGACGCCGAAGATTCCGATGAACACGGACTCGGCGACGGCGAGAGCCAACCACGGTAACGGCCCGACGTACACCCCGATCCAGGGAAGCAGCGGGACGAAGAAGCCGAGGCCCGCCACGAACCCGTACCCGAAGCCGGCCTTCTTCGACTGGCGATGCGGTGATCCGATGCCCAGCACGACCCCGACGAGGATCGCGATCCCGACCGGGGCGAGGAACCACAGGTGCCGAGGCGGAAAGCTCGCGAACAGCAGTAGGCCGGCCCCGGCGGCGATGACGGTGGAAACACCGACGCGCAGGATCGCGCGCGGATCACGCTTCATGGATCACTCGTCCGCGATGCACCGTGCGCAGGCACCGAGGACTCGGCGACAGCGGATCGAGCGCCGGCAGCGGGGGTACTCCGGCCCTCGGATCGGTCGACCACCGCGCAACCGAATCGGCGGGTGCTCGTACCACCAGCTCGTCGGCATCCCAGACGGCGTAGCTCGCGGGGGCGCCAGGAAGCAACGTGCCTGCCAGACCGTCGCGCACTCCGCCTGCTCGCCACGCACCTCTGGTGGCGGCCGAGAATGCCGCCCGTGGTGACACCGCGCTCCCGGGTGTGCGATGTCCGACTGCGCATCGGAGAACGCCCCACGGATCGACGGTCGTCACCGGGGCGTCCGATCCGAACGCGAGGGACACACCTCTCGATGCGAGCGACGCGAACGGGTTGAGCGCCCGCGCCCGGTCCACACCGAGTCTGGATGCATACAAAGCATCGTCACCACCCCACAACCCGTCGAAGGCCGGTTGCATGCTGGCGATGACCCCGAGGGATGCGAGAACGTCCGCCTGAGCGTCCGACACCATCTCGAGATGCTCGATCCGGTGCCCGAGCGCAGCTACCGCCGGACCGCCGAACACCTCGGCGGTCCGGAGCAACGCCGAGGTGACTGCGGCGACGGCGCCGTCTCCGATCGCATGGAATCCTGCCTGAATGCCGGCTTCCGTGCACGCGGACAGATGCGCGGTGATGGACTCGACGTCCTGAAAGGCGATGCCGGTGCCGGTGTGATCGGCGTAGGGCTCGGTCAGCCACGCAGTGTGGGAGCCGATGGATCCATCGACGAACAGGTCTCCACCCAGCGCGGCCGCGCCCGTCGACGAAAGCAGGTCGCGGGCGTGCTCGGCGCTGGTGGCCAGTTCGCCCCAGTAGCCGCGCACCTCGACTCCGTGTTCCGTAGCCGACAACTCGGCGAAGTCGGTCGAGCCCGAGATGTCCGGGCCGGCACACTCGTGGACCGCGCAGACACCCTGGGCCGCATACAGATTCAACGCCGCAAGCCGGGCCCGGGCGCGCAGGGGCGATCCGATCAACGCCCGCGCCGTGGACCGGACCGCGTGGTGGGCGTCTGCCGTCACGGGCTGCTGCGGGTGGAACCCCAACTGCGAGCCGGTGATGCCGCTCGCAGCTCGAAGTGGCGTCGAGCAGGCGGCCGAATGTGCATCGATCCGCGACAGATACACGTTCCTGCCCGGCGCGATCGCATCCAGATCGGCAGTCGTCAGAGCACCACCATCGCTCCACGCGGAATCATCCCAACCTTGTCCCCACACGACGTCGTCGGACGTCCGCTCGACATACCGACGGATTCGATCCAGGCAGTCCGCCCGGGACACAGCTTCCGTCAGATCCAGTCCGACGACGGACAACCCGAGCGCCGTCGTGTGCACGTGCGAATCGACGAACGCAGGCGCGACGAACGCGCCTGCGAGATCGATTTCCTCGGCTCCCGGATGCAGAGCTCTGCCGGTGCGATCCTCGCCGGTCCATGTCACGACACCGTCGGTGACGGCCATCGCCGTTGCGTCGGGTGCCGTCGGGCTGTAGATCCGTCCACCGAGGAGCAGTTGGGTACTCACGACAGACCAGTCTGCCCTCAGCGAGTCGGCTTCTGGAAATCCTGGGGCTGCGCTTCGATGATCAAACCGGACGGCCGCGGGCTCGTCGATTCCGGGACGACCTCGCCGTCGATGACCGTCGGTCGCATCCGCGCCGTGGTCGCGGCGACAGTGGGCATCCACCGTGCGGCGGCGAGCAGGACCAACGGCCGCAGCGCCCACCTCGTGAACGGCAACAGGAGCAGGATGCCGAAGAGCGACGTCACCAGACCGGGCACGAACATAGCCACTGCACCTATGGCGAACAGCACACCGTCCGCGACTGCGACACCGGGCGCGCGCTCACCACGTCCGGCGGCGCGCAAGCCGTCCATCACCCGTCGACCCTGAGACCGGACCAGAATCAGGCCGACAGCCGATCCCGCCAGCAACAGCAGCACGGTCCACAGCACACCGATGGCGCTTCCTACTGCGACCAGGGCCGCTACCTCCACGATCACGTACAGAAGAAAGAGAGCAAACACCGTCGTTCCTTTCGTTGCCTGTAGCGACAACGAACGAAGTGGTCTGGAATACTCCCGAACCCTGCGAGATCTTCGTCTTTTATCAGAAACCGGGGCGCCTCTACGACCCCGGACGAACGAGTCCGGTCTCGTAGGCGAGGACCACAGCCTGCACCCGGTCACGCAGACCGAGTTTCGTGAACATGCGACCGACGTGGGTCTTGACCGTCGCCTCGGACAAGCTGAGTCGCTGCGCGATCTCGGCGTTCGACAATCCCGTCGCCAGCAGCTCGAGGACTTCGCGCTCGCGGTCCGTCAGAGCGTCGAGCATCGCGGGATCACGTAACGGGGTGGCCTCGTCTGCGACCAATCTCGTCAGCAACCGCTTGGTGACCTTGGGCGAGACGACGGCATCGCCCCCGGCGATGCTGCGAATGGCGGACACCAGATCGTCCGGTGGAGTGTCCTTGAGAAGGAACCCGCTGGCACCGGCACGGATCGCGCCCAGCACATGCTCGTCCAGATCGAAAGTCGTCATCACCAGCACCCGCGAATGCGACGCCGAGGACGTGATCTGCTCGGTGGCCTCCACACCGTCGATGCCGGGCATCCGAACGTCCATGAGAACGACGTCGGGCTGCAAGTCGGCCACCGCCTCCAACGCCGCTGTGCCGTCGGCGGCCTCACCGACGACGTCGATATCGTCCTGCGCGTCGAGCACCATCGTCAGTCCCATACGCATGAGTTCCTGGTCGTCGACGATGAGAACGGAAATCGGCACCTGCACAACCTATCTTCACTCGAGCGGTAGCTCCGCTCGAACTCGCCACCGACCGTCCGAAATCCTGCCCGCCTCCAGCGTTCCCTGCAGAACTGCGACGCGCTCCCGCATACCCAGCAAGCCGTTTCCGGTCCCTTCGACGGCGATGGGCTGGGCACCGACACCACTGTTGAGAATCTCGACGAGCACGTCCTCGTCGCGACGGACCACCGACACCGACGCCTTCGGGGCATGTCCACCGTGCCGAAGCACGTTCGTCAGCGATTCCTGGACCAGCCGGTGGACACCCAGGCTGATCGCCGGACTGATGTCGTCGAGATTGCCGGTCTGTTCCAGCTCCACGTTCAAGCCGGCCCTCGACATCATGTCCACCACCTTCGCCAGGCCCGCAGTGCCGTACATCGGCATGTCGTCCGCATGCGGGTTGGTGCGCAGCAGCGCAACCGTGCGCCGCAGTTCGGCGAGAGCAGCGCGCCCCGTCGCGGAAATGTTCGCCACTGCCTGCTCGGCACGCTCGGGGTCCTTGCGGATCGCATACGACGCACCGTCCGCTTGGACGACCATCACGCTCACTCCGTGGGCGATCACGTCGTGTAACTCTCGGGCGATCCGTGTGCGCTCCATCGCCACCGCGTCCTCCGCGCGTCGATCACGGTCGTACTCCGCAACGGCGAGCCTCGCCTCGACCGCCTCGTCGTAGGCCCGCCGCGCGCCGAGGAACTCTGCCGCCAGCCAGGCCAGCGCATACATCAGCACCGTGAACAGAATCGATGTGAACGGGTCCTGATCCAGGAAGACCAACGACACCACCCCGTCGATCGCCACGGCAACGAGGTAGATCGCACCGTCGCGCCGACCGACATACGCCACCAGCGTGTACAGCATGATCGGAAGCGCGAGCAGCGACGGATGCAGACTGGTTGTGTCCCCCACCGCATGCCCGGTCAGAACACTCAGGATGGACACGATCAGTACTGCTCCGGACACCGTTCGCGGGTGACGCCTGCGCCACGCCACCGGAGCCGACACGGCCACTGCTACCAGCACGAACAACGGCCACTGCACATCGGTGGCCGAGCCGACGAACACGATGGCGTCCATCAGGAACAACGCGCAGGCCAGGAGAGAATCCGCGACGAAGGGCTTGCCCCTGAGCCACAGGCTGAATCTGCGCATGTGATTGAGTTTGCCGTATGACGGCTGCCGACTGGGGATTGCTCATGGTCGCCGCGTTCAGCGCCGGGTGGGTCGATGCCGTCGTCGGAGGCGGCGGCCTCATTCTGCTTCCGGCACTGCTCGTCGTCGCCCCTGGATTGTCCGCACAAGCCGCTTTGGCGACGAACAAGATGACCGCAGTGTTCGGAACGTGCGCAGCCGTCGTCACCTTCGCTCGCAAGATAAAGATCGAATGGCGAGTGATGGCGCCTGCAGGCCTTGCCGCAGCCGTCACGTCGGCATGCGGTGCGGCCGCAGTCTCTCTCATCGACCGCGACCTGTTCATTCCGATCATCATGGTCGTCCTCGTGGGAGTCGCCATCCTGGTGACGGCGCGGCCGACGATCGGCACTGTGGCAGCCCACAATCCACCGAGTCGACGCAAGTTTCTCGTGGTGGTCTTCCTGGCGGCGGGTGCATTCGGCTTCTACGACGGAATCCTCGGACCGGGCACCGGCACGTTCTTCATCATCGCGTTCGCCACCCTGCTCGGTACCGAGTTCGTCCGCAGTGCGGCGATGGCGAAAGTGCTGAACCTCGGTTCCAACGTCGGCGCTTTGGCCTTCTTCGCGATCACTGGCCACGTGCTGTGGCAATTGGGTGCTGCGATGGCCGTGTGCAATGTGATCGGCGCGCTGCTCGGGTCGAGGACCGCACTGTCGAGGGGATCGGGTTTCGTCCGAATCGTGCTGTTGGTGGTGGTGATCGGCATGGTTGTCCGCCTGGGATGGCAACAGTTCGGCTAATCTCCATCCCTGTGACCCTGCCTCCGCACACGCACGCACGCACCGTCGATGCGGATTTTCTCGAACTCCCTCTGAAAGCACTGGCCGGTGCCGCACTGGACGCGGCGAGGCGAGCCGGGGCATCCCACGCGGACTTCCGAGTCCACCGGTTGGTCACCCAGTCACTGAACATGCGCGACAGCATCGTTCAGTCGGCGGTGGACAGTTCGGAGATCGGTCTTGCGGTCCGTGTGGTCGTCGACGGAACGTGGGGGTTCGCTTCCGAATCCGAGCTGTCGGAAGCGTCTGCCGCACACGCAGCGCAGTCCGCAGTCTCGGTGGCACGGGCACTGCGCTCGCTCAACCGCGAATCCGTCGAACTGGCCGACGAACCTGTGTACCGCGACGCGGCGTGGGTGTCCCCCTACACCGTCGATCCGTTCTCGGTCCCGACGACGGAGAAAGTAGAGCTTCTCGCCGCCTACTCGGATTCCCTCCGCACCGCCGAGGGCATCGATCACGTCACCGCGTCCGTCCTGCAGGTCAAGGAGCAGACGTTCTACGCCGATCTCGCCGGCAGCTCCATCACCCAGCAGCGGATTCGCCTGCACCCACAGTTCGAGGCCACCACGGTCGACCACGAGGCAGGCGCGTTCGAGACGATGCGTACGTTGGCACCTCCCACCAGTCGCGGATGGGAGTATCTCGGCGCCGGCAGCACATGGGACTGGTCCGACGAACTGGAGCGGATTCCTTACTGGTTGTCGGAGAAAGTGAAGTCTCCGACGGTCACCCCCGGCAATCTGGACCTGGTCATCGACCCGACCAACCTGTGGCTCACCATCCACGAATCGATCGGCCATGCAACCGAATACGATCGTGCCATCGGATACGAGGCCGCCTACGCGGGCACTTCGTTCGCCACGCCGGACAAGTTGGGGACGCTGAAGTACGGCAGTGACCACATGCACGTCACTGCGGATCGCACCGAACAGCACGGACTCGCAAGCATCGGATACGACGACGACGGCGTCGCCGCGCAGCAGTGGGACCTGGTCAAGGACGGCGTACTCGTCGGCTACCAGCTCGACCGCGTGTTCGCCCCCAGGCTCGGCCTGCCTCGTTCGAACGGCTGCTCGTACGCCGACTCGCCGCACCACGTACCGATCCAACGCATGGCCAACGTGTCGCTTCGACCGGACCCCGACATCGACCGCACAGTCGACGATCTCGTAGCCGAAGTCGAGGACGGCATCTACATCGTCGGCGACAAGTCCTGGTCCATCGACATGCAGCGGTACAACTTCCAGTTCACCGGCCAACGCTTCTTCAGGATCCGGAACGGCCGGCTCGACGGCCAGGTTCGCGACGTCGCGTATCAGGCGACGACAACCGACTTCTGGGGTTCGATGGAACTGGTCGGCGGCAAATCCACGAGGCGGCTCGGCGGTGCGTTCAACTGCGGCAAGGCACAACCCGGGCAAGTGGCGGCGGTCAGCCACGGATGTCCGGCTGCACTGTTCCGCGGAGTCAACGTGCTCAACACTCGATCGGAGGCAGGCCGATGATCGCCGGACACGAGGTTATCGAACGTGCACTGACCGCGGCGACGGTCGACGAGACGATCGTGATCGTCACCGATTCCAGCGAAGCCTCGCTTCGCTGGGCAGGCAACTCGATGACCACCAACGGCATCTCGACGCTTCGACGCTGGACTGTTGTCTCGATCGTCCGCACCGACGCAGGCGCCCGCGTCGCGACCGTGTCCTCCACGTCGGTCGAACCCGCGGACATCGCAGGCGTCGTCGCCGCATCGGAACGAGCAGCACGCGCGGCCGGTGTCGCCGAGGATTCGATGCCGCTTCTGACGGGCACGAGCGTGCCGGACGGCTGGGAGGCACCGTCGCAGCGAACGAACATCGATGTGTTCGGTTCGCTCACCGGGGACCTGTCGACGGGGTTCGACGGCACGGACCAGCTCTACGGATTCGCACACCACCAGGTGGAGACGGTGTGGCTGGGAAGTTCGACCGGGCTTCGCAACCGATACACCCAACCGACAGGATCGGTCGAGATCAACGGCAAACGGGGTGACGCCAGCGCGTGGGTCGGCACCGGAACCACGCGATTCGACGACGTCGCGGTGGACTCACTGCTGGCCGATCTCTCCACGCGCCTCGACTGGGCCGAGACGCGCGTCGACCTCCCCGCAGGGCGGTACGAGACGATCCTTCCCCCGTCGGCAGTCGCAGATCTGATGATCTATCTGATGTGGACGATGGAGGGGCGGGGCGCGCAGGAAGGACGAACCGCCTTGTCGCGAGCGGGTGGCACTCGGATCGGCGAGAAACTGGGCACTCTCGACCTGACGTTGTTCTCCGATCCAGCTGTACAGGGACTCGAGTACTCGCCGTTTCTGGCAACTGGATCGTCCAACGACTCGGTGTCCCTGTTCGACAACGGTCTCCCGACCTCACGCGTCGACTGGATCGATCACGGCGTCATCAACGCCCTCGCCTATCCGCGCTTCGCAGCCGAGGAGTATTCGGCTCCGGTGACCGTGCCCGGCGACAACTTGATCCTGACCGGTGGCGTCACGTCCATGGAGGACATGATCGCCGACACCGAACGTGGCCTGCTTCTGACGACTCTGTGGTACATCCGCGAAGTCGATCCCACGTCGTTGCTGCTGACCGGCTTGACACGAGACGGCGTGTACCTCGTCGAGGACGGCGAAGTCGTCGGATCGACGAACAACTTCCGTTTCAACGAAAGCCCGCTCGACCTGCTCCGACGAGCAAGCCAAGCGGGCATCAGTTCGCCGACACTACCTCGGGAATGGAAGGACTGGTTCACGCGAACGGCGATGCCGCCGTTGCGCATTCCGGACTTTCACATGTCCTCGGTCAGCGCTGCTCAGTAGTATCAGCGCGGCCCAGTAGTCGTCGACACCTACTCGGCCGGTCCCGAGACCTCGAGTGCGATGTTGTCGGGGTCGCGGAACTCGAGGATCGCGAGGCCGGGGCCTCCGCTCTTGATTCCCTCGTGCGCGATACCCAATCGGTCGAGAGTGTCCACCGCATCCTGCAGCGCCTGACGACTGTCCACGCCGAAACTCAGGTGATCGAGCCCTGCACGATCCGCGTCGAAGTTGTCGTCGTCCGGTGCGACGGGACGGAGACCGAACAATCCGCCGGGAAACTGATAGATGACTCCACCGAACAGAAACCACAGGGATTTCTTGGTCTCCTCATCGGCATTCGGGTCGTACTCGAACGCCACATCGAAACCGAACACGTCGTCGTAGAACTTTCGCGAGACGTCGATGTCGCTGACCGTGAGTCGGACATGGTGGAAATCCGTAGCTGCAATAGGCACGGTGCTTCTCCGCTCTGGTGGCCTCTGCCACCCGTTGTTCGTCCTCTATCCGACACCGCCCTGCCTTGTCGTCCGCAGGCCGCCGATCTACATGTACCCACTTGCGCATATCGGAATCAGACAGAATCCGACCGAATGACAACGCGTCACGCGGACCCGTCGTACACCTGCACACCGCCCAGATAGGTCGCGAGAACGTCCAGGTCCGCGATGGTCTCCGGTGGGACGTCACGGGGGTCGGCGGACAGAACGACGAAGTCCGCGTACTTGCCGACCTCGATCGATCCGATGACGTCGTCGGAGAACAACTGCCAGGCGGCATCGATGGTCTGCGCGCGGATGGCCTGATCGACCGTCAGGCACTCTTCCGGGGCGGACACCGATCCGCTGGGCGTCGTTCTGGTCACCGCCACGGCGATGTTGCGCAGCGGTTCCTCTGGTGTGACCGGCGGGTCGTTGTGCAGCGAAATCCTCATGCCTGCTGCGACGGCAGACCCGGCAGGCATCCAACGGCTACCGTGCTCGGGACCGAACAGTCCGTCCACCAGGACGTCTCCCCAATAGTGGATCTGATCGACGAACAGACTGCACGTGACACCGAGAGCCACAGCACGCCTCAACTGATCCTGCCGGATCGCGCCGACGTGTTCGAGCCGCAGCCGGTGATCGGAACGAGGATGACGGCGAAGCACACTGTCGTAGACATCGAGAATCGTGTCGATCCCGTTGTCTCCCATCACGTGACACGCGATCGGCCAGCCGCGCGGGAAGTAGGCGTCGACGATCTCGGTCAGTTGTGCGCGGGTGTAGTTGGCGTGTCCGCAGGACCCGGGTTCGACGCCGATGCTGCGGGTCGCGTCGGTGTCCAGGTACGGGAACGACAGATCTATGTTGCCGATCCACGGCGAGCCGTCCACCCAGATCTTGATTCCGGTGTGCCTGATCATGTCGTCCCCAGCCCCAGGATCGGTGCTCGCCGTCATCGCCGGATTCGACATCTCGTAGGTCCGGAGCCGGACGGTCAACGCTCCGGATTCCTCGAACCCGGCCACCAGCGGCCCGAATTTCGGGTCGTACGCCATCTCGGAACACGTCGTCAGGCCGGCACGGTTCAGCCGTGCACATTCAGCGGCAAGCATGGCCGGATAACCCCCTGCGGTCATCGCACCCGCGACGAGCGGAAACACCGCTCCGGTCTCCCGCGCGGTCCCGTCCAGCTCGCCGTCGACGTCTCGGCCGTACGCCGCGCCTTTGGGGTCGGGGGTGTCTCGATCCAGACCCAGGCTCCGTGCTGCTGCCGAATTGAAGAACGCGAGATGCCCGGAATTGTGCAGAACGACCAGAGGTGTTGCCGGCGCGATCGAGTCCAGCCAGTCCAGTGTTGGATCGGGAAGTCCGTGCTGCAACAGTGCATCCCAGCCGCTGAGGAACGCTCCGTCGTCACCGCGTCTGACGACTTCGCTCCGTATCGCGTCCAGGATTTGCGTCGGATCGGTCATCGTCACCGGGCGGATGTCGACCATCCGATCCGAGAGCACCAACGCTTCCATGAGCGGATGACCGTGGGCCTCGACCAACCCCGGCAGCACGCATCCGTCGCCGACGTCGATCACCCGGGTGGCGGGCCCGACGAGACGTTCTGTTTCGGACCGAGAGCCGACGGCCACGATTCGGCCGCCTCTCACACCGACGGCTTCGGCGGTGGGACAGGACGGATCGACCGTCAGAATGCGGCCGAGAAGTACCAGGTCTGCGTCACCGAAGTCCGACATGAGCGCCAGTATCGCTCCCGACCGGGCCGGTCAGCGTGGAATCAGCGCGACGGCGCCCCATGACCACCGCATCTCACCCGATCATGATGGGACGACGGAAATGCCGACCGTCCCCGATTTGCCACGACGCAGTGAACTGCCCTTCACCGTCAGCCACCCGAGGATGCCGTACTTCGACGCGATCGCCGCACGTGCCTGCTCGGTACCTGCCGCATCGAGGATCTCGGCGACGCCGTCCACCGCCGCACCTTCGACCTTGCCACGCGCAGTGCACGGCGCAACCGTCACCTTCGCGTTTCTCTTGATCCGCTTGACCTTCCACGAGTCCGTCGTCGTCCACACCAGCAGCCGGTCGCCGTCGCGCGCCCCCCACAGCGGCGTCGCGACGGGCGTGCCGTCCTTCTTGAACGTGGTGAGCGACACGTACTTGCCGTCGGCGATCTCCTGGAACGTGGCCATGCCGACCAGGATACGGCTATTCGCCCTCGAGGTCGCCTTCCGTTTCCAGGTAGACCTGGCGCAACCCATCGAGGATGTGCTGGTCCGGTTCCGCCCACATCTTGCGTTCCACGGCCTCGAGCAGCCTTTCGGCGATACCGTGCAGCGCCCACGGGTTGGACTGCTGCATGAACTTCTGATTCTGCTCGTCCAACACGTACGTCTCGGCCAGCTTCTCGTACATCCAGTCCGCGACGACGTCGGTGGTGGCGTCGTACCCGAACAGATAATCGACGGTCGCCGCCATTTCGAATGCGCCCTTGTATCCGTGCCGACGCATCGCCTCCAGCCACCGCGGGTTGACGACGCGTGCACGGAACACGCGTGCCGTCTCCTCCGACAACGTGCGGGTCCGCACCGATTCCGGCCGCGTGCTGTCGCCGATGTATGCCTCGGGCGACTTCCCCGTCAGCGCGCGGACGGTGGCGACCATGCCGCCGTGGTACTGGAAGTAGTCGTCGGAATCGGCGATGTCGTGCTCACGCGTGTCGGTGTTCTTGGCAGCGACGGCAATTCGTTTGTACGCCGTACGCATGTCGTCCGACGCAGGAACGCCGTCGAGTCCGCGTCCGTACGCGAACCCACCCCAGGTCGTGTAGACCTGGGCCAGATCCTCGTCGCTCCGCCAGGTCTTGCTGTCGATCAGCTGTAGCAGCCCTGCACCGTAGGTGCCCGGCTTCGAACCGAAAATGCGCGTCGTGGAACGACGTTCGTCACCGTGCTCGGCGAGGTCCGCCTGCGCGTGCGCACGTACGTAGTTCTGCTCCGCCGGCTCGTCCAACGCAGCCACCAGACGAACCGCGTCGTCGAGCAACGCCAGAACGTGTGGGAAGGCGTCACGGAAGAACCCACTGATGCGAACGGTCACGTCGATGCGCGGCCTACCGAGTTCTTCGAGGTCGATGACCGCAAGCGTGGTGACACGCCGCGACGCTTCGTCCCACACCGGCGACACACCGAGGAGCGCGAAGACCTCGGCCACATCGTCGCCCGACGTGCGCATCGCCGACGTGCCCCACACCGACAACCCGACCGATTTCGGCCACTCGCCGTGATCCTTCCGGTACCGAGCCAGCAGCGACTCCGCCATCGCCTGCCCGGTTTCCCAGGCCAGCTTCGACGGCACGGCCTTGGGGTCGACCGAATAGAAGTTGCGCCCGGTGGGGAGCACGTTGATCAAGCCGCGCAACGGCGAACCGCTGGGGCCCGCAGGGATGAATCCACCGTCGAGGGCGTGCAGAACCTGCTCGATCTCGCGCGAGGTACCGCGCAGACGCGGGACCACCTCGGCCGCGGCGAACTTGAGGATCTCGGCGACCGTGTGGCCGTGCTCCCCGGCGACTTCCTCGGCTCGGGAGGGATCCCACTGCGTGAGCTGCATCGCCGCGACCAAACCGTGAGCGATCGCCTCGACCTCGTCGACCCGGACGCGCTCCTCGTCGCCGTCCTCGCTGAGGCCGAGAGCCTCGCGCAAGCCGGGAACCGACTGCTCACCGCCCCACATCTGACGGGCGCGGAGCATGGCCAGCACGAGCTCGACCTCGGCGTCGCCGACGGGTTCGGAACCGAGCACGTGGAGACCGTCGCGAATCTGCACGTCCTTGATCTCGCACAGCCACCCATCGACATGCAGGAGCATGTCGTCGAACACTTCTTCGTCGGGTCGTTCCTCGAGCCCCAGATCGTGGTGCATCTGAGCGGCCGTCATGAGCGTCCAGATCTGCTGGCGAATCGCAGGCAACTTCGCTGGATCCAGCGCCGAGATGTTCGCGTGCTCGTCGAGCAGTTGCTCGAGACGTGAGATGTCGCCGTAGCTTTCCGCGCGGGCCATCGGAGGAATCAGATGGTCGACGAGGGTGGCGTGCGCACGCCGCTTCGCCTGAGTGCCCTCGCCCGGATCGTTGACGAGAAAGGGGTAGATCAGCGGGAGGTCGCCGAGAGCTGCGTCGGTTCCGCAGGAGGCGGACATGCCGAGTGTCTTCCCGGGTAGCCATTCGAGGTTGCCGTGCTTGCCGAGGTGCACCATCGCGTCGGCTCCGAATCCGCCGTTCTCCGCGGAGGCCTGAATCCAGCGATACGCCGCCAGATAGTGATGGCTCGGAGGCAGGTCCGGGTCGTGGTAGATGGCAACAGGCTTCTCCCCGAATCCACGAGGCGGCTGAACCATGATGACGACGTTGCCGAACTGCATTGCGGCAATGACGATCTCGCCTTCGGGATCGACCGACCGGTCCACGTACATCTCGCCCGGAGCGGGACCCCAATGTTCCTCGACTGCCGACGTGAGATCCTCGGGTAGTTCCTCGAACCACGTCCGGTACTGCGCGGCCGAGATACGGATGGGGTTGCCCTCGAGCTGCTCGGAGGTGAGCCAGTCCGGATCCTGACCGCCGCGCGCGATCAGCGCGTGGATCAGAGCGTCACCGTCACGCGCTGCGAGACCCGGAATGGAGTCGGGACCGTCCAGTGGACCCAGATCGTAACCTGCGGTCCGCATCTCGGACATCAAGGCGATCGCACTGGCCGGAGTGTCGAGGCCGACGGCATTGCCGATCCGGGCGTGCTTGGTCGGGTACGCCGAGAACATCAGCGCGATCCGCCGGTCCGCCGCCGGGATATGGCGAAGCCTCGCGTGACGTACGGCGATACCCGCGACGCGCGCCGCTCGTTCGTGATCGGGAACGTACGTGGTGAGCCCGTCGTCGTCGATCTCCTTGAACGAGAACGGAACGGTGATGAGTCGGCCGTCGAACTCGGGAACGGCCACCTGGGTGGCGACGTCGAGCGGCGAGAGGCCGTCGTCGTTCTCCTCCCACGTCGCGCGACTGCTCGTCAGACACAGTCCTTGCAGAATGGGAACGTCGAGGGCGGCGAGTTTGGCGACGTCCCACGCCTCGTCGTCTCCGCCTGCCGACGCACCTGCGGGTTTGGTGCCGCCGGCCGCCAACACGGTCACGATCATCGCGTCGGCGGACTTCAGAGTGTCGAGCAGCGCGGGGGCGGCGGTGCGCAACGACGCGCAGAAGATGGGAAGCGCGCGGCCACCCTTGGCTTCGACAGCCGCGCTCAGAGCTTCGATGTACGCCGTGTTCCCGGCGAGATGCTGGGCGCGGTAGTACAAGATCGCAACGACAGGAGCGGAGCCTGCGGAGTGACCAGGAGAGACAGGAGCGGAGCCTGCGGAGTGACCAGGAGAGACAGGACTTGAATTTGTGTCGTGGCTGGGTTGCCGGTCGAGGGTGCCCCAGGTGGGGGTGTGCATCGGCGCCGCGAATCCGTGTCCGGTCAGCAGCACGGTGTCGGAGAGAAATGCGAAGAGCTGTGCGAGGTTGTCCCGCCCGCCTTCGGCGAGGTAGTTGTGGGCCTGCGCGGCGACGTTGCCGGGAACGGTGGACAGTTCCATGAGTTCGGCGTCGGGTGCCTGTTCGCCGCCGAGAACGACGACCGGGAGTCCAGTCGCGAGGACTGCGTCCACGCCTTCTTCCCACGATCTCTTCGATCCGAGGATGCGGAGCACGATCAGATCTGCGCCGTCGGCCAGGATCGGGACGTCGCCGGCGAGGAGCCGTGACGGGTTGCCCCACCGGTAGTCGACCCCGCTGGCGCGCGCCGACAGCAGATCGGTATCCGACGTGGACAGCAACAAGATCACGGGTAACACCCTCCTGGGGTTTTCGCGCCCCTGGTCGTTCTACGTGGCAGCTTCGGAGAGGGTCTGGCTGTGACAGTGGCGCGACCGCACCGGACTTGCACCGGATTTCCTCTCGGCCGAAGCCTTCTGGTGGGGAATGCTACCGAAGTGAATCCGCTGCCGTGTCCACCCGTTCGCTCGTAGCATCGAACGATGGATGCACGGGACATACGCAGCGCGTACCTGCAGTTCTTCGCCGACCGTGGCCATCGGGCGATCGAACGAGCGTCGCTGGTGCCCGTGGGCGACCCGACGACCCTGTTCAACGGCAGCGGTATGCAGCAGCTACTCCCCTATCTACTGGGGGCCGAGCACCCCGAGGGGACGCGTCTGACCGACAGTCAGCCGTGCGTTCGCGTGCAGGACATCGAAGAGGTCGGCGACAACCGGCACACGACGTTCTTCGAGATGCTCGGCAACTGGAGTCTCGGCGACTACTTCAAGGAACAGCAGATTCCGTGGTTCTGGGAGTTCCTCACCGGTGTCGTCGGCCTCGATCCCGCCCGGATCTTCGTGTCGTGTTTCGCCGGCGACGAGCGGTATTCGATACCGAAGGACACCGAGAGCGCCGACGTGTGGATGTCGATGTTCGCCGCAGCGGGCATCGACGCGGGTCGTGTCGATCTCGGCACGGAGGAACACGGCGGCCGAGTCGGTAGCAACGGGGCCAGGATCGCGTTCTACGGCGCGAAGAACTGGTGGTGCCGCGCGGGCTCGGCCGATGCGATGCCGGTCGGGGAACCCGGCGGCCCGGATTCCGAGGTGTTCTACCTCTATCCCGACGTTCCTCACGACACTGCATACGGCGAGTTCTGCCACCAGAACTGCGATTGCGGGCGCTACATCGAACTCGGCAACTCGGTGTTCATGCAGTACGTGCGGACCCCGGACGGATTCGACACGCTGCCGCGCCGCAACGTCGATTACGGAGGTGGACTCGAACGCATCGCGGCCGCGGCGATCGACAGTCCCGACGTGTTCCGTAGCTCTCTGCTGTGGCCGATAGTCGAAAAATTGGAAGCTCTGACCGGTGCGACGTACGCCTCCCACACCGCGGCCATGCGGGTGGTGGCCGATCACCTGCGCGGTGCCGTGTTTCTCGCAGTGGACGGCGTGCGTCCCGGCAACAAGGAGCAGGGGTACGTGATGCGCCGGTTGATTCGGCGCGCCGTTCGATTCGCTTTCGACCTCGGCGTGGAGCAGAACTTCGTGCAGGACGTGGTCCCGACGATCGCCGGGTTGTACCGCAGTGCGTATCCCGAGGTGGACCGGCGTCACGACGAGATCATCGCAGTGCTCGTCAAGGAGGAGAAGGCCTTTCGGCAGACACTGCGTCGGGGGCTGCGGGAACTGGCCAGAATGGCAGACGGACCCGTCACCGGGGAGGAACTGTTCGTCCTCTACGACACCTACGGGTTTCCGGTCGAACTCGGCGTCGAGGAAGCCAGGACGCGTGGTCTGACCGTCAGTGCTCGGTGGCGTACGGAGTTCGACGCGAAGATGCGCGAGCAGCGCGAACGCTCCCGCGCCGCCAACAAGATGCACTTGTAGCCTGAAGAAGTGAGTTCGACCGATCCCCGAGCCGTCCCGGACAAATGCCCGGGCGCCCTGTCCATGCACCAGGCTGCCGACGGTTCGCTGGCTCGCGTGCGCCTACCGGGCGGAATGGTCACTCCAGCGCAGATGCTCGTTCTGGCCGGCGCTGCGACCGATCTGGGCAACGGCTCGATGGAGTTGACGTCGAGAGGCAACGTTCAATTTCGCGCTGTGTCCGACGGAGACGAGCTCGCACGCCGGCTGTCCGATGCGGGTCTGTTGCCGTCGCCGACGCACGAACGAGTGCGCAACATCCTCGCATCGCCACTGACCGGTCGAGTCGGGGGAATCGCAGACGTACGCGACTCGATCGGCCGACTCGACGCCGCCCTGTGTGCGCGGCCGGCACTGGCCGAACTTCCGGGCCGCACACTGTTCGCACTGGACGACGGCCGAGGCGACGTTCTCACGGCGCGCCCGGATTTCGCGGCAGCAGCCGTATCCCCCGAACACCACCTTCCCGGCGATCCAGCGGACGAGGAAGCCCACTACGCGCTGGTTCTCGCGGGTCGGGACACGGGTGTACGCATTGGCGAAGGCGATGTCGTCGACGTACTGCTGGCGTCAGCTCAGGCGTTCGTGGACCTGCGAACTTCCGAATGGCGGTTGAGCGAGCTCGACGACGGACCCGAACGAGTGCTTGCGGCACTCGGCTCGACTCCGACGGACGCGAACCGCCTCGAGGTGGGGACGTCCTCGACTCCCCCCGTCGGTTGGCTACCGCAGGACGACGGCCGGGTAGCGCTCGGCGGAGCGCTCGCCCTCGGTACGTTGGACGGCCGACTCGCCGAGTTCTTGGCGGCGATCGACAGACCATTGGTCCTCACCCCCTGGCGCAGCGTCGTGGTGTGCGATCTGGACGAGGGCATGGCCGACACCGTGGTGCGTGTTCTCGCACCGTTGGGTCTGATCTTCGACGAGAACTCACCCTGGATCGATGCCAGTGCCTGCACCGGCTCTCCCGGATGCGAGAAGTCGAATGCCGACGTCCGCGCCGATCTCACCGACGCGATCGACGCAGGCACGGTCGTGCGCGGACACCGACAGCACTGGTCCGGATGCGACCGTCGGTGCGGTGCGCCGAAAGGAGATGTGCTGAACGTGATCGCCGGACCGACCGGATACCGGGTGTCCTGACCGGTTACCGGCCTGACCTATCGTGAACGCCATGCACGACTACATCCGCGACGGCGCGGAGATCTACCGACAGTCCTTTGCGACCATCAGGGCCGAGGCGGATCTGTCGGCATTCTCCGCGGACATCGCGCAGGTCGTCGTACGGATGATCCACGCAAGCGGCGAGGTCGACCTGACCGAGGTCATCGGCGCCACGGCGAACGTCGTCCGCGACGCGCGCGCAGCGTTGAACTCCGGCGCCCCGATTCTGTGTGATGCCAACATGGTTGCCGCCGGCGTCACCCGTCGGAGGTTGCCCGCGGACAACGAGGTTCTCTGCACGCTGTCCGACCCGCGGGTTCGCGACCTGGCGGACACACTGGGGACCACCAGGACTGCCGCGGCGCTGGAGTTGTGGGGAGACCGACTCGAGGGCGCCGTTGTCGCGATCGGCAACGCCCCGACCGCGCTGTTCCATTTGATGGAAATGCTCGCAGCCGGCGCCCCCGCGCCTGCCGCCATCGTCGGAGGTCCGGTCGGCTTCATCGGCGCGGCCGAATCGAAGGAAGACCTCATCGCATCCGGACTCGGCGTCGAGTATCTCGTCGTTCGTGGCCGCCGCGGTGGAAGTGCGATCACCGCTGCAGCCGTCAATGCCATTGCGAGCGAAGAAGAATGAGCATCGCTCCAGGCAAGCTGTGGGGTGTCGGCATCGGCCCGGGTGACTCGGAACTCGTCACCGTCAAAGCCGCCCGCATCATCGAGGCAGCCGATGTCGTCGCGTTCCACAGCGCGCGTCACGGCCGAAGCATCTCCAGAGGCGTCGCAGCACCGTACATGCGTGACGGTCAGATCGAGGAGCACCTGGTGTACCCGGTCACGACGGAGACCACCGATCACCCGGGCGGATATCAGGGTGCAATCGACGAGTTCTACGAGGAAGCCGCGGCGCGATTGGCGGCCCACCTCTCTGCCGGTCGGGACGTCGCGTTGCTCGCCGAGGGCGATCCGCTGTTCTACAGCTCGTACATGCACATGCACAAACGACTCGTCGGCACCTTCGACGTCGAGGTGATACCCGGCGTGACATCGGTCAGTGCGGCATCTGCGGCGTTGAAGACTCCCCTCGTCGAACGTGACGAGGTGTTCACGGTCCTGCCTGGAACCTTGCCTGCGGAGGAACTGACGCGGCGGCTGGCCGCCACCGACGCAGCAGCGATCATGAAGCTCGGTCGCACCTTCCCCACTGTCGTGCAGGCACTGACCGACGCAGGCAGGCTGGACGAAGCGAGATATGTCGAACGCGCGAGTACGGAGGGCCAGCGCGTCTCGAACGTTGCCGACGTCGACCCGGCAGCGGTTCCGTACTTCTCGATGGTCGTCGTGCCGAGCCCGGCCAACAACGTCGTGTCCCACACTCCCCTGGACGGAAATGGTCGAGTCGGTGAAGTCACCGTCGTGGGCCTCGGTCCGGGTGCGGACAGCTGGACGACCGAGGAGGTGCGTCGAGAACTCGCCCGCGCCACGGATCTCGTCGGATATGTCACCTACCTCGACCGAGTAACGATGCGGCCCGCGCAGATTCGGCACGCGAGCGACAACAAGGTGGAGTCCGAGCGTGCAGCATTCGCACTCGACCTCGCCAAACGCGGCAAGCGTGTGGTTGTCGTCTCGTCCGGTGACCCCGGGGTGTTCGCGATGGCGTCGGCAGTGATCGAGGTAGCGGCCGAACCGCAGTGGGCCGACGTTCCGGTGCGGGTGGTCCCCGGCATGACGGCCGCGAACGCGGTCGCGAGCCGGGTGGGCGCGCCGCTCGGACACGATTATGCGGTCATCTCGCTGTCCGACCGCCTCAAGCCGTGGGACGTGGTCGCGAACAGGATCACTGCTGCCGCGGCCGCCGACATGGTCATCGCCGTCTACAACCCCGCGTCGAAGTCCAGGACGTGGCAGGTCGAGAAGATGCGAGATCTGCTGTTGCAACACCGTAGCCCGCAGACTCCGGTCGTCGTAGGACGCGCGGTGGGCAGCGACGAAGAGTCTGTACACGTCGTCGAACTGGGCGATCTCGACCCGAGTCGAATCGACATGAGGTGCCTGCTGATAATCGGCTCATCGCAGACGCAACTCGTGGAGACCGGAACGGGCCGGCAGGTGTTCACCTCGCGTCGTTACCCCTGACGTGGGCGTGCGCTCGAAGCCAGTCCACGACGGCACCGACGGTGCCTGCAGAGAAGTCCGCCCCCGCTTCCCGAGGTCGGTCGATCATCACCACGGGGACACCCAGGCGACGGGCTGCGGCCAACTTCGCGTCCGTCATCGCTCCACCGCTGTTCTTCGTGACCATCGTGTCGATGCGATGAGCCTTCATCAACTCGATTTCGTCGGCCTCTGCGAAGGGTCCGCGCGCGAGCAGCACCTCGTGATGCGGCGGTAGTGCGCCGGTCGGCGGATCGATGCTCCGGACGAGAAACCAGGTGCGCTCGATCCACGCGAAGGCACCGACGTTCTGGCGTCCGATCGTCAGAAACGACCGACGGGACAGGCGCTCGACGGTCTCGGCTGCCTGGGAGACCGATCGGACACGAACCCACCGGTCTTCGGTGGACGGCGTCCATGCAGGGCGTACGAGCCTGACCAGCGGTGTCCCGGTGGCGCGCGACGCCTGGTGCGCGTTGGCCGAGATCGACGTCGCGAACGGGTGCGTCGCGTCGACGACGACATCGACACACTCGCGTTCGAGCCACTGCGTCAGTCCCGTCGCACCACCGAACCCTCCGACCCGCGTTGCACCAGCGGGCAGCTGTGGGTCGTGCACACGCCCCGCCAACGAGGAGACGACATCGAGGAGCGGATCGTCCGCGACGTCCGCGGCGAGCGAACGAGCCTCCGAAGTTCCGCCCAGCAGAAGGATTTTCACCGTTTGACGGCTGTCCATTGCGTGACGGGCATCTGGGGCCTCCAACCGGTGAAGGATCCCAGCGGTTCGGCCCGGTAGATCTGAAATCTGCGCAGTGAACCGCCGAATCTCGAAAGACACTGCAGAAGCAATGATTCCGACTCGGCGGTGACCGCGTTGGCAACCAGTCGCCCACCCACGCGAAGCCGGTCCCAGCAGGCGTCGATCATGGCGTCGTTGGTCAGACCGCCACCGATGAACACGGCGTCGGGCACATCGTCGGGTACGTCCTCGAACGCATGGGGTGCACGACCGAGTACTCGAAGGCCTGGCACTCCCAACGTCGATGCGTTGGCAATTATCTGCGCTCGTCTGGGGACCGCGGATTCGAAAGCAACTGCCCGGCATCGTGGGTGAATTCGCATCCACTCGATGGAGATGGAACCCGAACCGCCTCCGACGTCCCACAGCAACTCACCGGGCGCGGGAGCGAGTGCACTCACGGTCAAGGCACGGACCTCGGCTTTGGTCAACTGCCCGTCCCCGGAGTAGGCCTCGTCGGGTAGACCCGGAACACGGGTGAGGCGGCCCGACCCGTCGTCGGCGACACAGTCGATTGCGACGACGTTGAGCGGGTCTCCGGCCGGGTGGGTCCACGAGCCGGCCTCACCCGCCACGGACCGCTCGGAGGATCCACCCAGTTGTTCGAGCACGATCATCGGCGACGCGGAATAGCCTGCCTCGCAGAGCCTTTCGGCGACCGCTGCTGGCGTGTCCTGATCCCGCGACAGAACGACGATGCGTGCACGGTGGGCCAGCGCCGCGACGAGTGCGCTGGACGGCGTGTTGACCAGATTCACGGTGGCCACCTCGTTCACCGCCCAACCGAGTCTGGCACAGGCGAGCGACACCGAGGACGGAGCGGGGACGACATGCAGTCTCGCTGCCCCGAATTCCCGCGCGAGCGTTACCCCGATGCCGTGGAACATCGGATCGCCGCTCGCGAGAACGCAGATTTTTCGGCCGTCCCATTCCGAGAACGAGGTGTGCAGGCTGGGGACGAGCGGGGTCGGCCACCGGCGAGCCTTCTCCGACGGAACCGGTGTCGAGTCGAGTTGACGCCTGGACCCGAAGACGACGTCGGCCTCCGACACGAGGGCCCGTGCCGACTCGGCGAGTCCGTCCCACCCGTCGGCACCGATCCCGACGACGGAGATGGGTTGCACCTGCGGCGACATCACCGAGGTGCCTTCCGCCACAACCACTGTGGTACGAACCTGATTGCGAAGTAGATCGGCGCGAGGATGCCGGGAATCCAGACGCTCGACTTGTCGGCAGCCAGCGCCGAGTCGACCGCGTCGGCTACTTGCACTGGAGTGCTCGAGAACGGAGCCGGAGACATGCCCTTCGTCATCGAGCCGATGACGAATCCGGGGCGAACGAGCAACAGGCTGACGCCCGACCCTCGCAGTGCGTCGGACAACCCCGTCGCGAATCCGTCCAGACCGGCCTTGGCCGATCCGTACACGTAGTTCGCCTTCCGCACACGCACTCCCGCGACGGACGAGAACACGACGATTCGGCCAGTCCCCTGGGCGCGGAGAAGGGTGGCGACGCGAGTCAAGACTGCGGCCTGTGCAACGAAGTCGGTGTGCAGAATCGCCGCTGTGTGAGCAGCATCCTTCTCGGCACGTGCCTGATCGCCGAGGATCCCGAACGCAAGCACAACGGTGGACAGGGGTCCGTGCTCGGCGACAACCGACTCGAGGACGGCGCCGTGCGACCCGAGATCGTCGGCGTCGAACTCGACCGTCGCCACTGTCGTCGCACCTGCGGCCACGACCGCGGCGACTTGTTCGGTCAGATCTGTGCTTCGGCGTGCGGCAAGCACGACGGTCCGGCCGGACGCCAGACGTGTGGCGAGTTCGAGCCCTATCTCGCTACGTCCGCCGAGAACGAGAACCGTGCCTTCGGGTGCAGTGGTCGTCACGACGGTCATTGTGGCCGATTACCGTGTGCATCATGGTCACCACCCCCGCATCCCTGACACCCGACGCCGCGGAGTTCCTCACCGAACGCCATCTCGCGACGCTGACCACCCTGCGCAGCGACGGTACTCCGCACGTCGTCGCCGTCGGATTCACGTGGGATCCCGACGGTGGGTTCGCCCGGGTGATCACCGGACGCGCAACACAGAAGGCACTGAACGCCTCCCGCGGCGGATACGCGGCCGTGAGCCAGATCGACGGCGCTCGGTGGTTGACGCTGGAGGGCACGTCGGAGGTGTTGACCGATCGCGCCGACGTGGTCGACGCCGAGAATCGTTACGCCGCGCGGTACCGAGTCCCTCGGGAGAACCCCGAGCGCGTGGTCATCCGCATCACGGTCCGGCGTGTGCTCGGTTCACGGTCGCTGCTCACGGCAACGGCAACACAGTGAGTCCGTGTGGGCGGAGATTGACCGACTCACAGCCGTCGGCGGTGACGATCACGATGTCCTCGATCCGGGCTCCCCACTGTCCGCGGAAGTAGATTCCCGGTTCGATGCTGAACGCCATCCCCTCGGTGAGTTCGATGTCGTTGCCGGACACGATGTACGGCTCCTCGTGGACCGACAGGCCGATTCCGTGGCCGGTGCGGTGGAGGAACGCCTCGCCCAGCCCTTCCGCCGCCAGGACCTCCCGGGCTGCGGCATCGACGGACTCGGCCGAGACACCAGGACGCACTCGGTCCACGGCGGCCTGTTGCGCGCGTTCGAGGACGGCGTACTGCGCCGCCACGTCGTCGGAGGGCTCGCCGAGGACGTACGTGCGAGTCGAGTCGGAGTTGTAACCCGGCGTCACAGGTCCACCGATGTCGATGACCACGACGTCGCCTGCTTCGATGGCACGATCGGACACCTCGTGGTGCGGATCGGCGCCGTGTGGACCGGACCCGACGATGATGAACGCTGCTTCTGTGTGTCCCTCCTCCAAGATGGCGGCTGCGATGTCCTCCGCGACGTCGGCTTCGGTTCGTCCGACTTTCAGAAAATCACCCATGCGGGCATGGACTCGGTCGATGGCCTGGCCCGCGCGACGCAACGCATCGATCTCCGCCTCGTCCTTGACCATACGGAGACGGCGCAGAACGTCGGTAGCCAGAACCGGTACTACACCGAGCCGGTTCGCCACCGGAACGAAATGCAGCGCGGGCATCGCGTCGTCGACCGCGGTCGTGGCGCCCGCGGGCAGCGCCGCTGCGATGATCTCGTACGGACTCACTCCGTCCACCCAATCGGCGAGCTCGAGCCCGAGATCGGCAATCGCCGAGTCCTTCAGCGCGGCAAGTTCCATCCTCGGGACCACCACCGTCGGTGTCGCACCACTCGACGGCACGACGAGACAGAGAAGACGCTCGAACGAACTCGCCCGCGAACCCAGCAGATACTGGAAGTCCGGTCCTGGTGAGATCAGCAGTGCGTCGAGGCCGGCCTCGGAGGCGAATTCGGCCGCACGTGCAAGTCGCGACGCGTAGGTCTCCGACGGGAATCTGGCTGCAGACTGTGTGGAAGTGGAACTCATGACCTACAGGCTATCGACGTTTTGGCAAGATGATCCACATGACCGCCCCTGGATCGTCGCCTCTGCTCCTTCTCGACGGAGCCAGCCTGTGGTTTCGCGCTTACTACGCTCTGCCCGAATCGATTACAGCACCCGACGGAACACCGGTGAACGCCGTACGTGGTTTCATCGACATGGTGTCGGCGCTGATGGCCCGCACCGAGCCGAGTCGCCTTGCGGTCTGCCTCGATCTGAACTGGCGACCGCAATTCCGCGTCGATCTGGTGCCGTCGTACAAAGCCCACCGCGTTGCCGAGGCTGCACCCGGTACGCCCGAGAGCGAAGAGGTGCCGGACAGCCTGTCACCGCAGGTCGACCTGATCATGGAGGTGCTCGCCGCGGCGGGCATCGCCACCGCAGGCGCCGAAGGGCTGGAGGCGGACGACGTGCTGGGAACCCTCGCGGGGCGGGAGCGGACCGACCCTGTCGTAGTCGTCAGCGGAGATCGGGACCTCCTTCAGGTCGCAGCCGACGAACCCAACCAGGTGAAAGTCCTCTACGTGGGACGGGGTCTGGCGAAAGCCGAACTGTTCGGGCCCGCCGAAGTGGCCGAGAAGTACGGAGTGCCCCTGGATCGTGCAGGTGACGCCTACGCCGAGCTGGCACTGCTACGCGGAGACAGCTCGGACGGTCTGCCGGGAGTCAAAGGCGTCGGCGAGAAAACGGCGTCCACACTCATGCTGAGGTACGGCTCGGTGACCGCGCTACGTGAGGCTGCCCTCGACCCGTCGTCGGACATGGCGCAGGGTGTTCGAGCCAAACTGGCTGCTGCTGCCGACTATCTCGATGCGGCGCTACCGGTGGTTCGCGTCGTCCGTGACGCCGACGTGGTCTTCTCCCGGTCGGACGTCATTCCGGCCGTCCCCGCCGACGCGGACAAGCTGGCCGAACTCGCCGCTCGACTGGGAATCGAGAACGCCGTGGGCAGACTCACTGCGGCCCTGTCGGTCCACGGGTCCTGAGCGTGGGGCCGGCCGGCCCCACGTGTCTGACGGGCGTTCGACGTCAACGCGGGCGTGACACCTCGTACGTGCCGTCGTCGTCGGTGAACGTCAGCGTCACCGTGCGCTCGAAACCGTCTACCTGAAGAGAGCACTCGAACGATGCTCCCTTCTCGATCTTCTTGCCCTCCGGGCACGAGACGTTGCTTACCGACGATGCACCGTAGGTTCCGGTCACGATGTCCTCGACACCGGCTTCGGCAGCTGCGGGATCGAGATTCTTGGAACCTCCGAATGTCAACGCCGCTCCGCCGATCACGACGATGGCAGCCACCAGACCACCGATCACGAAATACGGCGTCGTCGACTTGGTACCGCCGGGTGTCTGCTGCGCGGAATTCCACTGATTGCCCGGACCCTGCGGCTGACCGGGGAATTGCCCCTGCCCCCACTGCGGTTGTCCCGGATACTGACCGGGCTGCTGGCCAGGCTGCTGACCGTACGGTTGTCCCGGATACTGAGCATTCGGCTGACCGGGCTGACCATAAGGCTGGCCTGGATACTGCCCCGGCTGCGGACTGTGCTGCCCCGGCTGGCCGTACTGCTGCCCTGGATACTGAGTGTTGGGCTGGCCCGGATACTGGCTCGGCTGAGCAGGCTGACCGGGGTATACCGGTTGTTGACCCGGTTGCTGACCGTACGGCTGGGCCGGGTACTGCCCCTGCGGGTATCCGTACTGCCCGTACGCCTGCGGCGGATACTGCCCCTGCGAACCCTGCGGATGCGAGCTCGACGTGTCCGGATACGCCTGAGTCGGGTAGGCCGGGGTGGCTCCGCCATCCTGGGTCTGGCCCCACTGCTCCGTGTCCGGGGTGGCACCTTCCGGCTTCCCTTGTTCCCGCGACCACTGGTCGTCGGGGTTGTTCGGACCGTACGGGCCGCTCATCTCGCCTCCACGTGAATTCGATTGACCGGCAGCAACCATATCGGACACGGTTACGCAGCGTCGACTGCTACGACTCCTCGGCGTAATGCCGCGATCGCCCGCGCCGCTGCCTTCGACAACGCGGGATCCGGCGACGCCAGTCGGACCTGATCCAGCAGATCGATCACCTGTCGACACCACCGAACGAAGTCGCCGCCCGACAGTGCTTTTCCGCGATCGCCCGCGGCCATCAACGCGTCGGCGAGCGTGTGGTTGCTTGCCCAGCGGTAGACCGCCTTCACGAATCCCATGTCCGGTTCGCGGGTCTGTGGCAGCTTGTGCCGGATCTCGTCGGAACGCAGCTCGCCCCACACGCGGACCGTTTCTCCCAGCGCATGACGGATCGGCCCGGTCGGGCCCTGCGGGACGGTGTCGCCGACTTCCTGGCGAGACTCGAACACCACGGCGGACACCACCGCGGCCAGTTCGGCCGGAGCGAGCCCTGTCCAGAGACCCTGTCTCAGGCACTCGGACACCAGCAGGTCCGACTCGGAGTAGATGCGGCCGAGCCGCGCCCCGTGTTCGGTCACCGTGGGAGCCGTACCGGAGGTGATGTAGTCGCGCTCCGCGAGGAGGGCCAGAATGCGGTCGAAGGTTCGCGCGAGCGAATTGGTTGTCGCGGATACCTTCTGACGCATCGATTCGGTGTCACGAGCCAGCTTGTTGTAGCGCTCACCGACGCGGCCGAGTTCGTCCCGGTCCGAGCGTGAATGCACCGGGTGCGATCGAAGACTCCTACGTAGCGTGGCGAGTTCACTGTCGTCCGCTGCGGTCGACTTGCGCCGACGCCGATCCGACGGAGCCGAGATGCCTGTCGACCGCAACGCCGCCGACAGGTCGCGCCGCGTGCGAGCCGTGCGGTGGTCGATGAACTTCGGCAGACGCATACGACCGAGTGCGTACGCGGCGGACGGGAAATCTGCGGCCGACAGTCGTCCGGCCCACGCGTCTTCGGTCAACACCAGAGGTCGTGGATCGATTCGGTCGTCGTCGGATTCCAACACCACGGCCAATCCGCTGCGCTTGCCGCTGGGTACCGAGACCACGTCGCCGCGTTTGAGCTCGAGCAGAGACTCGACCGCCTGATCTCGGCGGTCCTGCCTGCCCTGACGCTCGAGCAGTCGCTCGCGCTCGGTGAGTCGCTCACGTAGTTTCGCGTACTCGAAATATTCGCCGTCGACGCCGCCGAGCCGTTCCAACAGACCGGCGAGAGTCTTGCCGTTGCGGTCGATGCCACGGACCAGACCGACGACCGATCGATCTGCCTGGAATTGTGCGAACGACCGTTCCAACAGCGTCCGTGATTCGGCGGCACCGAACTGCTCGATCAGATTGATCGACATGTTGTATCCCGGGCGGAACGAGCTGCGCAGCGGGAACGTACGAGTGGATGCGAGACCGGCGACCTCCGTCGGCTCGGTTCCTGGCTGCCACAGCACGACAGCGTGTCCTTCTACGTCGATTCCGCGTCGACCGGCACGGCCGGTGAGCTGGGTGTACTCCCCCGGGGTCAACTCCGCGTGAGATTCACCGTTGTACTTGACCAGCTTCTCGAGGACCACGGTGCGCGCGGGCATGTTGATGCCGAGGGCCAGGGTCTCGGTGGCGAACACGGCGCGAACCAGGCCCTTGACGAACAGTTCCTCCACCGTGTGGCGGAACACCGGGAGCATGCCCGCGTGATGGGCCGCGAGGCCGCGCTCGAGGGCTTCACGCCACTCCCAGTATCCGAGAACCTCGAGATCCTCCCTCGGCAGCTCGGCGGTGTGTTTGTCGACGATGTCGCGAATCTCTTCGGCCTGCTCAGGGGTGGTCAACACCAGCCGAGACCGGAGGCACTGCGTCAGCGCGCCGTCGCACCCGGCCCGACTGAAGATGAACGTGATCGCAGGAAGAAGTCCTTCCTCGTCGAGCTTGGAAATGACCTCCGGTCGCGGGAGCGGACGGTTCGCCATGCTCGAACCGCCGGCACGTCCACGGCCCCGTCCCCTGCCGTGCGGCGGTTGCCACCGGTCCACGTGGTCGAGCGACTGACGCTGTTTGACGTAGCGAACGAGGTCCTTGTCGACAACGAGCCTCGCCGATCCTTCTCCGCTCTGGGCACGGCTGTCGAACAGGTCGAACAGCCGCCTCCCCACCATGATGTGCTGAGACAGTGGAACCGGCCTGTTTTCGTCGACCACCACGGTGGTGTCACCGCGTACGGTTTCCATCCACGCGCCGAACTCCTCGGCGTTGCTGACGGTCGCGGACAGACTGACGAGCCGAACATCCTGCGACAGGTGCAGGATCACTTCCTCCCACACCGCGCCGCGGAAGCGATCGGCGAGGTAATGGACTTCATCCATCACGACATGCGAGAGGCCACGCAGCGCGTCCGACGACGCGTACAGCATGTTCCGTAGGACCTCAGTAGTCATCACCACGATGGGAGCATCGGCGTTCACGCTGGAGTCGCCCGTCAGCAGACCCACCGTGTCACGTCCGTAGCGAGCGGTGAGCTCGGCAAACTTCTGATTGCTCAGTGCCTTGATCGGTGTGGTGTAGAAGCACTTTCGACCTGCGGCAAGCGCGAGGTGGACAGCGAACTCGCCGATGATCGTCTTGCCCGCACCCGTCGGGGCGCAGACCAAGACCCCGTGCCCCGACTCGAGCGCGGTACACGCGTCCACCTGGAAACGATCCAACGGAAAATCGAGGTGCCCCGCGAATCGCTGAAGTTCGGACGTCGACACAGTCACACGATCACGTCAGATCGTGTCTGTGAAATCCCGCTCGGGTTGCTTCGGAGGAGTGACCGAAATCGGGGATGCAAGCGGACCAGCGGACTCGATCGACGATGCTTCGTCATCGGATACATCACCCCAATCATCTTTTCTCTTCCGCAACTTACGCTTGTCGTGAATGCGCGCTACTTGCACCGCCATCTCGAACAGCAGCGTGAGTGCAAGAGCAAGAGCAAGCATCGAGAACGGATCCTGGCCGGGTGTCGCGATCGCCGCGAAGACGAACAGACCCATGATGAGTCCGCGTCGCCACGCCTTGAGACGCTCGTACGTCAGTACACCGACGAAGTTCAGGGCCACGACGAGCAGCGGGATTTCGAAGCTCACGCCGAAGATGATCAGCAGATTGATGACGAAACCGAAGTACTGGGCACCGCTCAATGCGGTGATTTGCACGTTGTCACCGATGGACAGCAGGAAGTGCAGGCCCTTGGAGACGATGAAGTACGCCAACACAGCACCGCCGACGAACAGGATGGCAGCAGAGGTCACGAACGAGATCGCGTAGCGACGCTCCTGCTTGTAGAGACCGGGGGTGACGAACGCCCAGATCTGATACAGCCAGACGGGGCACGCAAGTACGACGCCCGCAGTGAAAGCCACCTTGAACCGCAGCAGGAATTGGTCGAACGGCCCGGTCGCGAGCAACCGGCACTCGTCCAGCCCGCTTGTGTTGCCGCTGAGGTCCGCTCGCAGACTCGGATCGAGCGAGCAGTACGGGCCGCGAAGAAGGTCGCCCAGACTTTCGATTCCGAGAATCGTGTGGGAATACCAGAAGAAGCCGAAGGCCGTGGTGACTGCCATGGCGAGTAGCGACCACATGAGGCGCGTGCGCAACTCGTAGAGATGATCGACCAACGACATGGTGCCGTCGGGATTCAAGCGGCGCTTGCTGCGCCTGGGATCGAACGGAATTCGCATACTCTGTCTTCGCTCAGCAGTGAACCGGGGTGCTGGTCAGCACCCCGGTTTGCCACGATGTCGCGTCAGGCGGACTTGGAGTCCGGCTGCGACGTCACGCTACCTGTGGCGCGAATGTCGCTGGCCTGCGAGTCGATCTGTGTCGGTGCCGGTGCCGGAGTAGCAGGCGTCTCGGACTTGCCGTCGTTCTGCATTTCCTTGACTTCACTCTTGAAGATTCGAAGCGAGCGACCGAGACCGCGTGCTGCGTCGGGCAGCTTCTTCGAACCGAACAGAATGACGACTACCAAAGCAACGATGGCCCAGTGCCACGGGCTCATGGCTCCCATGTTCTACCTCCCAAGATCAGATGACCCGAGCCTACCCGACGTTTTGCCACGTGGACTCCCTCGTCGCCGTCCGTTTACGGTGCGTTCACACCGGACTTTCCCGACACGACGTCGTCGTACGCCGCCAAGGCCTCGGCGGCCCTGTCCTCCACGCTTCGCTGCAGCTCCGGCGGACCCAAGACCTGCACACCCTCGCCGAATCCCAGCGTGAGACGCGTCATCCACGCGGGTGTCGCAAATCTCATCGTCACCACTATCGATCCGTCGGCCTCGGTGTCCACCACAGTCATCGGGTAGTAGTCCAGGATCCACGCATGACTCGGCAATACACGCAGACGCGCCTGAGGCAGGGACGGGTCGTCGTTGAAGATCTCGAAGCTGTCGTCCTCGTTCGCGCCTTCCGGCGGTGACGCCGGCACCTCGAGTTCCACAGCTCGGTCGATGCGGTCCAACCGGAACAGGCGCACACCTTCCGCGCTGCGGCACCAGGCTTGCAGATAGCTGTGGTCGTCGATCGACACTGTTCGGATCGGATCCACGACCCGCTCGGACACAGCATCGCGCGACGCGGAGTAGTACGTCAGTTCCAATGCGTGCTTGCTTCGCAGAGCTGAGCGAACGGCGGTCGCGATCGGGCTCTCGGGACGGTCGTCGGCAGGTTCCGCGCTTGCGTTTCCGGGAACGTTCGCGCTCGCCGAGCCTGCTGCTTGTTCGATCTTGGCGATAGCGCTCTGCGCAGCGCTCGGGTCGACCATGCCCGGCATCGACGTGAGCGACCGCAACGCCACGAGCAACGCCGTCGCCTCGGTGGACGTCAGCCGCAGAGGGCGGTCGATGCCCGCCGAGAACGTGACTTCGATGCTCTCCTCCGAGAACGACAGATCGATCAGATCACCCGGTCCGTAACCGGGCAGCCCGCACATCCAGAGCTGATTGAGATCGGTCATCAGCGTCGACGTGGACACCCCGAGCTCACGGGCAGCTTCCGCCGCGCTCAAGCCTGGGTTGGCGAGGAAGAACGGAACCATGTTCAGCAGCCGCGCCAGTCGGACCGACAGTCTCGCGCTCATCGCCCGACCACCGGAGCAACCGAACGCAGGGTCGCGATGACATCCGAGCGGAGCTCGGCGGGTTCGAGCACCACCGCGTCGGACCCGTGTCCGGCGATCGACCGGGCGACCCACTCCCACGAACGGACAGGAATCCGGATCACCGACCCGGGCCGTCCACCGATCATGCGATCCTCCACTGCTGTCCCCATCCGGCGCAGCTCCACCGCTCCGCCCTCGGCTACCCACACCGTCGCCGTTCCGTTGACCTCGGCGGTTCCGGCGACACGCGCGACGATCGATTGAACGTCCACGTCATCGGGTTTGCGGATACTTCCCGCCCGACCGAACGTCGTGACGTCGTCTCCGATACGCGACAACCGGAACGTCCTGGTGTCGTTGCGATCGACGTCGTGTCCGACCAGATACCACCGGCCCCGAAACGTGACCACACCCCAGGGCTCGACAGTGCGGGTCGTGTAGGGATCCGTTGCCGAGCTGCGGTGCTGAAACTTCACCGACCGGCCTGCATCGATTGCCGCGAGCAGTGCCCCGAGCGCAGGTTCCGATCCGCGGGTACGCGCCGGAACCGCCGTTACCGACGCCGCCGAGTCTTCCTGATCGACCTGGATTCCGGCGGCACGCAGCTTCACCAACGCGCTCTGCGCCGCGGAGGTCAACTCCGGAGATTCCCACAACTGCACCGCAACCGCGACCGCAGCCGCTTCCTCACGGGAAAGGTCGATTTCCGGGAGCTCGTACGCATCACGATTGATTCGATAGCCTTCGACTCCGAACGTCCCGGCAGAGACCCCGGTCTCGAGGGGTACACCCAGGTCACGGAGTTCGTTCTTGTCACGCTCGAACATGCGACTGAAGGCTTCGTCGCTGCCCGAGTCGCCGTAGCCCGCGACGCTGTCCCTGATCCGTTCGGCCGTCACGAACTGACGTGTCGACAACAGACAGATGACGAGATTCATCAATCGTTCGACTTTGGTGATCGCCACCCCAAGAACCCTAACCGTCCGAGTCGCTTCGGTCGCATCCCGCGCCTACGACCACTACATCGACGCGATCAACCGCTCCACCCGCTCGTCGACGGAGCGGAACGGGTCTTTGCAGAGGACAGTGCGTTGAGCCTGGTCGTTGAGCTTCAGGTGAACCCAGTCGACCGTGAAGTCGCGGCCTGCGTCCTGCGCGGCGGTGATGAATTCACCGCGGAGCTTTGCGCGTGTCGTCTGAGGAGGAAGATCGACGGCCTCGTCGATCTGCTCGTCCTCGGTCAACCTCTTCGCAAGACCCTTGCGCTGGAGCAGGTCGAACACCCCGCGACCACGTTTGATGTCGTGATAGGCCAGATCGAGCTGCGCGATCTTCGGATCGGACAGCTCCATCGAGTATCGATCCTGGTAGCGCTGGAACAGTTTTCGTTTGATGACCCAGTCGATCTCGGTGTCCACCTTCGCGAAGTCCTGAGCCTCCACCGCGTCGAGCGTCCTACCCCACAGGTCCACGACCTGCTCGATCTGAGTGTTGGGCTCGCGTGTTTTCAGATGCTCGACCGCCCTGGCGTAGTACTCCCGCTGGATCTCGAGCGCACTGGCCTGCCGTCCGCCGGCCAGACGAACGGGTCGTCGACCGGTCAGATCGTGGCTGACCTCGCGGATAGCTCGGATGGGATTGTCCAGCGCGAAGTCCCTGAAGGAGACCCCGGCCTCGATCATCTCGAGTACGAGAGCGGCCGTACCGACCTTGAGCATCGTGGTTGTCTCGGCCATGTTCGAGTCACCGACGATGACGTGCAATCGGCGGTACTTCTCGGCGTCTGCATGGGGTTCGTCGCGTGTGTTGATGATGGGACGTGACCGGGTGGTCGCCGACGACACACCTTCCCAGATGTGTTCGGCGCGCTGCGACAGGCAGAACGTGGCAGCTTTGGGCGTCTGCAGAATCTTCCCGGCGCCGCAGATGAGCTGGCGAGTGACGAGGAACGGCAGCAGCACATCCGAAATCCGCGAGAACTCCCCCGCTCGCTGGACCAGGTAGTTCTCGTGGCAGCCGTATGAATTGCCGGCCGAGTCGGTGTTGTTCTTGAACAGATAGATGTCCCCGCCGATACCTTCCTCGGCGAGTCGCTGTTCGGCGTCGATCAGCAGGTCCTCGAGGACTCGTTCACCCGCCCTGTCGTGAGTGACCAACTGCAGCAGACTGTCGCACTCGGCCGTCGCGTACTCGGGATGCGACCCGACATCGAGGTACAGGCGCGCACCGTTGCGGAGGAACACGTTGGAGCTACGGCCCCAGGACACGACCCGGCGGAAGAGGTAGCGGGCCACCTCGTCCGGGCTCAGCCGCCTGTGACCGTGAAAGGTACAGGTGACACCGAACTCGGTCTCGATGCCCATGATTCGTCGCTGCACACTTCGACAGTACAACGCAGACGCGCCGATGGAGCGTTCGAACGATGCACGGGGAAATGTGTCGGTTCCCGCGGGCTGCCTGCCGGCAGGAACGACCGCCTCTAGGCTGGGGTGGTGACCGAGACATCCCCTTCCTTGCCCGATCGCATCCACGCCTGGGATGTCGGATTGTTCGACCGGACCGCAGCCAGTCGTGCATCCGTCGCCGATCCGATTCTCCGAAACCTGAGTACGGCGGCCAATCACAGCGGCTTGTGGATCGCGGCATCGGGAGTGCTGGCGAGCAAGCGGGGTCCGACTCGTCGCGGAGCGGTACGTGGGTTGATGGCCGTGGCGGTAGCGAGTGCAGTGGCGAACGGTGTCCTCAAGCCTGCGTTTCCCCGAAGCCGTCCTGGTTTCGAGAGGACCCCCTTCGTCCGCCGAGTGTTGTCACCGCCCGTGTCGTCTTCTTTTCCCTCCGGCCACTCCGCGTCGGCGGCTGCCTTCGTCACCGGCGTGGCGCTCGAATCTCCGCTCGCTGCAGCCGCTTTGGCTCCGGTGGCCGCAGCGGTGTGCTACTCGCGCGTGCACACCGGGGTTCACTGGCCGACGGACGTGGTTGCCGGTGCCGCACTCGGTGCCGGAATCGCCTTGTCGACGCGCCGGTGGTGGGCCGTACGCACGGAAGAACCCGCTGAGCTCGGCCGATCCGTAGCCGCGCCGCAGCTTCCGCGCGGCAAGAACATGCTGATCATGATCAACCCCGGATCGGGTTCCGACGACACGATCGAGGACGACATCCGAGGCCTGCTGCCGGACGCCGACCTGTTCCGGCCCGACACCGACGGGGACTTCACCACACAGCTCGAGGACCGTATCGCCTCGACGTCCCCCACGGCACTCGGCGTCTGCGGCGGTGACGGGACAATCGTCAGCGTGGCCGAATCCGCCGCGCGGCACGATCTCCCACTCGCGGTGTTCCCGGGCGGAACGCTCAACCATTTCGCGCACGACGCCGGGGTTGCCGACGTCGACGCCACCGCACGCAGCATCGAGAACGGAACAGCCGACCGTGTCGATCTCGCCTACGTCGTCGTGGACAGCCAGGATCGCATCTCGTTCGTCAACACCGCGACGTTCGGCGGATACCCGGACTCCGTGCGACTGCGGGAGAAACTGCAGGAGCGAATCGGTAAATGGCCCGCTGCGGCCGTCGCGATGATACGAGTTCTCGCCCGCGCCCAACCGATGCAAATCGAATTGGACGGCCGTCGGCAGGCAGTGTGGATGCTGTTCGTCGGCAACGGCCAGTACGAGCCCACCGACCGGGTTCCGATGTCCAGGCCGTCGATAGGTTCCGGCACGCTGGACCTGAGGTACCTACCCTCGACTCCGTTCCTGTCGCGCACCCGACTCGTCCTGGCCGCGCTCACCGGAACGCTCGGATCGTCGTCGACGTACGTCCACTCGTCGGTTCATTCGCTGAAGGTCGAAGTCGAGGGCCCCGACGTTGCGCTTGCCACCGACGGCGAAGTCACCGCGGACGGCCGCACGTTCGAATTCGGAGTCGACGAGAACGGCCTCGCGCTCTACCGAGATCGATAGCGCACGAGGCCGCCGGGCCCGAAGGTGAAGGCAGGCTCCACTCCCGGGTTTACTCAGGTCATTCCGCAGGCTCCACTCCCGGCCGTACCCAGGTCATTCCGCAGGCTCCACTCCCGGCTGCCCGGGCGAGGGTTCCGGGTCGGCGGCATCGCGCCGAGGAAGCATGTCCTGCAACGCTGCTCCGGCGATGCGCCTGAACGCGCGCCTGGGCCGTCCTTGATCCAGGACGGCGACCTCGAGTGCGCTGACCTCGAGCACCTTCTTCTCCGGCTCCGTGCCGCCCTGTGCCGCCGGCGACGTGGCCGGTGCCGCGCCCGCCTCGAGTGCGGCAACCGAGATCTTCACAGCCGACGCCAAGTCGAGCCCGGTCCGGTAGGACTCCTTGAGGGCGGTGACGATCGGCTCGGTCGTGCCGCCCATGACCACGAAGTCCTGCTCGTCGACGATCGATCCGTCGTAGGTGATCCGGTAGAGCTGGCTGGCGACCGGTTCGTCGGAATGGGACACCTCGGCGACGCAGATCTCCACCTCGTAGGGCTTGAGCTGTTCGGTGAAGATGGTTCCGAGCGCCTGGGCGTACGTCTTCGCCAGGGATCGGCCCGTCACGTCGCGTCGGTCGTAGGTGTAGCCCTTGGTGTCCGCGTGGAGAATACCTGCCTTGCGCAGGTTCTCGAACTCGTTGTACTTCCCCACCGCGGCGAACCCGAGGCGGTCGTAGAGCTCACTCACCTTGTGCAGCGCCGAAGACCGGTTCTCCGCGACGAACAGCACCCCGTCCGCGAAGGAGAGCACGATGACGCTTCTACCGCGGGCGATGCCCTTGCGCGCAAGCTCGGAGCGATCGCGCATGATCTGCTCGGCTGACGCGTAGTACGGCATGGTCATGACGCAGTCCCCCCTTCGATCGTGCGGTCGGCGATGACGGCGCGAGCTGCGGCCGAGATGCGATCCTCGGCCACTTCGTCGGCGCCGACGCTGGTGATGGTCACCGCGGTCGGGTAGATACCGCGGGTGACGTCTGGTCCACCCGTCGCGGAGTCGTCGTCCGCCGCGTCGAACAGCGATTCCACGGCCGCCCGCAACGCGTCGTCCTCGCTCAGCCCGGGGGCGTAGAGCTTCTTGAGTGCCGACTTCGCGAACAGCGAACCGGACCCGACCGCGTGATACCCCGACCGTTCTTCGTAACGTCCGCCGACGACGTCGTAGGACACGATGCGACCGGCGCGATCGGGATCGGCAATGTCCACGTCGAAACCGACGAGCAACGGCACCGCGGCCAGACCCTGCATCGCCGCACCGAGGTTGCTTCGCACCATCGACGACAGCTTGTTCGCCTTGCCGTTGAACGTCAGCGGCACGCCCTCGATCTTCTCGTAATGCTCGAGTTCGACCGCGAACAGACGAACGAGTTCGATGGCGATACCCGCCGTTCCGGCAATGCCGGCGGCCGAGAACTCATCCGTGACGAACACCTTCTGCATGTCTCTGTTGGCAATCAAATTGCCTTGCGTGGCACGGCGATCACCGGCGATGAGCACGCCACCGGCGTACGTCACCGCCACGATCGTCGTGCCGTGCGGTGCCAAGTCCGAGTGCACCGGATTTCCTCCGCGGTCGCTCGTGAGGCCCCGCTCGTCCAGACCGCCGGAGAACTGCATCCGGCTCTCGGGGAGGAGATGCGGGGCGTGATCACGCAGATGGTCGGTGAACGAGGAGTGATGCGAGCCGAACGCCGGCAGAAAATCGGCCGCCGAGGGGTTCGCGCTGCGATCCACCGTCACTGGCCGCCCTTCTGAACGTAGGCGCGGACGAAGTCCTCTGCGTTTTCCTCGAGCACATCGTCGATCTCGTCGAGGAGGTCGTCGGTCTCTTCGGCCAACTTCTCGCGTCGTTCCTGACCGCCACCGGCCTCGCCGGGAACCTCGTCGTCGCCGTCACCACCGCCAGAGCGTCGTGTCTGCTCCTGAGCCATAGTCGTCGACCTCCTTACGTCATCGCAGTACCTGCTCGGACCTTCACCCTACCGATCACAGAGCGTCCTGGGGCGTCAAGACGCGACGGCAATCGACTCAGGACGTGAGTTGGTCCACCAGTTCCGCCGCGGTGTCCACGCTTTCCAGCAGTTCGCCGACATGAGATTTGCTTCCACGCAGCGGTTCCAACGTCGGAATTCGCACCAGCGAGTCGCCGCCGAGATCGAAGATCACCGAATCCCAACTCGCAGCCGCGATATCGGCGCCGAACTTACGCAACACCTCGCCTCGGAAGTACGCGCGCGTGTCGGACGGCGGAGTCGAGACGGCGTCGAGCACCTGCTGTTCGGTGACCAGCCGTTCCATCGACCCGCGCGCGACGAGCCGGTTGTACAGCCCCTTGTCCAACCGAACGTCCGAGTACTGGAGGTCGACCAGATGCAGTCGCGGCGCCGACCACCCGAGGCCTTCGCGCTGACGGAACCCTTCGAGCAGGCGCAGTTTGGCGGGCCAGTCCAGCAGGTTCGCGCACTCCATCGGATCGCGTTCGAGGAGGTCGAGAACCATGGCCCACTTGTCCAGGATGTCCGCGACGCGAGGATCGTTCTTGCCCTCGCCTGCAACGAACTTCGCCACCCTCTGGTGATAGATCCGCTGCAACGCGAGGGCGGTCAGCTCCCGTCCGTCCGTCAGTGCGACTGTCTGGCGAAGCGTCGGGTCGTGGCTGATCTGGTGAACCGCGGTGACCGGCCGTGCGAGCTGCAGATCGGACAGATCGACGCCGGCTTCGATGATGTCGAGAACCAGCGCCGTGGTACCCACTTTGAGGTACGTGGCCATCTCCGCGAGGTTGGCGTCGCCGATGATGCAATGCAGCCTGCGGTACTTGTCCGCGTCCGCGTGCGGCTCGTCACGAGTATTGATGATCCCGCGCTTCAGCGTCGTCTCCAGACCGACCTCGACCTCGATGTAGTCCGCTCGTTGCGACAACTGGAACCCGGACTCGTCACCGGACTGGCCGATGCCCACACGACCGGAGCCGGTGATGACCTGGCGGGAGGCGAAGAACGGCGACAGCCCGGCGATGACGGCCGAGAACGGAGTCGCGCGAGACATGAGGTAGTTCTCGTGGGTGCCGTAGGACGCGCCCTTGCCGTCCACGTTGTTCTTGTACAGCTGCAAGCGCGGTGCACCGGGAACACTCGACGCGTGCCGCGCCGCGGCCTCCATCACGCGTTCGCCTGCCTTGTCCCAGATCACCGCGTCGAGCGGGTCGCGAACCTCGGGTGCCGAGTACTCGGGATGCGCGTGGTCGACGTACAGACGGGCGCCGTTGGTGAGGATCATGTTCGCGGCGCCGACCTCGTCGGCGTCGATGACGGGAGCAGGCCCACTGAAACGACCGAGGTCGAATCCGCGCGCATCACGAAGCGGCGACTCGACCTCGTAGTCCCACCGAGTTCGCTTCGCCCGCGGAACTCCCGCGGCCGCCGCGTACGCGAGCACCGCCTGGGTCGAGGTGAGGATCGGGTTGGCCGTGGGTTCGGTCGGGGACGAGATTCCGTACTCGACCTCGATACCGATGATGCGCTCCATGGCCCCGAGCCTAGGTGATCGCGCCGTCCGCCATTGGAACCGACGCTGCCCGCGACCGCCACAGCGGTCGCGGGCAGCGTCGAACGCCTCGAATCCCTACAAGTACTGGCCGGTGTTCGACTCGGTGTCGATGGCCCGCGACGCACTGGCGTTCTTGCCTGTGACCAGCGTCCGGATGTAGACGATGCGCTCGCCCTTCTTGCCCGAGATTCGCGCCCAGTCGTCCGGATTGGTCGTGTTGGGCAGGTCCTCGTTCTCCGCGAACTCGTCGACGATGGAGTCGAACAGGTGTTGAACCCGCAGACCCGGATTACCGGACTCCAGAACCGATTTGATCGCGTACTTCTTGGAGCGGTCGACGATGTTCTGGATCATTGCACCCGAGTTGAAGTCCTTGAAGTACAGAACTTCCTTGTCCCCGTTGGCGTAGGTGACCTCGAGGAACCTGTTGTCCTCGCTCTCGGCGTACATGCGGTCCACGACGCGTTCGATCATCGCGCGGATGCACGAGGTCCGGTCGCCGCCGAACTCGGCAAGATCGTCCGCGTTGACCGGCAACGAGTCCGTCAGGTACTTGGAGAAGATGTCCTGCGCGGACTCGGCGTCCGGACGTTCGATCTTGATCTTGACATCGAGACGCCCCGGGCGAAGGATCGCCGGATCGATCATGTCCTCGCGGTTGGACGCACCGATCACGATGACGTTCTCCAGCCCTTCCACACCGTCGATCTCGGCGAGAAGCTGCGGGACGACCGTCGTCTCGACGTCCGAGGACACACCGGAACCACGCGTACGGAAGATCGAGTCCATCTCGTCGAAGAACACGATCACCGGCGTGCCCTCGGAGGCCTTCTCGCGCGCACGCTGGAAGATCAACCGAATGTGCCGTTCGGTCTCGCCGACGAACTTGTTGAGCAGCTCGGGGCCCTTGATGTTGAGAAAGAACGACTTGGCTTCCTTGGCATCCTGACCGCGCGCCTCGGCGATCTTCTTCGCGAGCGAGTTGGCGACGGCCTTGGCGATCAGAGTCTTGCCGCAGCCGGGCGGGCCGTACAGCAGAACGCCTTTCGGAGGCCTGAGCGAGTACTCGCGGAAGAGGTCCTTGTGCAGAAACGGCAACTCGACGGCGTCTCGGATCTGCTCGATCTGGCGACCGAGACCACCGATGTCCTCGTAGCCGACGTCCGGAACCTCCTCGAGCACCAAGTCCTCGACCTCGGCCTTGGGGACCCGCTCGAAGGCGTATCCGGCCTTCGTGTCGACGAGCAGCGAGTCACCGGGACGCAGCTTGCGCGACGGTTCGTCGGGGTCGTCGATGCCCTCGTCGTTCGCCATGTCGACGAGCGGCTTGGCGAGCCACACCACGCGTTCCTCGTCGGCATGACCGACGACCAATGCCCGCGAACCGTCTCCGAGAAGTTCACGGAGCGTGCTGATCTCGCCGACCTGTTCGAAGGAACCGGCCTCGACGATGGTGAGTGCCTCGTTGAGCCGTACCGTCTGACCCGCTGCCAACGACGACGACTCGACGTTGGGTGAGCACGCAAGGCGCATCTTCCGGCCGGATGTGAAGACGTCGACGGTGTCGTCCTCGTGAACAGCCATGAGAATGCCGTAGCCGCTGGGCGGTTGACCCAGCCGGTCGACTTCCTCACGCAGTGCGATCAACTGCTGACGAGCTTCCTTGAGCGTGTCCATCAATTTGGAGTTGCGCAGCGACAGCGAGTCGATGCGGGACTCCAGTTCACGGACGCGCTCCGGCGATTCTCCGAGCCCACCGAGCTGACGCCTCAGCGACGCCGCCTCGGCACGTAGCTCCTCGAGTTCCGCCCGGGCCGCAGCCGAATCCGGATTGTCTGTTGAGCTCATGAGCGACTCCTCCCAGTGAAGATCAGTCAACGCTACCGGCAGTTTCACGAATGTGCGTGTGGACACGTTCGAGCGCCCCGCACTTGTGACCGATCGGTTGCACCCCGGACAGGCGAATCGGCCATGTTAGCCTCACCTGACCGACCCGGTCCGACGCTATCTCGAAATGGGGCTTCACCAGTGAACAAGCGCATCACCTCGGCGTTCGCGGCTGCTGCTGCCACCGCGCTGCTCGTCACCGGCTGCGGTGGAAGCGATGATTCCGATCACGCCGATCCCAGTTCGGAATCCGCCGCTGCGTCGACCACCGACGCGGCAACGACGACGGCCGGCGCCGCGGCCGCTGCTCCGACGACGGCGGAACTCACCGACTCGTTGACCCTCATCGTCGCTCCCGATGTCGACGCCGCCACCAAGGCCGCGGAGATCGAGAACGGGCAGGAGCGGATCGCGAACCTGGAACAGATGACGGCTGCGCTCGCGAACTACGGCGAGATCACGTTCGACGTGTCGGAGCCGACGGTGGAGGGCGAAACTGCCACCGCGGCCGTTGCCATCGCGACGCCGCGAGGAACAGCGGCACCCTCGCCCAACACCTGGGTTCTGATCGACGGCAAGTGGAAGGTCTCCGACGCATCCGCGTGCGCGCTGCTCGCCATGGGACAGGCGCCCTGCGTCTAGCGCGTCAGCCCTTGCCGGAGCGACGCTGAGGCTTCGGAGTCACCGTGCCCGCCGCAAGTTTGCGTGCACTGACGAGAAACGCGGTGTGCCCCTGCATCCGATGTTCGGGGCGCACCGCCAAGCCGACGACGTGCCACCCTCGCACGATCGACTCCCATGATCTGGGCTCGGTCCAGCATTCCTGCCCGCGGAGGGTCTCGACGACCTTCGACAACTGCGTGACCGTCGCGACGTACACGATCAGCACTCCCCCGGGCACGAGCGCGTCGGCGACGGCAGGGAGCGCATCCCATGGCGCGAGCATGTCCAGAACGACCCGGTCCACCGTCTCCCCGGGGTGGTCCGCCCCGAAACGGTCGATGTCCGCGACGGTCAGTTCCCAGTTGGGCGGACGCTCACCGAAGAAGGTCTCGACGTTCTTCACCGCGTAGTCGGCGTGGTCCTGACGGATCTCGTAGGAGATGACCTTGCCCTCCGCACCGACGGCGCGCAGCAGCGAGCACGTCAGCGCACCGGAACCGGCCCCAGCCTCGAGCACTCGCGCACCGGGAAACACGTCTCCCTCGTGCACTATCTGCGCAGCGTCCTTCGGATAGATCACCTGCGCGCCGCGCGGCATCGACAGAACGTAATCGGTGAGCAGCGGTCGCAGCGCCAGGTACGGGGTGCCGTTTACCGAGGTGACGACGCTTCCCTCGTCCGCACCGATGAGTGCGTCGTGGGTGATTCCGCCGCGGTGCGTGTGGAATTCCTTGCCCGCGTCGAGAACGACGGTGTAGTGCCTGCCCTTGCCGTCGGTGAGCTGGACGCGGTCGCCGACGCGGAACGGACCGCTGCGCGCCGGTCCCGTGGACAGCGCCTGGGTGTCGTCTGTCTCCGACTGCGCCCCTGTCTCCGACTGCGCCCTTGTCTCCGACTGCGCCTCTGTCTCCGACTGAGTCTCGGGAGCCTGTGTCGACGGTCCAGCAGTCCCGAACACGCTTTCGTCCGAAGACTCCGAAAACCCGGAAGACACAGCAGACTACCTCTTTCGTATTGCAGAACAGATCCGGTGGGCCCGGCGGGCCGACACTCGGCCGCCTAAGACTACGGCCTTGCGTGAATCTGTCGGTCCACGGGCTTAGTCTGCAGAGCGTGAGTATCACCGATGTGCCTGCACCACCCGTCCGAACCGGCTCCACCAGCTCGACCCGACGGAGCGCACCGGCCCTGTCACCGTCCCGCGCGGGTGACTACAAGCAGTGCCCGCTGTTGTACCGCTTCCGTGCGATAGATCGGATACCGGAGAGATCGACGACGGCGCAGGTCAAGGGGACGGTGGTGCACGCCGCACTGGAGGCGCTCTACGGAATGCCCAGCGAGAGAAGACATTCGAAGACAGCTGTCGGTCTCGTCGACGCCGCGTGGGATCGTGTGTGCGCCGAATCTCCTGATGTCGCGGACACGGTCGTCGGTGACGAGCGCAGCGCTCTACTGGACCAGGCTCGGAACCTGGTCGCCGGGTATTACGAGATGGAAGATCCCACTCGATTCGATCCGGAGTCCTGCGAGCAACGGGTCGAGATCGACCTGGAGGACGGTACTCCGCTTCGAGGTTTCATCGACCGAATCGATGTCGCGCCCAACGGAATGGTTCGCGTCGTGGACTACAAGACGGGTAAGGCCCCTCGGGAGTTCACCGAGGCGAAGGCGCTGTTCCAGATGAAGTTCTATGCGCTCGTGGTCATGCGTCTGCGCGGAATCGTCCCGGCGCAACTGAAGCTGATGTATCTGGCGGACAAGCAATCACTCACCTATACCCCGGACGAGGGTGAGTTGATCAGGTTCGAGCGGATGCTCTCGGCGATCTGGAAAGCCATCGTCGCCGCAGGCAAGTCGGGCGATTTCCAGCCCAAACGCGGAAAGCTGTGCGGCTGGTGCGATCACCAAGCGCTGTGTCCTGAATTCGGCGGCACTCCCCCTGCGTATCCGGGCTGGCCGGAGGCCCGGTCGTGACCGGGATTCCCGACGCGTTCTTCGTGCCGGTCGGAGAAACTGAACCGGGCACCGAACGGTTCTCGAGTACCGAGCGGACGACGAGTCTCTGGGCGCCGACCATGCAGCACGGCGCTCCGCCGTCGGCTCTTCTGCTGCGAGCTCTCGAGCGCGTAGCTGCTCGGTCCGACGTTCGGGTGACGCGGGTGGTGGTCGAACTGCTCGGCCCCGTTCCCATCACGGACATCGTCGTGAAGTCCTGGGTCGAGCGACCAGGTAAGAACATCGAACTCGTCGCTGCCGAGCTGTGGGCAACCACCGCAACCGGGGTGGAGCGGGCAGTCGCGCGCGGAACAGCGTGGCGGATGACGACGGAAGACACCGCCGCCGTCACTCATGCGGCGGACCAGCGGCTGGCGCCGTTGTCGGACGCCTCGTTGCATTCGTGGGGAGGGCGATGGAAGTCCGGGTACCTAGACAACATCGAGGTCCAGGCACTCGGAAACTTCGGCGCCGACGGACCGGGCCTCGTCTGGGCGCGCCCGAAGACCGCTCTGATCCTCGGTGAAACCATGACCCCGCTCGAGCGTCTGTTCTCCATCGCCGACATCGCCAACGGGGTCGGTGCATCACTGGACCTCGACCAGTGGACGTTCCTGAACACGGACCTCACAGTGCACGTGTTCAGGATCCCGGAGGGAGAGTGGGTAGGTGTCGCGGCCGAGACCTCCGTGGGTCCGGACGGGGTGGCCATGTCCGCCGGCGTTCTTCACGACGAGCACGGACCGGTCGGGCGCATCGCCCAGACCGTGCTGGTCCGTCCCCGTTCCTGACCGTACCGGTCAGAACGCCCTGCAGGACCGAATGTCCGACGCGAGAATGGCTTTCGCGCCGAGGTCGGCAAGATCATCCATGACGGTGTTGTGAACCTTGCGAGAGACCATGGCACGCACGGCAATCCAGTTCTCGTCAGCCATGGGCGACAGCGTCGGGGACTCGATTCCGGGCGTGATCTTGACGGCCTCGTCGAGAATTGCCTTGGGGCAGTCGTAGTCCAGCATCAGATACTGCTGCGCGAACACGACGCCCTGGACGCGAGCGATGAGCTGCTTGCGTGTCTTGTCGGATCGATCGCTGCCCTCACGTTCGATGAGCACGCCCTCGGAATCGCAGAGCGATTCGCCGAATGCCACGAGATTGTTCTGGTGAAGGGAGCGGCCGGATTCCACGACGTCGGCGATGGCGTCGGCGACGCCGAGTTGGATCGAGATCTCCACGGCACCGTCGAGGCGGATGACCGTTGCTTCCAACCCTCGAGCCGCCAGGTCGGCCTTGACGAGGTTCGGGTACGACGTGGCGATACGCAGACCGTTCAGGTCTGCCGTGGACCACTCCTTTCCCTGTGGTCCCGCGTACCGAAAGGTAGAGCGGCCGAATCCGAGGCCGAGCAATTCTTCCACCGGCGCTCCGGAATCGAGCGCGAGGTCGCGGCCGGTGATGCCCAGGTCGAGTTGACCCGATCCGACGTAGATCGCGATGTCCTTGGGACGGAGAAAGAAGAATTCGACGCCGTTCGCATTGTCGAGGACGGTCAGGTCCTTCGAGTCGCTGCGGCGACGATAGCCGGCCTCCTTGAGGATTTCGGCTGCTGACTCGGAGAGGGCGCCCTTGTTGGGAACTGCTACACGCAACATTGCGAGGTCCTTAGATCGGAAAAGTCAGACGGTGAACGTGTGCACACGGTTCACAGATGTCGGTAGACATCGTCGAGCGTCAGGCCCCGACCCACCATCAGCACCTGGACCCAGTACAGCAGCTGCGAAATCTCCTCGGCGAGCGCTTCGTCGCCTTCGTGCTCGGCGGCGATCCAGACCTCACCTGCTTCTTCGATGATCTTCTTGCCCTGGGCATGCACGCCCGCATCCAACGCAGCGACGGTGCCGGAGCCCTCGGGGCGGGTGGCAGCGCGGTCGGTCAGCTCGGCGAACAGGGAATCGAAGGTCTTCACGGTGAAAGATTCTTTCATGACGACGCGGGCCGCCGTGCATCGCACCATGCCGAGCGGAGGTCGTCGGCCGTGAGACCGACGAGCGATTGGCGCACGACGTAGCCCGGAGACGCCGCCACCGCGACCTCCGACGGCACGAGGAGTACGGAGCAGCCCGCCCGGTGAGCCGACAGCGATCCGGTCGGAGAATCCTCGACTGCGAGGCACTGCGACGGGTCGAGGCCGAGCAGCGCGGCCCCCTTCAGATAAGGCGCCGGATGCGGCTTGCCTTCCTCGACCTCGTCGCCGCTGACGGTGAAGTCGAAGTACTCACGCCCGATGGTCTCCAATGCGTTCTCGACGAGTCCGCGTTCGGTGTTGGTGACCAGCGCGGTCCCCAGCCCGATCTCGCGGGCGAGCGCCAGCGCATCCTTGGCGCCGGGACGCCACGGGATACCTTCGGCGAACAGTTCGGACACGCGGGCGGTCAGCCAGTCGCGTCCGGCGGCGAGCGATTCCTCGGTCACTTCGGTCCCGGCGTGCACGAAGACCTTGGTCAGCGCCCCGCGCATGGAATTACCGAGCGTGCTCTCGCGAACCTCGGGGGTGAGCTCGCGTCCGTGGGTCGCGGACAGTTCCGCAACTGCGACGTCCCAGATCTTCTCCGAGTCGAGCAGTGTGCCGTCCATGTCCCACAGGACGCCCTGCAGAGAAGAGTTGTCAGACATTGAAGTACTTGGCCTCCGGGTGGTGAAGAACGAATGCGTCGGTGGATTGCTCGGGATGCAGCTGCAGTTCCTCCGAGAGCTTGACGCCGATACGTTCCGGTTCGAGCAGTGCCGCGAGCTTGACGCGATCCTCGAGGTCCGGGCATGCGCCGTAGCCGAACGAGTAACGAGCGCCCCGATATTCGAGCTTGAAGAAGCCCTCCGCGTCCTCCGGATCGTCCTCGGCGACGCTTCGGCCGCCTGTGAGTTTCAGCTCCTCGCGGACGCGGCGATGCCAGTACTCGGCGAGTGCCTCGGTCAGCTGCACACCGATACCGTGCACCTCGAGGTAATCGCGGTAGGAATCCGCTGCGAACAGCTCGTTGGCGAAGTCCGCGATGGGTTGGCCCATCGTCACCAGGTTCATCGGCAACACGTCGACCTGACCGGTGTCGCGGGCACGGTCGCGAGATCGAACGAAGTCCGCGATGCACAGGAAACGGTCCCGTTGCTGCCTCGGGAACGTGAACCGGAAGCGTTCGGGCGCATCAGGACTCGGCTCGGTGAGGACGATGACGTCGTCGCCTTCGGACACCGCGGGGAAGTAGCCGTACACGAGTGCCGCGTGGGCGAGGATGCCGTCGGTGCTGAGGCGGTCCAGCCAGTATCGCAGCCGCGGCTTGCCCTCCGACTCCACGAGATCCTCGTATGTCGCGCCCTCACCCTTACGAGCGCCGCGCAGGCCCCACTGTCCGAGGAAGAGCGCGCGCTCGTCGAGCAGACCCGAGTATTCCGACAACGACACGCCCTTGACGATGCGAGTGCCCCAGAACGGCGGTACAGGAGTCTCGACGTCGATCGCCACGTCGGACCGTTCCGGAACGACGACGAGGACCTCGGCTGCTTTGCGCTGCTCCGCGATTCGGCGCGAGCGCTCGTGGCGCGCCTTCCGTTCCTCGGCCTTCGCCTTGGCTTCGAGCGCCTCCGGACTGTCCGGAGCCGGACCCCCGCCCCGTTTGGTCGTCATGATGGTGTCCATCAGCCGCAGACCCTCGAACGCGTCGCGGGCGTAGTGGACATCGCCCTGATAGACGTCCTGAAGATCGTTCTCCACGTAGGACCGCGTCAACGCGGCGCCACCGAGCAGAACCGGGAACTGCTCGGCCACACCCTTGTTGTTGAGCTCGATCAGGTTGTCCTTCATGACGACCGTGGACTTCACGAGTAACCCGGACATGCCGATGACGTCGGCGCGCTTGTCGATCGCCGCTTCCAGAATAGTGGCGATCGGTTGTTTGATGCCCAGATTGACGACCTCGTATCCGTTGTTGCTCAGGATGATGTCGACCAGGTTCTTGCCGATGTCGTGAACGTCGCCCTTGACGGTTCCGAGCACGATGCGCCCCTTGCCGTCGTCGTCGGTGGCCTCCATATGCGGCTCCAGGTACGCCACGGCGGCTTTCATTACCTCGGCGGAGGCGAGCACGAACGGCAACTGCATCTGCCCCGACCCGAACAACTCGCCCACGGTCTTCATGCCGGACAACAGTGTCTCGTTGATGATCTCGAGCGGTGGCTTCTCCTCCATCGCGGCATCGAGATCGGCGTCGAGGCCGTTTCGCTCACCGTCGACGATGCGGCGCTCGAGTCGCTCGAACAGAGGCAGACGCGCCAGCTCCTCGGCCCTGGACTCGCGCGCGGACGCAGCCGAGACGCCCTCGAAGAGTTGCATCAGCTTCTGCAGCGGGTCGTACCCCTCGGATCTGCGGTCGTACACCAGATCGAGCGCAGTTTCGCGTTGCTCGTCCGGAATCTTGTTCATCGGCAGGATCTTCGACGCATGGACGATCGCAGTGTCCAACCCGGCCTCGGTGCACTCGTGCAGGAACACCGAGTTCAAGACCTGACGCGCTGCTGGGTTGAGCCCGAACGAGATGTTGGACAGACCGAGCGTGGTGTGCACCTTCGGGTACTTGGCCTTGAGCTGTCGAATTGCCTCGATGGTCTCGATGCCGTCTCGCCGGACCTCCTCCTGACCGGTGGAGATGGGGAACGTCAACGTGTCGACGATGATGTCCTCGTGGGACAGGCCCCAGTTGGTGGTGATGTCCTCGATCAACCGATCGGCGACGCGCACCTTCCACTCGGCCGTGCGAGCCTGACCTTCCTCGTCGATCGTCAGTGCGACGACTGCCGCGCCGTGCTCCTTGACCAGCTTCATGATCTTCTGGAAGCGCGAATCCGGTCCGTCGCCGTCCTCGTAGTTGACGGAGTTGACGGCGCTACGGCCGCCGAGGTGTTCGAGGCCTGCCTCCAGAACTGCAGGTTCGGTGGAGTCCAGCATGATCGGAAGTGTCGACGCCGTCGCCAGTCGTGATGCGAGCGCGGACATGTCGGCCGCGCCGTCGCGTCCGACGTAGTCGACGTTGAGATCGAGCATGTGTGCACCGTCGCGCGTCTGATCCTTGGCGATGTCGAGGCACTTCTCGTAGTCCTCGGCGATCATCGCATCGCGAAATGCCTTGGACCCGTTGGAGTTCGTCCGCTCGCCGATCATCAGGATGCTGGCATCCTGCTCGAACGGCACAGCCGAGTAGAGCGATGCCACACCGGGCTCGGGTGCAGGCGCCCGGTCGGCCTTCGCGACACCGTGCACGAGGTCCGCGACCTGACGGATGTGCTCCGGCGTGGTTCCGCAGCACCCACCGACGAGCGACAGGCCGTACTCCGACACGAAACCCCCGAGCGCGTCGGCGAGTTCCGGCGCCGTCAACGGGTATTCGGCTCCGCGAGGACCGAGCGTCGGCAAGCCGGCATTCGGCATGACCGACACCGGGAGTGTCGAATGCTTCGACAGGTGACGCAGGTGCTCGCTCATCTCGGCAGGACCCGTCGCGCAGTTCAGACCGATCATGTCGATCCCCAGTGGTTCGAGCGCCGTCAATGCAGCACCGATCTCGCTACCGAGGAGCATCGCGCCGGTCGTCTCGACGGTCACGTGCGTGATGATCGGGATACGCACGCCGAGCTTGTCCATCGCGTGCTGGCTGCCGATGATCGCAGCTTTCACCTGAAGCAGGTCCTGGCACGTCTCGACCAGGATGGCGTCGGCGCCGCCGTCGATCATGCCCAGCGCTGCCTCGACGTACGCGTCCCTCAACACGGCGAACGGCGCATGCCCCAACGTCGGAAGCTTCGTTCCAGGACCCATCGATCCCAGGACGAACCGATCCATCCCGTCGCGGCCCGGTCCCATCTCGTCGGCCGTTTCGCGGGCGAGGCGCGTTCCCTTCTCGGCCAGCTCACGGATTCGATCCGAGATCTCGTAGTCGGCGAGGTTGGGGAGGTTGCAACCGAACGTGTTGGTCTCGACCGCGTCCGCACCGGCATCGAAGTATGCGCGGTGGATCTCCCGTAGAACGTCCGGGCGCGTGTCGTTCAGGATTTCGTTGCAGCCCTCGAGTCCGAGGAAATCGTCGAGCGTCAGGTTCGCATCCTGCAGCATCGTGCCCATTGCCCCGTCGCCGATGACAACACGACTCCGAATCGCATCGAGCAGGCTGGTTCTATGTAGCGCAGGCATCCCTACAGAGTAATGGGCGCGTGGCTGTGCCCATCACGGCGCAGCCTGGTCGTAGGCTGTCGTGGTGAGTCCCCGAAACCTCGACGGCAACCAACCCGCCGACAACGACGATACAGAACACGACAATCCGGACAGTGCGGCCGAAGCGCTACTGGAAGCGGTGTCCTCGGCTGTGTCGAACGCAACACCGGTGCCGACGGCCTCCGAACTCGTCGACGACGAGGATCTTCCACTCCCCACCCTCCGCGACCCGATTCTCGTCGCCGCGTTCGAGGGGTGGAACGACGCAGGCGACGCCGCGAGCGGAGCCGTCGAACATCTGGAGTTGATCTGGGATGCGACGCCTCTCGCCGAGCTCGACTCGGAGGACTACTACGACTATCAGGTCAACAGGCCGACCATTCGGCAAGTAGACGGTGTGACCCGGGAAATTCAGTGGCCGTCGACGAGGTTGTCGGTGTGCTCTCCGCCTGGAAGCGCCAGGGATGTGGTGTTGCTTCGTGGTATCGAACCGAACATGCGGTGGAGAAGCTTCTGCGACGATCTGCTGGAGTTCGTCGACCAGCTCGGTGTCGACACCGTCGTGATCCTGGGTGCCCTGCTCGCGGACACCCCGCACACCCGCCCTGTTCCGGTGACGGGAAGCGCGTACAGCGTCGAAGCGGCGGAACGCTTCAACCTGGAGCAGACGCGCTACGAGGGTCCGACGGGTATCACCGGCGTGTTGCAGGACGAGTGTGTCAAAGCAGGTGTTCCGGCCGTCTCGTTCTGGGCTGCAGTGCCCCACTACGTCTCGCAACCGCCGAACCCGAAGGCGACCGTTGCGTTGCTTCAGCGTGTCGAAGACGTTCTCGACATCGAGGTCCCGCTCGGTGAACTACCCACTCAGGCCGAGGAATGGGAGGAGGCCGTCACCGACATGACGAAGGAAGACGAGGAAATCAGCGAATACGTGCGCACCCTGGAGGAGCGAGGAGACGCCGAGGTCGACATCTCCGAGGCGATCTCCAAGATCGACGGGGACGCCATCGCCGCCGAGTTCGAGCGCTACCTGCGTCGACGAGGGCCGGGCAACTTCGGGCTGTAACCGGGTCACTCCTGCCGCCATCGCCCTGAATCCGCCCTGGATCCGCCCCGGATCACCAGCCCTGACATCCGGGTTGCCGTCCATGTGAGCAATTCATGACCCCGACGTAACCCGGACGCATCCATCACGTCACCGTTCGGCGCGACAGTCGTGCCATGGCAAGCACACCGCGGTTCCTGCAGGGCGTCTTCCCGTTCACCGGACACGGACTCGACAAGCCGGAGAACGTCGACCCGACCACCACCTTCGTCGTACCGTCGGGATCGATCGCGCAGCCGCTGTACTTCAGGGGCGGAAACTCCAGCGACGAACTCGTCGTGGTCTCGTTGCTCCGGGACGGCCAGCCGATGCGTCTGTTCCCCATGGGAGCCAGGAGTGGCGTCAACATCCCGTTGCGCGTGGTCGAGGACGTCGATCCGGACTCCGTGCTGGAACTGGTCGTCGCGGCCCCCGAGGGAACGACGGGCGAAGTCGTCGTCGACTTCGGTCTGGTGTTGATCTGATGCCGGGAACCGAAACGGGCAGGACCCGCCTGCTCGTGGTCGGCAACGGAATGGCAGGCGCCAGAACGGTCGAGGAGATCCTGAAACGGAGCGCCGATCGGTTCGACGTCACGATGATCGGCGACGAACCGTACGGCAACTACAACCGCATCATGCTCTCGCACGTGCTCGCTGGCGAGACCGGCGTCGACGACGAGGATCTCCTCCTGAACCCGATGAGTTGGTACCGGGAGAACGGAGTGACTCTGTACGCGGGCGACCGAGCAGTGTCCCTCGATCGGTTCGCGAAATCGGTGCGATGCGAAAGCGGTCGCGACGTGCCCTACGACATCTTGATCATTGCGACGGGAAGCAACACCTTCTTCCCCAACATGGACGGACTCCGTGAACCCGACGGCCGACTTGCCCGCGGCGTGTTCGGGTTTCGGACCATCGAGGACACGAACGGGATGTTGCAGATGGCGGCATCGCAGGACGACCTACGCGCAGTGGTCATCGGCGGTGGCCTGCTGGGTCTCGAGGCAGCGTACGGTCTTCGCACGCAGGGCCTCGATGTGGACGTCGTGCACTCCCCCGGCCATCTCATGAACCAGCAGCTCGACGAACGCGGCGGCAAGCTGCTGCGCAACAAGATCGAATCGCTGGGTGTGGGAGTGCACACGTCCAAACGCACGACCTCCGTTCTGCGCACCGAGACCGGTGCAGTGGCCGGTGTCGGTTTCGGCGACGGCACGTCGCTGCCGGCGGACATGATCGTCGTCACCGCGGGAATCCGCCCGAATGTCGAGTTCGCACGAGGGGGCGGCCTCGTCATCGAACGCGGAATCGTGGTCGACGACCAATTGCGCTGCGAGGACGAAGGATCGATCTTCGCGGTCGGTGAATGCTGCCAGCACCGAGGCGAGGTGTACGGCCTCGTCGCACCGCTGTGGGAGCAGGCCGTGGTACTTGCCGAGCACCTGACGGGCACGGATCCCGCTGCCGCATACCACGGTTCGAGGCTGACGACCAAGCTCAAGGTCGCAGGCGTGGACGTCGCCGCAATGGGCGTGAAGGGACCCGAACGTGAGGACGACGAGTTCGTCCAGTTCTACGAGCCCAGAAGCGGCACCTACAAGAGCGTCGTCGTACGCGACGGAAAGCTGATCGGCGCAACACTTCTGGGCGACATCAGCAAAGCGAACTTCTTGACGCAGGCATTCGACGAGAAGGTACCGCTGCCCGACGAGCGAATCAGCATGCTCTTCGACATGGGCACCCCTACCGCGGCAACCGGGGCCGCCGAACTGGCCGACGACGTTCAGGTGTGCAACTGCAACGGGGTGACGAAGGGCGCGATCGTTGCCTGTGTCCACGCAGGCGCCAAGTCGATGGGCGACGTCACAGCCGCGACGCGCGCCGGCAAAGGATGCGGATCGTGCAAGGGGTTGGTCGCCGACATCCTGGCCTGTGCCGCCGGCGGCGCCGTCGAAGCCGACCCGGCTGCGGACTGGTACGTCCCGTGCATTCCGTTGTCCAAGCCCGCCCTCATCGACGTGATCCGCGAGCGTGATCTGAGGTCGGTGTCGCAGGTGTTCACCGAGCTGGCGACCGGCGGCCGCGAGGACGTGCCGTCGAAGATGCCGTTGGCGTCCTTGCTCCGCACCGTGTGGGGACCGGACTGGGTGGACGAGCGCGGAGCACTGTTCATCAACGACCGCGTCCACGCCAACATCCAACGCGACGGCACGTTCTCGGTGGTTCCACAGATGAAAGGCGGCGTCACCACCCCGGACCAACTGCGCAAGATCGCCGATGTCGCGGACAAGTACCGGGTGCCGCTCGTCAAGGTCACCGGCGGACAACGCATCGATCTGCTCGGCATCAAGAAGGAAGACCTCCCCAAGGTATGGGGCGATCTCGACATGCCGTCCGGTTTCGCCTACGGCAAGAGCATGCGAACTGTCAAAACCTGCGTGGGCAGCGACTTCTGCCGGTTCGGTCTCGGCGATTCGACCGCGCTCGGCATCGCGCTCGAAGACCGGTTCCAGGGGCTGGAGACCCCGGCGAAGCTGAAACTCGCCGTCGCCGGCTGCCCCCGCAACTGCTCCGAAGCGCTGTGCAAGGACCTCGGTGTCGTATCCGTCGGCGAGGACAAGTGGGAGATCTACGTGGGAGGAGCGGCGGGAGCGCACATCAGGAAGGGCGATCTGCTCGCCACCGTGGTCGGCGCGGATGAAGTGATCCGTGTCGCGGCAATCTTCATCCAGCACTATCGGGAGACCGCCCAGTGGCTCGAGCGGACCTACGCCTGGGTTCCCCGTATCGGCCTGGAAGCACTCCAGCAGATCTTGATCGAGGACGCCGACGGGATCGTCGCGGGATTGGAGCAACGAATGCAGACGTCCGTCGACGGTTACCGCGACCCGTGGCAGGACCGGGTCGAGCAGAAGTCGCCTGCACAGTTCGCACCGTCGCTCCCCCTGCTTCCGCTGCCTCGGGTCCCGGTCCGATGAGCATCCCCGTCGGTGCCGTGGAGGACCTGACACCCGGGGAAGGCCGCGCCTACGTGGTCGACGGCAAGCAGGTTGCCGTCTTCTTGCTCGGTGACGGCACCGTACGCGCGATGGACGCCGTCTGTCCGCACAAGGGAGGCCCGCTCGCCGACGGCCAGATCGACGGCTCGGTGGTGATGTGCCCGCTGCACCAGTACACGTTCTCGCTCGACACGGGTGTGTGCCCCAGCGGCATCGATTCCGTCAGGACATACCCGGCGGCGGTGGTGGACGGGAAGGTCACCGTCGACGTCTGAATCGCACCCTTCGGCGTGTTTTTCACTCCTGGGCAGTGGACGCCTACCCTGTTGCAGTGAGCGAATCAGGAGCGGAGCCGGTGGTCGACGACATCCGGCACAGTACTGCGACTGCTTTTCTGCAGGAAGAACGGCTGAAGCTGTTCGCGTTCACGGTGGCAGAGAAGCGGGCCGAGTACCTCTGGGTGCTGCGTGCGTTCGACATCGCACGCGCCAACTACGTCGTGTTGTTGCATGCCGCCGATGTCGCGGACACTCTGGCCAGGAATGCGCCGGCGGATCTGCAGCTCGGTGCGGCGGAGATCGCGCCCCTGCTCGAACAACTGCACGCGTGGGAATTGCTCGAGCGCAGCTACGACGGATCTCGTGCGGCGACACTCGCGGAGTATCGGAACCGACATTTCGTCTATCAATTCAGCGGCGCCGGATACAAGGCATTCCGCGCCGTCGAGGACGTGCTCGGCGCACGGCTCGACGACGCCTCTCTGTCCCGGCTCGTTCTGCCCGAGCTACTCGCCGACATGCACGAGCTAGCCGAGGCCAATCGGCAAGCGGACGGTGATCGCATCTACCGGAAGCTGAGCCGCCTGGACTCCACGCTGTCCGAGATGGCAACGCGTGCAGCCCATTTCTATCTCGTTCTCGGTGATCTGGTGCGGACCACGGAGATCACTCCCGAGACGTTTCTGGTGCACAAGGATGCGCTGTTGACGCACATGCGCGAGTTCAGCTCGGATCTGACGCGGTACGCACCCAAGCTCGCCGAGGCCATCGCAACGGTCGAATCGACCGGTATCTCCGAGTTGATACACCGCGCGGCGGTCAGCGACGAGCGCGTGTTCCTCACCGTCGAGGAACGCAGGGCGGACTGGCGGGCACGCTGGTCCGGTCTGTCGCACTGGTTCGTCGCAGCAGACGCCGAGCTCAGTGAATCCGAACGCCTCCGCGAGGGCACCATGAGCGCGATCGCGGCCGTTCTGTCTCTGCTCCGGCGCGTCACGGAGACCCGCAAGGGTGGAGTCAGCCGAGAAAGTCAGCTCCGTCACCTGGCGGGGTGGTTCGCGAACACGTCCAGCGAAGACAGCGCCCATGCCCTGTTCCACGCCGTGTTCGGGCTCGGCCGCCCGCGCCACCTGTCGATGGTGCATCCGGACGCCGACATCATCCCCACCTCTCGCTCCTGGTGGGAGGCACCACCGGTGGAGATCTCACGGACGCTGGCGGAGACCGGCCGGGCGCCGTCGCCCGGGCTTCCCGGCCGGGTGCAACGCAACGACGGCGGAATCAGGAGGCTCCGCGAGCAGCAACTCGAAGCCCAACGAGTCCGTAGTGCAGCCGCACGATCACTGGCGTCCGGCGGCGTCTACGAACGGACCCTCGACGAAGAGGAAACCGAGGTGCTGCTCGGTCTCCTCAACGCCGCACTGACCGCGCGAGTTCGGGTCAGTGGACGAACGTCGGGATCCACCGGATCCGACAGCGGGGTGAAGCTCACGTTGACCACATCCGAAACCTCGACCGTCGTGCACACGGCGCGCGGGCGACTGCACCTGGACCGTCTGCAGTTGGACGTGGCCGAGGTGGCCGGTCGATGAGAGCACGTGAAATACCCTCTCTCGCACTCGATTCCTACCAGCGCGCAGCGAGAGTGGCATTGGCGAACCACTTGGTCACCAGGGAGTACCCGGACCGCATTGCGCTGCCATTGCTGCGCCGGTGGGCGACCGAACTGCGCGAGGATCTTCTGGAACTCTTCGGGTACCGACTAGAGGTCACCGAGACCACGGCCCGCGTGTACCCGGTGGTCGACTCGCTCGACCCGAGCCAACCCGCTCGCACGGCCTCGGACCGCATCTTCGATCGCCGCCGATACGCGTATCTTGCGTTGGCGATGGCCGCATTGGGACGGGCGGGCAACCAGATCACTCTGTCCGAGCTGGCCGACCACGTCGCCGCCGAGGCCGGTCAGGTCGACGGCGTCGAATTGGAGGCGGATCGGGCGTCCGACCGGGATGCGTTCGTCGACGCGGTCGGCTGGTTGGCCGCGCGCGGCGCCATCTCTCTTGCCGACGGGGACGCATCGGGCTGGGCGAGCAATCCGTCCTCGGGCGAGGCGTTGTACGACATCGAGCGCTCGGTGGTCGTCGCGTTGTTCCGGCCGCCGCGAGCAGTGCAGCATCTGCGTTCGGTCACCGGCCTGCTCGTCGGATCCGACTTCCCGGTCGACGAGGATTCGGACGACGACGACGCTGCGCGCCCCACGGATCCGAAGGAGACGTTGCGCAAGGTCAGACGCGCTCTGGTCGAACGCCCCGTCGTGTACTTCGAGGATCTGGATCAGGACGGGCGCACCGCACTCGCGGCGGACAGAACCGTCGCCGACGTGGAACTGCTCACCGGCTTGGTGTCCGAACGCCGCGCCGAGGGTGTCACGCTGATCGACACCGCGGGCAGGATGTCCGACGTCCGGTTCCCGAGTACCGGCACCATCGCCCAGGTCGCACTGCTCCTGGCCGGCGAGATCTCCGACCGTGTCGTCGACCCGGACGCCGACGCCCTGGCACACCATGCCCTCACGCACCACGCGATCGTGGCGGCTGACGACTTGGTGACGCGGCTGGATGCGGCCATCCCCGGCGGCGGAATCTTCGACGACCTGGCCGAATTCGGATCGCCGACGGGCCCTGTCCCCGATACCGGCGCCCCACCGGTCACCTATCCGTTCGTGGAGAACAGTTGGCTCGCGCACACCGTCGCCGATCTGGTCGAGCGTTTCGGCCGCACGTTCGCCGCCCAATGGCAAGCCGACCCCGACGGGCTGCGCGAGCGAGCGGTGCAGATGCTGCACCGACTTCGGTTGGTGCACATCATGTCCGGCGGAGTTCTCGTGCTTCCCGTCATCGCCCGGTATCGCGATGTGATGGTGAGCGTGCGAGACCGGGTACCGCAGGACTCCTTGTTCGACAGCCGTTCCACGGACACAGAAATCGAGGCGCAGTAGATGACCGCACACTCCGAGCGCTTCCGCCCGACGCGAGCAGGAATCGTCAACCTGTGGGACTACCGTGACCAAGAGTTCTCGTTCGCCGACGGACGGCTCGTCCTCCGCGGTCCGAACGGTTCGGGTAAGACCAAAGCCCTCGAAGTTCTGTTCCCCTTCGTCCTCGACGGGCGCATCGAACCGCGCCGGCTCAACCCGTTCGCGGGTGAGGAACGGACGATGAAGTCCAACCTGCTCTATCGCGGTCAGGAGAGCGCGCACTCCTACGTCTGGATGGAGTTCTCGCGCGGCACTCACGAGGACCCCGAGTCGGTCACCGTCGGAATCGGAATGCGTGCCAGCAGGCAGAACGACAAGGTCACTCGCTGGTACTTCGTCGCCGACGGTCGCGCCGGGGTGGATTTTTCGTTGCTGGGCTCCGACGACCGCCCGCTGACCAAGAAGCAACTCGCCGAGCAGTTGGGCACCGACGCATTGACCGATCGGCCCGTGGACTATCGGGCTGCAATCGACGCCCGCATGTTCGGACTCGGCGCGGAGCGGTACGACCAGCTGATCAATCTCATTCTGACGCTTCGCCGTCCGCAGCTCGCGAAGAACCTTGACCCGAAGGGGTTGTCGCAGGCGCTGACCGACGGGCTGCGTCCCCTCGACGATCAGTTGGTGCTCGAAGCTGCGCGCTCGTTCAGCGACATGGAAGAGGTGGGGCGGGCCCTCGAAGGTCTCGCCCAGGCGGACCAGGCTGCGAAGAATTTCGTCGGGGTCTACTCGAAGTATCTCCGTGTGCAGGCTCGCTCGGATGTCGAACAGGTCTCCCGCAGGCTCGAAGCGGTGACCCACGCGACGACGGCGCACTTCGCCGCAGCCGCACTGAAGGAACGTCGGTTGCAGGAGCGTCTGGCTGCCGAGAAACGATTCGACGACGCCGAACGCGCCCTCGACCAGGCACTCGCCGATCGCGAGACGCTGCGGCGTTCGAGCGCCTACGAGGGCAAGCAGCAGCTCGACGACTTGGCGGAATCGGCTGCGAAACTGAAGGTCTCGGCCGCCCAACAGTCCGACCGTGCACGAGGTGCACAGGCCGAGCTGGAGAAGCGCACCACCGAATCCGCGAGGGCGGACACCGCGCTGAAGGATGCGACGACAGCGCTCGCTCGCGCCGAGGAGGATTTGCAGGCCGCTGCCGAGGACGCGGGTATCGCGTGGGCATCGATGCCCGCGGGCGCACGCACCGACCAGTTCAGCACGGCTTTGCGTGGTCACGCCGAGGAGCGTGACGGCGACGTGCGCGCCGTGCGTGAGGCGCTCGGAACAGCGGAGAAGGCGAGCACCGAACGTGCGCGCGCAGACCGCAGTGCCACCAGGGCTCACGAGCTGCTGGACGCCGCGCGTGCAGCCGTGACGGAAGCCGAGGCATCGGTGGAACTCGCACGGGCGCAGTACACGTCGGCACTGCGGTCGTGGTGGTCCGAGCATTCGTCCACCTACCAGCTCGCCGGCATCACGTCGTCGGCGTTCGAGGCTCTCGATGCCGCCGTTCCGCGCATCGGCGAGGACGACGGGCCGAGCCTGGACACCGTGCTCGCCGACGCCTCGGCCGACGGACTCGATACCGTTCGGGCTCGGCGAACGCACGCACAGCTCAGTGCTGCCGCGCTCACCGAAGAACTGTCGTCGATGCGTGCCGAGCGGGACCTCGTCAGCGCCGAACACGACGACGCACCTCCACCCTTCGCGGCGCGCACGTCCTCGCGTGACGGTCTGCTCGGCGCGCCGCTGTGGCAGCTCGTGCGGTTCGCCGAGGGCGTCGATCCGTCCGAGGCGGCAGGTGTCGAATCCGCACTGCAGGCAGCGAACCTGCTCGACGGCTGGGTCTCGCCGACAGCCGTCCCCGACTCGCTCGAGTCCGAGCAGTACCTCGTTCCCGCTCCCGTGGAGTCTCGCCCGACCGGTCCCACCTTGGTGGACGTCCTCGTTCCCGAGTCAGGGACGGACGTGCCGGAGGAACTGATTCGAGACATCCTGTCCTCGATCTCGTTGGGACTGGTCGACGGCGTGACGTGTGTCGGTGTCGACGGCCGGTTCCGTCAAGGACTTCAGTGGGGACGGCACCGTAAACAGGACGCCGAGTACATCGGAGCGACGGCCCGCGCAGCCCGGCGCGCTACCCGCATCGCCGAGCTGGACAAATCCATCGCCGGATCCGAAGCGTCGCTGAACGCCACCCGAGACGAGGAACGCTCGGCCGCCGACCTCCTTCGCGGACTCGCCGCGGCAGCCAAGCAGCTGCCCAAGGCGTCGGCGATCATCAAGTCGCAGAAGGCCGTGACGGAATCCGCCGGGGCCCTGCGGACATCACAGGCCGGGGCGGCTGCCGCAGACGCCGAACTCGACCAGGCCATCGCGGAACTGTCCGCCCGAGAGAAGCATCTACGTTCCACGGCGGTCGCACACCGCACACCGCACACCGCACGGGAAATCGACTCGCTGGCCGCGGCCATTCGACATTTCGAGAATCAAGGCGAGCTGGTCCTACGCCGACGCGGCGACCGCGTGCGCGAGGCCGAACGCGGTCGCGAAGCGTTGAACAGGTTGGAGGAGCAGACCGGCCTGGCCGAGGAACTCGCCGAGGAAGCGGCCATCGCCGAGGAGAGTCATCTTCAACAGGTTCAGAAGCTCGAGATTCTCAGCGAGAAGCTCGGGTCGACCGCCGATCAGATAAACGCCGACCTGGAACGTGCGCGCGAGAAGATCGAGGCGTGCAAGGTCGAGCAGCGCGCCGCCCGTAAGGCCGACAAGGACGCAGGCGAGGCCATCGGTAAGGCCGAGGGTGCGTGCAACACCGCACAGGAGGGCCTGCGCGCTGCACTCACCGAAGGCATCGACGACGCCAAGCGCCTCGCTCCCTATGCACGCAAGGACCTGCTCGCCATCCTCGGTGTGCACGACCCGTACGCGTGGCCGTCGAGCGACTCCGCCTGGCTCGGCGTCGAACAGATCCTCTACCGCATCCAGCATGCGGCGTCGCCGGACGACGACTTCCAGGTGCTCCCGGTCGCAGTCGCCGGACTGCACGCGGCGCTCGACGAGGCCACGGCATCGGTCAAAGCCAGCGAGTCCTACCGCAAGAGCACGCGCACGTCGCTGACCACCGCGCTGCAGGAGTTCGACTCGCAGCTCGCCTCGTCCGGTCAGGACTACCGACTTCAGTGGGACGCCCCGGACGGGTTGACTGTGGTTCGCGTCCAGGACGAACAGGGTTACTCCTCCATCGGCGACTTCGCCGACCGCATCGGCGACGCACGATCCAACCAGGAGACGCTCCTCACCGAGCACGAACGTAGGATTCTCGAGGATGCTCTCCTGACCGGGCTTGCACAACAGATCCACGAACGCACCGTCGACGCGCGTGAGCTCATCGGACAGATGGCCAGCGAAATGAAGCAGCGAAAGATGTCCTCCGGCAACACCATCGGTGTCCACTGGGTGCTGGCGGACAATCTCGACGACGGTGCCCGCGAAATCTCCAAGCTGCTCGACCGGGACGCATCGGCATTGAGCTCGGACGATCTCGCGAAGATGCGCGCGCACTTCGCATCCGAGATCAGAATTGCCCGAGCTGCGCATCCCGAGCGCTCGTATCCCGAAATCCTGGCTTCGACGCTGGATTACCGACGCTGGCGTGTGTTCTCGTTCAGTCTGATTCGGGGTGACGGCACCGAGGATCGGCTCACCGTCGCCAAGCACAGCGCCTTGTCCGGAGGCGAACAGTCGGTGTCGCTTCACCTACCGTTGTTCGCCGCAGCGCATGTGATGCTGTCCTCCGCCGATCCTCATTGCCCACGACTCCTCGCGCTCGACGAAGCGTTCGCAGGCGTCGACGACAACGGCCGCAGCGAGTTGCTCGGCCTGAGCGTTCAGTTCGATCTCGACTTGTTCATGACCGGATTCGACCTCTGGATCACCTACGCCGACGTCCCGGGCTGTGCGCACTACGACCTGGCGCACTCGGCGGCGGAGAACACCGTCAGCGCAGCATTGATGGTGTGGGCGAACGGCGAGCTGCTCCAGGAACACGACGGCGGTGACCTGGCGTCCGCGCTCGGATCACCGCTGACGAGGCGGGTTCCGACCCGAGCGGAAGGCGGGCTCGAATTTGTCCGATGATCACGATGCTCGCTGGCGCGGTACACCCGAACTCGACGTACTTCTGGCCGCTGCGCGTAAGAAGCTGGAGTCCAACTGGCTGAAAGTCGAGGGCAGCGTCACCGTACAGCTCGATGCCGCGCCGGACCTGTCGAGGCTCATGAGCGGAGTGAACGGATCGTCGTCTCAACTGAGCCGAGCGAGGTCGTCACGACTCGATCTTGCCCGGTTCGACGCCTGGCTCGGCCACTCCGTCAACGGCGGTGTCGGATTGCTGGACACACTGCGAGAGCGTGCACCGCTGCAGGACAAGAAACGTATCGCCGCTAACAAGGCCGACGTCAAGGCACGGGCGCTCGACAACGCTCGCACTCTGCTCGCGACAACCGATCACGGCGACTGGTTGGATCGCTGGCTCTCGTCTCTGTTGAATCAGGACGGAACCCTCGGCGGCCGCGTCGCCGTCGATGCTCTGGCAGTCGCGACCAAGGTCCTCTCAGTCCTTCCCGCGGACGGTCTTTCCTTGACGGAAGTGGCGGAACTGGCCTGTGGTGACACGAAGGCTCTCTCCTCCGGCGGTGCACCCAAGCTGGTCCTGGAAGCGTTGTCTCTCAAGGAGGGTATCCCGCGGCCGGTCGATCCTGTCGGCATTCGACTGTTGTGGGAAACCGCGGGCGTCTCGGTCGATGCGCTGTCCAGCCGTGTCGTCGTGCTGGGGTACCGGGTCTCCGAGGACCACGTGGTGGCCCGGTGGTCGAACGAAGCCGCGGATGCGGGCATTCCCTTTCCTCTGACCCTCGACATGATCACTCGGGGACCACTGACCAACACCGCGGACCGAATCTTCGTGTGCGAGAACATCGCCGTGATCGCCGCTGCAGGGCGAACATTGGGTGGTGAGTCCGGGGCGATCGTCTGTACCGACGGACAACCGTCCGCTGCGGTGCACAAACTGCTCGCCGGGCGCCGGTCGGGGACCGAAATCCACTGGCGCAACGACTTCGACTGGGCAGGGTTGCGCATGACGGGTCGTGCTCTCACCCGCTACGACGCCGTCCCCTGGCGAATGGATCTGCAGTCCTACGAGCAGGCGCTGGATACGAGAAACTCGGAGCCCCTCAAAGGTTTTCCTGCGGAGAGCCCATGGGACCCCGAGTTGGCACATGCGATGCACCGGTCCGGCCGGGCGGTGATGGAGGAACGGACCATCCCCGATCTTCTGCTGGACTTGAGCTGAGCCGAGCGCCCCCGACCCGGACGGCCGGAGGTCTCAGCGCAACGAAACCCCGAGCAATGCATCGACTGCGTCCGCGAATGCAGCCGGAGCGGACGTGTCCGCTCCCCCGCGTTCCACGGCAAAGCTCGCCCATGCGTCGAGCGCGTCGAGCGCCTTGGGGGTATCGAGGTCGTCGGCGATGTGCTGACGCAACCGGACGATGACATCGTCTGCGCTCGTGGCCGATTCGAGAGCGGCCGCCGCGCGCCACAATGCGAGACGAGTTGTCGCGCGCTCCAGCACCTCGTCCGTCCAGGCCCTGTCCTGCCGATAGTGCCCGGACAGCAGGCCGAGGCGGATTGCCGCCGGGTCGACGCCGGCGAGACGGAGTTTGGACACGAACACGAGATTGCCGCGGCTCTTGGACATCTTCTCACCGTCCAGACCGATCATGCCGGTGTGCACGTAGTGCCGGGCGAACCGACCGCCTCCGACGGCTGCTTCACCGTGCGCGGCCGAGAACTCGTGGTGCGGGAAGATCAGATCGCTTCCACCGCCCTGGATGTCGAAACCGGTCCCGATGCGGTTCAGTGCGATTGCGGCGCACTCGATGTGCCATCCCGGACGTCCCGGTCCGAACGGGGACGGCCAGAACGGCTCGCCTTCGCGGTGGGCGCGCCACAACAGAGCGTCGAGCGGGTCATGCTTGCCCGCCCGCTCCGGGTCGCCACCACGTTCGGCGAAGAATCGGTCCATCGTCGCCCGGTCGTAGCCCGACTCGTATCCGAACTCCGTGGTCGCGTCGGCTCGGAAGTAGACATCGGGGAACTCGGGATCGTCCACGACGTACGCCGCACCCGAAGCCACCAGCTTCTCGACCAACTCGATGACCTCGTCGATGGACTCGACCGCTCCGACGTAGTCGCGGGGCGGAAGAACCCGGAGCGCCTCCATGTCCTCACGGAAGAGCTGAATCTCCCGGGTGCCCAGGTCGATCCAGTTCTCACCGTATCGGTCCGCACGTTCGAACAGCGGATCGTCGACGTCGGTCACGTTCTGGACGTAGTGCACGTCGTGTCCGGCGTCCCGCCAGATGCGGTTCACCAGATCGAATGTGAGATACGTCGCGGCGTGCCCGAGGTGTGTGGCGTCGTACGGGGTGATTCCACAGACGTACATCTTTGCTTCGGAACCCGGCGTGACCGGCCGGACCTGACGATCCGCCGTGTCGTACAACCGAAGCGGCGGCCCCTGACCAGGGATCGACGGTACGGCAGTATCGGACCAAGATTGCATGCGTACAAGCCTATCCGAGACGGATCGGAGCGCGGGCAGGGCGTCAGAAGGCCGGCCAGGGTATCGGCCTGCTCGAGCGCGGCTCCGGCATGACCGGGTCGGCCACCAACGCGCACGCGCGGGCCAGCAGGGCATCGACCTCGGCCTCGGTGATCTGCCCGCGAATGCGGGGCTCCACCGCGTCGGCGAAGGTGTCGACGAAGGTCACCACGTCGGCCATCAACGCATCGTCGACGGTGGTGCCCGCCCAACCCCACAGCACGGTCCGCAGTTTGTCCTCCGAATGCAGGCATATTCCGTGGTCGACGCCGTAGACGTAACCGTCGAGTCCTTCGAGCGCATGACCGCCCTTGCGGTCCGCGTTGTTGAGCAGTACGTCCAGGACGGCCATCCGCTGGAGGCGAGGGTCGTCCGCGTGAACGAGCGCGACTTCCTCCCCCTCACCGTCGTACGCCTGCAGTACCGGTATCCACCCGGACGGGACCAGATCGGGCCTGCAGATGTCGATCAGATCCACTCGGTCGCCCCGGTCTCCGTGTGGTTCGGGGGTGTCGATCCAGCGTTGCACCATGCCGGGTCCGAAGGGACCGTCCCGCAGCACGGTCGGGGGCACGACGTCCCAGCCGAGGGCGTCGGATATCTCGAACGAGGCGACCTCGCGTCCGGCGAGGGTCCCGTCGGGGAAGTCCCACAACGGGACCTCGCCACGAATCGGCTTGTAGACGCACCGCACGGGTTCACCGCCCGCAGCGTCGGCCGCATCGCACACCAGCGTCGCGTTGCTGGCCGTGACGACCCGTCCGACGACGGTGAGCTCACCGTCGATCATGGACTGCAGGCCCTCGAACGGCGGCCGAGTGTCGGTCAAAGCTCGTCACCGAGTTCCGACGCGGATCCGAAGGTGGCGTCGCGACGGTACCCGTTCGTTCGGATGCAGATGTGGCCCTCCTGCGTGAGTGGTTGTCCGCACAGGGGGCACGGAGCACGTCCGGCGGCGATCACGCGCTCTGATCGAAGGGCGAATTCTCGCGCCTGCACCGGAGTGAGAAACACGCGGACGGCGTCGGGACCGTCCTCGGTGTCGTCGAGCACGACGGACTCGTCGATCTCCGATTCGCTCACGGCGAGGAGTTCCACGACGACGGCGCCTGCGTCCGCATCCCACCCCAGGCCCATGGTCCCGACTCGGAACTCGGTGTCGATCGGTGTCAGCAGCGGGCTGGTGTCCCCGACCTCGGTTTCCTCGGGCGGGATCTCGGCGCCGAAACGACGATGCACTTCGTCGAGCAGCAATCCCATACGGTCCGCCAGGACCTGCACCTGCTGCTTCTCCAGTGCAACGGACACCACGCGGTGCTCGTGCACGGCCTGAAGAAAGAACGATCGGTCGCCCGGTTCACCCACGGTTCCGGCGACGAATCGATCAGGGGTGCGGAAAACATGTATTGCGCGTGGCATTGCACCTCCTGCGTCTAGATCTTGTCGACAATCCTGTCTCGTGATTCTTCACCGACGAAGGATCACAGCTCTCCATTATCCGCCCCTGCGGGCCGTGCCCATTATCCGCCGTCGAGGGAGCGAAGCTCCCGAACCTATCCGCCATCGAGGGAGCGAAGCTCCCGAACCTATCCGCCATCGAGGGAGCGAAGGCCCTGAACCTATCCCCCACTGTGGGCAGCGGGCCCGGAGCCGCCGCCGGGGACAGCGTCGGAATCCGACGGCGAACCGGCTGCGGACTCCGCGTGCGGCGCCTTCTCGGCCGCGACGACGAGGCCCGACAGATCGGCTCCCGTGTCGTTGGTTCGAAGGACGAAAGCACGGGTCTCGGTGTACCGGATGACGCTGATCGAGGCCGGATCGGCCACGATGCGCTGGAACGCATCGAGGTGGCAGCCGACCGCGTCCGCCAGGATCGACTTGATGACGTCACCGTGGGAGCAGGCCACCCACAGCACATCGCGACCGTACTCGGCGGCGAGCCTGCGGTCGTGTTCACGCACCGCCGTCACCGCCCGGGCCTGGACCTGAGCCAAACCCTCACCGCCGGGGAACACTGCCGCCGACGGATGCTGCTGGACCACCTTCCACAACGGCTCGGCGAGCAACTCCTTGATGCTGCGGCCGGTCCACGTGCCGTAATCGACCTCTTCGAGACGATCGTCGACGACCGCAGTCAGGCCTCGGCGCTCGAGCAGCGGCTCGACCGTCTGCTCGCACCGCTGCAACGGAGAGCGGACGACCTCTTCGACGGGCAGGCCGCCGAGACGTTCGGCGACGCGCTGCGCCTGCTCGCGCCCCTTGTCGTCGAGGTCTATCCCGGGTGACCTACCCGCGAGCGTCCCTGCGGTGTTGGAGGTAGAGCGGCCGTGCCGCAACAAGATCACCGTCATGACACCACACTAGTATCCGCTGCGCAGCTGTCAGGTCGCGGAGACGACGCCCGCCGACAACAACGCCATGACACCGATGCCGAGAACGATGCGGTAACCGACGAACCAGTACAGCGAGTGGTTCGCCACGAACTTCAGCAGCCACGCGATCGACGCGTAGCCCAGCGCGAACGCGATGATCGTCGCCACCACCAACTGCGCACCCGACGCGTTCAGCCCTTCCCCGGCCGGCTCGAACGCGTCGGGCAGCGAGAACAGGCCGGATGCAGTGACGGCGGGGATCGCCAGCAGGAACGAGAATCGCACGGCGGCCTCGCGCTCCAGACCGAGGAACAAGCCTGCACTGGTCGTCGCTCCGGAACGCGACACGCCTGGAATGAGCGCGAGGCATTGAGCCGCACCCATGACGAGACCGTCACGCGTGGTGATCTTCTCGATGGGACGACGCTTGGTGCCGACGTACTCGGCCACCGCGATGACGATCGCGAACACGATGAGCATGGTCGCGATGAGCCACAGGTTCCGCGCGCCGGTCCGGATCTGGTCCTTGAACAGAATGCCGAGGACACCGATGGGAACGGTAGCGATGATGACGTACCAGCCGAGCCGGTAATCGAGATCTCGCTTCGCCTTGTCCAGCAACCCGGCGAACCACGCCTTGACGATGCGAACGATGTCGCGCCAGAAGAAGAGGAGCACCGCAGCTTCCGTGCCGAGCTGGCTCACGGCAGTGAACGACGCGCCTGCGTCGTCGCCGAAGAACACCTCCGACACGATTCTCAGGTGCCCCGACGACGAGATCGGGAGAAACTCGGTCAGCCCCTGGACAGCTCCGAGAATGATCGCCTGCAACCAGGTCATCGACTCGCCGATCACTGGCGCACCCCCGCACGACCCGATTCCCCGAGCACGTCGAAACCTGGTCCCTCTACACATTTCACGGCCACGACGGTACCCGGCAGCGCACTGCCGCACAGGCCGACACACGAGGACGAGCCGCGGCAAGCTCGCATCGACGGGGCGGGCGCACTACTGTGCTCATCTGGCGCCGGACACAACGTGAGGAATCTCGAGAACACCATGAAGCAGAGATCTGTCGGATCCAGTGGCCTGCGCGTATCCCGACTCGGTCTCGGAACTCTCGGCTGGGGTAGCGGAACGGACGGCGACGACGCCGCCGCGCAGCTGTCGGCATTCGCCGAGGCCGGTGGAACACTCGTCGACTCGTCTCCGTCCTACGGCGAAGGCCGCGCGCAACGCGTACTCGCCGAGGTACTCGACGACGTCGTTCCCCGGCGCGAACTGATCGTGAGCAGCGCAGCGGGAGTAATCACCACCGGTGGGCGCTACCGCGTCGACTGCTCACGCCGATCGTTGCTCGACCAACTCGAGAACACGCTGCGCGAACTCGGCACCGAGTACCTGGACCTGTGGCAGGTCGGGGCTTGGGACGAACACACCCCCGTCGACGAGATCGCCTCGACCTTGGATTACGCGGTGACGAGCGGAAAGGTGCGGTACGTCGGCGCCCGCGGTTATCTCGGTTGGCAGTTGGCGACGGCGGCGGGCGCGGCCGGTGCAGGACGAATCGTCGCGACGCAGGCCGAGTACTCGCTGCTCGCACGCGGGATCGAGGACGAACTTCTGCCCGCCGCGCAGCACCACGGTGTCGGCGTGCTGGCAGCAATTCCGCTTGCGGGAGGGGTGCTGACGGGAAAGTACAGCCACGGCACGCCTGCCGATTCGCGCGGCGCCGACGACGCCTATGCCGAGTCGATCGCCGGGTACTTGACCGACAGCGCCGCGAACGTCGTCGAAGCCGCAGTCACGGCTGCGAGCGGCTTGAAGACATCCCCGCTCACCGTGGCCCTCGCCTGGGCACGCGACAGGCCAGGGGTGGCGTCGGCGATCGTCGGTGCGCGTGATCTTGCGCAGCTCACCGGCATCCTGGTCGTCGAGGACCTGGAACTCCCCCGCGCAATCACGTCCGCACTCGACGACGTCAGCAGCTGAGTCAACTCAGGCTAACCTTGTCTGCGTGAACTTCTCGTCGACACCGCAACGATTTCTGCGTCGCTCGGCCGTGGGTGCTGTCGTGGCGGCTACCGTGTTCGCCTCGGTAGCGTGCTCCGGCCCCGACCAGCAGGCGGACTCCACAGCGGGTTCCATCGGTCCGCGTACCGCCGTGATCGCCGATCCCGATCCGGAACCCGTCGACGCCCAGCAGCAGCCGACTCTGCCGGTGACGGTCCGCGGTGTCGACGGAACCGACGTCACGATCACAGACGCCAGCCGCATCGTCGCAGCCGATCAATACGGAACGCTCACCACCACGGTCTATGCGCTCGGGCTCGGCGACAACCTCGTCGGTCGGGACACGTCCGCAGAGTTCCCGGCCGTCGCCGGTGTTGCCGATGTCACGCCGAACGGCCATTCGCTCAGCGCCGAATCCATCCTCGCGCTCGCCCCGACGGTAGTTCTCACCGATACCAGTGTCGGCCCACGCGGAGTGCAGGATCAGCTCCGTGCGGCCGGTATCCCCGTCGTCTTCTTCGATCCGACCCGAACGATGGACACGGTCGGGGACCAGATCGTGTCCGTGGCGAACGCTCTGGGGGTACCCGAGCGCGGCGCAGCCCTCGCACAGCGCACCGAGGCCGAAATCGCCGAGGCATCGTCGAGTGCACCCAGCGGCGGTGAGCCGGTGAAGATCGCGTTCCTCTACATGCGCGGCCCGGCGATCAAGATGCTCGCCGGGCCCGGGTCAGGAGCCGACGCACTCATCGCCGGTCTCGGCGCGGAAGACGCAGGCACCGCATCGGGTCTGACCGAACAGTTCGTCCCGATCACCAGCGAAGCCCTCATCGCCGCCGCACCGGACGTCATCCTCATGATGTCCGGTGGACTCGACTCGATCGGCGGGATCGACGGCCTCGCACAGGTACCCGGCATCGCACAGACACCGGCGGGGCAGGCCGAGCGCATCGTCGACATGGCCGACGGTGTCGTTCTCAGCTTCGGCCCCAACACCGGCAAAGTTCTGAGCGCGCTGGCCGAGGCCGTCTACGCGCCCGCTTGATGGACACATCGACTGCAGCCGCGCCGACACGCGCTCGGCTCCGTACCACCGTCGTCTTCGCTGTCCTGGCGATCCTCGCCGTCGGACTCGCGGTGTATTCGGCGTGCGTCGGTCAGGTTCCGACGACGCCACTCGAAGTGGTGGGCAGCGTCCTGCATCGGATCGGCCTCGACGTCGGGCCCATGCCCGCCCACCCCAGCGGGGAAGTCACCCTGTGGCAGGTTCGCTTTCCCCGCATCGTTCTCGGTGCCGTCGTCGGAGCCTGCCTCGGCACGGCCGGTGCCCTGTTGCAGGGAGTGTTCGCCAATCCGCTCGCCGAACCAGGAGTGATCGGCGTGTCCTCGGGCGCAGCTGTCGGAGCGTCCTCGGTGTTCGTTCTCGGAGGAGCGTTCGCCGGGGTGTGGTCGGTCGCCACCGCCGCATTCCTCGGCGGGTTGATCACAACGGTGCTCGTGTACGTGTTGGCCCGAGGCGGTGGCCGGACGGAGGTGGTCACGCTGATCCTCACCGGCGTTGCGATCAACGCGTTCGCCGGCGGACTCATCGCGTTCTTCACGTTCGTCGCCTCACCCGCAGCGCGCGATCAGATCGTCTTCTGGCAACTCGGATCGCTCTCGGGCGCGACGTGGCAGGCCGTCGGCGTCGTGGCGCCGCTCGCCGTCGTCGGAATCGGAGCGTCCCTCGCCCTGTCACGACGACTGGACCTGCTCTCACTCGGTGAGAACGTCGCCCGGCACCTCGGCGTGAACGTGGAACGACTGCGACAGACCGCCATCGTCATCGTGGCCGTTCTGGTCGCCTCCGGGGTTGCGTTCACCGGAATCATTCTGTTCGTCGGCCTCGTCGTCCCACATCTGATGCGCATGCTGCTCGGTCCGGCCCATCGAACGCTGGTTCCGGCGAGCGCACTGTGCGGTGCCGTCGTTCTTCTCGCGTCGGATCTGCTCGCACGAACGCTCGTCGACAACGTGGACATGCCCCTCGGCATGATCACGTCACTGATCGGCGCACCGTTCTTCTTCTGGATGCTGCGTAGAACTCGCGCCAAGCAAGGCGGATGGGCATGACACTGTTTCGACGGAACCGGGACCTTCCCGACGACGTGACGGCCGGAACCGTGACCATGAGCACCGCCGGAGTCACCGCCGTCCGTTCCGGTAGGGAAGTCCTCGGCGGCGTCGATATCGACGTCGTCGCCGGCGAAGTTCTGACACTGGTCGGGCCGAACGGCGCAGGCAAATCCACACTGCTGGCCGTACTCACCGGCGAACTCCGACCTGTCGCCGGGTCGGTCGAACTGCACGGACGATCGCTCGCCCACTGGTCGGATCTCGACGCCGCGAGACGCCGTGCGGTTCTCCCTCAGCAGCACACCGTCGGGTTCTCCTTCACCGCGCACCAGGTCGTCCGCATGGGCAGGGCACCGTGGACGGGCACGGACGAAGCAGAGAACGACGATGCCGCGGTCGCCCTCGCCATGAAGCACTGCGATGTTTCGGAATTCGCGGATCGCCCGTTCGCCGGTCTGTCCGGCGGCGAGCGCGCCCGTGTATCACTGGCGCGGGTGCTGGCGCAGAGAACCTCTACGCTGTTGCTCGACGAACCGACCGCCGCGTTGGACATCGGCCACCAGGAAACCGTCATGTCCGTGGCACGTGACGGTGCTCGCCGCGGAGACGCAGTCGTCGTAGTCCTGCACGATCTCGCGCTGGCAGCCGCCTACTCCGACCGAATCGCGATCCTCGACCGCGGCGCCCTGGTCGCGGTCGGATCTCCGCGGTCGACTCTGAACGAGGAGCTTCTGACCCGCGTGTACGGCCACCGCGTGGAGGTGTTCGACCATCCGCGAACCGGCGGGCTGCTGGTGCTACCCGTCCGCGGCGATCGAGCGGAGGGTTCGCCGCGAGTTGGGAACTAGATGGACGCCATCACCGAACCGACTCGGCCCAGAAACGATCGGACGGCCGAGGATTCCTTTGCGTCCGCGCCGAGCGAATCGGCGGAACCGACCGCGTCTCTGACCGCCGCGACGATGCTTCGTTCGTCGGTCAGATCGATCTCGGTGACCGACTGCTCCGCGACTGCCGTCACGTCGGAGCGGTCCGGAACCGGCGACGGAAGATCCGCTCGATAAATCTCGAGGTACAGCGTCCTCTTGTACACGCGAAACGCGAACGGCCTGTTGTCCTCGGTGCTGCCGAACCCACTCGCCTGAGCACCCGTGCTGACCTGCTCCACCTGGAACGTCGCGACACCCACCGCGTCGCTGTCGTTTTCGGTCGCCAACTCCACTCCTCGTATTTTCGACGGTCCTGGCTCTTGACGGTCCTGGGTCTCGACGGTCCTGGGTCTCGACGGTCCTGGGTCTCGACGGTCCTGGGTCTCGACGGAACAGGGTGCCGAATCACGGTACCGCCGAGGTGTCCACGCTCGGTCACCGGAGGTCCGGCGAACACCGCTCATCGATCGTCAGGCAAGGTGAACGGGTGCACCGACGGTGCTGACAGCGCCCCGAGAGAAGGATTTGCGGATCGATGAACGCTCGACACACCCCGTGGCATCTACTAGCCGCGGTCGCATCCGCATGTCTGCTGGTGGCCGGATGCTCGGACTCCGGGTCCGGCTCGTCGGACGAACCGGACGCGGTCGACCTCGAACCCCTCACCGGCATAACGTCGCCCGAAACGTCGACTCCCCCGAGCGGTTCGGTCGTTCTTTCCCCCTCCGGACTGCATTCCACCACATTCGAACCGGCGACGCGCAGCATCGTCGCGCTCGACGATGCGCGCACCGCTCTGACGGTCTTCGATGCCGACGAAGCAGCCGTCCCGCCGCGGTCGGTTCCGCTTCCCGGTGAGGCGGCCGATGTGGTCCCCGGTTCCGACGGCATCGTGCTTGCCCCCATGAACGGCGGCCTCGCCGCGATCGATCTCCGCAGCTCGGAGATTCGAAACGTGGACATCGGCAGCAACCTTCTCAGCGCAGCCACTCTCTCGGACGGCACCGTCGTCGCGGGCGACGACAGTGGCAGTATTCATATCGTCGACTTCGACGCGAACCGATCACAGTCCATCGGTGGCCTCACATCGGTCGACGCGCTTGCCTCCACCGAGCACGGGTTGGCCGCTCTGGACCGTCACCAGACCTCGTTGACCGAGGTGGACGTCGACGACCGATCCCTCGGCCTCGCCCTCAGAGCGGGCACCGGCGCAGCTCACCTCGATACCGACGAGTACGGACGGATTCTCGTCACGGATGCCGCAGGCGGAGAACTGCTGGTGTACTCGTCCGACGATCTTCTGCTTCGTCAGCGTTTTCCGGTCGGTGCGCAGCCGTGGGCCGTCGCCTACGATGACAAGTCCGACACGGTGTGGGTGACCACTCCAGCGGACAACGAGGTGGTCGGTTACACGTTGGACACAGGAATTCCCGTCGAGTCGCACAGGTTCTCCACGGTGAGACAACCGGACTCCATCACGGTCGACCCGCAAACGGGCGATCTCTACGTGGGGTCCGCTACCGGAGAAGGTCTGCAGCGAATCGACACCGCCGAACAGGGCTGAGCCTGTAAAACGCTCACGGCGGGTCGACGGCGCACGGCACGTAGAAGGGCGCAGCGTTTGAAGAACAACAGCACACGCAGCAGAATGCCTGCGGAGTGGGAGTCCGGGTCCGACGACTGGGAGTACATTCCGTTGCGTCTGCCGCCTGATGTCACACGGGTGACCGCATCCATGAGACTGGCGATCCAAGCCGAGTTCGGCGGCTGGGAACTCTCCCGTGTGCGCCTGTACACCGACGGCAGCCGCAAGGTACTGCTCAAACGTAAGAAAACTGCACACCACATCCCGGACCCGGGAATCTAGGTCGAAAGAAGGCTCGTGTACCGCGCTCTGCTTCGCTTGATGTTCCTTGTCTCCCCGGAACGCATTCACCATCTCGCGTTCTTCGCGATGCGCGCAGCAACGGCGTGGTCACCGATCCGCGCGCTCGTGGCGAAGGTCCTCGTCGTGAACGATCCCGCCCTGAAGAGCACCGCGTTCGGCGTCGACTTCGCAACTCCACTCGGACTTGCCGCAGGTTTCGACAAGAACGCCGACGGAGTCGACGTGTGGGGTCCGCTCGGATTCGGCTTCGCCGAGATCGGCACGGTGACCGCACAGGGACAACCGGGCAACCCGCAGCCACGACTGTTCAGGCTGCCCGCCGACCGCGCACTGATCAACCGCATGGGCTTCAACAACCACGGCGCCGGCCACGCGGCGAACGCTCTGCGTCATCGCCGTGGGGGCATTCCCATCGGGGCGAACATCGGCAAGACGAAGGTGACTCCCGCGTCCGAAGCCGCAGCGGACTACACCGCCAGTGCGACTCTCCTCGGGCCACTCGCGGACTTCGTCGTGGTGAACGTCAGTTCCCCCAACACTCCAGGTCTTCGCGACCTTCAAGCAGTGGAATCGTTGCGTCCGATCCTGTCGGCCGTCCAAGCGGTCGTATCGGTACCGGTGCTGGTCAAGATCGCACCGGACCTTCTCGACGAGGACATCGACGCGGTCGCCGACCTCGCCGTCGAACTCGGTCTCGACGGAATCGTGGCTACCAACACGACGATCGGCCGCTCCGGGTTGCGGACGCCGGCCGACGCGGTGGACACCATCGGGGCCGGCGGACTGTCCGGTGCACCACTGGCCGATCGGTCCTTGGATGTCCTCAGGAAGCTGTACACCCGTGTCGGAGGATCCATCGCACTGGTATCGGTCGGAGGAATCGAGACACCCGATCAGGCATGGGAACGCATCACGGCCGGCGCGTCACTGGTTCAGGGCTATACCGGTTTCATCTATGGCGGGCCGTTCTGGATGCGGTCGATCAACCGAGGGATCGCGAAGCGACTCCGTGCCGAAGGATTCGACACTCTCGCCGACGCGGTGGGCTCTGCACACAGATAAATCCGGACATCTGCCAAATCCGAACATCTGCGAAATCGGACGACGGCACTGGGAACTGCGCCCGTTCCGCCCGCACCACAGCGGGCGGAACGGGCGCAGTCGTACGCTCAGGCTTCGTAGGTCGCGGTCAGCAGTGCCCTGCCGATCGCATGTGAGAACAGGTTGAATCCTAGGTAGGCCGGCGTCGCTGTCTCGTCGACCTCCAGTCTTTCCACATCGACGGCGTGCACCGCGAAGATGTAGCGGTGAGGTCCGTGACCGGCGGGGGGTGCAGCGCCGATGTAGCGGAACAGCCCCGCGTCGTTCTTCAGCGTCAGCGCTGTACTCGGGATGCCGGTGCCGCCGTCATCTCCTGCACCGGACACGAGCGACGTCGTCGATACCGGGATGTTCGCCACTGCCCAATGCCAGAATCCGGAGGCGGTGGGCGCGTCCGGGTCGTAGGCGGTGACGACGAAGCTCTTGGTCTCGTCGGGGAATCCGGACCACGACAACTGAGGTGAATTGTCGTGGCCGCCTGCACCCATGATGCCGCTGACCTGCTGCGTCGCCAAAGTTCCACCATCGGTGACGTCTTCTGACGTCAGCTCGAACGTGGCAAGCGACGGGAGTGATGCATAGGGGTCGTACGTCACGTGATCAGCCCTCTCGATGTATTTCTTTTCAGCTGTGGAGCAAGAAGTGTTCCAATACCTGTGTACCGAACTCGAGCGAACTGACGGGTACCCGCTCGTCCACGCCGTGGAAAAGTGCCGCGAAATCCAGTTCGGGTGGCAGTTTCAGCGGTGCGAAACCGAAGCACCTGATACCCAGCTTTGCGAACGCTTTCGCATCGGTGCCACCGGACAGCATGTAGGGGACGGTTCGACCGTTCTCGTCGTGGGCAAGCACGGCATCGTTCATCGCGTCGACGAGGTGCCCGTCGAACGTCGTCTCGTAGGAGTCGAGTTTGGTCACCCATTCCCGCTCGACGTTGGGCCCGATCAGCTCGTCGACCTCGCGTTCGAACTCGGCCTGCCTGCCGGGAACGACACGGCAGTCGACCATGGCTTCTGCGGTCTGGGGGATGACGTTGGCCTTGTAACCGGCCTTCAGCATCGTCGGGTTGGCGGTGTCCCGAAGCGTGGCACCGACGATCCGCGCGATGCTTCCGAGCTTCTGTAGCGTGCCGTCGAGGTCGGGCGAGGTCGGGTCGAAGTCGAGCCCCGTTTCCTCGGCTACCGCGGACAGGAACTCCGCGACGGAGTCGGAGATGACCAGCGGAAAGGTGTGGTTGCCCAACTTCGCGACCGCTTCCGCGAGGTAGGTGACGGCGTTCTCGTCGTGCAGGAACGATCCGTGGCCGGCGCGAGCTTTGGCGGTCAGCTTCATCCACCCGAGACCTTTCTCCGCCGTCTCGACCATGTAGAGCCGCTTCTCGGTGCCGTCCGGTCTGGCGACGGTCAGAGAGAACCCTCCTACCTCGCCGACGGCTTCGGTGACGCCTTCGAACAGGTCGGGACGATGCTCGACGAGCCACTGCGAACCCCACCGTCCGCCGTTCTCCTCGTCGGCGAGAAACGCGAACATGATGTTGCGCGGTGGCACCGTGCCGTTGGATTTGAACTGCCGTGCCAACGCGAGCGCCATACCGACCATGTCCTTCATGTCCACGGCACCGCGGCCCCAGACGTATCCGTCCTCGACGGCGCCGGAGAACGGATGAACGCTCCAGTCGGCCGGTTCGGCCGGAACGACGTCGAGGTGACCATGAATCAGCAACGTCCCTCTGCTGGGGTCCGCGCCCGGCAGCGTCGCGAAGACGTTGCCGCGACCGGGTGCGCCGGACTCGACGTATTCGGTGTCGTATCCCACTTCCTGAAGCTTGTGCGCAACCCACTCGGCGCACTCCTTCTCGCCCTTGGTCGTCGCGAGTTCCCCGGTGTTCGACGTGTCGAATCTGATCAGCGAACTGACGAGATCCACGACCTCGTCGAGCGCGGTGGTGTGTACGGGACTGGCAGGTGAATTATCGGAAGAAGACACATCACTTTCCTACCACCAGTCTTCGGGCGTCGGGCGAACTGACGTGCGGATTTGGGCGATCGGGCACCCTTGCTATATCTTTGTCGAGCACGCAGCGAGCGGGTGTGCGAACAACTGAACAACATCTGAAGAACATCTGGTCCGAGTGGCGGAATGGCAGACGCGCTAGCTTGAGGTGCTAGTGTCCTATTAACGGACGTGGGGGTTCAAGTCCCCCCTCGGACACCAGGGATCGAGAAGATCCGAGATTTCTGAGTTGAGACAGACGACATAGACCCCGATTCCAGCGGAATCGGGGTCTATGTCGTTGTGTGGGCCTGCGTTGACGACGGTGCGGGCGCAGTGCGAAAGGACAAACCGATGACCGATCCCGAGTTCGACGCCCGGTCCGACACCGATGCCGATGCCGAATTCGATGCCGAATTCGACGCTGTTTCGACCGCCGCGGAGGGAATCGATCCCGCGGATCTCGAAGCGTGCCTACGGGTGCTGAGGCAGGCGGGATCGTTGGATAAGAATCATCCTGATTCCATTGTCGTGCAAAGGGCCTCGGGTCAGCTTTTCAAGGATTTGAAGCGCTCGCGGCGTATCGCCGCGCGCAACGCGAAGTCGGAAGCCGACCGAGCCGTCGTCGCCTCGACTGCGACCGGTTCGCCGGATCGTATCGACGACGAGACGGCCGGACTGTCGCTGACTGCACGCGCGTCGGGCGAGTACGCGGGAACGCTGATCCGCGCGCGGCCGTGCTACATCTGCAAGCAGCGGTACACCCTCGTCGACGCGTTCTATCACCAACTCTGCCCGGAGTGCGCGGCGTTCAATCGCGGAAAACGTAATGCGCGTACCGATTTGACTGGCCGACGTGCACTGCTCACCGGTGGACGCGCCAAAATCGGTATGTACATCGCTCTGCGACTGTTGCGCGACGGTGCGCACACCACGATCACGACCCGCTTTCCGAACGACGCGGTTCGTCGATTCTCGGCTATGGAGGACAGCGCCGACTGGCTGCATCGCCTTCGGGTCGTCGGCATCGATCTCCGCGATCCGGCGCAGGTGGTGGCGTTGGCGGATTCGGTGGCCGCAGAGGGCCCGTTGGACATTCTCGTCAACAACGCCGCGCAGACGGTGAAGCGCTCCCCCGGTTCCTACAGCGCACTGATCGACGCGGAATCCGAAGCGCTTCCCGCAGGTTCCGACGTCGCGACCATCTCGTTCGGTAAAACCAGCGAAGCGCATCCGGCATCACTCGCGAAATCACTGCCGCACAGCGACGACGGCGCCGTGACCGGCGAGGCGTTGTCGGCCGAGGCGGTCAGTTCCCTTGCGCTGATCGCAGGTTCGGCCACCGCGGAGCGCATCGAGAAGGGAATCGCGATCGACGCCGGTGGCCTGGTGCCGGATCTGGCGGGGACCAACAGCTGGATTCACACGGTCGAGCAGGTCGACCCTGTCGAGTTACTCGAAGTGCAACTGTGCAATTCGGTGGCTCCGTTCATTCTGGTGTCGAGGTTGCGTGCGTCGATGCAGGCGTCGACTGCCCGGCGTAAGTACGTCGTCAACGTCTCCGCGATGGAAGGGCAGTTCAGCCGCGCCTACAAGGGTCCCGGCCATCCGCACACCAACATGGCGAAGGCAGCGCTGAACATGCTGACGCGCACCAGTGCCAAGGAGATGCTCGAGCACGGCATTCTCATGAGCGCTGTGGACACCGGCTGGATCACCGACGAACGACCCCATCCGACGAAAATGCGTCTGGCCGACGAAGGCTTCCACGCACCGTTGGATTTGGTCGACGGTGCGGCTCGCGTCTACGACCCGATCGTGCAGGGCGAGCTCGGCGTGGACCTCTACGGCAAGTTCCTCAAGGACTACCAGCCGTCGCCCTGGTAGTACCCGATCGTCGACGTTTGCCCTGTCATACTCACGGATATACGAGATCCTCGGGGTACGACACGACGGGACGGTGGTCTGCGATGGGTGACGATGTCGAGCAGCGCAAGTTCACCCGGCAGGACCGGCATCGATTCCGACAGAAGGTGCAGGACTGTCTCGACGCACTCGCGATCATGCTCGCGGACGAGACGTTCGACGTCGGTGAGCCACAGATCGGCATGGAAGTCGAGCTCAACCTCGTCGACGAGAACATGGCTCCGTCCATGGCCAACGCCCAAGTGCTCGACGCCATCGCCGATCCCGATTATCAGACCGAGCTCGGGCAGTTCAACATCGAGATCAACGTGGCTCCCAGGCCGTTGTCCGGCAGCAGCATCTCGAATCTCGAGGCCGACCTTCGCCGCTCGCTGAACGAGGCGGACCGACGCGCCCGTGAATCGGGAAGCCGCCTGGTGATGATCGGGATGCTGCCGACGTTGGCGGAGAAGCACTTCGAGCATCGTTGGCTGTCCGCGAACCCCCGCTACGACCTGCTGAACCAGCAAATCTTCGCCGCCCGCGGCGAAGACATCGAATTGCACATCGGTGGAGTCCGGTTGCCCGGCGCGGACGAGCCGGAGGAACTGAAATCGATAACGGACACCATCCTGCCCGAGGCCGCGTGCACGTCCGTCCAACTCCACCTCCAGGTTGCACCCGACGACTTCGCTGCCTACTGGAATGCCGCCCAGGCTCTTGCTGGTGTGCAGGTAGCACTTGCTGCCAACTCACCGTTCCTCGCCGGACGAGCCTTGTGGCACGAGACGCGAATACCGTTGTTCGAACAGGCGACCGACACCAGGCCGCAGGAACTCAAGAATCAGGGCGTGCGCCCCCGGGTCTGGTTCGGCGAACGGTGGATCACCTCGATCTTCGACCTGTTCGAGGAGAACTCGCGCTACTTTCCTGCCCTCCTCCCCGTCTGCAGCGACGAGGACCCCGGAGCTGTTCTCGCCGACGGAGGCACGCCGTCGCTGTCGGAGCTGCGCATGCACAACGGCACCGTGTACCGGTGGAATCGGCCGATCTACGACCGATCCGGTGGAGGTCACCACATTCGCCTCGAGAACCGCGTGCTGCCCGCCGGTCCGTCCGTCGTCGACACCCTCGCCGACGCTGCGTTCTACTACGGCACGGTGCGCGCACTCGCTGACGCCGATCGCCCCTTGTGGAGCCAGATGTCGTACGACGCCGCTGCCGAGAACCTGCATTCGGCCGCGCGCGGGGGCTTCGACTCTCGGCTGTACTGGCCCGAGGTCGGTTGGGTCAGCCCGCAGGAGTTGATCCTGCGCCGGCTGCTCCCCATGGCCGACGCAGGGCTTGCGGCATACGGCGTCGGGGCCGACGTCCGCGACCGCTATCTGGGCGTGGTCGAAGCCCGCTGCCTGAGCCGACGGTCCGGCTCCGTCTGGCAGCGCGACGCCGTCGTCGCGCGGGAGAAGGCCGGACAGACACGCGAGGCAGCACTCGCGGGCATGTTGTCGGACTACGTGGCCCTGATGGGCGAGGGCGATCCCGTCCACACCTGGGCGCTCTGAGGCATACCATTCCCTCATGCTGTATCGGGCGATCGCCGACGTCACCGTGGTGGTCCACCTTGCCTTCATCGCCTATGTCGTGGTGGGCGGATTCTTCGCGTGGAAGTGGCCGCGGACGATATGGCTGCATGCTTGCGCCGCGGGCTGGGGGTTGGCGTCCGTCGCCGTCGGGATCGACTGCCCGCTGACCGCGCTGGAAAACTGGGCGCGCGTGAACTCCGGGGGCGCAGCGCTGGTGTCGACCGGTTTCATCGACCAGTACCTCACCGGAGTGATCTATCCGGACAGCGCACTCGCCGCGGTCCGAGTTGCGGTCGCGGTCACCGTGGTGGCGTCCTGGGCAGGGTTCGTGGTGCTCCGCACCCGCTCACGGGCGGTTCTTCGACTCGGTCAGTGATACGCGTTACTGTCCAGTACATGACCTCGACCGAGCCGACCGATCAACCGTCCACCGACCGCACCTACGACATCGTGGTCTACGGAGCCACCGGATTCGTCGGCCGCCTCACCGCCAAGTACCTCGCCGAGCACGCACCGAGCGGCACCAGAATTGCCCTCGCGGGACGTTCGCGGCAGAAGCTGGAGGCAACGCGGCGATCACTGCCGGGTGCCGCCACCGAGTGGCCGCTCGTCGAAGCCGACTCGACCGACCCCGACGCGCTGCGCTCACTCGCCGAGAGCACCCGCGTCGTGATCACCACGGTCGGCCCGTACGCCAAGTACGGCCTACCTCTGACGACGGTGTGCGCCGAGGCCGGGACCGACTACGTGGACCTCACCGGCGAGGTGTTGTTCGCACGCAAGAGCATCGATGCCAATCACGAGATCGCGCGACGCACCGGTGCACGCATCGTCCACTCCTGTGGGTTCGATTCGGTCCCTTCGGATCTCGGCGTGCACGTGCTCCACGCTGCCGTCGCAGCAGACGACGCAGGCGACCTGACCGACACCACGCTGGTCGTCACGTCGATGCGCGGTGGAGTCAGCGGTGGCACCGTGGATTCGCTGCGAACACAGATCGAGGAAGTCAAGAAGGACGGCTCACTGCGGCGCCTCGCAGCACGGCCGTACTCGCTGAGCCCCGACCGATCGACAGAACCGGACCTCGGCCGCCAGTCCGACGTGGTTCTGGTCAACGGCAAGGACATCGCGCCGGGCGTACGCGGATGGAAGGCGCCGTTCGTCATGGCGTCGTACAACACCCGAGTCGTACGGCGCAGCAACGCACTGCGGAACTGGGCCTACGGCACCGCGTTTCGATACCGCGAGGTCATGTCGGTCGGATCCTCCATCGCGTCGCCCGTCATCGCCGGCGCGGTATCCGCCGGGCTCGGCGCCATGGTGCTCGGTATGACGTTCCTGCCCAAGCCCGTCCTCGACCGCATTCTGCCCAAGCCGGGTGACGGGCCGAGCCCCTCCGCGCAGGAGAACGGTCACTTCACGATCGATGTCTACACCACCACGACCACCGGCGCGCACTACCGGTCGCGGGTCAAGGCGTCGGGCGACCCCGGATACAAGGCCACCTCGGTGATGCTGGGCGAATCCGCTCTCGCGCTGGTCCACGACAGGGCCGACCTGCCCGGCGGCGGGGGCGTTCTCACCCCGGCGACCGGCCTCGGTGACGCACTGGTGAACCGGCTACGTGCTGCCGGATTCGAGATCTGGGCCAAGAAGGTCTAGACGGACCGTGTGGCCGGCGTTCGCCTCAGGCGGCGGGCGCCGGCAGCGCGGAAGCCTCGGAGTACAGCTCCTTGGCCTCGTTCGGCGAATCGACCTGGGGCGGGGATCCTTCCAGAGGTTGAGTGGCGGACTCCCTCAAGAACCCGACCGCGATCAGACCGATCACGCCGGTCAGGATCAGATAGAACGCCGGAATCATCGTGTTTCCCGTCGCGGTCACCAACGCGGAGGTCACCAGCGGTGTAGTGCCGCCGAAGAGCGACACCGACAGATTGAAGCCGATCGACAGGGCCGCATAGCGGACGCGCGTCGGGAAGAGCGCAGGAAGCGTCGAGGCACTCGGCGCGGCGAAGCACGCAAGCACGACACCGAGAACGAGACATCCCACGAGCGGGCCGAACCACCCGCTCTGCTGAACGAGCAGGAAACACGGTATCGCCAGGACGATCTGGGCCACCGCCCCGAACACGAACACCGGTTTGCGGCCGATCCAGTCCGTGAGTCGACCGACGCCGACGATGATCGACACCACGATCACCATCGCGGACAGCACGAGCAGATCGGCGCTGAGTTGGCTGCGACCGACGACCTCGGTGAAGTAGGTCGGCAGGTAGCTCGTCACCATGTAGTTGGTGACGTTGTACAGCAACACGATTCCCATGCAGATCAGCAGTGCACGCCAGTGCGTGGTGAAGATCTTGCCGATCTCGCGCGCTCCGCTCTCCTGCTGCTTGACCTTGTTGTCGTGATCGTCGAGTTGCTTGCGGAAAGCCGGGGTGTCTTCCAACTTCAGCCGCAGGTACAGCCCGATGATTCCCATGGGACCCGCGATGAAGAACGGTATGCGCCAACCCCATTCGACCATCGTGGCGTCGCCGAGGACGGCGTTGAGGATCGTCACCAGACCCGACCCCATGGCGTATCCCACGAAGGTTCCGAAATCGAGCCAGCTGCCCAGGAATCCGCGTCTCTTGTCCGGCGAGTACTCGGCGATGAACGTCGTCGCTCCCCCGTACTCGCCCCCCGTCGAGAAGCCCTGAACGAGTCGAGCAACGAGCAACAGGATCGGAGCCCAGATGCCGATGGACGCGTAACTCGGAATGAGGCCGACGGCGAGTGTGCCGATCGCCATCATGATCATGGTCGCCGCGAGGACCTTCTGGCGACCGATCCTGTCGCCCAAAGGCCCGAAGAACAGGCCACCGAGCGGACGGACCACGAACGCTGCGGCGAAGGTCGCAAACGTGCTGATCAGCTGGACTCCAGGCGACGCGTCCGGGTAGAACACCTTGCCCAGCGTGGCGGCGAGGTAGCCGTAGACACCGAAGTCGAACCATTCCATCGTGTTGCCGAGCGCCGCCGCGGAGACCGCACGCTTGAGCATCGGCTGGTCGACGACGGTGATCCCGTCCTCGGTCAGTCTCGGTTTACGGTGCATGAGTTTGGCGAACACACCGCGCCTGAGATGTTGAATGTGGTCGTGTCCCCACCGCGGATGCTCGACTGTCATTTACACAACGTTAGCCAGAGCAACAACCAGTCTTCAAACCGCGAACCGTGCGCTCGGCTCGATTTCCGGACGTATCGCCAGGTCAATGACCGATTCCGCCAATTTTGTTGCCGCCAGGGACAATTGAGATCTATCGGGCAGACCGGACATCGTCCGATCTCGTGTCGTCGACCCCGGCTCGACCGGTTCGCGTCCGAGGAAGGCACGATGACACCGTGCCTGAATCCTTACCCGACATCCGCCCGACCGTTCCCCTGATCGTCGACGTCGACACCGGTATCGACGATTCGCTCGCTCTGCTCTATCTGCTGGCAAGTCCGGAAGCGGACATTCTGTCCATCGCGTCCACAGCAGGGAACGTCCCGGTCGATCAGGTTGCCGCGAACAACCTCGCGTGGCTCGACCTGTGCCGCGCGACGGACATCGAGGTGACGCTGGGGGCACAGGCGCCCCTCGTCGCACCGTTGATGACCACGGAGGACACGCACGGACCTCAGGGCATCGGATACGCCGAGCTTCCCGTGTCGACGCGGTCTCTCTCCGCCAGAGACGCCACGACGGCCTGGGTGGAACTCGTGCGCGACCGACCGGGTGAGATCACCGGCCTGGTCACCGGACCGCTGACTAACCTGGCGACGGCCATTCGTGTCGAGCCCGACCTGCCCCGGCTTCTGAAGCGTCTGGTCGTGATGGGCGGCACCTTCTGGCATCCGGGAAACACGACACCGACCAGTGAGTGGAACATCGCCGTCGACCCGGAAGCCGCGGCGGAGGTGTTCGCTGCGTTCTCCGGTCTACCCGCAGATCGCCTCCCGATCGTCTGCCCGCTCGACGTGACCGAGACCATCGAGATGTATCCCTCGCACGTCGAGCGACTCGCGGCACGCGCCGCAAGCACACCGCGGGAGATCATCTCGGAATCGGACGCGCCCTTCACGAGATCGGCCGCATCGAACCCCGTCGTGCGTCACTTCGCCGATGCCGTCCGTTTCTACATGGAATTCCACCGCGAGCACGATCAAGGATTCCTGGCCCACATGCACGATCCGTTCGCAGCCGCCGTGGCACTGAAACCCTCGATCATCGACGTCGTTCCCGCCGTTGTGGACGTGGAACTGACCGGAACGCTGACTCGCGGAACCACCGTGGCCGATCGACGCGGGATGTGGGGCAGACCGAACAATGCGTTGATCGCGACGTCCACCGACCCGGAGGCCTTCTTCGATCAGTTGATCGACCGTGTCGGCGCACTTGCGGAACGCCTGTACCCGCGCTGACCGACAGGTCAGACGCCGTCGAACGCGTCGACGATCTCCTTCGCCGCCAGGGCGGCCGTGAGCGAACCGTCGCGAACCTGTCGTTCGACATCGCCTCGTATCGCCCGGACTGCCGGATTGGATGCCAGTCGTCGCAGCAACTGATCGTTGACCATGGTCCAGGTCCAGTCGACCTGCTGGGTGCGTCGCTTCTCCGCGAACTGACCCGCGTCCGACAACACCTGCTGATGTTTCAGCACTGTGTTCCAGAAGTCGTCGAGGCCGATCTTCTCGAGGGCACTCATCGTCAGGACCGGCGGATGCCAGATCGCGTCGTGCGGGTAGATCATCCGTAGCGCCCCCGACAGCTCGCGCGCCGCGCTCTTCGCCTCGATCGCGTGTTTGCCGTCGGCCTTGTTGACGGCCACGAGGTCGGCGAGTTCGAGAACGCCCTTCTTGATGCCCTGCAGCTGATCGCCGGTGCGCGCGAGGGTCAGAAACGCGAAGCAGTCCACCATGTTGGCCACCGTGACCTCGGACTGCCCGACACCGACGGTCTCGACGAGGATGACGTCGAAACCTGCCGCCTCGAGGAGCACGATCGTCTCGCGTGTCGCCCGTGCCACTCCTCCGAGCGTTCCCGACGTCGGGGACGGCCGGATGTACGCGTCCTTCTGAACCGCCAGGTTCGCCATTCGAGTCTTGTCACCGAGGATCGACCCACCGGTCCTCGTCGACGACGGATCCACCGCCAGCACCGCGACTCGATGCCCCTTGCCGATCAGGTACATCCCGAGTGCGTCGATGAACGTGGATTTGCCCACCCCGGGAACGCCGGTGATTCCGACGCGGTGTGAGCCACCGGCCCTGGGCAGCAACTGCAGCAGCAGCTGCTGAGCCAGGTCTCGGTGGTCGTCTCGCGTCGACTCCACCAGAGTGATCGCGCGAGCCAACCCCGACCGTTCGCCGGACAGTACCGACCTCGCGACCGCATCGATGTCGATCGTGCGACCACCTCTGTTGGGAGAACTCATGTTCAGGCAGATGCCTCGCGCGGCGCATCGGGCGGAGTGTGACCCAGCTGCACCGACAGTTTCTCCACGAGCCCGATCGCGGCGTCCGCGATCACCGTTCCCGGCGGGAAGATCGCCGCGGCGCCTGCCGCGTAGAGCTCGTCGAAGTCACCCGGAGGGATGACACCGCCGACGACGATCATGATGTCGGGGCGGTCCACCGCCGCGAGCGCTTCCCGCAGCGCGGGAACCAACGTCAGGTGGCCTGCAGCCAACGAGGACACTCCGACGACGTGAACGTCGTTGTCGGCCGCCTGACGTGCGACCTCCTCCGGAGTCTGGAACAGCGGGCCGACGTCGACGTCGAATCCGATGTCCGCGAACGCCGTCGCGATGACCTTCTGACCACGGTCGTGACCGTCCTGGCCCATCTTGCAGACCAGGACTCGCGGTCGGCGTCCCTCGTCCTCGGCGAACTGCTCGACCAGCTCGGTGGCCTTGGTCAGATTCTTCGCTTTGCCGGCTTCGTCGCGATACACACCACTGATTGTCCGGATTTCCGCCTGATGGCGCCCATAGACCTTCTCCAGCGCGTCGGAGATCTCCCCGACGGTGGCCATCTTGCGCGCTGCGTCGATGGCCAGGTGCAGCAGATTGTTCTCGAGCCCGCTCTCCGACGTCGCTGCCGCCCTGGTCAGGTTGGCCAGCGCCTCTTCGACGGCCGCGTTGTCTCGCTCGGTGCGCAGACGTGTCAGCTTCTCGATCTGTTCCGTGCGGACCTTCGAGTTCTCGACCTTGAGAACCTCGATGGTGTCGGGCTCGTCCGGGACGTACTTGTTGACGCCCACCAGCGGCTGCCGACCGGAGTCGATGCGAGCCTGGGTCCGCGCCGCGGCCTCTTCGATGCGAAGTTTCGGAATACCCTCGCCGATAGCTCGAGCCATGCCGCCCGCGGCCTCGACCTCTGCGATGTGTGCACGCGCACGATCGGCCAACTGGTGGGTGAGCCATTCGACGTAATGCGAGCCGCCCCACGGATCGATGGGGCGCACGGTGTTGGATTCCTGCTGAATCAGCAACTGAGTGTTGCGGGCGATGCGAGCGGAGAAGTCCGTGGGCAGCGCCAACGCCTCGTCGAGTGCGTTGGTGTGCAACGACTGTGTGTGGCCCTGTGTCGCCGCCATCGCCTCCACACAGGTGCGCGCGACGTTGTTGAACACGTCCTGAGCGGTGAGCGACCACCCCGAGGTCTGCGAATGTGTGCGCAAGGAACGCGATTTCGCGCTCTTCGGTTCGAACTTCTGCACCAGCTCCGACCACAGAAGGCGACCCGCGCGGAGCTTGGCGACCTCCATGAAGAAGTTCATGCCGATGGCCCAGAAGAACGACAGACGCGGCGCGAACGTGTCGATGTCCATACCCGCGTCGAGCCCGGCGCGGATGTATTCGACACCGTCGGCCAGGGTGTACGCCAGCTCCAGATCTGCTGTCGCGCCGGCTTCCTGGATGTGGTAGCCGGAGATGGAGATCGAGTTGTACTTGGGCATCTTCGCGCTCGTGTACGCGAAGATGTCCGAGATGATCCGCATCGACGGCTTCGGCGGATAGATGTAGGTGTTGCGCACCATGAACTCTTTGAGGATGTCGTTCTGGATGGTGCCCGCAAGCTTCTCGGGCGGCACACCTTGTTCCTCGGCTGCGGCGACGTACAACGCCAGAATCGGCAGGACCGCACCGTTCATCGTCATCGACACCGACACGCTGCCGAGGTCGATGCCGTCGAACAGCTGGCGCATGTCGTAGATGGAATCGATGGCAACACCCGCCATTCCGACGTCGCCCTGCACGCGTGGATGATCCGAGTCGTACCCACGGTGCGTCGCGAGGTCGAACGCGACGGACAGACCTTTCTGACCGGCGGCGAGATTACGGCGATAGAACGCATTGGATTCCGCCGCCGTCGAGAAGCCGGCGTACTGCCGAATGGTCCACGGCTGGTTGACGTACATCGTCGGGTACGGTCCGCGCACGAACGGCGGGGTTCCGGGATAGCTGCCCAGCGGGTACCCCTGCGCCTCCACCTCGTCGCGATCGACCTTGGTGTACACCGGTTTCACATCGATACCCTCGGGAGTGGACCACACGACCTGCTCGGCGGTGTAGTTGTTCGCTGCCGCACCGGCCTCGATGTGTGCTGTCACGTCTTCGGCCGTCGGCGCGGCGTCAGCACGTGTCGACGGATCCTTCAGCGGCACATCGGCGAAACTGCCGATGACGTGCGACGTACGAGAGTCATGAGTGGTCATCGTCAGGCTCCCAGGTAATCGAGAAGATCGGTCAACACGGCAACAGCGTCGACCTTGGCGGTGAGGAAGTCGTCAGGGCGGCTCGCATCGTCGACACCGGAATCAGCGTCGGGGCGGCCGAAGACCTTCTCGGGCCCGGCGAGAAGAACACGCTCGATTCCCGCTCGACGCAATGCAAGTACCGCCGGTCCCGCTTCGTCGACGTACCGCTGGTCGGTACCGCACAGCACCGCCACCCGTGCTCCGGAACTGTGCACCGCGTCCGCGATCGTATCGGTGGTCAGTGGCCCCGGGTTCTCGGTGTGGATTCCACCGGATGCAAGGAGGTTGGCCGCGAAGGTCGTTCGCACGTTGTGCTCGGCAACCGATCCGATCGGTGCCAGAAGCGCAAGTGGACGCACATCGTGTTGGAGCAGGTAGGCATCCGACCGGTCTCGCAGCGCCTCGAACGCAGCGCCGTACCGGGCGACGGTGGCGGCAGGTTGGGGCGGTATCGGCGCCTCGGCCAGGTTCGGGAACTCGTTCACTCCGGTCAACGGCGTACGCCGGTGCGCGACGTCGGAATCGCGCTGCGCCTTCGTCTGGTCTATGGCAACCGCCATCGACCCCGAGTCGAGCGCGGCGAGATACCCTCCGTCGGATTCGATGCTCTGGGTGAACTCCCACGCTCTCGCCGCAAGGTCGTCGGTGAGCTTCTCGATGTACCAGGACCCGGCACCCGGATCGAGCACCCTCCCCAAATGCGATTCCTCGAGCAACAGCAGCTGCGTGTTGCGAGCGATCCTGGCCGCAAAGGTCTTCGACACTCCGGCAGCGCCACCGTCGAGGGCAGCGTCGAAGGGCAGCACGGTCACCGCGTCTGCCCCACCGATGCCTGCACCGAACGTAGCAAGCGTGGTACGCAGCATGTTCACCCACGGATCACGCTGGCTCATCATCGCCTCGGAGGTGACGGCGTGTTGCGGGGCGCCGCCCGCGTCCGGCGCGCCGATGACCTGAGCCACCCGCGCCCACGCCATTCGAGCTGCACGGAACTTTGCGATCGTCTGGAATTGGTCGTCCGTGGCGGCGAAACGGAACTCGATCTGCCCCAGAGCCTGCTCGGCCGTCAACCCTGCTGCGGTCAGCGCACGCAGGTATTCCAATCCGGCCGCGACCGATGCACCCACCTCCTGGGTATCGCTCGCTCCGGCATTGTGAAACACGGTGCCGTCCACCGTGATCGCGCGCACGGTCTCGGGACGAGCCTCGGAGCGAACGGCGAGCGCGACCGCATCGTCGACGCTCACAGCGCCGACACCGGCGAATCGGGCCGTCAGCGGCGCAGCGCCCAAGCGGATGTCGACAGCGGCACGGTCTTCGAGCTTCGAGGAATCCGCCACCGCGAAGATCGCGTCGGCTGCCGCGGCGACGTCCGACCCGGCGTCGACGACCACCGGAGCCAGATCCAACAGAACACCGTCCAGCGCACGCGCTACCCCGGTCGCCGGAAGTCCGGATCCACCGATCGAGAGCCACACTCCACTGATTCCGTTGTTCAACCCGTCCAGAATGGACTCGTTGATGGACTCCGGGTCGGAGTTCCCTGCACCGAACTTCGCACTGACAGTCCAGCCGGCGTTCACGTCGCGAGTACGGTCACGGCCACGAACGAACGGGTGGACGCCCGGCAGCGGATGTTCCGGTTGCTCGTCGCGCACACCGTAGAGCGGCGCGATCGAGACTCCGTCGTAGGTCACTGCGTCGAGCATGTGCTCCGCATCGACCGGAAGGTCCGCGACGTCCACTCGTCTCGACTTCGCGAGGACGCCCGCGACGGCCTTCTGCCACACGACATACGCACTGATGGAAGCGTCATCTTGCGAAGCGCTCTCTGGTGAAGCAACGGACACAGTGACTGCTCCCTCGACTCGATCGGCACGCAGATCGACAAATTACGACGTCTGTGATGTTAACCGCGATTGTTGGAAGACTATCGTGAGGATCACCTCATGCCTGCGCGGGCATCGGGTTCGGCAAGCGTCGCTGCCGGGCGGTTGCCGGTACTGTCGGCGAATGTGAAGAGGCGCTTTCGAGACCCCCGGCTCATCGGCCTCGTTCTCCTTCTCCTGGTCCTCGCTCTCGCTGCAGCTTTCACGCCACATCCGTCCGTCGCTCAGATCCGCGAGTGGTCGCATTCGATCGGTCCCGCGTTCCCACTCGTGTTCTTCGCCGTGCACGCACTGGTCACGGTTGCCCCGATCCCTCGTACGCTCTTCACCCTTGCCGCGGGCGTCTTGTTCGGGTCGGTGACCGGCATCGTGGTCACCGTCGGCGCGTCCACGGTCAGCGCGGTGATCGCGCTGCTCATGGTCCGGGCAGTAGGTCGGGAATGGTTCGCAACCAGGATGACCCACCCGGCGGTCAAGGCCATCGACGACAGCCTGGCTCGCCGAGGCTGGCTCGCGGTGGGCTCGCTGCGGTTGATCGCGCCCGTTCCGTTCTCGGTGGTCAACTACTGCTGCGGGGTGTCGTCGATTCGCATCGCCCCGTTCGCGTTGGCCACTGCCGTCGGGGTCGTGCCCGGAACAGTGGGCATCGTGGTGCTGGGCGATGCGCTGGGCGGGAACGCCGATCCGGTGATGCTCGCGTTGTCGGCGTCCTGCATTGCACTGGGCGTGCTGGGCCTGATCGTGGACTGGCGCCTGACGACGCGCGGTCGAACCCGGGCACGTCAAGCCGTGGAGCTTGATATTCAGGAGTCAAGTCAAAAACGTTGACTTGCATATTTCAAGGCACTAGCCTTGACGAATGTTTGTCATGACGATCGATCAGCGTGGAAGCCGACGCGAACGCGATCGCGTCGAAGACCTACTCGAGGCCATGCACGGCGTGCCGCTCCTCCGTCCGTTCGACCGAACCGCGGGCGACGAGGTTCAGGCCGTCGTGGAGAACTCGCCCACCGGAGCGCGCACCGTCGTCGACGTCGCACTACGCCTCGCCCGCGAACAGCACTGGAGTATCGGCATCGGAGTCGGCGCCGTCGAACTCCCGCTCCCCACCACCACCCGGGCCGGACGAGGACACGCGTTCGAAGCAGCCCGTGACGCCGTGACCCGAGCCAAGAACGCACCGGGTGGCGTCGCAGTCGCCAGCGCACGCGACGATCTCGCCGCCGCCGCAGCGGACGCCGAGACAGCACTGATACTGGTCGCACTGCTCGTCACCGACCGAACCGAGCAAGGCCACGCCGCAGTGGACCTCATGACTGCCGGCCACACGCAGACCAGCGCCGCCGAGATACTCGGCATCAGCAAGCAAGCGATGTCACAGAGATTGTCGGTGGCGAGGTGGAGTATCGAATCGGGCGGGCGAACACTGGCCGAACATCTACTGAGCGACCTGTCCGGTCACGAGGACCGACTGTGACGGCTCGGCACGGCAGGCACATTCGAGGGAGAAACCGATGTCCGTTTCGGCACTGACGACCGTCATGACGCAGATACTTCTGGTCGCCTCGGCCACGGCGTCGATCGCCCCGTCAACAGGCCGACTGCCCACCCGGCTGCCGACGTGGGTGCCTGCAGTCACGTCCGTGGGTCTGCTCGCGATCGCTGCCGTCTGCGCGTCTCTGACCGACCCGGTACACGGATTCATGTTGGCCACCACGTACGTGGTCACGGTCGCCGTAGCCGCTGTAGGCGGTTCCGGCATCGTTCCGGCGGTCTTCGCAGTTGCCCGGCGGAGCGGCACGCCCGGACCCGACGATTCGCCGGGACCACTGCACGGCGGACGCACCATCGGAGTCCTCGAGCGCACGGCGGTCGCGGCATCCATCCTGTCCGGTTGGCCCGAGGGCATCGCGATCGTCTTGGCCGTCAAAGGGCTTGCCCGCTATCCGGAACTGCGTGCCAGCGAGCCGTCAGCCCAGTCGCCTGCCGCGACGTCGGCCTCCGAGCAGTTCATCATCGGCACCTTCGCGAGTGTCATGTGGGCCGTCGCCGTCTGCGGAGTCGGCCTCGCCCTGACCACCTGACCGATCGACCACCTGACCGATCGACCACCTGACCGATCGACCACCTGACCGTCCGACCGGCAGCGCGAACTGCGACGACCCGCGTCGCTTCTTACCGCTCCGGTTCAGCCTGAGGCGCAGTCCACTGCTGATGCGCCGGCCCCGCCGACAGCTCGCCTACGTCGAGCCCTTTCGTCAGACTGGGATCGGGAGCAAGGGAGGTGTCGACGGGCGTGCGCGCAACGGCTTCCGCAGCCGCCACGGCCTCCGCGACAGCCGGATCGCTCTTCGTCTCGAACCAATCCGCGACTTCTTCCGAGTCGTCCTCGGGTTTGGTGTCCGTACCCGAGGTGTCGCTCGGCTGGAACCGGAACACACCGTCTTCCCCTGGTGCGCCGAGGGTCTTGGCGAATCCCTTCAACGCATCTCCGAAGTCGCTGGGGATCATCCAGACCTTGTTGGCGTCACCCTGCGCCATCTGAGGCAGCGTCTGCATGTACTGGTAGGCCAAGAGTTCGGGCGTCGGCTTGCCCGCTTTGATGGCCGCGAAGACCTTTTCGATTGCCTTGGCCTGTCCCTGCGCCTGAAGGTACTTCGCAGCCCGATCGCCTTGGGCCCGAAGAATTCTGGACTGACGCTCACCCTCGGCCGTGAGAATCGACGCCTGCTTGGCGCCCTCGGCTGCAAGGATCCGACTCTGCTTGTCACCCTCGGCCGTCTTGATCGCGGACTCGCGGTGTCCCTCCGCCGTCAGAATCGTCGCTCGTTTCTCACGGTCGGCCTTCATCTGCTTCTCCATCGACTCCTGGATCGACGGCGGCGGATCGATGCTCTTCAGTTCCACACGTGCCACGCGCAGGCCCCATCGCCCGGTCGCCTCGTCCAGGACCCCGCGCAATTGGCCGTTGATGGAGTCGCGAGACGTGAGCGTCTCCTCCAAGGTCATGCCACCGACGACGTTGCGCAGCGTGGTCGTCGTCAACTGCTCCACGCCCACGATGTAGTTGTTGATCTCGTAGACGGCGGCCTGAGGATTGGTGACCTGGAAGTACACGACAGTGTCGATCGACACCGTCAAGTTGTCCTTCGTGATCACCGGCTGCGGTGGAAAGGACACAACCCGTTCCCGCAGATCGACTTTCGCGCGAACCCGATCGACGAACGGAACGAGGAACGTCAGCTGCCCCGACACAGTCTTCGAATACCTACCGAGCCGCTCGATCACCGCGGCCTCGGCCTGCGGTACCAGCGCAACCGATTTGGCCACCAGAACGACGACAAGAAGGACGATCACGCCCAGAACGATGAGTGCTGCCATGTTCGACTACGGTCCTCTCCACACGAGCGCAGTTGCGCCGTCTATTTCCATCACGGTCACTGTGGTCCCCGGCGCGTACACCTCGGTGGAATCCAGAGGACGCGCCGTCCACACCTCACCGCCGATCTTCACCTGACCTTCGGTGGCCGACACCTGTTCGAGCACCAGCGCACTCTTGCCCGACAACGCCTCGATTCCGGTCGGCAGGACAGGCGGTTTCGCGAACTTGCGCAGCAGAATCGGACGCACCCCGAGAACGAGGGCCAACGACACGACGGCGAACACCACGGCATCGACCCACACCGGAAAATCTGTTATCGACGACACTCCGGCCGTTGCCAGGGCCCCTCCGGCGATCATCAGCAGGAAGAAATCACCCGTCAGTGCCTCGGCCGCCGCAAGGAGGACGCCCGCGATGAGCCAGATAATCGCTGCCACACCCCCAGTGAACCACAAATCGGACATCTGCCGGTGAGGGCGAGGTGACAACTCACTACAGCAACCGATCGGTTACTGCAGCGCGGTTACTGCACTGCGATTACCGGCGCCGAGTCAACGGGGGGCTCGGTCACTGGGGCTCGGTGACGAAATCGACCAGCTGCTCGACCGCACCGATCAACGGCGCCTCGAGATCGCGGAAACTGGACACCGATTCGTACACACGTCGCCAACCGTCGCGCGGAGATCCCCACCCCAGCTCCCGGCAGATACCGGTCTTCCAATCCTCGCCGCGCGGAATCCGCGGCCATGCAGCAATACCAACTGCCTTGGGACGCACCGCTTCCCAGACATCGATGTACGGATGGCCCGTCACGAGCACATGCGGACCCAAGGACGTGGTCAGTTTCGACTCCTTCGAACCCGTCACGAGATGGTCGACGAGCACACCGACACGGCGCCCAGGACCAGGCTCGAACTCCGCGAGACGCTCACCGAGATTGTCGAGACCCTCGAGGTGCTCGACCACAACTCCTTCGACACGCAGATCGTGACCCCACACCCGCTCGACCAGAGCGGCGTCGTGGACACCCTCGACCCAGATGCGGCTCGCACGAGCCGTACGAGCACGCAGCCCTTCGACACGGGTGGAACCCGACGCCGACCGAGAGGGGCCCGCCTTCGGAGCCACAGCGGCACGTACCAACGTCACCCGCTTTCCGTCGATCAGGAACGCAGCCTCCCGCAACGCGAACAGACGTGTGGTTCGTGCCGCGTCCTCCAGGCGCACGAAATCACCGTCGTACGTTCGCTCGAACCCCACGACAGCGCCGCAGTACCCGGTCGCCGCGTCCTCGACCACGAGCCCACGCTCGGCCGGAACCTGCGGCGCAGGCACCTTCCGCATCCGACTGTGCCCCGCAAGAATGTCCGACCCGTACATATCCGCCACGGCCGAACACGCTAGCCGAACCCACAGCACCCGAGCCGAACGCCACGCCGTTCGAAAGCCTCGACTCACGGGTCATTTCTGCAGGCTCCACTCCCGGCTTCTCCCGGGTCATTTCTGCAGGCTCCACTCCCGGCTTCTCCCGGGTCATTTCTGCAGGCTCCACTCCCGGCCTAAACTGGTGAGCCGTGAGTTCTCCCAGTGCAAGCCTCGCCGTATGGGCGAGTTCGTGGTTGGCCGGCGTGAGCGCACCGGACGACGTGATCGACGCCATGGCCGAATGGGCGCCGATGCATCTGGTCGTGGCTGCGGACGAGGCAACTGCAGCCTCCGCGTCGCTGGCGTGGCCGAGCCCGCGTGCCGACGGCATCGCAGCGTTGTTGACGCTCGTGCGTGCGACGTCGGGCCGCGCGCCGGGCGGTGCCCGACAGCCGGGGAACCCAGGAATCGAACTGCTTCTTCCCTCGCCTGGATCTGCGCAGAATCTCACGCCCGGTACCGCGTTCTCCCGTGCGGCACTGGTCACCGGTCAGGCTGTTCTCGTCGGCGCTCCCGGAGCCGACGGAATCGGTCTGGTACCTGCCGTCGAGGGCCCGGACGTGATGCGCTGGACGGTGCACACCGTCCGGGTTCCCGATCACTTCGTACGCGACTTCTCACTGGGTGAGGCGGAATACGCGATGCGCGACGCCGTGCGCGGTGCCGCCGAGGCTCTCGGAACCATGTCGGCACTGCCGACGCGCACTCCGAACGGTGACCCCCGCACTCGGATTGCCGCCGAGTTGGAATCGCTTGCGCGACATCGCTATCCGATCGACACTCCCGAACGAGCGCTTCGTGTGCTGGAGTCGGCCGACCGGGTGTCCGCGATACTGTCCGTTGCTCAGCACGATTCACCCACCGAGGCTCCTACCGCTGCAGCAGAGGCAGCGAGGGAGAACCTCATACGGCCTCTGTGGTCGGCCGTGCGGGCTGCGCGACTCAGCGCTGTGGCGCGCAGCATCGAAGAGGGAGCGCCTCGGGCCTGAGCGGAGCCGAGTCGGGGCCGACGAGTGTGCGTTGCGTCAGCGAGGTGCGCCGACCGGACGACGACGCGCAGGTTGCTCGCAGCAGTTGAGTGCGCAGCGATCACCGTTTGCCGTCGAACCGTAACGGGGGACGCTACCGATCCCGCGGGGAGAGGTGTCGCCGACGTACTCCCCCACCAACTCGACGATCATCTTCGCGAACCGTGGATCCGTGCCTGGCGTTGCTACGCGCGCGAAAGCCATGGACAGTTCGGCCGCCTTGTCGCGTGCCTCGGTGTCGAGATCCCACACCACCTCGAGGTGATCGGACACGAACCCGACCGGGCACACGAGAACCGCGTCGACACCCTTGTCCGACAGAAGTTCGAGATGGTCGCAGATGTCGGGCTCGAGCCACGGAACCTGAGGTGGTCCGGAACGCGACTGCCACACCAGGTCGTAGTCCTCGAAACCTGCTCGCTCGGCAGCCAGCCGGGATGCGTCGGCGACTTGTCTGCTGTACAGGTGCCCGCCGTCCTTAGGCGGCCCCGCGTTCGCGTCGGCCGCGCTGGGAATGGAATGTGCAGTGAACACGAGTCGCGCTCCGGCACGTTTGTCGGCAGGCAACTGTTCCAATGCGGCGGTGATCGCGTCGGCGAAGGAGTCGATCATCAGGGGGTGGTCGTAGAACTGCCGGATCTTGACCAACTCGGGTGCGCCGTCACCTACCGATTCACGAGCACGTGCGATGTCCTCGTGGTATTGCCTGCACCCGGAATAACCACCCCAAGCTGACGTCGGAAACACCAGCGCGCGGCGAACACCGTCCTCGGTCATCCGGGCGACCGTGTCCTCGACCATCGGATGCCAGTTCCGGTTACCGAAGTACACCGGTAGGGAGATCGACGCCGATGCCAACTCGGATTCGACCGTCGCGATGATGTCGCGGTTGAGTCCATTGATGGGCGAGACTCCACCGAAGTGCATGTAGTGCTCGACGACCGCGTCGAGCCGCTCGGGCGGCACACCGCGTCCACGGGTGACGTTCTCGAGGAACGGCCGAACGTGTGACGGGTCTTCGGGGCCACCGAAGGACAGGAACAGCAACGCATCGAAACCATCGACACCACGAGAGTCGGTCATCGGTCCATTGTGCGCCCGAGGAGGATGTGACCGAACACGCCCCTCCCCGGGCGGACGGAGAAGAGAATCAGACGTTGTCCGGGAGGTACGTGTTGTGGCTCGCGCCGCCGTCCACGTAGATGATCGAGCCGGTGGTGCCCGGCAGCCAATCGGACAGAAGCGCAACGATCGACTTGGCAACGGCCGTCGGGTCGTCGTAGTTCCAACCGATGGGCGATGCACCGTCCCAGTACTCGTTGAGCTGCTGCATCTTGGCGGCATCGCCCGTCGCTGTGCCTGCGATGGCCTTGGCTGCTAAAGTGCGGATAGGGCCTGCGGCAACGAGGTTCGAGCGAACGCGCTTGGCCTGACCGACCTCGCGGGCGACGTACCGGTTGACCGACTCGAGCGCGGCCTTGGCAACGCCCATCCAGTTGTAGTACGGCATGGCGGTGCGCGGGTCGAAGTCCATTCCGACGATCGATCCGCCCTCGTTCATGACGGGGAGCACGGCGCGCGCCAGCGAGGCGTAGCTCCATGCGGAGATCTCGAACGCACGCGAAGCGTCGGGGCCCGGACCGTCCAGGAACGGCTTCGCGTCCGGTCCCATCAGAGTGCGCGGCGCGAAAGCGATGGAGTGCAGTACGCCGTCGACACCCTCGGGTGCGAGTTCGCGAACGCGGTCGGCCAGAGCGGCCAGGTGCTCCTCGTTGGTTGCGTCCAGTTCGATCGCCGGGGGCACCGGCTGCGGGAGCCGCTGCGCGATGCGGTCGATCAGGCGGAGCCTGTCGAAGCCGGTGATGATGACCTTCGCGCCCTGGTTCTGCGCCATTGCGGCGGCGTGGAACGCGATCGAGGCATCGGTGATGATGCCGGTCACGAGAATTGTCTTGCCTTCGAGCAGTCCGCCCATGTGTATTCCTTACAGATCGAATCGAAAAGAGAAAACGAAGAAAATCAGTGACCCATGCCCATGCCACCGTCGACCGGGATGACTGCACCCGACACGTACGCGGAGTCCGGGCCGGCCAGGAAACTCACGACGGCCGCCACATCCTCCGGTTGGCCGAGCCGCTGCAGCGGAATGAACTCCTTCGCCTTGCTGCGAAGGTCGTCGGGAAGCTCGGCAGTCATGTCCGTTTCGATGAAACCGGGCGAGACGACGTTGGCGGTGATCGACCGCGACCCGAGTTCACGCGTAATGGACCGTGCCATACCGATGACGCCCGCCTTGGACGCGGCGTAGTTGATCTGACCAGGTCCACCGCCCAGTGCGACGACGGAACTGAGAAACACCATTCGGCCCCATCGGGCGCGCAACATCGCGCGGTTGGCACGCTTGGCAACGCGGAATGCACCGGTGAGGTTCGCATCGAGAACTCTCTCGAACTGCTCCTCCGTCATGCGCATCAACAACGTGTCGTCGGTGATCCCCGCGTTGGCCACCAGCACCTCGACAGGCCCCTGCTTCTCCTCGACCTCTTTGAACGCAGCGTCGACGGATGCAGAATCGGTGACGTCGCACACGACGCCGAGCAGACCTTCCGGCGCGCCCGAGCCACGGTGAGTGACGGCGACCTTGTGGCCGTCGGCGGCGAGCCGCTGAGCGATGGCAAGGCCGATGCCTCTGTTACCTCCGGTGACAAGTACGGAACGTGCGATGAAGTCGGGTGTGGACATGCCTGCAACCTATCTGTTCGTGCTGGAATGACAAAGCAGTGTTACTCATGAGTAATAACAGTGAATCGGTACGAATTCGGTAAATCAGGGCAAACGCTGTCGAAGCACCAAGGCCGTACCGAGCCCCGCCGCGGTGAACAAGACGCCGAGAATCAGCCACGGTCTACTCGCGTCGCCCCGCGTCATCTCGAAACCGATCTGCTCCTCGAGAGTGTCGTAGACGGCCCGTAGTTCCTCCAACGACGAGGCCGTGAAGAAACTGCCGCCGGACAATGTGGCGATTTCCTTGAGCGACGGGTCGTCGACCGGCACCGGCACTCTCTCCGAACCCGATTCGCTCTCGATGTCGACGGTGCCGTAGCTCGTTCCGAACGAGATGGTCGATATCGGCACGTCCTTCTCGGCAGCAGCACGCGCCGCGGTGTAACCGCCTCTCGGGTCGTCCGGGTTCTCCGGCACCGTCTGCTTGCCGTCCGACAGAAGCACGATGCGGGCAGGTGGGGCAGCATCTCCGCCGCCGAGTACCGCGCCCAGAGTGTCGATCGACTGCAATGACGTGAAGATCGCTTCTCCGGTTGCTGTGCGCTCGCTGAGCTGGAGTTTGTCGATCGCCGCTTTGGTCGCTTCACGATTCGCGGTGGGCGACACCAGCACCGAAGCAGTGCCGGCGAACGCCACCAGTCCCAAGTTGATGCCGGGAGTCAAGCCGTCGGCGAACGATTTGCCGGCTTCCTGCGCTGCCGCCAGACGTGACGGTTCGACGTCGGTCGCTTCCATGGACAGCGACACGTCGATCACGAGCATGACGGTTGCGCGGTTGCGCGGAACCCGTTGATCCGACGTCGGTCCGGCCAGCGCAACGGTGAGCAGAAGCAGGCCCACGAGCACCAGAGCCGTCGGTACGTGCCGCCAATACCCGGGCCGGTTGGGAGCTACCTTCTCCAGCAACTCCATGTTGGAGAACAGCAGAGTGTTCTTCTGACGGCGACGCTGGACGACGACGTATCCGGCGACGAGAGCGCCGACGACCAACAGAAACAGCAGCCACCACGGAGAGGTGAAGTCGGACAAGCTCACCGGCGACCCGCCCGTGCAGTGTTGGCAGCGCTTGCCCCGAGCGTGTGCCTCCGCGAGGACACGAATCGAACCACGTCGGCGATCCAGTCACCGTCGGTCCGCAAGGTAAGACGCGGCGCCCCACATCGGCGCAACACACGCTCGACGTCGCTCCGGTGCGCTGCTGCTGCCTCGGCGAAATCCGCCCGCAACCGCGGCGTGGTGCTGAACTCTCGGGTGCGCCCTGATTCGGGGTCGTGCAGCACCACATCTCCTATGTCGGGAAGTTCGAGGTCGCGCGGATCGAGTACTTCGACGGCGAGGACATCGTGCCGCGCCGCGATTGCTCGCAGCGACCGTTCCCAGTCGATCGGCCCGAGGAAATCGCTGATGATCACCGCCATCCCGCGCCTGCGCTGCGGCCGTCGAAGCGACTCGATCGCGCCCACCAGATCACCTCGGACACCGTCTACTGCGCTGGGAGTGGTCGCGATCGTTCGCAGCATCGACTGTGCGTGAATCTGCCCACCGCGCGCGGGAATTCGCGTCAGTGTGGAGCCGTTGGCAACGACCGCTCCGATCCGGTTACCGCCTCCCCCGGTCAAATGCGTGATCGCGGCGGCCGCGGCAACGGCGAGGTCGCGCTTCTCGCATCCGGTGGTTCCGAAGTCGAGGCTTGCCGACAGGTCGAGAACCATCCACGTTTCCAGCTCCCGATCCGCCACCGACTGGCGCACGTGCGGATGAGTCGTGCGTGCCGTCACCGACCAGTCCATCTGACGCACGTCGTCGCCCGGCTGATACTCGCGAGCATCCCCCGGCTCGGACCCGGGGCCTGGAATCAACCCGAGGTGATCGCCGTGAAGCACACCGTCGAGCCGACGCCGAACCGTCAGTTCGAGCGTTCGGAGCGCCGCGGCGAGCGACGGGTCCCGTAGTTCCCCGCTCCGGAACGACGGTGGGCGAGCCTCGTGCCGCCGAACGGCACCTTCGGCCGGTCCCCTCACTGCTTCTGGCTACCCGCGGCCGACTCGTTGCCGGCCGGTTGTGCCCCCTGCTGACCCTGGGGAACCTGATGACCCTGCTGACCCTGGGGTGCACCGATGCCCGGTCCTGGTCCCTGCCCGCCCGGTACCGGGAACTGACCCGACTGCGGATGCGGTTGCTGCTGGTGAGGTGGCTGATGAGGCGTGTGGGGAACCTGTGCATTCGGCGTCTGCTGTGCAAACGGTGGCTGCTGTGCAAACGGTGGCTGCTGCGCAAAAGGTGGCTGCTGAGGGTTGGGGCCCTGCTGCTGGTTCGGAACCGGCGGCTGCGGCCCACCTCCGACGGCTTGCGGTGCAACCTGTGGAAGCCCCACGGTCTGCAGGACGCGAGTGATGACGTCCTCCGGCGTGACTTCGTCGGCGAGAGCGTCGTAGGACAGGACGAGCCGGTGCCGGAGCACGTCGGGAATGACCTCGAGGACATCCTGCGGAACTACGTAGTCACGTCCGCGGAGCAGTGCAAGTGCACGAGACGCCGAGATGATGCCGAGCGTCGCACGAGGGGATGCACCGTAAGCGATCCAACTGGCGACGTCGTCGAGACCGAGCTGCTCCGGTGTTCGAGTTGCCGCGATGACTCGGACGACGTAATCGACGAGAGCGTGGTGCACGAAGACGTTGCTCGCGACTTTCTGCAAGCGGACGAGCTCAGCCGGGTCGAGTATCTGCTTCGGCGTGGGGACCGCGGTTCCCATCCGGTAGACGATCTCCCGCTCCTCCTCGACCGACGGGTAATCCACCACGATCTTGAACAGGAAGCGGTCCCGCTGGGCTTCCGGAAGCGGGTACACGCCTTCGTTCTCGATCGGGTTCTGTGTGGCCATCACCAAGAACGGATCGGGCATCGGGAACGTCTTGCCGCCGATGGAGACGTGCCGTTCGGCCATCACCTCGAGAAGCGCGGACTGGACCTTGGCCGGGGCACGGTTGATCTCGTCCGCCAGTACGAAATTGGCGACGACAGGGCCCAGTTCGGTGTCGAACTCCTCGCGTCCCTGTCGGTAGATGCGGGTACCGATCAAGTCCGTCGGCACCAGGTCCGGGGTGAACTGCACACGAGAGAACGAACCGCCGACCACCTTGGCGAACGTCTCCACGGCGAGCGTCTTGGCCACTCCGGGAACGCCCTCGAGCAGAACGTGTCCGCGGGCGAGCAAGCCGACAAGAATACGCTCGACAAGCCGATCCTGGCCGACGATGACGCGCTTGACCTCGTACACGGCCTTTTCGAGAATGCGTACGTCCTGCTGCAGATCGTTCACGGCATCCACCGAAGCGTTCCGGTCCGTGGTCTTCGGCTCCGTACCGTGCGAAGCACTTACGTTCGACACTCCCCCGTTCGATCCGTCGCCCTTCGATCCGTCGCCCCTCGATCCGTCGCCCTTCGACAGGTCGGCCTTCGATGCGTCACCGTTCGACACGCCGTCACGTGATGCCACCAACAATCCACCGCTTCCACTCGACATTTCGCGGGCACGTTCCTCCATGTCCGCCACCAACTATTGCAGGTGACGACGGAACGCGCCGACGGTCCCGCCCCAGGCTACCGGCGCGCACGGGCGAGCCTATCGGTACCGCGGTCAGGAGACCATGCACACCGATTCAGGAGACCATGCGCACTGCGTACGGGGTCATGCCGTCGTACCGGACCGGCGAGACCTTCACGACGCTGCCCGATTGAGGGGCCTCGAGCATTTTTCCGTCACCGAGGTACAACGCGACGTGCTGGCTCGCGTTCGGACCGTAGAACAGCATGTCTCCGCGCTTCATGTCCGAGGACGGAACCTGCTTGCCCGCGGTGTACTGGTAACCCGTGTAGTGCGGGAGTGAGATCCCCAGGCCGGCGAACGCATAGATCATCAATCCGGAGCAGTCGAAACCAACCTTGTTGTAGTCCCCGTAACTGTCGGCGACACCTCCGTCACGAATTCCTTTGGTCGGCCCGTTCTCGTCTCCGCCACCCCACGAGTAGGGCACACCCAACTGCGACATGCCGCGGTCGATGACGAGTTCCACGGCGGCACTGCCGGTCAGAGAAGGATTGCTCTGACCACTGCTGCGTGGCTTCTTCGTCGTCGACGTGGACGGTGACGGGCTGGAGTCCGAATCGTCGATGGCGGTGTGCGAGCGTTGTCCGGCTGCTGCCGCCGCCGCTGCCGCGGACGCGGCCTGATTCGCGGCGACACGGGCCGCCGCCTGGACGGCAGCATCGCGTGCGGCGGCTGCTGCCGCCGCGATTGCTGCGTCCTCGGCAGCCTTCTGCTGTTCCCAGGCGGAGTACGCATCGCGTTGACCCTCGAGTCCCGCAACCTCGGATCGTGCGGAGTCCAGTTGCGATTGCGCGGAATCGCGTTGCGCCTCGATTGCTGTCTTCTGCTCGGCCTGGGCTGCGAGGGCCGCCCGCGCAGTGGCAATGGCGTCTTCCGCGGCAGCCTTCTTGCTCTCCGCGTCGCTGGCAGCGGCGTCGGCCTGCTGCTTCGACTCGCGGGCGGCGGAGTCCTTGTTCGCCTGCTCGGTACGCGCACGTTGCAGTCCGTCGAGAACAGCATTCTGACTGGAGGACAGCACCTTCAGCACCTGCGCTCGATCGAGTACGTCGTCCGGCCCGGTCGACCCGAGGAACGACGAGATCGATGCCACGCCTGTGCCCTGTGTGTAGCTCGACACCGCGAAATCGTTGAACTTGGTTTGAGCAGCCTGAATCTGCGTGCCTGCGTCGGCAAGTGCCTGCTGTGCGACGCCGACCAGTTGCGCGGCGACGTCGGCAGCATCGCGGGCGTTCTGCAGGTCGACGAGTGCCCTGTTCACGTCTTCGCGCTTGATCGCGACGTCGGCGTCGAGCTGCGCCAGTTGTTGATTGGCTGCGGCAACCTGATTGATCAACTGGCCGACAGCGCCGAGCTGCTGCTCCACCCGTGAACCGGCCGCAGCGATGTCCGAGTCGGACGGATTCGGCGGAGGTGGTGGCACGGCCGCAGCGGTGCCGGACACGGCACCGAGCAGCGCTATCACCAGTCCGGACCCGACCAGTAGTCGTGCAGTGGCAGAGAACGCTCCACGGCGAATGCCGCGATCAGCTCGACGCCTCACAAAAAGTCTCCCTCGGTCCCGGCGCTCGCGACCGCTTCACGAGGAAGCTGTCGACGCCGGACGGACCGCTGGACAGCCTTCCCCAAGATGTCCTCGTCGATCCGCCGGGCAGGGAGAGAGCACGCAGCAACACGTCAGATGCAGACCACGCCGGTCACACCCGAAGCATCGGCCTCCCGAGACAACTCGGATACACCTCTGCCCTCTGCGACACTCCTTCCCCAGCAGTGCCAAAGGCACCGTACGACACTTTGAGCACTGAGGAAACTCCAGTCACAAATGACACATTTGTCATTCGACCGGTGAAAACGCGCTGAACTCGGGTGTTCGCCCGAAACATTTTTTTGGACTTTTTCGCGCGATGCGCAGGCAACCCTCGGAGAGAGAATCCTTCAGGCTCGGGGAACCCTCGACGAGGGTGCGTCGGCCTTCGTTCGCCGCCGTTTGATCTTGACCCACGCGGTGGCCGCGGACGCTCCGGCGACCACGACGAGAATCACGGCCGTGATTGCGGTCCAGGGAGCACTCGGCTCGATCAAAGTGTCGACGAAATTGTCCGCGGCGACCACCGGATCCCCGGTGTAGGTGCGGTCCTGCCCGGCTTCCAGAACAACTCGGCTGACGCTGTCGCTGAACGACCCCACCTGATTCGGGCTCAGCACCAAGACGGTCCCGCCGTCCTCTGCGCCGACAGCCGTGGCCAGATCGCGCAACTGGGAGTCGTGCCGCGGGTTGTCCTCCACCACGACGATGGACAGATCGATGCCGTGTTCCTCGGCGCGGTCCACCGCGGACTCGAGTTGGCTCTCGATCGAGGCCGGTGCACTGACGCCGGTCGCCGAGACCTCCGCGACGATCGTGTCGACGTCGACACCGGGAGGTACGTCGGCCGACATCGGCGTGAAAGCAAGACCGGGTACAGGCATCAGAAAGGTTCCAGTTCACTAGCTGCATCGGGACGGTCGAGCACTCGCCCTTTCGGCATCACGGGTGTACCGGACGTCGTCGATGTTCGGACCGTGCTCGACGAACGAACACTACGTGACGCCGCGACCGACGGGTTCGCGACTTACCGGGCTACCCGCCTGCGAGTGAGGTTCCCCTGCATTGCGTAGCCAGGTTCGCTGGACGAAGATCGACAGTCGAGGGCCGTCGACCTGCAATGTAGGCTGCCCTTCGTTTCAACAGGACAAGCGTACTGTTAGACTCGACCGCGAGACGAACAAGCCAGCGGCACCAGCCTGCGAGGTGCGTCTCGCTTCAACCGTCGACACAGCCCCGTCGGCGGTGTGCCTCAAGACGAGTGGAGCTGAAGTGACCGCCAGTAATGATTCGTTCGGTGCAAAGGGCACCCTCGAAGTCGGAGACAACTCCTACGAGATCTTCCGCCTGTCAGCCCTCCCTGGCGCCGAGAAGTTGCCCTACGCACTGAAGGTTCTCGCGGAGAACCTCCTCCGCACCGAAGACGGTGCCAACATCACCGCCGACCACATCCGTTCGATCGCGTCGTGGGACCCCTCGGCCGACCCGAGCATCGAAATCCAGTTCACCCCCGCACGAGTCATCATGCAGGACTTCACCGGCGTCCCTTGCGTCGTCGACCTTGCGACCATGCGCGAAGCAGTCACCACTCTCGGCGGCGACCCGAACAAGGTCAACCCGCTCTCTCCCGCCGACATGGTCATCGATCACTCGGTCATCCTGGATGTCTTCGGTCGCGCCGACGCGCTCGAGCGCAACGTCGACCTCGAGTACGAACGGAACGGCGAGCGCTACCAGTTCCTTCGCTGGGGCCAGGGCGCGTTCGACGACTTCAAGGTCGCCCCCCCGGGCATGGGCATCGTCCACCAGGTCAACATCGAGTACCTCGCACCCACCGTCATGACCCGTAAGGGCCAGGCATACCCCGACACGTGTGTCGGCACCGACTCGCACACGACGATGGTCAACGGCCTCGGTGTTCTCGGGTGGGGCGTCGGCGGTATCGAGGCAGAGGCAGCCATGCTCGGCCAGCCCGTCTCGATGCTCATCCCCCGCGTCGTCGGCTTCAAGCTCTCCGGTGAGATCCAGCCCGGCGTCACCGCAACCGACGTGGTGTTGACCGCCACCGAAATGCTTCGCAAGCACGGTGTCGTCGGCAAGTTCGTCGAGTTCTACGGTAAGGGCGTGGCCGAGGTCCCCCTCGCGAACCGCGCGACCCTGGGCAACATGAGCCCCGAGTTCGGTTCCACCGCAGCGATCTTCCCGATCGACGAGGAGACCATCAACTACCTGCGGCTGACCGGCCGCAGCGACGAGCAGCTGGCGCTCGTCGAGGCATACGCCAAAGAGCAGGGCATGTGGCACGACCCCGAGAACGAGGCCGTCTACTCCGAGTACATCGAACTCGACCTCAACACCGTCGTACCGTCCATCGCCGGACCGAAGCGTCCGCAGGACCGAATCCTGCTGTCGGAATCGAAGATCGCTTTCCGCAAGGACATCCACAACTACGTCGAGGAAAACCACCCCGCGCACGAGGGCGACAGCAAGCTGGACGAAGCACTCAACGAGTCCTTCCCTGCCAGCGATCCCGCATCGCTGAGCTTCGCCGAAGACGACGCCGTCGACGTTCGTTCGGCCGCCTACGGTTCCGAAGGACGCCCGAGCAAGCCCGTTCGCGTAGTCACCGACGAGGCCGGTGAATTCGTATTGGACCACGGTGCCGTCGTCGTTGCAGGAATCACGTCCTGCACCAACACGTCCAACCCGTCGGTCATGCTCGGCGCGGCGCTGCTCGCTCGAAACGCCGTCGAGAAGGGCCTGTCCACCAAGCCGTGGGTCAAGACCAACATGGCCCCCGGATCTCAGGTCGTCACCGACTACTACGAGAAGGCAGGCCTGTGGCCGTACCTCGAGAAGCTCGGGTACTACCTCGGCGGCTACGGATGCACCACGTGCATCGGTAACACCGGCCCTCTGCTCGAGCCGATCTCCAAGGCGATCAACGACAACGACCTCTCGGTCACCGCCGTGTTGTCCGGAAACCGCAACTTCGAGGGGCGCATCTCCCCCGACGTGAAGATGAACTACTTGGCTTCGCCTCCCCTCGTCATCGCATACGGCCTCGCAGGCACGATGGACTTCGACTTCGAGAACGATTCCCTCGGAACCGATCACGAGGGTAACCCCGTGTACCTCAAGGACATCTGGCCGTCCTCGCAGGAAATCGAGGAGACCATCCAGTCCTCGATCAGCCGGGACATGTTCAGCAAGTCCTACGAGACAATCTTCGCCGGTGACAGCCGCTGGCAGAACTTGTCGACCCCGGAGGGCGACACCTTCGACTGGGACCCCAAGTCCACGTACGTGCGGAAGCCCCCGTACTTCGACGGCATGGAGATGGAACCGGCTCCGGTCAAGGACATCAAGGGCGCTCGCGTCCTCGCCCTGCTCGGCGATTCGGTCACCACCGACCACATCAGCCCGGCCGGACCGATCAAGGCCGGTACGCCTGCAGCCCAGTACCTCGACTCGCACGGCGTCGAGCGCAAGGATTACAACTCGCTCGGTTCGCGTCGCGGTAACCACGAGGTCATGATTCGCGGAACGTTCGCGAACATCCGGTTGAAGAACCAACTCCTCGACGACGTCTCGGGTGGATACACCCGTGACTTCACCCAGGACGGTGGACCGCAGTCGTTCATCTACGACGCCTCGCAGAACTACCAGGCCGCCGGCATTCCTCTCGTCGTCCTCGGCGGCAAGGAGTACGGCTCGGGATCCTCGCGTGACTGGGCAGCAAAGGGCACCTCTCTGCTCGGCGTCAAGGCCGTCATCACCGAATCGTTCGAGCGGATCCACCGCTCCAACCTCATCGGCATGGGCGTCGTGCCGCTGCAGTTCCCGGCGGGCGAGAGCGCGAAGTCGCTGAAGCTCGACGGCACCGAGACCTTCGACATCGTCGGTATCGAGAAGCTGAACGAGGGCGTGACGCCGAAGACCATGGCCGTCACCGCCACCAAGACCGACGGAACCAAGGTCGAGTTCGACGCAGTGGTGCGCATCGATACCCCCGGTGAGGCGGATTACTACCGCAACGGTGGCATCCTGCAGTACGTGCTGCGCAACATGATCCGCGGCTAGACGCCACTGGATTTCGGTCCCTGGATGGTGACACCATCACCGACCAGGACAGCAGAACGCGCACGACCACCACACGTCGGGCTCAGGCCTCGGCGGTTGCGGTGCTCGTGCGCGTTCTGCGCTTGCCAGCAGGTCCCTGGAGTGCGCCGACCGTGCGCACCGGCAGTCCGACGAAGGAGGCGTGCACGTGCCCAAGGTCAGTGAAGACCAGTTGGCCGCGCGGCGCAGTGAGATTCTCGACGGCGCACGCAGATGCTTCGGTGAGTTCGGCTACGAAGGCGCCACCGTTCGCCGCCTCGAAGAGGCCACCGGCCTGTCTCGCGGGGCCATCTTCCATCACTTCAAGGACAAGGACGGCCTGTTCTTGGCACTCGCCCGAGAAGACGCTCGCCGCATGGCTGAAGTCGCGGCGGGCCAGGGTCTGGTCCAGGTCATGCGCGACATCCTCGAGGAGCCGGATCGCTTCGAATGGCTGGGTACGAGGCTCGAGATCGCCCGACGCCTGCGCACCGACCCCGAGTTCAGAAACAGCTGGTCCCAGCAGTCCGCCGAATTGACGGATGCAACACTGGCCCGACTGGAACGGCAGAAAACCGCGGGACGCCTGCGGGACGACGTCGCACCGGACGTCATGGTCGAGTATCTCGATCTTGTTCTCGACGGCCTGGTCGCACGGATTGCATCAGGCCAGGACGGTCACAACCTTGCTGCAGTGCTCGACCTCGTCGAGGAGTCGGTCCGAAAGCCCGACGCGACCAGCTAGCGAATCACGTCGTCACCGCTCTGCAGTCGTCAGCGTGCTGCGGGTTTTCGGTTGGGTCCGCCGCGTGACCTGAGAACTGTGCCGGACTCCCCCAGCACCTTGTGCACGAAACCGTACGACCTACCCGTTCGCACGGCCAAGGACCGGATACTCGCTCCGGCCTCGTATTGCTCCTTCAGCGAGGATTGCAGGCGATCACGCGAATCACCGGTTATACGAGCACCTTTCATGTACGTCGACTTTCGGGCTCGCTCCTTGGCCATGGGATCCTCCAGTCAGCTACGAATGTGTTCGCTCACCGAAATTCCCCCGCGGATTCAGGGTAGAGGACAGAGGCCACGCGGCATGGCCGAACGCGACGAACTCGATCACGCGAGCTGAATCAGCTCCAGGTATTCCTGGGACCAGTGGTCCTCGGTGCCGTCGGGAAGGAGGATGACGCGTTCCGGTGACAGCGCTTCAGCGGCACCGGGATCGTGCGTGACGAGCACGACGGCACCCTTGTAGCTGCGCAAGGCGTCGAGCACCTGCTCGCGGGAGATCGGATCGAGGTTGTTGGTGGGCTCGTCCAACAGAAGCACGTTCGCCGCCGAGGAGACCAGACCGGCGAGCGCCAGACGGGTCTTCTCACCGCCGGACAGAGTCCCGGCGGGCTGCTCGAGTTGAGGTCCGGTGAACATGAACGCACCGAGGAGCGAACGAAGTTCCTGCTCCCCCGTGTCCGGAGCCGCGTGCCGGATGTTCTCCCACACCGACGCGTTGTCGTCGAGGGTGTCGTGTTCCTGAGCGAAGTATCCGACGCGCATGCCGTGGCCCGGTTCGATGTCGCCCGTGTCGGCTTTCTCCGTGCCGGCGAGGATACGGAGGAGAGTCGTCTTGCCTGCGCCGTTGAGCCCGAGCACCACCACCCGGCTTCCTCGGTCGATGGCGAGATCGACGCCGGCGAAGATTTCGAGGGATCCGTACATCTTCGTCAGGTTCTTCGCCATCAGCGGGGTCTTCCCGCACGGCGCTGGTTCGGGGAAGCGAATGTGCGCAACCTTGTCCGACACCCGCTCGGCGTCCAGGTTGGCCAACAGTTTGTCGGCGCGCTTCGCCATGTTCTGTGCTGCAACGGCTTTCGTCGCCTTGGCACCCATTTTCGCGGCCTGTACGCGCAGAGCGCCCGCCTTCTTCTCCGCATTTGCGCGCTCGCGGCGACGACGCTGTTCGTCCGTCGCCCTCGCATCGAGGTACTTCTTCCAGTTCATGTTGTAGATGTCCGCCTCGCCGCGGACAGCGTCGAGGAACCACACACGGTTGACTACGTCGCCGAGCAGCTCGACGTCGTGACTGATCACGATCAGCCCGCCCTCGTGGTTCTGCAGAAATCCTCGCAGCCAGGTGATCGAATCGGCGTCGAGGTGGTTGGTGGGCTCGTCGAGCAGAAGCGTGGTGGTGGAGCGGCCGCCGCTGCCGTCCGACGCGGCGAACAGAATGCGAGCGAGCTCCACGCGACGGCGTTGTCCACCGGACAGCGTGCGAAGCGGCTGGCCGAGGATGCGATCCGGCAATCCCAGGCTGTTGGAGATCCGAGCAGCTTCGCTCTCGGCCTCGTAGCCGCCGAGAGACGCGAATCGCTCCTCCAGCTCGCCGTATTTGCGTACCGCACGGTCCAGGCGATCTTCGTCGGCGGTCTCGGCCATCAGCGCCTGTTGCTTCTCCATTTTGTGCAGCAACGTGTCGAGGCCGCGCGCGGACAACACCCGATCCTTCGCGAGAACGTCGAGGTCTCCCTCTTTCGGGTCCTGCGGAAGATAACCCAGCTCACCGGTTCGCACGACCGAGCCTGCGTACGGCTCGCCTTCGCCGGCCAGAATGCGGAGGGTCGTGGTCTTGCCTGCACCGTTACGGCCGACGAGCCCGATCCTGTCGCCGGCCTGTACGCGGAGGGCAGGTCCTGGCGACGAGAGCAACGTGCGGACACCGGCACGAACTTCGAGGTCGGTGGCGGTGATCACGCGTAGGCTCCTTGGACTGGGAAGACAACAGGGCATGCATCTCGATCGATTGTTCCTCGCACCACGTGCGCGGCGAGGAGTCGAAGACAGAGCAACCACTCATTTTAGACCGTCGAACGGCGTGCTCCGACCACCCGCGCCAGTGACACCGGTAACGTCACGCCCATGACAGCCGCGAACACTGCACCACGCAAGGATCTGACCGGAAGAACCGCTCTGGTGACCGGCGCCAGCCGGGGAATCGGCAAGGCGATAGCCGCCGAGTTGCTCGGGCGCGGCGCGAACGTTGCCATCACCGCCCGCAAGCCGGAACCGCTCGCCGACGCTGCCGGTGAACTGCAGGCTGCGGCACCAGAAGGCGCGAAGGTCCTGACCATCGCCGGTAACGCAGGTGACGCAGAGTCTCGTCGCGAAGCGGTCGATCGAACGGTTGCCGAACTCGGGTCTCTGGACATTCTGGTCAACAACACGGGCATCAACCCGGTGTACGGGTCGCTGATGGAAGCAGACCTCGCCGGCGTGAAGAAGATTTTCGACACCAATGTGGTGGCAACTCTCGGATTCGTGCAGGAGGCATACCGAGGTTGGATGAAGGACCACGGCGGCGCCGTCGTCAACCTCGCCAGCGTTGCAGGCATCCGGTCGACCGGTGTCATCGCGGCGTACGGAGCGTCGAAGGCTGCGCTCATCAGGTTGACGGAGGAACTGGCCTGGCAGCTCGGACCGACGATTCGGGTCAATGCAGTGGCCCCCGGCGTCGTGAAGACCAAATTCGCCGAAGCATTGGTCGCCGCAGGTGAGGACGCGGCCGCGGCGATGTACCCGATGAAGCGATTGGGCGTACCCGAGGACGTCGCCTCCTTGGTCGCGTTTCTCGTATCGGACGAATCATCCTGGCTCACCGGCGAGACCGTTCGGATCGACGGAGGTCTGCTGGCCACCGGAGGGCTGTGAACGCCTCCCGTTCCGCCGATGTCGTGGTGGTCGGACTCGGCCCGGCGGGTCGCGCGCTGAGTGCCAGAGCCTCCGCAGCGGGGATGACGGTGATCGCCGTAGACCCACACCCCGACAGAACTTGGACGCCCACCTACTCCGCGTGGTCGGACGAGCTACCGGCTTGGCTCTCCCCCGATGTCGTGGCCACGCGAACCTCCAGCCCCACCGTCTTCACCACGGCTCGACGATCGATCGAACGCCCGTATTGCGTTCTCGACACTGCTGCACTGCAACGCAGCCTCCGCTCCGACGCCGTTCAGGAGGTGCAGGCTCACGCCGAGTCCGTCCGTGCGCATTCGGTGACCCTCGCCGACGGCACGCTGCTCGGTGCCGGAACCGTCGTCGACGCCCGCGGAACGATCGGCGAGATCGGCCTCGCCGAACAGACCGCGTTCGGAATCATGGTGCCGAGAGACATCGCGGCACCGGCACTCGACGGCGTCGACGCGTGGTTCATGGACTGGCGCCGCGACAACGGTGCGGCACCGACGGATGTCCCCAGCTTCCTGTACGCGGTGTCGACCGACCCCGAGACCGTATTGCTGGAGGAGACCTGTCTGGTGGGACGTCCGGCGTTGAGCTTCGCCGTCCTCGAAGAGCGCCTACGGACTCGTTTGCGGAACAGAGGCGTAGTCGTCTCGGGCACAGAACCTGTCGAGCGGGTCAGATTTCCCGTCCAGCCGCCACCGGCGAACGGTGCGGAACGCGGGGTGGTTCGATTCGGAGCCCGATCGTCGATGATGCATCCTGCAACCGGCTACAGCGTCGCGGCCTCGCTCACCGCAGCCGACGAGGTGGTCGACTACATCAGGCGAGGTGAGCGCGTCGGCTCGCTGTCGATCTGGGCGGTACAGAAGCTGCGCAACCTCGGACTTCGAACCGCCCTCGGACTCCAACCGGAGCTCGTTCCACACTTCTTCGCAAGCTTCTTCGATCTGCCGGTGGCGCTGCAGCGCGCCTACCTGTCCGGACGGGCGGACCCCAAGGGCACCGCACTGGCGATGACCCGCATGTTTCCAACGCTGCCCACCGAGGCCAGGATTGCGATAGCGCGAACAGTTGCAGGCCGATAGTTTTCTGCCCATTGGGGTCGACTGACGCACGTATCTCGTGAATCATGAACCCCATGCGTTCCATTTGGAAGGGATCGATCGCCTTCGGGCTCGTCAACGTCCCGGTGAAGGTCTACTCCGCGACCGAGACACACGACATCAGGTTCCACCAGGTGCACGCGAAGGACGGCGGCCGCATCAAGTACGACAGGGTGTGCTCCGAGTGCGGTAACTCGGTGCAGTTCGCGGACATCGACAAGGCCTACGACTCCCCCGACGGTGAACGCGTCATCCTCACCGACCAGGATTTCGACAAGCTACCTGCCGCGGAGAAACACGAGATCCCCGTGCTCGAGTTCGTTCCGACGGAGCAGATCGATCCGATTCTGTTCGACAAGAGCTATTTCCTCGAACCCGATTCGTCGTCCCCCAAGGCGTACGTTCTGCTGCGCCAGACCTTGCTCGAAACCGAGCGAACCGCGCTCGTGCATTTCACTCTCCGGCAGAAGACGCGTTTGGCCGCCCTGCGCGTACGCGACGACGTTCTGGTGATCCAGACGCTGCTCTGGCCCGACGAGGTTCGAGCCGCCGAGTTCCCGTCGCTCGACGACGCCCCCAGTGCGCGCCCGCAAGAAGTGAAGATGGCGACGTCGCTGGTGGAAAGCATGTCGTCGGATTTCGATCCCACCGAGTTCACCGACGACTACCAGATCGAACTCCGCAAGCTCATCGACGACACCATCGCCAACGGTGGGGAAAAGGTAATACAGACCGACGAATCGTCGTCCGACGACGGCGAGGACGCCGAGGTGGTGGACCTGGTCGCCGCGCTACAGCGGAGTGTCGAAGCTGCGGGCAAGAACGCGAAGAGTTCCAGCAGTTCGTCGCAACCCGCTGAGAAGACAGCCGGGAAGAAGGCTCCGGCCAAAAAAGCGGCAGCCAAGAAGGCACCCGCAAAGAAGGCGGCTGCTGCAAAGAAGACCGCCGCCAAAAGTACTCAGGCACGCAAAGGAGCCTGAGTACTTCCTGCTCCGTGAACTTCGTTCGCCGCGAGCTCGGTCCTCGGAGCGCTGTCGCTACACCGTGAAGCCGAGCGCCCTGAGCTGCTCTCGACCGTCGTCGGTGATCTTGTCCGGGCCCCACGGCGGCATCCAGACCCAGTTGATCTTCAGGTCCGAACACAGTCCGCTGCGGACGAGCGCACCGCGCGCCTGATCCTCGATCACGTCGGTCAACGGGCATGCCGCCGACGTCAAGGTCATGTCGATCGTGACGATCTCCTCGTCATCGATCTTGATGTCGTACACGAGACCCAGGTCGACGACATTGATGCCCAGTTCCGGGTCCACGACGTCACGCATCGCTTCTTCGAGATCCTCGAGGACCTTGATCTCCTCCGGGGTCAACGGTGCAGGCACCTGGTCGGTCTCGGTCGTCTCTGTCACCGTGGTGTCAGTTTCGGTCATTCTTGCCGTCCCTACGATCGTGCGGGTTCAACAGGCCCCGCTGTGTTCTCGTTCTGTGTCGGGCTCTCGTCCACTATTCGAACAACCGCGTCCTTGAAAGCCATCCATCCCAGCAACGCGCACTTCACACGCGCGGGATACTTCGACACTCCGGCGAAAGCGATTCCGTCACCGATGACCTCCTCGTCACCTTCGACGGTACCCCGGCTGCCGACCATCTCGTTGAACGATTCGACGATCTTCAGCGCGTCCCCCACCGACTGCCCGACGACCTGATCGGTCAGCACAGACGTCGACGCCTGACTGATCGAGCACCCCTGACCGTCGTAGGACACATCGTCGACGGTGCCGTCATCGGAGATGTGCACGCGGAGCGTCACTTCGTCACCACACGTCGGATTGACGTGATGGACCTCGGCACCGAACGGCTCACGCAGGCCGCGGCCGTGCGGATGCTTGTAGTGATCCAGGATCACCTCTTGATACATCTGCTCCATTCGCATCAAGCACCCCCAGCCTCTCGAGCCACTCCTGCAGGCTCCGCTCCCACCCCACTACGGGTCACTCCTGCAGGCTCCGCTCCCACCCCACTACGGGTCACTCCTGCAGGCTCCGCTCCCACCCCGAAGAACGTCTGCGCCCGGCGTATTGCATTCGCCAGGACAGCGACCTCGTCCACAGTGTTGTACAGAGCGAAGGACGCCCGTGCGGTCGCGGCGACGCCGAACCTGCGGTGCAGGGGCCAGGCGCAGTGGTGACCGACTCTGATGGCAACACCCTCGTCGTCGAGGATCTGCCCCAGGTCGTGGGCGTGGATCCCGTCCACGACGAACGAGACTGCGGAACCTCGGTTCACGTTCTCGGTCGGCCCGATCACTCGGACGCCGTCGATCGCTGCGAACTCGGCCAAAGTAGCTGCCACGAGGGTCTTCTCGTGCGCCGCAATGGCGTCGATACCGATGCGCTCGATGTACTGCACTGCCGCACCGAGTCCGACGACCTGCGATGTCATCGGCACGCCCGCTTCGAACCGCTGCGGCGGCGGCGCGTACGTCGTCTTCTCCATCGTCACGGTCTCGATCATGGAACCACCGGTGATGAACGGCGGCATCGCTTCGAGTAGCTCACGTCTGCCGTACAACACACCGACCCCGGACGGTCCGAGCATCTTGTGCCCGGAGAACGCCGCATAGTCGACGTCGAGCGCGTGGAAATCCACGCTCATGTGGGGCACCGACTGGCATGCGTCGAGTACGACGAGCGCACCTACGGCCCGCGCTCGCCGCACCAGCTCGTCGACCGGCGCCACTGCGCCGGTGACATTGGACTGGTGGGTGAACGCGACGACCTTCACGCGCTCGGTGAGCTCGAGTGAATCCAGGTCGATTCGTCCGTCCTCGGTCACGCCGTACCACCGCAGTGTCGCACCGGTTCGTCGTGCGAGTTCCTGCCACGGAACGAGATTGGCGTGGTGCTCGAGCTCGGTGATCACGATCTCGTCGCCAGGACCGACCCGTCGATCGAACCGGTCGTCACCGAGCACGTGCGTCACGAGATTCAACGACTCGGTCGCGTTCTTCGTGAACACGACCTCGTCCACGTCGGAACCGACGAAGGATGCGATCAGCGCCCGGGCACCCTCGTACGCATCGGTGGCTTCTTCGGCGAGTTGGTGTGCGCCGCGGTGTACGGCAGCGTTGCACGTGACGAGGAAGTCCCGCTCGGCGTCGAGAACCTGCACCGGGCGCTGCGAGGTAGCCCCGGAATCCAAGTACACCAACGGTTTGTCGTCACGAACGGTCCTCGCCAGGATCGGAAAATCCGCGCGGATCGACGTGACGTCGAAGGCGCTGTCTTTCAGAGCAGCCGGCGCGACCATCCTCACGCTCCTGTCGGTGCAGCCTGAGTGAACCCTGCGTATCCGTTGGCCTCGAGCTCGTCGGCGAGCTCTGCTCCGCCGGACTGAACGATCTTGCCGCCGACGAACACGTGCACGAAGTCCGGCTTGATGTAGCGCAGGATGCGGGTGTAGTGGGTGATCAGCAGCACGCCGCCGTCCTCGCGCTCCTTGTACGTGTTCACGCCCTCGGACACGACACGGAGGGCATCGACGTCGAGCCCGGAGTCGGTCTCGTCGAGGATCGCGATCTTCGGCTTGAGCAGGCCGAGCTGCAGAATCTCGTGGCGCTTCTTCTCGCCGCCGGAGAATCCTTCGTTGACACTGCGCTCGGCGAATTCTTCCTTGATCTCGAGTTCGCCCATCGCGGTCTTGACCTCTTTGACCCAGTGACGGAGCTTGGGTGCGTCGCCACGCACGGCAGTTGCCGCGGTACGAAGGAAGTTGGACATCGAGACGCCGGGAACCTCGACGGGGTACTGCATCGCGAGGAAGAGTCCGGCGCGAGCACGCTCGTCGACGCTCATCTCCAGAACGTCCTCGCCGTCGAGAGTGATCGTTCCCGACGTGACGGTGTACTTGGGGTGGCCTGCGATGGCGTAGGACAGCGTCGATTTGCCGGATCCGTTGGGACCCATGATGGCGTGCGTCTCACCGGAACGCACCGTGAGATCGACGCCATTGAGAATGTCGATCGGCTCTGCAGTGGCATCGGAGTTCGCGACGCTGACGTGGAGGTCGCGGATTTCGAGCGTGGACATGAAAATTCCTTACGAAGTTCGATGAATGACTAGGCGCCGGTGACAGCGAGTTCGGTCTCGATCGCAGCGTCGAGACGCTCGCGGACCGCAGGAACCGGGATGCGGTTGATGATCTCGTGGAAGAAGCCGCGCACGATCAACCGTCGTGCGGCGTCCTCGGAGATGCCACGAGCGCGCAGGTAGAACAGCTGCTCGTCGTCGAAACGGCCGGTGGCGCTTGCGTGCCCGGCACCGAGGATTTCACCGGTCTCGATTTCCAGGTTCGGCACCGAGTCGGCGCGTGCACCGTCGGTGAGTACGAGGTTGCGGTTGAACTCGAACGTCGAGGTGTCCTCGGCTTCGGCGCGAATGAGGACATCGCCGATCCAGACTGTGTGTGCGTCGACTTTCCCCGGGCCTGCTTCGCCTTGCAGAGCGCCCTTGTAGAGCACGTTGGACTTGCACTTGGGTGCAGTGTGATCGACCAGCAGTCGCTGCTCGAGGTGCTGACCGGCATCTGCGAAGTAGAGACCGAGCAGCTCGGCGTCGCCGCCCGGCGCGTCGTAGTGCACCGTCGGGCTGACCCGAACCAGGTCGCCGCCGAGGCTGACGTTGAAATGTCGCAGCACTGCGTCACGACCGAGCCGGGCGTGGTGCGCCGCGACATGCACTGCGTCGGATTCCCAGTCCTGGATCAGCACGACCGTGAGCTGCGCGCTGTCGTCGACAACGAATTCGATGTTCTCGGCGTACGTTCCGCTACCGACCTGGTCGATGACGACGGTCGCGACGGCGAACTTCTCGAGCCGAATCTGCAGGTGCCCGTACGCGATCGCGTCGGCACCGGGGCCGGTGACGGTGATCTCGATGGGCTCGGCGACTTCGTTCTCCGAGGCGACGGTCACGACCGTCGCGTCGGAGAACGACGAGTACGCCTGCGCTGCAATGCGATCGGCCGGCACGCCGGCCACACCGATCCGAGCGTCGTCGCGGGCCACGGTCTCGACAGTCACGCCGGCGGCGTCGGACACCGTGATGTTCGCACCCGCCGTGGCAACCGCCGAGCCGTCGTGGAGCCCGCGAAGGCGCCGCAGAGGCGTGAACCGCCACAGCTCGTCCCGACCGGACGGAATTTCGAACGCGTTCACGTCGTAGGAGGTGAACTGGGCGCCCTTGTTGGCGACCAGCTTGGACTTGTCTTCACGAGCCGGATTCTCCGACGTCACTGCGTCGATCACACCGTTCGCGGGTACCGCTGGGTTGCTCACTTAACCGACCGATCCTTCCATCTGAAGCTCGATGAGCCGGTTGAGCTCGAGCGCGTATTCCATGGGTAGTTCGCGGGCGATCGGCTCCACGAAGCCGCGGACCACCATCGCCATGGCCTCGTCCTCGGTGAGACCGCGGCTCATCAGGTAGAAGAGCTGATCGTCGCTGACCTTCGACACTGTCGCCTCGTGGCCCATCGACACGTCGTCTTCACGGATGTCGACGTACGGGTAGGTGTCCGAGCGCGAGATCGTGTCGACCAGCAGCGCGTCGCACTTCACCGTCGAACGCGAGCCGTGCGCACCCTTGTTGATCTGGATCAGACCTCGGTACGAGGTACGTCCGCCACCGCGGGCCACCGACTTGCTGACGATGTTCGACGACGTGTGCGGCGCGAGGTGCAGCATCTTGGAACCGGTGTCCTGGTGCTGGTCCGGTCCGGCGAACGCGACCGACAGAACCTCACCCTTGGCGTACTCGCCGGTCATCCACACGGCCGGGTACTTCATGGTGACCTTGGAGCCGATGTTGCCGTCGATCCACTCCATCGTCGCGCCTGCCTCTGCCTTGGCGCGCTTGGTGACCAGGTTGTACACGTTGTTGGACCAGTTCTGGATGGTCGTGTAGCGGCACCGACCGCCCTTCTTCACGATGATCTCCACGACCGCCGAGTGCAGCGAGTCCGACTTGTAGATCGGCGCCGTGCATCCCTCGACGTAGTGCACGTATGCGCCCTCGTCGACGATGATCAGCGTCCGCTCGAACTGCCCCATGTTCTCGGTGTTGATGCGGAAGTAGGCCTGCAGCGGAATGTCGACGTGCACGCCGGGCGGCACGTAGATGAACGATCCGCCGGACCACACTGCGGTATTCAACGCGGAGAACTTGTTGTCACCGGCAGGAATCACGGTGCCGAAGTACTCGCGGAACAGCTCGGGCTGTTCCTTCAGCGCCGTATCGGTGTCGAGGAACAGGACACCCTGCGCCTCGAGATCCTCACGAATCGAGTGGTAGACGACCTCGGACTCGTACTGCGCCGCAACTCCGGACACGAGGCGCTGCTTCTCTGCCTCGGGGATGCCGAGCTTGTCGTACGTGTTCTTGATGTCCTCGGGCAGGTCGTCCCACGTCGCCGCCTGCTTCTCGGACGAACGCACGAAGTACTTGATGTTGTCGAAGTCGATGCCGTCGAGATCGGAACCCCAGTTGGGCATCGGCTTACGGTCGAAGGTCTTGAGCGCCTTCAACCGAGCCTCCAGCATCCACTCCGGCTCGCTCTTCTTCGCGGAGATGTCCCGCACGACGGCCTCGGACAGGCCTCGCTGCGCGCTCGCGCCTGCGACGTCCGAGTCCGACCAGCCGTAGCCGTAGTTGCCGAGCGAGGCAATGGTCTCGTCCTGAGTCATCGGCACTGCTGGTGTCACCTGATCTGGTGTGACGGTCATGCGAGCTCCTTCCGGAGGCTTGTGCGATGTCCGGTACTGGGCTGAGCACCGGACGGGGTGGAGGGGGTGGACAGATCGACTGGGTTGGTCAAGGGCACGTGCGTGGTGCAGGCGCAGTCACCGTTGGCGATGGTGGCCAGACGCTGCACGTGAGTACCGAGCAGCTCGGCGAAGGCCTCGCGCTCGGCGTGGCACAACTCGGGGAATTCGGATGCCACGTGCGACACCGGGCAGTGGTGCTGGCAGATCTGGACGCCGTTACCCACCACCCGCGTCGATGCAGCGAAGCCGGCCGCGGTGAACGCGTCGGCGATGCGATCTGCGGCCTCCTCGATGTCCGACGGCTCGTCGCCGCTGATCGGTTCGAGGTCCGCGACGATCGCGTCGACTCGCTGGCGCGCGAAAGTTTCGATCGCTGCGTCTCCGCCGATCTTTCGCAGCTGCCGCATCGCGGCACCGGCCAGATCGTCGTACGTGTGTCCCAGCTTGTTCCGCCCGGCCGCTGTCAACTGGAAGTGCTTGGCAGGGCGGCCTCGGCCTCGCTGCCGGAGGGCAGCGGCGGGCGCGACCCGAGCTTCTCCGTTGTCGATCAGGGCTTCGAGGTGACGGCGAACACCGGCGGCGCTCAGACCGAGCCTGGTACCGATGTCCGACGCGGTGATCGGGCCCTCTTCGAGAAGTAGAGTCACCACAGCACTCCGGGTTTGACCTTCGTGGCCGACGCCGGAAGTGCCGACACCACCAGCAGGCGTGTGAGCAGGAGCGATTGTGCCGTTGCCGGCGCTTTCGCGTGCGCGCGCCGCGGTAGTCGTGGTTTTCACAACACCAGTGTGACGGAATTGATTGCACTGGTCCAGCAAGGGTGCCCTTCTTCACCTGGTGGCGTCACCAGGGAATATCGCAGGCCGAGCTCGTGTTGAGGTGCCGCTCTCATCCGAGAGGTCGAGTCGTTCGAGTGGCATGCATCGCGGCCGCGCGGCACCGCTACGCTCTTTTGGTGCCACCGACCGCTGACGAGCAGAACATCGAACCGAAGTCCGCGGTCTCCTCCGTCGACGTCGTGCGTCCGGTATCCGGTGTCGAGCGACGCGTGGTGCGGCCACTGCGTCGCCTGGTCGGGCTCGATGCCGATCAGCGTCAGTCGAGTGTGTCGATCCTTCACGGGGACGAGGCCGAATCACCCGGCCTGAATGCCACCGAGACCGGTCAGCTCCGCAGTATTCGCAGGTTCGGTGCTGCCGGCGCAATTCTGATGGCCGTGGGTGCTCTCGGCGCGGGAGCGCAGCCGGTGCTGCAGAACCCGGTTGTCGGCGTTCGAATCCTCAGCCTGCCGTCCCGGATGGCCACCACTGCGCTGACCGTGACGATGACCGGCACGGTGATGGTGGTGTTGGCCTGGCTGCTACTCGGCCGGTTCGCCGTCGGACGCCTGCGCGGCGGCACGGCTCCGCGGCGCTTGACGCGATCGCAGTTGGACAGAACCCTGCTGCTGTGGATTCTTCCGTTGTGTGTCGCTCCGCCGATGTTCAGCCGCGACGTCTATTCCTACCTCGCGCAGAGCGAGATCACTGCTCGAGGCCTCGACCCCTACGAGATCGGCCCTGCCGGTGCATTGGGCGTGGACAACGTTCTCACGAGAACTGTCCCCAACATCTGGCGTGAGACGCCTGCGCCGTACGGTCCGCTGTTTCTCTGGATGGGCCGCGGGATCACGTGGTTGACCGGTGAGAACATCGTGGCCGGGATCTTCCTGCATCGACTTCTGGCGATCGCCGGTGTCGCGCTGATCGTCTGGGCACTGCCCAGGCTCGCGAAACGGTGCGGTGTGGCTGCGGTGAGCGCCCTGTGGCTGGGCGCGGCGAATCCTCTCCTGTTGTTCCACCTGGTGGCGGGTATTCACAACGAAGCGCTGATGATCGGATTGATGCTGGCGGGTACCGAGCTCGCGCTGCGCGCCATCGAGTCCGCGGATCCATTGAAGAAGACATCCCTGCTCCTGTTGTTGTCCGGCGCTGCTCTGATCGCGCTTTCCTCGACGGTGAAAATCCCCTCGCTCATCGCACTGGGGTTCGTGGGCATGGCCCTCGCTCGCAGGTGGGGAGGCAGCTTCCGGGCGGTCGCGTCGGCTGCCGCTCTGCTGGGAGCGGTGAGCGTCGTCATCATCGTCGGCGTCAGCGCGGTCAGTGGTCTCGGATTCGGGTGGGTGCACACCCTCGGCACCGCGGGAGTCGTGCGGAGTTGGATGTCCATCCCCACCATTCTCGGCCTGGGCACTGGGTTCGTCGGCGTACTTCTGGGGCTCGGTGACCACACCACCGCAGTGCTCAGCCTCACGAGACCGATCGCAGCGCTCGTCGCCGGCTTCATCGCACTGCGAATGCTCGTCGCCGTGCTGAAGGGACGCCTGCATCCGGTCGGCGCCCTCGGAGTGTCGCTCGGTGCCCTTGTGTTGCTTTTCCCCGTCGTTCAGCCCTGGTACCTGCTGTGGGCGGTCACTCCCCTTGCCGCCTGGGCGACGACACGGGCGTTCCGCGGGCCCGCCATCGTCTTCTCGTCGATCGTCAGCGTCATACTGATGCCGAACGGCAGCGAGTATCTTCCGTTCCAGATCGTTCAGGCTGCACTGATGACCATCTTGACCATCGGCATCCTGTTCCTGCTCACACGTTCACGGCTGCCGTGGCGAGGCGAGACCGGACCACCGGAACCCGGTCGACCGGTCGGGGAATACGCTGGTTCCTCGTGATCGCCGGTGCGCAGACCAGAAGCGGGGCGTCGAACTCGACGCAGCCCGCAGTGCAGCTGACAGACGTGACCAAGACGTACGACGGCACCGTAGCCGTGGACGGACTCGGATTCACCGTCGAGCGCGCCCAGGTACTCGCCCTTCTCGGACCCAACGGCGCGGGCAAGACGACGACGGTGGAGATGTGCGAGGGTTTCGTCGCACCCGAGTCCGGCTCCGTGCGCGTGCTCGGCCTCGATCCGATCACTCAATCGGCACAGCTACGGCCCCGCATCGGAGTGATGCTCCAGGGCGGAGGCGCCTACCCGGGTTCGAAAGCCGGCGAGATGTTGAAGCTCGTCGCCTCGTACTCGAACGACCCGCTGGACCCCGACTGGTTGCTGGACTGCCTCGGCCTCACGCAAGCGACGAAGACACCGTATCGGCGGCTGTCCGGTGGTCAGCAGCAGCGCCTCGCGCTGGCTTGTGCCATCGTCGGCCGCCCCGAACTGGTGTTTCTCGACGAGCCGACGGCCGGTCTCGACGCGCAGGCACGTCTGCTTGTCTGGGAACTCGTCGACGCACTTCGTCGTGACGGAGTCAGCGTGTTGTTGACCACACATCTGATGGACGAGGCCGAGCAGCTCGCCGACGAACTCGTCATCATCGACAACGGCAAGATCGTCGCGTCCGGGACGGCATCGGAACTGACGAAGCAGGGAGCGGAGGGGCGACTGCGATTCAGCGCGCCCGCCGGACTCGAATTGTCTTTGCTCGACGCGGCACTTCCGGCCGGGTACCACCCGGTCGAGGAAAGTGCCGGTTCGTACGCGATCGAGGGCGTGATCGAACCGTCGATACTGGTGACGGTGACGTCGTGGTGCGCCGAACAGAACGTACTGGCAACGGAACTGCAGGTGGATCAGCGACGGCTGGAAGACGTCTTCCTCGAATTGACCGGCAGGGAGCTCAGGAAATGACAGCTCGCAAAGACGTGCGGCTCGCGAGCAACAGGTTCGCCGAGGGACTGTTCGCACCGAAACCCGAACCCAGCTCGCCGATCACGATGTTGTCCGCTCAGGCGATGCTCGAGCTGAAGTTGCTTCTGCGCAACGGCGAACAACTGTTGCTGACGATGTTCATTCCGATCACCCTGCTGATCGGGCTCACGCTGCTGCCACTGGGTGCGATGGGCAACGAACCGGTGAATCAGGTCGTGCCCGCAGTGATGATGGTCGCGGTGATGTCCACGGCGTTCACCGGCCAAGCCATCGCCGTCGGATTCGATCGCCGCTACGGAGCACTCAAACGACTGGGTGCGACCCCACTGCCCAAGTGGGGAATCATCGCCGGAAAGTCCATCGCCGTTCTGCTCGTGGTGATTCTGCAGTCCGTGGTTCTCGGCGGAATCGGGCTGGCCCTCGGCTGGCGGCCGGAGGTCACCGGCCTGCTGCTCGGCGCCGTCGTGATCGCGCTGGGTACGACGACGTTCGCCACCATGGGTCTGCTGCTCGGCGGCACCCTCAAGGCAGAGATCGTCCTGGCTCTCGCGAACATCCTGTGGTTCGTGATGCTGGGAATCGGCTCTCTCGTCGTTCTCGCCGACGACCTGCCGACGACCCTGCACACGATCGCACGATTGGTGCCGTCGGGCGCGCTCGCGGAAGCACTCGGCCAGGCGGTCACCGGTTCCGTCGACGGGTTCGGAATCGCCGTTCTTCTCGGCTGGGCAGGACTGTGCGGCGTGTTCGCGAGTCGCTCGTTCCGCTTCACCTGAAATACCCCGCCGGGGTCAACGACAGCGTGTAGTTGATCGCCGTCTACCATCGCTACGTGCTGTATCGAGCGTATTTGCGCATTGTCGACCGCTTGCCGCTGCCCTCGGTGCGAGCGCAGAAGATCCTGGCGTTCGTCGTCATCCTGACTCAGGGCGGCATCGCCGTGACCGGCGCTGTAGTGCGTGTCACCGCGTCGGGTCTTGGTTGCCCGACGTGGCCGCAGTGCTTTCCCGGTAGCTTCACTCCCGTCGGAGTGTCCGAGGTCCCTGTACTCCACCAGGCCGTCGAGTTCGGCAACCGGCTTCTGACATTCGTCGTCGTGCTCGCCGCGGCAGCCATCGTTCTCGCTGTCACCCGGGCGCGCAGACGCAACAACGTGATCCTGTTCGCGTGGTTCATGCCACTGGGAACGGTCGTTCAGGCGATCCTGGGCGGTATCACAGTACTGACCGGCCTTCTGTGGTGGACTGTCGCCATCCACCTCTTGGCCTCGATGGCCATGGTGTGGCTCGCGACCCTTCTGTACTTCAAGGTTGCCGAATCCGACGAGGACACCGTAGTCGTCAAGACTGTCCCCGAACCGCTACGCCTGTTGACGGGCCTCTCCGGCGTCGTCATGGCAGGTGTGTTGGTGGCTGGGACGATGTTGACGGGCGCAGGACCGCACGCCGGCGACAAGAGCATCGACGAACCCGTCCCTCGTTTCGAGGTGGAGATCGTCACACTCGTGCACCTGCACGCGCAGCTCCTCGTGGCGTACCTCGCACTCCTGGTCGGTCTCGGGTTCGGCCTGTACGCAGTCAAGGCGACGCAGAACGTGACGACGCGGTTGAAGGTCCTGATCGCCATCGTGGTGGCGCAGTCTCTCGTGGGGGTTGTCCAGTACCTGAACGACGTGCCTGCCGCGCTCGTGGCCATTCACGTTGCGGGGGCGGGCGCGACGACTGCTGCTACCGCCGCCGTCTGGGCGGCCTGCAGGGTACGTACACCCGGCGAGGGCCGGACCGCCGAACACGCCGAAAACCTCGGCCCTGCATGACCCCGAACTAACGAGAGGAGAGGTAGCCGGTCTCCCCCTCAGACGACCGACTACCTCTCCCACTTAGATTTGACGGACCCGAACCCCGATCGGTTCCACCTCCACCGAAATCTTTCGAACTATTTCTCCAGAGCCGCGTTACGCGCCTTCGGGTATCGAGTCTGGCGAGCAACCCATCCCGCCATTTTGCGGTAATGCCCGGGAGCAGGGGTGACTGCGCTGACGAGTTCGCGATCCCACTCCGATTCGGTCAAACCGTCGACGGCGGCGACGAGGGCGTGCGCGACGTCGTTGTTCTCGACGACCTGATCGCCCAGCACGCCGTCGGCACCGACCAGGGTGACGCGCGTTCCGGCACGTCCGATCGGTTGGATCACGACATTTCCGGTTCCGCCGTGCTCTCCGACGAACGCCTTGACTGCCGAGAGGGCACCCGCGGGCACCTCGACCTTCGGCTCGGCCGCGTCGGTCTCACGCGATGTTGTCTCTGTTTCGGTCGCCATACCCGAAGACGATACCGCTCGGTAACTTCGCGTGGCCAGAACCCCTGGGAATCGGCAGGTGTACAAAGACACCATGCGTGCACTGGAGATCCGTGAACATGGTGGACCGGAGGTCCTCGTCCCCGTCGACATCGCCGAGCCGACTCCCGGCCCCGGCCAGTTGCTCGTGCGGCTCGAAGCCGCAGGCGTCAACTACATCGACACCTACTACCGCACCGGCCTGTACAAGCGCGAACTGCCGTACGTGCCCGGAGACGAGGGCTCGGGGGTGGTGGAGTCCGTCGGCGACGGGGTCGGCGAGTTCGTCGTCGGTCAGCGCGTTGCCTGGGCGACCGCGCCGGGTAGCTACGCCGAGAAAGTGATCGTTCCGGCGTCGGCCGCGGTAGCGGTACCCGATGGTGTTCCAGCCGAGCAGGCCGCATCCGCACTCCTGCAGGGCATGACGGCCCACTATCTCCTGAACTCGACCTACCCGGCCGCTGCGGGCGACACCGTGCTCGTGCACGCGGGAGCGGGTGGCGTCGGGCTCATCCTCACCCAACTCGCCGTCGCGGCGGGTGTTCGCGTGATCACGACGGTATCGACGGACGCCAAGGCCGAGCTGTCCCGACAAGCGGGTGCTTCGGAGGTCCTGAAATACAGCGACGACGTCGCAGCGAAAGTACGAGAATTGACCGACGGGGACGGCGCACACGCGGTGTACGACGGTGTCGGCGCCGCGACGTTCGAGCAGAGCCTCGCCTCGCTGCGCATACGTGGGACGCTCGCACTGTTCGGCGCAGCCAGCGGCGCGGTTCCGCCGTTCGATCCGCAGCGGCTCAACGGCGCCGGATCACTGTTCCTCACCCGGCCGACGCTGGCCCATCACTTACGAGATCGCAGCGAACTCGAATGGCGTGCGGGCGAGGTGTTCAAAGCGATAGCCGACGGAATTCTGACCGTTCGGGTGGGTGCGGTGCACCCGTTGTCCGACGCAGCGACGGCGCATACCGAGCTGGAAGGTCGCCGCACCACCGGCTCGGTCGTACTCGTTCCGTGAAAACGGCTCAGGAAAGGAGCTGGCTCACAGTGTCCCACCCGACGACCGAGTCCACGGCCAGACCACAGAACACCAGCGCCAAGTACTCGTTCGACAGGATGAACAACTTCAGCGGCTTGACCGGGGTGCCCGCGCGCACCCCGGCATACAGCCGGTGCGCCACGACGAGGAACCAGATTCCCGACGCGAGAGCGACCGCCGCGTAGATGACTCCCGAACCGGGCGCGAGTGCAAACGTCGCGACGACGGTGGCCCACGCGTACAGGACGATGTGCTTGGTCACCTTCGTTTCCGACGCCACTGCAGGCAGCATCGGGACATTGGCCGCCTGGTAGTCCTCCTTGTACCGAAGCATGAGGGCCCAGGTATGCGGCGGGGTCCAGAGGAAGATCACGAGGAACATGACAACGGCCTGCCAGCCGATAGTCCCGGTGACCGCGGACCAGCCGATCATCACGGGCATGCAGCCCGCGGCGCCGCCCCAGACGACGTTCTGAGACGTACGACGCTTGAGGACGAGGGTGTAGACGAAGATGTAGAAGCAGATCGTGACGACCGCGAGGATGCCGCTGAGCAGGTTTGTCGTGAACCACAGCCAGAAGAACGAGACGATTCCCAGGGTGACACCGAACACGAACGCGTGCGACACCGGCATCGCGCCACGCGCGAGCGGGCGTTTGGCTGTGCGAGCCATCACCTTGTCGATGTCCGCGTCGGCGACCATGTTGAGACAGTTGGCCGACGCGGCGGCCAGCATTCCACCGAACAAAGTGGTCAGGATCAGACCTGGCTGTACCTGGCCGCGATCGGCAAGAAGCATTGCCGGGATGGTTGTGACGAGCAGAAGTTCGATGACACGAGGCTTGGTCAGCGCGACGTACGCCATGACGAGAGCAAGCGCCCGCCGAGAAGCCGACTTCGCCGGCTCAGCTGAACCGTCCCGATGCCCGTCCTCGGTTCCACCAGCGGATCCGTCGTGCTCGGGATGACTGGGACCGCCTGCGAATCCGTGGCCGCCCGGCTGCTGCCCAATTCGCACTACGTCTCCTTGCACGGGCTCGACACTCATGAACGAGCAGCACGCACACCGGCACAAGACGTGAGGCGAGCGCACTACTAAAAGCGATGGTAGACGTGAACCACCTGCACTCCAATTCTCAGGGCACCCAAAGTGAAGAGACAGAGCCCCGTGACGACACAGCCCGGGGCTCGATGGGGGGAAGGCACGACAGCCGACGCGGACGGAACTAGGCTGGTAGTCGACGTGTTTCGATCTGCGACTGATCGAGCGCGTTCTGCCTCACTCGTACGAATGTCAGGAGATCTCTGCTCGTGTCGATCACAGACGATATTGACGTCCTCATTACAGCGCACCATCCCAGCGACTGGACGGACCTGGACACCAGGGCGGTCGACACTGTCAGAGTCCTCGCTGCCGATGCAGTGCAGAAGGTCGGCAACGGCCACCCCGGTACAGCGATGAGCCTCGCCCCGCTGGCCTACACCCTGTTCCAGCGGACCATGCGTCACGACCCGAACGACACGCACTGGATCGGGCGCGACCGATTCGTTCTCTCCTGTGGACACTCGAGCCTGACGCTGTACCTGCAGCTGTACTTGGGTGGCTTCGGCCTCGAACTCGTCGACATCGAGTCGTTGCGCACGTTCAAGTCCAAAACTCCAGGTCACCCGGAATTCCGCCACACGGATGGCGTGGAGATCACCACCGGACCTCTAGGCCAGGGATTGGCCTCCGCGGTGGGTATGGCCATGGCGTCGCGTCGCGAGCGTGGCTTGTTCGATCCCGAGCCCGCGCTCGGGACGAGTCCGTTCGACCATTACATCTACGTCATCGCATCCGACGGCGACATCGAAGAAGGTGTGACCTCGGAGGCGTCGTCGCTCGCCGGCACCCAGCAGCTCGGCAACCTCATCCTGTTCTACGACGACAACAAGATCTCCATCGAACACGCCACCGACATCGCGCTGTCGGAGAACACCGCCGCACGTTACGAGGCGTACGGCTGGCACGTCCAGGTAGTCGAAGGCGGCGAGAACGTCACTGCCATCGAGGAAGCAATCGAGGCTGCGAAAGCCGTGACCGACAAGCCGTCGATCATCGTGCTGCGCACCATCATCGGCTACCCGGCGCCGACGATGATGAACACCGGCGCTGTACACGGCGCCGCCCTCGGCGACGAGGAAATCGCCAAGGTCAAGAAGGCACTCGACTTCGACCCGGAAAAGACCTTCGAGGTCACCGACGAGGTCATCGCCCACACGCGCGGCCTGCAGGAGCGCGGCCGCAAGGCACACGCGGAGTGGAACACGGAGTTCGACGCGTGGGCTGCACGTGAGCCCGAGCGTAAGAAGTTGCTGGATCGCCTGACCGCGGGCGACCTCCCCGAGGGCTGGACCGACGTCCTGCCGACGTGGGAGCCCGGCAGCAAGGCAATCGCGACCCGCGCCGCGTCCGGCGACGTTCTGAGCGCGGTCGGACCTGTTCTTCCGGAACTCTGGGGCGGATCCGCCGACCTTGCCGGCAGCAACAACACCACGATCAAGGGCGCGAAGTCCTTCGGGCCGACGTCCATCTCCACCGACGATTGGGATGCCGAGCCCTACGGACGGACTCTGCACTTCGGTATCCGTGAGCACGCGATGGGCTCGATCCTGTCCGGCATCGTCATGCACGGGCCGACTCGGGCGTACGGCGGAACCTTCATGCAGTTCAGTGACTACATGCGTCCCGCTGTCCGGCTCGCGTCGTTGATGGACATCGACCCGATCTACGTCTGGACGCACGATTCCATCGGCCTCGGTGAAGACGGCCCGACGCATCAGCCCGTCGAGCACCTTGCCGCCCTGCGCGCCATTCCCAACCTGTCCGTCGTCCGCCCGGGTGACGCCAACGAAACGGCGTACGCCTGGCAGTCGACCCTCGCTCGATCCAGCAGCAGCGGACCCGTCGGCCTGGCGCTGACACGTCAGGGCATCCCGGTTCTCGAGGGCACCAGCTACGAGGGAGTCTCGAAGGGCGGGTATGTCCTCGTCGAGTCGTCGAAGGCTGCTCCGGACGTGATCCTGATCGGAACGGGTTCCGAGCTCCAGTACGCGGTCGAGGCACAGAAAACTCTGGAAGCCCAGGGAATCGCCGCACGGGTCGTATCCATGCCGTGTGTCGAGTGGTTCAACAGCCAGGACCAGAACTACCGCGACCAGGTGCTTCCGCCCACGGTCAAGGCGCGCGTCTCCATCGAGGCGGGCATCGCGATGCCGTGGTACCCGATCGTCGGCGGCTTCGGCGAGATCATCTCGCTCGAGCACTACGGCGAATCGGCCGACGCCAAAACGCTCTTCCGCGAGTACGGATTCACGGCCGACGCAGTGGTCGCCGCCGCGCAGCGCTCCATCACCAATGTGAAGGGATAACCCATGACCCAGAACAAGAACCTCGCAGACCTGTCCGCAGCAGGCGTATCCGTCTGGCTCGACGATCTGTCCCGCGACCGCATCACCTCCGGGAACCTGAAGGAGCTCATCGACAGCAAGAGCGTCGTCGGTGTCACCACCAACCCGTCGATCTTCCAGGCGGCTCTCAGCAAGGGTGATGCGTACGACGCTCAGGTCACCGAGCTCGCCGAGCGCGGAGCGGACGTCGACGCGACGATTCGCACCGTCACCACCGACGACGTGCGCAACGCCTGCGACATCTTTGCTCCGATCCACGAGTCCTCAGCAGGCGTCGACGGACGAGTATCGATCGAGGTCGATCCGCGTCTGGCCCACGACACCGAGAAGACGATCGCGCAAGCCGTCGAGCTGTGGAAGATCGTCGACCGGCCCAACGTGCTGATCAAGATCCCCGCGACCGAGGCAGGTATCCCTGCGATCGCCAAGGTCATCGGCGAGGGCATCAGCGTGAATGTCACGCTCATCTTCTCGGTCGAACGCTACGAGGCCGTCATCGGCGCGTATCTGGAGGGCTTGGAAGCTGCACGTGCGGCCGGCCACGATCTGTCGAAGATTCACTCCGTCGCCTCGTTCTTCGTCTCACGCGTCGACACCGAGATCGACGCTCGGCTGGACAAGATCGGCACGCCCGACGCCGAGGCGCTCAAAGGCAAGGCCGCACTCGCCAACGCTCGCCTGGCGTACGTCGCCTACCAGCAGGCGTTCGAGGTCGGGCCCCGCTTCCACGAGCTCGCAGGCTCGGGAGCACGCCCGCAGCGGCCGCTGTGGGCCTCCACCGGGGTCAAGAACCCGGCCTACCCCGACACGCTGTACGTGACCGACCTGGTATCGCCCAACACGGTCAACACGATGCCGGAGAAGACTCTGGATGCCGTCGCCGACCACGGCGAGGTATCGGGAGACACCATCTCCAGTAAGGGCCCCGAATCCCAGGAGGTCTTCGACCAGCTGTCCGCGATCGGAATCGACGTGACGGATGTGTTCCTCACTCTCGAGAACGAGGGCGTGCAGAAGTTCGAGGCGTCTTGGAGCGAGTTGCTCGAAGCCACCGGCGAGCAGCTGCGTCAAGCAGGCCAGAAGAGCTGAGACGTGGCCACCGCAGAAACCGATCAGAAGGATTCCGCGGAGTGGCACAACCCACTTCGCGATCCACGTGACAAGCGTCTTCCGCGGATCGCGGGGCCCTGCAGCCTCGTGATCTTCGGTGTCACCGGCGACCTCGCCCGTAAGAAGCTCATGCCTGCGGTGTACGACTTGGCGAACCGGGGGCTCCTGCCCCCCGGTTTCGCCCTCGTCGGATTCGCGCGGCGAGAGTGGGAGAACGAGGACTTCGCGCAGATCGTGCACGACGCGGTCCGCGATCACGCCCGCACGCCGTTCAGCGAGGAGGTGTGGAACACCCTCGCGGAGGGATTTCGATTCGTTCAGGGATCGTTCGACGACGACGCGGCGTTCGACAGCCTGTCGGCCACGCTCGCCGAACTGGACGAAACCCGCGGCACCGGGGGAAATCACGCCTTCTACCTGTCGATCCCTCCCGGCGCCTTCCCTGTCGTTCTGGAACAGCTCTCCCGCTCCGGCCTCGCTCAGCGTGAGGAAGGCAAGTGGCGCCGAGTCGTCATCGAGAAGCCGTTCGGGCACGATCTGGACAGCGCCAAGGAACTGAACGCGGTCGTGAACAGGGTGTTCCCCGAGGACACCGTCTTCCGCATCGATCACTACTTGGGCAAGGAAACCGTCCAGAACATTCTGGCTCTGCGCTTCGCGAATCAGTTGTTCGATCCCATCTGGAATGCCCACTACGTCGACCACGTGCAGATCACGATGGCCGAGGACATCGGATTGGGCGGTCGCGCAGGGTATTACGACGGTATCGGCGCGGCCCGGGACGTCATCCAGAATCACTTGCTGCAGTTGCTGGCGATCACGGCGATGGAAGAACCGGTGAGCTTCAGCCCGTCGGAGCTGCAGTCGGAGAAGATCAAGGTTCTCTCCGCCACCAAGGCCGCCGAACCGTTCGCCGAGACCACCGCCAGGGGTCAGTACGCAGCCGGGTGGCAGGGCAGCCAGAAGGTCAAGGGGCTCAAGGAGGAAGAGGGATTCGACCCCGAGTCGAACACCGAAACCTACGCCGCCATCACACTCGAGGTCGACACGAGACGCTGGGGCGGAGTTCCGTTCTATCTGCGGACCGGAAAGGCTCTGGGACGCAGGGTCACCGAGATCGCCATGGTGTTCAAACGCGCGCCACACCTGCCGTTCGATGCCACCATGACCGAGGAACTCGGCCAGAATGCGCTCGTCATCAGGGTCCAGCCCGACGAGGGCGTGACCATGCGATTCGGTTCGAAGGTGCCTGGGTCGAGCATGCAGGTCCGCGACGTCAGCATGGACTTCAGCTACGGTCAGGCCTTCACCGAATCTTCACCGGAGGCGTACGAACGGCTCATCCTCGACGTACTGCTCGGCGAACCGTCATTGTTCCCCGTCAATGCCGAGGTCGAGTTGTCCTGGAAGATCCTGGATCCGATCCTCGACTTCTGGGCGTCGGGCGGCACCGCTGAGCCGTACGAGGCGGGCACCTGGGGTCCGGAGACAGCCGACGAGATGATGCAACGCACCGGACGCGAATGGAGAAGGCCGTGATTGTCGACATTCCTTCGACGACGACAGCCGAGGTGGGAAAGCAACTGGTCTCCCTCCGGGAGTCGGGCGGTGCCGTGACCATCGGGCGTGTGCTGACGCTGATCGTCGTCAGCAAGGACGCCACGAAGGCGGAGTCCGCGATCGAAGCGGCGAACGAGGCGTCACGGGAGCATCCGTGCCGCGTCATCGTGCTGATCCACGGAGACCGGTCCGCGGAGTCGAGCCTCGACGCGCAGATTCGTGTCGGGGGCGACGCAGGAGCGTCCGAGGTCGTCGTCCTTCGCCTCAACGGCGAACTGGCGGATCACGAACACAGCGTCGTCATACCGTTTCTGCTGCCGGACACCCCGATCGTCGCCTGGTGGCCCAACGAAGCACCTGCCGTTCCTGCTCAGGATCCCTTGGGCCGGCTCGCAATTCGCCGTATCACCGATGCGACCAATGCACCGGACACGACGGCGGCGATCAAGAGCAGGTTGTCCAGTTACACCGACGGAGACACCGACCTGTCGTGGAGCCGAATCACGTATTGGCGTGGGCTACTCGCCACGGCCCTGGATCAGGCACCGCACGAATCCGTCGTCTCCGCGGTGGTCTCGGGTCTGGCCGAGGAGCCTGCACTGGACATTCTCGCCGGTTGGCTCGCTGCCAAGCTGGAGGTACCGGTCCATCGTCGAACGGGCGAGCTGAAGGTCGTGTTGGATCGCGAGACCACCAGCATCTCGATCACCCGTCCGCAGACCGGAAAGACGGCCACGCTGCGCAGAACCGGCCAACCCGATGCGGAGGTCGCGCTCGCTCGACGTGGCACCCGCGAGTGTTTGGCCGAGGAGCTCAGGCGCCTCGATACCGACGAAATCTACGAACTGGCCTTGAAGGGTCTGTCGAAGGTGAGCTATGAGTAAGAAATCCGTCCTGCAGTTTCTCGACGCCCAGTCACTGGTCGACGCAGCTCGATCCCGCTTCGTCGACGTGGTCGTGGCGGCTCAGGCCGAACGCGGCGTCGCGTCGGTCGTGCTGACCGGCGGCGGCACCGGCGTCGCGCTTCTGGAGGCTCTCCGCGCGGATTCCGGAGCCATCGACTGGGGACAGGTCGACGTCTACTTCGGCGACGAACGTTTCCTTCCCGCAGGCGATTCCGAACGCAACGAGGTGCAGGCCTCGCAGGCTCTACTAGATCATGTGGGTGTGCACCCGGACCGAGTGTTCCGCATGGCGGCGTCGGACGGTCCACACGGCAGCGATCCCGAGGTGGCTGCGGCAACGTACGCGCAGATCCTCGGCGCCCGCTCCAACGGTGAGCACACACCGGAATTCGACGTGCACCTGCTCGGTATGGGCGGTGAGGGACATATCAATTCTCTGTTCCCGCACACCGACGCCGTTCGCGAACAGCATCGGTACGTGGTGGCCGTCGAGGATTCTCCGAAACCGCCGCCGGTACGAATCACGCTGACGTTGCCTGCCGTCCGACGTGCGAAGCACGTGTGGCTGTTGGTCTCCGGGGACGCCAAGGCGGACGCGGTGGCCGCAGCGGTCGGCGGCGCCGACTCCGACGACGTCCCGTCGGCGGGGGCGGTCGGATCGGAATCGACCGTGTGGTTCCTCGATGCAGGTGCGGCGTCGAAGCTGGAGAACAGCAACTAGATTCGAGCAGCGGCAGACGACCCGGCGGCGCCGGTACCCGATTCGTCACGGGGTACCGGCGCCGTCGGCGTCCGAGTCGCGTGTGCTCGCTGTGTCGTCCGCGTCCTTCGCTGTCGGTGGTGTCCGACGCGCCGACCGGGCAGAACGGTACGCCGAGCCGTCGCGCCAGGACTTGGCGTCAGTTCTGCACTGCCTCATACCTAGTCAGACGCAGCCGACACGGCGCCGGTTCCAGACTCGATCAGGACTGAGCCGTACGTGACTAGCCGCTGTTGCGCAGGGCCGTCGCCAGACCGTTCATCGTCAGCAGGATGCCGCGTTTGACTCGCTCCTCCTCGTCACCGGCACGGTAGCGTCGCAGCATCTCGACCTGCATCTGGTTGAGGGGCTCGAGGTACGGGAACCGGTTGTGCACCGACCGTTCCAGGGCAGGATTGTCCTCGAGCAACCTCGAGTGACCGGTGATGGAGAGGTACATCTCGATGGTTTTCGCGTGCTCTGCTTCGATCATTCCGAAGATCCTGGTGCGCAGTTCCGTGTCCGGGACGAGTTCGGAGTAACGAGCAGCGATCCCCAGATCCGATTTGGCCATGACCTGCGCGAGGTTCGACAGCACCGTTTGGAAGAACGGCCACTTCCGGTACAGGTCCGTCAGTACCGCCAGCTTGTTCTCGTCGCCGCCGACCCATTCCTCGAACGCCGTACCGGTTCCGTACCAGCCGGGCAGCATCACACGGCACTGGCTCCAGGACATCACCCATGGGATCGCGCGCAGATCGTACACCGAGTTGGTCGGCTTGCGTGAGGCGGGGCGGCTTCCGATGTTGAGCTCCCCCACCTCCGCAACCGGAGTGGACATTCGGAAGTACTCCACGAATCCAGGCTCCTCGTGCACGAGCCGACCGTACGCAGCGCGGGCTTTCGCCGCCAGGTCGTCGAGCACCTCGTAGGCAGGCTCGGCACCGTCGCCGAGACCTTCCACATCGAGCAGGGTCGATTCGAGCGTGCCTGCCACCAGCGATTCGAGGTTGCGACGAGCCATGGACGGCTCGGCGTACTTGGCGGCGATGATCTCGCCCTGTTCGGTCAGACGCAGGGACCCCTGCACGACGCCCGGAGGCTGCGCGAGGATGGCGTCGTAGCTCGGGCCGCCACCGCGGCCGACGGTGCCACCTCGACCGTGGAAGAGTCGCAACCGAATTCCGGTCTTGCGCGACGCCTCGAGCAGATCCAGTTCGGCGCGGTACAACGCCCAGTTCGCCGCGAGGTACCCGCCGTCCTTGTTCGAGTCGGAGTACCCGAGCATCACTTCCTGGTTCATACCGCGGCCCGCGACGAGAGCTCGGTAGACCGGAACGTCGAGAGTGGCCACGAGTGTGGCTGCGCCTTGCTGCAGGTCCTCGATGGTTTCGAACAGAGGCACTACGCCCACAGTCGACGTCGGCGCGGATCCGTCGGTGCCGGGGTCGAAGATTCCGGCTTCCTTCAGCAGCAGGGCGGCTTCGAGCATGTCGCTCACCGACTGGCACATGCTGATGATGTAGTTCTGGATCGTGTCGGGCCCGAGGTGATCGATGGCTATCTTCGCAGCGCGGACGATGCCGAGTTCCTTGGTCGCGAGTTCGCTCAGCTGGGCCGTCGGGCCCACGAGGGGTCGTCGAGTGGTCAGCTCCCGTGCCAGCAGAGCGACCCGTTCGTTCTCGTCGAGCGAGGCGTAATCGGAGTGAACACCGGCCCATGCCAGGAGTTCGGCAACGACTTCCTCGTGCGTCTCCGAGTTCTGGCGCATGTCCAGTGCCTGCAGGTGGAAGCCGAACGTCTCGACTGCTTGGCGCAGCGCCAGTAGACGGTCGTCGGCGATGAGAGCATCACCGTCGGCACGCAGCGCTCGGTCGATCGTGTCGAGATCGTTCAGTACGTCCTGGGGCGCGGCGTACGGGGTGGACCCGACATCGAGGCCGGCGACGGGAACGGAGTCGAGAACCCGCGCGGCGGTGGCCGTCAGCCGTGCTCGGATGCCGCGCACGGCGACGCGATACGGTTCGTCGTTGCGGGTGTCGGCCGGATCGCCGGATTCTGCCGCCAACGTCAGCAGTTCGTCGCTGACCGCGACGAGTCGCGCGGACATCGACAGTTCCCTCTCGAGCGCGACGAGCTCGTCCAGATAGTGGGCGAACGCGGTGTACCCGGCCTGATGTGTGGCGGTGTGTACGACCTCGGCTGTGACGTTCGGATTTCCGTCGCGGTCTCCGCCGATCCACGAACCGGGACGAAGAATGGGCTGCGGCAGCAGGTCACTCGACGGCCACCTCTGCCGCAGGGCCTGACGTACGTCGGCGTTGAGTGCCGGAATGACGTCGAACAGTGACGTCTCGAAGTAGCGGAGGCCAACCTCGATCTCGTCCTGGATACGGAGCCTGGACAACCTGATCAGGGCCGTCTCCCACAGAGTGAGGACCTGGCGACGGATCTGAACATCTACCGCAGCAAGCTCTTTGGCAGCGCTCGACGCGTTGTTCGCTGCCGCGGACGAGGCAACCTCGCGCCGCCGCATGAGCTCGGTGATCCTGGATTGAACGTCGAACACCGTGCGTCGACGCGTTTCCGTCGGATGCGCAGTGATGACCGGCGCCACGAGCGCATCGGTCAGTGCATCGGCCACTTGCTGCTGAGTGAGGTCGGCAGTATCGAGTTTGATCCACGTCGCGTCGAGACTGCTGTCCTGCGGCGGATCCTCGCGATCGAGGTGAATTGCGCGGCGACGCTCGCGGTGCAGATCCTCGGCGAGATTGGCCAGCAGCGAGAAGTGGCTGAACGCGCGGATGAGCGGGACTGCCTGCGCCACATCGAGGTCGGCGTAGATCCCGAGCGAATCGTCGCGCTCACCCTCCGAGCGACGGACGGCGAAGGATTCGACTCGGGCACGCTCGACGAGGTCGAACACGGCTGGGCCCTCGTGCTCGCGGATGATGTCGCCCAGAATGCCACCGAGGTATCGAATGTCTTCCCGCAGCGGCTCGGTCAACTCACGACCTTGCGTCGTGGGTGTGACGAAGGCGGGAGATCCTGACGACTCCAAAGGGGTTTCGCTCATCCCCCGATTATCGTGCACCCACCGGCGTCATGCAGCCCGAGGTCCTGTACGGGCCCGGTACCGCAACATGATATGTAAGGACAAACCGGATCAGGAGAACTTGATCTCCAGACCGATTCCGAGGATTGCGATCAGCCACACGACGCCGGTGAAAATGGTCAACCGATCCAGGTTCTTCTCCACGACCGTCGAGCTCGACAGAGACGACTGGACACCACCGCCGAACAGACTGGACAGGCCGCCGCCCTTGCCCCGGTGCAGCAGCACCAGAAGAATCAGCGCCAAACTGGTGACCACCAGCAAAATATCCAGGAACAGTTCCATGTCCGCCTCACAATAGTCTCAGCTCACAACCCGTGACAGCCTACCTGCACGACGCACACTGCCGTGCCACCGCCTCGGTGGCGGTAACACGGCAGTGTCCGATCTGTTGCTCGATCAGCTGTGCGATCAGGGCAGAGGGCCACCCGCGGCGATGGCCGACAATGTGGCGAACTCGTCCGCTTTGAGGGAGGCTCCACCGACGAGTGCACCATCGACGTCGGGCTGGCCGACTATCTCACCCACGTTCTTCGCGTTGACGGAGCCGCCGTAGAGGACTCGAACGCCTGCCGCCACCTCGGCGGAGGCGAGCGTCTTCAGCTCATCGCGGATTGCCGAGCACACTTCCTGCGCGTCCGCGGCACTGGCAACTCGGCCGGTGCCGATGGCCCACACCGGCTCGTACGCGACCACGATCTTCGCGATGTCCTCGGCCGACAACCCGGCCAGCGAACCGCGAAGCTGCGTGATGTTGTACGAGACGTGCTCGCCCGCCTCACGGATGTTGAGACCTTCACCGATGCACACGATCGGTGTGAGTCCGTGCTTCAGCGCGGCCTTGGTCTTGGCCGCGACCGCGGCGTCGTCCTCGCTGTGCAAGGTGCGACGCTCGGAATGCCCGACGACGGCGAACGTGCAACCGAGCTTCGCGAGCATCGACCCACTGATCTCACCGGTGTATGCGCCGGACTCCTGTGCGGAGACGTCCTGGGCGCCGTAGGTGAGCAGGAGCTTGTCGCCCTCGATGAGCGTCTGCACACTGCGGATGTCCGTGAACGGCGGAATGACCGTCACGTCCACCTTGTCGAAGTACTTCGCGGGCAGCGAGAACGCGATCTTCTGCACCAGCGAGATGGCCTCGAGGTGGTTCAGATTCATCTTCCAGTTGCCTGCGATGAGCGGCTTACGTGCCATGGTTCATCCCTCCAGCGCTGCGATGCCGGGAAGCTGCTTGCCTTCGAGGTACTCGAGGGATGCTCCGCCTCCGGTCGAGATGTGCGAGAAGCCGTCGTCGGACAGTCCGAGTGCACGGACGGCGGCTGCGGAGTCCCCGCCGCCGACGACACTGAACGCGCCCTTCTCGGTGGCACCGACGATTGCCTCGGCGATTCCACGCGTTCCTGCGGAGAACTTCTCGAACTCGAAGACACCGGCTGGGCCGTTCCAGAAGATCGTCTTCGCGTTCGCGAGTACGGCGGTGAATCGGCTGACGGACTCCGGTCCGATGTCCAGTCCCATCCAGCCGTCCGGGATCTCCGATGCGGCAACGGTCTCGGCTTCCGCGTCCTTGGAGAACGAGTCACCCACCACGATGTCGACCGGCAGGTGGATGACGTCGCCGAATCGCTCGAGCAGGTCCTTGCAGACGTCGATCTGGTCTTCCTGCAGAAGCGAAGAACCGACCGAGTAGCCCTGTGCGGCAAGGAAAGTGAACGCCATTCCGCCGCCGATGACCAAGGTGTCGACCTTGGGTGCGAGCGCCTCGATGACACCCAACTTGTCCGAGACCTTCGACCCGCCGAGCACGACCGCGTACGGGCGTGCCGGATCCTCCGTCAACTTGGCCAGCACGTCGACCTCGGTGGCGACCAGACCACCTGCGTACGACGGGAGCAGCTTCGCCACGTCGTACACCGAAGCCTGCTTGCGGTGCACGACGCCGAAGCCGTCGGACACGAAAGCACCATCACCATCGGTGAGCGCGACCAATTCGGCTGCCAGCTGAGCACGCTCGGCCTCGTCCTTGCTGGTCTCGCGCGGATCGAACCGGATGTTCTCCAGCAGCAGTACGTCGCCGTCGGTCAGCCCTTCGGCACGAGCCTGAGCATCTTGGCCGACGACGTCGCCCGCCAACTGAACGTGGCGACCGAGCAGTTCCCCGAGCTTCGACGCCACCGGCGCGAGCGAGTACTTCGCCTCGGGCTTGCCGTCCGGCCGGCCGAGGTGCGCGGTGACGATGAGCTTCGCACCGGCGTCGAGCAGTGCGTTCAACGTCGGAAGCGACGCGACGATGCGACCGGGATCGGTGATGACACCGTTCTCGATCGGCACGTTGAAGTCAGAGCGCACCAGAACCGGGCGACCCGACACACCGGCGTCGATCAGGTCCTGCAGAGTCTTGACTGCCATGTGATCAGAGGGACTTTCCGACGAGACCGATGAGGTCGGCCAGGCGGTTGGAGTAGCCCCACTCGTTGTCGTACCAGGACACGATCTTGACCTGGTCGTCGATGACCTTGGTCAGCGGTGCGTCGAAGATCGACGAGTGCGGGTCGGTGACGATGTCCGAAGACACGATCGGGTCGGTGCTGTACTTCAGGATGCCCTTCAGCGGGCCTTCCGCTGCTGCCTTCATGGCGGCGTTGATCTCGTCGACGGATGCCGACTTCTTCAGGTTCGCCGTGAGGTCGGTGACCGAGCCGGTCGGGATCGGCACACGCAGTGCGTATCCGTCGAGCTTGCCGAGAAGCTGCGGGAGCACCAGGCCGATGGCCTTTGCTGCGCCGGTGCCGGTGGGGACGACGTTGAGGGCCGCTGCGCGTGCGCGACGCAGGTCGCTGTGCGGGCCGTCCTGCAGGTTCTGGTCCTGCGTGTAGGCGTGCACCGTGGTCATGAGGCCCTTGACGATGCCGAACTCGTCGTCGAGAACCTTGGCGATGGGGCCGAGGCAGTTGGTGGTGCACGACGCGTTGGAGATGATGTTCTGGCTGCCGTCGTACTTGTCGTCGTTGACGCCCATGACGATCGTGATGTCCTCACCCTTGGCAGGTGCGGAGATGATGACCTTCTTGGCGCCTGCGTCGAGGTGGCCCTTGGCCTTCGAGGCGTCGGTGAAGATACCCGTGGACTCGACGACGACGTCGACGCCCAGGTCGCCCCACGGAAGAGCAGACGGTCCCTCGCGCAGCGACAACGCCTTGATCTTCTGATCGCCGACGACGATGGTGTCGTCGCCTTCGAGGCTGACGTCGTGCGGCAGACGGCCCAGGATCGAGTCGTACTTCAACAGGTGCGCCAGGGATGCGTTGTCGGTGAGGTCGTTGACAGCCACGATCTCGATGTCGGTGGTGCCCAGAGCTTTCTGCGCATCGACTGCCCTGAAGAAGTTACGTCCGATGCGGCCGAAGCCGTTCACGCCTACCCGGATCGTCACTGTTCGCTCCTAAGTTGTTGAACCGATTGTCGTATTTCACGCATGGGGCAAGTCCCTACGTGCGTTTTCCACCCTAGTGTGCGCACTGCGTTCGCGCGCGCATCGCCCTCCACCTGCAGATATCCGAGCAGTCGCGTCGTCAGCTCTCGCCGGTGCCTCAGGCCTCGTCGAGTAATTCGGCGGTGACGGCGGACTCGGTGTCCGGAATGCCGGTGTCCTTCGCCTTTCGATCGGCCATGGACAGCAACCTGCGGATACGCCCGGCGACCGCATCCTTGGTCATCGGTGGGTCCGCGAGTTGGCCGAGTTCCTCCAGCGATGCCTGCCGATGCTGGACGCGCAGCGACCCGGCCGCGGCCAGATGATCCGGCACGTCGTCGCCGAGAATCTGCAGCGCTCGTTCGACCCGCGCCGCCGCGGCCACGGCTGCCCTCGCCGACCGGCGCAGGTTGGCATCGTCGAAGTTGGCAAGCCGGTTGGCGGTGGCACGCACCTCACGACGCATGCGCCGTTCTTCCCAGACGAGCCTGGTGTCCTGCGCTCCCATCCGAGTGAGCAGCGCGCCGATGGCCTCTCCGTCGCGCACGACGACCCGGTCGGTGCCTCGTACTTCTCGTGCCTTGGCGACGACGCCGAGTCGGCGCGCCGCACCGACCAGCGCCAGCGCTGCCTCGGGCCCGGGGCAGCTGATCTCGAGCGCCGAGGACCTACCCGGCTCCGTCAGAGAACCGTGAGCCAGGAACGCCCCGCGCCACGCCGCTTCGGCGTCGCCGACCGTGCCGCCGACCACCTGGGCCGGCAGCCCTCGAACGGGACGACCACGCATGTCGAGAAGTCCGGTCTGGCGGGCGAGGGCCTCCCCGTCCTTGGCGACTCGGACGACGTACCGCGAACTCTTTCTCAGACCACCGGCGCTGAGAACGTGCACGTCGGACGCGTATCCGTACAGGTCCAGGATCTCGCGGCGCAACCGGCGTGCCGTCGAACCGAGGTCGATTTCAGCCTCGACGACTACTCGTCCGGCAACGATGTGAAGCCCGCCGGCGAAACGCAGCAGCGCCGACACTTCGGCCCTCCTGCAGCTCACCTGGGTGACAGCCAGCCTGCTCAGCTCGTCCTTCACCTCAGCTGTCATGGCCACGAAGTGATCCCCTCTCTGCGCGGCCCGTCGGACGCGTCGTTCTCCTGCGAGGAGACGATGCTACCGAGTGCCGCAGCCAACTTTCCGAAATGATGTGCGTGGGTGCCCGGTTCCGCGACGTCCACGTAGACGACGTCTGCTCCCAACCGTGCTGCCGCTCGGGCGAGATGTTCGCGTTCGCCACCGACCGGTACGAACGCGGAGTCGACGACGATGTGGTCGACCCTGAAATCCGGTGCGTGCTGGGACAGTACGTGCAAGTGCCGCTCGGCGGAGAATCCGGTCGTCTCCCCCAATTCCGGTGCCAGATTGAGTACGAGCACCTTGACCGCGGACGACCGCGCCAATGCGTCCAGCAGATCCGGGACGAGTACGTGGGGAATCACACTGGAGAACCACGAGCCCGGTCCCAGTACGACCAGATCGGCCTCGTCGATCGCGTGGACGGCTTCCGGGGTCGCGGGCGGATCCGATGGCAGTAGTCGCACGCGCCGTACCTTGCCCGGTGTCGTCGCGACGGCGACCTGTCCGCGGATGACACGCGAGACCCGTGGATCGTCTTCCAACCCCGAGACGTCGGCCTCGATGTCCAGCGGGATCGGAGCCATCGGCACGACGCGGCCCTCGATTCCGAGCAGGCGTGCTGCTTCGTCCAACGCGAGCACCGTGTCGCCGAGGACCTTTGTCAGGCCCGCGAGGATCAGGTTCCCGACGGAATGGCCCGCGAGCGCACCCGATCCGCCGAACCGATGCTGCATGACATCTGCCCACATGCGCGTGCGTGGTTCCTCCGACGACAGCGCTGCCAACGCCATACGGAGGTCACCCGGCGGAACCAGCCCGAGCTCCGCGCGGAGCCGACCCGATGACCCTCCGTCGTCCGCGACGGTCACGATTGCCGTCACGTGGGATGCGAGCCTCCGAGCCGCACTGAGGGTTGCATACAGGCCGTGTCCGCCGCCGAGGGCAACGACTTTCATGTCGCTCATTCGCGGCCCGCGTCTCGGTGCAACACCCGCACCGACAAGTCGTTCTCTCGCGCCAACATGTCTGCCAGCGCTTCTGTCATTGCCACACTTCGATGCTTGCCACCCGTACACCCGACCGCGACGGTCATGTAGCTCTTGCCCTCCCTGCGATACCCGTCGACGGTCAACTGCAACAAGTGCCGAAAGGTCTGCAGATAGTCTTGGGCACCGTCTTGACCCAGGACGTAATCACGCACTGCAGGCTCTTTGCCAGTATGTTCGCGTAGCTCCGGGACCCAGTGCGGATTCGGTAGAAATCTCACGTCGCACACGAGATCGGAATCGATCGGCAGACCGTACTTGAAGCCGAAGGACTGGACGGTCACACCGATCACCGCGATGTCGGTTCCTCCGAACGAGGCCTCCACTCGGCGACGCAATTGATGCACCGAGAGCGACGTCGTGTCCACGACCACGTCCGCGACGGATTTCACCTCGGCGAGCCGGGCACGTTCGGCGTGTATCCCCTCGGACAAGGTGCCGTCCTGGCCGTCGTTCTGCAGTGGGTGGCTTCGACGGTTGGACTCGAATCGTTGAATCAGCACAGCATCCGCAGCTTCCAGGAACAGGACTCGATTCCGAATCCCCCGCGAGTTCAGTTCACGGACGACCCATCCGAGATCACCGGTGAACAGGCGACTACGGACGTCCATGACCAACGCGAGGCGTTCGAGCGGAGGTTCCGACTCGAGCGCCACGTCGATCATCTTCGAAATCAGCTCGGGTGGCAGATTGTCCGCCACGTACCACCCCAGGTCCTCCAGCACCTTCGCGGCCGTGCGCAGACCCGCACCGGACAGACCGGTCACGAGCGCAACCTCGAAGGAGTGAACTGCGGTCGCTTGAACCGCGGTCGCCTGAACTGCGGTCGCTCGAACCGCACGCACGTCCTGAACGGCATCTACGTCTCGAACCGGATCGTTCACCTGAACTTCGTCGTCCTGCCGAACATCCGGTTCGCTCACGTCACAACCTGCCCTGTCGAAGTCGTTTCCTCCAGATCTTCCCCCACCGGCGCCGCCGATGCCGACATATCGCCCTCGACCTCGGTCGACGACACGTCGTCGACAGCTCCCCCTGTCTGGTCGACTCTCGTCTCGGCCGCACCCGCTCCCAGCGCGTCCAGAACCGCCCTGGCGGTGGTGGCTCCGATTCCCGGGACCTCGACGATGTCCTCCACCGTCGCCTGTTTGAGTTTCGCGACGGATCCGAAGTGCGTCACCAACGCTGTCCGCCTGGTCTCGCCGAGACCTTTCACGGAGTCGAGGGCCGACGCGGTCATCCTTCTGGAGCGCTTGCTGCGGTGGAACGTGATGGCGAACCGGTGTGCTTCGTCTCGAACCCGCTGGAGCAGGTACAGCGACTCGCTGGTTCGAGGAAGGATAACCGGGTCCGATTCGCCGGGAACCCACACTTCCTCCAGTCGCTTCGCGAGGCCGACCACCGCGACGTCGGTCACACCCAACTCGTCGAGTACCTCGGACGCGGCAGCGACCTGCGGCGCTCCACCGTCGACGACGAACAGGTTGGGCGGATACGCGAATCGTCGTGGACGCCCGGTCTGAGGATCCAATGCGGCCTCCGGCGACAGGTCGCCGCCGGACTCGTTTCCCGAGGCGTCGGAGCTATGGCGTAGAAAGCGTCGCCGAGTGACCTCGGCGATGCTCGCGACGTCGTCGGAATGCCCGTCTCCTGCGGCTTCCTTGATCGCGTAGTGCCGGTAATCACTCTTGCGCGGCAAACCGTCCTCGAACACGACGAGCGACGCGACGACATCAGTGCCCTGGACGTGCGAGATATCGATGCACTCGATGCGCAGCGGCGCGGAATCCAGATCCAGAGCCTCCTGAATTCCCTGCAGCGCAGCAGATCTCGATGTGAAATCACCAGCTCGCTTCAGCTTGTGCTGTTGCAGAGCTTCTTTCGCGTTTCGTTCGACGGTTTCGGCGAGCGCCTTCTTGTCTCCGCGCTGCGGAACCCTCAACTGCACGTTCGATCCGCGCAGTTCGCTGAGCCACTGCTGCACCTCGTCCGCGTTGCCCGGTAGTACCGGAACGAGCACTTCCTTCGGCACCGCGTTGGCTCCCGCGTCGTCGACGCCGGGAGTGCGTGAGGACAACGCTGCTTCCTGACCGTAGAACTGGGTGAGAAACTGCTCGACCAGAGCCGGAAGGTCGGACTGATCGTCCGCCACCGTCTCGATGACCTCACCAGCCTTCTCCACGACCCATCCGCGCTGTCCGCGAACCCGGCCGCCACGCACGTGGAAGACCTGCACTGCAGCCTCCAGCGGGTCGGTCGCGAAGGCCACCAGGTCTGCGTCGGTTCCGTCACCGAGCACCACGGCCTGCTTCTCCAGCGCACGCTTCAATGCGCCCACGTCGTCGCGGAGGCGGGCCGCGGATTCGAAGTCCAGGTTCTCCGAAGCGTCCTGCATCTTCTTCTCGAGCTGCCGAACGAGCTTGTCCGTCTTGCCGGACAGGAAGTCGCAGAAGTCCTCGACGGTGCGGCGATGCTCGTCGGCCGACACTCGTCCTGTGCACGGCGCGGAACACTTGTCGATGTAGCCGAGCAGACACGGACGGCCGATCTGCTTGTGCCGTTTGAGGACTCCTGCCGAACACGTACGGGCCGGGAACACACGCAACAACAGATCGAGAGTCTCGCGAATCGCCCACGCGTGTGCGTAGGGACCGAAGTATCGAACGCCCTTACGCCTGGGCCCGCGGTAGACGAACAACCGCGGGTACTCCTCGTTCATCGTGACTGCGAGCATCGGGTAGCTTTTGTCGTCGCGGTACCGGACGTTGAATCGAGGATCGAACTCCTTGATCCAGTTGTACTCGAGCTGCAGCGCCTCGACCTCGGTCGTGACCACGGTCCATTCGACGGATGCCGCCGTGGTGACCATCTGACGAGTGCGCGGATGCAGGGACGCGACGTCCGCGAAGTACGAATTGAGGCGGCTTCGAAGGCTTTTGGCCTTGCCTACGTAGATCACGCGTCCGTGAGGATCACGAAATTTGTACACGCCGGGCTCCACCGGGATGGTTCCGGTAGCCGGGCGATATGTAGCTGGGTCGGACACGGTGTCCAGGTTAGCCGCAGCCACCGACCGGCTTCGGCGAGCTAGCGGTCCGAGCCCGCATACTTCGCTTCCAGGCTGCGAAAGGACCGGACCGCGGCGACCGCGTGATCCCGATCGTTCGACTGGATGGCCATCACCGGAATGAACTCGTCATCCGGAATGTCCACGCGCGCCCACATGGCCCCGTCCGGGAACGACAGACCTCGAACCAGGTCCCATTCGATGAGGCGCTCGGACAGGATGTTCCTGACCGCAACGCCCTTCTTGCCGACCCGCACGCGTGGTCGCGTCAACAGCAGTGCGATACCCGCCAACAGCACACCGATTCCGGCCAACGCCAGTTGATCGGCAGTACGGAAATACACCCCGGTGGGCGAGACCCGCAGCAGAATCGCGACGGTCGTGTGCGCCACTACCAGCAGTACAGCGGCGGCGATCGCGTAGCGTGCGGACTTCTTGGACCGGACCTCGAGATCCCAGTCTGCGTTCTCCGTCATCGGAATTCCTGGTTCGTCCACGGTTGCCGCAGATGCTTGAGGGTCAACGCGGTGTCGATCGCCGCCGCCGCAGCCTGACCGCCCTTGTCCTCCTTCGAACCGGGAAGACCGGACCGATCGAGAGCCTGCTGCTCGTCGTCCGTCGTCAGCACGCCATTGGTCACAGGCGTGCTCTCGTCGAGCGACACTCGCGTCAGACCGGCCGTGACGGCGTCGCACACGTACTCGAAATGCGGAGTACCGCCTCTGATCACGACACCGAGGGCGATCACGGCATCGTGGTCGCGGGCCAAGGTCTGCGCGACGACCGGAAGCTCGATCGCGCCCGCCACACGAACAACAGTGACCTCTGTGACGCCGGCTTCCTCGACCTTCTTGCGTGCGCCGTCGAGCAGAGCATCGGAGATGGTGCGGTGCCACTGACCCGCGACGATGGCGACCTTCAGGTCACTCGCGCCCTCGAGTTGTAGCTGCGGTTCGCCTTCCCCGCTCATGAATGCTGCCCCTTCTCGTACTCGTCCAGCCCGGCCAGGTCGTGGCCCATGCGGTCGCGCTTGGTGCGCAAGTAGGTCAGGTTCTCCGCATTCGCCCGCAGCGGCATCGGGACGCGCTCGGTGACGTGAAGGCCGTATCCGTCGAGACCGACCCTCTTGGCTGGATTGTTCGTCAGCAACCGCATCGAGGAGATGCCGAGATCCACCAGTATCTGAGCGCCGATTCCGTAGTCCCGCGAATCGGCGGGAAGCCCGAGCTGAAGATTGGCGTCGACGGTGTCCGAGCCTGCGTCCTGCAGCTGGTACGCCTGCAACTTGTGCAACAGACCGATGCCGCGGCCTTCGTGGCCTCGCATGTACAACACGACGCCTCGCCCCTCGGTGGCGATCATGTCGAGCGCGGCATCGAGCTGAGGACCGCAGTCACACCGGAGCGAACCGAAGACGTCGCCGGTCAGGCACTCCGAGTGAACGCGGACCAGAACGTCGCTGCCGTCACCGTCCGGCCCGGCTATATCTCCGCACACCAGGGCGACGTGCTCCACCTCGTCGTACACGCTCTGGTAGCCGACGGCGCGGAATGTGCCGTGAGCGGTGGGAATCCGAGCATCCGCAACGCGCACGACGTGCTTCTCGTGCTTGCGACGCCACGCGATGAGATCGGCGATGGAGATGAGCGCAAGGTCGTGATCGTCCGCGAAGACCCGCAACTCGTCGGTCTGCGCCATCGAGCCTTCGTCCTTCTGGCTGACGATCTCGCAGATCACGCCCGCAGGCCGCAGATCGGCCATCCGCGCCAAGTCGACGGCCGCCTCGGTGTGACCGGGTCGACGCAGGACTCCGCCGTCCTTCGCGCGCAACGGAACCACATGCCCCGGCCGTGTGAAATCGCCCGCGCCCGTGGTCGGATCCGCCAGCAGCCGCATGGTCGCAGCCCTGTCCGACGCGGAGATTCCGGTCCCGATGCCCTCCCGGGCGTCGACCGTCACCGTGTAGGCCGTGCCGTGCTTGTCCTGGTTGGTCGCGTACATGGGAGGAAGGCCCAGGCGGTCGCAATCGTCACCGGACAGCGGTACGCAGAGGTACCCCGAGGTGTATCGCACCATGAACGCGACGAGTTCCGGCGTCGCCTTCTCGGCCGCGAAGATGAGGTCGCCCTCGTTCTCACGATCCTCGTCGTCGACCACAACCACAGCTTTACCTGCGGCGATGTCCGCAACCGCACGCTCGATACTGTCGAACCTTGTCACGTCCTACGCTCCATACGTCTTGTTCACACCCCAGACGAATTCAGGCATGAATACTTCTTCAACAGTAACTTTCCGGCATTCCTACTCCGCGGCGAGGGTCTGCAGCCGTTCGACGTATTTGGCGATCACGTCGACCTCGAGGTTCACCGGCGTCCCGACGTCCGAACTGCCGAGCGTGGTCAGGTCGAGCGTCGTCGGAATGAGCGAGATCTCGAACCAGTGCCCTCCGTCGTCGTCGCGACCCAGCGCGGAGACCGTCAGAGACACTCCGTCGACCGTGATGGAGCCCTTTTCGACGACGTAACGCGCGACCGAGGTGGGCATCGCGATCCGAACGACCGTCCAATTGTCCGAAGGAGATCGGTTCACGACCGTTCCGGTGCCGTCGACATGCCCCTGAACAAGGTGACCACCCAGCCTGCTGTTGAGCGCTGCCGCACGTTCGAGGTTGACCCGGCTGCCCACCTCCAAGCGCTGCAAGCTGGACCGATTCAACGTCTCCTGCATGACATCGGCCGTGAACGCGCCGTCGGCCAGCACATCGACGACCGTCAGGCACACACCGTTGACGGCGATCGAGTCGCCGTGCCCTGCATCCGACGTGACGAGCGGACCCTTCACTGTGAAGCGGGCTGCATCGGTCAGATCGTCCTTGCCGACGATCTCCCCGAGTTCCTCGACTATTCCGGTGAACATTGGATCTCCACTCTCTTGTTTCCGGTCATTCCTGCAGCTTCACCGCGCTGACGACCACGTCGGTTCCCAGTGGGACGACACTCTCGATCGAGAACCGCAGGGCGTCGGAAATTGTTCCGACGCCTGCATTCTCCACCGCCGACGTTCCCGCGCCGAGCACGACGGGAGCGATGTACGCCACGATGCGGTCGACGATGCCCGCGGCGAGAAAGGCACCGGCCAGGGTGGGACCACCCTCGACGAGGACGTCGGTGTACTCGCCGAGCGCGTCGACGACGTCGTGCGGATCGTGCGATCGGACGAAGATCGTCCGTGCCTGATCGCCGCGGATGCGCGCCTCGGGAGGGATGTCACGACGGCCGACGACGACGCGGACGGGTTGGTGCGGTGCGGTGGTTCCGTCGGGAAGCCGGGCCGTGAGCAGCGGATCGTCGGCAACGACGGTTCCGGTCCCGACGACGATTGCGTCCAGAGTCGCGCGCTGCGCGTGCACGTGCGCACGAGCGTCGGGTCCGGTGATCCACTGACTCGTGCCGTCTTGTGCTGCGCTGCGGCCGTCGAGACTCGCCGCGTACTTCAACGTGATGTGAGGGCGTCCGGTTCGTTGCTTGTGCAGCCACGCGCGCAGTGGACCGCGCTCGACGGCGTCGGACTCCAACCCGGACGAGACGTCGACGCCTGCCTCGACGAGAGTGCCTGCTCCCCCTTCGGCCAGAGGGTTGGGATCGGCCACCGCATAGACGACACGGCGAACGCCTGCCGCGATCAGCGCCTGCGAGCACGGACCGGTCCGACCGGTGTGATTGCACGGTTCGAGCGTGACCACTGCCGTTCCGCCTCGTGCGCGCTCACCTGCCTCCGCAAGAGCGACCACCTCGGCATGCGGACCCCCGGGCGGCCGCGTCGCCCCGGTCCCCACGACGACACCGTCGGCGTCGAGGATGACGGCTCCGACCGGCGGATTGGGGCTGGTCGACCCCCGGGCCGTTTCCGACGCGGCAATGGCGAGCGCCATGGCGGCGGTCTCGCTCACAGCGGCGCCGGATGTCATCAGTGTGCGAGGTGGTGCGACGCCCCGGCTGCACGGTCGCGCAACGCGCGCACGGTCGCGGCGGGGTCGGCGGTGCCGTACACGGCGGACCCGGCGACGAAGCAATCGACGCCGGCTTCCGCGGCCTGCTCGATCGTGTCGGCATTGATGCCGCCGTCGATCTCGACCACCAGGGTCAGCTCACCGGAGTCGACGAGGTTTCGTACGGTGCGAGCCTTGCTCAACACCTCCGGAATGAAGGACTGCCCACCGAAGCCCGGCTCGACGCTCATGACGAGCAGCGTGTCGAAATGCCGGAGTATCTCGAGGTACGGCTCGATCGGGGTGCCGGGCTTCACGCTCAGACCTGCTTTGGCTCCCGCAGCGCGGATGTCCTTCGCAACGGCGATGGGATCGTCCGCTGCCTCCGCGTGGAACGTGACGTTGTAGGCACCCGCTTCTGCGTACGGCGGCGCCCACCGAGCCGGATCCTCGATCATCAGATGGCAATCGAGGGGTATGTCGGTGGCCTTGACGAGGCTCTGCACGACGGGAAGGCCGAGCGTCAGATTGGGAACGAAATGCGCGTCCATGACGTCGACGTGAAGCCAGTCGGAGCCTGCGACGGCCTCTGCTTCCTCCCCCAGACGGGCGAAGTCGGCGGAGAGGATGGACGGAGCGATCATCGGAGCTGCCACGATGAGACAGCTTAAAGGGTCGGCAGACGCGCTCCTGCGGCGCGTGATTTCTTCGTGCCGGATTCAGAGCCGCTTCAGTGCCCGATTCAGAGGCGCTTCAGTGCCCGATTCAGAGGCTCTTCAGGGCCCGATTCAGAGGCTCTTCAGGGCCCGCTTGGGGGCCTTCGCACGCCACGCTTCGGTGAGCAGCTCCTGCACTTCGGTGGCGTCGGCCCTGTCCAGGTCCACGATGATCGAGCCGTGCCCGTCGTAGTGATCCGTGGTGTAGTACGCCGAGCCCGGCGAGGCCAGCAGAGCTTCTTTCTCCGCGAGGCTGCACATGACGACCACGCCGCCCTCTGCTTCGGCCCGTAGGCGAGCGATCAACTTGTTCGCCACCTTCAACGCGGGAGTGTTATAGGACGTCGACTCCTCGGTCTCCGGAAGGGTCACGGCGAACGAAACGAGGTCTTCCCACACAAGTGCCATGGGGACAGTCTCCGCCATGTCTGCCCACCGCACTTGTACGAATGGGCAGTGTCAGTCGAGCGGACGACGAAGCGCAGCGAGGAACATCGCGTCGGTTCCGTGGCGGTGTGGCCACAGCTGCGCCGACGCACCGTCACCGAGCTGCGGAACGTCCGGTAGCAGCGCATGGGTGTCGAGCTGCTGAGCGCCATAACGGCGCACCGCGTCCGCGACGACGGCCGTGGTCTCGGACAGGTGCGGCGAACAGGTCGAATACACGACGACGCCGCCTGGCCGTACCAGCTTCAGCGCGGAGGCGAGCAGTTCCTTCTGCAACGCCACCAGCCCCGCCAGGTCGGACTGCGTGCGACGCCACCGCGCCTCCGGCCTCCGGCGCAGCGCTCCGAGTCCGGTGCAGGGCGCATCGACCAGAACGCGGTCGTATCCGCCGTCGAGACCCGGGTCCCGGCCGTCCACGACGTGAACGGTGACCGGGAGCCCCTTCGTCGTCTTCGACACGAGGTCGGCACGGTGCGGGGTCGGTTCGACCGCGTCGACGCGCGCGCCGTCGATCTCGGCGATCGCCCCGAGCAGAGCCGCCTTGCCTCCGGGACCTGCACACAGGTCCAGCCAGCGGCCGCCGTCCTCGCCCTCGATCGGTGCCAGCGTCAGCGCGCGCGCCACCAGTTGGCTGCCCTCGTCCTGCACACCGGCCAGGCCGTCTCGGACTGCGTCGAGCTTGCCGGGATCACCGCCGTCGAGATAGACGGCGTACGGGGAGTACTTGCCCTCCTCCCCTCCGGTGACGAGGGCGAGCTCCTCGGCGGAGATCTCCCCCGGTCGTGCGACGAGATGGACCGCGGGCCGGGCATCGTCGGCGGCCAGCACATCAGCCAGTTCTGCGGCGTCCGCCCCGAGCGCGTCGGCGAAGGCCTGCGCAATCCACTTGGGATGCGCGTACTCGAACGCCAGATGTCCGACGGGATCCTTGTCTGCTGCGGGAGCTAGCTCGTCGACCCATCGATCGGCGGACTTCTCCGACACTCGCCGAAGCACGGCGTTGACGAATCCTGCCTTACCGCTGCCGAATTCGGCCCTGGTCAGATCGACCGACGTCGCCACGGCCGCGTGGGGCGCCACGCGGGTACGGAGCAGTTGGTAAGCACCCAGCCTCAGGATGTCCAGCAGACCACCGTCGATCTCCGATATCGCACGGCCCGAACCGCTTTCGATGACCGAGTCGAGGAATCCTCGGGCTCGCGACGATCCGTAGGCAAGTTCGGTCGCCAGGGCAGCATCACGCGTGTCGAGTTTGCGCTCGCGCAGCAGCCCCGGTAGCACGAGGTTGGCGTAGGCATCCCGCTCGCGTACCGCCTTCAGTACGTCTCTGGCTGCGAGTCGCGCAGGGTCGACAGGCGGGGTCGAGCCCGGCCCTCCCCCACGATTCGGCCGGTTGCCAGCCCCCCGACGGGAACCTGAGGTGCGCGTCGGCCCGCTGTTCACGTTGCCGCGTCGGCCTGCTCGGCCCTGGTTCTTCTCGGAGCTCACAGGGCAACCGCCGTTTCCGTCAGCCGGGCACCGCGCGCCCAGTCGAGTGCTTTCATGAGTTTCTTGCCCTGGGGTTGGACGTCGCCCAGAGCTACCGAGGTCGTTGCAGTCCCGACGAACACCCCGTCCTTCCGGACTAGAACGTGCCCAGCTTCGAGGTCCACGTCCGACACTGTGACCGGGGCTACTTTCAGTCGAACGTCTCCGATCGTCGTCCACGCCCCGGGTGACGGGGTCACCGCGCGGACGTGCCGGTCGATCGACGACGCCGAGGAGGTCCAGTCGATCCGCGCGGAGTCCACGGTGATCTTCGGTGCGTAGGACACGCCGTCGGCCGGTTGCGGAACTGCGGAGGCCTCACCGGCCTCGATCGCGTCGAGCGTAGCTTCGAGCAGTTCCGCACCACTGAGCGCAAGGCGGCCCAACAGGTCGCCGGCCGAATCGTTCGACCCGATCGTTTCGGTGACGACGCCCAGGACAGGACCGGTGTCCATGCCTTCCTCGAGAAGGAACGTCGATGCGCCCGTCACGTCGTCGCCCGCGGCGATCGCTGCTTGAACCGGGGCTGCACCCCGCCACGCGGGGAGCAGCGAGAAGTGCAGATTGATCCATCCGAATTTCGGTACGTTCAGCACCGGACGCGGTAGCAGTGCTCCGTATGCGACGACCGGGCACACGTCGGGTTCGAGCGCTGTGAGAGCGTCGAGGAACTCCGGCTCCGACGGGCGCTGCGGCGTCAACACCGGAATTCCGTGCTCGTCTGCGAGCAGTCCGACGGGCGAGCGTCCGATCTTGCGTCCGCGACCTGCGGCCGCATCCGGACGCGTGATCACCGCGACCACGTCGTGCCGGTCCGACGAGATCAGTCGCGCCAGCGACGGAACTGCCGGGTCGGGCGTACCTGCGAACACAACGCGCACCAGAGGGCTCCCACGAATAGGTAGAACGGATTTCTCACGAACCACCCATTCTAGGGACCACCCACCGGGCACGAGCACGCCCGTCGATCATGCGTCGGACTCACCGGCGTCCGGTGTCTCCTCCTCGGCCAGAATCCGGTACAGACGCCTCCGCGCATCGACGAGAACCTCGCTCGCGGCCGCGACCTGACCCGGCGTCCCGACCGCGGCGACCTGACCTGCGGCACCCATCAGCAATCCGATCAGACCCCGCAGGTCCATCGCATCACCTCCGACCGTTCCGCGTACGTCGTCCCACGGAGAACCCAGCTCTTCCCGGTGTTCGTCGACGAACGTCCGGCCGGTCTCGGTCAGACGAGCCGTCTTGCGGCCGTCGACCTTCTCGATCAGGACGAGACCTTCGTCCTCGAGCTGTGAGAGCGCGGGATAGATGGACCCCGGGCTCGGCTTCCACGCGCCCTCGCTCTTCGCGACGATCTGCTGAATCAGCTCGTACCCGTGCATCGGCGACTCGGCCAGGATCAGCAGGACTGCAGCTCGAACGTCACCACGACGACCTCGCCCTCCGCGGCCGCGGCCTCGGCCGAGGTTACCCGCAGGCCCGAAACCACCGGGACCGAAACCACCGGGACCGAAACCGCCCCGATGATGGGGACCGCCCCGGTGGTGGTGCGGTCCACCGCGCCGTGCGTGTCCGTGGACGTGCTCTTGTTCGTAGAAGTTTTCCATGTCCGTCTCCTTCTGTATCGTATGGACGTATTGACGATATATCGCCAATACGTTTTCAGCAAGAGTAAGTGTCGAGCAGTTCACTGGACGGCGGCCGACAGCTGCCACGAGCGGCTAGCCTGTTCGCACCGAGGTTCGTGTCGATACGAGGGGGCGCCATGGCGAACTCACTGAGGAAGCGCATTGTCGCTTCCCTCGGTGCGGTCGCCCTCGTGGTGGCGCTCGCGAGCTCGGGACTTCTCCCCAAAGCCGCGTCGGTCGCCCTCGACGACGCAGGTCAACTCGCCGGGGGTATCGCTGCGACCGTCGTCTGCTGGCGCACCGGCAGACGCCGATCCGGCGCACAGCGTCGGTGGCGCCTGCTGATGGCCGCCGGCATGGCGTGCTGGACCGGCGGGATGCTCGTCTGGGCCCTCTACCGATCCGTCCTGGACGTGCCGTTGCCGTCACCGTCGTACGCCGATTTCGGTTTCTTCCTCTTTCCCATCTTCGCGGTACCCGCCCTGCTGTCGGTGATGCGTCGTGCACCGCACCAGTCCGAAGACGGCAGCAGGTACCACTGGCTCACGTCGCTACTGGACGGCCTGATAGTCGTCGGTTCGCTGTTCGTGATGTCCTGGGCCACGGTTCTGGGTCCGGCAGCACGCTCGGATCGATCGGACTCGGTGCAGTTCCTCATCGCGTTGATGTATCCCATCACCGACCTGGTGCTGCTGGTCATGGTCGGGTTGCTTGCCGTGATACCGCGTGTGTTGCGCCGATACCGGGCGCAGCTCACTTTGCTGGGCGCGGGCCTGACCTGCCTGGCGATCTCGGACAGCCTCTACGCGTACCTTGTTGCGGCGGGCGCCGACGAGATGCCGCTGATCGCCGACGCCGGTTTCATCGCCGGCCCTGTCCTCATCGCACTCGCAGCGTCGGCGCCGTCGGTGGCGGTGGCGGTGGCGGTGCCCACCGTGTCCGTCCCGGACTCCGTCCCGAAATCCGCCGACACACCGCCCGGACCCCCAGGTGGACGAGAAGGTGAACGCACTCGACTCTTGGTGCCGCATGCACTGATGGCGCTGACCGGAGTGTCCGTCGCGATACAGCGATTCACGCAAGGGACCGTGGATCCTATCGCCTTCGGGCTCTTCCTCACCGTGATCGTGCTCGCGGTCGTACGGCAGGTCATGACCCTCCTGCAGAACGACGCACTCCTGCGCACGCTCTACGCCGCCCAGAACGAGCTGACCTACCGTGCACACCACGACGGATTGACGGGGCTGCTCAATCGCTCCGCCTTCGACGAACACCTGACCGCCGCGATCGACCGACACAACGACAACGGCGATGTCGGAGTACTACTGCTCGTCGACCTCGACGACTTCAAAGCCATCAACGACAGGCTCGGTCACGGAGCGGGTGACCGGTCGCTCAAGACACTGTCGAGTCGGCTCGTCGATACTGTGAACGCCCAGGGCAACGGAGGTGTCGTCGCACGCTTCGGCGGAGACGAGTTCACCGTTCTGATCCCTGCATCGATCGACGCCGGCTGCACCACGGCCAGATCGATCGTGGACGCACTGCGTGCACCACAGGACATCGAAGGCCACACCGTCTCGATCGGTGCCAGCGTCGGCGTCGTGGAACTCGACGTGTTCGAGCAAGCCGTCACCGCCGACACGCTGCTACGCAACGCCGATCGAGCCATGTACGAGGCCAAGAAGAACGGCAAGGCCGGTGTGTTCGCGTACGACTCCGACGGCACCCTCAGGATGGTCTACAACCTGTCGGTGCAGGCCGCGCCGTTCAACTGGTTCGGTCACGGGCACGCCACTGCAGACGCTCAGGGCAACCGTGGAATGAGTCCGAATATCGTTGCCGGAGAACCCGATCCAGCACGATTGATCGGGCCGCCGACCAGAACGTAGGCGCCGGTGGTCGGCAGTTCGCCCAGGTTGCGAAGATTTTCGAGGCTGATGCGATGGAAGTCGTACAGCTTCACCGACACCGGATAGGTGTCGTCGTTGCCGAGATCCGGTCCGAAGGTGTCGGTCCCCAACGCGCCTCGCTCCGCCAGCCGACCTGTGTCGATGAGCCACTGCGCCGCATCAGCGGAGAACCCCGGCTGGTGAGTGACACCGTCGGCGTCGGCATTCACGTATGCGTCGGTCCCCCAACGCGATTCCCACCCCGTCCACAGAACGACGGCGGCGCCCGACGGAATGCGACCGTTCGACGCCTCCCACTCCTGAAGATCAGCGATCGTCACCGCGTAATCGGCATCCGCCGCGGCCTTGTCCCGAATGTCGATCTTCACCGCGGGTAGAAACAGATCCTCCGGAACCAGCTGATCTGCCGTCAAACCGCCGTCCTGGAAATGAGCAGGTGCGCCCCAATGTGTTCCGGTGTGTTCACCTTCACGAACGTTCTGAAGGTAGTAGCCGTCCTCGGCCACCGTCGCTGCCGTCTCGAGCGCGAACTCCGGATCGCCGGGGAAGATGGGCGTCGTCGCCGGGTCGTTGACATGCGACAGCGACACGATCTTCAGCAGGCGATCCAGGGGGATTCCGAACCCCGGCAGATTCGACGACCCCGACCCCGGTGCCGCCTGGGCGACCGCGGGTCCGGCGAGTTTCGCACCTGCAACGACGGCCAAGCCCGTCGCGACGCGCCTGATCAACTGTCTACGTTTCATTTCCCCGACCCCGCTCCGATGTACGACTCGATGTCCAGTCCGACTCGACTGCCGGTATGGACTCTAGGCGCTGAGGGGCGCTGAGGGGAGCGTCAACCGATGCGGATCGGATCGATCTGTACGCGAACCGCTTCTGTGTTCTTACGAGCACTACTGGCGGCTTGCGCGTCTGCGAGCGCACGCGCAAGCGATCCTCCTGCACGACGGGGCACACGGAGCAGTATCCGTTGAACGTCGCCAGGAAGTCGGTCTTCTCCCCCTCCGGCGGGCAGTCGCTGCCCGTCGGGGAGCTCCACGGGTCCGAGGACTTCGGTGTCGGACGGGAGGGCCGTGGATTCGACGAGAGCCGTGATCGCGGCCGTCGTTCCGTCGACTGCGGCGACGTGGACGGCAGGGGGAAATCGAACCTCGGCGCGCTCGTCCAATTCACTTCGGGCGTGGCCGACCGGATCCCACCGCACCAACGCCTGAACGGTGGGCAGCTCGGATTCCGCGACGACGACCACCCTGCCGCCGTCGGCACCCGGGCGTACGAGGGCGGACGCCGTCATCCATCGTCTGAGGGTTTCCTCGGCGGCTCGGAGGTCTGCGCGCCCGAGCAGCGCCCACCCGTCGAGGAGCAGCGCCGCCCCGTACCCGCCGACGATCGTCGGTTCTGCGCCTACTGTCGAGATCACCAGCGACGCACCAGCATCCACGGAGTCCAGGACAGCGCTGCCACCGGATGTGCGCACCGGAACACCGGGAAATGCCCGACCCAATTCCTCTGCGGTGCGGTGCGCCCCGACCACGACCGCGCGCAGGGCCCTCGACCCGCAGACGGCGCATTTGTGATTGGTGTCCGCAGCGCCGCACCACCGGCAGGTAGGGCTACCCGCTCCGTCGGCACCCGGCGCGGACGGCAACGCAAGCGGTCCGTTGCACCGTCTACATCGAGCGGGGTTGCGACACTTCGCGCATGCGAGCGACGGCACGTATCCGCCACGCGGAACCTGGACGAGCACCGCCGTGTCGTTCTTCAGCGCCGTTCTCGCGGCGTCGAATGCAATGGCGGGCAGTCGCGCAGCGCGCGCCCCTGGATCGCGCGCCAGAGCGTGATCACTGTCCGCCAGCGCCACTATGTGCGGCTGCGCGGCCCGCACCGTCTCACGCGACGCCAACAGGTCATGAGCCCACCCCGAGTCGACGAGGGCTTCCGCTTCCGCGGTGCGCGCATGCCCGGCCAGGACCACACCGCACCCGGTACCGTGCGCGCGGAGCAACGCCACCTCGCGCGCATGCGGATACGGCGAACGAGGTTCGGCGTAACCGTCGTCGCCGTCGTCCCACAAGACCATCAAACCGAGGTTCTGCACCGGGGCGAACACTGCACTCCTGGTCCCGACCACCACAGACACGTCGCGCCGTAATGCGGCGAGCCAGCGTCGATAGCGTTTAGCCGGGCCGAGACCGGCCGACAATGCCACCACCGCGTCGTCGCCGAGGGCGGCCTGGCACGCCGACGCCACCCGGTCCAGATCTCGCTGGTCCGGCACCACGACGACGACACTGCGACCCGACGCTGCCGTCACGGCCGCTATCTCCGCTATACGCCCCGCCCAGTCCTCGCCCGGGAGCGCCTGCCAGACCGCTCTGGGGCCACGGGCCGCTGCCAGGGCGTCCACGAACGCGGTGCCGTGTGTGTACCTGTCCCACGCCGAGGCGTCGACAACTGTGTGGTCGGCAGCTGTGGAGATGGAGGGAACATCCGGCACCGGTTCCGATTCGACCTTGGCGTGACGCGGCGGAACGGCAAGCCTCAGTACGTCGGCACGCGTGCCCGCGTAGCGATGCGCAACAGCATCGACCAGCGTCGCGATCTCGGCGGTGAGGACCCGTTCGGGTGAGACGACACGATCGAGAAAGCCGAGTTTGCCGGTGTGGTCGCTCGTGGCGACACGTTCCACGATGTACCCGTCGACCAGTCGGCCGGCGAATCGGATGCGCACTCGCACACCGGGATTCGCATCCTCCGAGAGCTCCGCCGGAACGAGGTAGTCGAACTCGCGGTCGAGATGCGGGAGTGGGAGAAGCGGCAGCACCCGAGCTACGGGTAACTCGGGTGCTGCCGCTTTCGGTGCGCTGCTCAGGCGAGTCCCGCTGCTGCGCGGAGCTTGTCTGCGCGATCCGTCGACTCCCACGGCAGGTCGATGTCGGTCCGGCCGAAGTGGCCGTACGCGGCGGTCTGCGCGTAGATGGGGCGGAGTAGATCGAGATCGCGGATGATGGCGCCCGGACGCAAGTCGAAGACCTCGGAGATCGCGGCCTGGATACGAGCGGGATCGGCCTTCTCGGTTCCGAAGGTCTCCACGAACAGTCCGACGGGCGCAGCCTTGCCGATGGCGTACGCGACCTGAACCTCGATGCGGTCCGCGAGACCTGCCGCGACCGCGTTCTTGGCGACCCAACGCATCGCGTACGCGGCGCTGCGGTCGACCTTGGACGGGTCCTTGCCCGAGAACGCGCCGCCACCGTGCCTAGCCATACCGCCGTAGGTGTCGACGATGATCTTGCGGCCGGTCAGTCCCGCGTCACCCATGGGCCCGCCGAGAACGAATTTACCGGTGGGGTTGACCAGGAGGCGGACGTCGGACGTGTCGAGGGACGGGACGTTCAGTTCCGCCAGGACCGATCCGAGCACCTTTTCGCGGATGTCCGGCGTCAGCAGATTGTCCAGATCGATGTCCGCGGCGTGCTGAGTGGAGACGACCACCGTGTCGAGCCGGACCGCGTTGTCACCGTCGTATTCGATGGTGACCTGAGTTTTGCCGTCGGGACGCAGGTACGGCAGCACTCCAGTCTTCCGCACCTCGGTGAGACGTCGAGAAAGCCTGTGCGCCAACGCAATCGGCAGCGGCATGAGCTCAGGAGTGTCGGTGTTGGCGTACCCGAACATCAATCCCTGGTCGCCCGCGCCCTGACGATCGATCTCGTCGTCGGACAATCCCTCGACGCGCGCCTCGTGCGAATGATCGACGCCCTGCGCGATCTCGGGAGACTGGGCACCGATTGCGACATTGACTCCGCAGGAGTTGCCGTCGAAGCCCTTCGCCGACGAGTCGTATCCGATCTCGAGCACCTTGTCGCGCACGATCTTCGGGATGTCCGCCCACGCCGTCGTGTTGACCTCACCGGCGACGTGAACCTGGCCCGTTGTCACGAGCGTCTCGACGGCCACGCGTGCACGTGGATCCTCTGTCAGTAGCGCGTCGAGAATCGAGTCGCTGATCGCGTCACAGATCTTGTCGGGGTGGCCCTCTGTTACCGACTCACTGGTGAAGAGCCGACTACCGGACTTGCTCACGTGTTTCCTCTCGACGTGTCGAAATCGTTCACTTCAGCCAAGCTTTCTACAAATATTCGACACTAGCCGTGCACGGGATGCCTGTGCACCCTTGCAATCACGGCTGATTCGAACCCCTGGGCAGTGTCGAACCGCTGGGCAGGGTCGAACCGCTGGACAGTATGGCGCCGACCGCATCGAGGACGCGGCCTGCCAGTAGTGCCTTCGATCCCTCACCCAGAGCGGACTCGGATCCGTCGGCGCCGAGCAACCATCCGTCGTTGTGGTCGACCTCGAAGGCTTTGCCTTCACCGACGGCGTTCACCACCAAGAGATCGCAACCCTTGCGAGCCAACTTGGCCCTGGCATAGGTCAGTACATCGCCGTTCTCGTCACCCGTCTCGGCAGCGAACCCGACGATGACGGTGGCAGCGGGGATCTCACCCGCTCGCCGCGCGTCGACGAGCCCCGCGAGAATGTCGTCGTTCTTGACGAGGGGAATCGAATTCGGCTCGTTCGCACCCTTCTTGATCTTGCTTCCCGCGACGCTGGAGGGACGGAAGTCTGCAACGGCCGCAGCCATGACGATCGCATCAGCGTCGGGTGCGAACTTGCGGACTGCGGCCTGCATCTGCTGCGCCGTCTTCACCTCGACGACATCGACGGCCGCCGGGTCCGCCAAACTTGCGGTGTATCCCGAGATCAAGGTCACATCGGCACCACGCTGTGCGGCTACTCGGGCCAGCGCGTACCCCTGCTTCCCGGAACTCCGATTTCCGAGGAATCGAACCGGATCCAACGGCTCGCGCGTACCGCCGGCCGTGACGACGAGCTTCCGACCGGTCAGATCACGCGGAAGCGCGTCCGCGCGCTCGGCGAGCAACAGCGCGAGACCGTAGATCTCGTCGGGGTCGGGCAGTCTGCCTGCCCCCGTGTCGCGACCGGTCAACCGACCGGACGCGGGTTCGAGAACGGTGACGCCGCGACTGCGCAGTGTCTCGACGTTGGCAACGGTCGCCGGGTGTTCCCACATCTCGGTGTGCATCGCCGGAGCGAGCAGCACGGGACACCGAGCGGTGAGAAGCGTTGCAGTCAGGAGATCGTCCGCGCGGCCCCCGGCGAGTCGGGCCATCAGGTCCGCCGTTGCAGGTGCGACGACGACTAGGTCCGCTTCCTTGCCGAGCCGGACGTGCGGAACCTCGGGCACGTCGGCGAAAACACCGGTGTGCACCGGGCTACCGGACAGCGCTTCGAACGTCGCGCGTCCGACGAACTCCAGCGCGGACTCCGTCGGGACCACGCGAACGTGGTGGCCGGCCTCGGTGAAGCTACGGATGATGGAACAGCTCTTGTAGGCGGCGATTCCCCCGCCTACCCCGACGACTACGCGCAACGGACCCGGCCCTATCCGATTCTCATTCGCCTTCGGTGTGCTCGAGCAGGTCTTCGTGGATCTCGCGAAGCGCGATCGACAGCGGCTTCTCCTGAAGACCGGGCTCGACGAGCGGGCCGACGTACTCCAGGATGCCGTCACCGAGCTGGTTGTAGTAGTCGTTGATCTGACGCGCACGCTTGGCCGCGTAGATCACCAGTGCGTACTTCGACGACGTGCGAGCGAGGAGCTCGTCGATGGGAGGATTGGTGATTCCGAGCGGCGTGTCGTAAGCCGGAAGTGCGCTACGCGCGTCGAAGTCGGAACCGGCCAGAGAACTACTGCTCACTATGAATCTCCTGAGTTGTACATCGTGTGTGCTGCGGAGCGCTTTCGTCGATTGCAGGGCGCAGTCAACCGACCGACGACCTACCGACCAACAAGGATACCAACTGAGCGCAAGAATGGTCGACATCGGTATTGACAACCACCGTGTCGAACTCTTCCTGTGCGGCCAGTTCGACCTTCGCCGTCTCGAGTCTACGTTCGGTGACAGCCGGATCTTCGGTCGCACGCGAGGTCAGGCGCTGCACCAGGTCTTCCCACGTCGGCGGAGCCATGAACACGAGCGTCGCCTCCGGCTTCGACACACGTACCGCGCGCGCGCCCGCAAGATCCAGTTCGAGGAGAACAGGCTTGCCGTCCTCCAACGCTGCCTCCACCGGCGCCGCAGGCGTACCGGAACGGTGCAGACCACTGTGCACGCTCGCCCACTCGAGCAGTTCGCCCGCCTCGATCATGCGGTCGAACTCGGCCGCGGTCACGAAGTGGTAGTCCTCACCGTCGACCTCACCGGGGCGTGGATCCCGCGTCGTCACCGACACGCTGAACCACAACTCGGGGAGTTCACGTCGCAACACGCGAACGACGCTGGATTTGCCGACACCGGAGGGACCGGCCAGAACGATCAGCCGGCCCCTCCCGTGCGGTGACGCGTCACTGTCGGACACGTGCCGTACCTCCGTAGATCACGCTTCGAAATCGAATTTGGTCAACAACGCTTTACGCTGACGATCGCCGAGGCCGCGAATCCGCCTCGACGGAGCGATCTCCAGTTCCGTCATCAATTCTTGAGCCTTGACCTTACCCACCTTCGGCAATGCCTCCAGCAGAGCCGAGACCTTCATCTTGCCGAGAATCTCGTCGGTCTCCGCATCCGCGAGCACCTGCTTCAGATCGGTCCCACCTCGCTTGAGCCGTTCCTTGAGCTCGGCACGTACTTTTCGGGCTGCAGCCGCCTTCTCTAGAGCGGCGGCACGCTGCTCCGGCGTCAATTGGGGAAGCGCCACGATTCCTCCGTAACTCGTTCGTCGGTGAACCGTGCACCTGCGGTCTCCTGGTGCACGTCGCTGCTGACAGACCAGCGGTAACCAGCAACGAAAGCGACGGTACCGACGCGCAAGCCTCGCCGCTAACTCACCCCGTAGCCGACGGGATCCGCAGTATCGGCTATGACAACCCCGCCTCGACTTCGTCGCGGAGCGCCGCCGCGGCGCCGCGGAGCGCCGCAACCGACGGACCGGCGGCGAGAACACCACGCGACGAGCTGGGAAGAAGCAGTTCGGTGGACCCGTCGAATATCTGTGCCAGATCGGCCACCGTTGCGCCCTGCGCGCCGAGCCCGGGCGCGAGAATCGGTCCGTCGAAGGCAGACAGGTCCAGTCCGTGATCACGGGTGGCGCCGACGACGAGGCCGACGGTCGCCGTTCCGTCTGCGTCGGCCGCGGCCGCACCGTCGACGATCGACTGCGCAACCGTCGTCGAACCCGCCGCGGCGTTCTGCAACGTTGCGCCTTCGGGGTTCGAGGTGCGGGCCAGAACGAACACTCCCCGGCCTCCCCCGCGGGCCAGGGAGATCGTGTCCTGGAGCGATTCGAACCCGAGGTACGGCGAGACGGTCACCGCATCCGACGACAGGTCGGTGCCGTCCCCGAGCCACGTCTGTGCGTACGCACTCATCGTCGTGCCGATGTCGCCTCGTTTCGCGTCGGCGATCACGAGAGTCCCGGCATCCCGCAGCACCGAGATGGTGCGCTCGAGGACTGCGTACCCCGCACTCCCGTAGGCCTCGAAGAATGCGACCTGAGGCTTCACGACAGCGACCTCGCCGACGAACGCCTCCACGCACTTCTCCGCGAACACCTCGAGCCCTTCGGCATCCACCGACAGTCCCCACTGCTCGAGCAGTGCAGGGTGAGGATCTATCCCCACGCACAGTCGACCGCGGTGCTCGATCGCACGACGGAGCCGTCCGAGCCACCCGTCACGGCTCATGACGCCCCGGCACCGCCCGCGAGCGCCGTATGCAGATCCTGCAGCGAACGCACGCCGATACCGCCCGCGATACCTGCCTCGATCCCCAGCACCGCAGCGGACGCGCCCTGCACGGTGGTGATGCACGGAATGTTCTGCGCAACGGCCGCGCTTCGGATCTCGTAACCGTCCACGCGAGGGCCCGAATTGCCGTACGGAGTGTTGATCACCATGGCCACGTCGCCGGCGAGAATGCGATCGACGATGGTCGATTCGCCCGCAGGGACGTCCTCGCCCGATTGCTTGTAGACCTGTTCGCACGCGATGCCGTTGCGTCGCAGCACCTCTGCAGTCCCTTCGGTCGCCAAAATCGTGAAGCCCAGGTCCGTGAGTCGTTTGACCGGGAAGATCAACGAACGCTTGTCCTTGTTGGCCACCGAGACGAACACGGCGCCCGAGGCCGGAAGCGAGCCGTATGCCGCCGTCTGGCTCTTCGCGAACGCGGTACCGAAGTCCGCATCGATGCCCATGACCTCACCGGTGGACTTCATCTCGGGGCTCAACAGCGTGTCGACGCCCGTTCCGTCGGCGCGGCGGAATCGGTTGAACGGGAGCACGGCTTCCTTGACTGCGATCGGCGCGTCCAGCGGCGTCGTTCCTCCGTCGCCTTCGGCCGGAAGCATGCCACTGGCACGCAGGTCCGCGATCGACTCACCGAGCATGACGCGGGCGCACGCCTTCGCCAACTGCACTGCCGTCGCCTTGGACACGAACGGGACCGTGCGGCTCGCGCGGGGGTTCGCCTCCAGCACGTACAGGATGTCGTCCTTGAGGGCGTACTGGACGTTGAGGAGGCCTTTGACGCCGATGCCCTTGGCGAGCAGCTCCGTCGAGCGACGCACGTTCTCGATGTCCGCTCGACCCAACGTGATCGGCGGCAACGCACACGCCGAGTCACCGGAGTGGATCCCGGCTTCCTCGATGTGTTCCATGACGCCGCCGAGATAGACCTCGGTCCCATCGCACAACGCATCGACATCGATTTCGACGGCATCCTCGAGGAAGCGGTCGACGAGGACGGGGCGGTCGTGCGAGATCTCGGTGGCGCGCGAGATGTAGTCGGCGAGGGATGCCTCGTCGTACACGATCTCCATGCCCCGTCCGCCGAGAACGTACGACGGACGCACCAGCACGGGGTATCCGATGCCACCGGCGATGTCGCGGGCACCGTCGAACGTCGTCGCGGTGCCGAACTTCGGTGCAGGCAACCCTGCTTCGGTGAGGACGCGCCCGAACTCACCGCGGTCCTCCGCGAGATCGATGGCCTCGGGACTGGTACCGACGATGGGCACACCGGCGGCCTTCAGTCGCTTGGCGAGGCCCAGGGGCGTCTGACCGCCGAGTTGCACGATGACGCCGCGCACGGTTCCCGACGCAGCCTCGGCGCGGTAGACCTCGAGTACGTCCTCGAACGTCAACGGTTCGAAATAGAGCCGATCGGCGGTGTCGTAATCGGTGGAGACGGTCTCGGGGTTGCAGTTGACCATGACGGTCTCGTACCCGGCTTCCGACAACGTCTGTGCCGCATGGACACACGAGTAGTCGAACTCGATGCCCTGCCCGATTCGGTTCGGGCCCGAGCCCAGAATGAGCACCTTCTCACGTTCACGCTGCTCGGCGACCTCGGACTCCGCCTCGGGGTCGAGTTCGTAGGTTCCGTAGTGGTACGGCGTCTTCGCCTCGAACTCCGCCGCACAGGTGTCGACCGTCTTGTAGACGGGATGGACGCCGAGCTCGTCGCGCAGCGCGCGCACACCGTCCTCGTCCACGAGTTCCGGACGCAGCGCAGCGATCTGGCGGTCCGACAGCCCGTGGTACTTGGCCTGTCGCAACAGCGTCTCGTCGAACTTCTCGGCGGCACGTAGTTGGTTGCCCAGCTCGTGGATCTGCTGGAACTGATCGAGGAACCACGGATCGATCTTCGTGGCGTCGAACAACTGCTCGAGAGTCGCACCGAGCGCGAAGGCCTTCTCGATGCCGTACATCCGGCCGTCCTTCGGGACCGAGATGTCCTCCAGCACAGCCTCGAGGCTCACGGCTTCGACCTCGGGGCCGGTCCAGTAGCCTGCGCGTTTGGTCTCGAGCGACCGCATGACCTTGCCGAACGCCTCGGTGAAATTACGGCCGATCGACATGGCCTCGCCGACGGACTTCATCGTCGTCGTCAGGGTGCCGTCGGCGCCGGGGAACTTCTCGAACGCGAACCGAGGTGCCTTGACCACGACGTAGTCGAGTGTCGGCTCGAAGCAGGCCGGCGTTTCCTTGGTGATGTCGTTGACGATCTCGTCGAGCGTGTAGCCGATGGCGAGCTTGGCTGCCATCTTCGCGATCGGGTATCCCGTCGCCTTCGAGGCAAGGGCAGACGACCGCGACACGCGGGGGTTCATCTCGATGACGACGAGGCGTCCGTCCGTGGGATCCATGGCGAACTGGATGTTGCAGCCACCGGTGTCGACGCCGACCTCACGGAGGATGTCGATCGAGAGGTCGCGCATCTTCTGGTATTCGCGGTCGGTGAGCGTCATCGCGGGAGCGACCGTGACCGAGTCTCCGGTGTGCACACCGACCGGGTCGACGTTCTCGATCGAGCAGACGATGACCACGTTGTCGCGGCCGTCGCGCATCAGTTCGAGCTCGTATTCCTTCCATCCGAGGATGGATTCCTCGATCAGCACGTTGGCCGTCGGCGACGCGGCGAGCCCGCCGCCCGCGATGCGGGCAAGGTCCTCGTCGTTGTAGGCCATACCCGAGCCGAGGCCACCCATCGTGAAGGACGGGCGGACGACGACCGGGAATCCGAGATCGGCAACCGTCGCGCGAACTTCGTCCATGGTGTAGCAGACAGCCGAACGAGCCGATTCTCCACCGACCTTGGCGACGATGTCCTTGAACTTCTGCCGATCCTCACCGCGCTGAATGGCGTCGAAATCAGCGCCGATGAGCTCGACATCGTACTTCTCGAGAATTCCCTGCTCGTGCAGTGCCACCGCGGCGTTGAGCGCCGTCTGGCCGCCGAGCGTCGCCAGCACGGCGTCGATCGGGTTCCCCTGCAGGGCTTCGCGAGCGAAGATCTTCTCGATGAAGTCGGCCGTGATCGGCTCGACATAGGTGGCGTCGGCGAACTCGGGGTCGGTCATGATGGTGGCCGGGTTGGAATTGACGAGGCTGACGCGCAGTCCTTCCTCGCGGAGCACCCGGCATGCCTGGGTTCCGGAGTAGTCGAACTCGCAGGCCTGTCCGATGACGATCGGTCCCGATCCGATGACCAGGACGTGTCCCAGATCTGAGCGGCGTGGCATTACTTGTCAGCTCCCTCGAGGGTGGATGTGAACCGATCGAACAGGTAGGCGGCGTCGTGCGGGCCTGCCGCTGCCTCCGGGTGGTACTGGACCGAGAACGCGGTGCCGCTCAGCAGTTCCACGCCCTCGACCGTTCCGTCGTTGGCGCAGGTGTGGCTGATACGAGCCCGACCGAAGTCGGTGTCGAATTCCTCGCCCGCTTCGCCTTCGAGGGCGAATCCATGGTTCTGGGCGGTGATGGCGATACGTCCGGTGGTGTGTTCGACGACCGGGATGTTCATGCCGCGGTGGCCGAACTTCATCTTGTACGTGCTTCGCCCGAGCGCACGTCCGAGGATCTGGTTACCGAAACAGATGCCGAACAGTGGCAGCTTCCTCGCCAGCACCTCGCGAGTGAGTGCGACGTTGGCGTCGGCCGTGGCCGGGTCGCCCGGTCCGTTGGACAGGAACACCCCATCCGGTTTCAGTTCCAGGATCTGCTCGATCGAGGTGGCCGACGGGACGACGTGCACGCGGATGCCGCGCTCGGCGAACATCCGTGGGGTGTTGGTCTTGATTCCCAGGTCCACCGCGACGACGGTGTAGCGGGCCTCGCCGGCCGTCGGCTCGATGACGTAACCGGACTTCGTGGTGACTTCACCCGCCAGATCGGCGCCGAGCATGGACGGCTGGTCCAGGACTTGCTGCAGCATCTCGTCCTGGGTGCCCAGAGCATCCCCCGAGAAGACGCCCGCACGCATGGATCCGCGTGTACGCAGGTGACGCACGAGCGCCCTGGTGTCGATCCCCGCGATGCCCACGACGCTCTGCGCTTCGAGCTGGTCCTGCAAGGAACCGGTCGCGCGCCAACTCGACGTGCGCCGAGCCGGGTCACGAACGACGTAGCCGGCAACCCAGATCTTGTTGGGATCCTGAGCGCTGGCCGCTTCGCCGTCCTCCTGGTTCCAGCCTGTGTTGCCGATCTGCGGCGCCGTGGCGACGACGATCTGGCGGTGGTAGCTGGGGTCGGTCAGGGTCTCCTGGTAGCCGGTCATGCCGGTGCAGAACACGGCCTCTCCGAGCGTCCGGCCCTGTGCACCGAAGGTGGTGCCGCGGAAGGTCCGGCCGTCCTCCAGAACAAGAACTGCGCTGCTCACGCCGTTGTCTCCTTCGAATCGTGTCGATCGGTATCGGTGTCCACCCAGATGGGGTAGACAAGTTTGTCGTCGGCGCGGAAGCCTGTGTCGATCTCGGTGCCGGTGGGAAGCGTCCAGCGGATGACGAGCAGTCCGTCCTTGCTCATGACCTTGCCCGCGAGCCCGCGTTCGGTCCGTATCGCCGTGATCGACTTCTGCGGGATCCAGATGGTGGACTCCCCGGAACGCTCGAGCAGAATTCCGCGTTCGTGTCGGGACAGCTCACCGGTCGCGCGGTGGCCGATGTCGCCGACGGCGATGCGGTCCTGCCAGCTGGGAGCGATGGTGCTGCCCACGTACAGCCCGGTGGAGGGTTCGATCAGAGTCGCGCCGAGGTCGTCCGGAACCGGTGGGAACGAGCCGATCGAGTCGGCTTGACGCTTCTGCCTGCCTCGCCAACCCCAGAAGATGAGGCCGATCATCGCGATCCAGAAGACGATGAACGCGATGACGATGAGAACTCTGTCCATTACTCGCTCACCTTCCGGTCTTCGACACGGCCGAGTCCGAGACGATCGGGGCGTCGAACCACACCGTCGCGGGCGGTGATTCGTCCGCGCAGAAGCGTAGTGGTCACCTTGGCGGAGAAGGTCATCTCCTCGAACGGTGTGTTGTGCGACAGGCTGGCCAGGCCCTTGCCTCGCACCGTCCACGGCGAAGCGGGATCGACGAGGACGAGGTTGGCGACCTCCCCCACTTCCACGGGCCGTCCTTGATCCGGGAGACCGACGATCTCGGCCGGACGCTCGCTCATCACCCGGGCAACGCCGCGCCAGTCCAGCAGGTCGGTGTCCACCATCGTCTGCGCGACGATCGCAAGCGCGGTCTCGAGCCCCAGCATTCCTGGACGTGCCTGGGAGAATTCGCAGCACTTCTCCTGCTCCGCATGCGGTGCATGGTCGGTCGCGACGCAGTCGACCGTGCCGTCCGCCAGTCCTCGCCGGAGAGCCTCGACGTCCGATGCTTCGCGAAGCGGTGGGTTGACCTTGTTGATCGCGTCGTACGTCTCGAGCCGCGAATCGTCGAGCAGCAGGTGATGAGGCGTCACCTCGGCGGAGATCGAAATCCCCTGCCCCCGTGCCCACTTCAGGATCTCGACCGTTCCGGCGGTGGACGCGTGGCAGATATGCACCTTGGCACCCGCGTCACGCGCCAACAACGCGTCACGGGCGACGATGGACTCCTCCGCAGCGCGCGGCCAGCCGGCCAACCCGAGCCGAGCAGCAGTCGGGCCCTCGTGAGCGACGGCTCCGACGGTCAACCGCGGCTCCTCCGCATGCTGTGCGACGAGGACACCCAGAGAGCTCGAGTACTCGAGCGCCCGGCGCATGAGCAACGGATCGTCGACGCACTTGCCGTCGTCGGAGAACATCCGCACCTTGCCGACGCCACCGGCCATGGTCGCCATCTCGGCGAGCTGCGTACCACCGAGGCCGACAGTCACCGCCCCGACGGGATGAACGTCGACCAAGCCGACTTCCTGCCCGCGTCGCCACACGTGGTCGGTGATGACGACGGAATCGGCGACGGGTGCCGTGTTGGCCATCGCGAACACCGCGGTGTACCCGCCCAGTGCCGCAGCAGCCGATCCGCTGTCGATGGTCTCGGTGTCCTCGCGACCCGGCTCACGCAGATGGGTGTGCAGATCCACGAATCCGGGGAGCAGAATCTGACCGCTCCCCTCGACGACCTCCGCATCCCCTGCGTCGAGATCGGTTCCGATCGCGGCGATCTGGCCGTCGGACACGAGCACGTCGGTGGCAGGTTGCTCGCCGTAGACGAGCACGTTGCGCAGGAGCACGCTCACAACGCACCCCCGTCCGAGCCGACGAGCAATCGAAACAGCACCGCCATGCGCACATGAACTCCGTTCGTAACCTGTTGCAATACAGCAGTCCTCGGTGAATCCGCTACCGACGACGCAATTTCCATGCCGCGCAGCATCGGACCGGGATGTAGAACGACAGCGTGCTCGGGCAGAAGATCGAGCCGCTTCTGCGACAACCCGTAGGTGATCGAGTACTCCTTCGCCGAGGGGAAGAACCCACCGTTCATACGCTCCGCCTGTACACGCAACATCAGCACCGCATCGAGCGCGGGTAATTCGGCGTCGATGCTGTGAGACACCCGAACAGGCCACGTCGACGCACCGACCGGGAGCAGCGTGGGCGGTGCGATGAGCACGACCTCGGCCCCGAGCGTCGACAGCAGAATCGCATTCGATCGCGCCACACGACTGTGCAGAATGTCCCCGACGATTCCGATGCGCTTGCCGTCGATGTCGCCGAGTCGCTGCCGCAACGTCAACGCGTCCAGAAGCGCCTGCGTCGGATGTTCGTGAGTACCGTCGCCTGCATTGATGACCGACGGGCCGCCGGACGTGGAGGCTGCAGGGTCTTCGAGGGATCCACCGGTTCCCTGCCCCGCCGTCCACTGCGCGATCTGATGCGCAGCACCCGACGCAGGGTGACGAACGATCAACGCATCCGCGCCCGCCGCCCGCAACGTCATCGCCGTGTCACGAAGAGACTCACCCTTGGACACCGAAGAACTGCTGGCGCTGACATTGATGACATCGGCACTCATCCACTTGCCCGCCACCTCGAACGACACCCGCGTCCGAGTCGAGTTCTCGAAGAACACCGTCATCACAGTGCGTCCCCGCAACGTCGGAAGCTTCTTCACCTCCCGGCCCAGCAACGCCTGCTCGAACCGATCCGCGTCGTCGAGCAATTCAGTCGCGCTCTCACGGCTCAGATCCGCAACCGACAACAAATGCTTCACCGAGCGTCCTTCCCGTCTTCCTCCAGGCCACTCCTGCGGGCTCCGCTCCCGTCTACTTCCGGGTCACTCCTGCGGGCTCCGCTCCCGTCCATTTCCGGGTCACTCCTGCGGGCTCCGCTCCCGTCCGAAATGCTGACGCGATCGTGCCCGTCGTGCTCGATCAACTGCACCGACACGTCCTCGGCACGTGCGGTCGGCACGTTCTTGCCGACGTAGTCCGCCCGGAGGGGTAGTTCGCGGTGCCCACGGTCGACCAGGACCGCCAGTTGAACGGCACGCGGCCGGCCGAGGTCGCGCAGTGCGTCGAGGGCCGAGCGGACCGTGCGGCCGGAGAAGAGGACGTCGTCGACGAGGACCACGAGGGCGTCGTCGACGCCGCCCGAGGGGACGGACGTGCGTTCGAGGGGGCGATGCGGCTTTCCGCGAAGATCGTCGCGGTAGAGGGTGATGTCCAGCGAACCGACGGGCGGGCGGACGCCGGTGAACGTTTCGATCCGCTCGGCGAGGCGCTCGGCCAACGTGGTCCCGCGAGTCGGAATTCCGAGTAGAACAACGCGGGGCGCGTCCGCGGAGTCGAGTGCCGTCTTCTCGATGATCTGGTGTGCCATTCGAGACACGGTCCGACCCACGTCGGCGGCGGAGAGAAGCTCACGCGACGAGCTGGGTGACGACGAATCAGGCGTCGTGGGACCAGGCGTCGAGGGATCAGGGGGCACAACGGGCGCAGGCAAACTACGACCTCCTTCTCCGCCTCTCTGGACGGATCGTTAAAGGATGTCTGACGGTGTAACAGCCTAGCAACGACGCTCCCCGACGGCGTAATTCGGGGAGCGTCGCGTGAGCGGTATTACTCGCTGTCGGTGCGGCTGTTCGCGTCGTCCCGGGAGGACACCGCAGCGGCAGCTGCGCGGACCTGTGGGGCGACGAGAACGATCTGTCCGAGTACACCGTTGACGAACGACGGTGAATCGTCGGTGGACAGCTGCTTGGCCAACTCGACCGCCTCGTCCACGGCGACGACCGGAGGCACGTCGGTGGCGTGGAACAGTTCCCATACCGCCACACGCAGGATTGCCCGATCCACCGCGGGAAGCCTGTTCAGTGTCCAGTCGGTCAGGTGATCGGAAATCACACTGTCCAGCCGATCCAGGTTCTCCGCAACTCCGCCGACGAGCGTCTCGGTGTACTCGCTGACCGGCGCGATCGAGTCGTCGCCGCGAGCGAGTTCGACGCGTTCCTTTGCCAAGTTGACGGGATCGGTGTCCCGAGCCTCGGCTTCGAACAGGAAGTCCACGGCCCGCTTGCGGGCTTTGTGGCGTGCACCGAGCTTTTTCACCGGCTCACCTTTGCCGGCCGAATGGTTCTTCTTCGACGACACGTCAGGAATTCACACGCCCGAGGTAGTTGCCGTCACGCGAATCGATCTTCAGCTTGTCGCCGGTGTTGACGAACAGCGGAACCGACACCTCGGCACCGGTCTCGAGGGTGGCGGGCTTGGTGCCGCCGGTGGAGCGATCTCCCTGGAGGCCGGGATCGGTGTGCTTGACCTCGAGCTCGACCGTGACGGGCAGCTCGACGTAGAGCGGTGCGCCCTCGTGCGTCGCGACCTGGACCTTCATGTTCTCCAGGAGGAAACGCGAACTCTCGCCGACGGTGGCCTCGCTGATGGAGATCTGGTCGAACGTGTCGCCGTCCATGAACACGAAGTCCGAACCGTCGTGGTACAGGTACGTCATGTCGCGGCGGTCGACGGTCGCGGTGTCCACCTTGACGCCCGCGTTGAAGGTCTTGTCGACGACCTTGCCCGACAGGACGTTCTTGAGCTTGGTGCGCACGAACGCGGGGCCCTTGCCCGGCTTGACGTGCTGGAACTCGATGATCGACCACAGCTGGTTCTCGATGCTGAGGACAAGACCGTTCTTGAAATCGCTTGTGGAAGCCACTGGCTCTTACGTCTCCTCGTGTTTCTCGTGTTCAGGAACTGCCGTGCGTCACACGAGAGTAAGTTCCTTGCTGGTCATGGTCAGCAGCTCGGGACCGCCGTCACGGACGATGAGCGTGTCTTCGATCCGGACGCCACCGCGTCCCGAGAAATACACTCCCGGCTCGACGGTCACAGCTGCACCGCTCAGCAGTGTACCGGTGCTGGTGCGGGCAATTCCCGGCGCTTCGTGGATTTCCAGTCCGACGCCGTGGCCGAGCCCGTGGAGGAAGAACTCGCCGTAACCGGCGTCCTCGATCACCGAACGCGACGCAGCGTCGACGGACGCCGTGCTCACACCGGGTGCGAGAGCGTCCCTGCCTGCCGTCTGCGACTGCAACACCAACGCGTACAGATCCTTCTGCCAGTCCTGCGGAGCGCCGAGGACGACTGTGCGCGTCATGTCCGAGTGGTAGCCACCGACCAGTGCTCCGAAGTCGAACTTCACGAAGTCACCGGCCGCCAGAACCGCCGGGGTCGGACGGTGATGCGGAACGGCGGAGTTGGGCCCGGCAGCCACGATGGTCTCGAACGAGATCCCGTCGGCTCCGTGCTCGACCATCAGCGATTCCAGTTCTCGGGCAACCTCGAGTTCGGTACGTCCAGCAGCGACGGATCCACGCCCCAGCAGCACCGCGAACGCGTCGTCGGCTGCCCGGCATGCATCGCGCAGCAGGCCCACCTCGTACTCGTCCTTGACCATCCGCAGGTCCTCCACCAGACCGGGACTACGAACGAGATTCAGGGCGGAGTCGAGGCCCGTCCAAGCCCGATGCTGGTCGACGGTGACGACGTGGGATTCGAACCCGATCGGTGCGTTCCTGGGCGCGAGTTCGCCGCCGAGGAGGTACGACGCGGACGCACGGTCGATCACGGCTCGCAGATCCGGCACCTGATCGGCGACCTGGGTCACGTAACGCCCGTCCGTGCAGACGACCGTGTTGTCCTCGCGGCCCGGCGAATCGTGAACCGACACGATCAGCGCGGCGTTGGACCCGGTGAACCCGGTGAGGTAGCGGATGTTGAGAAGGTCGGTGACGAGCAGGGATTCGAGATCGTTCGCTTCCATGCTTCGCCGGAGAGCGGCGCGTCTGCCGCTGTGATCTACAGGCATTCCTACAAACTACCGCCGGACAGTTCTGTGGGGTCGGACACACCTACTGGTGCGTAGGACTAGGCTGTCCCCCATGACAGGGTGGGTGGTACGCGGAATCGGCATGTGCTTGATCAACGTGGGGGTGCGAATTGTTCTCGGCGTCACTGTGACTCAGTGGCCGCTGCACGGATCGCAACTCCGATGGCTGGGCATCGCGGTCGTGTTGATCGCCGTCGTCGTCTGGGCGGGGTTGGACGGTATACGGGACCGACGGAAGAACCCTGATCCGGATTACGGCGACGACCTGACCATGGTCTGGCTCAAGGCCGCGGCCTTGGGCGGCCTGGCTGCGGGCCTGGTGACCTGGCTGGTCCAGCTCATCGTCGACTTCAGCGTCGGCCAGAACACCCTCTTCTTCGAACTGACCTCCGGTGCCGCGTTCACGGTGCTGGTCATCTTCATCCCTGCCACCATCGCGGTCTTCCTGGGCCGGCTTCTGGCAGGACGAGAAGCCAACAAGAAACTCGCGGCCGCGGACGCGGAGCACGCCAAGGAACGTCACGACCGCCATCCGGTGGACAGCACCGCGGGCGCTTCTCAGCAGTCTGGACGGCATCAGTCCGGTCGCGATCAGTCCGGTCGCGATCAGTCCGATCGCGATCAGTCCGATCGCGATCAAACGCAGTGGTCGGGCGACAATTCCGACACCGAGGTATTCCCGGCGGTCGAGAAGGACAAGTAGTACCCGGGCAACGGACTGTGGGCATGCGTGCACGTGCACGCATGCCCACAGTGGTCGGTGCGGGTGGCCAGTGCAGGAGGGTCAGAGCAGGATGCCGGTAGACGACGAACCCGAGTTGTCCTTCGCGATGGCCGAGTAGGCCGCCACCAGCAAGGACGGGTCCGGGCCTTCCAGACGACCAGGCTTGGCCAACCCGTCGAGCACGACGAAACGCAGCAGCCCCGCACGGTTCTTCTTGTCGGACTGCATTCCCTTGAGCAGGTCGCCGAATGCGTCGCCGTCGTACCCCACGGGAAGTCCCACCGATTCGAGCACACTGCGATGACGGTCCGCGGTCGCGTCGTCCAGACGGCCCGCGAGCCGGCCCAGTTCGGCTGCGAACACCAGGCCCACTGCGACAGCTGCGCCGTGGCGCCAGCGGTACCGTTCACGACGCTCGATCGCATGGCCGAGTGTGTGTCCGTAATTGAGGATCTCGCGCAGGTTGGACTCCTTGAGGTCCGCGGCCACCACACGTGCTTTCACCTCGACGGAACGCCGAATCAGCTCGGGCAATACGGCGCCCGACGGGTCGAGCGCGGCCTCCGGGTCGGCCTCGATCAGGTCGAGGATCACCGGGTCGGCGATGAAGCCAGTCTTGATGACCTCGGCGAGACCCGCCACTATCTCGTTGCGCGGAACCGTTTCGAGGGTGGCCAGGTCGACCAGGACCGCCGACGGCTCGTGGAACGACCCGACGAGGTTCTTGCCCGCTTCGGTGTTGATGCCCGTCTTGCCGCCGACGGCAGCGTCGACCATCGCAAGCAGAGTCGTCGGGACGTGGACGATCTTCACGCCGCGCATCCAGGTCGCGGCGACGAAACCCGCCAGATCTGTGGCCGCACCGCCGCCGAGGCTCACCACGGCGTCGGATCTCGTCAGTCCGATGCGCCCGAGAACCTCCCAGCAGAAGCCGGCCACGGCCAGCTCCTTACCGTCCTCGGCATCGGGAATCTCGATGCGGTGAGCATCGATTCCCTTCGCCGCCAACGATTCGCGTACCACTTCGGCGGTCTCGGCCAGAGGAGGTTGATGGAAGATGGCAACGGTCGCCACACCGGCGAGTTCGTCGACCAGATCGTTCAACAATCCCCGTCCGATGATCACCGGGTAGGGAGCAGCCGTTTCGACCATGACGCGCACAGGTTCGGTCATATCGGTCACCTCACACTTTTCTGCTCGTGGTACTGGGTCAGTTTCGAGACGACCTGTCCGACGACCCGCGCCGGACTTCGACCGTCGGTGCGTACACGTATGGATGCGACTCCGCGGTAGAGAGGTCGTCGTGTCCGCATCAGATGCTGGTATTTCGCGCGGGGATCGGGCCCGGCCAACAGAGGCCGAGCGGTGTTGGCGCCGGTGCGTCGCAAACCCTCGGCGACACTGATCTCGAGGTACACGACGGGCAACGGTGCCAGAAGTGCTCTGGTCCGTTCGGACAACACCGAACCGCCTCCGAGGGAGACGACGCCGGAATGCGTCGCCAGTGCCTCCGCGACGACGGTCTCCTCGATGCTTCGGAAGGCCGGTTCCCCATCTTGCGAGAAAATGTCTGCGATCGTGCGCCCCGTGGTCCGTTCGATGGCCACGTCGGTGTCCAGAAGCTCGAGCTCCAGCGCCGCGGCGACCCGTCGACCGATCGTGGACTTGCCGGCGCCGGGCGGGCCGACCAGCACCGCGTACGGAGTCATCGCGGAGGTCGGGCAGCTGTGCCCTTCACGTAATGATCGACGTTGCTGACCGTCTCCGCCAACGAATCTCCACCGAACTTCTCCAACGCTGCCTGCGCGACGACGAGAGCCACCATGGTCTCGGCGACGACCCCCGCGGCGGGCACGGCGCACACGTCGGAACGCTGGTGAATGGCGACGGCTTCGTCGCCGGTGCTCATGTCGACCGTCGCGAGAGCACGAGGCACCGTGGAGATGGGCTTCATCGCCGCACGGACGCGGATGGCTTCACCGTTGGTCATGCCGCCCTCGAGGCCACCGGCCCGGTTGGTGGAACGGAGAATGCCGTCGGGCCCGGGCGTCATCTCGTCGTGCGCGGCGCTGCCGCGTCGTCGGGCAGTCTCGAATCCGTCGCCGACCTCGACACCTTTGATGGCCTGAATCCCCATGAGCGCGGCGGCGAGTCGCGCGTCGAGCCGCCTCTCGCCGCTGACGAACGACCCGAGACCCACGGGCAACCCGTGCACGACGACCTCGACGATGCCGCCGAGGGTGTCGCCGTCTCGCTTGGCTGCTTCGATCTCGGCGATCATCGATTCCTCGGCCGCCTTGTCGAACGCGCGCACCGGACTTGCGTCGATGGCGTCGAGGTCGTCACCGTGCGGCGGCGGGCCGACGTAAGGGTCGGATGCACCGATGGAGACGACGTGCGAGACGACGTCGACACCGAAGGCCTGCTTCAGGAATCGACGGGCGACGGTGCCGATCGCGACGCGGGCCGCGGTCTCGCGCGCACTCGCTCGCTCGAGGACCGGGCGGGCGTCGTCGAATCCGTACTTGAGCATGCCGGAGTAGTCGGCGTGGCCCGGCCGCGGGCGTGTCAGCGGTGTGTTGCGTGCGAGGTCGGACAGCACGCTCTGATCGATGGGATCGGCCGACATGACCTGCTCCCACTTCGGCCACTCGGTGTTGCCCACCTCGATGGCGATGGGACCACCGAGGGTGCGACCGTGCCGCACACCACCGGTGATGGTGACCTTGTCCGCCTCGAACTTCATCCGCGCACCTCGGCCGTACCCGAGACGGCGACGAGCGAGTTGAGTGGCAATGTCCTCGGAGTTCACCTCGACACCCGCCACCATTCCTTCGAGAATGGATACGAGAGCGGGACCGTGGGATTCTCCGGCAGTTATCCAGCGCAGCACAGCACCCATCTTTTCACGTCGGGGCCACGGTGATCGCCAGCAGGGTCGCCGCGCACATCGCCGGGCCGTGGGGTACCGCGAGATGACGTCGTCCAGCAAGGACACAGGCTATCCCTGCCGCCCCGGTGAGCAGCGGCGCCGTCACGGCCGCCATGGCCCATGCGTCCATACCGAACTGCCCGGCAACGCCTCCGACCGTGAACGCCAACTTGACGTCACCGGCACCGAACGCGCGTGGCACCGCCAGATGCACCGCCAGGTAACACCCGAACAAGGCACCGGCGCCTGCGGCCGTCGCCCCGTACTCGTCACCGGTGAGCGTCCATCCGATCAGCCCGACTGCCCCGACACCGGTAAGGAGGTTCGGGAGCCTACGAGTCGCGAGGTCGACCGCGCTGGACCCCACGCACCACAGGACGAACAAAGCACACCACGTCACGGGCATCACTCTGGACCGGGCACACCACGGAGCCGACGCAACATCCCTGCTCGGACATTGCCCTGTGCACAACCGACGCCCTGTGCACAACCGACGCCCTGTGCACAACCAACGCCCTGTGGATCACGTGCACACCGTTCGGACGAGGGCGCTACGGTGCGACGAGCGCTGCGCGCATCTCTTCCTTGGGTGCGGGCATGCCGGTGAATTGCTCGACCTGCCCGTACGCCTGGTTCAGCAGCATGGCCAGACCGGAGACGACCGTGCCGCCTGCGCCGCGGACTGCGTCGGCCAGCGGGGTCGGCCACGGGTCGTAGATCGCGTCGAGCACGACGGGAGCCTGCGCCATCGCACGCGCGTAAGGTGCAGCGCCGTTCGCCGGGACGGTACTGACCAGGACCGACGAGGCGGCCGCAGTGTCGGCGAGTTTCGGATCGTCGACGGCCAGAAAATTCGCGCGGACTCCCGACGCCACCGCACAGTCGAGTGTGTCCTGTGCCCTCTCGCGCGACCGTGCGACGACGGTGACGGACACCGCACCCAATTCGGCCAAGGCGACGATCGCCGGCCTCGACGTGCCACCTGCTCCGACTACGGTGACGGCCGTCCCCGTCAGATCAAGGGTCCCGGCTTCTCGCAGCGCGCCGAGCACTCCGTCGACATCGGTGCAGTCCGCTCGCCAGTGCCCGTCGACACGAACGAGAGTGTTGGCCGATCCAGCGAGCACGGCACGTTCTGTGCGTTCGTCGGCGTAGGTGAGGGCGGCGACCTTGCCCGGCATCGTCACCGACAGACCGATCCAGTCCGAGGCGAGCCCGTCGACGAGTCCGGGAAGCTGCTCGCCCGTGCATTCGATCTTCTCGTACGTCCAGTCGGTCAACCCGAGCGCGTCGTACGCGGCACGGTGGAGAAGCGGAGATTTCGAGTGCCCGATAGGGCTCCCCAGAACCGCGGCGTGCACCGGTCAGCGACCGCTCTCGAGGAACCCGTCCTCGACCAGTCCGATGTTCGCGAGGTGCTCGTCGTAGCTGCGTGTGAACAGGGTGTCACCTGCAGCGTTGATGGTGACGAAGTACAGCCAGTCACCGTCGGCGGGCGCTTCGACCGCCTCGACTGCCGCGACACTCGGCGCGGCGATCGGAGTCGCCGGAAGCCCTTCCATGGCGTAGGTGTTCCACGGAGTGACGGTCGCTCGGTCGAGATCGGTCGTCGCGACCTCGGTGGTGTCGAGCGCGTAGTTCACCGTCGAGTCGAACTCCAACTTCTGGGGCTCGGCCAGTCGGTTGATGATCACACGCGCAACCTTGCTGAAGTCCGCAGGCAGCGACTCACGTTCGACGAGGGATGCGGCGACCAGCGTCTGGTAAGGGTCGAGGCCGGAATTGGTTCCGGCGGTCAGGATTCCGGTGCTCTCGTACGTCGTGGCGCTCTCGGACACGAGTTGATTCAGGATCTCGCCCGGCGTGGCGGTGGGATCGATGTCCCAGCTGCCTGCCGCGATCAAGCCTTCGAGCTGACGGTCACGATCGGGCACCCCGCGTACCTGATCGGTCGCCCACGCCGGGACCCCGAGCGCAGTCGGGTCGTCGACGCCACCCGCGGCGTTGAAGTCCTCGTAGGAGATGCACGTCGGGGTTCCGCTTCCCGTCGCGTCGACGCAGCTGGCCTCGGACAACAGCGTGTAGATGCCCTTCTTGACAGCGTCGGTGTTGACGTCACGTGAGTCGTGCAGCTGACGTCCCTCGGAGATCACCAGACTTCCGACGCGCGACGCCGGGTCCACCAGAGTGGCGACGGCTTCGGATGCCGGCACGTTGCTGGGTAGCAGGTAGTAGCCCGGCTGCACCGATGCCATTGCGGAGTTCTGGACTGCGGCGCCCATGAACGCGCCCTCGCTGGCGACGACGCCCTTGGCGACGGCCTCGCCGCCGATCTGCTGCGCCGTGTCACCGGGGTGGACCCGGACGACGACGGAGTCACCTCGGGAGCCGGCCGGGTAGTCCTCCGCGACGACGGCGCCGCCGGAGAACTTGTCGTACACGAAGTAACCTCCGCCTGCGAGCACGAGAATCAGAATGAGGCCGAGTGTGGCCCCGACGATGCGACCACGCTTGCGCCGACTACCGGCTTTGCGTGCGTGCCTGGTCTGCGCCCTGCTCCGGCCGACCTCCCGCGGCACGCCCCTGGGGGCAGCGCCCTCGTGTACGGCGCGGTGGAACTCGCTGCCCTCCCCTGTCGGGTAGCCGATCGGGTCGGTGTGGGCCTCGTCCTCGTGCTGCCTGTAGTTCACTCGCCGACCTCCGGGATGCGACTCTGCTCTTCCGACGGGGTGGAAATTGGGTGTTCTTGCCGAGCGAGATGCGCCGAACGTTCGTCCAACCATCCCTGGAGGATCGCGACAGCCGCAGCCTGATCGATCACTCCGCGTTGAGCTTTCGCTCGAACGCCGCTCTCGCGCAGCGCACGCGACGCGGTCACCGTAGTGAGGCGTTCGTCGGCCATGCGGATCGGAACGTCCGGTATGTGCCGTGCGAGCACGCGAGCGAAACCCTGAGCCGCCTTCACGGCCGAGCCGCTCTCGCCGCGCAAGGTCCGCGGCAACCCGACGACGATCTCGACGACGTCGTACTCGCGGGCGAGCTCGACGACACGAGCGACATCGGACGCGTCGGCGCCCTTGGCCTTGGATCTGGCGACGGTCTCCACCGGTGTGGCCAGTACGCACCCCGGGTCGCTCGACGCGACCCCGATACGAACACTGCCGACGTCGATGCCGAGCCGTCTGCCGGGTCCCGGGTCGTCGAACCCTGGCCGATCCGGCGTCCGACCAGTGCCGGATCGGGCTGTGGATTCACTCACGATCAGGCGTCGACTGCTTCGGCGATGCGGGCACGGACGGCCACCAGAGCCTGGGCGATGCCGTCCGGATCGGATCCGGAACCCTGCGCGGAATCGGCTTTTCCGCCACCGCGTCCACCGATCGCCGGACCGAAGCTGCCGACGAGCTCTCCGGCCTTCACGCCTGCGTCCTGAGCGGCCTTGTTGGTGACGACGACGAACGGGACCTTGCCGTCCACGGAGCCGAACAGTACGACGACAGCCGGATCGCTGCCCAGCCTGCCGCGTACGTCGGTTGCGAGGGTCCGCAGGTCGTTTCCGCCCACACCGTCCGGTGCACGGGAGATGACCGCTCGAACGCTGCCGATCCGCTCCGCGCCGGCGGCCAGATCTCCGGCCGAGGACAGAACCGCAGCAGCTTTGACTGCCTCGAGCTCCTTCTCCGCGACGCGGAGCTTCTCCACCAGCGTCTCGATTCGGGCCGGCACTTCCTCGCTCGGAACCTTCAGCGACGACGCGACCCCCGCGAGAAGTGCACGTTCCTTGGCCAAGTACCGGTACGAGTCGAGTCCGACGAATGCCTCCACGCGGCGCACACCCGACCCGACCGATGACTCGCCCAGCAAGGTGACGGGCCCGATCTGCGAGGAATGCTCGACGTGCGTGCCGCCGCACAGCTCCATCGAGAACGGCCCGCCGATCTCGACGACACGCACCTCGTCGCCGTAGTTCTCACCGAACAGTGCCATTGCCCCCATGGCCTTGGCGCTTGCGAGATCCGTCACCGACGTGTTGACCTGGAAGTCGGCGCCGATCGCATCGTTCGCGACGGCTTCGATGTCGCTTCGCTGCGATTCCGTCAGTGCACCCTGCCACGAGAAGTCGAACCGCAGATATCCTGGCTTGTTGAGCGACCCGGCCTGAGTTGCATTGGGGCCCAGAATCTGTCGGAGTGCGGCATGCACCATGTGCGTACCCGAGTGGCCCTGAGTCGCACCCTTGCGCCACGCCGGATCGACGGACACGCACACCACATCGCCTTCGGTGATCTGCCCTGTCTCGACCGTCACCTTGTGCGTCCACACCTTCTTGGCGATCTTCTGCACATCGTCGACCTTCACGGACAGTCCAGGCGCCGTGATGGAGCCGATGTCCGCGATCTGACCACCGGACTCCGCATACAGCGGGCTCCGGTCGAGGATCACCTCGACCGATTCTCCGGCAGTAGCCGTCGGGACTCGGACGCCGCCGGAGATCAAGGCCAGAACGTTCGCCTCGGAGGACAATTCGTCGAAGCCGGTGAACTCGGTCGGTCCACGATCGACGAAATCCTTGTACACCGACAGGTCGGTGTGCGCGTGCTTGCGGGCCCGAGCGTCGTCCTTGGCGCGTTGACGCTGCTCGGCCATGAGCGACCGGAACCCGTCCTCGTCGACGGTCAGCCCTGCCTCCGACGCCATCTCGAGAGTCAGGTCGATCGGGAATCCGTAGGTGTCGTGCAACGCGAACGCTTCGGCGCCGCCGATCGTCTTCCGGCCCGAGGACTTGACCGTCTCCGCGGCTGTGTCGAACAGCTTGGACCCCGACGTCAGGGTCTTCAGGAATGCCGTCTCCTCGCCGACCGAGACATTGAGGATGCGGTCGAACCCGGTGACCAGTTCGGGGTACGACTCGGCCATCGTGTCACGGACGACGGTGATCAACTGAGCCATCGTTTGATCCGGCGCACCGAGCAGGCGTGCGGACCGCACGATTCGGCGCAACAGACGCCGCAGAACGTAGCCGCGTCCGTCGTTGCCGGGGTTGACGCCGTCCGAGATCAGCAGTGCTGCCGTGCGCGCGTGGTCCGCGATGACACGGAACCGAACATCGTCGGTGTGGTCGACGCCGTACTTGCGTCCGCTGAGCTCCTCGGCCTTGGCGATGACCGGACGCACCAAATCGGTCTCGTACACGTTGTCGACACCCTGCAGCAGGAACGCGACACGCTCGACGCCCATACCGGTGTCGATGTTCTGCTTCGGCAACGGACCGAGGATCTCGAAATCGTCCTTGCTGATTCCCTGGCCGCGCTCGTTCTGCATGAAGACGAGGTTCCAGATCTCGATGTAGCGATCCTCGTCGGCCTCGGGGCCGCCATCGACTCCGTACTCGGGCCCACGGTCGTAGTAGATCTCCGAGCACGGACCACACGGCCCGGGGATGCCCATCGACCAGTAGTTGTCCGCCATCCCGCGGCGCTGGATCCGCTCGTCCGGAATTCCGGCGAGTTCCTTCCACAGCGCAATGGCCTCGTCGTCGTCGAGGTATGCCGTCACCCAGATGCGCTCGGGATCGAACCCGTAGCCACCGTCCTCGACGCGTCCCGTCAGCAGCGACCACGCGAACTTGATGGCGTCACGCTTGAAGTAGTTGCCGAACGAGAAGTTGCCTGCCATCTGGAAGAAGGTGTTGTGGCGCGTCGTTATCCCGACGTTCTCGATATCCAGTGTGCGGACGCACTTCTGGACGCTGGTGGCCGTCGCGTACGGCGGAGTCTGCTGACCGAGGAAGTACGGAACGAACTGCACCATGCCCGCATTGACGAACAGCAGGTTGGGGTCGTCGAGCACGAGCGAGGCACTGGGCACTTCGGTGTGCCCTGCCTTCACGAAGTGGTCGAGGAAACGCCTGCGAATGTCATGGGTTTGCACTGGTACAGGTTAACCGGAGAACCACGGCGCCCGTGCATGCGCCGCGACCTGCGCGTCATCCACCGCGCACGATCCTGCGGAGCTTGCCGACGCGTGTACCGATCTCCCGTTCGACTCCATGATCGGTGGGTTCGTAGTAGTTCACCCCGACCAGCTCGTCGGGTGGGTACTGCTGGCGAAGTACCCCACCGGGATCGTTGTGCGGGTACTTGTATCCAACCGCGTTACCGAGCGCCTCGGCGCCCTTGTAATGGCCATCACGTAGATGCGGAGGGACAGTCCCGGACTTGCCTGCCGAGACGTCGGACATGGCTGCACCGAGCGCAGCGATCACTGCTCCCGATTTGGGCGCCGTCGCCAGATGAATGGTGGCCTGAGCCAGCGCCAGCCGCGCCTCCGGCATACCGATCAATTGCACCGCGGTCGCTGCGGCCGTCGCGGTCTGGAGCGCAGTGGGGTCCGCCATACCGACGTCCTCGCTTGCGTGAACGACGAGTCGCCTGGCGATGAACCTAGGATCCTCGCCTGCCGTGATCATCCGCGCCAGATAATGCAGTGCCGCATCGACATCGGAACCACGAATCGACTTGATGAACGCGCTGATGACGTCGTAGTGCTGATCTCCGTCACGGTCGTACCTGACCGCCGCCTTGTCCACGCTGGCTTCGACGGTCGCCAGATCCAGCACCGGACCGGTAGCCGCACCCGCCGCGGCCTCCAGCGCGGTCAGTGCGCGTCGGGCATCGCCTGCAGCGAGCCGGACAAGATGTTCCATCGCGTCCTCGTCGATGGACACGGCACCGTCGAGTCCGCGTGGATCGTTCGCCGCGCGGGTCAGCAACATCTCGATGTCCGACGACGCCAGAGGCTGCAACTGCAGCACGAGCGACCTCGACAGCAACGGCGACACCACCGAGAACGAGGGATTCTCCGTTGTCGCGGCGACCAGAAGCACGATGCGGTTCTCCACTGCGGCGAGCAACGCGTCCTGCTGTGTCTTGGAGAACCGGTGCACCTCGTCGATGAACAGGACGGTCTGTTCACCCGCAGTCAGTCGACGCCGCGCGAGATCGATGACCCCACGGACCTCCTTCACGCCGGCCGACAACGCGGACAGTGCCTCGAACTTGCGTCCGGTCGCGCCCGAGATGAGCGAGGCGAGCGTGGTCTTGCCCGTCCCCGGAGGTCCGTAGAGCATGACCGACGACGCGCCCGAACCGTCGACGAGCCGCCGCAGCGGAGCTCCCGGCTTCAGCAGATGACTTTGGCCGACGACCTCGTCCAGCGTGACGGGCCGCATGCGCACCGCCAAGGGCGCCTCGGGTGGCGTGTACGGACGCGTCTGAAACGACTGTTCGGGAACCGAATCCAGTTCACCCGTCGTGGTTGGCTCGTCGGTCGGCGCGTCGAACAAACCGTGTTCGTCGTTGTCGTCCAACCCGGAGCCGAAACTCGCGTTCATTCCCCGATCAGCGATCCCACTTGCTCTCCAGCGCCGTGACGACGCGGAGGGCGAACGCGGCGACATCGGTGTCGCCCGTCCGAGTTGCTTGGTCGACGAGTACGTTCCACCGCGAGATCAGCGCGTCAGAGCGAGGCACGGACAGATGATGCGCGCGTGCAGCAGCGATACGCGTGTGGTCGTTCGGGAGGAACCAGTACGTCGTCAACCAGACCCAGATGAGCTGGGCGTCCAGAATCTTCGACGCCAGAACACCGTCGTCGGCCAGATGCGGCCAGATGCCGACGACCTCTGCACGCCACGCGTCGATCATGGCCTGCGCCCGGTCTGCCGACAGCTCGAAGTGGCACAGGCAGCCGGGGAACGACGCCAGCGCGTACGTGATGTCCAGTGTGGCGTCGCGGAAGCCGCCCCACTCGTAGTCCAGGAAACGGACGCCTTCGTCGTTGACGAGGATGTTGTCCGGGCAGAGGTCGGACGGGCTGAACGCACGAAACGCACCGTGTGCGAACAGACGGCCGCTGCGCTCGACACGTTCACGCACGGCGTCCGGAGTGTCGGTGATGCCGAGGTCCTCCTCGAGCATCCGGGGGACGGCGACGAGAGCGTCGGGGATCTGCGCCGAGATACCGTCGGCGCTGTTCGGCACACCGGCCCGACGCAACAGTGCCGCGAAATCGTCCTCCCGGCCCACTGTTGCAGCATGCATTCGCCCGAGCGCTTGAGCCATGGCCATGAGCGAGTTGGTGACCGACGCTGCGTCGGAGTGCTTCAACAACGCCGTGATCGGACTCGCGTCGCCGAGGTCGCTGAGAATCAGCAAGCGCGCACCCAGATCGTAGGCAAGCAGGTCCGGACCCGGCCTGCTGTCGGTGGCCAGCGCAGTAGCGAATTGATACGACGCAGCCTCACGAAGAAAAGCGGAGTGTCCGCCGGACTCCGAATCGGACGCAGAATCGGACGCCGAGTCGACCTCGGAACCGGATTCCGCCGACGCTTCCCTGACCTGCTTGATCACCAGAGTGCGCGGTAGTTGAAACGGATTTTCCGCCACCCGAACTCGGAGAACGGTTGCTTGACCACTGCCTCCGAGATCGACTGGGTCCACCAGCCTGACAGGTGCGCCGGTGCGCCTCGTCAGCAAGTGCTGAGCGGCGGCCACCACCTCGGATACAGGGTCTGCCAATGTTGCGGTCATCGGGTACCAAGATACCCGGTACTTCCGACAGACTGTGGCGCCTGACGGCACCTACTGGAGGAACCTACGTACCGATTTCGTCACGACGCAGGGAAATCGACCGGAGCCACGTCCACGGACACCGAGATGCTGCTTTCCTCTGCCTCGGTGTAGATGACGCCGCGCAGAGGCGGGACGTCGGCGTAGTCACGGCCCCATGCCACCGTCGTGTATCGCTCGTCGACGAGTTGGTCGTTGGTCGGATCGAAAGCCAGCCACCCACTCGCGCCAGTCCACACCGCGGCCCAGGCATGGGTCGCGTCCACCCCGATCATTCGTTCCTTGCCCGGTGGGGGTTCGGTGGCGAGATAACCGGACACGTACCGAGCAGCAAGACCTTTCGCACGCAGACACGCGATCGCCAGGCGAGCGAAGTCCTGGCACACTCCCGATCGTGCCTCGAGCACGTCGGCAACTTTCGTCGATACGGTCGTCGACCCGGACTGGTAGGTGAAATCGGTGAAGATGCGGTGCGTCAGGTCGACGATCGCCTCCCTGAGCGGTCGACCTGCCGGAAAGCTCGCGTCCGCGTACGCCACGACCCCGTCGGTCACCTCCGGGGTGTCGAGGTCGAGAACGAACTCCACTGCCGAGGCACGGGCACCGGAGGCGGTGTACTCCCCCGGAGCCAGTGGTCTCGCTGTCTCCCACGCCTCCGCCGCACCCAGCCGAAGGTCTCTCGGAGACGGCTCGTCGACCTCCACGAGTGAATCGGCCGTGACGATCAACTTGTCGTGGTCGCTCGTCACATGGAAGTAGACGTCCTCGTTGCCGAACACGTCGACACCGTAGGACTGATCCGTCGGCGCCGGCTGCACCTCCACCGACTTCTCGACGCAACGCTGGCCGTCGAACTCTCGCGGAGCGAGAAATCCCCGCCCGTAGGAGGACGTCACGCGATCCGAGTACGTGTAGGTGGTGATGTGGCGGATTCGATACTGCCTGCTCATCGGAAGTCACCGCTTCCCGTCGTCTGACGCTGCGTGCGGTTGCCGCGGACGGTCCCCCACAACGGCTGCGTGCCACCGGGAAGCACCATGTGCGTCGCCAGCACCACCCGAGAGAGCTCCTCGAGCTGGTCGTGGATGCCGTCGACCAGTTCGACGAGGTCCACGCGCCTGCCCGAAGCGTCGACGCTTTCGAGGTCGCCCGGGTCGACGCGACGCAGCCGCACTGCAATCTGTTCGACGAGTTGTTCCGCGCGTGACGTGCCCGACGCGTCGGGCAGCGCCCCGAGATCGTCCTTGACCCGATCCAATTGGTAGACCAGCGAACGTGGGTTGTGCTCGTCGAACAACAGCAATTGAGCGACTGCAGCGGGGCGCGCACGTCCCCGATTGCGACGACGATAGATCACCGACGATTCGGCTGCGCTGAGCACGGAATCGATCACCGCCTGCTCCGTCGACGGTGTCAGTGCGTGGCTCAGCGTCGCTGACAGTAGCGCAGTCAATTGCAGCCCTCGCTCGATCCGTCGGCCGCAGTCCATCAGGTACCAGCCCGCGTCACGGACCATCGACTCCGACGCCAGACCGGACAGCGACAGCAGACCACGCAGCACCGACGACTGCGACGCCGCCAGTTGCGCACCGTCGGAACCGTCGGCGTCCGACAGATCGTCGAGCGCCGTCTCGATCCGGCTCAGAACAGCCCACGTGTCGTTGGACAGCTGATCCCTGACGCCTCTCGCGGCTTGCTGGAGACGATCCACCGACTGCGCGACCGAGCCGAGTCGGTCCACGGCGAGCATCAGAGACCGAAGCTCGGTGACCGCGTCGGCGCACACGTCCTCGTCGAAGAACCCAGGGCCGGTACGAGACACCTTGGTCACGGCCTGCAGCAGGATCGGCAGGCTGTCACTGCCGTCGAGCCACGGCATCGAGCGGTAATCCTGGTGTCGTTCGCGCGCCGCGATCAAGAGGCGTGTCATGTCCTCGGCGCGTTCGCTGTAGCGACCGAACCAGAAGAGATCACCGAGCACACGAGGCGAACTGACCACGTCGACGTTCTCCGTCGCCGCGTATTGCGGAAGCTCCTCCACCGAGGCGGGCGGCGTGTGGGCAGCCGAATCTGCCGTCGTCACCCGCTCGGCAGAACGCACCCACACGTCCTTCGACGCCACCGTGATCAGGGGGTCGGCCACCGGCGACGTGACGAGGACCTGACCCAGGCCGCCCGTCATCGGCGTGTACCCGGTGCGCTGGGCGACGCTGAACAGCCTCATCCCCACTTCGGCGGCCCCGATCGTGCCGCCGAAACCCGACCCTGCGGGCGCGATGGAGAACTCCGGGACTTCCTGCCCGGCCCACGCCCACGGCTGTGCGCGCAGGCGGTCGACGAATTCGGCCGCAGCGACATCGGTCAGGTCGTGGCCGACGACGGTTTCGCGAGTAGTCACCGACCGGAAGATCATCGAGCGAACGCCCGCCGTCAGGCGCGAGACTCCGTGATGCTCGCCTCCCCAGATCGACGGCGTCGACTCGAGCAGCAGGTCCTCGTCGAGCAACGCACGACTCAGCGCGGGCAGTAGGGAAGGAAGTGCCGGATTCTCGAGCACGCCACTGCCGAGAGTGTTGACTACCGTGACCGCACCGCGACGCAGAACCTCCACCAGACCCACGACACCCAACCGTGAATCGGGGCGCAGATCCAACGGGTCGGTGAATTCGGCGTCGACGCGCCGCAATACGACGTCCACCCGACGAAGTTTGCCGAGCGAGCGCATCCACAAGCATCCGTCGCGCACCACCAAATCCGCGTTCTCCACCAACGGGAATCCGAGTACAGTCGCGAGATATGCCTGGTCGAAGGCAGTCTCCGAGTGCGATCCAGGACTGAGAACCACGACGACGGGGTCCTCGGCCGCCGCCGGAGCCGCGTCGATGAGCGCAGACCGGACAGCGCGAGCGAACGTCGACAACGGGCGCGGATTCGTGTCCTGGAACAGCTCGGGCGTCGCTCGCGACATCACACGTCGATCCGCGAGCGCATACCCGATTCCCGAAGGCGCCTGGGTCCGATCGGCGATCACTCGGAACCGGCCGTCGGACGCCCTACCTACGTCGGCTGCGTGGAAGAAAAGCTGCCGTGGACCGGGAACGGTGATGCCGTGCGCCTCGCGGACGTACCCCGGGTCGCCGAACACCAATTGTGGAGGAATCACCCCGCCGGTGACTGTGCGCATGTCGCCGTAGAGATCGGTGAGAACCGCATCGAGCAGACGTGCACGCTGAATCAGACCGGCTTCGAGAACGTCCCAGTCCCCTGCGGCCAGCACAAGGGGAATCCCGTCGAGGCCCCACCTGACCGGAGTCGTGAGGGCCTCGGAACCGCCGACCGAAACTGGGTTGTACGTGATCCCGTGTTCGTCGACGAGACTGCGAACTCGATTCTGCAGAGCGCGTTCGCCTCCGCGACCGGCCCGGTCGAGACCGGCGATCAGTTCCGACCACTGCCGCCGAAGACCCGCAACGTGCGTATGTTCTTCGCCGCCGGCGTCGCTCAGCAGTTCGTCGTACCGTCCCTCCGTTCCCGGAAGCTCACGTCGACGGGTCCGATAGGCCTCGATCGCTTCCATCGAACCGAACTCGTCCGCCGAACCGGGCTGAACTGGCGTTGTCGACGAACCGGACGACGAGCCGACCGGGGCCGCGCTGCTCGGTGTCGCATCCACGGGCACCATCGAGTCGTCATTCCTTCCGTCGGGCGTCGCGGGTGGCCACGCGGGCCACTAGCCGGCGTAGACACCCGTACGCCGGAGATCGAGCATCCCAGGCGCCGTCACGTCGATCGATTGGCGCGCCTGCAACTCGAGCAATCTTGCTACGTCCACCTTGCCGGAGGTGAACCCACCCTCCTCGAAACGACCGTTGCGACGCGCCTCGGCCTCGACGGAGTTCACCGGCGGCCCGTTGTACGACCGTCCACCTGGGTGGACCACGTGGTACGTGCAGCCACCGACTGCTCGTCCCGTTTGCTTTTCCACGAGGTCGAACCGAAGTGGACTCTGTACCTCGATGGTCGGGTGCAGTGCACTCGGTGGCTGCCACGCGCGGTAGCGGACGCCGGCGACCTGAACGTCCTGCCGTTCGGTTCGCAGCATCGGCACCGGAACGCCGTTGCACGTGACCATGTATCTGCCCTCGTCCGCGCCGGCGATCTTCACCTGAAGTCGCTCGACGGACGAGTCGACGTACCGTGCGGTGCCGGACGACGTCGACTCCTCACCGAGTGTGTTCCACGGCTCGATCGCGCCGCGCAGTTCCAATTCCGCATCACCGATCACGGTGGTCCCCAGCCGCGGGAACCGGAATTCGGTGAAGGGGTCCAACCAGCTGGTGTCGAATTCGATATCGTGCTCTCGCAGGTCCTCCGCGACTCGGCCGATGTCGCTGATCACGAAGTGCGGCAACATGTATCGGCCGTGCAGGTTCGACCCGTGCCGAATCAGCGGTGCGTCGAGCGGCGTGTCCCAGAACCTCGACACCATCGACCGCACGAGCAGTGACTGCACCATCGCCATCTGGTGGTGCGGCGGCATCTCGAATCCGCGCAGTTCCAGCAGACCCAACCGCCCGCGTGTGCTGTCCGGGCTGTAGAGCTTGTCGATGCAGAACTCCGCACGATGAGTGTTCCCGGTGATATCGGTCAGCAGGTGGCGAAGCGCGCGATCCACCACCCACGGCGATGCCGTTCGGTCCGACCCCGTCAACCTTCGGATTTCGCTGAATGCGACCTCCAGTTCGTACAGCGCCTCTTCGCGGCCTTCGTCGGCGCGCGGCGCCTGCGACGTCGTTCCGATGAAGCGACCCGAGAACAGATACGACAACGACGGGTGCCGCTGCCAGTGGGTCAGGAGCGACACCAGGAGGTCCGGCCGGCGCAGAATCGGCGAATCCGACGGTGTGACGCCGCCCAGAGTGATGTGGTTTCCGCCGCCGGTCCCCCGCGTCGTGCCGTCGTTGTCGAATCCTTCCGTGCTCAGCCGTGATCGGCGTGCTTCGCGGTACAGCGTCTCCATCAGCTCGTTCTGTTCCGCCCAGGACGACGACGGCTGAACGTTCACCTCGATGACGCCGGGATCGGGGGTGACGGTCAATGTCTGCACGCGTGGGTCCGACGGAGGCCCGTAGCCCTCGATGACGACGGGAGTCTCGATCGCCGACGCGGCGTCCTCCACCCGAGCCACCAGATCGACGAAGTCCTCCAACCGGTCCACGGGAGGCATGAACACATGCAGGACGCCCTCCCGCACTTCGGCGACGAGCGCCGTCACGCCGTTGCCGCCGACGACGCCCCGATTCGACTCGTTCGCCTGTGCGAGTCGCGCGTATCGCGCCTCGGCCGGGTCGACGGGCCGAGGCGGGCGCTGCGTCATCTGACGCGCGGGCAACGGATCCTTGCGGTCGGTCGGGTCCGACGGATTCTCCGGCGGACCACCGGTCCACGAGATGGCACTGAGCGGAAGCCGCAAGCCTGCAGGCGAGTCGCCCTCCAGAAGCACGATGCGACCACGGCGGAGAGTCCAATCGGCGCTGCGCCACCCCGTTCCGTCGGGCGTCCTGCCGATGGGCAGAACGAACGCCGCTGGTTCGTCGGTACTGGACTCGAGCTTCGCCAGCAACGCCGCACGGGCGTCCGGGGTGTCGGTGCCGGGTTCGATGTCGGCGTCGACGGGTGGATCACCGTACGGCTGCCGGACGTAGTCGAGCAGCCGCACCAACGGATCCTCGAACGCCGGTCGTGCCTGCTCGGCCGGTAACCCCAGGCCTTCCACCAGTTTTTCCACCAGAGCCCGCGACGCAGAGTTGTCGACATCGGCGGGCCGCTCGTCGGCGGGAAGCCACGGATCGGCGATGAGATCGGAATCGCTCCACAGCGATTCACCATCGGTCCGCCAATACAGACCGACCTGCCACCTCGGCAGAGGCTCACCGGGGTACCACTTGCCCTGGCTGCGTTGGACCAACCCGTCGGGTGCGTAGATGCTGCGCAGACGCTCGGCGAGTGCGCTGGCCAATATGCGTTTGTGCGGGCCGTCGGCGGTGGTGTTCCATTCGGGCGCATCCTGATTCTCGATGGCGACGAACGTCGGCTCACCTCCCACCGTCAATCGAATGTCCTGCGCACTCATTCGCGCATCGAGCGTCGATGCGGTCCGCCGGATGGCGTCCCACTGTTCTCGGGTGTACGGCAACGTCGTGCGTGGGTCCTCGTGTACCCGAACCACGGTGTTGGAGAAGTCCAGCTCTGCAGTGCACTTGCTCGTGGCGCCGGAAATGGCTGCCGCCGTGGACGGGTGGGGTGTCGCGGACAGTGGGATGTGGCCTTCGCCCGCGAACAATCCGGAGGTCGGGTCCATCCCGACCCACCCTGCACCAGGGAGGTAGACCTCTGTCCATGCGTGGAGGTCGGTGAAGTCGGCTGCAGGCCCGGACGGACCGTCGAGAGACTTCACGTCGGACGCGAGTTGCACGAGGTACCCGGAGACGAACCGCGCGGCCAATCCCATCTGGCGCAGAACGGATACCAGCAACCACGCCGAGTCTCGACACGAACCGACCGCCGTGGTCAACGTGTGGTCCGGGCTCTGCACACCCGGTTCCATCCGCACCGAGTAACCGACGTCGCCGAGGACGGCTTGATTCGCCATCACCAGAAAATCGATGGTGCGCAGTGTGTCCCCGCGTTCGCGTACCGCCGCCTCCAGCTTTTCCACCCAGGTGGACACGACCGGCCCTGGGCCACTTCCTTCTTCGTCCTCGTCGACGGGCCGCAGATACGGCTCCAGATCCGGCAGGTCGGCCTTGTCGTACCGAAAACCGAAATGCTCCGCCCAGTCCTCGACGAAGAAATCGAGCGGGTTGATGACGGCCATGTCGGCGACGAGCCCGACAGTGATCGACATGTGGTCGGTTCGTTCCGGAAAAACGACGCGTGCCAAAAAGTTTCCGAATACGTCCTGCTGCCAATTCACGAAATGTTCGGCAGGTTCGATCTTCAGCGAATACGCTTCGATGGGTGTCCGAGAATGCGGCGCAGGCCGCAGCCGGATCTCGTGCGGAAACACTTGGACGGTGCGGTCGAACGAGTAACTTGTTCGATGTTCCAGAGCGACCTTGATGCCCACGGCGAGCCCCTCACAAATCTCGAATCGGTAAGAACTACCAACCTTAGAGGTCCCCAGCTGTGCCCGCTCGGTGGAGAAACGGCCACGGAACGAAATGCGCGGTGAGCGCGTAGTGCTTGACACGCACCCCCGGGTGCGGTTCGCTCAGCGTCGAAATCCAGACATTTGTCAACGACTCAACATCACGTCAGTCGAGGGGAACATCAGTGAGCGAGAACCCGCCTAACGGACCGCAGTACGGTTCGGATCCGAATCAGCCTCAGTATCCCCAGAACCCCGCCGGTGGGTACCCGCCTCCCGGAAACGCCGGCGGATACCCGCCTCCCGGTAACTACCCTCCCCCCGGCAACTACCCACCACCTCCGGGCAACTACCCGCCGCCGCCGGTCGGCGGTAACGCCGCATACGGGTCCGGTTCGCAGCTGCCCGGAGGCGGACAACCCGGAAGCCTCGGATTACGTTTCGGCGCACGTCTCATCGACGGCATCATCGTCGCGATCCCAGTCCTGATCATCGGGCTGTTCCTGCCCTCCGGTTTCGTCGGAACGTTCGTCTACGGCGTTCTCTCGGCCGCCGCCACGTTCGGATACTTCGTCTACCTCGAATCGTCCCGCGGTCAGACGCTGGGCAAGCAGTTGCTCGGCCTACGCACCGTCGGTGCCGCAGGCGGCAACCCCACTCAGGCGGAAGCGGCGCGACGCAACGCCTTCGTACTCCTCAGCGTCATTCCGTTCCTGATCGGCAGCGTGCTGGTGTTCATCGCATGGATCGTCATCGCGGTGACCATCAACTCCAGCCCCACGAAGCAGGGCAAGCACGACGAGATCGCCGGCGGAACCCAGGTCATCACCGCCAGGTGATGACCTGCTGAACGATCAGCGAGCGGGCCCGCCTACACATCGGCGGGCCCGCTCGCTGCGTTTCACCCTTCGATTCACCTGCAGGTTCGGTCCGCGGACGCGGATCGGTGCGGCACAATCGATCAACCACCGATGAGGAGAATTGTGAGCGAGAACCCACCGAACGGACCCCAGGACGGCAAGGACACGAATCCCGAGCAGTCCGGAGACCCGGGCAAAACACCACCCGGCAACTACCCGCCACCTCCGGGCAGCTATCCCCCGCCGCCCGGCAACTACCCGCCACCGTCCGGCGGCTACCCACCACCGCCCGGAAACTACCCGCCACCTCCGGGCAGCTATCCCCCGCCGCCCGGCAACTACCCACCGCCGCCCGGCAACTACCCACCGCCCCCGGGTTTCGGCGGACAGGGTTACGGCGGACACGGCGCCGGCCTGCCGCCGACGCTGAACGTCGGTGACGCACTCTCGTTCGGTTGGAACAAGTTCAAGGACAATGCTGGCGTCTGGATCGGCATCGTCGTCATCGCCGCAGTCATTCAGGTGATCCTGAACCTCGTTTTCGGTCGCTCGGGGAGTTCGGGTGACGTGTCCGCCTTGTTCGGAATCTGGTCGATCATCGGTACCGTCGTCTCCGCGATCGTGGGGTACATCATCAATGCGGCGTTCATCCGAGGCGCACTGCACGAGGTCGATGGCAACAAGCCCGCCATCGGGTCCTTCTTCCAGTTCGCCAACGTCGCCTCGATCATCATCGCCAGTGTTCTCGTCGCCATCATGGTTCTGGTCGGATTCGTCCTGCTTGTCATCCCGGGACTCGTCCTCACCTTCCTGTCATGGTGGACACTGCAATTCGTCATCGACCGCAACGAGGACGCCGTCACCGCCATCAAGTCCAGTTTCCGAGCGATCTCCTCGAACGCAGGACAACTGTTCCTCCTGGCCCTCGCAATCATCGGAATCAACATCCTCGGAGCCATCCCCTGCTTCCTCGGGTTGCTCGTGACCATTCCGATCTCGGCCATCGCGTCGACCTACGCGTATCGCATCGTGTCCCGCACGGCTGCGGTCTAGATCCCGGCGCTGTACCGAGCATCAGACTGCTCGGTATCGAAATCGTCGGTCACTCGCCGTATTGTTCTGTCGTTGCCTGGGTCCACCGTCCGAGAACGGGCCGGTCCAGGCGACGACAGACAAGTAGATTCCGGCGAGAGGGAGATGTTGAACGACCACGACGGCGGCGGTACGAGCAACACCGGGGGCGGCGGACCGGATCCAGAGCAGGGCGCACCGCAGGGTCAGAACCCGCAAGAGGAGTACACCCAGCAACCGTACGACGCCCGGCAGCAAGGCATCGGCGGCTACCCTCAGCAGCCCGTACATCCGACACCGCCCCCGTATCAAGGCCAGCCCACGTACCCAGGACAGCCCCAGTACCCAGGACAGCCCCAGTACCCAGGACAGCCCCAGTACCCAGGACAGCCTGAGTACTACCAGTCGCAACCGGGTTCCGGGCCGCCACCCGCGTACGGCCAACAGCCTGGCTACGGACCGTCCGGCGGTGGGTATCCCTCGTACCCGTCGGCGCAGCCCTGGGGTGGCCCCCCGTTTCCACAGCCGTACTCGCACCAGCAGTATCCACAACAGCACTACACGCCACCGACGTCACTGAGTGTCGGTGCGGCTCTGAGCTACGGCTGGAAGAAGTTCGGCGCCAACATCGGTGTGTGGCTCGGCGTCATGGGGCTCTTCGCGGCGGTGACCGTCTTGGGATATGTCGTGTTCTTCGCCGTCATCATCGCCGGTATCTCGAGCTCGACCGAGTTCGAGGACACCATGTTCGCTGCGGCCGGCGACGGTGAGTTGTCGTTCGCCCTGATCGTGGTCACCTTCGTGGCCGGCCTCATCGGGTTCTATGCGGGAGCCCTGCTCATCCGGGGTGCGCTGCTGGAATTGGACGGTGCGAAGCCCGGCTTCGGCGAGTTCTGGCGTCTGCCCAACCTGGTGCAGCTGACCCTGTTCGGAGTCGTAGTCTCGTTGATCAGCGCAGTGGCCCCGTCGCTGCCCACCCTGGCATCCCTGTCGATCAGTCTGCTACTCGGTATTCTGATCTGGTTCGGTCCGCATTTCATCATCGACCGTGGCGCATCGGCGGTGATCGCGTTGACCGCCAACATCAGGTTGCTCGGTGTCAGCCCGGGCAAGCTCGTCCTGCTGTACCTGGCGGTGGCCGGAATCAACATCGTCGGAGCAGTACCCTGTGGGCTGGGACTTCTGTTCACCATTCCCGCGAGCGTGATCGCGGTGACCTACGCGTACCGCGTTCTGTCCGCGGGAGCTGTCTCGCCGGCGTAGGCCTTCGAACAAAAGAACCCCCGCAGCTCCGGCGGCTGCAGGGGTTTCTGCTGCGCTGGGCTTCTATTCCGCGGAAGGCGCGTCCGCAGTGTCGTCCTTCTTCTCCTGTGCGACCTTTTCCGGCTTGGCATCGATGCCGGATTCCTTGCGCTGCAACGGGGTGATCGGTGCCGGGGCATCCGTCAACGGGTCCACGCCACCGCCGGACTTCGGGAAGGCGATGACCTCGCGAATCGAGTCGACGCCTGCCAGGAGCGCGGTGATGCGGTCCCACCCGAACGCGATTCCGCCGTGCGGAGGCGCGCCGTAGCTGAACGCGTCGAGCAGGAAGCCGAACTTCTCCTGCGCTTCTTCGTGGCCGATGCCCATGATCGCGAACACTCGCTCCTGAATGTCCTTGCGGTGGATACGAATGCTTCCGCCGCCGATCTCGTTTCCGTTGCACACGATGTCGTACGCGTACGCCAGTGCCGAACCCGGATCGGTGTCGAAGGAATCGATCGATTCCGGCTTCGGGGATGTGAACGCATGGTGGACCGCGGTCCAGGCACCCGAGCCGACCGCGACGTCGCCGCTCGCGGTGGCGTCGGACGTCGGCTCGAAGAGCGGTGCGTCGACCACCCACACGAACGCCCATGCTTTCGGGTCGATGAGGTCGAGCTTGCGAGCGATCTCGCCTCGTACAGCGCCGAGGAGAGCTCGCGAAGACTTGACGGCACCGGCGGAGAAGAAGATCGCGTCACCGGGCTTCGCGCCCACATGGGCAGCGATTCCGTCCCGCTCGGCATCCGTGAGGTTCTTCGCGACGGGCCCACCCAGCGTTCCGTCTTCGGCGACCAGAACGTAGGCCAGACCCTTGTGTCCACGCTGCTTCGCGAACTCCTGCCACTTGTCCAACTGCTTGCGTGGCTGCGACGCCCCGCCCGGCATGACGACGGCACCGACGTACGGCGCCTGGAACACGCGGAACTCCGTGGCGGAGAAGAAGTCCGTGCATTCGACAAGTTCGATGTCGAACCGCAGGTCGGGTTTGTCGGACCCGTAGCGACGCATCGCGTCGGCATAGGTGATGCGCGCAATGGGCGACGTGATGTCATGTCCGACGAGCTTCCACAGCGCGGCGAGGATCTCCTCGGCAAGCAGAATGACATCGTCCTGGGTCACGAAGCTCATCTCGACGTCGAGCTGAGTGAACTCCGGCTGACGGTCGGCGCGGAAGTCCTCGTCGCGGTAGCAGCGCGCGATCTGGTAGTACCGCTCGATACCGCCGACCATCAGCAGCTGCTTGAACAGCTGGGGGCTCTGCGGCAACGCGTAGAAACTGCCGGGCTGCAGACGCGCAGGGACCAGGAAGTCGCGGGCACCTTCTGGCGTCGACCGCGTCAGCGTCGGTGTTTCCACCTCGACGAACTCGTGATGCGCCAGGACACCACGCGCCGCCGCATTGACCTGCGATCGCAGCCGGATCGCATGACCGGGGCCTTCCCGACGCAGGTCCAAGTAGCGGTACTTCAGCCTCGCTTCCTCACCCGGCTGATCGTCGAGCTGGAAAGGAAGCGGCGCGCTTTCCGACAGAACCTCGATGTCGGTGGCATCGACCTCGACCGCACCGGTGGGGATTTCGTAGTTCTGGTTGCCTTCGGGGCGACCCTCGACCTTGCCGGTGACCTTCACGACGTACTCGGCGCGCAGACGATGCGCCTTCTCGGCCACGTCGCCCTCGCGGAACACGACCTGGGCGACGCCCGACGCGTCACGCAGGTCGATGAAGATGACACCGCCATGATCGCGGCGACGCGCAACCCAACCCGTCAGGGTGACTGTTCGGTCGACGTGCTCGGATCGAAGTGAGCCGGCGAGGTGGGTGCGCAGCACTGGTGTCCTTTCACAAAAATGGAACAAAGCGTGTTCGTCGGTCACCAATCCTACGGAGGCGACCCCCGGACAGGAAACGCGATACCGCCTAGGCATGGGAAGCTGCTGATCGACAAACGTCGGATCGGGCCGCGCAACTCGCCCGGGGGGACGTTCTTCCTGGAAGGATGACGAGGCATGACGTTCAGAGAAGGCGCTCGACTCGACTCGAAGCGTGTGTCCTCCGGTGGCGGTGGACGAGGCGGCAAGATCGCGCTCGGAGGAGGTGCGGGCGGCCTGGTGATTCTGGTGCTGGCGCTGCTGTTCGGCGGAGACCCGGGATCGATCCTGGGGCAGTTGACCGACGGAACGGACAGTTCGTCGCAATCCGCCGGGACCGACGGCGTGCTCGACAAGTGCCAGACAGGAGCCGACGCCAACAGGGACGTCGATTGCCGCATCGTGGGAACGGTCGGGAGCCTCGACGATGTCTGGCAGTCCGAGCTCGGCGCCCAAACTGGTGTGGCGTACGTCGAGCCCGCAGTTCAGCTGTTCAGTGGCTCGATCAACACCGGCTGCGGCAACGCGACCAGTGCGGTCGGGCCGTTCTACTGCCCCGCAGATTCGTCAGCATACTTCGACACGAGTTTCTTCCAGGTCCTCGTCGATCGGTTCGGATCCAGCGGCGGTCCGCTGGCGCAGGAATACGTCGTCGCCCACGAGGTCGGCCATCACATCCAGAATCAGTTGGGCGACATCGGACGAGCACAAGCCGATCCGCAGGGCGCCGAATCCGGTGCGGTGCGGGTGGAGCTGCAGGCCGACTGCTACGCCGGCATCTGGGCGCACCACGCCGCCCTCATCCCCGACCCGAACACCGGTGAACCCTTCCTCGAACCGCTGACGGACAACGACATTCGCGACGCACTCTCGGCGGCGTCGTCGGTGGGTGACGATCGGATCCAGCAAGCATCGAGTGGTCGAGTGAACCCGGAGGGCTGGACTCATGGTTCCTCGGACCAACGCCAGGCGTGGTTCGTGGCTGGTTACAGGACCGGGCAGGTAAGCGCCTGCGACACATTCGCGGCTCGCGATCTGAACACTCCATCTGCACTGACCCGCTGACCCACGAACGGCGCGATCTCAGAAGAGGGTGAGGGCGGGATCGCTCGCTTTCGACGTGGATGAACTCGATTCAGCGGGAAAGTTCTTGGGCATGGAACGCTCGTCGCCGACGTCGAACCCGTGGCGCTCCAGCATGGGATCGATCCGTCCTCGCAGCCACGTCTTGTACTCGGGCGTCACGTAAGCGCCGTGACCGTACAGCTGCCGGTAGCGACGAACCAACGCGGGATGCTGTTCCGCCAACCAGGACATGAACCAGTCCTTCGTCGACGACCTCAGGTGCATCGGCATCGCGGACACCGAGGTTGCTCCCGCATCGGCGAGCGCTTGAATCAGAGATTCGAGCTGCCGCGCCCCGTCGGTGAGGAACGGAATCACCGGCGCCACCAGAACGCCGCACGGCAACCCGACGTCGCGGACTGCTCGGATCAGGTCGAGACGAGCCTTGGGGCTCGGCGTACCCGGCTCGATCTGCTTCTGCAAACCGGCGTCGTGGATAGCGAGACTGATGTTGATGTGCACGTCCACCTGACGGGAGGCAAGGGCGAGCAGAGGCAGATCCCGGCGCAGGAGCGTTCCCTTGGTCAGAATCGAGAACGGCGTGCCGGATTCCGCAAGCGCGCCGATGATTCCCGGCATCAGGCGATAGCGCCCCTCGGCACGCTGATAAGGATCGGTGTTGGTGCCCAACGCAACCGGTTCCCTCTTCCAGGACTTACGGGCGAGCTCCTTACGCAGCACTGCAGCGATGTTCGTCTTCACGACGATCTGCGAATCGAAGTCGCTACCCGCATCGAGGTCGAGATACTCGTGGGTGGGCCTGGCGAAACAGTACGTGCATGCGTGCGAACACCCCCGCGCAGGATTGACCGTCCACGAGAACGGCAGCGAATCACCATCGATCTTGTTGAGCGCGCTCTTGCACAGCACCTCGTGAAACGTGATGCCCTCGAACTCGGGGGTCTGTACGCTGCGAACCAGACCGGCGCGTTCGAGCCCCGGCAGTGCGCCGTCGTCCGCGGCGTCGAGTGTCTGTCCCGCCCATCGCATGCACACAGTCGAACATGTGTTCTATATCGGTGTCAAGGCGACACCCGGCTCACGTCAGCCGCTGCTACACCTGTCGGCCCTGCCGCTACGGTAGAGCTGTGACCGCACCTATCGCCCCGACACTCGAACCGATTCTCCGCCTCGGACTCAGCCTGGGTAGCGCCATCGACGTCGGCACGGTACCCGACGGAGAACGAGTGGTGACGCCCATCCTCGGCGGCGCCGCTCCAGGACCGGACATCGAAGGCACGGTTGCTGTTTCGACGTCCCTCGCCGGGGTGACGCGTGTCGACGGCCGCACCGAGTTCACTGCCGACATCGTCCTCGAACTCGCCGAGGGCGGGCATCTCGCTCTGTCATTCCGCGGATTTCAGTTCGGCCCTGCTGAAGTCGTCGAGTCGCTCGCCGGAACCGAAGAGGTCGACCCCGCCACGTACTACTTCCGCGGCACCCTCGAAATTTCCACCGCGGTACCGCAATTCACCTATCTGAACCGCGCCCTGGTCGTCACCTCGGGCACTCGCTCCGCAGAATCGATCGTCCTCGATGCTTTCCTGGTCACGTAGCCGCTAGTTGCCCAACTCGGCGACCTCGCGGTCGGTCAGTGTGGCGAGAGGGGTTCTGCCCGCCGCCTTGACGAGCTCCGCCGCTCGATAGAGCGGCCGCTCCCCCAGCCCAGCGTCGCGGGCCTCGGCTTTCAACTGGTCGACTAGGAGCGAGGCAATCGCTGCAGCCGGCACCAGTTCGCTCGTCCACAATGCGTCGGCGAGCTTGCGGAGCGACAGAATGGGGAGCTCACGGCCCCCGCCGTTCGTGTACAGCGCCAACGCGAGAGTCAGTTTCACGTTGCCGTCGTACAACCGCAGAGAAATCTGATCTATCCTCGCCGTTCTGACCTGCAGCTCCGCCGACACCAAGTCGGGCACCGACAGAGCGCGTGTGCGCAGTCCACCGCGGGCGTGAACGATGTTGCCGTCGAGCCATGTTCGACGTCGGATGCCCACCCACGCCGACGCCGCGGCCGGTAACCCGACGACGACGCCGAGGACGACTGCAACGGCGGTGGGCAGAAAGAACGAGCTGATCACGGCGACGAGGATGCCGACCACCAGCGAACCGATCGCTACCTTCCTGAGCCGCGGAACGATCAGCTCGGTAGGTATCAGATCCAGGTCGACGAGCTCGTCACCGGCCAAGTCGAGCCTCCAGGTGCGACACGATCTCGGACAACGCCACGTCGTGCTGCTCTCCCGTCGCCAGTTCCTTGACGACGACGTTGCCGTCGGCCAGTTCCTTGTCGCCGAGGACCAGGGCGAACTGTGCGCCGGAACGGTCGGCGGCTTTCATCGCGCCCTTGACTCCACGGTTGCCGTAGGCGAGATCGACGCTGACTCCCTTGCCCCGCAGTTCGCCTGCGATCGCCACGATGCGCGCTTTCGCGTCGGCTCCCAGCGGTACGCCGAACACGTCGCAGCGCGCGGGAGATCCGGCCGACTTTCCTTCGGCTGCGAGCGCCAGCATGGTTCGGTCGACCCCGAGCCCGAATCCGATGCCGGACAGTTCCTGGCCGCCCAGTTGCGCCATCAGCCCGTCGTATCGGCCACCGCCGCCGATTCCGGATTGCGCGCCCAGTCCGTCGTGCACGAACTCGAACGTCGTCTTCGTGTAGTAGTCGAGTCCGCGGACCATCCGTGGGTTCACGACGTACGGAACCTTCAACGCGTCGAGGTGTGCGAGCACCTCGTCGAAGTGCGCCCGTGCGGTGTCGGACAGGTGGTCGAGCATCAGCGGGGCGTCCGCTGTCATCTCGCGCACCTCCGGCCGTTTGTCGTCGAGGACTCGAAGCGGGTTGATGCGTGCGCGCGTGCGGGTGGCCTCGTCGAGCGGAAGGCCGAAGAGGAACTCCTGCAACAATTCTCGATACTGCGGGCGGCACGTGTCGTCCCCCAGCGACGTGATCTCCAACCTGAAGTCCGTCAGACCGAGTGACCGAAATCCGTTGTCCGCCACAGCGACGACCTCGGCGTCGAGCGCGGGATCATCCATTCCGATGGCTTCGACTCCGACTTGCTGCAGCTGCCGATAGCGTCCCGCCTGCGGGCGTTCGTAGCGGAAGAACGGTCCCGCGTACGCGAGTTTCACAGGGAGAGCTCCCCGGTCGAGGCCGTGTTCGATGACGGCGCGCATGACGCCTGCCGTGCCCTCCGGGCGCAGGGTGACGGATCTGTCGCCCCGATCGGCGAAGGTGTACATCTCCTTGCTCACGACGTCCGTCGACTCGCCGACACCGCGGGCGAACAGCCCGGTGTCCTCGAAAATGGGCAGTTCGATGTGCCCGTACCCAGCGTTGCGAGCCGCGGTCAGCAACCCCTCACGGACGGCGACGAACTCCGAGGAGTTCGGGGGGACGTAGTCGGGAATGCCCTTGGGCGCAGAAAAGGTACTCGGCTTGCTCACGGTCACAGTTTTCCTTGTTCGGGGCCTGCGAGTCCAACGAGAAAGGGATTGGAGGCGCGTTCCTGGCCGATGGTGCTCTGCCCGCCGTGTCCCGGCAACACCACGGTGGCGTCGTCGAGCGGCAGCAGCGTCGTCGCGATCGAGCGAAGCAACTGTTCGTGGTCTCCACCGGGAAGGTCGGTTCTCCCGATGGACCCTGCGAACAGCGTGTCGCCGGTCAACGCGATCGCCAGTGTGCCGTCCGGTGTCTCGACGTCGATGGAGAACACGACCGACCCCTGCGTGTGGCCGGGAGTGTGAAGCACACCGAAATGGATTCCGGCCAGTTCGAGCGAGGTCTCGCCGCTCAGGTCGACCACACGTTCGGGCTCGTGGAACTCCGCGTCGCCGAGCAGGGCGGCGAGGGTCGGTCCGGTGCCGCGCAGTGGATCGGACAGCATGAATCTGTCCTCGTCGTGGATGTAAGCGGGTATACCGAACTTCTCGCACACCGGTTCCACAGACCACGTGTGGTCCAGGTGACCGTGCGTCAGTAACACCGCCTGGGGAGTCAGGCTGGATTCGCTCAGGAACCGCAGAAGCGGTTCCGTCGCATCCTGTCCCGGGTCGACCACGACACAGTCCGACGAGCCCTCCTGCGCGAGCACGTAACAGTTCGTCTGAAACATTCCCGCCGGGAATCCGGTGACGAGCACAGCTGCCGCTCCTAGTTGTCGTACGCCAAGGTCCGTTCCACCCTAGTTGGACCGTGTTCACCTGCGTGTGTGCAGTCGGCCGACCGTGCGACGCCGCCATGCCGGTCGGGAACTTCTCAGGTAGTGATGGCACACTCACTCACGGTCGGTTTCGGCTCGCCGACCGGCAGGAAGACACGTAGGCCGAGCCGGTGGACGACACAAGCGGGAGGACACGCAATTGCCCAGCAACGAGCAGCGGCGCGAGGCAGCGAAGAGGAAGCTCGAGCGACAACTCGAACGCCGAGCCGAACGAGCGAAGAAGCGTAAACAGCTGACCATCGCCGGATCGGTGCTGGGTGTGGTGGTCGTGGTCGGCGCGGTTGCCGTCGTGTTCGCCCTCACTCGCGGCGGAGACGAACCCGAGACGACGGCGTCGTCGACGCCCAACGGCGACACACTGATCGCCGACGGTCGGGCCGAGGCACTGCCCGAGACCGTCGACTGCAGCTACCCCGCGGCCGCGCAGCCCGCTGCGAAGGAAAACACTCCGCCGCGCACCGATGGCGTGCCGACGAGTGACGAAGCACTCAGTTACAGCATGGAGACGACCCAGGGCAACATCGGCCTGACGCTGAACAATCCGCAGTCGCCGTGCACTGTGAACAGTTTCGTCTCGCTCGCCAACCAGGGCTACTTCGACGGCACGCAATGCCACCGCCTCACCACGGGCGCGGGTCTGCAGGTTCTGCAGTGCGGCGATCCCGCGGGCACCGGCATGGGCGGGCCTGGCTACCAGTTCGCCGACGAGTTCCCGGCCGATCAATACGCAGAAGGCGACCCGGCCGCCGAGCAGCCGATCAGTTACCCGCGCGGAACGATCGCGATGGCCAACGCGGGCCCCGGCACCAACGGCAGCCAGTTCTTCCTCGTCTACGGCGACTCCACGCTGCCGCCCGCGTACACGGTGTTCGGCACCATCGACGAGACCGGTCTGCAGACACTGGACAAGGTCGCGGCGGCAGGCGTCGAAGGTGGCGCTGCAGACGGCAAGCCTGCGCTTCCGGTGGACATCACCAGTCTCGTGAGTGACCTGTGAAGCGCACGCTAGCGGTGCTCGCCGTGTCGGGCGCGGCCGTTCTCCTCGCGGCAGGCTGTTCGTCGGACAACTCCGAGACTGCGGCGACGACCGAGTCACCGACGGCGACTACGAGTGCCGCGGCCCCGACCACTCAGCCGCCGCTGGATCTCAGCCTGTTCGGGGTCCTCCCCCCGGTTCCTGCGCAGGAAGTGTCGACCACCACCTGCGAGTACCCGGAAGCGACGCCTGCGATTCGCGAGAACACCGCGCCGCAGCAGTACGGGGTGTCCACCGTCGGACTCGTCGACGTTGCCGTGACGACGAGCCAGGGCCCCGTCGGCCTGTCGCTCGACCGCGCCGAAGCTCCCTGCACCGTCAACAGTTTCACGTCGCTTGCCACGCAGGGCTACTTCGACGACACCGTCTGTCACCGGCTGACCACCACCGAGGGCCTGCAGGTCCTGCAGTGCGGTGATCCTTCCGGACAGGGAAACCGTGGTCCCGGTTACGAGTTCGCCAACGAGTACCCCACGACGGCGTTCCCGGCCGGCGACCCGGCACTGTCGAGCCCCGTCGTCTACCCCCGCGGGACCGTCGCCATGGCGAACGCCGGACCCGACACCAATGGAAGCCAGTTCTTCCTGGTGTACGAGGATTCCGTCCTTCCGCCGCAGTACACCGTGTTCGGAACGATCGACGAGGCCGGGCTGGCGACGCTCGACGCGGTGGCAGAGGCCGGAGTCTCCACACCCGGCAACGACGGACCACCCAACGCCGAGGTCACCGTTCAGTCGGTCGTCGCCGCTCAGTGACCGTGAGTGGAAATGTAGGTCCCGACCTACATTTCCACTCACGTAGGGTGGTCAGGCAGCGGACGTCAGGCGATAGACGTCGTACACCCCTTCGACGTTGCGCACGACGTTCAGGACGTGGCCCAGGTGCTTCGGGTCGCCCATCTCGAACGTGAACTTGCTGATCGCCACACGGTCCCCCGACGTAGCCACCGACGCGGACAGAATGTTGACCTTCTCGTCCGCGAGTGCTTTGGTGACGTCCGAAAGCAGGCGATGCCGGTCCAGTGCCTCGATCTGAATCGCGACCAGAAACACCGACGACGCGGACGGGGCCCATTCGACGTCGATGAACCGTTCCGACTGCTCGCCCAGCGATTTCGCGTTGGTGCAGTCGGTTCGGTGCACACTGACCGACCCCCCGCGGGTGACGAACCCGAGGATTTCGTCGCCGGGAACCGGGGTGCAGCACTTGGCCAGCTTCGCGACGACCCCCTCGGTGCCCGACACGAGTACACCGGCGTCACCGACCTGACGCGGACGAGTCGGGATGGTGGACGGTGTCGACCGCTCCGCCAGTTCTTCTTCCACGTCGCCGACGCCGCCGAGGTGAGCAACCAACCGCTGCACCACGTGCTGCGCGGACACGTGACTCTCGCCGACCGCGGTGTACAGCGCCGAGACGTCGACGTAACGCAGTTCGTGCGCGATCGTGGACATCGACTCGGCATTCATCAACCGTTGCAGCGGTAGTCCACCGCGGCGCACTTCCTTCGCGATGGCGTCCTTGCCTGCTTCGAGCGCTTCCTCGCGACGTTCCTTGGCGAACCACTGGCGGATCTTCGTCTTCGCGCGGGGCGAGACGACGAAGCCCTGCCAATCGCGGCTCGGACCGGCGGTGACGGCTTTCGAGGTGAACACCTCGACGACCTCGCCGTTCTCGAGCGTGCGTTCGAGCGCCACCAGTCGACCGTTCACACGGGCTCCGATACAACGGTGGCCCACCTCGGTGTGCACGGCATACGCGAAGTCGACGGGACACGAACCCGCAGGCAGCGTGACGACGTCACCTTTCGGAGTGAAGACGAAGATTTCCTTGACGGCCAGGTCGTAGCGCAACGATTCCAGGAATTCGCCCGGATCCGCTGCCTCACGCTGCCAGTCGAGCAACTGGCGCATCCACGCCATGTCGTCGACCTCGGCGTTGTCGTTGCCGTGTTTGCCGCGTGTCTCCTTGTACCGCCAGTGCGCGGCGATGCCGAATTCGGCCGTGCGATGCATGTCCCTCGTGCGGATCTGCACCTCGAGCGGCTTGCCTTCGGGGCCGACGACCGTGGTGTGCAGCGACTGGTAGACGCCGTACCGGGGCTGCGCGATGTAGTCCTTGAACCGGCCTGCCATCGGCTGCCACAGCGAGTGCACGACGCCCACGGCGGCGTAACAATCGCGGATCTCGTCGCACAGGATGCGTACGCCCACCAGATCGTGGATGTCGTCGAAGTCGCGACCCTTGACGATCATCTTCTGATAGATCGACCAATAGTGCTTGGGGCGTCCTTCGACGGCCGCACTGATGCGGGACGCCGACAGCGACGCATTGATCTCGGCGCGCACTTTCTCGAGGTACGTGTCGCGGGAGGGTGCACGATCGGCGACGAGTCGAACGATCTCGTCGTACTTCTTGGGGTGAAGAATCGCGAATGCGAGATCTTCGAGTTCCCACTTGACCGTCGCCATGCCGAGACGGTGTGCGAGCGGCGCGATGACCTCGAGGGTTTCCTTCGCTTTGCGCGCTTGCTTCTCGGGCGGCAGGAAGCGCATGGTGCGCATGTTGTGCAGGCGGTCGGCTACCTTGATGACCAGAACGCGAGGATCGCGAGCCATGGCGATGATCATCTTGCGAATGGTCTCGCCCTCGGCCGCGGTGCCGAGAACCACCTTGTCGAGCTTGGTCACCCCGTCGACGAGGTGCGCTACTTCCTCACCGAACTCCTCGGTGAGCTGCTTCAGCGAGTACCCGGTGTCCTCGACGGTGTCGTGCAGGAGAGCCGCGACCAGAGTCGTGGTGTCCATGCCCAGCTCGGCGAGAATGTTCGCCACCGCCAATGGGTGCGTGATGTACGGGTCCCCGGATTTGCGCATCTGAGTGGCGTGGCGCTCGTCGGCGACGTCGTACGCCCGCTGAAGCAACGCGAGATCCGCTTTGGGATACAGCTCGCGGTGCAGACTCACCAAAGGTTCGAGGACAGGCTTGACTGCGGCGTTGCGGCCGGCCGTGATGCGCCTGGCCAAGCGGGCGCGGACGCGTCGGGACGCGGACGTCGGGACGGCAGGTGCCGAGCCCTTTCCGACGACCGGTGGAGCAGAGTCCGGTGTTGCTTGCGGCGTGTCCGCAGTAGCCGCCTTACCCGATTCCGGTTCGGACGCGGGTCGATCCGGCAAGGGTTGGTCGAGGTAACGGGTCACAATGTTCGCCTCCTGCCGCGTGGTCTGCTCTCGTTCGCTTGGCTCATGGCCCCTCGGTCGACTGGCATCGACCTCGGTTACGGATCTTCGACAACAGCAGTGTTCACCAACTTTAGTCCTCAGACCTGCCGAAGGCAGACAAGCGGGTAGCCCTCGCACTTGCCTCGACCCGCGAGGACCGCGATCTCGAGCGCGACCGCGGCACCGACGATCTCGGCACCGCACGCTCGCAACAACTCCGCGGTGGCCGCGATGGTGCCACCGGTGGCGAGAACGTCGTCGACGATCAGGACCTTCCGGCCCGAGATGTCGACGTCGGCCGGGATTTCGAGTTCCGCCGACCCGTACTCCAATTCGTAGCTCTGCGCCACCACGGGTGGCGGGAGCTTGCCTGCCTTGCGGACCGCGAGAATGCCGGTGCCGAGTTCCAACGCCACACCCGCGCCCAGCAAGAAGCCGCGCGCGTCGATTCCTGCAACGAGGTCAGCCCCCGAACCGGCTTCGGCCAGTGCCGCAACCACGGCCTTCAGACCGTCCGGATCTGCGAACACCGGCGTCAGATCGGCGAACCTCACCCCGTCGACCGGGAAATCATCGGCCCAACGGGTGAGCCGGTCGATGTGGTCCGACGCGATCGACGCTCTCTCTTCCGAAACTCTGTTCACCTGTGCAGTATCCAACGATCCATGTTCCACCCCGCACCCGCCACCGTCGGATTCGCGACGACGTTGGTCATGCCGTCCGCCACGGCCAGTGTTCGCGGCTGGTTGAACAGTGGAAGCGAGGGCATCTCGTTCCAGAGGATCCGCTCCCCCTCGGTCGCGAGAGAAAGCACGGTCCCAGCCGACGGCGCTGTGGCCAGCTCGTCGACGATCGCATCGATTCTGCCGTTGGTGTATCCACCGACGTTGCTGCCGTTCCCACTGTGCACGCTGTAACGCGCCGCTTCCTCGGACACCGCTCCCGACGGTCCCGAGGCAGACGCAGTAGCTCCGAGAACGGCGTCGACCGCCCCGGTGCGTAGTGCACTCGGCGAGAAGTCCGGAGACCCTGCATCGGTGACGGTGATTCCGGCCGGCGCGCATGCGGCCGCAATGTCGGCGACGATCTGTGCGCGGCGCGGATCGGGAGCGAGGTAGCCGATTCGAACGGCGAGGCTGTCCAGATCGGCGTTGTTTCGCTCGGTCGTCGACGCCGCGACGTCCGCTTGCCGGTAGCGGCCGTCCGCGGTGGCGGCTACCGGTCCGTAGAGCAGCGCGCTCGGACGGACGAGCCGGGAATCGACGACGGCCGAGCCGATGCCTGCGGACTCGTCGTATCCCGGGTGGCCGACGCCCTCGAACAGTTGCTCCCGCGGCACACAGGCGGCAAGTGCGCGGCGCGCTGCGGACGACGCGAGCGAACCGCTGGTCGCGAACGTCAGTTGCTCCACGCCGTGGGACGGAAAGTCGGTGCGCTCGAAGCCGTCCGACGGGATGTCGCCGCCTGCACCGTGATCGACGACCTCGAGGTCACCTTCGGTTGCGCGTGCGGCGACGTCGGTTCCCTTCGGCCACACGACGATGCGTTCGGTCTCGGGCGGGACTCCCCACCACGACTCGTTGGCGACGAGTACCAGACCGTCTTCCTGGGTGTACGAGTCGACGCGGTACGGCCCGTTCGATGGCAGCAGGGACGTGTCGATCTGTCCAGGGACGAGGTTCCATCCCGTGTTCCAGAACTCGGCGATCCTCCCGACGGCCGCGAGGTCGCCGGACAGGATCGGGTCGACGACGTTGGGGACCCCGGCGACGCGAGCTGCAACGTGGGAGGGCAGTAGGTCGGTGGCGCCGAACAAGGACCGCCAGCCGTCGTAGTTGCGACCCGCGCGGTAGACGACCGTGGCGTCCTTGCTTCCCGGGACGCAGTCGACTCGTTCGATGTCTCGGTATCCCGCGCTCGACGCAGCATCGAACAGGGGCAGGTCGTTCTCCCCCGCCACGAAGCGTCCGCTGTTCGCCGCCCAGGTCAGAACCAGGTCGTCGCAGGTCATCGGAACACCGTCGGAATAGGTGGCCTGTGGCGCGATCGTGTACGACACCGTGAGGACGTCGCCCGGTACGACCGACATCCCTCCGACGTCGTTGTCGGCCAGCGCTTCGCCTTCGGGTCCGACGTAGCCGAAGCCGGTCTGGACCCGAGGAAAAGCCTGCCGGGCCGCCGACGCTGCGCCGTCGACCGTATTGGCGTTGTACGTGGTCAACACCGTATCGACAGCGTATCCGATGGACGGAACCTGGTCCTCTGCCGTCGAGCACGCGACGAGAGCGCCTGCCGCGACGGCGACGACCGCCACGGCTGCCGTCGTCCGCGACCTCTGGACTCGCACGTTCATCAACGCCTCTTCTTGGCACGCTTTCCGGTAGGCCGCGAGCCCACCCGAGGGGTCACCGGCGCGTCGGGGACAGTGCCCGACCCTGCCACGACCGGGGTGTCCGACCCTACGCGCTTCGCAGCTTCGGCACGCTTGCCCAACACCTTCTTGGTGTGGGCCGCGACGGGACCCCACTTCTCCTTGATGGACACCAGCAACGGCGTCGCGAAGAAGATCGACGAGTACGCGCCGACGATCATGCCGACGAGCTGCACGAGCGCGAGGTCTTTGAGAGTGCCGACACCGAGCAGCCAGACGGCGACGATCATCAGCGCCAACACCGGCAGAACGCCGATGACGGTGGTGTTGATCGACCGCATCAGGGTCTGGTTGACGGCCAGGTTGGCCTGCTCGGCGTAGGTCTTGCGGCCCAGGTGCAGGATTCCGCGCGTGTTCTCCTCGACCTTGTCGAAGACCACGACGGAGTCGTACAGCGAGAACCCGAGGATGGTGAGCAGGCCGATGACCGTCGCGGGCGTGACCTCGAACCCGACGAGCGAGTACACACCGGCGGTGACCAGCAGGTCGAAGAACAAGGCAGCGAGTGCAGCTATCGCCATGTCCCTCTCGTATCGGATCGCGATGTAGATACTGACGATGACCAGGAACACGACGAGCGCGATCAGTGCCTTCTGCGTGATCTGCCCGCCCCACGTCTCGCTGACGTCGGAGAAACTGATGGCGTTGGGGCTCGCCGTTCCTGTGCTGTCCACCGGCTGGAAGGCGTCGAACAGTGCAAGACGTACCTGGTCGACCTGTCCTGCGTCGAGTGCCTCGGAACGCACCTGCACCGTGGCAGCCGCTCCGGAGCCGACGGTCTGCACCGCTTCCGGACCGAAGCCGAGAGTGTCGGTGAACACCGTCTCCACCTGCTCGGAGGTGACACCGCCGTCGGCGGGTACTTGAATCTTGGTGCCGCCCTCGAAGTCGATCCCGAGGGTGAACCCACGGAAGACCATGCTGAGCAGGCACACCAAAACGATCGCTGCGGTGAGGATGTAGTAGAACCGGCGCCTACCGACGACCTCGAACGCGCCCGTTCCGGTGTACAGCCGCGAGAGCCAGCTACGCGTGGGTTGCGCGCTCTGATCGACGCCGGAGTCCTGCAGCAGGACCGAGCCGGTGCCCTCGGTGTTCTCTGATGAATCGGACATCTCAGGCCCCCTTCGTCGCAGCATCGGATGCGGACTTGCTTGCCATGGCACGTGCGGCGGCACGCTTGCGTTCCTGCGCGATCTGCGCGACGGCGCCGAGCCCGTTCACACCGGGCTTGGACCAGAACTTGGACTTCGACGCCAGGTACACCAATGGCCAGGTGACCAGGACTACCACCATGACGTCGAGGATCGTGGTGAGGCCGAGCGTGAACGCGAAGCCCTGCACCTGCCCCACGGCCAGTGCGTAGAGCACCGCTGCGGCGATGAAACTCACGGCATTACCGGACAGAATTGTCTTGCGGGCACGCGTCCAGCCTCGTGGAACGGCGGATCGGAAGCTTCTGCCCTCCCGGATTTCGTCCTTGATGCGCTCGAAGAACACGACGAACGAGTCGGCCGTCATGCCGATGCCGATGATCAGACCGGCGATCCCGGCGAGATCGAGGGTGAAGTTGATCCATCGGCCGAGCAGAACGAGAATCCCGTAGACCATCGCACCCGCGAGCACGAGCGACAACGCGGTGAGGAATCCGAGCGCACGGTAGTAGACGAGGCAGTAGACCAGCACGAGAGCGAGGCCGATCGCTCCGGCAAGCAGACCCGCTTCGAGCGAAGCCAGCCCCAGCGTCGCGGACACCGTTTCTGCTTCCGACGATGCGAAGGACAACGGAAGCGATCCGTACTTCAAGGTGTTCGCGAGATCCGACGCACCTTGGGCGGTGAACTGCCCGGTGATGGACGTCGCGCTACCGGCGGGCGTCGCGCCCTGGATCACCGGTGCGCTGACGACCTTGGAGTCGAGTGTGAACGCAGCCTGGCTGCCGATGTTGGCTCCGGTGAACTGCGCCCACGTGTTGCTGCCTTCGGAATCGAAGCTCAGGCTGACCTCGTGACGTGACTGCTGGGAGTTGAATCCGGAGGTCGCATCGGAGATCTGCTGGCCGTCGATGATGCTCGGCCCGAGGACGTACACGGCGGCACCGTCGGTGGAACATGCGACCAACGGCAAGGCCGGGTCGTCGTTGCCCTGCAACGGGTCGGGAGCGTTGCAGTCGATCGTCGCGAGCGCAGCCTGCTGGACCTGAGGGTCCTCGCTCTGACGAAGCGCCTTCGCTTCGGCGATCTGGTCCGCAGCCTGCTCGGCTTCGGTGCCCGCGGGCTCGTCCGCAGCCGGGTCCTCAGCAGCAGGATCACCTGCGGGGTCGGCCGCCGGCGCCGCGGGAGTGGGCGCGGGTGTCGGATCGACCGCGCTGGGATCCTGTGCCGGGAACGGGCGACCCTGAGGCACCGCATCTCCGGACGGCGCAGGAGTGTCGGCAGCAGGTGTCTCGGCCGGTGTTCCGCCTGCCGGGGCCTGCTCGGTTCCCCCCGCGGGAGCGCCCGCCGCGGGCTGTGCAGCTTGAATCACCGGGCGAATGAACAACCGCGCGGTCTGGCCCAGAGTGCGTGCCTGCGAGCTGTCGTCACCGGGAACAGTGATCACGAGGTTCTCGCCGTCGATGAGCACCTCCGAGCCCGCGACACCGAGACCGTCGACGCGAGTGGTGATGATCTGCTGTGCCTGGATCAGGCTCTCACGGCTCGGCGCGCTGCCGTCCGGTGTTCGCGCCGTCAGCGTGACACGGGTGCCGCCTTCGAGATCGATACCGAGCTTCGGCTCGGGCGACTTGTCTCCGGTGAAGAAGACCAAGGCGTACACAACGGCCATCAGGACGCCGAACACGGCGAGATAGCGGGATGGATGCACCGATCCGCTTGAAGGTGCCACGGTGTGTGATTCTCCTCTTGGCGTTTGAGGGTGAGTGACGAAAAGTAACTCGCGGGAGGTTCAGGGCATACCGGACGCCTGGACCCTCGCACGCGAAACCGCTGCCGGACCGTGTCCGACAGCGGCTGCGATCATCGCGAAGTCACTCCTTGTCGAGGCGACGCGTGCTCTGTTCCACGGTTTCGTCGGCGGAGGGCTGCGACGAGACGGTCTTGTCGAGCGACGGACCTGCGCCCTCCACACCGGACAGGTCGTCGGGTGCGGTGATCGCGTCGCCTGGATGATTGTCGAACTCGTCGTCGGTCTCCGGTGGGAGAACCTCACGGACGACTGCCCGCGACCAAGTGGTGATGATGCCGTCGGCGATCTCGAGGTCGACGGTGTCTTCTTCCACCAATGCGACGCGGGCGTAGAGGCCTGCGGTCGTCACGACCTCGTCACCGACCTTCAGCGAGTCCTGCAGAGCCTGGGTGTCGGCGAGGACCTTCTTCTGCTTGCGCACGTTGAGGAACATCGGTACGAGCAGCGCCACGATCAGCAGCGGAAATAGCAGTTCCATCTTCTACGTCAGTCCTAAGAGGTGTCGTTGTTCTTGTCGTGTCGGCGTCCGACAGAGAGTTCGTCGCTCACCGTCGAAGTGCCGTGCGTCGGGTCCAGTGTGCCATTACCTCACCGCCGACTTGTCCGGCTCCTGAGCTTTGCCGCGCAATTATTCGAATAATCCCTGCTGAGCTTCGTTCGTCCGGACGGAAATGCCGCCGATGGCGAGGTCCGGCGGCGGTACGAGACCGAGATGCTGCCACGCTGCGGCGGTCGCGACCCGTCCCCGGGGAGTCCGTGCGACCATGCCCGCGCGGACCAGGAACGGTTCGCAGACCTCTTCGACCGTCGACGGTTCCTCGCCGACGGCGACTGCGAGTGTCGACACCCCGACGGGCCCGCCGCCGAAACTCCTGATCAGTGCGCTGAGAACTGCACGGTCCAGCCTGTCGAGACCCAACTGGTCGACGTCGTACACGACGAGTGCTTCCTGCGCCGTCTGTTTGGTCACGGTGCCGTCCCCGCGCACCTCGGCGTAGTCACGCACACGGCGAAGCAGACGGTTGGCGATACGAGGGGTGCCGCGCGAGCGTCCGGCGATCTCGGCGCATCCTGCCGCGTCGATCGGTACGCCGAGGATGCCTGCCGAGCGCACGAGTATCCGCTGAAGTTCCTCGGGTTCGTAGAAATCCATGTGCGCGACGAAACCGAAGCGATCCCGCAGCGGTCCGGTCAGAGCGCCCGATCGGGTGGTGGCTCCGACCAGTGTGAACGGCGCGACTTCGAGTGGAATCGAGGTTGCGCCCGGCCCCTTGCCCACCACAACGTCGACTCGAAAGTCCTCCATGGCGAGGTACAGCATTTCCTCCGCCGGGCGCGCGATGCGGTGGATCTCGTCGATGAACAGAACGTCGCCCTCGACGAGGTTGCTGAGCATGGCGGCGAGATCACCTGCCCGTTCGAGCGCAGGCCCCGACGTCAGCCGCAGCGACGTACCCAGTTCCTGGGCGATGATCATCGCCATCGATGTCTTGCCGAGTCCGGGTGGGCCCGACATCAGGATGTGATCGGGTGTGCCGCCACGAAGCTTCGCACCGGTCAGGACGAGTTGGAGTTGCTCGCGCACTCGCGGCTGACCGATGAAGTCCGTCAGCGATTTCGGACGCAGACTGGTCTCGACGTCGACGTCGTCCGCGGTGACCTCGGCAGTCACCTGCGACTCCTCGAGGTCGGCGTCGTCGGTCATCTCGTCTTACCCAGGTACGCGAGCGCGGAGCGTAGAGCAGCCGACGTCGACGCATCGGGCTGAGCGGCCAGCACAGATGTTGTCGCGTCCTCGGCTTGTTTGACCGCGAACCCGAGTCCGGTGAGGGCTTCGACGATTTGGTCGTGCACTGCGCCGCCGCTCGCGCCTGCGGTCGGCGTCGCGGACGCTCCCCCTCCACCGACGATGGCGTCGACCTTGTCCCGCAGTTCGACGACCATCCGCTCGGCACCGCGTTTTCCGATTCCGGGTACACGCGTCAACGCGGTGACGTTGCCGTCCGCCAACGCGGTCCGCAATGCCGCCGGATCGAGCACGGCGAGGGTGGCCATCGCGATACGAGGCCCGACACCGGACACCGTCAGCAACAGTACGAACAGGTCCCGTGACTCGGTGTCCGAGAACCCGTAGAGGGTCATCGAGTCCTCGCGGACGATCATGGTCGTCAGCAGTCTCGACTCGGCTCCCCGAGTCAACGACGCAAGTGTCGAGGGTGTCGCGTTGACTCGATAGCCGACCCCGGACGCTTCGAGGACTGCGTGGTCGAGCGCGATGTCCAGTACTTCCCCGCGGATGGATGCGATCATCCGACGCCCGCCTCTCCGACAGCCCGAGCCGCTACGGCTCGGGCGCTCTTCTTCGCCGCGGCTGCCCGTGCTCTACGCTCCTCGGCCAGCCGTACCTCGTACTTGCGCCGCTGTTCCTTGGCCATCGCCTCGGCCTTCGCCATCCTCGCGATCATCGGCGCGCGCCAGCAGTGACAGATACCCAGAGCGAGAGCATCGGCCGCGTCGGCGGGAGTAGGGGCGGTCTGCAGTCCGAGAATCCGCATGACCATGGCTGTGACCTGCGCTTTGTCCGCACTACCGTTGCCGGTGACCGCGGCTTTCACCTCGCTGGGAGTGTGGAAGCAGACGTCGATACCTCGGCGGGCTGCGGCAAGCGCGATCACTCCCCCGGCTTGCGCCGTGCCCATCGCGGTGCGCACGTTGTGTTGCGCGAACACGCGCTCGACGGCGACGACGTCAGGCTTGTGAGTATCGAGCCAGTACTCCGCGGCCTCGGAGATTCGGAGCAACCGCTGCGCCAGATCCATGTCCGCCGGAGTACGCACGACATCGACGTCCAATGCGATGACACTGCGCCCCGAACCGCCCTCGATCAAACTCAACCCGCACCGGGTCAAGCCTGGGTCGACGCCCATCACTCGCACGTGTTCACCTTCCGCTTACGAACTGTTGTTCGATAGCGTAGCGGAGGGCAGGCCGAGCGGGCGTGTGCGACACCCGACCGGCCTCCGACGGGTCAGTCCTCGTCGAGTTGCGCGAGAACCTCGTCGGACAGTTCGACGTTGGAGTAGACGTTCTGAACGTCGTCGCTGTCCTCGAGCGCGTCGATCAACTTGAACACCTTGCGTGCGCCGTCGACGTCGACGGGAACGCTGACCGACGCCTGGAAGCTGGCCTCGGCCGAGTCGTAGTCGATCCCGGCCTCCTGCAGCGCCGTCCGGACCGCGACAAGATCGGTTGGCTCACTGACGATCTCGAAGGTGTCACCGTTGTCGGTGACTTCCTCGGCTCCGGCGTCGAGAACCGCCATCAGAACGTCGTCCTCGGACTGACCGTTCTTCTCCAACGTCACCAGACCCTTGCGCGAGAACAGGTACGACACCGATCCTGGGTCCGCCATGTTGCCGCCGTTGCGGGTCATCGCCACTCGGACCTCACCCGCAGCGCGGTTACGGTTGTCGGTGAGGCACTCGATGAGCACCGCCACACCGTTGGGTCCGTAGCCCTCGTACATGATGGTCTGCCAGTCTGCGCCGCCGGCTTCTTCGCCCGCGCCACGCTTGCGCGCACGCTCGATGTTGTCGTTGGGAACCGACGTCTTCTTCGCCTTCTGAATAGCGTCGAACAGCGTTGGATTACCCGTGGGATCGCCACCACCGGTGCGGGCCGCCACCTCGATGTTCTTGATGAGTTTGGCGAACGACTTGCCACGCTTGGCGTCGATCACCGCCTTCTTGTGCTTGGTGGTGGCCCATTTGGAGTGGCCGCTCATGCGATGGAGCCCCTTTCGTACTTACAACAAGTGTTCGTAGTTTACGCGTGCTTCAGCCGCACCGATTCCGTACACGTCGATGGACCTGCCGACGTCGCGGCTCAGAGCTCGCGCACGAGGTCGACGAAGAGGCCGTGCACGCGGCGGTCCCCGGTGACCTCGGGATGAAAGCTGGTTGCCATGACCCGGCCCTGACGCACTGCGACGACGCGCCCCGCCGCAGGGCCGTCGGGAACCGTGGCGAGGACCTCGACACCGTCGCCGACGCGTTCCACCCACGGCGCTCGGATGAACACGGCCCGCATGAGGTCACCCTCGAGTCCGGCGAACTCGAGATCGGTTTCGAAGGAGTCGACCTGACGACCGAAGGCATTGCGCCGCACGGTGATGTCGAGGGCATCCAGATGCTGGGCGTCCTCTCTGGTATCGAGAACTTCGCTCGCCAACATGATCATGCCCGCACACGATCCGTATGCGGGCAGCCCGTCACGCAGCCGGGCACGCAGCGGTTCGAGCAGTTCGAAGACCGTCAGAAGCCTGCTCATCGTCGTCGATTCACCGCCAGGAACGACGAGTCCGTCGACGGCACCCAGTTCCGCCGGCCGCCGAACCGCGACTGCATCGGCGCCGCTGGCACTCAGAGCAGCGAGGTGTTCTCGGACATCACCCTGCAACGCGAGGACGCCGATCCTGGGCCCGCTCACCTGGGCTTGAACGAATCAGTAGCCGATTTCGACTGGTCACGCTCGAAGCGCATCAAGCCCTCCTGCACGACGGCAGCGACCATGCGCCCCTGCCGGTCGAAGATTCGACCCTGGGCCAGAGCCCGCCCGAAGTCGGCGGACGGCGACGTCTGGTCGTAGAGAAGCCACTCGTCGGCACGAAACGGGCGCAGGAACCACAACGCGTGATCGAGTGACGCCGTCTGAGTCGCCACCCCCGGGTGCGGAACTTTCGCCGAACCGATCAGGGTCATGTCGGACATGTACGCGAGCGCGCATACGTGGAACACCTGGTTGTCCGGCAGACGGTCGCGGTAACGGAACCACACCCGCTGCTGGGCAGCGAGGCTCGCGTATTTCTCGGTCTGCTCGTCCGGGACTCTGCGGATATCCCATTCCTTCCACTCCTCGTAGAACGAATTGTCGAACTCCGGGAGTGTGCGCGGGTCCGGCAGGGTCTCCGGATCTACGACGCGGGGCATGGTGTCCTGGTGCGAGATGCCGTCGTCGTCGACATGGAACGACGCGGACATGGTGAAGATCGCCTTGCCGTCCTGAATTCCGGTGACGCGGCGGGTACAGAAGGACCTGCCGTCACGGATTCGATCGACCATGTAGACGGTCGGCTCCGTGGGCTTGCCGGGGCGGATGAAGTAGCCGTGCAACGAGTGCACGCGGTAGTCCTCGCCGACCGTGTTCACGGCCGACACCAGAGCCTGCCCGGCGACCTGCCCGCCGAACGTCCGCTGCAACATGCTCGGGAAGGTTCGACCACGGAAGATGTCGTTCTCGATACGTTCCAATTCGAGAATGTCCTCGATACTGGCCATTGTTCACCTCTCGTCGCTGCTGGTGAAGGCTAACAAGCGCGGAGACAGGCAAGATGAACCGGTGCCGAACCGCGACCTGCCGACGCCTGTGCCGATTTTTCCGGAACTACTCGCCCAGGCAGTGGCCGACCGAATTCCGAACGGCTGCCGCGCAATCGGTGTCATCGACGGCGTGGACGCCGCTCGTCCGGTCGAATTCGCCCTGTCGGTCCGTGACCTCGTCGGCGCGTCCGGACGGCATTGTGACGTAATCGATCTCCACGATTACGTGCGGCCTGCCTCACTGAGGTTCGAGTACTCTCGGACCGACGAATCGACCTACCGCACAGCCTGGTTCGACTTCGCTGCAGTGGAGCGGGAGATCGTCGCACCGATGCGCGCCGGAGGCCGAGGGACATTCCTCCCTCGGCTCTGGGACGAGTCGGCCGATCGGTCCGCGAGAGCGAGCCTCGTCGACGCGGCTCCCGATCATGTTCTGCTGATCGCCGGTCCGATGACCCTCGGCCGGATTCCCGATGTCGCGGTGACGGTGCACCTGAAGATCAGCGAAGCCACCATGCGGCGTCGGACCCCGGAGGCCGACGCGTGGACTGTTGCGCCGCTGCTCGAGTTCTACGCCGGTGCACCGACCGCGGACGTGGTGGTCCGCTGGGATCACCCGAACCGGCCCGCGATACTCCAGGCCTGAGACGTCACCAGCCGCGTTCGGCCAAACGGTGAGCAACCGGAAGATCGTCGACGTTGATTCCCACCATGGCCTCACCCAGCCCACGCGAGACCTTGGCGAGGACGTCGGGATCGTCGTGGAAGGTCGTTGCCTTGACGATCGCCTCGGCGCGCTCCTTGGGGTTGCCGGACTTGAAGATTCCGGATCCGACGAAGACGCCCTCGGCGCCGAGCTGCATCATCATCGCAGCGTCCGCCGGAGTCGCGATGCCGCCGGCCGTGAACAGTGTCACGGGCAGCTTGCCGGCACGAGCAACTTCGACAACGAGGTCGTAGGGCGCCTGAAGCTCCTTCGCGGCGACATACAGCTCATCCTCGGGCAACGACGTCAACCGGCGAATCTCGTCGCGGATCTTGCGCATGTGCGTGGTCGCGTTGGACACGTCGCCTGTTCCGGCCTCGCCCTTGGACCGGATCATCGCCGCGCCTTCGGTGATTCGACGCAGCGCTTCGCCGAGGTTGGTCGCGCCACAGACGAACGGGACCGTGAAGTTCCACTTGTCGATGTGGTTCGCGTAGTCCGCCGGGGTCAGCACCTCCGATTCGTCGACGTAGTCGACGCCGAGACTCTGCAGGATCTGCGCTTCGACGAAGTGCCCGATCCTTGCCTTCGCCATGACGGGAATGGACACGGCGGCGATGATGCTGTCGATCATGTCCGGATCGCTCATCCGCGACACACCACCCTGCGCGCGGATGTCCGCGGGAACGCGTTCGAGTGCCATGACCGCCACGGCGCCTGCATCCTCGGCGATCTTGGCCTGATCGGCGGTCACCACGTCCATGATGACGCCGCCCTTGAGCATTTCGGCCATGCCGCGCTTGACGCGTGCTGTCCCCCGGCCGTTGTCTTCGACGTCTGATGCCGGAACGATGGGCGTACTCAAAGGACTCTCCTGCAGCTGTGGGAACACGGGACGGCCTCGGTCGAGGCGTGCCCGACAGTAGACCGAACTGGCTTTCGTTCCCATAGCCAGTGGAGAATTGCTGGACCCCTGTCGGAGCGTTTCGTCCTGCTGTGTCCGACGGCCTCAGCGGATGGCGCGTACGTCCGGTTCCGTTCTGCGCGCGAGCACGATGTTGACCTCGTCGAGCAGTTCGGCGAGATCCTGCGGATACACCGTTTCACCGGTCGCCGCGAGTGACCTGATGTCGTCCTCGGTGCACCACTTGTGGCCCGTCACCGTTCGCCGTTCGAAGTCGGTGAATCCCGAATGTTCGGGCTCGAACTCCTGAGTCCTCAGCGCGAAGAACAGCTCCTCGGACCGCAGGAGCACTCCGTTGAACGGGAACGTCGCGACACGCCGCCACATCGGCCCCTTCAGCTCGGTCGATGCGACACCCAGTCCGGTCTCCTCCCGTACCTCGCGAACCGCGGCCTCCCGAAGATTCTCGCCGGGCTCGACCGCGCCGCCGATGGTGAACCAGAAGTAGACGTCGGGAACCGTCGGGTCGTGGCCACGCAGCAGCAGTACCCGTCCCCGTTCGTCGACGAGAACGACTCTCGCCGACGTGCGCTGCACCGCTCGACCCTCGGACCCGAAGGTATCGGCAGCAGACCGCTCGGCGATTTCGAAGTATGTCGGCAGAGGCGCGGTTCCGCCCAGGTGCAGCGCACGAACAGCCGCAGTCGTGCGCAGCGCCAACGTGTCTCGCACCGCGTCGTTGTGGAACCTACGTGCGATCAAGACCCGCGCCTCGGCGTCGGCTAGCTCGGCCACCAGCTGCGGGGGCAGATCGTCGGGGTCGAGCGTGGCCAACGCCACCGACACCGCGTTCTCGGCCGCCTCCCGATGTGCGCGGTCGGCCCGTTCGGCGGCGTCGGCGAGTGCCGCCAGTCGCCGGCTGTGCTCCAACTGTGCTCTGGTCGCCGACGCCACGGCTCTGGCCACCACCGCACGACGCGCCAGGGCGGAATCGAGTGACTGCCACGACAGGTCGGATCGTACGTGCAGCCGATCGAGCCGATTGGCCGTCGCATACGCCCACAGCCCGACCACGAGGACCAAGACCGCGACGAGGCCGACGATCAGAATCGTCAACGCGGACAGTGTCATCAGCTCGCCGCTCGCACTTTCTGACCCCCGACTGTCACCGTCTCGTACACCCGCATGATCTGCTCCGCCACGACGGGCCAATCGTATTCGGCGACAGCACGAGTCGCCGCCTGCACGACTCTGTCCCTGATGTCGTCCGAGGACAGCACCGAGTCGACAGCGTCTGCCAACGCGACATCGTCGTCGATCGGCACCAGCAGACCGGCGGTACCGTCGCGAAGAACCCGCCGGAACGCGTCGAGCTCGCTGGCCACGACCGCGGTCCCCGACGCCATCGCCTCGACGAGCACGATCCCGAAGCTCTCGCCGCCGAGGTTCGGGGCGCAGTACACGTCGGCGCTCCGCATCGCCGACGCCTTCTCCTCGTCGTCGACCTGCCCGAGAAACCGGATGTGCGACGCCGCCGCGCCCGCTTCTTTTCGTAGTCTGTCCTCGTCTCCGCGTCCCACGACGAGCACTTCCACGTCGGGGTGCCGCTCGACCAGTGTCGGGAGTGCGCGCATCAGGACCGCCATCCCCTTGCGGGGTTCGTCGAAGCGGCCCAGGAACAGTACTGTACCTCCGGCTCGGGGGTATCCGGGAAGCAGCGGTGCGCGGCGAAACGCGGGGACGTCGACGCCGTTGGGGATTTCGACGGCGTCGCTGCCGAGCGCTTCGACCTGCCACCTGCGAGCGAGTTCGGATACCGCGATCCGTCCGCTGATCTTTTCGTGGTACGGCCGCAGAACACCTTGAAAGGTACTGAGCACCAACGACTTCGTGGTGGAGGTGTGGAACGTTGCAACTATCGGGCCGTCGGCGGCCTTGAGTGCCAGCATCGACAGGCTCGGGGCATTCGGCTCGTGGATGTGCAGGACGTCGAAGTCGTTCTCGGCGATCCATTTTCGGATACGAGAGTACGTGACCGGCCCGAATCGAAGCCGCGCCACCGAACCGTTGTACGGAATGGCAAGGGCTTCACCGGCGGAGACGACGAAGTCGGGTAGTTCGGTGTCCTCGGACGCCGGTGCGAGGACGCTCACTCGGTGACCGCGTTCGATGAACACCTCGGCGAGTTGCTGCACGTGTGCCTGAACGCCACCCGGCACGTCGAAGGAGTACGGACAGACCATCCCGATCTTCACGTGCCCTCGATCCGTGCTCGCCTGGAATCGGACAGGTCGTCCATCCACAGAGGTTGGAGCATGTGCCAGTCAGCGGGGTACGTCGCGATGTTGTCCGCGAAGCGGTCGGCGAGCTTCTGGGTGGCGGTCTCGACTCCCTCGCCCACGTCGATGCGCGGTGAGATGGAGAAGCCCCAGGCATCTCCGTCGAAGTAGCAGTGGACCGGCAGCAAGTGCGCACCTGTGTCGATTGCGAGGCGGGCAGGTCCCGCTGCCATTCGTGTCGGTTCTCCGAAGAACGTGACGGGCACACCGTGCCTCGCCAGATCGCGTTCGCTCAGCAGGCAGACGACCTTGTTCTGCCGCAGACGGTCGGACAGGGCTGCGAACGGTGGCACCTCTCCTCCGCTGAGCGGGAAGATCTCGAAACCGAGGCTCTCCCGGTAGGCGACGAACCGCTGGTAGAGCGACTCGGGTTTCAACCGTTCCGCGACGGTCGCGAAGGTGCCGTGGGTTCGAGCCAGCCATACTCCTGCCATGTCCCAGTTCCCGCTGTGCGGTAGCGCGAGAACGGCACCTCGACCGTCGTTGAGCGCGGCGTTCAGGTGCTCCTGGCCGTGAATACTGGAATCGAGCGAGGCCGCCAACGCGTCCAGGTCCATCGACGGAAGTCGGAACGCCTCTCGCCAGTATCGGGCGTACGAGCGCAGCGACGCTCGGATAAGTTCGTCGGGCACCTGATCCGCTGTCGTTCCCAGCACGCGCGCCAGGTTTCGACGTAATTGGACCGGGCCGCCACCTCGCCGAGCCGCAACATCCGCTCCCGCGTCGAACAGCTTGGTCGCCAGTCCGGCCGGGAGCGATCGCACGAGCCGCCAGCCCGCGGCGTACCCTGCGTCGCCGACGCGCTCGCCGAGCGTCACGGCGTATCGGTCTTCGTGTCGCCGTCGGGCGTGGGCGAGGATTCCTTGCTGATGATGTCGCGGGCGCCCTCGGAGCGGCGCACGGCGAGTACCCGTTGAAACACGGTGACCGCACTGAGCACTGCGAGAACCCACATCGCCGGATAGATGAGGCTGTCGAGCCAGGGGACGTCGTAGTGACGACCGATCCCCGTCAGTCCGGCGCCGACGAGAACGATGACCAAGCGGTCGGGCCGTTCGATCCATCCACCGTCGGCCGACAGACCACTCGCTTCCGCTCGCGCCTTCGCATAGGAGATGACCTGCGATGTCACCAGGCACACGAGCGTGGCGATCAGCAGAAGCTTGTCTTGCTCGCTGTAGACCGCCCACCAGGCCAGGCCGGCGAAAATCGCGCCGTCCGCGACACGGTCACACGTCGCGTCGAGTACCGCGCCGTACTTCGTTCCTCCCCCGCGTGCGCGCGCCATCGCACCGTCGAGCATGTCGAACAGCACGAACAGCGTGATCACCATCGTGCCCCAGAAGAGGTACCCGGCCGGGAACATCGTCACTGCCGCAGCCACTGTCACGACGGTGCCGATCAGCGTAACCGAATTGGGAGTCAGCCCGGTGGCGTTGAGCGCTCGCCCGAGCGGTGCCGTCACCTTGGACATCGGAGTCCTACCCAGAATGCTCAGCACCGCGAACCCCCCTTTCGACGTGTGTTCATTCGGCCCAGGCCGACGCCAACAGCGCGCGCGTGTCACGCAGCAGCTGCGGCATGACCTTCGCTCCGCCGACGACCGTGATGAAATTTGCGTCGCCGCCCCATCGGGGAACGATGTGCTGGTGCAGATGTTCCGCAAGCGATCCCCCGGCCGCCGCACCCAGGTTGAGGCCGACGTTGAAACCGTGCGGGTTCGACACGCGTTTGATCGTTTTGATGACGTGCTGAGTGAAGGACATGAGCTCGGCGCTCTCGGCAGGCGTCAGGTCCTCCAACGCAGCGACGCGTCGATACGGAACGACCATCGTGTGGCCCGGGTTGTACGGGTACAGATTGAGCACCGCGTACACCTGCTCGCCTCGCGCGACCACGAGACCGTCCTCGTCGGTCATCTTCGGGATGTCCGAGAACGGCTCGCTCGACTTGCTCGTCGCACCGGGAGCTTCGGTGATGTACGACATGCGGTGCGGCGTCCACAGACGTTGGAGTCGGTCGGGGTCACCGAAGCCGGTGTCAACGATCGCCGCGTCCTTGTCGGGCATGGTCAGCTCACTCCTGAGGTCTCGGCGACGAGGGTTGCGGTGGGAGATGCATTGTTGCGTGAGCTGATCCAGTCCGCGATCAACTCGACAGCACGGTCGGTAGAGACTCCGTTGACCTGAGTGCCGTCGCGGAACCGGAAGCTGACTGCTCCGGCTTCGACGTCACGTTCGCCGGCGAGGAGCATGAACGGCACCTTCTGTGCGGTCTGGTTGAAGATCTTCTTCTGCATACGGTCGTCCGACGCATCGACCTCGGCCCGGATTCCGCGCTTCTTCAGTTCGGCCACCACGGCGAACAGATGATCCTGATGCACCTCTGCCACCGGGATACCGACGACCTGAACTGGGGACAGCCACGCCGGGAACGCACCCGCGTAGTGCTCGGTGAGTACACCGAAGAACCGCTCGATCGAGCCGAACAATGCTCGGTGAATCATCACCGGGCGTTCCTTGCTTCCCCCGGTTGCGGTGTACTCGAGCTCGAAGCGTTCGGGCAGGTTGAAATCGAGCTGGATGGTGGACATCTGCCATGTCCTACCCAGCGCATCCTTGGCCTGAACCGAGATCTTCGGGCCGTAGAACGCCGCGCCACCCGGATCGGGAACCAGATCGAGACCGGAAGCGGCTGCCACCTCGGCGAGCGTGTTGGTCGCTTCCTCCCACGCTTCGTCGCTGCCGACCGACTTGTCCGGGTTGCGGGTGGACAGCTCGAGATAGAAGTCGTCGAGGCCGTAGTCCTTCAGCAGACCGAGCACGAATTCGAGCGTCGTGGTCAATTCGTCGCGCATCTGCGCACGGGTACAGAAGATGTGGGCGTCGTCCTGGGTCAGTCCTCGAACGCGGGTGAGTCCGTGGATCACTCCGGACTTCTCGTAGCGGTACACGGTCCCGAACTCGAACAAGCGCAGGGGAAGCTCCCGATACGAGCGCCCCCGCGACCGGAAGATCAGGTTGTGCATCGGGCAGTTCATCGGCTTGAGGTAGTAGTCCTGGCCGGGTTTGCGCACAGCACCGTTCTCGTCGAGCTCGGCGTCGAGATGCATGGCCGGGAACATCCCGTCGCGATACCAGTCCAGGTGACCGGACACCTCGTACAGATGCCCCTTGGTGATGTGCGGGGTGTTGACGAAGTCGTACCCCTCTTCGATGTGCCGCTGCCGGGAGTAGTTCTCCAGCTCGTTCCTGATGATTCCGCCCTTGGGGTGGAACACCGGGAGCCCGGATCCCAGCTCGTCCGGGAAGCTGAAGAGGTCGAGCTCCGACCCGAGCTTGCGGTGGTCGCGGCGCTCCGCCTCGGCCAGCAGCTCCAGGTGGCGCTCGAGAGCTTCGGACGATTCCCACGCCGTTCCGTAGATGCGCTGCAGTCCAGCGTTGTCCTGATTGCCGCGCCAGTAGGCCGCGGAACTGCGGGTCAGTTTGAACGCGGGGATGTACTTGGTGGTCGGAATGTGGGGGCCGCGGCACAGGTCGCCCCAGATTCGATCTCCCGTCCGCGGATTCAGATTGTCGTACGCGGTCAGCTCGCCGCCACCGACCTCCATGATCTCGGGATCGTCTATACCGGACTTGTCGTTGACCAATTCCAGCTTGTAGGGCTCGTTCGCCAGTTCCTCGCGGGCCTGTTCGATCGAGTCGTAGACGCGACGCGAGAATCGCTGACCGGCCTTCACGATCTGCTTCATCTTCTTCTCGAGAGCGGTCAGGTCCTCAGGAGTGAACGGCTGCTCGACATCGAAGTCGTAGTAGAAGCCGTCCTTGATGAACGGGCCGATGCCCAGCTTCGCACTGGGAAACAGGTCCTGGACCGCCTGCGCCAGCACGTGCGCGGCGGAATGCCTGATGACACTGCGGCCGTCCTCGGTGTTCGCGGCTACCGGCTCGACCTCGGCATCACCGTCGGGAGCCCAGGACAGATCGCGAAGTTTGCCGTCGGCGTCACGCACGACGACGATCGCGTCAGGTCCCTTGTTGGGCAAGCCCGTGTCCCGAAGTGCCGTTCCGGCAGTCGTTCCGGCCGGCACCATGATGCGGGCGGGCGAGACGGCGGTTACGGGCGTGGTCACGGCGATGTACTCCTTGGTCGATCCTCGCAGGGAAGATCCCGGCAAAAGTGGATACTGGCGGTCGGTGAGACCGAGGACAGCCTATCGGCTGTCGGGTGCACGTTCGCCGTCACATCGCGGACGCGTCGTCACAGTCGAATCGTGGACGGATCGTCACAGTGGACTGGACAACCAGCTCCAGTCGAGACCGAACCATCCGCCGACGAGCGAAAACGTGCCGAGCAACCACAGCGTCACCAGCACGAAGGCCGTCGTGAGCAGAACCCCGAGCCCTTTGACGAACACGGACTGGTGCGAGAACCACTCCATGAAACGGTCGTAGTGCTTGCGCGCGAACTTCAGGAGTCGGTGCGCCCAGGTGAATTCCGACGCGAGAATGCCGAGGCCCGCGAAGACGATCAGCCACCCGGGGCCCGGATACGGAATCGCCAGGATTCCCAACCCCAAGACGATCAGGCCGACCACGCCGACAGTGATCCGGTACGCGAGATCGAGAGTGGGATTGGCTCTGATCTTGGCGCGGAACTGGCGTCGCCGTTCCGACACCCGGTCGAATACGCCGTCGTCGTGGGTTGTTTCGGCGCGATCGTCTGCAGTCACCGCATCAGGTTACCGGCGTGAAACGGCGAAAGCCCCACGCTGGACGCGTGGGGCTTTCGCCGTGACCGAATTCTGTGGTCCCGGCTGGGATCGAACCAGCGACCTTCCGCGTGTGAAGCGGACGCTCTTCCACTGAGCCACGGGACCGTCTTCGTTCGATCGCGATGCACGCCTCTCGAACGAGGCAGAACATTAACATGTGTCTCGCAGGTTCCCCGAATCGCCCTGTTCGTCGAGCGTTCCGCGCACACCCTTCCCCTGTTTCGACGCTCGCACCCGACCCGCTCGTGACGCCACTCGGGCAGCCGACAGTGGCACTGACGAGGCGATTTGTGAGTTCGCCAGAAGTTGGTCTAGTGTTTTCACCGCACCACGGAGACGGTAACGGTTCCGCGGGGCATGCGGATGTGGCGCAGTGGTAGCGCATCACCTTGCCAAGGTGAGGGTCGCGGGTTCGAATCCCGTCATCCGCTCGAGGCTGGAACAATCTCAGGGCCGAACCGGCATGATTCGATGTCGATTCGGATCAAGGGCAATCGAGAGAACGCCTGGCCCATGGTGGAGTGGCCGAGTGGTGAGGCAACGGCCTGCAAAGCCGTGCACACGGGTTCGATTCCCGTCTCCACCTCGCATCGTGTTGGAGGCAACTGCCTTCGATGCAAGTACCTGCGCGATTAGCTCAGCGGGAGAGCGCTTCCCTGACACGGAAGAGGTCACTGGTTCAATCCCAGTATCGCGCACCACGCGAAGAACCCCGGTCTTGTGCCGGGGTTCTTTTCGTCCGACGAAATGTCGGGTGTTTCACCGCATCACCCGCAGAATTGTGCGAAATTCGGCGCGTGATGCACATGCGGATGTGGCGCAGTGGTAGCGCATCACCTTGCCAAGGTGAGGGTCGCGGGTTCGAATCCCGTCATCCGCTCGTTTGTTTCGATGTTCGCTTGCGCGATTAGCTCAGCGGGAGAGCGCTTCCCTGACACGGAAGAGGTCACTGGTTCAATCCCAGTATCGCGCACCATCCGAGAATGCCCTTCAGCCTCGAGCTGAGGGGCATTTTTCGTAGTCGGTGGCGCCGGGGGTGGTGATTCACGTCATACACGTGCACTCTGGAGGGACATCCCCGACCGGAAGGAAGCCACCGATGGCCGACCGTACGAACGAGGCAGACACCGGCGCCGAAGGTGTCGCAACGACCGCGGACCCGAGCACGGAGGAGAAGGCGAAGTCCGACGCGGCGGAGATCGACGCCCAGTACGAACCCGGAGCACGGCCGACAGTCACGCTGCCCGGAACGGACGGCATGGTATCCGGGACGGCATTCGCCGACATGGTCGACGACGACGGCGGCCTGAAGGAGGACTCGACACCGGATGCCTGAGGCGCCCACCGACACGTACGAAGTACTCGGTGTCGACGGAGTGCGTGGGTATCTTCATCGCGCCGACGGGCCCGAGGTGGCTGCACTCGCACTGACACACGGGGCCGGTAGTGACTGCACGGCCAAGTTTCTCGTCGACGTCGCCACCGCGTGGTCCGCGCACGGGGTGACCGTTCTACGGTTCGATCTCGCGTTCCGTCAGGCGAAGCCGTCCGGCCCCCCGCATCCGTCGAAGTCCGCGGCCGATCGGGAAAGTGTGGCGCGCGCAGTCGATCACCTCGGCAGCGTCACCGCGGCGCCTCTCGTGGTGGGAGGGCACTCCTATGGAGGCCGCCAGGCATCGATGACGGTGTCTGAGGGACTCTCGGCCGTCGGTGCGCTGCTGTTGTCCTATCCCCTGCATCCGCCGGGAAAACCCGAGAAGGCACGTACTGCGCACCTGCCTGGGATACACATTCCCACCGTGTTCGTCTCAGGCACGAAGGATCCATTCGGCACACCCGACGAGCTGAGGCAGGCTATCGCGACGATTCCCGCCCCGACGGAATTTCTCGAGATCGACGGTGCAGGCCACGATCTGTCCGCGGCCAAGCACCGCGTCGCAGAGCGATCGTTCGAGCACGCGTCACGTTTGCTCGGGATCGTCTGACATTCGCCCACCGGCGAGTCCCCGTGCGGCACGAAACTGCTCGAATGTTCTACTTGTCTCATGCCCACCTGGGGATGGTTCGTCGTTGCCCTCGTCCTGATCGACGCGGCAGTTCTGGCTGCGTGGCTGCTGGCTCGAAAGCGACCGGGCACGCGCACGGAATCGACGGCATCCTCGGCGCCACTCGCGTCGACGGCGGTCCTGTGGGCCGACATCGAACCGACCCTTCGAACGCTCAAACACGAGGGGAACTCGCTCGCAGCGATCAAACTTCTGCGGTCCCGCACCGGGCTGCCGCTGCGTGAAGCCAAAGAGGCGGTGGATCGACTGTGACCGTGACCGTGGGCCGAGCCGGAATCTGGGAGGCCGAACAACTTGCCGACGTCGCGGCTGTGACGTTTCCTCTGGCGTGTCCACCCGGGTCGACCAAGGAGTCGATCGAGGCCTTCGTCGGCGAGGTGCTCTCGCACGAACGGTTCGCCGACTACCTGGACGACCCGGATCGAACGATTCTCGCTGCGCGCGAGAACGACTCGATCGTCGGGTACGCCATGCTGATCCGCGGCGAGCCGGCCGACCCGTCGATCTCCGCGGTCCTGTCGACTTCGCCGACGATGGAACTGTCCAAGATGTACGTCCTACCGGGTCATCACGGGAGTGAGGTCTCGGCGGCACTGATGGCGGCGACAGTGCAACTGGCGATCGAGTTCGGCTGCGCCGGAATCTGGTTGGGCGTGAACCAGCAGAACGCCCGAGCTCAGCGGTACTACGCCAAGCACGGGTTCCACCGTGTCGGTACCAAGACGTTCACCGTCGGCGCCGAGGTGCACGACGATTTCGTGTTCGAACGAGTTCTCTGACGTCAGCCGACGGCTGCGAAACGAGACAGCGCGAGCAAGCGCGAGGTGGCACGCAGGTACTTCTTGCGATACCCGCCTGCCAACATCTCTTCGGTGAATATCTCGTCGAGCTTTCCGCCGGACGCTGTCACCGGGATGCTCGCGTCGTACAGGCGGTCGGCCAACACGACAAGCCGGAGTGCCACCGCCTGATCGGCAGCGGGGTGCACGTTCTTCCAGAACACCGCCTCGACGCCGTCGAGCAACTTGCCGTACCGCGACGGGTGCAACGTGCTCAGATGAGCGAGCAGCTCGTCGAAATCGTCGAGGGTTGCGCCCTCGACCTGGTTCGCGCGCTCGACCAGTTCGGACTCCGAGGTGGGATCGGGAGCAGGCGGAAGATCGCGGTGCCGGTAGTCGGGACCGTCGACACGAATCGACTCGAAGATCGACCCGAGCTTCTTGATCTCGCGCATGAAGTCCTCGGCAGCGAATCGGCCCTCGCCGAGCTGACCGGGCAGAGTGTTCGACGTCGCGACGATGGACACTCCACGCGCGGAGAGCTCCGACAGCAGACGGGACACCAGCATGGTGTCACCCGGGTCGTCGAGTTCGAACTCGTCGATGCACAGGACACTGTGGTTCGACAGCTGATCGAGTGCCTGGTTGAAGCCGAGCGCCCCGACCACATGCGTCAGCTCCACGAACGTTCCGAACGCCTTGGGCTCGGGCACGCTGTGGAAGATCGACGCCAACAGGTGGGTCTTGCCGACGCCGAACCCGCCGTCCAGGTACAGACCCGCACCGGTTGCCGGGGTCTTCTTGCCGAACAGGCCGCGCTTGCCACCCTTCCCGCGGATCTTGGTGACCTTCTGCGCGAACGCCTCGGCCTTCGCGACCGCCTCGGCCTGGCTGGGCTCGTTCGGATCGGGAATGTACGACGAGAAGCTGACGTCGTCGAACATGGCCGGCGGAACCATTTGAGCGATCAACTGATCGGATGGAACGACGGGGTTTCGATCGACAAGACGTGCAGGCATTGAACGAGCGTAGCGACGTGGTGTTATCTACCTTATGCAGCTACTGGATATTGCGACCTACTTCACATCCGAGAGCGATGTGTCACGCGTTGCGAAGGGTCGGCTGGACGAGGCCGACCTGTCGCGCCTGTACGCCTATCCCCCTCGACCCAGGCGCCCGTGGATTCGGGCGAACTTCGTGGCCAGCATCGACGGAGCAGTGACGGCCGACGGAGTGTCCGCCGGTCTCGGGACCCCCGCCGACCAGGCAGTCTTCGCCGTCCTACGGTCCCTGACCGACGCGGTCCTCGTCGGCGCCGGAACCGTTCGCGCCGAGAACTACGGCGGTGTCTCTCTGCCCGACGAGACCCGCCAGGCGCGCGTCGACCGCGGGTTGGACGAACTCCCCCCGGTCGTGGTCGTGACGGCCTCCGCCGAACTCGACCCCGACGCGCGAGTGTTCACCGACACCACCGTCGCGCCGATCGTCGTGACCACGGCAACCGCGTCCGCCGACAACAAGAAGGTGTTGTCCGACGCCGGAGCCAGGATCGTCGAGGCGGGTGAGACTACCGTGACGACCGTCGACCTGATCGGCGCGCTGGACGGCCTCGGTCTTCACCGCGTGCTGTGCGAGGGCGGCCCGGGACTGTTCGGCCAGCTGATCGCCGACGACGCCGTGGACGACGTCTGCCTCACGGTGTCGCCGCTTCTCGTGGCGGGGTCTGCCGGCAGGATCTCGCATTCCGCATCCGGCGCGGTCCGGCGCATGACGAGGGCGCATGTCGTCGCCGACGACGACGGCACGCTGCTGACCAGGTGGGTCAAGCACCGAACCGAACACTGACCGCCCGGTCGGATGGGTCGCCGACCGCCTGGTGCGGGAACTAGATAGCCTCGCAGCGTGACGCAGAATCGATCGTTGCTGGTGTTCGTCGTGTGCCTGTCGCTGTTCGCGGCCGCGTGCGGGGCCGGGCCGTCCGGTCGGCCCGACGTGGCGGTCGAGCAGAACTCACCGGGACAGCCCGCCGACACCGAATCGGCGGACCCCGCGCCGGAGCCTCCTGCACTGCAGGTTCCGGTGACGGATCTGTCCTGGCGTGACTGCACGTCGGACACCCTCGGCCGGTACGGCTACGCACCCCGTACTCCCGGCCTGATCCTCGAGTGCGCGGATTTCGAAGCGCCCGTCGACGCGTCGGGTGAGATGTTCGGGTCCTTCTCCGTCGGTGCACTGCGCGCCCGTCTGGATCGGACGCCTGCCGACGCTCCCCCGATGGTGCTGACGTCAGGGGCGGACCGCGCGTCGATCGAGACGCTTGCCGACATGGCAGCAGGTCAAGGCGCGACCCTTCTGGCGACCAATCCCGTGGTCGCGGTAGACCGACGCGGTATCGGCCGATCCACGGCGGTGGACTGCACCAAGTTCGACGCCCGCGCAGCTCTTGCGGACCTCGGGCAGTTCGCCGGAGGGGGCAGTGACGCGGTCGATCGAGCCGTCGACGCAGGCCGGGACGCGACCATCGAATGCACCGACCTCCTGCAACCACAGGAACTGGCCTTCGCGACGTCGTATGCAGCGGACGACCTGGAGCGACTGCGGCTCACCTGGGGCGTCGACAGCATCGGACTCATCGGCACCGGAAACGGTGCACCGACGGCACTGGCGTTCGCTGCGCAGTACCCCGACCGCCTCTCCCGACTCGTACTCGACTCGCCCACCGGACTCGGCGCGGATCAGATGACCGTGGCCGAGCAGAAGACGCAGGGTCGCGAATCTGCCTTCACCGCCTTCGCCGAGCGATGCATCGCGCTCGACTGTTCACTCGGCCCCGATCCACGAGCGGCCGTTGCCGACCTGGTGCAGCGTGCACGATCGGGAGGGCTGAGGCCGCTGTCCACCCACGCGCTGCTCGACGGAATCGCCTACGCCCTGGCATCGTCGGCAGGCGACCCGACGCAGCGCGCGCTCACACTGTCGAACACGCTGTCCTCGGCACGTGCCGGTGACACCGCAGCCCTGACCGAGTTGGCCGATCGAGCCGCCGACGCCTACGGCACGGACGGACAGTTCGTCGCCCGCTGCACCGACGGACAGCAGTGGCCGTCGCCCCAGGCGGTGCGTGACGCCACCGGATCGTGGTCCGAGCTGTATCCCGTCTTCGGCACCGATGCTGCTCTGGCCTCACTGACGTGTGCATCCTGGCCGACGGCACCCGCAGCGCCGCTGCCCTCGGAACTACCGATTCCGGTGTTGTTTCTCAGCGGCGCCGCGGATCCCGTCGTCGGCAACGGCGGTTTCGCCGCAGTCTCCGGAATGATCGCGACGACGGGTACGCAGGCGGCGTCGATGACATGGCAGGGCGCGGGTCACCCCACGGTAGGTGGTTCGGCGTGTGCTCAGTCCGCGGTTGCCGGCTACGTCGCCGACGCAGCACTGCCGCCGGACGGCAGCGTGTGCCCTGCATGACACGCGTGGGCGGTCGAGGGCGGAAACAAGGTCCGGAGGGGTTGTCACGGCCGGGGTGTCTGACGTCGGTCCGACGGGGCGGTCAATGTACCGTTCCGTAGGTGTCACTTAGCTTCCTCGAGCCACGAACCGGCCGGTCCACCGCAGAAGTAGTCAAGTTCGCGCTGTGGCCGTTGGCCGTCATGACGGTGCTCAACCGGGTCCTGGTTCGAGCGATCAACGGCGACATCACCGACGACTTCACCCCGGTGTACCGCGCGGCTCTGGCGTTTCTCAACCGGCAGCCGGTCTACACGGCGAACTTCGATTCGGTGGATCCGCACTACCTGTACCCGCCCGGGGCCACGATGCTGCTCTCCCCCGTCGCCGTGATCGACCCGGAACGCTCTCGGTGGCTGTTCATCTTCGCCAGCACTCTCGCGATCCTGATTGCTCTGTACATTCTGCTGCGCATCTTCGGCTACGGTCTGAACTCCGTCGTTGCACCTGTGTTGCTCCTTGCCGCGTTCGCGAGCGAAACAGTGACGAACACACTGGTGTTCACCAATTTCAACGGCTTCGTGTTACTCGGCGAGGTCGCGTTCATCGGCTTCCTGTTGAAGCGAAAAGACCTGTGGGCAGGCGTCGCGATCGGCCTCACCATCGTGGTCAAGCCCATTCTCGTTCCGCTGCTGATCATTCCGCTCATGACCAGACAGTGGAAGGTGTTCGTCACCGCCGTCGCCATTCCCCTGATCTTCACCGCGATCGCATGGCCGCTGTCCGTCGACCCCATGGACTTCGTGAACCGCACCGTGCCGTACCTACTCGAATCCAGGGACTACTTCAACAGCGCCGTTGTCGGAAACGGGCGCTACTACGGACTGCCCGAGTTCTTGATTCTCGGAATCCGCGGTGTCCTCGGACTCATGGTTCTCGCCTCGTTGTGGATCCTCTACAAGTATTGCCGCGAGGACCGATTGTTCTTCGTCGCCACCACATCCGGCCTCGTCCTCACTGCACATTGGCTGCTGGGTTCGTTGGGCCAGATGTACTACTCGATGATGCTGTTCCCACTTCTCATGACGGTCGTCCTGAAGAACTCGGTGCTCCGGAACTGGCCGGCCTGGCTCGCCATCTACGGTTTCACCTGCTACGACCGCTGGCTGTCCGGCCGGTTCTACACCACGGGACGAGCCTTCGACTACATGCGCACCACCTTCGGATGGAGTCTGCTGATCATCGTCGTCTTCGGCGTGCTCGTCGGGCGCTACTACGCAGCTCGGCAGGACGGCCGACTCGACCGGGGAATCGAACCCGACTATCTACTGGACGACCCGCGACCAGCGGAGACGACGAAGTCCGGCGGATAGTATTAGCGTGAAGGCATGAGTTCAGCGACGGACAAGAATCCTGCCCCAGCAGTACAGCTCACCGACGCGCAGTGGCGAGAGAAACTCTCACCCGAGGAGTACGCGGTTCTACGGCAAGCCGGAACCGAGCGACCCTTCGTCGGCGAATACACCGACACGACCACCGAAGGCATTTACCAGTGCCGTGCCTGTGGCGCGGAACTGTTCCGCAGTACCGAGAAGTTCGAGTCCCACTGTGGCTGGCCTTCCTTCTTCGACCCGGCCGACAGCGACGCCGTTATCCTCAACGAGGACAATTCGCTCGGAATGCGCCGCATCGAAGTGATCTGCAAGAACTGCCACAGTCACCTCGGACACGTCTTCGAGGGCGAGGGCTACCCGACGCCCACCGATCAGCGTTACTGCATCAACTCCATATCGCTGATCTTCAACCCGGCGGTCGACGCACAGTAGTCGCACCGAAGTCGCGCCCCGGGTTCAGCTCGCGCCGCGTACCCACTGCAGCTTGCTTCATGTACCGCACGGTATTCAAAACTCTGCGGTATCTTTCTGCAATGACTGCGGCGATCAAGACTTTCTGGTGGCGTCAGCTCAAACTCACAGGCCTTCGCCCGAACTTCGGGGACGAGCTGACTCCGGGGCTGGTGAAGTCTCTCTTCGGTCGGAAGTGTGCGTGGAGGCGCCCGAAGTGCAGCGAGTTCACCGGCGCCGGTTCGACGCTCGAGATGGTTCAGCTCATGAACGCGCCGAAGACCCTGAAGGTATGGGGTTCCGGTTTCGGAGTGCGCGAGGGAACCACCGAGAGAAACTTCAGCAACCCTGGGTACGACATCTACGCCGTACGTGGGCAACTCACTCTGGGCCGTATCGACTCCGACCGCGACATCGCAGTCGGGGATCCAGGGCTTCTGACAAACAAGGTCTACCCGCCTTCGCAACGGGTGCACGGTCGAGTCGGCCTCGTCTATCACTGGATGCACAAGAGCGACACAGTGGTACAGACCCTCGCACGTGAGGGAAACATTCTGCTGATCGATCCGTCGAGGAAGCCGTCCAAGGTCGTCGCGGACATCACGTCGTGCGAGTTCGTGATGTCCACGAGTCTTCACGGACTCATCGTCGCGGACTCGTACGGTATCCCGAATGCGTGGATCGAGCTGACGCAGGAGATCGGCGGCAAGGGATACAAGTTCGAGGACTACTACTCCGCTTTCGGCGGACAGGCGGTTCAGCATTCATCGGACCTCGCGTGGGATGCAGATCGGATCGCGGCTCTCCGAGACGAGTATCGCCCGATTCCGAATCTCACGGAGATACAGGACAAACTCATCGCCGCGTTTCCGTACCCCGCGATCGACGCACGATGAAACGAACAACCGCGAAGTGCGGCAACGATTAGCCGTCGGTCGGCGCGTTCGTACAAGAAGTGCAGAGCACGTCCCCTCACATGCATACTGTGATGATGCGCACCTTCACTTCACCCGAGCAGTTGAAAGCGGCGGTCGGCGAGAATCTGGGAGTCAGCGACTGGCTCCAGATCACGCAGGAACGCGTGAACACCTTCGCCGACGCCACCGGTGACCACCAGTGGATCCATGTGGATGTCGAACGCGCGACCAAGGAAAGCCCGTTCGGTGCGCCGGTCGCCCACGGGTATCTGAGTTTGTCTCTCGTTCCGATGCTCAACTGGCAGATCTACACGATCGAGAACACCAAGCTCGGAGTCAATTACGGCTCCAACAAGGTTCGTTTCATCAACCCGGTGAAGGTGGGCTCGCACGTTCGCCTTCAGACGACGCTGACCTCGGTGGACGAAGTATCCGGCGGGGCTCTTCAGGTCGTCGCCACCAGCACGCTGGAGATCGAGGGAGAGACAAAGCCTGCGCTCGTGGCGGAGACGATCGGTCGGATCATGTTCTGACAGCTGCTCTGTCGAGCAACTCGGGCGGATCGAACGCGGTGATCGGAGGCAGTTCTCCGTCGTAGCGTTCGATCTGCACCAGAACGTGCTGGCCCGTCGATCCTCGCGCGAGCGACGATGTGCCGACGTCGGGGGTCAGCACATTCGGGTTACCGTGTTTGCACAGCGTGGCGGGATCGGCAGGGTCGAGCGGGTCGTACCACGCACCGGTGGACAGTTGTACGACGCTGTCCATCATGGCGTCGTCGATGATCACACCGGCCAGGCACGCTCCGCGATCGTTGAACACCCTGACCACATCGCCGGCGGCGATCCCTCGCGCGGCAGCCGCAGTGGAATGGATCCGAATCGGCTCTCGCCCTGCAATTTTCGACGCCTGGCTGGTGGCGCCGTGATCCAGTTGGCTGTGCAACCGAGTGCGGGGCTGATTGGCGATCAAATGCAGTGGATATGTCGCAGCTCGTGCGCCGCCCAACCATTCGTCCGGTTCGAACCAGGCCGGGTGTCCGATGCAGTCGACATAATCGAAGCCCGCGATCGTCTCGGAGAAGATCTCGATCTTCCCACTCGGTGTACGCAGGGCGTTCCGTCGAGGATCCGCCCGATAGTCGGCAAGCAGGGTGAGGTCGTCCTCGGTGGTCATCCGGAACGAACCGGTGTGCCAGAAGTCGTCGAACTCCGGGGTGTCGACGCCGGCTGCGCGCAGGTAACCGCGCCACTGGTCGTAGAGATGCTCGACCCACTGCCGGGACGACCGACCTTCCGTGAATGCCTCTGCCACGCCGAGCTTCTCGGACAGCGCCGCGAAGGTGTCGTAATCGTCACGCGATTCGGCGTATCGAGGCACAGCGCGGTGCATGGCCACGAGGAGCGGATCGTTGCGGGTGCAACTGAGATCCTCGCGTTCCAGCGACGTGGTGGACGGAACCACGATGTCCGCATGTTTGGCCATCGGCGTCCAGTAGGGATCGTGCACGACGACGGTGTCCGGGCGCGCCAGTGCGCGCCGCAGTCGGCCCAGGTCCTGGTGGTGATGGAACGGGTTGCCCCCCGCCCAGTGCACGAGCTTGATATCGGGGTATGTCAGTCGTTTGCCGTCGTAGTCGAACTCGGAGCCGGGTCGGAGCAGCATGTCCGAGACAGCGGCCACCGGAATGAAGGACGTGACCGGGTTCAGCCCCTGCGGAAGGGTCGGCAACGGGTACGGCACCGGCGCGAGACCCGGCTCGTTCATCGAGCCGTAGCCGTGGCCGAATCCCCCACCCGGAATGCCGATCTGGCCGAGCATCGATGCCAGCGTCAATCCCATCCACGGGGCTTGTTCACCGCTCTGGACTCGCTGCAACGACCAGGTGACCGTCAGCAAGGTGCGTTGCGACGCCATCGACCTGGCGAGTTCGGTGATCACCTCGGGGGCCAACCCGGATTTCTCGGACGCCCACTGGGGCGACTTCGGTGTGCCGTCGGTCGCACCGAGGAGGTAACGCTCGAACACGTCGTAGCCGGTGGTGTAATCGTCCAGAAATGCTCGGTCGAGCAGGTTTTCGGTCGCCAGAACGTGAGCGAGCCCGAGCATCACCGCAACATCGGAGCCGGGACGGGGCGCGAGCCACGTCGCGGCACCCGTCATGTCGTCTTGCAGCGGACTGACGGTGACGATCTTCCCACCGCGAGCCCGGAGCGCATCGAGTGCAGATTCGGTGGGGTGATTCGATGTGCCGCCGTGATTGACGGACGTGTTCTTCACCGGCACTCCGCCGAACGCCACCAGAAGATCGGTCTCGCGCGCGATGACATTCCAGGATGTCGAACGTGAGAACAATTTCCAATGCGCGCCGACGACGTGTGGCATGACCACGGACGTGGCGCCGGTCGAGTAACTGTTCACCGACCGGGTGTATCCGCCAAGGCAGTTGAGGAAGCGATGGACCTGGGACTGAGCGTGGTGGAAACGGCCAGCACTGGCCCACCCGTAGGACCCACCATAGATCGCACTGTTTCCGTACCGGTCGATGACCCGCCGGAGTTCGTCGGCGAGGAGGTCGGTGAGCTCCCCCCAGGTGACGGACACGAACTGATCGCTTCCGCGACGCTCGCTCGGACCCGGCCCGTGTTCGAGCCACCCTCGTCGCACTGCTGGTCCGGTCACGCGTGAGCGGTGACGCACCGAACCGGGAAGATTACCCAGGACGGGGGACGGACTGGAATCGCCGGCGTCGGGAGTGATCTCGGTTACCTCGCCGTCCACGCCCGCGGCCTGGAACATGCCCCAGTGGGCCATGTGCTGTGCACTCACAGGTCGATGCCGCGGCTTTTCACTGCATCCAGCAACGCGGTGGGTCGCTCGCCCGTCGGAACGGGATCGACGAGCGCGAACGAACATCCGATCGTGCGTGCGGCACCGTCCGCTTCTTCGCTGTCCCCGACCATCAGGGTTCGCGACGGATCGACCCCGAGACCGTCGACGGCGATGCGGAAGATCTCCGGTTGCGGTTTGACGACGCCGACCTCGAAGGACAGCGTGAACTGGTCGATGTGTTCCTCGATGCCGAGCTGCGCGAACGCCGGCCTGATGTCGAAGGGGATGTTACTCAACACTCCGACCGAGATCGACTTCGCAGCAAGAGCTTTCACCACCGCAACCGTATCGGGATACGGCGTCCAGCTGGCCGCGTCGATGACGCGGCCGTACACGGATTCCGCCTGCTCCGGTCGATCTATTCCTGATTCCTTCAGAACGTGAAGGTATGCCTGCCGGTGCAGCGCCGGGTCCAGGTCTCGGTTCCGCCACGCGTGGCGGGTGATGTCGTCGAACTGCACGACCTCCCCGACCGGCGCGGTCATACGGCGCATCAACTCCGCTGCGTGATGCCCGTCCACCGGGGCCCCGTCGGAGTGGGTGACGCCGTCGAACCAGGAATCGTCCTCGTCCAGCCGGAAGAGCGTGCCGGAGAAATCGAAGATGACCGCCTCGATCATGGCAGGGATGCCACGAGCGCCTCGACGTCGACGCGTGGTCCGGTGAAGAAGGGTGTCTCCTCGCGTACGTGGCGTCGCGCTTCGGTGGCGCGAAGGTCGCGCATGAGGTCGACGATGCGGTCGAGTTCCGGTGCCTCGAAGGCGAGGATCCATTCGTAGTCCCCGAGCGCGAACGACGGCACGGTGTTGGCGCGGACGTCTTTGTATCCGCGGGCGGCCATGCCGTGATCGGCGAGCATCGTACGGCGCTCCTCGTCGGGCAGCAGGTACCAGTCGATGGATCGGACGAACGGGTAGACGCAGATGTAGGCGCCCGGGTCCTCGCCTGCGATGAACGCCGGCACATGACTCTTGTTGAACTCGGCCGGGCGATGCAGCGCGGAGTTGCTCCACACCGGAGTGCTCGCCCTACCCAGAGCCGTGGTTCGGCGGAAGTCGGAGTACGTGGCCTGCAGGTCCTCGATACGCTCGGCGTGTGTCCAGACCATGAAGTCGGCATCGGCGCGCATTCCGGCGATGTCGTAGACGCCGCGCACCGCGACGCCTTTCTCTTCCTGGCTCTCGAAGAACACGCGGGCTTCCTTCGATGCTGCGGCGCGGTCGTCGCCCAGAACTCCTGGGGTGACCTTGTACACCGAGAACATCAGGTAGCGAAGTGTGGAGTTGAGCGCTGAGTAGTCGAGGCGTGCCATGCGCCCTATCGTGCCACCTCGGATACGGCGGCGGCCGCTCTGGTGGCGGATGCGACACAAGCGGGGACTCCGACGCCGTGGCTCCATGCACCGGCGACGGCGAGCCCGGGTACGCCACGAACTGCGGCTTCGATCTCGGAGACTCGCTCGACGTGGCCCGGCGCGTACTGCGGTAGCCCGCCTCGCCAGCGCTGCACCACGGTCTCGACGGGTGCGACGTCCAGGCCGGTGACCGTACACAGATCTTGCGTGGCGACCTCGACGAGTTCCTTGTCGGTCATCTCCAGCGCTGCGGTGTCGCCGAAACGGCCGAGTGACGCACGCAGCAGCGGTGTTTCCCGGTCGCCCAGGTGTGTCCACTTACGACTCGAGAGTGTGAACGCTTTCACCGAGAGTCCCGCGTCCGTGGCGACGAGGACACCCGAGTTGTCCGGAAGTTCGGTGGCCGGCGGTAAGGACATGGCCACCACGACGGACGACGCGAGTTCGATGTCCGCGGCGGCGTCCGCGGCGTCAGGAACTGTGTCCGCGAGGATGCGTGCGAGAGCCGGGGCAGGTACGGCGAGGACCACGACATCCACGTGACCGATGGGGTCGACGCGCCAGCCACGCCGCTCACCTCGGATGGACACGACTTGGGTACCCAGGACAGTTCTGGCGTTCGTCGCCGATACCAGCGCGTCGACCAGTACTCCGTACCCGTCGCGGAGCGCACCGAACACCGGTCCGGAGCTGGGCGGGGGCAGTGCCCGCGTCACTGCGGCCGTCAAGCTGCTCGCTCCTGCGTCGAGTGCTGCGGCCAATGTCGGCAGCGCGGCACGTACGCCGATCGAGTCCGACAGACCGGAATAGACCCCGCCGAGCAACGGGTCGACGGATCGACGAAGCACCTGCTCGCCGAACCGACCGCCCACCAACTCCGCGACGCTGACGTCACCGCCCACGCGCCAGGTCATCGGCGAGTCGGACTCGGCCGAGATCCTCTGCACAGTCTCGTCGTCGACCATCCCGCGTAGCGCGGCGGCGTCCGACGGGATTCCCATCAACGTGCCGGGTGGCATCGGATGCACCGCACCGCCCGCGTAGAAGAGTGGTCGCCGCCCCGCCGGATGCACCAACTGCTCGGACAGGCCCAGCTCGTTCAGCAGGGCGGGAACCTCGGGCCGTCGCCCGATGAAGGCCTCCGCACCCACGTCGAGTGGACCGTCTGCGATGCGCGCCGTTCGCAACGTTCCGCCGAGCCGCTCGGATGCCTCGACGACAGTGATCTCCGCGTCCGGGCCCAGGCTACGGCGCAGCCTGTAGGCAGCGACCAGTCCGGTGATTCCGCCGCCGACCACCGCGGCGCGAGGCGCCGACACCGTCACAGCGAATGCACCAGCTCCACCACACGAGTGAGGACATCGGGGTCGGTATCCGGCAGTACCCCGTGACCGAGGTTGAACACGTGCCCGGTGGCCCCCGCCGCGAGCGCCCGATCCGCCTCGCCGACGATTCGCCGTACTTCGGTCTCGACGGCGTCCCAGCCCGCGAACAGCACGGCCGGGTCGAGGTTGCCCTGCAGGGCTTTTCCTGCCCCGACGCGGGTGACTGCGTCGTCGAGTGGGATCCGCCAGTCGACGCCGACCACGTCGGCACCCGCGTCGCCCATCGCGCCGAGAAGTTCCCCCGTACCGACTCCGAAGTGAATCTTCGGTACACCGGCCGAGCTCACCGCGTCGAACACCTTGGTCGAGTGCGGAAGGACGAATTCGCGGTAGTCGGCAAGCGAAAGTGCCCCTGCCCAGGAGTCGAACAGCTGGAGCGCATCGATTCCGGCCGCGAGCTGCGCCTTCAGGAACGTGATGGTGGTGTCCGCAAGTGTGTCCAGCAACGTGTGCCAGGTCTGCGGGTCGGACCGCATCAACGCCTTCGTCTTCTCGTGGTTTCGGCTGGGCCCACCCTCGACCAGATACGAGGCGAGTGTGAACGGAGCACCGGCGAAGCCGATCAGCGCTGTCTCACCTAGTTCCCTCGTCAGCAGAGCAACCGCGTCCGCAACGGGCTGTACCTGCTCGGTGCTCAAATGCGGTAGCGCATCGACGTCGGCACGCGATCGAATCGGGTTCGCCACGACCGGGCCCGTGCCGGCGACGATGTCGAGGTCGATGCCCGCGGCCTTGAGCGGCACGACGATGTCCGAGAACAGAATTGCGGCGTCGACACCGTGCCGCCTGACCGGTTGCATCGTGATCTCGGTGACCAGCTCCGCATCGAAGCAGGATTCCAGCATGCCGATCCCGGCGCGGATCTTGCGGTACTCGGGCAGCGACCGCCCGGCCTGCCGCATGAACCAGACAGGTCGACGAGTCGGAACGCGGCCCGCGGCAGCGGCCAGCAAGGGCGCATCGGGAAGGTGGCGGCGCGAGGACGGCGTGTCGGTGCTGGGCGTGACGGTGTTCATTGCCGTCCATGCTGCCACGCCTCACGGTCGACGCCTCTACGCAGGTCCGTGCTGGTACTTCGGCGCGCCTCCGACGAACGGGAACGTGAGAAGTCTAACGTCCGATGACGTGACCACACCCGGATCCGCTGCCGAGCCTGCGCCGTTTCGATCGGCTGTCGAGGCGATGCACCGGGCAGTCGTGCACCCCTCGATCGAAGTCGGCCCGATCAGACCGCCGCAGCGTCTCGCGCCGTACAGCTATGCGGTGGGCGCCGAGGTCAAGCATACCGTCGGGGAGGACGTCGGCGAGCAGTCCGACGGTGACGCATTCGGCCGACTCATCTTGTTGTACGACCCCGACGGTGACGAGGCGTGGAACGGCACCATGCGCCTCGTCGCCTACATTCAGGCCGACGTCGACGAGACCCTAGCGTCGGACCCACTGCTTCCCGAGGTCGGGTGGAGCTGGTTGGTCGATGCTCTCGGTAATCGTGCCGAGCCGGTGACCGCGCTGGGTGGGACTGTCACATCGACCAGTTCGGTCAGGTACGGGGACATCGCCGGGCCCCCGAAGGCGCATCAACTCGAGCTCCGCGCGTCGTGGACGGCGGGCTCGGTGGAGCTCGCGTCACATGTGGAGGCGTTCTGTGAGGTCCTGGCCTACGCCGCCGGACTGCCTCCGGCCGGGATCACCGAGTTACGGAGTACAGCCGAGAAACGGTGACGCGACCCGAACTGGATCGTGAGTTCGCACGCGGTCCGCTCGTTTGGGCTTAGAGTCACCTCTCATGTCAGCGACAAGTTCCAGTGAACCGTCGGATGTAACGGACGGTCCTCCGCCTGCCGTTCCTCTGCTCGCGCCCGCCGACGGTGTCCCCCCTGTCGTCGACACCGTCGCCGGCGTCGCCGAGGCCGCGGCTGCACTCGCGGGCGGTCACGGTCCGCTCGCCGTGGACGCCGAACGTGCGTCGGGCTTTCGCTACTCACAGCGTGCGTACCTGCTGCAGTTCCGACGCCGCGGTGCGGGAACAGTACTGCTGGATCCCATACCGGTCACCGGGCAGCTCACCGCCTTGGCCGAAGTGATCAACCCGTTGGAGTGGGTGTTGCACTCGGCCGACCAGGATCTTCCCGGCCTCGAAGAACTGGGCCTCGTCCCGACGACGCTGTACGACACCGAACTTGCCGGCCGTCTGGCGGGCTTCGAGCGCGTCGGACTCGGCGCGATCGTCGAGAGAACGCTCGGCCTGTCGTTGCAGAAAGGGCACGGCGCTGCCGATTGGTCGACGCGGCCACTCCCGGACACGTGGTTGAACTACGCCGCACTCGACGTGGAAGTACTGCTGGAGCTGCGTGACGCTATGGCCGCCGAACTCGAGAGCCAAGGCAAGACGGAGTGGGCGGCGCAGGAGTTCGCACACATTCTGACCCTGGGTCCGCCGAAGCCGAAGACCGACCGTTGGCGCCGGACATCGGGTATTCATGCGGTGAAATCTCAGCGTGTCCTCGCTGCGGTGCGTGAATTGTGGCAGGCACGCGACGAGCTCGCTCGCCGCCGCGACATCGCCGCCGGACGGATTCTGCCGGACTCGGCCATCGTCGCCGCCGCCACGGCGGACCCGAAGAACGAGAACGAGTTGAAGGCGTTGCCAGTCTTCGGCGGCCCCCGCCAGCGCCGGTCCGCGAAAGTGTGGCTGGGCGCGCTCGGCCGGGCACGCGCACTGCCTGCCTCGGACCTGCCGCCCAAGGCAGCACCGTTCGACGGTCCGCCCCCGGTGAACCGGTGGGCTCGCCGCGACCAGGATGCCGCCGATCGTCTCGCCGCGACACGGGCCGCGATGACCGAGCTCAGCGAACGCGTCTCGGTCCCCGTCGAGAACCTGCTGTTACCCGATCTGCTGCGCCGACTCGTGTGGGACTGGAAACCGGCCACCCCGGAGGACGCTGTCACGGTGATCGAGAACGAGCTGGCCGATGGCGGCGCCCGTCCCTGGCAGCGTGAGCTCGTCGTCCCCGTGCTCACGGCCGCTTTGACCCCTCCTCAAGTTACCGACGGGTAATACCGGCTACAGTGGGCGTCAGCCCGGCGTCGGCCGGGCCCATGTCCGCATCTGTCGGGAGGATCGAAGCGTGTCTGTACCCGCGTCCACCAGCTCACAGCGGAATGTCGTGTTCGTCGACGGCATCCGCACACCGTTCGGCAAGGCAGGCCCCAAGGGCATCTACGCCGACACTCGCGCCGACGACCTCGTCGTCAAAGCCATCCGCGAACTGCTCCGCAAGAACCCCAACCTCCCTCCCGAACGAATCGACGAGGTCGCGATCGCTGCGACCACGCAGACCGGCGATCAAGGCCTGACCATCGGCCGCACCTCCGCCCTGCTCGCTGGACTCCCTCGCAGCGTCCCCGGTTTTGCCATCGATCGCATGTGCGCAGGTGCGATGACGTCGGTGACCACCACCGGCTCGGGCATCGGCTTCGGCCAGTACGACGTCGTCATCGCAGGCGGGGTCGAGCACATGGGTCGTCACCCGATGGGCGAGGGTGTCGATCCGAACCCGCGTTTCCTCGCGGACAAGCTCGTCGACCCGAGCGCCCTCGTCATGGGCAACACCGCCGAGAACTTGCACGACCGATTCCCGTCGATCACCAAGGACCGCACCGACGCGTACGCCGTCGCGTCCCAGGAGAAGTACGACGCAGCCAAGAAGGCCGGCTACATCGCCGACACGCTCGTCCCGGTCGCCACGAAGTCCGCCGCCGGATGGGGCCTGGCCACCGAGGACGAACCACCTCGTCCGGGCACCACCGTCGAAGATCTGGCGAAGCTCAAGACTCCGTTCCGCCCTGCCGGCCGCGTGACCGCCGGAAACGCAGCAGGACTGAACGACGGTGCCACCGCCGCGATTCTGGCGGGCGAAGACACTGCGCACGAGCTCGGGCTGAACATCGGCATGCGGATGGTCGGCTTCTCGTTCGCAGGCGTCGACCCCGCCGTCATGGGCATCGGACCGGTCCCGGCGACCGAAAAGCTGCTCGGACGAACCGGATTGAGCATCTCCGACATCGGCCTGTTCGAGATCAACGAAGCCTTCGCCGTTCAGGTCCTCGCGTTCCTCGAGCACTACGGCATCGCCGACGACGACCCCCGCGTCAACCAATGGGGCGGCGCCATCGCGTGTGGCCACCCGCTCGCATCCTCCGGTGTGCGCCTCATGACGCAGCTGTCGCGTCAGTTCGCGCAGCGTCCCGACGTGCGCTACGGCCTGACGACCATGTGCATCGGCCTCGGCATGGGCGGAACTGTCATCTGGGAGAACCCGAACCACTCCGACTACGCGGGAGTGAAGCCTGCAGGAACGACCGAGACGGCAGGAGCAGCCAAATGAGCGACATCACCACTGCGTTCACCGACGAGGTAGTCACGAACGCATTCACCAAGATCATCTCCGTCCCCGGCCTCGAAGGCTCGATCGCCCTCGTGACGCTGGACAACGGCTACGACCACACCAAGCCGTCGACGTTCGGCCCCGGCGGCCTCACGCAGTTCGACGCCGCACTCGACGAGGCGTTCGCCGCGAACCCGGTCGCGATCGCAGTGACCGGCAAGCCGTTCATCTTCGCGGTCGGTGCCGACCTCAATGGTGTACCGAACATCAAGACCAAGGACGAGGCACTTCAGATCGGCCAGCTCGGCCACAAGGTGTTCCGGCGCCTGCGCGAGTCCGAGATCCCGACGTTCGCGTTCATCAACGGCGCTGCACTCGGCGGCGGCCTCGAAGTCGGGCTGCACTCGCACTACCGCACCGTTGCCGACAACGCGGCGGCACTCGGCCTTCCCGAGGCGTTCCTCGGACTCGTTCCAGGGTGGGGCGGAACTCAGTTGCTGCCCAACATCATCGGCGCATCGAACGCCGTGACGGTGATCATCGAGAACTCGCTCAACCAGAACCGAACGCTCAAGCCGCAGCAGGCTCTCGATCTCGGTATCGCCGACGCCGTGTTCGGCGGCGCCGACTTCATCGAGCAGTCGCTGGCGTGGGCAGCTCAGGTGATCAAGGGCGACATCACCCCCGCTCGTCCCGAGATCGACCGTGGCCAGGCCTGGGACGACGCCGTCGCCCGCGCGAAGGGCATCGTCGCAGGCAAGACCGGCAACTTCGCCCCCGGTCCGGTCGCCGCTGTCGAGCTGATCGAGCTCGCCAAGAACACAGACATCACCGACTCGGCTTCTCTGGACACCGCGTTCGCTGCCGAGGACGAGGCACTGTCCACCCTGCTCGTGAAAGACGAACTGCGTGCAGGCCTCTACGCGTTCGATCTCGTACAGAAGCGGGCCAAGCGACCCGCCGGCGCACCGGACAAGTCGTTGGCGCGCAAGATTTCCGGCGTCGGCATCGTCGGGGCAGGTCTCATGGCCAGCCAGCTCGCTCTGCTCTTCGTCCGGCAGCTGAAGGTGCCGGTGATCCTCACCGACATCGACCAGGAGCGCATCGACAAGGGCGTCGGCTACGTTCACGGTGAGATCGACAAGCTGCTCGGCAAGAAGCGTCTGTCCCCGGATGCCGCCAACCGTCTCAAGGCACTGGTGTCGGGCTCCATCGACAAGGCGGCGTTCGCACAGGCAGACTTCGTCATCGAGGCCGTGTTCGAGAACCTCGACGTGAAGAAGAAGGTGTTCGCCGAGGTCGAGGAATTCGTTTCTCCGGAAACGATTCTCGCCACCAACACCTCGTCGCTGTCGATCACGAAGATGGCAGCCGATCTGAAGCACCCCGAACGCGTGGTGGGCTTCCACTTCTTCAACCCCGTCGCCGTCCTCCCGCTACTGGAGGTCGTCAAGGGCGAGAAGACCGACGATGCCACGCTGGCAACGGCATTCGCCACGGCCAAGACGCTCAAGAAGTCGGCCGTACTCTCTGCCGACCTGCCCGGATTCGTCTTCAACCGGCTCGTCACCCGCGCATCCGGAGAGATCATCGCCGCGATCGACGAGGGCACACCCTTCGACGTCGCGGACGGGGCCGTCGCCGAGCTCGGCATGCCGATGAGCCCGCTCACCCTGCTGGCATTGGTCGGACCGGCCGTCGCCCTGCACACCGCGGAGACCCTCGCCGAGGCGTACCCCGATCGGTTCAAGGACTCCGCCGGATTCCGAGCGCTCGTCGACGCCAAGAAGCCCGGCGTCTGGACCTACGGACCCGAAGGCCAGATCGTCGACCCCGAGGTGGCAGCACTGTGGCCACAGGGTGATTCACCGTCGACGGCAGAGCAGGTTCTGGATCGAACCCGGCGAGCGTTCGCCGACGAGATCAACATCATGTTGGAGGAGGGCGTCGTAGCCGCGGCGGAGGACATCGACCTCTGCCTGCTTCTCGGCGGCGGCTTCGGATTCTGGAACGGCGGAATCACTCCGTACCTCGACCGAACCGGCACCTCGGAAGCAGTGACAGGCAAGCGGTTCCTCACGCAGGGCGTCGCGAACGTCTGATGTACGTCCGAGATCGAAGTTGTGTACGTCTTCACCGTGAATCCGGTACACAACTTCGATCTCGCCTCCCTTACAGCCTGTCCAGAAAAAAATGAGCTCCGATTCGCGTGCCGGGTCGTAGGACTCCGCGGAAGACGACACAACGCGATTGCGGTCGGCGTAGTCGCCGCTGCGAGCGAACGTTCGGCCGGACACCAGGTCAGCGAGTTCCGCACCTGCCTGCGTGGACGTGGTGGCCAGTGGCGTCAGAGTAAGCACAGGACCCAGCACTCGCATCATCAGCTGCGCTCCCCTGCCTGCATGTCTGGCCAGGCCGGTCCCCGGGACCAGACCGGGGTTGAACGAGATGATGTCGACGCCCGGTTCGAGGGCGTCGACCCACGCATGAACGAGGTGGACCGCCGCAAGTTTGCTGGTCGAGTACGCGGTTCTCCCGGCTGCGGCCGACTCCGGTTCGGTGAAGGCACCGGGACGCGCGAGCACGTCCGGAGCCGACCACGCGGGCGCCGGAACCAGCGCGAGATTGTGCCGGAGATCCCCGAAGTGCGTGTCGCTGACGGTGATCACGATGCGCGAGGAATCCGTCAGGTGGGACCGGAGCTGGGTCAGAAGTACGTGGTTGGCAACTACGTTGACCGCGAAAGTCGCTTCGAGACCGTCGACCGTCGTCGTGATTGCATCGGTGTACTGGATGCCCGCGTTTCCGACGAACCTGTCGAGTCTCGGGATCGAACCGTTCTGCGCCAGCGTGCCGATGTGACGGCCCGCCGTCCTCGTCGCCTCGATGTCAGCGAGGTCGGCGTCCACGAACGTCACCCGAGGAGAGGTCGGGCCAGGTCTTCGACCGACCACGACGAGGTGTGCGTGAGGGTCATCGGCAAGCAACCTCGAGGCTGCTACGGCGCCGATCCCCTGGCTGACTCCGGTCATGACGATGGTGTGTGCGGAACTGTGGGTCATGGCACCCACGCTGGCACCGGCACAGGAGTACAACCAGCACCCGGTGAGACAGTGGGATCAGCAGTACCAGTATGCATCCGCCGAAGCGGGAGATGATGGACCGATGAGCGACACGGCATCCGACCTCGGTGAAGTCCTGCGCGGGTGGAGGGACAGACTTTCACCTGTCGATGCAGGCCTCCCGACGGGCCCGAGGCGGCGGACCGAGGGTCTGCGCCGTGAAGAGTTGGCACAGCTGGCCGGAGTGTCCGTCGACTACCTCATCCGACTCGAACAAGGCCGCGCCACGACGCCGTCCGCGCAGGTCACCGCGTCCTTGGCACGAGCCTTGCAGTTGAACGGCGCCGAGCGAGATCACCTGTACCGCTGCGCGGGCCTGTTGCCACCGGGCCCGGGAAGCATCGATCGACACGTCGGTCCCGGCATTGCGCGCCTCGTCGGCCGCTTGGCGGACACGCCTGTGGCCGTGTTCGCGGCGGATTGGGACCTTCTGACGTGGAACCCTATGTGGAGCGCACTGCAAGGCAATCCGACGGCGATCGACGTAACGCACCGAAACCTGGTCCGGGTGATGTTCGGCAGCGACGATCGCGGCCGAGCCGCCTATCCACCCGCCTCGTCGACGGCAGACCTGGAGCATCTCGCGACGGCACTCGTCGCCGACCTCAGAATCGCAGCCGTCCGGTTCCCACGCGACGCACCGCTGTCTGCGTTGATCACCGAATTACGGACGCAGAACTCGTATTTCGATGCACTGTGGCGCTCGGGGACCGCCGCCGAGCATGCCACCGATCGCAAGACGATCCACCATGCAACCGTCGGGGACATCACCCTCGACTGCGACGTTCTCACCGCCCCCGGCACCGACCTCCGGCTCGTCGTCTACACCGCTGCGACGGGCACGGCAGATGCAGACAAGCTCGACTTTCTTCGGGTCACGGCAGGCGCCGTCGTACCCGAACACTGAGATTGCCGTCACGTCGCGATACATTTCGGCGGGCTGTGCCGTCGGGAGGAACATGAACCCAAAGAAGATCGCAGTGGCAGGTGGAACCGGTGTCGTCGGCAGGCATGTGGTCGACCTCGCCCGAAAACGCGGTCACGACGTCCTCGTGCTCACCCGCTCCAACGGTGTGGACCTCGTCGGCGGAACCGGCCTCGACGACACCCTCGTCGGAGTCGACGTCGTCGTCGACGTTGCCTCGACGCAAACCATGTCCGCCAAGGAATCCGTCCGGTTCTTCACGAGTGTCACCGCACATCTCCTGCGTGCGGAGAAAGCTGCAGGCGTGCGGCACCACGTGGCGCTCTCCATCGTCGGCGTCGACGAGGCTCCGTACTCGTACTACGCGGGAAAAGTCGCCCAGGAAAATGCGATCGCGGACGGCGACATCCCTTGGACCATCCTGCGCGCGACACAGTTTCACGAATTCGCCGAGCAACTCGTCGAGCGAACCACGCTCGGCCCTCTCGTCGTCGTACCACGTATGCGATGCATGCCCGTCGCCGCGCGCGACGTTGCGCAGCGTCTCCTCGAACTGGCCGAAGGTACACCCGCAGGGCAGGTCCCGGACCTCGGCGGACCACGAGAAGAACGCATGGTGGACATGGTCCGCGCCCATGTGGCCACACTCCACGGCAGACACTGGGTCGTCGAGATCCCCCTGCCCGGCGCCTACGGCAAAGCCATGCGCGACGGCACCCTCGTGCCGGGAGCCGGTGCGGACCACTCGTCGACCACCTTCGCGGATCGGCTCGGGTGAGCGGACCCGAGCTCGCGCGCCGGGGGTAACCCTTCGGATGAAATCCCCTGATTTCAGCCACCGGTTGCCCCGAACAGGTCCATGATGTCGTTGACCACCACCGACGCTGGCCCTTCAGAAAGCTGGGTTCGTCATGACGCAACCTGCAGAACGCCATACCGCGAAAGTCATCGGAGTCACAGTCGCGGCAGCGGTCGGTGGCTTCCTCTTCGGTTTCGATTCGTCGGTCGTCAACGGCGCGGTCGACTCGATCCAGGAGAACTTCGGGCTCAGTTCGTTCGTCACTGGATTTGCAGTCGCGATCGCGCTGCTCGGATGCGCAGTCGGTGCATGGTTCGCCGGGCGGCTCGCCGACAGCTGGGGACGCAAACGCGTCATGCTGTTGGGCTCGGCGTTGTTCACCATCTCGTCGGTGGGTTCCGGTTTCGCTTTCTCGATCCCCGACCTGATGTTGTGGCGAGTGCTCGGCGGACTCGGAATCGGAATCGCATCGGTCATCGCGCCTGCCTACATATCCGAGATCGCGCCCGCACGCTATCGCGGTGGTCTCGCATCGCTGCAGCAGTTGGCAATCACCGTCGGTATCTTCGCCGCGTTGCTGTCCGATGCGGTATTGCAGAACGCCGCAGGCGGGCCGTCGAACGATCTGTGGTTCGGGATGGAGGCCTGGCGTTGGATGTTCCTCGTCGGCGTCGTACCCGCACTCGTCTACGGTTTTCTGGCCACGCTGATCCCCGAGTCTCCGCGATATCTGGTCGGCAAGCACCTCGACGACGAGGCAGCCCGAATTCTCGGGGAGATCTCCGGCGAAGTGAACCCGAATGAGCGAGTCAAGGAAATCCGGCTCACGCTGCGGCGCGAAGCGAAGTCGTCCTTTGGCGACATCCGCGGCCCGAAGTTCGGTCTGCAGCCGATCGTCTGGGTCGGCATCACGATGGCGGTCCTGCAGCAGTTCGTGGGCATCAACGCGATCTTCTACTATTCGACGACGCTGTGGAAGTCCGTGGGCTTCAGCGAGAATCAGTCGTTCGTCACCTCGGTGATCACGTCCGTCATCAACGTCACCATGACGTTCGTGGCGATCCTGTTCGTCGACCGATTCGGCCGCAAGAACTTGCTTCAGATCGGTTCCGTCGGAATGTTCGTGGGATTGGTACTCGCTGCGGTGTCGTTCACTCAGGCCGTCGGCACCGGAGACGACCTGACACTTCCGACGCCGTGGGGAACGATCGCGCTGATCGGAGCCAACCTGTTCGTCATCTTCTTCGCCGCCACCTGGGGTCCGATCATGTGGGTGATGTTGGGAGAGATGTTCCCCAACAACATGCGCGCAGTTGCTCTCGGTATCAGTACCGCAGCCAACTGGGTGGCGAACTTCGCGATCACGTTGGCGTTCCCGCCGCTCACTCAGTCGATCGGCCTCGGTTTCATCTACTCGTTCTTCGCGTTCTTCGCGCTGGTGTCCTTCTTCTTCGTCAAGTTCAAGATCCGCGAAACGAAGGGCATGGAGCTCGAGGACATGGTTCTGTAACTCCGGTCAGGAGGCACGTCATGCCGATGTTCGTCGTCGAATACTCGTACACGCCGGAAACGTCGGGCGGTAGAGACGACCACCGAACCGACCACCGGGCGTGGATCCACGAGATGGTTCGCAGGAAGACCATCAGGTCATCCGGGCCGCTCGCCGACCACAGCGGCGCAATGTTCATCGTCGAATGCCCCGACCGCGACGCAGTCGCCCGGTTGTTCGCGCACGACCCGTTCAACCGTGCCGGCTTGGTGGCCGACGTCCGGATCAGTCAGTGGGCGCCCACCGTCGGTGAACTCTCCGACTGACGCCGTCAGTTGGACCCGAGCCACCCGGCGATCCGGCGAGTCAGGTCCTCCGATGTGAGCCCGAGTTCGCGGTGGATCTGCTCCCGAGACGCGTGATCCAGGAAGCGCTGTGGAACTCCGATGTCGCGGCACGCGGTGTCCACGCCGACCGCACGGATAGCCGCGGACACAGTGGATCCGACGCCTCCGTGCACCCCCGAATCCTCGAGCGTCACGACGAGCTTGTACTCCTCGGCCAGTTTCAGCAGGGCCTCCGGGACCGGAAGCACCCACCGTGGATCGACGACCGTCACCGACACACCGTGCTCGGCCAGGGCGGTCGCGGTCTCGAGTGCCAGTCCTGCGAAGGCGCCGACGGCAACGATCAGGACGTCTCGGCCCGCAGAATCCGGCTCGGACAACACGTCGATGACGCCGTCGAGACGCCGGAGCGCCGGGATGTCCTCCGTCACGGCGCCTTTCGGGAACCTCAGCGCAGTAGGCCCGTCGTTCACCGCGAGCGCCTCCCCGAGTTCCTCACGGAGAGAGGCGCAGTCGCGCGGCGCGGCGACCCTCATACCGGGGACGATCCCGAGCAACGACATGTCCCACATGCCGTTGTGACTCGCGCCGTCGGCCCCGGTGACACCGGCACGGTCCAGAACGAGCGTGACCGGAAGATTCAGCAGCGCAACGTCCATCAGTAGTTGGTCGAAGGCGCGATTGAGGAATGTCGAGTACACGGCGACGACGGGGTGCAGGCCACCGAGCGCAAGGCCTGCAGCCGACGTCATTGCATGCTGTTCGGCGATCCCGACGTCGAACATACGGGTGGGGTACTTCTCCCCGAACGCCGCGAGGCCGGTGGGGCCTGCCATGGCCGCGGTGATCGCGACGATGTCCTCACGCTCGGCCGCACGGTCGATCAATTCGGCCGAGAACACGGACGTCCAGTCGGGAGCCGATTGCTTGCGGGCGAGCCCGGTCAACGGATCGATGACGCCGGTCGCGTGCATCTGGTCGGCGACGTTGTTCTCGGCGTGGGCGTATCCCATGCCCTTGCGAGTGACGGCGTGCACGATCACCGGACCGCCGTACGCCTTGGCTCTGCGCAGCGCGGACTCCATGGCCTGCTCGTCGTGACCGTCGACCGGTCCGAGGTACTTGATGCCGAGGTCGGTGAACAAGACCTGAGGGCTGATCGCGTCCTTGACGCCCGCTTTCATGCCGTGCAGCATCGCGTACGCCGTCTTCCCGAACAACGGAATCCTGCGGACGATACGGCGGCCGTTGTCGAGAATGCGCTCGTAACCCGGTTGCAGGCGTAGGGCTGCCAGATGTTCGGCCAGTCCACCGATGGTGGGCGCGTAGGAGCGACCGTTGTCGTTGACGACGATCACGAGAGAACGATCCTTGCCGGCCGCGATGTTGTTGAGTGCTTCCCAACACATCCCGCCCGTCAACGCACCGTCACCGACGACGGCGACGACGTGGCGGTCGCTCTGACCGGTCAGCTCGAAAGCCTTGGCGAGCCCGTCCGCATAGGACAACGATGCGGACGCATGCGAGGACTCGACCCAGTCGTGTTCGCTCTCGGCGCGCGAGGGATACCCGGACAGTCCACCCTGCTTGCGAAGCGACGCGAACTCGGCGGTGCGGCCGGTGACCATCTTGTGCACGTACGCCTGATGGCCGGTGTCCCAGATGATCGGGTCACGCGGAGAATCGAACGTACGGTGGACGGCCAACGTCAGCTCGACGACACCCAGGTTGGGACCCAGATGACCTCCTGTGGCCGACACCGTCTCGACGAGGAACTCACGGATCTCCTCGGCCAGATCCACCACCTCCGCCGGTGAAAGACGGCGCAGGTCCTCAGGCGACTGAACGCGCGCTAGAACACCCAACGAGATCGCTCCCTCCGGCCGGAAACTTCGGCAACACGTGCGGTACTTCGATGTCGATGGCTCGACACTTCTTCGATCAGAACAGTCTACGTAGCGAAACGTAGACGCCGTACCGACACCGTCGATGCCGTACCGCGACCACCGCCGAATCGTGTACCGACTCCGACAATACTGTGACCTTCGGGCAACACGACCATCACGTCCACGCGTCGATGATCACACCGAACACCGAGGTCGGAGCATAGGGTTGCCTCATGTCGAGCGTCGTGGATCAGATACTCCAGCACGTCTTCGACGCTTGCCGAGACGACACCTCGGGCAGCGTCGCCGATTACATCCCGGAACTCGCCGCGGTCGCGCCCGACGGATTCGGAATCGCCCTGGCGACGAGCGACGGATACGTGTACGAGGTGGGCGACACGTCGACGCCCTTCACGATCCAATCGATCTCCAAGCCCTTCACCTACGGACTGGCCCTTGCCGACCGGGGCGAGGACGCCGTCGCGCAGAAGATCGACATCGAGCCGTCGGGTGAACCGTTCAACGAGATCAGTCTCGATCCGATCACCGAACGCCCACGCAACCCGATGATCAACGCCGGAGCCATCACCTCGGCGTCGCTGATCGCCGGGAAGTCGGCGGCGGATCGTTTCGAACGAATCCGTCAGGCTTACTCCCGGTACGCCGGTCGCTCGCTGACGTTCAACGAATCGGTGTATCTCTCCGAGGCCCGCACCGGCAACAGGAATCGTGCGATCGGGTACATGTTGCGCTCGTTCGACATCATCACCGACGATCCCGATGCCGCAGTGGATCTGTACTTCCGTCAGTGCTCGATAGACGTCACCGCGGTCGACCTCGCCATGATGGCGGCGACGATGGCGAACAACGGACTCAACCCACGCACGAAGGAACGTGCCCTCGCTCCGGCGCTCGTCGAACGTGTGTTGAGTGTGATGACGACGTGCGGAATGTACGACGGTGCGGGCGACTGGGTTGCGCGAGTGGGGATGCCCGCGAAGAGCGGGGTGGGTGGCGGCATTCTTGCCGTCCTGCCCGGTCAGATGGGAATTGCGGTCTACTCCCCCAGACTCGATCCGCACGGAAACAGCGTGCGCGGCGTCGCGGCGTGCCGCGAACTCTCGCGCAAGCTCGAACTGCATTTTCTCCATGTCACTCGTGCGGCCCGGTCCGCGATCCGCGGCAAGTACACCGTCGGTGAGGCCCCCTCACGGCGCCGACGAAGCGAGATCGAGCAAGCTGCACTCGCTCGGTTCGGCAGCCGCGCTCGGGTGTACGAGCTGCACGGAGATCTGTTGTTCTCCGGCGCGGAAACGGCAGTGCGCGAGATCGGCAATCTCAACGAACAGCTCGATGCGTTGGTCATCGACGTCCGCGGCGTCGACGAGGTCAGCGACGTGGCACGCGGAATGTTCGACAGCGTGCTTGCCCACTTGTCCAGCCGTGGTTGCCGAGCATCGCTCGTCGACCCTTCGGGAGTTCTCGGTCGCACGAGTTCGAGCATCGACCCCGGTGGCGCATCGGGACGCGTCTTCGCCGACCTGGGTTCCGCGATTCAGTGGGCCGAGGAAATTCTGCTCGACAAGTACTGCGTCGGACCTCGACAACCCGACCGCATAGCCCTGCGAGACCACCCGGTGCTCGAAGGCTTGTCCCCGGCTGAATACGCCGCTGTCGAACCCGCCTTCACCGTGCACACCTACGCCAGGGGAGACACCGTCGTAACGAGCGGACAACCGGCCGCCGGGTTGTTTCTCGTACTGGCCGGGCAAGTGTCGTCGTCGTTCACCTCACCGGGAGGTCGACATCACCGAATCTCGACGCTGTCTCCTGGGATGAGTTTCGGCGAGATGCCCCTTCTGGCCCGAACGAAGTTCCTACTCGATTTCCGGGCGGACACCCCGTTGTCGGTCGCCGTGATGTCGGTTCGAGATTTCGACGCGTTGTCCGTGTCTGCACCGTCGGTGAAACTGGAGCTCCTGACCACCCTCGCGACCGGTGCCTACATGCAGATGAACACCGCGATAAAATCTCTCGGGCAGTTCGATGTGGGGCGCTGAGGCCCCACATCGAGCTCGATCGGCGTCGAGTGTCACGCGTCGAGTGTCACGCGTCCAGTGTCACCATCGTCAGAACCTCCGTCGGCTGCGGAGATCCGCCTGCGGGCTCGAGCGAGAACGCGAAGTTCGTTGCCGCGCCCATGCCGTCGATGACGGTGCCGTCGCTGTCGGCCAACTGTTCGGCCGTCACCAGACCGACCGACCGAGGCGTGCCGTCGACGAACCACATCTGGTAGTCCTGGCCTGCCGCCGGTGCGGAAACGCCGTCGAGCGTGACGACGAGCGAACCCGACTCACGGGAGTAGGAGATGTTCGCCGTGCCGCCACCGGGGAACTCGGCAGTGGTCTCACGTGCATCCGGCGCTGCCACGATCTGTTCCGCCTGGGTCGGTGCCGGATCGTTGCCCAAAACCTGGGTGGCGACCACTCCGCCGCCGACTGCCACGACGACTGCTGCCGCGGCGGCGAGCATCGTGGTACGCCACCGACCCACCCCTGGGCCGTTCCGCCGGCTCCACTCCTGCTTGGCGCGGCGATCTCGGTGTCCGCGCAGAGTGGTCACCGTTGCGGGTGCGGGATCGGCGACATCCTGCGTGATGCGCGGAATTTCCTGCAGCACGCGGTCTCTCAGCTGCGCCGGGGGGTCCGCGGCATCCAGCACGGACACCAGCGCAAGAGTTTCCTGTATTTCGCCGACAAGGATGTTGAACTGCACACGGGCGGTGTCGTCCACCGCCGCACGGTCACGTTCGATGTCGGCTTCCTCGGCGGCGCTCACCGCGTGGAGGGCGTACACCTCGGCGGAGTCGAGCAGCCGCTGTCGCGTTGCTTCGCTCATGAGGGTGTCACCCCCAGACATGTCTTCAACTTGATCAGTCCGTCCCGTATTCGCGATTTGATCGTCGGAACCGCGACCCCGAGCCGCTCCGCCACTTCGCGGTATGTCCAACCGCTGTAATAAGCCATTCGTACCGACTCGCGTTGCGTATCGGTCAGTGTGTCGAGGCACGCAACCACGGCGTCGGATTCCAGTCGCTGGGTGACGGCCTCGAGGACCTCGTCGTGTTCCGGGGTGTGGCTGATCGCCCCGTACGCAGCTTCACGGTCGGTCCCGGACTGCTCGGACCGCACGCGGTCCACCGCCCGCCGGTGCGCCAACGTCATGATCCACGCCAGGGGGCTTCCCTGGTTCGGGTCGTAGTTGGGTGCCGACTTCCAGATCTGGAGGAACACCTCCTGCGTCGTCTCCTCGCTGTACCCCGGGTCGCGAAGGACACGCAGCACCATGCCGTAGACGCGTGCGCTGGTGGCGTCGTACAACTCGCCGAAGGCGCGCTGATCACCGCCGGCGACCGCGGCCATCAGCCGGCGGAGCCGCTCCATCTCGTCTGCTCGCAAGTTGCGCAACTGCGCACTGGGCACGGCACAGGCCGCACCTTGTTCTGCCGACGGGTCCTCTTCTGAATTCGGTGGCCCCTGGTACTGCGAGCCCGGCGTGGGGTCCGTGCTCACCGTGACGATGTCCCAACGAATTCGACTCTGATCGCGTTCATTGATCAAGAGAGTAGTGCTCATGTTGCTCTCACACCGAAACCTCCGCGTTTTCCCGCCGCACAACATATTCGGTACACCCTGCGCCGCGGATGGCTGCGCGGGATAATCGATTGCACTTCGAGGTCGATTCGGACAATCTTGGAGGAATGGGACACATGCCGGCGATCGAGACATCGGGCCTGATCAAACGCTTCGGCGACAACACTGCGGTGGACGGAATAGACCTGTCGGTTCCGAGTGGAGGTGTATACGGTGTCCTCGGCCCCAACGGAGCAGGCAAGACGACCACGATCCGAATGCTCGCGACACTTCTTCCGATCGACGGCGGGTCGGCTCGCGTACTGGGCCACGACGTCGCCTCCGAGGCGGACGCCATTCGCGGCAAGGTGTCACTGACCGGCCAGTTCGCATCGCTGGACGAGGATCTGACCGGTACCGAGAATCTGATCCTACTGGCTCGGCTCTACGGATACTCGCGTCCGGCGGCGCGGTCCCGAGCGGACGAACTGCTCACCGCGTTCGGCATCGCCGACGCCGGGTCTCGCCAGGTGAAGACGTACTCGGGCGGTATGCGGCGTCGGATCGACATCGCTGCGAGCATCATCGTCACTCCCGAACTGATCTTCCTCGACGAGCCGACGACCGGCCTGGACCCTCGTAGCCGCAATCAGGTGTGGGACATCGTCCGCGCTCTCGTCGGTGGCGGTACGACGGTTCTGCTCACCACTCAGTACCTCGACGAAGCCGATCAACTGGCCGGACGGATCGCGGTCATCGACCGCGGCAAGGTCATCGCGGAAGGCACCACCGGCGAACTGAAGGCGTCGGTCGGCGCGGGCTCGCTGCACGTGCGAGTACTGGATCCCGCTCGACGGTCCGAAGCCGCAGCAATCCTTCGCACGATCCTGTCCGAGTCGGTGACCGAGGAAGCAGATCCGGTTGCACTGTCGGCTCGCCTGGACCGGACGTCCTCGGTGGCTGCTGCTCTGCCCGCGTTCGAGGACGCGGGAATCGCGGTGGCCTCGTTCGCCATCGGCCAACCCAGCCTCGACGAAGTGTTTCTCGCGCTGACCGGCCACCCCGCAGACGACGAGTCCGCCCGCACGAACGCCACCGAGAGAACAGAGACATCATCATGACAACGCTGTCGAAGGACGCGTCCGAGCAGGCCGCGGTCGCGGACGTACTACGAAGCGGCGCAACACGACCCCCGCGGCCGAACGCCGTCGCCAGCTCGCTGTCGTTCGGGTGGCGAGCGCTCCTCAAGATCAAGCACGTCCCCGAGCAACTGTTCGACGTGACGATGTTTCCGATCATGTTCACGTTGCTGTTCACGTACTTGTTCGGAGGCGCTCTCGCCGGATCCACCACCGCTTACATCCAGTTCCTGTTGCCGGGAATTCTGGTGCAGACCGTCGTGATGATCACGATGTACACGGGTGTGACGTTGAACAAGGACATCGAGAAGGGCGTGTTCGACCGGTTCCGATCACTACCCATCTGGCGCCCGTCACCGTTGGTGGGCGCGCTCCTCGGCGACGTCGTCCGCTACTCACTGGCGTCGGTCATCGTGCTGATCCTCGGTCTCGTCATCGGGTTCAGGCCCGACGGCGGTCTCCTCGGCGTCGTCGCCTCGATCGCACTGCTGTTGATCTTCTCGTTCTGTCTCTCGTGGGTGTGGACGATGATCGCGATGATCGTGCGCACCGAGGCCGCGGTCATGGGCGTGTCGATGTTCATCCTGTTTCCGTTGACATTCGCCAGCAACATCTTCGTCGACCCCCAGACCATGCCGGGGTGGCTCCGCGCGTTCGTCGAGGTCAATCCGGTCAGCTTCCTGGTCACGTCCATCCGGTCGTTAATGTCAGGGGAACCGGACGCCACCAAGCTCGCCGTCACTGCCGCGATGTGTGGCGGCTTCCTACTCGTGTTCGGGCCGATCACGATGCGTCTGTACAACCGCAAGACCTGATCTTCTCGTCACTCGGTGGCAGCCCTGGCTCGGTGCCGCCGTACGGCGTCGCGGTTGGAACACACAGTGCCGCAGTAGCGTTGCCTTCCGGTCCTCGACACGTCGGCGAACACACGTACGCAGTCCTCCGCCGCGCACCTGCCCAACCTGTTCATTCCACGCCCGGTCAGATGCAACGCCGTTCCGACGCTGACCAACGCCCGCACCACGGACCCGAGAGCGATGTTCGGGTCGCGGTAGTGCATGTGCCAGCCGTCGCCCGCATGGTTGGTCAGCCGCGGGTAGGCCGACGCCTGCGCGAGCAGGCCGTTGAGGACGTCCGCCCGAGCCTGTTCGGTATCGGCGTCGACGACCGTCTCCCACTCGCGGAGAAATGCAACGGTGGCGGTGACGTCCGCGTCGGTCGCCGGTGCGTCGAGAACGAGTCCTGCCTCGACGCACCGGCGACCGAGCTCGTCCGCCGACATCGGCGGCGAATTGAGCAATTCGACTCCGAGTTGAACCGCATACGTTCCGTAAGGGTTGATATGCACAAGACCATTACAGCACAGTCGTGGGTATGAGCGCACACATCCACACCTGGACCACCGAAAGCAGCCACAACACCAGCGAAGGCACCGTCACCTACCAGCGGTGCACCTGCGGCTCCCAGCGCATCCGCGCCCCGAAACACGCCGCAACCACATCCGTCGCCGTCGTGGAAACTCGGTGACCGAGCATTTACCCGTCAGCGTTCGGCCCTCTCCGCGATCATCGGAACGACAGTGTCGAGGGCGTACGTCGCCGACAGAATCGAATTGGTCGAGTAGGACTTGGCCACGTCGGGATCGTCGAACACCAGTGACCGTCCGTCCCGGACTGCAGGGATCTGTTGGAACAGAGGATTACTCGTCACGTCGTCGGCCGATCGCTGTACCGGGAAGATCACCACGACGTCCGCATCGAGCGTGTTCAGTTCCTCTTCCGATACGGGCACCGAGAATCCGGTCGAGCCGGTTCTTGTCGCCGTCAACGCGTCGATGGCTGGGCTCGATACGAAACCGAGCTTCTTCATGAACACGACTCGCGTGCTGTCGGAGATGTACGCCCCGTATCCGGTTCCGCTGAAGGCTCCGACAGTGATGGTCTTGCCCTCGAACTCCGGATGCTCCGCCGCTGCTGTCTGGAACCGACCGTACAGGTCGGCCAACAGCTGGGCGCCCTTCTCCGATTCACCCAACGCCGCCGACACCATGGTCACCTGTTGCTCGACGGTGGTCAGGTAGTTGTCCGCGCCGTCGGGCAGAGCCACCGTCGGCGCGATCTGTGTCAACTTGTCGTACCGTTCCTGATCCCCCGAACTCTTGGTGTCCAGGATCAGGTCGGGTTCCAGAGCCGCAACCGCCTCGTAGGACGGTTCCTGGGTGCCGATGATCTCAGGAGGACTGTCGTACAGGCCGTCGGCCCAAGGGCCCACGCCGTCGCCTCCGAACGCCAGCCAATCGCTCGCGCCCACCGGCTGTACGCCGAGTGCGAGCGCGGTTTCCGCGTCGGCCCATCCCAGGGCGACGACACGCTGCGGGCGCTCGGGCACGGTGACGTCACCGAACTTGGTGTCGATCGACACTGGAAACGCATTGTCGGCGCCCGCAGCTGCGGGGGTAACCGTCGATTCGTCTGCGGTCGACGAACAGGACACGACCAGGCCGGCGACAGCGGCGACGGCGAGGATCGACACGGTACGGACGCGACGGAAACGAGGGAAGGGCGATTTCACTCGGCTCAATCTACCGAGCCCACGACCTCTACGGTGTGCCACCTTCTCGCACGAGCAGTCCGATGCACTCCACGTGATGACTCAGGGGAAAAGCGTCGAATGCACGCACCTGCGCGAGTCGATATCCGGCGTCGACGAACAGCCGGGCATCGCGGGCGAAGGACGCGGGGTCGCAGCCGATGTGCACCACGCGGCCGGGTGCCGACGCCGCGACTGCTGCCACGACCTCTTTGCCTGCTCCCGATCGAGGTGGGTCGAGCACGACGACGTTCGGCGCGGGAAGCGCACGGACGGTGCGTTCGACTCGTCCGGGCACGAATCGCACCTGCTCGAGATCGGCGAGCGCACGGGCGCCGTCGGCCGACGCCTTACGCGAGAACTCGACACTGACGACCTGGCCGGTGGCGCCGACTCCTGTCGCCAGGCTCGACGCGAACACGCCGACTCCCCCGTACAGGTCCCACGCGACCTCACCGGGCCTGGCGTCGGCCCACTCGGTCACCACGTCGGAGTAGATCTGCGCGGCGCCTCGGTGTGCCTGCCAGAATCCGGTTGCGTCCAGTTCCCAGTCACGCCCCGACACCGATTCGCGTACTCGTCCGCTACCGACGACGGCCCGTTCCGGACGCGGGGCCGACGATGCGGCCCGTCGAGCAGATGCACCGCGTCGACCGGGTGATCGGCGACCCGTGCGCGACACCGATGCTGGTGAGATCTCGACGACGTGCCGCTCTCCCGAGCTGCCGACGGCAACCACCAGCTCCGAGCCCGGACGCCATGTCGAATCGGCGAGACCGTCGAAGGCGCCTGCGACGACCTGCGGACAGCTCAGTGCCGGCACGACGGTGGCGCTGCGGTATCGATGGAAGCCTGCGCGGCCACCCGCGTCGACGGCCAATCGGACACGACTCCGCCAGCCGGTGCCGTCGCCGGTGTTCGGCAGTTCCTCGACGGCGACCTCTCGGTCGAGACCGCCGATCCGACGAAGTTGTTCCTCCACCACTACCGATTTCATGGCCCGCGACGCGGACTGGTTCACGTGGGAGCAATCGCAGCATCCCGAGCCGCCGGGACCGGAGATGGGACACAGTGGAGTGATGCGATCGGCCGACGGGGCAATTATTTCGACGGCGTCGGCGCGGCAGTACGACCCACCCCGATCCTCGGTGACCTTCGCTCGCACGATCTCCCCGGGCAGGCCGTGTCGAACGAACATGACGCGTCCGTCGTGCCTGGCCACACAGAACCCTCCGTGCCCGGGCGCACCGAGAGTGACCTCGATCGTCGACCCGAACCAACTGTCGGTCATCGCCCGGTTCCGCTCGGGGGTTCGTAGCCTCGGCGGGACGCACCGGGCGCGTTCTCGATGCTCTCGCGCTTCGCTTTCGCCGACGACTGCAGCTGCCAGGGAACGCTCGTCACCATCACTCCCGGCTGGAACAGCAACCGACTCTTGAGGCGCAGTGCGCTCTGGTTGTGCAGAATCTGCTCCCACCAGTGCCCGACGACGTATTCCGGTATGAAGACCGTGACCACGTCGCGCGGCGAGTCGCGTCGTACGCGTTTGACGTAGTCGAGGACCGGCTTGGTGATTTCCCGGTACGGGGATTCGACCACCTTGAGTGGCACGGTGACATCGCTGGCCTCCCACTCCTTGACCAGTTGACGGGTGTCCGGCTCGTCGACGTTGACGGTGATGGCTTCCAGGGTGTCCGGGCGGGTCGCGCGGGCGTACGCCAACGCACGAAGGGTCGGCATGTGCAGCTTGGACACCAGCACGATCGAATGCGTGCGGCTGGGCAGCACGCCATCCCATTCCTCGTCCTCGAGTTCACGGGCGACCGTGTCGTAGTGCTTGCGGATCAGGCTCATCAGACCGAACGCCGCGAACATGGCGACGATGGCGATCCATGCACCGGCCGCGAACTTGGTGATGAGCACGATGACGAGGACCGTGGCGGTGAGCCCGAGTCCGACACTGTTGACGATGCGTGAGCGAAACATTCGGCGACGCTGTTCGGGATCCTGTTCCACACGCAGCAACCGCGTCCAGTGCCGGATCATGCCGGTTTGGCTCAGGGTGAAGGACACGAACACACCGACGATGTAGAGCTGGATGAGCTTGGTCACTTCGGCGTCGAACACGACGACGAACGCGATCGCGGCGGCGGACAGGAAGAGAATTCCGTTGCTGAACGCAAGGCGGTCACCACGGGTGTGGAACTGGCGCGGGAGATACCGGTCCTGGGCGAGAACCGAACCGAGTACCGGAAATCCGTTGAACGCGGTGTTGGCGGCGAGGACGAGAATGAGTGCGGTCACGACGGTGATGAAGAAGAACCCGATCGGGAACCCGTGGAAGACCGCCTCGGCGAGTTGCGCGATGAGTGTCTTCTGCTGGTAGCCGTCCGGCGCTCCTACCAGCTGTTCGCTCGGCTCGAGCGCGTACTTGATGCCGATCTTCTCGGCCAGAAGGATGATTCCCATCAACAGCGTGATGCCGATTCCACCGAGCATGAGCAACGTCGTCGCCGCGTTGCGTGACTTCGGCTTACGGAAGGCCGGCACACCGTTGCTGATCGCTTCGACTCCGGTGAGCGCCGCGCAGCCCGACGAGAAGGCTCGGGCTATCAGGAACGCGAACGCGATGCCGTAGAGGTGGGAATCCTCGGCTTTCAGCTCGAAGCCCGACGACTCGGCGTGCAGTTCGTCTCCGAGCACGTAGACGCGGAACAGGCCCCACCCGAGCATCACGAACATTCCGATCATGAATGCATAGACCGGCACAGCGAACGCAGCTCCGGACTCGCGGATGCCGCGCAGATTGATCGACGTGATCAGCACGATCGCCAGGACCGCGAACAGAACCTTGTGCTGAGCTACGAACGGGATGGCGGATCCGATGTTCGACGCTGCCGCCGACACCGACACTGCAACCGTCAGCACGTAGTCGACGAGCAGCGCGCTTCCCACCGTGAGTCCGGCGGTCGGTCCGAGATTGACCGTCGCGACCTCGTAGTCGCCGCCGCCCGACGGATAGGCATGCACGTTCTGTCGATAGCTCGCGACGACGACGGCCATGACGACGCACACCGCGAGCCCGATCCACGGAGTGAAGGCGTACGCGGAGATGCCGGCGACCGACAGTACGAGGAAGATCTCCTCCGGTGCGTACGCCACCGACGACATGGCGTCGGAGGCGAACACCGGCAGCGCGATCCTCTTGGGGAGCAAGGTGTGACCGAGCTTGTCGCTTCGGAACGGTCTACCGAGCACGAGCCGCTTCGCGGCGGTCGAGAGCTTGGACACCGTGAAAGCGTAAGCCGTCCGAATCGAATCACGACATCGGTGCACCCGAACTCGCCGATTCGCTCGACACGCAACCCGATTTGTCCAACTCGGCGACGGCCGATGCATCCCGACGCTCGATCCGTGCGTCCCCGACCGTTACGTTGGTGCAGAGCGAGCGCCGAGAAGAAGAATCCGAATGGAGTTGGATCTGTGTACGTAGTGGTGATGGGATGCGGGCGGGTGGGCGCGTCGCTGGCCGGTGCTCTGCAGAGAATCGGCCACGAGGTGGCCGTCATCGACCGTGACGAGACGGCGTTTCTCAGACTCGATCCCGCGTTCGACGGCCACCGAGTCATCGGAATGGGCTTCGACCGCGACGTTCTGACGAAGGCAGGCATCGAGAAGGCCGAGGCGTTCGCCGCAGTGTCGTCCGGCGACAACTCGAACATCATCTCCGCGCGCGTGGCTCGTGAGACGTTCGGTGTCGAGCGGGTCGTCGCACGGATCTACGACGCCAAGCGCGCCGCGGTGTACGAGCGGCTCGGGATCCCGACGGTGGCCACCGTCCCGTGGGCGACCGACCGTTTCCTGCACAACCTCCTGCGGGACGACCCGACGACGAAATGGCGTGACCCGTCGGGCAACGTCGCCGTCGTGCTTCTCGATTTCCACGAGGGGTGGATCGGGAGGAAAGTATCCGTACTCGAGGAGTCGACGAGGTCGCGGGCTGCGTTCATCATCCGGTTCGGCACCGGGCTGCTGCCGGACAAGAAAACCGTCATCCAGTCCGACGACGAGATCTACGTGGCCGCGGTGTCCGGCACGGTCGCCGAAGCCATCGCGCTCGCGTCCAATCCCCCACCGTCCGACGACTGACGCCTCGCCCGACATTCGCCCTCGACACGAAACTGAGGACACCATGAGAGTTGCCATCGCCGGTGCCGGAGCTGTCGGCAGATCCATTGCTCGCGAACTCATTCGCGGCGAGCACAGCGTCATGCTCCTCGAACGCAAACTCGATCACCTCGACCGCGACGCGATTCCCGAGGCGGAATGGGTTCTCGCCGACGCCTGTGAACTGGCACTGCTCGAGGCCTCCCACCTCGAGCAGTACGACGTGGTCATCGCGGCAACGGGCGACGACAAGGCCAACCTCGTCCTGAGCCTGCTGGCGAAGACGGAGTTCGGCGTCAATCGTGTTGTCGCGCGGGTCAACGATCCTCGTAACGAATGGCTGTTCGACGCATCGTGGGGCGTGGACGTCGCGGTGTCGACGCCCCGAATGCTGGCGTCGCTGGTCGAGGAAGCGGTGTCGGTGGGCGATCTCGTTCACCTGATGACATTCCGAAAAGGTCAGGCGAACCTGGTGGAGGTCACGCTTCCGGAAAACACGGCGCTCGCCGGCAAGCCGGTCCGCAAGCTGTCGCTGCCCCGTGACGCCGCTTTGGTGACCATTCTGCGCGGCGGTCGAGTCATCGTTCCGCAGCAGGACGATCCGCTAGAAGGAGGGGACGAGTTGCTGTTCGTCGCCTCGAAAGAAGTCGAGGACGAACTACGCGCAGCCGTCGGCCTGTCCAAGTTGGGGTGACGCGCCACTCCCGCTGAGTTACTTGATCTCTCGGTGCTCGGCGGACTCGTTGTCGAGCGCATTGTCGGCGCGCCGCACGGCCCAGAAGGTCACCAGTAGCGCGACGCCTGTCAGCGGCCATCCCATGCCGATACGGGCGGCGGCGAGCCACCCCGTCTGGTCGGCGTCGTAGAGTTGCGACTGCACGAGATACCGTGCGCCGAACACCACCGCCCAGGCGAACGTCGCGATGTCGTACGAGACGACGGCACGACTGCTGCGACGCCACGCGGTGCCCTTGCCGTTCAGATACCCCCAGACGACACCGACGAGCGGCCACCGGACGATCATCGACAGCACGAATGCACCCGCGTAGGCAAGGGAAGTGTAGATGCCGAACAGGAAGTAGCCCTTGGCATCTCCGGTGCGGTACGCGATGAACGCACAGATACCGACTCCGAAGAACCCGGAAATCGCCGGCTGAACCGGCGCCTTCGTGACCAGTCGCCACACCATGACGGCGAGTGCAACACCGAGCGCCGTCCAGATGGCGACCGTCAGGTCGAAGAAACTGTTGGCCGGGACGAAGGCGATGACGGGCAGCGTGGACGCCACCACGCCGCTCAGCCCACCCATCTGTTCAAGGATGGTCTGCTTGCGTTCCTCGGCCTCTGGCCTGTCGCTCTCGGTCACGATGTCGAGGGTGCCACACCGTCACCTGCGGACGGCGGCAAGGGCGTCAGGAGTCGTCGCGCAGTTCGTAGTATGGGTTGTAGACGATCTTCCGGCCGTCGCGAACCCCTACTCTGCCCCGAATCAGCACGGTCTTGCCCGGCTCGATTCCCGGGATCTTGCGACGGCCGATCCACACGAGCGTCACCGGGTCGGTTCCGTCGAAGAACTCCGCTTCGATGTTGGCGTTCGCGGCCTTGGAGCAGGCCTCCACACTGCGCAGACGTCCGAGCATGGTGACTTCGTCACCGCGGGAACAATCACACGCGCGTTGAGCGCCGGATGCCTCCGCCGACTCCGCCATCTCCTGTGCGTCGAGGCTGTCGACGTCCTCGGTCAATTTCCGGGTGAGTTTGCGGAAATACCCTGCGGCAGCGGGTGCCATGGTGCGCTCCTGAAAGCATCTGCGAAGTTGTGCCACGTCATGCGGCGTGGCTCCTGGCCACTGTAACCCCGGCGCGACGGTTAAGTCCAAGCGCGCGGTGCCGTGTTCGGACTCCCGACTCGTGCAGCACCCTCGGTCGTCGACAACGCCGGACGGACGTGGACAATTCCGAGTCATGGATACCTGGCCCGCGCACGCCGTCGTCCTGCCCGGCACCGGCTCCGACGCTGCGTTCGCCGCCGAGGCGTTCGCGGACGCACTCGCCTTGGCAGGGACGCACACCACCGCCGTCGAACCGGACCCGACGCGGGTAGTCGAGTCGTACGAAAACGCCCTCGAACTGGCCGCCCTCCAGCACGGCCCCATCATCGTCGGAGGCGTGTCGATCGGGGCGGCAGTGGCCGCGGCGTGGGCTCTCCGCAATCCCGAGCACGTCTTCGGGATCCTGGCGGCGCTACCTCCGTGGCTCGGTTCGGCGCACGGCGCGCCCGCTGCTCTCAGCGCGGTGTACACCGCGACAGCGCTGCGGAGGGACGGGCTCGGCGCTGTCGTCGACGCCATGGCGGCCACCTCTCCTGCCTGGCTCGCATCGACGCTGCGCCGGTCGTGGACTTCGCAGTGGCCGGATCTTCCGTCGGCACTCGACGAGGCTGCTGGCTACACGGCCCCGGAGCTCTCCGAACTCGCCCGATCGACAACGAGAACATCCATCGTGGCGGCCGTCGACGATCCAGTTCATCCACACGACGTGGCGATCGCCTGGCACGGCACCATCGCCCGATCCTCGCTGGCGACGGTCACGCTGGCCGAGATCGGTGCGGATCCGTCCATTCTCGGTCGACGTGCGGTGGAGGGGCTGTCGACCATCGGCGTGTGAGCCGCTCCACCGACCGTTCCGTCAACCCAACTGCTGCATCGCGGATCCGGAGGTACCGCGCCGGGGACCTTCCGTCGGACCGACGGGGTTCGGCGGCCCAGCCTGCGGCGCTGCCTGACCCCCGGCTTGCTGCGCTCCGGCTTGCTGCGCTCCAGCTTGCTGCGCGCCGGCTTGCTGTGCTCCGGCTTGCTGTGCAGCGGCCTGTTGCTGTTGTTGAGCGGCAGCCAACTGCGCCAGCAGAGCCTGCGGGAGAACGACCGGGAGGGGTGTACGGACCGGATGGGGATCGCTGCCTCGGTCGACGACCGTCTGCGACAGCACGTCGCGAGCGATCGCCACGAGTGGCGAATCGGCACCGACAGCGCCCGACGGGCCTGCGAGCACGCAACGAACCATCCACCGGTACCCGTCGACGCCGATGAAACGCAGGTCCGCGTTCGCCGTGACGCCGTGTAGTTCCCGCCCCCACGGCCCGGTTTCGACGGAGACCTCCGACTGATCACCTCGCAACGAACCCGCGAGGTCCGCGGCAACCTCGCGCCACTGGCCTGGCGACTTCGGGGCGGCGTACGCCGCGATGGTGATGCGGCCGTACTGGGTGACCACGTGGACGGCCTGCGGCGCACCGGCCTGCGTCATCTCCACCTGAAGTTGCCCGCCGGCAGGAAGCGGCAGCAGAACCGAACCGAGGTCCAACCGAGTCGCTGCCAGGGTCTCGCGGTCCTCGTCGAGCTCCTCGAGGTCGAACGGACCCTGATCGGCGGCACGATCCTGTGGATCGAGTGCGTCGTCGGTATCCCGACCGGTGGAGCCGATCTGCGCTTCGTCTGCCCCTTGGGCGTCCTCGTTGGGGGCACCCGCTGCGTCTGCGTCCTTCTTGCGACGTCCGAACATGATCAGCTCACTCCCTCTCGACTCGATGTGTCTGCCGCCGGCACAGAGGGCGTCAGACTGGAATGACCACCACTCGACCCGTAGCCTCCGTCACCTCTGCTGGTCTCGTCGAGAGACTCGACCTCGGTGAACGTGACCAGTTCTACGCGCTGAACCAGCAACTGGGCGATGCGATCCCCGCGAACCAGGTCGATCGCATCGCGCGGATCCATGTTCACCAGGCAGACCTTGATTTCGCCTCGATAACCGGCATCGATGGTGCCCGGCGCATTGACGATGGACAGCCCCGACCGTGCAGCCAGACCCGAACGGGGATGGACGAGACCGACAGTGCCGAACGGGAGTGCAACCGCGATTCCGGTACCGACGACCACACGCTCCCCCGGCGCGATCGAGGTGTCTGCGGTGATGTGCAGATCGACCCCCGCATCGCCTGCGTGCGCGCGGACCGGAAGAGGTAACTCTTTGTCCAGACGGATTACTCGGACCGCGCCGAGGGGCGCATCCGCCGACATCGCGGCACCGAACGTGCCGTCACTGCTGAAATCGTCACTCACGTGCACTGAGACTACGCGCCGACCCACGACCGAACGCGGCCTCGTACGTGTTCCGGCGACAACTTTCCCGAGTGGAGCACCGACCGCTTGCCGTGCAGGCGCCAGCTACTCTGGAGTACGTGTCACAGAACTCTCGCCGCGACCTGCATCCCGACGCTTCGCCCGACCGCGGAGACGGTCGGCGCGTGGTGCACTCCGAGAAACTATGGGTACCGCTGTGGTGGTGGCCGGTTGCCATGGCCGTCGGGGTCCTACTGGCTGCCGAGGTACACATGGGCGCCCCAGGACTGAGGGCCTGGCTCCCCTACGTATTGGTCCTACCGTTCCCGATCTGGGCTCTGATCTGGCTCAGCCGCATGCGAGTCGAGGTCGAGAAGGACGCAGCAGGCGACGGTGAGCTCCGCGTCGGCAAGGCGCATCTACCTCTCGACGTGATCGCACGCGCTGCCGTCGTGCCCGCGACAGCAAAAAGTGCGGCACTGGGAAGGCAGTTGGATCCTCTTGCCTTCGTTCAACACCGCACTTGGGTCAGACAGATGGTTCTCGTCGTTCTCGATGATCCGGACGATCCCACACCCTATTGGTTGGTCAGTACCTCACGCCCCGACGCGTTGGTATCGGCTCTGACGCGGCCCACCCCCGGAGATCACGCCTGAGCGCTCTCGGCCGCATCGTCTGCACCACCTGATCTGTGTGTCCTCGTCGGTCGGCGTGGTTCAGCTAGGTCGTTCGATTCCCGTCGACCGAAATCACGCCGCGCAATCGCGGCAGACGAGAACGCCGTTGGCGTCGCTCGCCAGCCTGCTCCGGTGGTGTACCAGGAAGCAGCTCGAACAAGTGAATTCGTCTGCCTGCTTCGGAACCACCCGTACCGACAGCTCTTCGCCGGACAGATCGGCACCCGGGAGTTCGAACGACTCCGCTGTGTCCGACTCGTCCACGTCGACCACCGCGGACTGCGCCTCGTTGCGACGTGCCTTCAGCTCCTCGAGCGAATCCTCCGACACATCGTCGGATTCTGTTCTTCTCGGTGCGTCGTAGTCGGTTGCCATTGTCTTCTGTTACCCCTCGTCCTCGTGCGTGTTGTGCGGGTGGACACGTGCCGATCGTTGCCTTCGGCCTGCTCCCGAGCCGCCTCCACCGTGTCTGATTCTCTGCGGCTGTTCTCTTCATTTGTGGGTGCTGCTCGCCAAGACATGCAGGCCGAACACCGCTGGTACTGCTCTACAACGGACGACCTCGATGCAAGGTGCCCGAGAAACTACCCGGGTAATGCCCGAACGTCCCAGGTTGAAACACGATCGAGACATCGACACAGCGCTGCCGTCCACCACGGTGACTGCTCGGAATTCTCAGCACCGGGGCCGCCAGACAATAGCCGAAGCGAATGACATAGACGAAACCGCCTCACCGTCTGCCTCCACAATCACCTGACAAACCCCTTGAACACCTCGGACACGCCGGGCATTCCATGCCTGCGAAGGGCCATTCCCTCGGGTGAGCACTACAGTGGGCTGGCGCGCGCAAGCATCGGTCCGAACCATCGTTGCCCGCGCGTTCGATCCTCGCGAACGAAAGGCGCATCGACACCGTGGTTTCTCTGATCACCGAGGGCTCATCGTTCGACGATCGTGGGCGACCCTTCCGGCGACGCCGAGCACTGCCGATCGTCGCGGTGCTCGCAGTATTGGCACTTCTCGGCGTGTTCACGTGGATCCGTGTGTTCACCTCCGGTGAGACGGTCGCGGCCACCGTCGAGTGCAACGAACCGTCGACGGCCCCTGCCGACGACGGAACGGTGCCTGTTGCACTGGGTGAGCGGGTCGATCGCGAGACGCTCCTGGACACCGAACCTGCAGCCCTGTCCGCCACCAAGGTCCGAGTGTTCAACGCGAACGGCGAGCGCGGGCAGGCCGCGACCGTCGCCGCCGACCTGAGCGAATACGGATTCGCGAGTGCACCGGACGTACAGGTCGGCAACGACCCCGTGTACGTCGATCAGAACATGCAGTGCCAGGGCCAGATTCGGTTCGGCGAGAACGGGAAAGCGGCGGCCAGTGCCGTATGGCTGGCGGCCCCCTGCGCGGAACTCATCCAGGACACACGCGCCGACGACACCGTCGATCTCGCGCTCGGAACGTACTTCAAGAATTTGCAGCCCAACGACGACGCCGAGTCGGTACTTCAGTCGCTGGCCGGGGTGACGCAGGGCTCCACCCCTGCGCCTCTGGACATCAGCCTGCTCGAAGCGGCGCGCACCGCACGCTGCTGAGCCGGATCCGCTCGGTCGTCGGCGACCGAGCGGATCTCGACTGCAGCAGTGACTTTCACCGCTCGGTCCGCCGAAGATCAGGCGTCGGCGGCGCCGGAGATCGCCTCCAGCGCGCCCACGTCGTCGAGCGTCGCCACGAATTCTCGTGCGATTCCCGGTGCGACGGCAACGGTCACGGCACCGTCGAGTGATGTCGACGTCGGGTCGGGCGCGATGACCGTCGCGCCCGCTTCTTCGGCGATGAGCGATCCTGCGGCCCAGTCCCACGGGCTCAGACCATGTTCGAAATGAGCATCCACGGCACCCGAGGCGACCATGCACAGATCCAGTGCAGCCGATCCGACGCGGCGAATGTCGCGGACACGCGGGAGTAACTCAGCGATGATCGCGCCCTGCACCCGTCGCCTGGCCGCACCGTAGCCGAAACCTGTTGCGACGAGCGCCAATGCGACGTCCGAGGTGGGGTTGCACTCGAGCTGCTCCACCGTGCCGTCCGAATACTCCGCCGTGGCGCCGTGGCCCCGTGATGCGCTGTAGAGAACGTCACGGGCGACGTCGACGACGACCCCTACGACGCTCACACCGTCGATCTGGACGGCGACGGACACCGAGTAGGCGGGTAGGCCGTAGAGGAAGTTGACGGTCCCGTCGATGGGATCGAGCACCCACCGGACACCTGCCACCGACTCGGATTGGCCACCGCCTTCCTCGCCGAGAATGGTGTCGGCAGGCCGCGACTCGGCGAGCAGAGACCGCAGGAGCTGTTCCGTCTCGGTGTCGACGACGGTGACGGGATCGGTGGGAGTGCTTTTCGTGTGGACGGAGTGTCCGGAGTCGGACGTCTCCGCGGGCGCGCCGGGCCCGAACACCTGCGGACGCCGAGTCCGAACATGCGCCGCCGCTGCGCGGGCCACATCACGCGCCACCGTCGACAGTGCATTCAGATCCTCCTCCGACACGCGGGGGTCGGGTACCCGAGGGGTGGGCGCAGCGGACGTCGAGGTCGGGTGGAAGGCGTCATCGGATGCAGTCGGCACGGAACCCATCGGATCACAGTGTGCGGGAATCGCACCACTCGGTCGTCGGTGCGGACTGCGTCACACCCGCCGAATCACCGTCGCGGCACTATTGTCGAAGCACGCAGCTTGGCTACGCTTTTCACCGCACGTGCACGAGTAGATGCCCCGATGATCAGGAGTGAACTCCACATGACTCAGTCAGGCCCGCACCTTCAGTCCGACCCTGCGATCCAGCCCGGATCCGTCACTACGCCGACGGACGCGCGGCAGCGGCAGGGTTTCGGCGTCGACGTAGGCGGCAGTGGCATCAAGGGCGGAATCGTCGATCTCGTCACCGGCGAACTGGTCGGCGATCGGTACAAGATCGAGACGCCGCAACCGTCGACGCCGGAGGCAGTGGCCGAGGTCGTGGCCCGCATCGCCGCTCACTTCGAGTGGACCGGCCCCGTGGGCGTCACACTGCCTGCCGTCGTGACCGGAGGGATAGCACGATCCGCAGCCAACATCGACAAGTCGTGGATCGACACCGACGCGAAGTCGCTGTTCGCGTCGGCTTTGGGGCACAGCAACGTGGTCGTGTTGAACGACGCAGACGCCGCGGGTGTCGCCGAGGATCGATACGGCGCAGGCAAGGACAAGAACGGCGTCGTGATTCTGCTGACCTTCGGCACGGGCATCGGCTCCGCAGTTCTGCACAACGGGGTACTCCTGCCGAACACCGAGTTCGGTCACCTCGAGGTCGACGGCAAGGAGGCCGAGCACCGAGCGGCGTCGTCCGTGAAGGAGAACAAGGACCTGTCCTACAAGGAGTGGGCGAAGGAAGTGTCGAAGGTTCTCGAGACCTTCGAAGCTCTGCTGTGGCCGGATCTGTTCATCGCCGGAGGCGGAATCAGCCGCAAGAGCGAGAAGTGGATTCCGCACTTGACCAACAGAACGCCCGTGGTGGCGGCCACTTTGTTGAACACCGCTGGAATCGTCGGCGCAGCTCTCGCGGCCGACACAGCAGCCGATACGGCACTGGCTCGGTAACAAACTCCCGACGGGTCGTTACAATGGTTGATGCCGGTCTGCACGCCGGCACAATCGACAAGACCTCTCCGCCGGAAACCACTCTGGCGTGACGCCGCACGACACCGTCACGAAAGGGCGTACGTGGCAGCCACCGATATCCGTCAGACCGTAGATTCAGCAACAGAGTCTGCGAACCCTGCACCTGCTGCGGAGGCACCGAACGGCACCGTCAGAGAGGGCGCCGTCGCTTCCGCGACTGCAGCCCCTGCAGAAGCGGCACCGGCAACCAAGGCTCCGGCCAAGAAAGCCGCGGCGAAGAAGGCACCCGCGAAGCGCGCGGCCGCCAAGAAGGCTCCGGCGAAGAAGGCCGCAGCCAAGAAGGCAGGCGACGCAGCACCGGCCGCCGACGGGGAAGACGATGCTCCCGGCATCGATGACATCGATATCTCCGACGGCGACATCGCTGCGGCCGCCAACGACGTTGTCGAGGTCGTGGCAGCGGGAGACGACGCCGACGACGACGCCACCTCCGAGCCGACCGCCGAGGACAAGGCGTCCGGCGACTTCGTCTGGGACGAGGAAGAGTCCGAGGCGCTTCGCCAGGCCCGTAAGGACGCGGAGCTCACCGCGTCGGCAGATTCCGTTCGCGCCTACCTCAAGCAGATCGGCAAGGTCGCTCTCCTCAACGCGGAGGAGGAGGTCGAGCTCGCCAAGCGCATCGAGGCAGGCTTGTTCGCTACCGAGAAGATGCGCGAGTTCGCCGAGAAGGGCGAGAAGCTCCCGGTCGCTGCGCGTCGCGATTTCACATGGATCTGCCGAGACGGTAACCGCGCCAAGAATCACTTGCTCGAAGCCAACCTTCGCCTGGTGGTGTCGCTTGCCAAGCGCTACACCGGTCGCGGAATGGCGTTCCTGGATCTGATCCAGGAAGGAAACTTGGGCTTGATCCGTGCCGTCGAGAAGTTCGATTACACGAAGGGCTACAAGTTCTCCACCTACGCGACGTGGTGGATCCGTCAGGCCATCACTCGCGCAATGGCCGACCAGGCACGCACCATCCGTATTCCGGTGCACATGGTGGAAGTCATCAACAAGCTCGGCCGTATCCAGCGTGAGCTGCTCCAGGACCTGGGTCGCGAGCCCACTCCGGAAGAGCTCGCCAAGGAAATGGACATCACGCCGGAGAAAGTGCTGGAGATCCAGCAGTACGCGCGTGAACCCATCTCGCTCGATCAGACGATCGGTGACGAGGGCGACAGCCAGCTCGGTGACTTCATCGAGGACTCCGAGGCTGTCGTGGCCGTCGACGCGGTGTCGTTCACCCTGCTTCAGGACCAGCTGCAGTCCGTGCTCGAGACCCTGTCCGAGCGCGAAGCCGGTGTCGTTCGGCTCCGTTTCGGTCTGACCGACGGTCAGCCCCGCACGCTCGACGAAATCGGTCAGGTCTACGGCGTCACTCGTGAACGGATCCGCCAGATCGAGTCGAAGACGATGTCGAAGCTCCGTCACCCGTCGCGGTCGCAGGTTCTCCGCGACTACCTCGACTGACAGTCCGCCTTCGACGAAGCCGCCGTTCCCCGGTTCGGGGGCGGCGGCTTCGTCATGTCCCCGGTCGACCGAAGGTCACTCCTTCGTCGGACGTGGGTGCGCGGTGAATGTGCTGTGATGGTGTGATGCTTCGCTGGTCGGAACTGTCTGCGACGGGTAGAGACGTGGTCGTCGTGGCGGCGTACCTGTCGGTGGGCATCGTCCTGTATTCGGCGAACATCTTCAGCTTCCTTCCGGCCGAGGACCCCCCTGCACTGTGGGTCAGGTTCGGCATACTCGCACTGCTGTGCGTGTGCACGCTCTGTAGGCGGCGTGCACCCGTTCTCGCGCTCGGCGCCGCCGCGGTTCCATTCACGCTGGATCTGCTCGCGGGAGCGTCCCTGCCGATCTGGCTGATCATGACCGACCTCGTGTACTGCGTCGCGCTCTACGGCAGCAGGCGCCAGGCGGTGTGGATCATCCGCATGTCCGTGCTTCTGACCGTGGTGGTGTGCACCGTCGTCTTCGTCGTCACGAAGGACTGGCGTGAGGTCGTCATCGCGTTGGGCGGTGCTGCAGTGTTCCTCGGCACTCCGCTCGGGTGGGCGTTGAACATCCGTCAGCACAAGGAGATCGCGCACAGTGAACGCGAGCGAGCCGAGGCCGTGTCCGTCATCGCGGAGCTGGACCGACGTGCTGCAATCGACGCGGAACGCTCGCGCATGGCCCGTGATCTCCACGACGTCGTCGCCGGTCACCTGTCGGCGATCGCGATCCAGTCCGAGGCAGCGCTGCGCATCGCCGCCGCTGGACGCAGCGCCGACTCTCCGCCCTCGGCGGCCGACCGTGTCACGGACGTCGTGTCGTCCATCCGGTCCAACAGCACCGATGCGTTGACCGAGATGCGAGCGATGATCGGACTGCTGCGACACGGAGGTGGAGGTGTGGACGAGACCCGCTCCCCCGGGCGGATTGCCGAGTTGGGGAGGCTCGTTGCCTCCGCAGGCGCAAGTGGTACCGAGGTCACTGTCAGTGGCGACTTCGCACCCGGAGCACCGTCGGCACGGTTCGTTCCGGCGGCGGTCGATCACGCCGCGTTTCGGATCGTGCAGGAAGCGTTGACGAACGCGGTGGTTCATTCGCCGGGTCAACCGGTCGAGCTCGACCTCAGGTGCGACGACGATCGCCTCGGAATCGAAGTCGTCAATACGCTGCCCTCCACGGCCGAATCATCGGCGCACACGACCGGACACACAGGAGCGGGACTGACCAACATGACACAACGTGCCGAACTTCTCGGCGGCGCTTTCCATGCCGGATCGGACGGCGGGAGATGGGTCGTCGAAGCCGTTCTGCCCCTGTCGACCACGCCCGAGACGTCGACACCGTGATCCGAGTACTGATCGCCGACGACCATGCCGCGATTCGCTCGGGCCTGGCGATGATCGTGGGTTCAGCGCCCGGGTACACGGTGGTCGGCGAGGCCGTCGACGGCCAGGACGCGGTCGACCAGGCACGAGCGCACTCACCGGATGTCGTGCTGATGGACGTTCGGATGCCGGGTCTCGACGGCATCGAGGCAACCGCTGCCGTCGTCGGGAACGAACTCGCCCGTGTTCTCATCCTGACGACGTTCGACATCGACGACTACGTGTTCCGTGCTCTGGAGGCGGGCGCGTCGGGCTTCGTTCTGAAATCGGTGTCCGCCGACGCGTTGCTCGACGCCATCGCGGCCGTTCACGCCGGCGACGGCGTGCTGGCGCCCGAAGTCACTCGTAGGGTGATCGACGCGTTCGCGGCGGGCGGCCGCGACATTTCGAAGGTCGGACCTCCTGGGCTGGCCGACCTGACCGATCGCGAACACGATGTCCTTCGGTGCCTCGGCGACGGGATGTCCAACGCGGCGATCGCCCGTGAGCTCTTCATCGGGGAGACCACCGTCAAGACGCACGTGTCGAGAGTGCTCACCAAGTTGGGAGTCACCTCGCGCGTACAGGCTGCGATCCTCGCCCGGTCACAACCGCGCTGACCGGCGCCACGAATACCCCGATTCAGCAGATCTACAGATGCGGCGGGGAAAAAATGCCGTCGTCGCCTGGTAGGTATTCGACGACGGAGGTCACAGCCGAGGTGGGCAGCGGCCCGTAGAGGTGAGGAAAGACCATTGCGTCGGGGTCACCCGGCACTCCAGGCTCCCAGCGCACGGGCGACCCCAGTCGTGCCGGATCGAGAACGAGCAGAATCAAATCGTCTCGGCCGGCGAACAGTCGGTTCGCCGGCAAGTGCACCTGCGCGGGCGTCGAGAGGTGCACGAAGCCGACGGCCGACAGCGATTCCGGCTCGATCCCCGGTGACTCTCGAACGGACAGCCAGTCCGCCAGAGTGCAGATGTGCAGCAAGGTTTCCGAGGTGTCACTCACGAGCGATGATTGTTCCAGGCTCGGCCGTTCCGCGGGGTTCTCGAATCAGCTGTCAGCGAACAGTCGGAGGCTGAGCACGCGCGGCCAGCAGGTTTCCTTGTGTTTCGTGTTAGTGACAACACAAAGAAACGCGCGCGGGAACAACACGTGACTGCCAATCGTCTGAAAGAGTGTACGGACCGCGCCATACCGACGCGGCGGACCGGCCCCAGGCAATCGGGTGACACCGAACGCCAGTACGGAGGAGTCATGCCCGGAACATTGACCAGCCCACAGTTGACAGCTGCCGACCGGTGCGACCGGTGCGGTGCAGGGGCTCGCGCACGTGTTGTGCTCGCGACCGGAGGAGAACTTCTCTTCTGCGGTCACCACGCCAAGGAGCACGAAGACCGTCTGCGTGAAGTGAACGCAACGGTGATGACCGAATCGGGCTCCGCGGTGTAGGGCCGGTAAACCTGCCGACAACGACATCGATACCGAGAACGGGTGGCCGCATCAGCGGCCACCCGTTCTTCTGTGTTCAGGTCGTGGGACCCGTCACATCTTGCGCAGCTGGGCTATTCGCTCGCTCAACTGATCCGCCGTCGCCATGGCAGTCGGGGGGCCACCACACACACGTCGTAGATCGCCGTGAATGACCCCGTGCGGCTTCCCGGTGCGGTGGTGATACACCGCAACCAGGGAGTTGAGTTCACGCCGCAACGCGGCCAACTGACCTGCCGTCGACACGCGTTCCGACGCGGCAGGCGGTGGGACCGCAGGGGCGGGAGTCGCCGGCTTCTCCATTTGTTCCTGCTGGCGCTGACGAAGCAGATCTCTCATCTGCTTGGCGTCGAGCAGTCCGGGAAGCCCGAGGTAGTCGGCTTCCTCGTCGCTGCCGGAGAAGGTCGCCGTGCCGAACGAGGATCCGTCGTAGATGACCTGGTCCAGCTCGGCGTCGGCTCCGAGTGACGTGTAGGCCTTCTCCTCCTCGCCCAGCTCGTCCTTCTGTTTGTTCGCGTCGGCCAGAAGGTCGTCGTCCAGGCCGTCCTTCTCGCGGTGCGGTTTACCGAGAATGTGGTCGCGTTGCGCCTCCAGCTGGCTCGCCAGGTCGAGGAGAACCGGTACCGAGGGGAGAAAGACGCTGGCCGTCTCCCCCGGCCGCCTGGATCGCACGAATCGACCGATGGCCTGTGCGAAGTACAGCGGCGTGGACGCGCTGGTGGCGTACACCCCGACAGCGAGACGCGGAACGTCCACGCCTTCGGACACCATCCGAACCGCGACCATCCATTTCTGGTTGCTCTTGCCGAATTCCGCGATCCGAGCGGAGGAAGTCGGGTCGTCGGACAGCACGATGCACGGTGTTTCGCCGGTGATGACCTCGATCAACTTGGCGTACGCGCGAGCGACGGTCTGGTCCGTCGCGATCACCAGGCCGCCCGCGTCGGGCATTCCGCCGGCCCGCAACTGACCGAGGCGAGTGTTGGCCGCGAGCAGAACCGCAGGCATCCAGTCTCCCTGCGGATCCAACGCGGTCCGCCACGCACGAGCGGTCTGCTCCGCGTTCAGAGGCTCACCCAGACGCGCCGTGTACTCCTCGCCTGCACTGTCTCGCCACCGGGCCTCGCCCGAGTACGCCAGGAACACCACGGGGCGCACGACGCCGTCGGCAAGGGCGTCCGAGTAGCCGTAGGCATGGTCCGCGCGCGAGCGCATCAGACCGTCCTGGTCCGGCTCGTAATTCACGAACGGAATGGGGCTGTCGTCGCTGCGAAACGGCGTTCCAGTCAGAGCGAGGCGACGAGTGGCGTCGCTGAAGGCCTCTCGAATGCCCTCGCCCCAACTCTTGGCATCGCCGCCGTGGTGGATTTCGTCGAGAATGACGAGAGTCCTGCGACTCTCCGTGCGGACCCGGTGTCTGAACGGGTGCGACGCAATCTGCGCATACGTCACGACGACGCCGTGATAGTCACTCGACGTCTGCCCCGTCGAGTTGGAGAACCGAGAATCCAGTGCAATGCCCACTCGCGCTGCAGATTCAGCCCACTGGTGCTTCAGGTGCTCCGTCGGTGCGACAACGGTCACCTGATCGACCGTCCGGTGAGCGAGCAGCTCCGACGCCACTCGCAACGCGAACGTCGTCTTGCCTGCACCGGGCGTCGCGACTGCCAGGAAGTCCTTCGGCGAGGACACCAGATATTTCGTCAGAGCGCGCCTCTGCCACGCACGCAGCGGCGCACCACCTGCCGAGGGTGCAGTCGAGGTGTCGATCGGGTCTGTCGTGTCGGTCATGTCAGCGCTCACTGGCCGCCGATTCCTGGCATCGATGAATGTCCTCGCGCTCTCGCCTCGCCTTGCAGTGTCCGCCGTGGAGCCTAACTCTCGGCACCGACCGATTCCTCATCGCCGAGCTAGAGCGAGTCGTACGACACGCCGAAGGGCTGCAGGCGGGGTGGAACGAGCACTCGTGCTCGACGTCAGGAATGCTGGAGTGACCATGAGCGAATCGACGGCTTCCCCCTCGCCGACCGAGCAGTTGTCGGCACGCCACCCCGTGCGGCTCGTGTGGGTGGTGACCTTGCGCACACTGGCCAAGGCTTGGGACGACTCGATTTTCAGCAAATCCGCGACCGCGGCGTTCTGGCAGACCCTGTCGCTGCCGCCCCTGCTGCTCGGTGTCCTCGGAAGCCTCGGATTCGTCGCGGGATGGTTCGGGCCGAACACCATCGACATCATCGAGTCCAAGATCATCACGTTCAGTAGCACTCTGTTCAGCGACAGCGTCGTCGACGGCATCATCGAACCGACGGTGCAGGACATTCTTCAGCAGGGTCGGGGCGAGATCGTCTCGGGCGGCTTCGTTCTGTCGCTGTGGGCAGGGTCGTCGGCCATCTCGACGTTCGTCGATTCCATCGTCGAAGCGCACGGTCAGCAGGACGCTCGCAATCCGGTGTGGCAGCGTATTTTCGCGCTCCTGCTGTACGTCGCCTTCCTGGTCGTCGCGGTCTTCGTGCTTCCGCTCGTCGCACTCGGGCCGACGTACGTTCAGGCTCTGCTTCCCGATTCGTGGTTCGAGATCGGTAGCGAACTGATCGACATCCTGTATTACCCGGCCGTCGGCCTGCTGCTGATCGTCGGACTGACCACTCTGTACAAGGTCGCGTTGCACACGTCCCTGCCCTGGCATCGACTTCTGGGCGGCGCGTTGCTGGCCGGTGTCTTCTTCATGATCGCGAGCGCCGTGCTGCGGTTCTACCTCACCTGGGTCACCGGCACCGGCTACACCTACGGTGCGCTGGCGACCCCGATCGCGTTCCTGCTCTTCACGTTCTTCCTCGGCTTCGCCGTGGTGCTCGGCGCCGAATTCAACGCGACCATCCAGGAGTTCTTTCCAGCGCGCGCCACCAGGATCGAGCAGATGAGGGAGTGGCTCGCCGCGCAGGCCGCCTACGAGGAGTCGGGAGCCGTGTCCGCCGTCGCCTGGCGCCTCGCCACCGGTCCCATCCGTCTGACGGGCGACCGCTCACGACCCAAACGGGCCGAATCGCCACAAGCGGAACTCGGGCCGACCGCCGATCCGACCGCCGATCCGACCACCGACCCGTCCACGACCGACTCGTCCACGACCGACCCGTCCGCGACCGACCCGACCCATCCGTCTGCTCAGCAACACGGTGGGCCGGAGAGGTCGGATCAGTCGCCCTTCTTCAAGCCGTCGTAGACCTTCTTGCAGTCAGGGCATACCGGCGAACCGGGCTTGGCCGACTTGGTGACGGGAAACACCTCGCCGCACAGTGCAACCACGTGGGTACCCATGACCGCGCTCTCGGCGATCTTGTTCTTCTTGACGTAGTGGAAGAATTTGGGCCGGTCGTCGTCGGTGGTGTCGTCCGGCGCGATATCGGGACGTTCCTTGGTCTGAGTGCTCATGCCTCGATTATTCCGCACCGAAGCTACCCACGACCACCTACCGCTCAGTGCAATCCGAGCAACGTAGTGACACAGTGGAGGCATGACGCGAACATCCGGGTTCTCCGACCCGGCGGACAGCGGCTCGGCCCGTCACCCAGCACTGATCACCGAAGCACGAACGTCGGTGGAAGAACAGCATCGTGCTCGCGTGAAGAAGTACATGTTCATCATGTCGTTTCGGATCCCCGCGCTGGTGCTCGCCGCCGTTTCCTACAGCATCTGGGCCAACCCGTGGATTGCCATGGCGATCGTCGGGGTCTCCATCCCACTTCCGTGGATGGCGGTGTTGATCGCCAACGACCGACCGCCTCGCACGAAGGACGAGGTGAGTCGCTACGACGGCCGCCGACAGGAGGACCCCGCGATCGAGGCGCGGGCGCACCACGTGATCGAAGCAGGCGAGGACTGATCGATCGCTCCGTCCTGAGAGACTGAGCAACGTGACTGCCCCGCTGCTCTCGGCCTGCCCACCGCTGCGCGACGCGTTCCTGCGGGTCGGGTACTCCGCTGATGCCCTGCTCGACGCCCTCGGCGTCGACGCTCATTCCGCACTCGGTCGCAGTGAGCCGGTTCCGGTTCGGAGGGCGTCCCGTGCGCTCGGAGATCTGGGCGTGCTCATTCGTCTGTTCCTGCTCGTCGACGACGTTCCCGCGGCCGATGCGTCGGCGGCACTGGCACCACTGCTGCTGGACGACGCTGTCGCGGCGGGAATTGTCGGGCACAGCGGCCCAGGTCTGGTACGGGCTGCCGTGGACATCAGGCCGCTCGACACCGGATCGGGTACCCGCTGGGTCGTGTCCGATCTCGACGGCAGCATGCGGGACTCCCCTACTGCGTCCGATCACGTTCTCGGGGTCGGTCAGGCGTCGTTGTCACTGCTTCGCGGAACTCCTACAACACCGGTTCAGTCGGTTCTGGATGTCGGAACAGGGTGCGGAGTGCAGGCTGTCCACGCGGCGCACTATGCGGAATCGGTGACCGGAACCGATATCAGCGAGCGGTCGATGCTACTGGCCGCGGCCACGTTCGCGCTCAACGACATGGATGTCGAGCTTCTTCGTGGGTCGTGGTTCGAACCGGTGGAGGGACGTGTGTTCGATCGGATCGTCGCCAATCCGCCGTTCGTCGTCGGTCTCGGCACGGTCAGCCACAGCTATCGCGACTCGGGGATCGATCTGGACGGCGCGAGCCGGCTCATGATCGAGCAGGCTCCGACGCATCTCGCTGTCGGTGGCACGGCAGCCATCCTCGCGTCGTGGATTCATGTCGACGGCGAGGACTGGCGACGCCGGGTGGCGTCCTGGTTGCCCGAGCACGGCGTCGACGCGTGGATCCTCCAACGTGACGTCGCAGATCCGGCCCTGTACGTGGGGACATGGATGAAGGACGGCGGCGTCGATCCGCGGGACGGAGCCGGAGCTGCCCAGGCGGAGGCGTGGCTCGATCATTTCGAGGCAGCTGCCGTGACGGGCATCGGGTTCGGGTTCGTCTATCTACGCCGAACCGACCTTCCCACCGACGTCCTTGCCGAAGACCTGCGGCACGCGTTCGAGGATCCGCTGGGCGACGAGGCGATCGACTACTTCGCTCGGCTGACGTGGTTACGCGAGAACGACGTCGCGACTGCTGTCTTCGAGCTGGATCCGGCAACGGCACTCGAGAAGGTGTCACTGCCGGGCGACGAGGGGTGGACGCCGGTGGTGACCCGCGTGCATCGCGGCAACGGACCGAACTGGCAACACGAGATCGACGACCTGGGCGCCGCCCTGCTCGCTGGAATGTCCCCGGGTGGGTTGCCGCTGGCCGAGTTGATCGAACTGCTCGCGGTTGCGCACGGCGCGGAACCGGAGGACCTGACGCCTGCAGCTCTGACCTTGGTGGTCGATCTCTTTCGTCATGGATTGATCAGGCCCCGAGGTTTTCGGGCCCGATCGGGGCAAGTTCCGACCGGGAAGAGCTTCTCAGCAACTTCTCAGGCCGAGTAAGGGATAGAGCCTGGTCAGGCGGGTATCACAGGGTCGAGCGCGGGAACTTATCGAAGTCTTCCGGACGTTGAGCACTATGAGACACCACCGATCAGGAGGCAAGTCATGACCAGCCCCAGCACCACGACCCGCCCGCGCCCCAGCGATGCCGACCTCGACGCCCAGAGTCCGGCCGCAGACTTGGTCCGCGTCTACCTCAACGGAATCGGACGTACAGCCCTGCTGACCGCCGACGAGGAAGTGGATCTCGCCAAGCGGATCGAGGCCGGGTTGTACGCGAAGAACGTGCTGGAGAACACCAAGCGGTTGACCGCCGCCAAGAAGCGGAATCTCGCCATCATCGTGCGCGACGGAAGTGCAGCCCGTAGCCACCTGCTGGAGGCCAACCTCCGCCTGGTCGTGTCCCTCGCCAAGCGATACACCGGACGCGGAATGCCTCTGCTCGATCTCATCCAGGAAGGCAACCTGGGTCTGATCCGAGCGATGGAGAAGTTCGATTACGCCAAGGGGTTCAAGTTCTCCACGTACGCCACGTGGTGGATTCGCCAGGCCATCACGCGTGGCATGGCAGATCAGAGCCGTACGATCCGGCTTCCAGTCCACCTGGTGGAGCAGGTGAACAAGCTGGCCCGGATCAAGCGTGAACTGCATCAGCAGCTCGGCCGTGAGGCCACCGACGAGGAACTGTCGAACGAATCCGGCATTCCCGCCGAGAAGATCGCAGATCTTCTCGACCACAGCCGTGACCCGGTCAGCCTCGACATGCCTGTCGGCAGCGACGAAGAAGCACCGCTCGGAGACTTCATCGAGGATTCCGAAGCCACATCGGCCGAGAACGCGGTCATCGCCGGTCTGCTTCACACCGACGTACGGACGGTGCTGGGAACGCTCGACGAGCGTGAACAGCAGGTCATTCGGCTGCGCTACGGTCTCGACGACGGTCAGCCCCGCACCCTCGACCAGATCGGCAAGCTCTTCGGCCTGTCCCGCGAGCGTGTCCGTCAGATCGAGCGTGAGGTCATGGTGAAGCTACGCCAGGGAGACCGCGCGGAGAAGCTTCGCTCGTACGCGAGCTGAGCAGCACTCCCCGATCAGGTGGTGCAGCGGTGACTCGTCCCGCTGACTCACCCAAAGCAGTGGCCGCTCCGAGTGCTCGTGCACTCGGAGCGGCTACTGCTTGTGTCGGTCATCGCAATCGCCGAGGGCCAAGGTCCGCTCGGGTGGGTTCGGGACCGACGCGGAGGCGGGTATCGATGATTTCCGCTCCACTCGCCGACGCCAAGACGGGCTCACAGACGAGTTCGCGAAGTTCCGGGATGTCGTCGGCCATCGCCGAGACTCGTTGGACGAGGTCGACGAGTGCGCTCTTGTTCACGGGTACGGCGTTTCGGTAGCCGGACAGCAAAGGCGCGGCCTTGGGCGCGTCGATCAGTTGCACGGCTTCGTCCTCGGTCAGTGGGAGCACGCGGTATGCGCGGTCCCCCAGTAGATCCGAGATGACGCCCGCCAACCCGAACGAGATCAACGATCCGAAGCTCGGGTCGTCCTGGACCTGCACGACGCACCCGATGCCTTTCGGCGCCATACGCTGCACCTGTAGCAGTGGTTCGCCCGTCTCGTGTGCGAGCGTGTGATACGCAATACGCACCGCGTCCGCGCCCGCGAGGTCGAGACGAACTCCACTGAGGTCCGGACGATGCTTCCACTGTGGTCCGGTTGCCTTGACGGCGACGGGATATCCGAGTTCCTCGGCTGCGGCGACAGCCTCGGCCTCGTCGGTGACCGACCGGAAGTCCACGACGCTGATTCCGTAGCAGGACAACAGTTCTGCAGATTCGAAATCCGACAACCATCGATCCTTGCCGCCGGACATCCACCCACGGACCAGAGCCGATGCACGTTCGGAGTCGATTCCGTTCGGTCGAATCGGGGTGGACGCAGGTCTGCTTCTCCATGCGCTGTAGCGCCACGCCTTGGCGAGTGCCGTGACGGCACGCTCCGGGCTCGAATACGACGGAACCGAACCACGCACGGGCTGACCCTGCTCACCCCGGACCGCCAGCACGTCGGGAATACCCTCGGTGGCAAGGAACGTCGTCAGCACCGGCTTGTCGGCGCCGCGGACGGCGTTGCCCAGTGCTTCGGCGAAGGGCTCGACGGTCACTGCGACCGGCGGTACGAACACCACGATCACCGAGTCGACGTCACCCGCCTGCAATGCGCCGGACACAGCCGCCGCGAACTCCTGCGGACCCGCTTGAGGACCGACATCGATGGGCGCTCCCGCATGCAGTCCTTCGGCACGCGCGGCGTCGACTGCAAGCACACCGAGTGCAGTGGAGTTGCCGACGACCGCCACGCGCGGGCCCGCGGGCAACGGTTGGAAGCCGAACAGGATTGCGCAGTCGAAGAGCTGTGCGATGGTGTCGACCTGGATGACACCTGCCTGCTCGAACAGAGCTTTCACGATCGAATCGTCGATGTCCGGCCCCGTGGCCAGCGCCGGCGGAATCGCACCACGTCCACTCTTGACGGCGACGATCGGCTTGGACCGTGCCACCCGGCGCGCAATTCGGGTGAATTTCCGTGGATTACCGAAGCTTTCGAGATACAGGAGGACGACTTCGGTCGCGGGGTCGGAATCCCAGTACTGCAGTAAGTCGTTACCCGAGACATCGGCACGGTTTCCTGCCGAGACGAACGTGGAGAACCCGAGACTGCGTTTGGTGGCCTGATCCAGAATTGCGATTCCGAGCGCGCCCGACTGACAGAAGAAACCCACGTGCCCCGGCATGGGAAGCGACGGTGCGAGCGTCGCGTTCAGCGCGAACTCCGGGTCGGTGTTCGCGACACCGAGGGCGTTGGGTCCGACCAACCGCATACCGTGGGCACGTGCGGATCGCACGAGCCGACGTTCGTTCTCTTGCCCTTCCGGACCGGATTCACCGAATCCCGCCGACACGACCACGAGTGCCTTCACACCCTTGTCGAGGCAGTCGTCGAGCACCTCGTCGATCGAATCCGCGGGCACGGCCGCGATTGCCAGATCCACCGAATCCGGAATGTCGTGGACTGTCGGGTAGGCCCGAACTCCACGAACCGATCGGTGGTCGGCGTTGACGGGATAGACCGGCCCGGTGAAGCCACCCGCGAGGAGGTTCGCGAGCACTGCGTTGCCGACTTTCGAACTGTCCGTGGAGGCGCCGATCACGGCAACGGACGTCGGGCTCAGCACGTTACGCACGCTACGGGCTTCGGCTGCCCGCTCACGCGAATTACGAACGGAGAGAAGAGCTTCGCTGGGATCGATGGCGAACTCGAGCCGTAGAACCCCACCTTCGTAGCTTCGCGAGACCTGGTATCCGGCCTCGCGAAACACCGTCACCATATTGCGGTTCTCGGCAAGAACCTCGGCGACGAACATCGTCACCCCGTTCTCGGCCGCCGCTCCGGCGAGATGTTCCAACAGGATCGGTCCGAGTCCACGGCCCTGGTGAGAATCGGCGACGACGAAGGCGACCTCCGCCGAGTTGCCGTCGCCTTCCGGTAGTCGCTCGTATCGACCGACGGCGATGATGTCGTCACCGAGGATGGCGACGAACGCGACTCGGGAGTGATGGTCGACCGTCGTGAAGTTGAGGACATCACGCTGCGGCATCGTCGGGTACGGGCCAAAGTAACGCAGATAGCGTGTGCGTTCGGAGAGGCGCCCGTGGAAAGCGACGAGAGCGTCCGCATCCGACGGGACGATCGGCCGGAGATGGACCACTCCCCCGTCGGAGGCCAACACGTCGGCGACCCAGTGCTTGGGGAAGGACGTCTCGGCACGTTCTCGTTCGCGCTCTTTGGCGGTGGGTTCAGTCACGAGGGTCCTCCGGGTCGAGGCCGAGCAGGGGAAAGCTTGCTCGCCGGGTGGCGATGATCGCCGAGTCGACACGCTCGAGCGCACGATCGGCGGCCTCGACGCTCCCCGCCACGGCGCCGCCCGGGCCGTCCCACGGGGGATAGTCGATGTCCCCGCCGTCTCCCATCACCTGCGGTAGGTCGACACTCGGAGCGATCGTGCGCACACGGTCACGCCACTGCTCGGGCAGAGCGAGGCCGGGGTCGATGCTCCGGCCCAGAGCGGCAGCGATCAGATGCGTCCATGCACGGGGCACGACGCGCACAAGACCGTAACCACCTCCGCCGACCGCGAGCCACCGCCCCTCGGAGTACCTGTCCGCGAGGTCGCGCATGGCGAGGAATGCCGCATTCTGACCGTCGACGGTCAACGCCAGGTCGGCCAACGGGTCCTCCCGGTGACTGTCCACGCCGCACTGACTGACGATGATCTGCGGACGGAACGCCGAGATGGCCCCCGGCACGATCGCATGAAACGCACGCAGCCACAACCGGTCTCCGGTTCCTGGCAACAGCGGAATGTTGATCGCGGTCCCTTCGGCCGGCCCAGAGCCGACTTCGCTCGACCATCCGGTGTTGGGCCACAGCGTCGCGGGATGTTGATGGAGTGACACCGTCAGCACTCGGGGGTCACCGACGAACGCCTGTTGCACGCCGTCACCGTGGTGGGCGTCGACGTCGATGTAGGCGATACGGTCGAAACCGTTGTCGAGCAACCACGAAATGGCAACCGCAGCGTCGTTGTAGACGCAGAATCCGGATGCCCAGTCGGCCATGGCGTGGTGCATCCCGCCGCCGATGCTCACGGCCCGCCGTGCTCGTCCGGCCGCAATTTCCCGTGCCGCGGTCAGTGAACCACCGGTGAGCATCGCGGATGCTTCGTGCATCTTCTCGAACACCGGGTTGTCGTCCGATCCCAATCCGTGTTCCACGTGATCGGGATCCACCAACGCCGTACCCTTCTCGGGCGCACGTTTGACCGCCTCGATGTAGGCGGGTGTGTGAATTCGGAGCAGCTCGTCGTCCGGAGCCGCAGTGGGTTCGACGAGTTCGATTCCCTCCAGAACGCCGATCTGTCGCGCGAGCTGCATCGTCAGATCCAGACGCGTCGGGTTCATCGGATGATCCGCACTCCACCGGTACGAGAGGTACTCCGCGCTCCAGACGACGATGTCGTCGCCTGCCACCGGAGTACGTGGTGGCGATGCCGTCGCCTGATCTGCCATGACACGCAACGCTACTTGTCGCGCCGGGACTGTGCGAGCGTCCCTCGGTGTTGTAGTCGGTTACCGGCGGGTACGAATTCGCGGCACGCGGGCACATGGCCTACGGCGCCACTATGCGCCGATCAACGGTAGAATCCGTTGCGACGAAGGGGTTGAGTGTGAAGGATCTGGTCGACACCACGGAGATGTATCTCCGGACGATTTACGACTTGGAAGAAGAGGGCGTCGTACCGCTGCGAGCACGTATCGCCGAACGCCTCGAACAGAGCGGTCCCACCGTCAGCCAGACCGTCGCTCGAATGGAGCGAGACGGGCTGCTTTCGGTTGCGGGTGACCGCCACCTGGAACTGACGGAGAAGGGCCGCAGCCTGGCCGTCGCGGTGATGCGCAAGCATCGGCTCGCCGAGCGGCTGCTCGTCGATGTCATCGGTCTGCGCTGGGAAGACGTCCATGCCGAGGCATGCCGCTGGGAACACGTCATGAGCGAGGAAGTCGAGCGTCGACTCGTAGCCGTACTGAACAACCCGACGACGTCGCCGTACGGAAACCCGATTCCGGGCCTTGCCGAACTCGGGCTCGGTCAGCCGGCTGCCGCACCGGAGGACCTGATCAGATTGACCGATCTGCCTCATGGGAATGCGACGGCCGTGGTCGTCCGCCGTCTCGCAGAGCACGTCCAGTCCGATCCCGAGGTCATCGCGCAGCTGCGTGATGCAGGCGTCGTGCCCGACGCGCGTGTGACGGTGGAGGCCAAGCCCGGCACGGTGACGATCACTGTCCCCGGCCACGACGGCATCGACATTTCCGAGGAGATGGCTCATGCCGTCCAGGTGAAGCAGGTCTGAGCGGAGTCACGGACATGAAATTGTTGGTGACCGGTGGAGCCGGGTACGTCGGTAGCGTGTGCGCTGCCGTCCTGATCGAACGCGGCCACGAGGTCGTGGTAGTGGACAACCTGTCCACCGGCAACCGGGATGCGGTTCCGGCGGGCGCCGAGTTCGTCGAGGCGGACATCAAGGATGTCGCGTCGTCGATTCTCGGCGAAGGCCGATTCGACGGGGTTCTGCACTTCGCAGCGCAGTCCCTCGTCGGCGAGTCCGTCGTAGCGCCGGATCGGTACTGGTCGGGCAATGTGGTGACCACGCTCGCGTTGCTCGAGGCGATCAGGGAGTCGGGCACACCGAAGCTCGTCTTCTCGTCCACGGCCGCGACATACGGTGAGCCGGAGCGAACTCCGATCACGGAGTCGATGCCGACGGCGCCCACCAATCCGTACGGCGCAACCAAATTGGCCATCGACCATGCCATAACGTCGTATTCGAACGCGTACGGCCTGGCCGCGACGAGCCTGCGGTACTTCAATGTTGCCGGCGCGTACGCGGGTTTCGGCGAGAACCGGGTCGTAGAAACGCATCTGATTCCGCTGGTCCTACAAACCGCGCTCGGCCAGCGGGCGAAGATCTCGGTGTTCGGTACGGATTGGCCGACGCCCGACGGCACCGCGGTGCGTGACTACATCCACGTCCTCGATCTTGCCGATGCCCACATCCTCGCACTCGAGTCGGCAACGTCGGGATCGCACACGATCTTCAATCTGGGTAGTGGTCAAGGTTTTTCGGTGCGTGAGGTCATCGACGCCTGCGCGCGCGTCACCGGCCTGCCCATCGCGGTGGAGAACGCTCCGCGCCGAGCGGGTGATCCGGCAGTGCTCATCGCCTCGAGCGACCTGGCCACCACCGAACTCGGATGGTCGCCGCAGAGGACCGACCTCGATGTCATCGTCGCCGATGCGTGGAACTTCCTCCAGAAGTTGGGCGATCGAGCGCATTCGGCACGGCCGTAGCATCCGGTAGGGGCATTTCGGTAGAGGTCAGTCCACCGGCGGCGGGAGCGCGACTCCGCACAGCTCGGCCACTGCATATCCGCTGAGCGCCACCTCCCGGATCATCGAGGGCCGCGCGCCCGCGGCGAGCGAGCGGCTCAGCAGGTGGGCGAGCGAGTAGTTCTCGTCGGCCTGGTGCGCGATGTCCAGTGCAACGGAGGCCAGCGTGCCTTCGCCCCGCGTATAGGCACTGAACGCCAACAGCGTTGCCGGGCATGCCCGTTCCGGTGCGGGCAACGTGCGCATCAGCAGAGTCCACAACTGTTCGGCCAGCCCGGCGACGCCGGTGAGCGCCAGTGCGAGAACGCTGTCGCGCACCATGACGTGGTTCACCGCCGTTCCGAACTCCGCGATCCGTTCCGGCGGCAGAGTGACCACGGCAGGATTGTCGGGAGAGTACCCCGACCATTCCTTCAACTGGTCGACGATCGAGCGGAGACGTTCGCGGTCGCTGCCGACGTCGACGACCGCGCCCGAAGCGAGTGTCCGCGCGACTTCCCGCGACAGCGGATCGTCCACCGGCCGAACGGTTCTTGCCAGCATGGTGCGGGATTCGTGTACTCCGCGACCTTGGAGCATGTACGCCAGTGCAACGGGCGATGTTCTGGGGTCGGTGAGGTATCCGTACTCCATGACGCCGATCGCGGACCTCCACCGGCTCCCGCGGGTCACCTCTGCGATCAGGTAGACCTCGGTCATTTCGACCCCCCGAACTCGCAGCTGGTCGGACAATCGATGTGCGAGTCCCCTGAACCGTCCGTCCACGGTGACACCACGATCGTCGACGATGACTGCGAGTGCGGCCCGGACCTGATACTGGGCGCACATCTCAGCGAAATGCTCGATGACGCTCTGCATGTCCTCGGTCACACCCGACTCGAAGAGCGACTGCCCTTCGGAACGGTCCGGCAAGGTCAGGTCGTGTCGCATCACGGTCTGGACTTCCAGGGTCGACCCGGCAAGGACGTCGAGGCACATCAAGACCAGCGAGCGCTCGGGTGTGAATCCCAGGAACGCCGGGATTGCGGCGATGAGTTCACCCGGACCGACGATGCGCTCGGGTGTCGGCGGGTGTCGGTGGGTGCCGGAGTCGGTTGTCATGGTGCACAGCGTGCCTCGGCCGATCTCCGAGTTCCGGTTCCGACCTGCGACGGAAGATCACCTGTGGATGACGGGCACCCTGTGGACAACCGCGGGCTGCGATGGCCGATCCACGAGTGGACTGAACGCGTGAAGTCGGTGGGATGTGCTAACCGGCCTTCACCTTCTGCACCGCTGCGGTGAAGACCTCGTCCAACGTCGCGCCGTCGATCGCGCCCTGCTCGAAGGACATGTAGGTCGCAGCGATTCTGACGTCTCCGACCTGGGCCAGAAGCGTCAACATCGACTGCGTCACCGTGTCCGACCCCGTTCCCGACGACACTGTCTGACGAACGGCGAGAGTGTCGTCGGCGTCGATGGGAGGGGCCGGGACGACCGTGGACCGAATAGTGGACGTTGCGCCGGATTTCGTCGCTTGAACCTCGGCGCATTCGGCAAGTTGCGATTCCCGTACCGACAACGGCTCGTCGGTTGCGGTCAGTTCGACCGAGATCGTGGCGCGGTCCGTGTTGTCGGTGCCGACGATCAAGGCAGCTTCGCCCGCTCTGACTTCCTTGGGTTTGCAGCCGGCCGGGCTCACCTCGGCGCCGGCGGGAATGCCCGTCAGATCCGGTGATGCCTGCGCAATCGCCTGTGGTGGAAGGACTATGGCCTCGTACGGTGCGGGGAACACCGACGGATCGACCAACAGTGCATTCAGGTCCGCGGCTTCGCTCGATACCGACGGTGCCTCACTGGTTCCGGCAGGCTCGGGGGTACCGGACACGTTGGACCCGCACGCGACCAGGGTGACGGCGGCACAGATGCCGATCCCGAGAAGAGTCGGTCGATGTCCTGCGTAACGACGCACCACGGGAAGAGCCTCCAGACTTTGGCCACGGAAATTACCGGAAATCTCGCCTGTGTTCACCTAGACATGAGACGTCCGGTTCCACCCTCTCATTCGGAGGGTGAAACCGGACGTAAGGCACGCGCGTGTTCGTCGAGTTACCCCGGCGAACACAGTGGACGTCAGCTTCCGCGTTTGATCCATTCCTCGAGGTGTGGGGACTCGTCGCCGATGCTCGTTCCGTCACCGTGTCCGGTGTTCACGCGGGTTTCGGCCGGCAGCGCGAACAATCGATCCCGGATCGAACCGATGATGGTCGGGAAATCGGAGTACGACCGTCCTGTCGCGCCGGGTCCACCGGAGAACAGGGTGTCGCCGGAGAACAACTGCCCGGCTTCGGGTAGATAGAGGCACGTCGAACCCGGCGAATGTCCCGGGGTGTGCAGAGCGAGAATCTCCGTACCTGCCACGGAGATTCGCTGACCGTCCTCGAGCGTGGAGTGCGCGAGTCCGGGATGGGTCTGCTCCCACAACACGTCGTCGGCCGGATTGAGCAGGATCGGAGCGTCGAGCTCACGTGACAGCTCCGGCGCGACGGTGACGTGATCATTGTGGCCGTGTGTGCACACGATTGCCTTCACCGTCCGGCCTGCCACGGCCTCGATGATGGGGCGAGCGTCGTGAGCAGCATCGACGATCACTACTTCGCTGTCGTCGCCGATCAGCCAGATGTTGTTGTCGACATCCCATTCACCTCCGTCGAGAGCGAAGGTTCCCGAGGTCACCACCTTGTCGATGCGCAGGCTCATAGTTCGACCACCGATCGCAGGACCGTGCCCTTGTGCATCTTCTCGAACGCAGCCTCGATGTCCTCGATCCCGATCCGCTCGGTCACGAACTTCTCCAACGGCAACCGACCCTGCTCGTACAAATCCACCAACAACGGAAAATCACGCTCCGGCAAGCAATCGCCATAC
>NZ_NPFY01000015.1 GCF_002259415.1 Rhodococcus sp. 14-2470-1b
GCGGTTCCCGTTGCCCCGCCGTAGATCACGGCGAGAGTGTCACGTTCGAAATCCGAGCCCGCGTAGGACACCGGCGTCTGTTCGACGATGCCCGGCAGCGGCGAGTACTGCGGAGCAGGCAGTTCCGGAACATCCTGCGGTCCCGGGTTCCTCGACGGCACCTGGTAGGAACCGTCGTTCGCCGATCCGCCCGGGTACTGCGGGAAGAACTCCCCCGCAGCCGTGTCCGCCGGGGTGTAGCAACGCGGTCCGCGGTTGTCGAACAGGCGCGGCTCGTCCTGATTCGGAAGGTAGCGCCCCTTCGGATTGACGAAAGCAGCGGACACGTTGATGCCTCGGTACTCGTCACCGACACCGATCACGTCCTGCGCGTTCTGCACCACCGGCACGAAATTGGCGAACGTACACCCGAACGACGGCGAATACTGCGCCAACAACTCCAGCGCCTCCCGCGAATCCGCCGAGATCCGAATCAGATTGTCCGCGTTGGCCTGCAGAAAATCCGCCGTCGACGCACTCGTCGCCGTCAACGACGAAATCAACGTATCCACCGCCGGACGCTGCTCGACCAACGTGTTCCCCGTGACCGACAGATTGTCCAGCGCATCGATCAACTGCGGACCCGCATCGGCATACGTCTGCGAGAAATCCGCCAACCCACGCAGATCCTCCTGAATGTTCGGCAACTCGGTGTTCAGACCCTTGAAGATCGTGTCCAACCGATCGATCGTCAACCCCAACTCCTGACCACGACCACTCAGACCCTGCGCCAACGCACCCAACGTGCTCGCCAGATCCTGCGGCGGAATCGCCTCGAGCAACGGCAGCAAGTTGTCCAACAACTGCCCGACCTCGATAGCGCTACCGCTGGTGTCCTGCCTCAGCACCGTCCCGTCGGTGATCGGCGACGCCGTGTCGTTCTCGGGAATCTGCAACGCCACGTACCGCTCACCGAACAACGTCTTGGGCAGCAACCGCGCCGTCGCGTTCGACGGAATCAGATCGGCCTTGTCCGGATCGATCGCCAACTTCGCCGTCACCACACCGTCCACCGACGACGCCGACCGCACTTCACCGACGATCAACCCGCGAACCTTCACATCCGCATTGGTAGGCAACGCATTACCCACCGAATCGGTCACCAGATCGATACTGACGACCTTCT
>NZ_NPFY01000036.1 GCF_002259415.1 Rhodococcus sp. 14-2470-1b
ATCGGTATGACAGACCCCACACGCGGCGATCCTCACCACGACATCGTTGGGACCAGGATCAGGAATAGTGACCTGCTCGATCGAGACCGGCTCACCCTTCGCCTTCGCGACCACGGCACGCACTGTTTGCGGCATTGCTTCCTCCACACTCGGGTTGAAATGTCCTGACATCACACTTCCACAACCCATGCAGGAGTAGCGACATTCGTACATGCCGAACTGTTCGGTGTTCACGTGCTTGTGACCGGAGCGGCATCCGAACTTCGCGCACGCGGAGTATTCATGATCCATGTCTGCATCGATGGAATACGACCTCGTGGTGATCGGCTCGGGACCCGGTGGGCAGAAGGCCGCCATCGCGGCGGCAAAGCTCGGTAAACGGGTTGCCATGGTGGAGAAGGGAAAGATGCTCGGCGGTGTCTGTGTGAACACCGGGACCATCCCGTCGAAAACTCTGCGCGAGGCCGTTCTGTACCTCACCGGAATGAATCAGAGAGAGCTGTACGGTGCCAGCTACCGTGTCAAGGCGAACATCACTCCGGCGGATCTGCTTGCTCGTACCGCTCATGTGATCGGCAAGGAGATCGAGGTCGTCCGCTCGCAGCTGCTGCGGAACCGAATCGAACTGATCACCGGTACGGGTCGCTTCCTGGATGCGCACACCGTCGACATCGACGACGACCAGCGTGGCGAGCGGATCACCGTCAAGGCGAAGAACGTCGTGATCGCCACGGGCACCGCCCCGGCGCGACCCGCGGACATCGAGTTCGACGACTACAGAGTCCTCGATTCCGACGGCATTCTGAATCTCGAGTTCATCCCCGCGTCGATGGTCGTGGTCGGCGCGGGCGTCATCGGGATCGAATACGCGTCGATGTTCGCTGCACTCGGCACGAAGGTGACCGTCGTCGAGAAGCGAGACACCATGCTGGACTTCTGCGACCGCGAGATCGTCGAATCACTGCAGTTCCATCTGCGTGATCTGGCGGTGACGTTCCGTTTCGGTGAAGCAGTCACGGCAGTGGATGTCGGACCGTCCGGAACGGTGACCACACTGGCCAGCGGTAAACGAATCCCGGCCGAAGCCGTCATGTACTCGGCGGGACGCCAGGGTTTGACCGATGCACTGTCACTGGAGAACGCGGGACTCGAGGCGGACGCTCGTGGCCGCATCTTCGTCGACGACAACTTCCAGACGAAGGTCGATCACATCTATGCGGTCGGGGACGTCATCGGGTTTCCTGCACTGGCCGCTACGTCGATGGATCAGGGACGATTGGCCGCGTACCACGCGTTCGGTGAACCGAGCAAAGGGCTGATGGACCTCCAGCCGATCGGAATCTACTCGATTCCCGAGGTTTCCTACGTAGGCGCCACGGAGGTGGAGCTGACGAAGAATTCCGTCCCGTACGAGGTGGGTGTGTCGCGCTATCGGGAGCTGGCACGAGGCCAGATTGCCGGTGATTCCTACGGCATGCTGAAGCTACTCGTGTCTACGGAGGACAGGTCGCTGTTGGGGGTGCACATCTTCGGTTCGGGAGCCACCGACCTGATCCACATCGGACAAGCAGTCATGGGGTGCGGTGGCTCCGTCGATTACCTGGTCGACGCCGTGTTCAACTACCCCACTTTGTCGGAGGCGTACAAGGTCGCGGCCCTGGACGTCACCAACAAGATCCGGGCACTCGAGAGTTTCGGGGGCTGACCGAAGTCTCGTCGAGCGGTCACGGGGAATGAACGACACGACCGGAGGTGTTCCACTGGGGAGTGGGCGTCGTGAAAGCGACTTCCGGTGCTACCGCCCGAACCGGACGAGTATCCTGTCTCGAAGTCGGTTTCGGCGTTTTCCTCGCGCACCGGGCCTCGAACGAACTAGCGAAAGGGGTCCGGCATGGACGAGAAGTCGAGTATGTACGAGCTGGAGTTTCCGGCTCCACAGATCTCTTCCAGCGACGGAGTGGGTCCGGTCCTGGTCCACGGTCTCGAAGGATTCTCGGACGCCGGTCATGCGGTCAAGCTGGCGACGAAGCATCTGCGGGAGACGCTGGAAACGGAGTTGGTCGCGTCGTTCGATGTGGACGAGCTGATCGACTATCGGTCGCGGCGCCCGACGATGTCTTTCAAGTCCGATCACTTCTCGGATTACGACGCTCCCGAGCTCAATCTGTACGCCGTCAAGGACAACACCGGCACGCCGTTCCTTCTGTTGTCCGGGATGGAGCCGGATCTGCGGTGGGAGAAGTTCACCACTGCGGTACGCCTTCTGGCCGAGCAACTCGGGGTTCGTCGCACCATCGGTCTCGGTTCGATCCCGATGGCCATCCCGCATACTCGCCCGCTCGGTGTGACGGCCCACTCGTCCAACAAGGACTTGGTTCCCGAGGATCAGAGCTGGTCCGGTGAACTGCAGGTTCCCGGTAGCGCCTCGTCGCTGCTCGAACTACGGATGGCCCAGCACGGTCACGAGTCCATGGGATTCTCCGTTCACGTTCCGCACTACCTCGCGCAGACGGATTACCCGGCGGCCGCGGAGACCTTGCTCGAGAACGTCAGCACCGCCGGCGAGCTCGACCTCCCCCTCGTCGCGCTGGGGCAGGCGGCGGCTCGCGTCAAAGAACAAGTCGACGAGCACATCACCGGCAACGAGGAAGTCCAGTCGGTCGTGCACGCGCTGGAGCGTCAGTACGACACGTACGTCGCAGCCCAGGAGCAGCAGTCGACCTTGTTGGCGAAGGATCAGGACCTTCCGAGCGGTGACGAACTGGGTGCGGAATTCGAGAAGTTCCTCGCCGAGCAGACCGGTTTCGGCACCGAGTCCGGTGCCCCGACCGACCCGGACGCCACGGACGAGGGCCACGACAACCCCTGATCGGTTTCGGTGACCGATTCTTCACGGGCGATGTCAGGTGTGATGTTTCACCCCTGACATCGCCCTTTTCGGTGTAACGAACAGCCCCCGACAAGCCGAAACATACCTGTAACTGTAAATCCGCTCGATATCTCGCCGATGCCGCGAACTCGTGCGAGAGTCTTAGTCGAGATCCCTGCCACGGCAGGACGGAATTCGTCGGACGAAGGAGGCGGTATGAGCAATCCGCGCACACGCAAGCTGCGTCCGGTGCCGGATTCTGCACCGCGGCTCGCCTTCCGCACCGTCCATGGGTACAGGCGCGCTTACCGGATCGCAGGCGAGGGACCTGTGTTGCTGCTCATCCATGGGATCGGCGACAACTCCGAGACCTGGAACGACGTCATTCCCCACCTCGCGCAGAACTACACCGTCATCGCACCCGATCTACTCGGGCACGGGCAGTCGGACAAACCTCGCGCGGACTATTCGGTGGCTGCCTACGCCAACGGGATGCGGGATCTACTGTCGGTGCTCGGCATCGAGCACGTGACGGTCGTCGGGCATTCGCTCGGTGGTGGCGTCGCGATGCAGTTCTCGTACCAGTTCCCGCACATGGTCGACCGTCTCGTCCTGGTGGCATCCGGAGGCGTGACGAAGGACGTTCATCCGATCCTGAGGATCGCCTCGCTCCCCCTCGTCAGCGAGGCCGTGAAGTTGCTGCGTATCCCGGGTGCACTGTCTCTGGTGAAGCTGGCCGGGTCGGTCGTGGGACGAGTCAATGGATCTCCGCTTCGACCGGGTGGGCTGCTGCACGACACCCCGGACCTCGTGCGTGTGCTGAGCGGTCTCCCCGACCCGACTGCGTCCGAGGCATATCTACGCACCCTTCGAGCCGTCGTCGATTGGCGGGGACAGGTGGTGACGATGCTCGATCGCTGCTATCTCACCGAAAGCCTGCCTGTCCTCCTGGTCTGGGGCGACGAGGATTCGGTGATTCCGATCAGCCACGCGCGCCTCGCGCATGCAGCGATGCCCGGGTCGAAGCTCGAGGTGTTTCGCAGATCCGGTCACTTCCCGTTCCGCGACGACCCGATTCGATTCCTCCGCGTACTCGAAGCATTCTTCGACGAGACGACGACGCTCGAGTTCGACGAGGCGCGGTGGCGACACCTCCTTGCGACAGGGGTCGGGGAGGACATGATCTCCGGCAGTGCGAGTACACGTCTGGCCGTGCTCGGCGCGATGGGTTCGGACGAGCGCAGCGCCACGTGACGGCCGGGCTCGAAGGACTCCGGTGACATCGACTTCCCCGTCGACCCATAACCTGTAGAGGTGCTCCTCTTCGATCTCGTCCCCGATCCCACCACCGACGAGGCGCAGGATCCGGACACCCTGTTCGACATCTTCCAGGAGTGGACGGCCGAGCGCGGCCTGTCGCTGTATCCGGCGCAGGAAGAGGCGCTGATCGAGCTGGTGTCGGGCTCCAACGTCATCCTGGCCACGCCCACCGGATCGGGCAAATCCATGGTTGCCGTCGGTGCCCACTTCGCGGCCGTGGCTGCAGGGCGGCGGACGTTCTACACCGCGCCCATCAAAGCTCTCGTCAGCGAGAAGTTCTTCGCTCTCTGCGACATCTTCGGAGCACAGAACGTCGGGATGATGACAGGTGACGCCTCGGTCAACGCAGGAGCGCCCATCATCTGCGCCACGGCGGAGATCGTCGCGAACCTGGCGCTGCGCCAGGGCGCGGACTCGGACATCGGACAGGTCGTCATGGACGAGTTCCACTACTACTCCGAGCCGGATCGCGGTTGGGCCTGGCAGGTTCCTCTGATCGAACTCCCGAACGCGCAGTTCCTTCTGATGTCCGCCACCCTCGGTGACGTCTCGTTCTTCCGGGACGATCTGACCAGGCGCACGGGGCGGGTGACCACGGTGGTGTCCGGCACGGAACGACCGGTCCCCCTGATGTTCTCGTACGTCACCACACCGATCAGCGAAACCATCGCGGAACTCGTCGAGACACACCTCGCCCCGGTCTACGTCGTGCACTTCACGCAAGCAGCTGCCCTCGAGCGCGCTCAGGCTCTTACCTCCGTCAACGTCGCGTCCAAGCAGGAGAAGGCCCAGATCGCGGACGCGATCGGCCAGTTCCGCTTCACGACCGGATTCGGCAAGACGCTGTCTCGGCTGGTCCGCCACGGCATCGGGGTCCACCACGCGGGGATGCTGCCCAAGTATCGACGACTCGTGGAGAAACTTGCTCAGGACGGCCTGCTCAAGGTCATCTGCGGTACCGACACGCTGGGCGTCGGCATCAACGTCCCGATCAGAACGGTGCTGTTCACCGGGCTGACCAAGTACGACGGGGTTCGTACGCGCCAACTCCGCGCCCGCGAGTTCCATCAGATTGCAGGCCGCGCTGGGCGCGCGGGGTACGACACCCTCGGGACCGTCGTCGTCGAGGCGCCGGAACACGACATCGAGAACGCACGTCTGGTCGCCAAAGCAGGTGACGACCCCAAGAAGCTCAAGCGCGTTCAACGCAAGAAGGCACCGGACGGGTTCGTGTCCTGGGGTGAGCCGACGTTCGAGCGGATCGTCGCGGCAAGCCCGGAGCCACTGACGTCCCGTTTCTCGGTGAACAACTCCATGCTTCTCAATGTCATTGCCCGGCCCGGGAATTGCTTCACCGCGATGCGCCACCTGCTCGAGGACAGTCACGAGACTCGCCCCGCCCAACGCAAACACATTCTTCGGGCGATCACCCTCTACCGCGGGCTCGTTGCCGCCGGAATCGTCGAGCAATCGACCGAGCCGGATGCCGACGGAAAATACGCCCGCTTGACGATGGACCTGCAACCGGACTTCGCGCTGAATCAGCCGCTGTCCCCGTTCGCGCTGGCGTCGTTCGAACTGCTGGACACGGAATCCGCGACACACGCCCTCGACGTCGTGTCGATCATCGAATCGACATTGGACGACCCACGCCAGATCTTGATGGCTCAGCAGCACGCCGCACGCGGTGAAGCGGTAGCGCAGATGAAAGCCGACGGCATCGAGTACGACGAGCGGATGGAGCTCCTCGAAGAGGTGACGTGGCCCAAGCCGTTGTCCGAGCTCCTCGTCCCCGCGTTCGAGATCTACAGGGGAGGCCACCCCTGGTTGAACGACGTTGCGTTGTCGCCGAAATCCGTCGTCCGCGACATGATCGAACGGACCATGACGTTCGCGGAACTGATCAGTCACTACGGGCTCAGCCGCTCCGAGGGACTCGTTCTCCGCTACCTCGCCGATGCCTATCGGGCACTACGCCAGACGGTTCCCCCCGAGGCCAGGACGGAGGAGGTGCAGGACATCACCGAATGGTTGGGCGAGCTGGTCCGTCAGGTCGACTCCAGCCTGCTCGACGAATGGGAGAACCTGACCGACCCCGGTGAGGAGCCGGAGACCAGGCCGGAGGCGTACGGCGGGGATTCTCCGAAACCGATCACCGCCAACCCCAGGGCTTTTCGAGTCATGGTCCGCAACGCCGTCTTCAAGCGAATCGAACTCGCCGCCGGGCGCCGATGGAATGCTCTCGACGAGCTCGACGACGGCCCCGACTGGGAATTCGATCTGGCACCGTACTTCGAGGAGTACGGGGAGATGGGCACCGGCCCGTCGGCGCGGGGCCCGGCCCTGTTCGATCTCGTCGTGGGCAAGGACGAGACGACGGTGCGGCAGATCATCGAAGATCCCAATGGGGACCAGGGATGGTCGCTCGTCGGAACGATCGACCTCGAGGAATCGAATGCTGCGGGTGAGATCGTGTTCGACGAGATCGTGGTTCAGGCGGGCTGATTCGGGCCGGCCACCCGGGCACCGATGCGAGAGATGAGGTCGGCGATCGCTCGATACTCGTCGCCGCGCGCACTCGACGCTCGGTGGACCAGTCCCATCGTGCGGCCGGGTTTGGGGTCCGCGAATTCGCCGATACCGAGTGCTCCCCTGCCGGTTTCCACCTCCACCGCCGAACGCGGGACGAGTGTCACGCCGAGACCGCCCGCGACGCACTGAACGACGGTGGCCAGAGACGTCGCCCTCGTGTCGCTCGACATCGGCGCACCGTCGACGGATCGACACAGATCGAGTGTCTGATCACGAAGACAGTGCCCGTCGTCCAGGAGCAACATGGGTTGCCCCGCGAGGACGTTCAGCGCGAGCCCGGTTCGGCCCGCAAGATCGTGGGCAGGCGGCACGACCAAGACGAAGTCCTCGGTGTACACGGGGATTTCGACCAGACCGTTCTCTTCGGTCGGCAACGCGACGACGGCAGCTTCTATCGCACCGCTCCGCAGCGAGGCGAGCAGTCGTTCGGTCTGGTCCTCCACGATGAACGGCACGACATCCGGATACTCGGCACCGATTGCCGGCAGCAGGGCGGGCAGAACGTACGGTGCGACGGTGGGAATGAGGCCCAACCGGAGCGGGCCCGCCAACGTGCTGCCCAAGCCGGACGCTTCCGTGACGAAGCCGTCCGCCGCTTCCAGAGTGGCTCGCGCCCGCCCCAGGAGCTGATTGCCTGCAGTGGTCACCAGCACCTTTCGCGTGCTGCGCTCGACCAGCTGGACGCCGAGGCCCTGCTCCAGCGATGCGAGCGCTTGCGAGAGCGTCGGCTGGCTGACCTTCAGCCGTGCTGCCGCGGTACCGAAATGGCGGTGCTCGGCGACCGCCACGAATGCGCGCAACTGCGACAGCGTCGGCTGATAACTCTGATCGGACATACCGATCAGTCTAGGCCAACTCATCGGCAACACCTTTCGCCCGGAGTGCTTGTCAGCGCTCGCGTAGACTCTGCCGCCATGGGTATCGACGTGTCGGTAGTGCGAGTGTTCACCGATCAGGACGGCAACTACGGCAATCCCCTGGGAATCGTCGACGCCCAGGACGTCCCCGAGAACGAACGACAGGCACTGGCGCATCGATTGGGATTCAGCGAAACCATCTTCTACAGCCGCAGTTCGGGCGATCCGGCTCGCGCCGAAGCGACCATCTACACCCCGGCGCAGGAGCTGCCGTTCGCCGGACATCCCACGGTCGGGCTGTCGTGGTGGCTGCGCGCACAGGGCACCCCGATAGATGTATTGACCGTTCCCGCTTCCGACCTCGCGGTCCGCTACGACGGTGACATGTCCTGGATCAGAGCCAAACAGGAATGGACACCGCACTTCGTCGAGCATCACCTGGACTCCGCTGCCGACGTCGACGAACTCGATGCCGCGTCGTTCGCCGATGATCACCACTACGCCTGGGCCTGGACAGACGAAGGCGCGGGGCACATCAGGTCACGAATGTTCGCACCCAGCATGGGAATTGCCGAGGACGAGGCCACCGGCGCGGCGGCAGTCTGGATCACCGGAGTACTCGGGCGGGCACTCGTCGTCGCTCAGGGACGCGGTTCCGTTCTCGTCACCGGTCGCGACGGGGACTGGATCGAGCTGGGTGGTCGTACCGTGTCGGAGAACACCATCACCGTGTGACAGCGGGCACGTCGACGAAAATTTCGTCGCCGAGCGTGACGCCGGGCGCAAGAGGGAGCCGATCGCCGCTCCAGAACTTTCCGGGGTCGAACCAGTTCGCCTTCTTGTTGCCCGTCAGCAACCCCATCGAGTCGTACGTCATCGCAACCACTTCCGCGCAGTACGCGGTTTCGAGTGCCGCGGATCCGGCGGCCTCGTCCTCGCGTGATCGGCGACGAAACGTCGGTACCCGTCCCTTGAACCAACTGCCCGCCAACTTCGCCGTCGTCGGGAACGCGGTTCCGTCCATCCGCGCGATGGTGCGCATCAGCGCATCCTCCTGCTCGCGGGTCACGGGCTCACTCAACTGCCGCAGCCAGCATCGCTGAGAGTACTTGTCGGACCACTGCAGAACCGCCGCTCGCAGGTCGTGCAATTGGACTCCGCGCTGAAAATTGCCCGTCCACATGTCCTGCAGCGTCTTCCCCAGCTCGGCATGCCACATCAGCGGCGGAAGATCGTCGACGACCACGGCCATTCCGACGTGGTTCACCGGACTGTTGGTCAACGTCTGTATCGCCCGATCGGCCGCCGAATGTCCACGGAAGATCCAGATGTCACCGGTTCGAGTGGCATCGACAGCAGTGTCGAGCGAAATCGACGAAACAGTCATGAGACCCAGCGTAAAGGGGTCGTTTCTGCCGGCTCCACTCCCGGCCATCCTGGGTCGTTCCTGCCGGCTCCACTCCCGGCCATCCTGGGTCGTTCCTGCCGGCTCCACTCCCGGCCATCATGGGTCGTTCCTGCCGGCTCCACACCCGGCCATCCTGGGTCGTTCCTGCCGGCTCCACTCCCGGCCCCGCATCCCAGTACGGTGAAGCGATGAAGCTGTGGAAGCTACTCGGCCTCGCGGGCGTCGTCGGTGTCGCGGCCACCGGAGCACTCGTCGTGAAGTCCGAGCGCACTCGCCGCGCCTACGCACCGGACGAGGTACGCGCGCAGTTGCACCGTCGGTTCGCCGAGGCTGCGGAAACCGAACCGCCGCCATCACTGCCCACACCGACTCGCGGGCAGCGCCTCCGGGCCAGGTTCAGCCGAGCGCGCTGAGAATACGAGTCGCGAGCTCCTGCACCTGGGCGTCGGTCATGACGAACGCCGGAGAGATCTGCATGGCTCCCTGTCCGGCTGCGCGGCCGGACACCCCGTGCTCGCGGAGTGTCTTGACGAACGGCAAGGCTTCGGCTGGATCCGCGAGCTGGATCGCCGCCACCGCACCGAGCCCGCTGCGCACTTCCTGAACACGCGGGTGATCGGCGAGCGGCGCGAGGTAGGTCTGCAACGACGACTCCAGGCGAGCGGATTCCTGCAGGAGGTTCTCGCGTTCGACGATGTCGAGGTTGGCGAGGGCCGCGGCGGCCGCACCGGCGTGGCCGCCGTAGGTGTACCCGTGCCTCCACCAGGCTCCGCCTGCGAAGAACGGCTCGGCGATCTGTGGGGCGATGAACACTGCACCCATCGGAACGTATCCCGAGGTGAGCCCTTTGGCGGTGGTCATCAGATCCGGTGCGAGATCGAACCGAGAGGACGCGAACCACGATCCGCCGATACGGCCGAACCCGGTGACGACCTCGTCCGCGACGAACAGCACGTCATTGTCTCGGCAGATCTGCCTGACCTCCGCCAGGTAACCGTCCGGCGGCAGGTAGACGCCACCGGCGCCGATGATGGGTTCACAGAAGAAGGCAGCGACCTTATCGGACCCGACCTCTTCGATCAGTGCCAGCAAACTCTTCGCGTCGTCCCACGCGACAGTCCTGGCGTCGGGCATCAGTGTGCCGTAGTTCTCGTGGTTGACCGGAATGCCGGCTAGTGACGTGCCCGCCACGTGCATACCGTGATACGCCTTCTGCCGCCCCACGATCAGCGTCTTCTCGGGCTTGCCCACCTCGTGCCAGTAGCGCCGAGCCAGCTTGGCCGCGGTGTCGATCGAGTCGGATCCGCCCGAGGTGAAGAAGATCTTGCTGCCTGCAACCGGCGCGATCTCGGCGAGACGCTCGGCGAGGACCGACGTTGTCTCCGGCACGAAGTCTCCGAAGTTGGAGTAATGCGCAAGGGAAGACAGTTGGGTCGCCACCGCGTCGGCGATCTCGCGACGACCGTGCCCGACGTTGGTGAACCAGAGTCCGGCAGTGGCGTCGAGGTACTCGTTACCGTCGCGGTCGTAGATGTAGGCGCCGTCACCGCGGGCGACGACGAACGGCCCGGACGCGGTGACTGCGCCCATGTCGGCGAAACCGTGCCACAGCGCGGAGTGTCTGGATTCGAAACTCGGTTCGGTCGCGGAAGACATGCTCCGAAGCCTAGTCACTGCGGTCGTCCGCGCCACTGCCGAGTCGCCATCTGCTGCCGAGTCGGCCGACGGCGTTCACGGCGAGTGCCATCAGCACGAATGCCACGGTCAGCACCACCAGTCCGATGACGAGCGCGACATAACCTTGCCCTCGCGGGTCGAGGAACGGGTAGGGGTACCAGTCGACGATCGGGCCTCGAATCAGGCTGTAGATCCCGTAGACGAGCGGAAACAGCAGCCACAGAAGAGACCGCGCCTCCGAGATCCGCTTGCGTGCGGGAACGATCACCCAGTCGAGAAGCAGGACCACCGGCATGATTCTGTGCACCACGTTGTTGGTCCACGGATCCGCGACACCGACGTCGATGTTCGCCAGAAGAACGGCGTAGATGATCCCGGTGATCACCATGTACAGCGTCACGGCACCCCGGAACAACTGCCATCCCTCGCCTGGAGGATCGACGATGCCGCCGATACCCAGCACGACGACGGTCAGCACGTTGCTCAGGACGGTGAAGTAACTGAAATAGTTCGCGACCGAGAAACCTTCGGTCCCGACACCTTTCGCGAGAATCGTCGCCAGTGCTGCGGCTGTCAGAAGAGCGAACCCAACCCTCGCAATTCTGATTACTATCGACGTGGAATCGGTAGGCATAGCCGATCTTTGCACAGGCCGACGACCCATCGGTGTGTACCGCGCCGACACCGCGGACGCTGCAGCAACTATCCTTGTGCCAGCATGTCTACCTCATCCACCGCAGAACGTCGTCGCGCACTGTCGACCAGATTGGCCGACGTCTCGATTCGGGACGAACACCGGCTGCGTCGCAGACTCGACCGCGCCCGCACACCCGACGCCGTCGACACCGTCGAACGTGAGGTCGCGAAGGCGGAATCGGTGGTCGCGAACCGGCGCGCGGCGCTGCCCCGTATCGAGTATCCCGAGTCGCTACCCGTCAGTCTCCGCAAGAACGACATCGCCGACGCCATCGCGAACAACCAGGTCGTGATCGTCGCCGGTGAAACGGGATCGGGCAAGACGACGCAGATACCCAAGATCTGCTTGGAACTGGGACGCGGCATCAGAGGATCGATCGGGCACACGCAGCCTCGTCGTCTCGCAGCACGGACCGTCGCCGAACGCATCGCCGAGGAAGTGGGCGAATCGATCGGTGAGTCGGTGGGCTACAAGGTCCGGTTCACCGATCAGTCGTCGGATTCGACGCTCGTGAAGCTCATGACCGACGGCATTCTGCTGGCCGAGATCCAACGTGACCGCCTTCTGCGGCAGTACGACACGCTCATCATCGACGAGGCACACGAACGCAGCCTCAACATCGACTTCATCCTCGGCTATCTGGCTCAGCTCCTCCCCCGCCGCCCGGATCTGAAGGTGATCATCACCTCCGCCACCATCGACCCGGAACGGTTCGCCCAGCACTTCGCACGGGACGGCGTTGCGGCGCCTATCGTCGAAGTGTCCGGCCGCACGTTCCCTGTGGAGATGCGGTATCGCCCGCTGTCCATCGATGTCGACGACAGCACCGTGGATCTCGATCCGGTGGACGCCACGTGCGACGCCGTCGCCGAGCTGATCGGCGAGGGCGACGGCGACATCCTGGTCTTCCTGTCCGGCGAGCGCGAGATTCGTGACACTGCGGATGCACTGCGCGAGAGACAGTTCCGCGGAACCGAGATAGTGCCACTGTATGCGCGCCTGTCGGCGGCCGAGCAGCATCGAGTGTTCACCCCGCACACGGGCCGACGAGTCGTACTGTCCACCAACGTCGCGGAGACCTCGTTGACGGTTCCTGGCATCCGGTACGTGGTGGACCCCGGAACAGCTCGCATCTCCCGCTATTCACTGCGGACCAAAGTCCAGCGGCTGCCGATCGAGCCCATCTCCCAGGCGTCCGCCAGGCAGCGGGCAGGCCGGTGCGGACGCGTCGCCGACGGAATCTGCATCCGACTCTATTCGGAGGACGACTTCGAGTCCCGTCCCCAGTTCACCGAGCCGGAGATCCTGCGGACCAACCTGGCGTCGGTCATCCTGCAGATGACGTCCCTCGGTCTGGGGAAGATCCAGGAGTTTCCGTTCGTCGAGGCGCCCGACCCGCGCAGCATTCGGGACGGAATCGGCCTGCTCGAGGAGCTCGGTGCGCTGAAACCGTCCAGCGGAACCGGCGAACCGGAGCTCACGCCCATCGGGCGCGAGCTCGCGGCTCTGCCCGTGGATCCTCGAATGGGTCGGATGTTGGTGGAAGCCAACAACACCGGGGCACTCGCCGATGCTCTCGTCGTCGTGTCGGCATTGTCCATCCAGGACGTACGGGAGCGTCCCACCGAACACCAGCAAGCCGCCGACGAACAGCATGCACGCTTCGCCGTCCCCAACTCGGATTTCCTGGCGTACGTCGAGTTGTGGAAGTACCTTCGGGACCGGCGAACCGACTTGTCCTCCAACCAGTTTCGCAGAATGTGCCGTGCCGAGTTCCTGCACTACCTGCGCATCAGGGAATGGCAGGACCTGCACGGTCAACTGCGGCAGATCACCCGAGGGATGGGGTGGACCATCCCCGATTCCCCGTCGACCCCGACAGCTCTGCACCAGTCTCTTCTCTCGGGTCTGCTGTCGCACATCGGCCTTCGCGAGGGTGACAAACGCGAATTCCTCGGTGCGCGCGGCACTCACTTCGCGGTGTTCCCCGGCAGTGGATTGTTCAAGAACCCTCCGCGTTGGGTGATGGCCGCCGAACTCGTGGAGACCGGACGGTTGTGGGGCCGAATGGCAGCGCGAATCGAACCGGAGTGGGCCGAGCGGCTCGCACCGCATCTGGTCAAGCGGACGTACTCGGAACCGCACTGGTCCACCAAACGCCAAGCCGCAATGGCCTACGAGCGCGTCACGCTCTACGGCATCCCACTGGTCGCAGGCAGGCCCGTCAACTATCACACCGTCGACCCGGAGGCGTCACGCGAGCTGTTCATCCGGCACGCACTCGTACAGGGCGAGTGGAAGACTCAGCACCCGTTCTTCCACAGGAACCGTGAGTTGTTGGACGACGTAGGCGAGTTGGAGAACAAGGCCCGCCGCCGCGACATCGTCGTCGACGACGATGCACTGTTCGACTTCTACGACGCACGGATCGGCGCGGAGGCCGTGTCCGCCCGTCACTTCGACACCTGGTGGAAGAAAACTCGCCGGAGTACACCCGATCTTCTCGACTTCACCACCGAGACGGTGGTGAATGCTGACGCGGCGTCGGTTCTCGGCGGCGATTACCCCGATGCGTGGCGACAGGGAGAGATCCTCTTCCCCCTCACCTATCAGTTCGAACCGGGGTCCGAAGCCGACGGTGTCACAGCCAGGATCCCGATCGCACTTCTCGCACAGGTCCAGCCGGTGGGGTTCGACTGGCTCGTGCCCGGTATGCGCGCAGAACTTGTCACGGCCCTGATCAAACTTCTGCCCAAGGCCCAACGGCGCACCGTCGTTCCTGCACCCGACTTCGCCTCTGCCGCTTTGGCGTCGATGAAACCGCGCTCGGAGCCGATCGTGACAGCGCTGGCTCGTGAACTCTCGCGGCTGGGGTCCACACGAATCGATCCGGACGATGTCGATCTGGGTTCTCTGCCCGCACATCTGAGGATGACGTTCGTCGCGGTCGACACCGACGGCAAGACGCTCGGATCGAACAAGGACCTGGTTGCACTGCGAAAAGCACTGGCGCCTCGAGTCGATCGTGAAGTCGCGAGTGCGGTGGGTGTAGCCGAGCGACCGGCGACCCTGGCATGGACGTCGTCGACGCTGGGAACCTTGGACGCAACGGTCTCCACATCGGTCGCGGGACAGACGGTGACCGGTTACCCGGCCCTCATACAGGAAGACGGCGGCGTGGCCGTCCGTGTTCTCAGCACCCCGGCTGCTCAGCGCGCCGCGATGCGCGAAGGAACGCGCGCACTTCTTCTGGAGTCGGCACCACGAGGCACGAAGGCGTTGCTTGCCGGCATCCCGACGCGTGAACGACTGGCCCTCGGCCAGAACCCCTACGGCAGCGTCGAAAGCCTGCTCGACGACTGCAGGAAAACTGCTGTCGACGAGTCGATGACCACGCACGGAGGTCCTGTCCGGTCTCCCGAGAAGTTCGCGGTACTCGCCGCCGCGGTCGGAGCCGACACCGCTCGACGGACCAGCGAGATACTCGGACTGGTTCGGCCGATTCTCACCGCAGCACTGGAACTGCGTTCCGTATTGGATCCACTACAGGGCGACGCGGCCGACGATGTACGAGAACAGCTGTCTTCACTGGTGTTCGACGGTTTCGTGTTCGAGTTCGGATCGACGCGCCTCGTGGATATCCCGCGCTATCTCAACGCCGCGACGGCACGCCTGAATTCTCTGCCGAGCAGTGCCGGACGTGACGATGCAGGTATGGACGTACTCGACCGCGTGTACGAGGCATACGACAGGATGCTCCGCTCGCTACCGGAGACCAAGCACCACACTTCAGCGGTGCAGGATGTGTTCTGGATGATCGAAGAACTGCGAGTCGGCCTGTTCGCGCAGAGCATCCGCACGGCCTATCCGGTGTCGGAGAAGCGTCTCATGCGGGCCATGGAGGTCGCGGCACGCTCGTGAACCGGCGAGCGTCAGTCGACCGCGGCAGCCTGCCGGTGCGCACGAAGATCGAGTATTTCCTTCTCGAAATCCTCGGCGGAGCTGAACGAGCGGTACACCGACGCGAACCTCAGGTAGGCGACCTCGTCGAGGTCACGCAGGGGGCCGAGAATGGCCAGACCCACCTCGTGGCTGGGGATCTCGGCCGATCCCGACGCTCGGACCGCATCCTCGACCTGCTGTGAGAGCAGATTCAACGCATCGTTGTCGACATCGCGGCCCTGGCATGCGCGTCGCACACCCTTGACGACCTTCTCCCTGGAAAAGGGCTCCGTCACCCCACTGCGCTTCACCACAGCCAGCACCGCAGTCTCGACAGTGGTGAACCGACGGCCGCATTCCGGGCACGAACGTCGACGACGAATTGCCTGACCCTCGTCTGCTTCCCGCGAATCCACCACGCGCGAGTCGGGGTGTCTGCAGAACGGGCAATGCATGGTTGAGCCTCCGTCGTAGCCGTCACGCACCCCCGAACGGCACACAGGAGGCACAGGCTTCGAGGATACTCGGAGCGGAACCGAGCCGGCTCCGTCCCCTGGCAGACGGGGCAGACACAACACAGCGCTACGGGCCTACTGTGCCGTCAGGGACCGTGCTGCCGGAGACCGTGCTGCTGAAGACCGTGCCGTCCGAGACCTGGACCGTGACATGGGAGGGCGCGGAAACGGATTCGAGCGACGATGCGCGAAGGTTTGCCATTCCGACGAGCGCCAACAGCACCACAGCGGTCCCCACCACTCCCGCCACCGCACCGAGCACGGTGATGCGCTGACTACGATGCGCCTGATCTGCGCACCCGTCGGCCCGCCGGTCGTGCTGGCCGCCGCGGACCGCGGACACGCCGACATGACGGCGACGCTGCATCGTCGCACGACGCTGCGACTCTGTCTGACGGGTACGGACAGCACGGCGAGTCTGCTGGTGCTGCTCCGTACGGACGGGCCGCTCGGTAGTGATGCTCATCGGAACCTCCGGTGTCGAACGAGACGTGGATTCGAACGCTATTCGATCAGGCGTTCGATGAACGCTTGTTCGAAAGTTCTATCACGCACCTCCGACAAAGTCAGTAGAAAACGCGACACGGATCGAACAGATGTTTGATCCAACAGCGATAACGGGCTAAGTTCGTGTCAGAAACCACACGTCACATCCATCCCACGCGTTCTGGTCTTCGAGCACGTTCGAGTTCCGGCACACGCACGCATCACGCAGGAGGACGCACAAATGAAAGACGAGACCTCTAGCGGGTCGAACGGCACGGGGTCGAACGGCACTGGGTCGAACGGCAAGGCTGCCGGGAAGCCCGCTGTGACGAAAACTGCGGCAGCGAAAACTACGGCGACCAAAAGTACGGCCAGCAAGGCTGCTGCGGGCAAGCCTGCTGCCGTGCCGACCGCGAAGGCGTTCGAGGGCGAGGGAACGGACATCAACGCCGGACTCACCGAGCGTCAGCGCAAGGTGCTCGAGGTGATCCGGGCGTCGGTCACCGAGCGGGGGTATCCACCGAGCATCCGCGAGATCGGCGATGCCGTCGGGCTCACGTCCACATCGTCAGTAGCACACCAGCTGCGCACGCTCGAGCGCAAGGGCTTCCTTCGCCGCGACGCCAACCGTCCTCGGGCCGTCGACGTGCGGGGGCTCGACGAGGTGCAAGCGGATCACGCGGCCGCCGTCGCCGACGGTTCCGCTCCGTCCGAGGACCAGTTGCCGACGCCGACTTTCGTGCCGGTTCTCGGTCGAATCGCCGCGGGCGGACCGATCCTCGCCGAGGAAGCCGTCGAGGACGTGTTCCCACTCCCCCGCGAACTGGTGGGTCAGGGGTCGCTGTTCCTGCTGAAAGTCGTCGGCGAATCCATGATCGATGCAGCAATCTGCGACGGAGACTGGGTTGTCGTGCGTCAGCAGAGCGTCGCCGACAACGGCGACATCGTCGCGGCCATGATCGAGGGCGAAGCAACCGTCAAGACGTTCAAGCGAACCAAGGGTGATGTCTGGTTGATGCCGCACAACCCCTTGTTCGAGCCCATTCCCGGAAACGACGCAGCAATCCTGGGCAAGGTCGTCACCGTGATGCGCAAGCTCTGAACTGCGCTCATATCACCACCTCCCCCATACCGACACGGAGCGAACGTGACGTTCGGTCACTTGAAGTGACCGAACGTCACGTTCGCTCTGTTCCGGGGGGTGCGGCGGCGCGCGCTCGGGGTTACGAAGAGGTCAGAGGTCCAGTCCTCGGCCGATGATCTCCTTCATGATCTCCGTGGTGCCGCCGTAGATGGTCTGTACGCGCGAATCCATGTAGGCCTTGGCGATCGGGTATTCCTTCATGTACCCGTAACCGCCGTGCAGCTGTAGGCATCTGTCGATCAACTTGACCTGGTTCTCGGTTGTCCACCACTTCGCCATGGCAGCTTCCTGCACGGTGAGCGTGCCGGCGTTGAGAAGTTCGATGAACTTGTCGACCATGATGCGTGTCGCGGTCGTTTCCGTGGCCAGTTCGGCGAGCACGAAACGCGTGTTCTGGAACTTGCCGATGGACTTGCCGAACGCCTTGCGGTCCCGGCAGTACTGGATGGTCATGTCCAGCGCGGATTCCATGGCTGCGGCTGCGACGACAGCGATCGAGAGCCGTTCCTGCGGCAGATTCTGCATCAGGTAGATGAAGCCCATTCCCTCCTCACCGAGGAGGTTGGCTGCGGGGATTCGAACGTCGGTGAAACTGAGCTCCGCGGTGTCCTGGGCTTTCATGCCGATCTTGTCGAGGTTGCGTCCGCGCTCGAAGCCCGGCATGTCGCGTTCGACGACCAGCAAGCTGAAGCCCTGCGCACCCTTCTCCGGGTCAGTACACGCGACGACGATGACGAGGTCGGCGTTGATCCCGTTGGTGATGAAGGTCTTGGATCCGTTCAGGACCCACTCGTCGCCGTCGCGAACCGCGCGGGTCTTGATTCCCTGCAGATCACTGCCGGTACCGGGCTCGGTCATGGCGATCGCGGTGATGAGTTCGCCCGAGCAGAACCCGGGGAGCCAGCGCTGTTTCTGTTCGTCGTTCGTGAGCTCGATCAGGTAGGGAGCAACGACGTCGTTGTGGAGAGTGAACCCGATACCGCTGTATCCGCCGCGGGTGGTTTCCTCGGTGACGATGGCGTTGTACCGGAAGTCCTTGACCCCGCCGCCGCCGAACTCCTCGGGTGCTGCCGTTCCCAGGAAGCCCTGCTTACCAGCTTCCACCCAGACGTCACGATCGACGATGTTCTGCTCTTCCCAGCGCGCATGGTTGGGGGCTACGTGCTGGTCCAGAAACTTGCGGTACGACTCGCGGAAGAGGTCGTGCTCGGGTTCGAACAGGGTGCGGTCCACGGGTTACTCCTTCGAGGGTGACACTTGTCGTGCGTTCCCTCGACACTACGACCGCGCCCGACCTCGGTCGATGACCGAGCCGCGCAGGATCGGTGACCGAACTAGCGGGTAGCGAGCCTGCTGAGTGCGCGCAGAGCCGGGTAGCCGACGAGGATGCCCACCGAGCCCCATGCGATTCCGCCGAGGTCGACCGATCCGATGGTCAAGGTCAGGTCGCCGATTCCCGCGACCAGTGCGGCCGCGACGACGGTGAGGTTGACCGGGTCGGTGAAGTCGACCTTGTTGTCGGACCAGATCCGGACTCCCAGTAGGCCGATGAGTCCGTAGAGGACGAGCGTGGCGCCGCCGATGACGCCATCGGGAACCGTGAACACCAGTGCACCGAACTTCGGGGAGAACGCGAGCACGATTGCCGTGACGGCTGCGACCCAATATGCGGCTGTGGAGTACACGCGGGTGGCGGCCATGACCCCGATGTTCTCGGCGTAGGTGGTCGTGCCGGAACCTCCCGCTGCACCCGCGAGCGTCGTGGCCAGCCCGTCGGCGATGAGTGCGTCTCCGGCGAGGTCGTCCAGCGACTTCCCCGTCATCGCGGATACTGCTTTGACGTGGCCGACGTTCTCGGCGACGAGAACGATGACCACGGGCAGGGCGATCAGAACGACGGACAGCTCGAAGGTGGGTCCACGGAACTCGGGCATTCCGATCCATGAGGCGGCCTTCATGGCGTCGAGTTTCGCTGCGTCGATCTGTCCGGCCACCGCCGCGAACACCCAGCCGATGACGACGCCGACGAGAATGCCCAGCCGGCCGAGGAGTCCTGGACCGGCCACGGTCACCACGAGAATGGCCACGAGGGTGACTGCCGCGACGAGTGGTTGCGCCTCGAAGGACGACGTCGCTGCGGGAGCCAGGTTCAGGCCGATGAGCACCACCACGGCACCCGTCACGACGGGTGGCATGACAGCTTCGATCACTCGCCCGCCGGCGAACTTCACGACGAATCCGACTGCGGCCAGCACGATTCCGACGGACATGACCGCACCGAGCTGAGCTGCCGGGCCATCCGCCTGCGCTGCGCTGAGCGGTGCGATGAACGCGAACGACGAACCGAGGTAGCTGGGGATCCGGCCTCGCGTGATGATCAGGAACAGGGCGGTGCCGATTCCGGAGAACAGCAGCGTCGTCGTGACCGGGAATCCGGTCACCGTCGGCACCAGCAGTGTCGCGCCGAACATCGCGATCACGTGCTGCATGCCGATACCCACCGTGCGAGGCCATGACAGCCGCTCGTCGGGCGCTACGACCGCGCCCGCGGAGGGCGTCTTTCCGTCGCCGTGCAGGGTCCATCCGAAGTTTCGACTCACAAGCAGTGAATCCTAGAGGGCATTCACGCCAGAAGCGCGGTGACCGCTGCACGAGCCGCGGTCGAGCTGTCGGTCTTCAGGGCGGCGTCGGCAGCGGCGCGGCACTGGTCGAGCGTGACGGAGGACAATTTCGCCCCGACGTGCGCTACGGCGGCGGACGCCGCGGACAGCGACGTGACCCCCAGACCCACCAACACACACGCCAGCAGTGGGTCTGCCGCCGCCTCACCGCACACCCCGACGGGCTTGCCCGCTGCCGCACCCGCCTTCGCCGTGTGGGCGACGAGCGCGATGACCGCCGGCTGCCACGGATCGGTGAGGTCGGCCAGCTGCGGAGACATCCGGTCTGCGGCCATTGTGTACTGCGCGAGATCGTTGGTTCCGATCGACAGGAAGTCCACGTGTTCGAGAATGTGCTCGGCCATCAACGCCGCGGCGGGAATCTCGATCATCACCCCGGGCTTCAACCCGCGTGCCCGCACGTCGTCCGCGAACGCCTCGGCCTCGGCCGCGGTCGCGATCATCGGGGCCATCACCCACGGCGTCGACCCCGTCGCGGTCGCGGCGGCGGCGATTCCGTCGAGCTGGCGAAGCAGAATTCCCCTGTTCTGCGCGGCGATTCGAATACCGCGAATTCCGAGGGCAGGGTTGGCCTCGTCCGCGTGGTTCGCGAAACGCAACGGCTTGTCCGAACCCGCATCCAGGGTCCTGACGACTACCTTGCGCCCGGCGAAGGCGTCGAGAACCTCGCTGTAGATCCCTGCCTGCTCCTCTGCCGTCGGCTCCACGTCGCGGTCCAGGAAGCACAATTCGGTGCGGAACAGACCGATGCCTTCGGCCGCGGTCAGGCGAGCGGCGCGGGCACCGGCACCGTCCTGGACGTTGGCGAGGATGTCCACGAGATGCCCGTCGGATGTCGAACCCGGCCCGGCCCACTGTGACACCCGATCCAGTTCTGCGCGCGCGTCGGACACAGCCTGCGTGGCCCGAGCCGGGTCCGGTTCGAGCACGATGCTGCCGGCGATACCGTCGACCACCACGGGCGTCCCTTCCGCCACGTCGTCGAGACCGGACACCGCCACGACACAGGGGATTCCGAGCTGACGGGCGATGATCGCAGTGTGACTGGTGGGTCCGCCGAGTGACGTCGCGAGCCCGACGACGAAGTTCGGGTCCAGACCGGCCGTGTCGGCGGGCGCCAAGTCGTCGGCGAGAAGGATGGACGGAACCGTCGGGGCCGGAACACCCGGTTCCGGCGATCCGAGTATCTGCGCGACGACCCGATCCCGGACGTCACGCAGGTCGGTGACGCGCTCGGCCATCAGGCCGCCGAGCTTGGTGAACATCGTTACGAATTGTTCGGTCGCGGCATTGGTCGCCGACGTCGCGGACGCTCCGGCAGCGATGTGCTTCTCGGCAGCCTTCAGCCAACCGCGGTCCTGAGCCATGGCTGCATTGGCCGAGAGCACCTCCGACGCCGCTCCGGTGGCCAACTCTGCGCGGCCCCGAAGCCGACCTGCCACCACGGACGTCGCCTCACGGAACTTCTCGAGCTCGGGCCCGCGTGCCTGCTCGTCCAACACCGTGTCGTCGACGGGCACGTCCGGCCGACCGCCGGGCCTGATCACCGGGCCGTAACCGACTCCGGGTACGACGGGCGTGCCGGTCAGAACCGCCGAACCGGCCAGTGATGCTCCGGTCTCCTGGTTCTCGGCGAGGTGCGATCCCGTCATGTGTCCTCCTTGAACGAAAAGTGCGCGCGGCGAAGTGGGCATGTGTCCGCATCCGCTGTGATCGACTTGTTGTGACTCAGATTACTCTTTGCTCTTGACATGTCAACAGATACGGGCGTAAAACAACATAAACCAACACGTAATTGGGCCAGAGCGCAGCCCGCACGCACGACGGAGAGGAGGAACAGATGTACGCAGAGGAACGTCAACAATCGATTGCAGAGCTGATCACCAGTCGTGGACGTGTCTCGGTGGCCGATCTGTCCACCTCGTTCGGGGTCACCACGGAGACCGTTCGCCGGGACCTGGCGATGCTGGATCGCCTCGGTGTCGTTCGGCGCGTGCACGGCGGTGCGGTGCCCGCGTCGGCTCTGACGGTCACCGAACCCGGCGTCGGTGAACGTGAATACACGCGAGCCGAACAGAAGGATGCGATCGCTGCCGCTGCGGTCGAGTACTTCCCGGGTTCGGGTGGCAGCGTCGTGCTGGACGCCGGAACCACAACGGGTCGATTGGCCGCGTTGATCGGCCCCGACCGTGAGCTCACCCTGGTCACCAACTCCGTTCCGATTGCAGCGAGAGTTGCACCCCTGTCCGGAATCAGCCTTCGGATGCTGGGCGGCCGAGTTCGAGGTGCGACACAGGCGGCCGTCGGCGAGGAAGCACTGACATCGCTGGAGTGGCTGCGGGTGGACGTGGCGTTCATCGGTACGAACGCACTCAGTCTCGGACACGGGCTGTCGACCCCGGACAGCGACGAGGCCGCCGTGAAACGAGCAATGGTGCGCTCCGCCAATCATGTGGTCGTACTTGCCGATTCGTCCAAGATCGGCCGCGAGCATCTGGTCAGCTTCGCCCGACTCGAGAACATCGATGTCGTGGTGACGGACGCCCAGATCGCGGTCTCCGACCGTAAGAGTTTGACCGACAACGGAATCGAGGTGGTGATCGCATGATCGTCACACTGACCGCCAATCCGAGTATCGACCGAACGGTGGTGTTGGATACCGAGCTCGTGCGCGGTGGCGTGCATCGGGCGCGAGCGTCGGTGAGCGACCCGGGAGGCAAAGGCGTCAACGTGGCCAGGGTTCTCACCGCCTCCGGCGTGCAGGCCATGGCGGTGCTTCCTGCATCCGAGCACGACCCTCTGCTCGAGGCTCTGTCCGACAAGGGGGTCCGCTACTGCGCCGTCCCGACGGGCGCGCTCGCTCGGACGAACATCACCGTCAGCGAGCCCGGTGGCGTCACCACCAAGATCAACGAGCCGGGCGCGGAGTTGTCCGAGGCAGCCAGGACTGAACTGTTCGAGACGGTCGTCGACCTGGGACGAGATGCAACCTGGGTGGCTTTGTCGGGATCTCTTCCCCCCGGCATACCTGTCGGCTGGTACGGGGAACTCGTGGCGGCACTGAAGTCCACGACGGCGTGCAAGGTTGCCGTGGACACGTCGGATGCACCGCTTCTCGCGCTCGCGGCGTCGTTCCCCCGTTCTGCGCCGGACCTGATCAAGCCCAACTCCGAGGAGCTCGCGCAGCTCACCGGAGCGGATGCCGAGAACCTCGAGCGTGCGGCAGCTGCGGGGGATCCGACTGCGGCGATCGACGCGAGTCGAATCCTGTTGGAGCGTGGCGTCGGTGCGGTGCTCGCCACCTTGGGCAGCGCGGGAGCGGTCCTGGTGACCCAGGAGGGTGCGTGGTTCGCCTCGCCACCGAAGATCGACGCGATCAGCACCGTCGGCGCGGGAGATTCGTCCCTTGCCGGCTACATCCTCGCCGACATAGAGCGATGCCCACCCGCCGACCTGATTTGTCGAGCCGTGGCGTACGGCACCGCGGCGACGGCTCTGCCCGGCACCACCCTTCCCACCCCCGAACAGACTCGTCCCGACTCGGTGACCGTCGAAGCCGTGCAGTCACCGAATTCACACAACCCACAGCCCTCCCCCAGCTCGAAGACCCTCACCTCGTAGGAGCGACGTCATGTCCACACCCACCAACGATCCCGCGATCATCGCGGAGGACCTCATAGTCCTCGACGCGGACCTCGGTGAATCGAAAGACGCTGTCATCGCACGGCTTTCGACCCTTCTCGCCGACGCCGGGCGCGCCACCGATGCCGAACCGCTCCGCGACGCCGCGCTGGCCCGCGAAGCGCAGTCGGCGACCGGATTGCCGGGCGGCATCGCCATCCCCCACTGCCGCGCCGAGGCCGTCACGACGGCGTCGCTCGGATTCGCCCGTCTGAACCCCAAGGTCGATTTCGGTGCGCCCGACGGCCCGGCCGATCTGGTCTTCCTCATCGCGGCGCCGGCCGGTGCGGGTTCGGCACACATGAAGCTGCTCTCCAGCCTGGCTCGGGCGCTGGTCAAGCCCGAGTTCGTGACATCGTTGCGCGAAGCTCCGACGGCCGCGGACGTCGTCGCTCTCGTCGACGGTGTCATCAACCCCGCACCCAAGGCCACGGCACCGAAGTCGGCAGCTGTCCCTGCTGCTGCGGCCACCACAGCCGGGGCCGCAGTCAGCACGGCCAAGCACTCCGCACCCGAGGCCCCGTCCTCCGCGGCGGAAAATCCCAAGCACATCGTCGCCGTGACTGCGTGCCCCACGGGCATCGCCCACACCTACATGGCCGCGGATTCACTCGTCGCCGCCGGTGATCGCGCGGGCGTCACGGTGCACGTCGAGACTCAGGGATCGAGCGGAAGCACGCCGCTCGACCCAGCACTGATCGCGAGCGCAGAAGCAGTCATCTTCGCCACCGACGTCGGTGTCAAGGGCAAGGAGCGCTTCGCCGGCAAGCCTGTCATCTCGTCCGGAGTCAAACGCGCCATCAACGAGCCCGACGTGATGGTCACCGAAGCTCTGCGCGCATCGAACGATCCGAACGCCGCCCGTGTCTCCGGGACGGCAGCCGATCCAGGCACCGCGTCCTCCGGCGCCGGCGAACTGGGATGGGGCACGCGCATTCGGCAGATCCTGCTGACCGGTGTCAGCTACATGATCCCGTTCGTCGCAGCGGGCGGACTCCTGATCGCACTCGGCTTCCTGCTCGGTGGATACACCATCTCCGAGAGTGCCGAGGACATCGTCGTCAACAACTCGCTCACCGCGTTGCCCGACGGTGGTCTGAAGATCTACCTCGGAGCTGTCCTCTTCCAGATCGGCGCGCTGTCCTTCAGCTTCCTGGTTCCTGCATTGGCCGGTTACATCTCGTACGCCATTGCCGACAGGCCCGGTCTTGCACCAGGTTTCACGGCTGGCGCCGTGGCCGTCCTGGTGGGTGCAGGCTTCATCGGTGGCCTCGTCGGCGGTCTGATCGCCGGTTTCGTCGCGCTGTGGATCAGCAGGTGGAAGATCCCGGCTCTGCTTCGCGGCTTGATGCCGGTCGTCATCATTCCGCTGTTCGCGACTCTGATCGTCGGCGGCATCATGTTCCTCGTGCTCGGGAAGCCGCTCGCCGCCATCACCAGCGGATTGACCAACTGGCTCAACGGCCTGTCCGGTAGCTCCATCATCATCCTCGGCATCATCCTCGGCTTGATGATGTGCTTCGACCTCGGCGGCCCGGTCAACAAGGCCGCGTACGCGTTCGCCACTGCAGGCCTGTCGGTCACCGACACCGCATCGCTGCGCATCATGGCTGCCGTGATGGCCGCCGGCATGGTGCCGCCGCTCGCTCTGGCACTCGCGTCGGCCGTGCGCCCGAAGATCTTCACCGAAGCCGAACGCGAGAACGGCAAGGCCGCATGGTTCCTCGGTGCAGCGTTCATTTCCGAAGGTGCGATTCCGTTCGCGGCCGCCGACCCACTTCGCGTGATTCCGTCGATGATGGCGGGCGGCGCAGTGACCGGTGCGCTCATCATGGCGATGGACGTCACCCTCAGTGCTCCGCACGGCGGCATCTTCGTGTTCTTCGCCGTCGGTGGCATCCTGTGGTTCCTGCTCGCCCTCGCAGTCGGCACGATCGTCGCCGCCGTGCTCGTGATCGCCGCCAAGCAGTTCGCCAAGGGCAAGAACGCCCCCTCGGAAGCGGCCATCGACCCCGACCTCGTCACCGCTTGATCATCACCCCCCTGATCGTCATCGCCTGACCCCCCAACGAAGAAGGAGCAATTCATGCCCAGCACCACAGTCACCGTCGGATCCGCAATCGGTCTGCACGCGCGACCCGCAGCGATCATCGCCGAGGCCGTTGCCGACGCAGGCGTCGACGTCACTCTCGCCGTGGACGGCGAGGAGCCGGTGGACGCCGGATCCGCGCTGATGATCATGACCCTCGGTGCAGCCAAGGGCACCGAGGTGACCGTCGAGAGCGAGGACCAGGCGGCTCTGGACAAGGTGGCTGCGCTCGTCGCGTCCGACCTCGACGCCTGACCCGTCAACGCCGTCGGGCTGCCCCGACGGTGTAGAAGATCGACACGATCGCCAGGACACCGGCGACGGCGAGCGCACCCAGCGGCCATCGGCCACTCGGCTGCTGCGAAGCTCCCGTCGCCGGTGTCGGTGTTTCGACGAGTGCTGTTGCGCCGCTCAGCACTTCGATGGGGGGAACCGGCCCACCTGCGGCTTCGGAGGCAATCAAGAGGTTGCCGTTCGAATCGAATGCGAGTGCCTCACCCTGAGGCTGGGCAGGTAACGCTACGATCTCCGGCTCACCGGACAGAGCTCGTACGACGTCGCCGTCGGGCACCGCGAACAGGTAGGTGTCGGTATACGTCCGCACTGCAGCGACAGCCCCGTCGGCACTCACCGCTCCCCCGGTCGCGAGAATCGACCCGATGATGAACGGCGGACCCCCAGCCGTGTCGGTCCGCTCGAACGTCGATTCCCCGGCCTTCGTGAGAGCGGTGGGCCCCGGTGACGCCAGCTCGGTCACGGATTCGCCACCGGCGGGGACGTAGATTCCGCTCACCCCGGTCGGCTCCTTCGTGACGACGACAGGACGACCACCGGGCTCGATCAGCAGAGCCTCCGCGTCGTGCGGCCCGTCCGGGTAGATCAACCGGTGTAGCTCGCCTTGCCCGGTGACGGGATCCATCCGGGTCAACGCGACGGTGTCACGCCTGCTCTGATTGTCACCTGTATCGGACAACCAGAGGTCACCGTCGTACGAGGCCATGTCCTCCACGTCGTACGGGTCGACCGGAACGTCCAGCCACCGTGTCACGGCACAGCTGTCGTCCAGGACGGCCACCCGGTGATCGGTTCCGCTGTCACCGATCGCATACAGCACACCGTCGACGAATGTCATCCCCGACAACTCCTCGAGTGCCGGGTCGGTCGGAGTGCAGTAGGTGTCCGACGGTTCCTGCCGCACCTCCGGCCGAGCATGGGCGGTCGATGCGCCGGCACCGACGGTCAGCGCCGCCACTGCTACGGCTACCGCAAGGACACCCGGACGCACGCCGATGTCAGACAGCAGCCGGTTCGTACGCGAACTCGGCCAGGACGGAGGCCAGTGCCGTCGGAACTCGCGCCTCGACCCGAGTGCCGTCGCTCTCGTGCGACGACTTGGAGATCCGTCCCTCGGTGTGAATGCGTGCGACGAGATCGCCTCGCGTGTACGGAACGAGGACGTCGATCTCGGCTTCGGGCCACGCCAGAATCTCACCGAGATGATCGCGCAGTTCGTCGATTCCCTCGCCGGTACGAGCCGACACGAACCGCGCTCCGGGCAGAAGCCCGCGAAGCTGGGTCAACTGGACCGGATCTGCTGCATCGATCTTGTTCACGACGATCAGCTCCGGCGGCATCGTCGAGTCACGTTCCTTGACGACGTCGACAATGACTTCCCGCACGGCCTTGATCTGGTCCGTGGGCAGCGGATCCGACCCGTCGACGACATGCAGAAGCAGATCGGCGTCGGTGACTTCTTCCAATGTCGAACGGAATGCTTCGACCAGCTGCGTCGGGAGATGCCTGACGAAGCCGACCGTGTCGGTGAGGACGATGGCTCGCCCGTCTTCCAGCGTGGACTTTCGCGATGTCGGATCCAGGGTGGCGAACAAGGCGTTCTGAACCAGGACACCCGAACCCGTCAGCGCGTTGAGCAGTGACGACTTACCCGCATTGGTGTAGCCGACGATCGCGATGTTGGGGGTCGTGCTCTTCAGCCTGCTCTCGCGTTTGGTGTCGCGGGCTTGTTTCATGCCCTTGATCTCCCTGCGGAGCTTCGCCATGCGCTCGCGAATCCGTCGGCGATCGGTTTCGATCTTGGTCTCACCGGGTCCGCGAAGGCCCACACCGCCATTGCTGCCTGCACGGCCGCCGGCCTGACGCGACATCGATTCACCCCAGCCGCGCAGACGCGGAAGCATGTATTCCATCTGCGCGAACGCGACCTGCGCCTTGCCTTCACGCGATGTCGCGTGTTGGGCGAAGATGTCCAGGATCAGTGCGGTCCGGTCGATGACCTTGACCTTCACCACTTTCTCCAGTGCGTTGAGCTGCGCGGGTGTGAGCTCACCGTCGCAGATCACCGTGTCGGCGCCGGTGGACAGCACGACGTCCCTCAGTTCGTGCGCTTTGCCCGAGCCGATGTACGTAGCGGTGTCCGGCTTGTCTCGTCGCTGAACCAATGCGTCCAGTACTTCGGAGCCCGCTGTTTCCGCGAGTGCGGCGAGCTCGGCCATGCTGCTCTCCACCTGCGCTGCGGTTCCGGTCGTCCACACCCCGACCAGGACGACGCGTTCGAGCCGAAGCTGGCGGTACTCGACCTCGGTGACGTCCGCGAGTTCCGTGGACAACCCGGCGACGCGCCGGAGAGCGGTGCGCTCCTCGAGCTGCATGTCGCCCGTCGACGGTCTGCTGTCGGAGCTGCCATCACCCTGATCGGACGCGGGAAGCGGAGAGCGCGCGATCCTCTTGGACCACGCTTCGCTCTCTTCACGCGTCCAGGCGGACCCGTTCTGCGAGTCGTCGGCGTGGTCGTGATTCTGTGTATCCGTTATTTCCGTCAATCCTTAGGTCCGGGAATCGAACGATTCCGGTTGTTACAACTCGTTGTCTGTCCAACTTCATCCATGATCCACGAAATCCCCAGCGTGTGCACGCGAGTTTCCCGCTCCCGCCCGGTCGTGGGCTCATGCGATGCGACGCCACCAGTCGTCGTCGACGTCGCCGCTCGCCAGCAGTACGGACGGGCCCCGCAGCGTTGCGCCGGAATCGTCGATCGACACGGTGACCTCGCCGCCGGGTACACCGACCACGACCTGGCCGGAGTCGAGCCCTTCGTACGACAGCGCCGCGGCCGCGGCCGCGACCGTGCCGGTACCGCACGAGCGCGTCTCCCCCACACCACGTTCGAACACGCGCATGTCCACCCGGCCGAACTGCAGGCGGGTGAGGATTTCCACGTTCGCGCCCGCGGTGAAGAAGTCACCGTCCAGTTCGGGTGCCGACGAGAAGTCCATCCCGTCGAGCGCGGTGACGTCCAGGTCGGGGTCCACGCACGCGAGGTGCGGGTTGCCGACGTCGATACCGATGCCCTCGAAGCGGCGGCCCCCCAGTACTGCAGCACTCGACCCCATCAGATGCACGTCGCCCATCTCGACGGTGACGTCGGCGGTGGTGTCGTCGAAGCGATGGACCGTGACCGGCCTGGCTCCCGCTCGTGAACCGACGACGAATCGATCCTCGGTCTCGAGCCCGGTGGCCCGCAGGTAGTGGGCGAACACCCGCACCCCGTTGCCGCACATCTCGGCGATGCTGCCGTCACCGTTGCGGTAGTCCATGAACCAGTCCTCGGCGGACACACCCGCAGGCAGGCGATCCAGCACACCTGCGTCACGCAACTGCCCTGCCCGTGCAACGCGCAGCACTCCGTCGGCACCGAGACCGCGACGACGGTCGCACAGAGCGGCGACCCGGGGCCGAAGTAGCTCGATCTGGACGTTCGGATCCTGCAGCACGACGAAGTCGTTCTGCGTTCCGTGACCTTTCGCGAAGTGCATGACCGGAAGTCTATCCGCGCTACAGCGCCTCGAGCGCGGACGCCAGCAGGGACGGGTTCGCACCGTCGAGCCAATGCACCCGTGGGTCGCGCCGGAACCACGAGCGCTGTCGACGTACGTATCGGCGGGTGCCGATGAACGTGCGTTCACGTGCGTGGTCGAGGTCGCTCGTGCCGTCGAGAAACGCCAGGACCTGCGCGTAACCGATCGCGCGCGAGGCGGTGACACCGTCCTTCAAACCGACGTCGATCAGCGCGCGCACCTCGTCGACGAGGCCCGCGGAGAACATCAGATCGGTACGACGCGCGATCCGCTCGTCCAGTTCGGTGGTCTCCCGGTCGACGCCGAGCAAGCGCGTTCCCCAGCGGGGCTCGCCGATGGTCGGTGCCGACGCCGCGAACGGTGCTCCGGTGATCTCGACGACCTCGAGTGCCCGCACCATGCGTCGACCGTCCGTGGCAAGGATCGACGCCGCGGCCTCCGGATCCTTCAGCGCGAGCTCACGGTGGACCGCCTCGGTACCTCCGTCGGCCAACACCTTCTCCCATTTGGCGCGGACATCGGGATCGGTTGCGGGAAAGGACCACTCGTCGAGCAGAGATTGCACGTACATCATCGACCCACCCACGATGAGGGGGACCTTGCCGCGCGCGATGATGTCCTCGACGTCACGTACCGCCGCGCTCTGATAGTTCGCCACCGTCGCGGTCTCGGTCACGTCGAGGACGTCCAACCGGTGATGCGGAATTCCGCGACGATCGTCCAGCGCCAGCTTGGCGGTGCCGATGTCCATGCCGCGGTACTGCTGCATCGCATCGATGTTGACGACCTCGCCGCCGAGCGTTTCCGCAAGATCGAGACCCAGATCGGACTTACCCGTTGCCGTCGGCCCGATCACGGCGATCGGCCGCATGCTCTCGCTCGATACGTCGGTCATCGTGCGAGGGTCCAGGTGCCGACGAAGTAACCGACCCCGTACGGAGCACCCCGGTAGAGCGTGCGTACATCGACGACGTCGTCACCGACGACACCGGCTGCGGTTTGCCAGGCAGCCAATCCGCCGACCCCGACCTCGCCGCAGAGCACGGGGTCGAGCCGGGTCAATGCTCCTGTATCGGCTGCGGCAAGAGCGTCGTCGATGTCACGCTGAACCGACTCGGCTCGATCGTCGTAGGAACCAGGTGCCTTGGGAGTCAATGTGGTCGCACCGTCGGCGACGACCAACAGCCCCCAATCGGTCCCCCGCCCGTCGATCTCGGTTCTCAGGTTCGCCCCGAATCGCCGGTGATCGTTCGCAACGCCACGATCTGCGACCAGCTCGACGTCGACCGCGATCTCGCTCGATCCCTCCCCCGCCGACGCCTGCCCCGCCGACACCTGCCCCGCCGACACCTGCCCGCGGAGCCATCCCGCGATCAGCGCAGGCAACGGCATGGTGGGATCGGACTCGGAGTCACCGTTGGACAGATCGACGCGCACATCGACGCCGTACCCCGTGAACGACCCCGCGGCGGGGTGCGTGATCCGACGAGCGACGTCGGCCACACCGATCGCCACCCAGGTGTCAGCGACCGATGCGAGGTAGGAGGCAGCGTCGCAGGCAGCCGCGCGGACGTCGATCGAGTCGGCGGCACCACTTCCCGTCAATTCGGGCACCAGGAGGGGCGGGGACGGCACCAAGGCCACGGCACGTAACACGGGACCCAACGCTAGCCGGTGATGCAGTACCGGGACGACGCGGCAGCGACCGCATGCGAAGACACTCGGCGTCGTAATCGCCGGACGAGCACACCAACCTCGCCCGCACCTGTTTGAATGGTTCGATCGGTCGATACCGACCGATGGTGGTGAAGCACTCGATACAGCGCGATACAGGCAGCCGTGACGCGCGGCAGAGATGAGGAACGATGACCGACACCGACGGCCACACCAGCGGGGAGAACACCCCCGGTGCTCCCAAGCCCGGCGGCCCCAAGCCCGGCGGCCCGAAACCCGGCGGCTCCAAGCCTGGTAGTCCGAAGCCTGGTGGCGGCCCCAAGCCTCATCCGGTGGCGACGCACGTCACAACCGTGACGCCCGCCCTGGCGGCGCCGAGTGATCCGAGCAAATTCGGACGGGTCGACGACGACGGCACGGCGTGGGTCAGGACCGCTGACGGTGAACGACAGATCGGCTCGTGGCAGGCCGGTGACGCGGCCGAGGGTCTAGCGCATTTCGGTCGCCGGTACGACGATCTGTCCACCGAGATCGCTCTGCTCGAGGCCAGGCTCACCGCCGGTTCCGGGGACGCGAAGAAGACCAAGGCCGCCGCGGAAGCACTGGCCGAGACACTGCCCACCGCCGCGGTCATCGGCGACCTCGACGCGCTCGCCGAGCGACTGCAACTCGTCGTCGAACACTCCGAGACTGCCGCCGCCGTTGCGCGCCACGAGAAGGAAGCCGAGCGCGCCGCACACACGGCACGCAAGGAAGAGCTCGCCGCCGAGGCGGAACAGATCGGTACTGAGTCCACGCAGTGGAAGCACGCAGGAGATCGTCTGCGCGAAATTCTCGACGAGTGGAAGACCATCCGCGGAGTCGACCGCAAGGTCGACGACGCACTGTGGAAGCGCTACTCCAAAGCTCGCGAGAACTTCAACCGTCGCCGCGGAGCACACTTCGCAGACCTGGACCGAGAGCGCGGGGCTGCGAAAACACGCAAGGAAGAACTCGTTGCGCAGGCCGAAGCCCTGTCCTCGTCCACCGAGTGGGGCCCCACAGCGGCAGCGTTCCGGGACCTGCTCACCGAATGGAAAGCCGCCGGACGCGCACCCCGCGACGCCGACGACGCACTGTGGAAGAACTTCAAAGCGGCGCAGGACGTGTTCTTCGCAGCACGCAACGCCGCAGCGTCCGAACGTGACGCCGAGTTCGAGGCGAACGCAGTCGCCAAGGAGGAACTGCTCCAGAAGTACGCCGGCATCGACCCCGGCGCCGACCTCGACGCCGCCCGCGCCTCACTCCGCGATTTGCAGGAGAAGTGGGACGCACTGGGCAAAGTGCCCAGAGACAAGATGCAGGAACTCGAAGGCAAGCTACGCGCCATCGAGAAATCGGTTCGCGACGCCGTCGACGCACAGTGGCGTCGGACCGATCCCGAAGCGCTCGCCCGCGCCGCCCAGTTCCGCGAGCGCGTCGAGCAGTTCGAGGAGCAGGCCGCCAAAGCATCCGCCGCGGGCAAGGAAAAGGACGCCGAACGCGCCCGCGAACAGGCGCAGCAATGGCGCGAATGGGCCGACGCCGCCGAAGGCGCGGTCGGCGAGCTCTAGCCGTTTCCCGACAGCACGCACCCGCCCCGGAGAGCACCCCCGTCCCGGAGCGCACCCCCGTCCCGGAGCGATAGCGCCGTTCGGTCAGTCAGACTGACCGAACGGCGCTTTCGCTCCGTTGTGCTTTCGCTCCGCTGTGCTTTCGCTCCGCTGTGCTTTCGCTCCGTTGTGTGTTCGCCCGAGTCCCCGCCGTCAGCGTTCGTAGTCGGTCGGACGCCCGAGGATGGGGCCGTCCCAGCGATTGCTTTGCTCCGCTTCGACCGATGCGGCGCGGCGGCGTTCCTGGGCGTCGAGCTGGGCGGTGGTTTTGTTCCAGACAGCCTTGAGCCAGTGGAACGTCAGGGCGACGACGAGTATCCATCCGAGGATGAGGCCGATTCCGGGGCCGCTGCCGACGGAGTCGGCGGGAAGGGTCTGACGGGACCAGATGGACAGCATGCCGAAGACCGACGCCACTCCGGATCCGGCCAGTGCGATCCAGGCGAGGGCCCAGATTCGGGTGACGAGTGCGAGGACGGACATGACGACGGCGAAGACGAGCACAAGCCAGACGTAGATCCGCGAGGGCAGTGCGATGGCGTCGGCGACGGCGGCACCGTTGCCGGACAGTACGTCGAATCCGTTGACGGCGCCGGTGTGGGGCAGGGCCAGCGACAGCAGCAGAAGCATCACCAGCGAGGCGACGACGACGGCGCGCACGCCCGGGTCTATCTCCGAGTCGATCTGCTTTTCGGCCCGGTCGTAGTCCGGTGCCCGGTAGTCGTCGGTCGCGTGCTCGGGGTTCTTGTCGGCGTCGGTCATAGTGCGCATCCTGTCGTGGCGGGCAACGGGGCGGGGGCACCGATGGACGGCAACCCCAATCCGACGCCGATGGGTGCCGTCTTCGGCACGGTTCCTCGTTCGTAGGCGTCGCCCGCGGCGGTCCGGCGGTGCGATGCGACGCCTGCGTCGGCGATGAGGTGATAGGGCGCGGCCGCGGTGATGGTGGTTGTCACCACGTCGCCCGGACGGATTGCGGCGAGCTGTTCGGGTTCGCCGCTGAAGTGCACCAACCGTCCGTCCCGTGCCCGGCCACTCTTGCGATGGGTGGCTGCGTTCTTGCGGCCTTCACCGGTCGCGACCAGGATCTCCACGTCGGTGCCGATCAGCGCTCGGTTCTCACCGAGGACGATCTCCTCCTGCAGTGCGATCAGGCGGTTGTATCGCTCCTGCACCACTTCCTTGGGGATCTGCCCGTCCATGTCCGCGGCCGGTGTGCCCGGCCTCTTGGAGTACTGGAAGGTGTAGGCGTTGGCGAACTTCGCCCGACGCATGACCTCGAGAGTCTGTTCGAAGTCCTCTTCGGTCTCGCCCGGAAATCCGACGATGATGTCGGTGGTGATCGCCGCGTGAGGCATTGCTGCACGCACCTTGTCGATGATTCCGAGGAACTTGCTCTGGCGGTAGGACCGGCGCATCGACTTGAGGATCCGGTCCGATCCGGACTGCAGCGGCATGTGCAGTGTCGGGCAGATATTCGATGTCGACGCCATCGCCTCGATGACGTCGTCCGTGAACTCGGCTGGGTGAGGTGAGGTGAACCGGACACGCTCCAGCCCGTCGATTGCTCCGCAGGCTTTCAGCAGAGCGGCGAACGCTCCGCGATCCCGGGGCAGTGCCGGATCGGCGAACGACGCGCCGTACGCGTTGACGTTCTGACCGAGCAGTGTGACTTCGAGGACGCCCTGGTCGACGAGGGCCTGGACTTCGGCGAGGATGTCCCCCGGCCGTCGATCGATTTCCTTGCCACGCAAGGCAGGCACGATGCAGAAAGTGCAGGTGTTGTTGCAGCCCACGGAGATCGAGACCCATCCCGCGTACGGGGATTCACGCTTCGCCGGAAGGGTCGACGGGAACGCCTCGAGCGATTCCAGGATCTCGACCTGGGCTTCGTCGTTGTGTCGTGCGCGCTCGAGGAGGACGGGGAGGGATCCGATGTTGTGGGTGCCGAACACCACATCGACCCAGGGAGCTTTCTTGACGACGGTGTCGCGGTCCTTCTGAGCGAGGCATCCACCGACCGCGATCTGCATCCGAGGGTTCCGCCCCTTGGCGGGCCGAAGCATTCCCAGGTTTCCGTAGAGCTTGTTGTCCGCGTTCTCGCGTACTGCGCACGTGTTGAAAACCACCAAGTCGGCGTCGGTGCCCGAGTCGGCCGGCACGTAGCCTGCCTCTTCGAGGAGTCCGGAGAGCCGCTCCGAGTCGTGCACGTTCATCTGGCAACCGTGCGTTCGTACCTCGTAGCTCCGAGCCTCGGACCGTGTAGCTTCTTCGTTCAACATCGACACACACCAGACTAACAGCGCCGTTCCTCGTGCTCTGCCACGCCGGCGTGCATCGGGCCATGTCACACGTCACTCGGCACCTGGGGCGATACCGACCATCAGTAAAGTTTCCATTACATAATCCGAATCAGCGGGTGAAAACCGGTGAAGACGAGCAAACTACGAATAGGGTTCTGCTCTATGACGCACGCCACCGACGCGCCGGCTTCCGGTGCTCTTGCCGATCGACCCCCCATGATCTCTCTGAAATCGGTAGACAAGCATTTCGGTGATCTGCACGTTCTCAAGGACATCAACCTCGAAGTTCCCGCCGGACAGGTCGTCATCGTTCTCGGACCGTCCGGCTCCGGAAAATCGACTCTGTGCCGGACGATCAACCGTCTCGAGCCCATCGACTCGGGAACCATCGAGGTCGACGGGTCCGTTCTCCCCGCCGAGGGGAAGGCTCTCGCCGCACTGCGCGCAGACGTAGGGATGGTTTTCCAATCCTTCAATCTGTTCGCACACAAGACGATCCTCGAAAACGTCATGCTCGCCCCGCAGAAAGTTCGCAAGCTCAAGAAGGACGAGGTGCGCAAGTCCGCGCAGGCACTCCTCGAACGTGTCGGAATCGCCAACCAGGCCGACAAGTATCCCGCTCAGCTCTCGGGCGGACAACAGCAGCGTGTGGCAATCGCACGGTCCCTCGCGATGAACCCCAAAGTGATGTTGTTCGACGAGCCGACCTCCGCACTCGACCCCGAGATGGTCAACGAGGTCCTCGACGTGATGACGTCGCTCGCGAAGGAAGGCATGACGATGCTCGTCGTCACACACGAGATGGGTTTCGCGCGCAAGGCCGGTGACCGAGTCATCTTCATGGCCGACGGGGCCGTCGTCGAGGACACCGACCCCGAGACGTTCTTCACCGCACCCGAATCCGATCGCGCCAAGGACTTCCTCGGCAAGATTCTCGGGCACTGACAGCCGGTCCACCCATACAGCACATACGGTTTCGCACTACCAACCTCTGGAGGAAAACAGTCGTGAAAATCAATCGCACGCTCCGCGTCGCAGCAGGAATCGCAGCGCTCGCCGTCGTGGCTACAGCGTGTGGCGGCAACGAAGAGCGCAGTGTGTCGTCGAGCGCCGAGGACGGCAACCTCATCGTCGGCATCAAGTACGACCAGCCGGGCCTCGGCCTGCGCAACCCCGACGGCACCTTCAGCGGCTTCGACGTCGAGGTCGCCAAGTACGTTGCCGGTCAACTGGGCGTGTCCGAGGAGAACATCGAGTTCAAGGAAGCTCCGTCTGCTCAGCGCGAGACGCTGATCCAGAACGGCGAGGTCGACTACGTCGTCGCCACGTACTCGATCACCGATACCCGCAAGGAGAAGGTCGGTTTCGCCGGACCGTACTTCGTTGCAGGACAGTCGCTGCTCGTCACGGACGCCAACACCGACATCACCGGTCCGGCATCGCTCGAGGGCAAGCGCCTGTGCTCGGTGTCCGGGTCCACCCCCGCACAGAACATCGCCGACGAGTACCCCGGCGTTCAACTGCAGAACTACGACACCTACTCCGCCTGCGTCGAGGGTCTGCGCAACGGTGCGATCGACGCCGTCACCACCGACGACATCATTCTCGCCGGTTACGCTGCCCAGTACCCGGGTGAGCTGAAGGTCGTCGGCGAGCCGTTCACGACGGAGAACTACGGCATCGGCCTGGCCAAGGATGACACCGAAGGCCGCAACCAGATCAACGACGCCATCGAAGAGATGATCTCGAGCGGCGCATGGGAGCAGGCGTTCAACGACACCGTCGGTGCGTCGGGGTACACGCTCCCGGCCGAGCCCACCGTCGACCGCTACTGACGCACCACCCGTCTGCGGGTGCATCCGATTCTTCGGATGCACCCGCAGTCGAGTCCGCTCCAGCCGATTGGACACCCCTACCTTGAACCTATTGAGCAAGTACGGCGATCAACTCGTCGACGCGTTCATCATGACGATCAAACTGACGGTTCTGTCCGCGATCGGCGCCCTCATCCTCGGCACGATCATCGCCGCGATGCGCGTGTCACCGATCCCCATCGCGCGCGCCATCGCGACCGGCTACGTCACCATCTTCCGCAACACGCCTCTGACACTGATCATCCTGTTCACGTCCTTCGGGCTTTATCAGACCCTGGGCGTTGCATTGGCTCCGCAGGAATCGACCACGTTCCTCGTAGACAACAACTTCCGCCTGGCTGTGCTTGGTCTGAGCGTCTACACGGCGTCGTTCGTCGCGGAATCGCTTCGGTCCGGCATCAACACCGTCCCGGTCGGGCAGGCCGAAGCCGGCCGTTCCCTGGGCATGACGTTCACCCAGAACATCACGATCATCGTTCTACCCCAGGCATTTCGCGCGGTGATCGGCCCGCTGGGCAGCGTGTTGATCGCGTTGACCAAGAACACCACCATCGCGTCGGTCATCGGAGTCGCAGAGGCGTCGTTGTTGATGAAGACGATGATCGAGAACGAGGCCGCCATCTTCGTCGTCGGTGGAATCTTTGCCCTCGGGTTCGTCGTCCTGACGCTCCCGACCGGACTGCTGTTCGGCTACCTCAGCAAGCGATTGGCGGTGAAGTGATGAGCGACGCCGTAGCCGTTCTCTACGATGTTCCCGGCCCCAAGGCCAAACTCCGGTACCGAATTCTGTCCGGTGTCGTCCTACTGATCTCGCTGGGCATCGCCTACCTGATCTATCTCGCGCTCGATTCCAAAGGTCAGCTCACCGCGGACAAGTGGGACCCGTTCCTCGAATCCACCACGTGGACGACCTACCTGTTACCGGGCATCCAAGGGACGCTCGTAGCCGCGGCGCTGTCGATCGTGTTCGCATTGATCCTCGGCGCGGTTCTCGGCATCGGCCGGCTCTCCGATCACCGTTCGATACGCGTGATCAGCGGCGTCATCGTCGAGCTGTTCCGCGCCGTGCCCGTACTGATCCTGATGATCTTCCTGTACGCGGTGTATGCCGAGTACGAAGTCTTCAAGGTCAAATACCTGGCACTGGCCGCCGTGGTCACGGGCCTGACTCTGTACAACGGATCCGTCATCGCGGAAATCGTTCGTGCAGGCGTGAACTCGCTGCCGAAGGGTCAAACCGAAGCGGCGTCCGCCCTCGGCATGCGCAAGGGCCAGGTCATGAGTCTGATCCTGCTGCCGCAGGCGGTCACCGCGATGCTGCCCGCGATCATCTCCCAGATGGTCGTAGCGTTGAAGGACTCGGCTCTCGGCTACCTGATCGGGTACGTCGAAGTCGTCCGTGCCGGCCAGCAGGTGGGTGCGTTCTACGGCAACTACCTGCCGTCGCTGATCATCGTCGCGATCATCATGATCGTCATCAACTCGTTGCTGACGAAGCTCGCGACCGTGGTCGAGGGTCGGATGCGTCAGAAGAAGCGTAAGACCGGCGGTACCGTCGTACCGGCGGCCGACTTCGGCGGAGGGCCCACAGGCGCCGCCTGACCTCGCGTCGATCGGATACAAGACGAGGCCCGCAACACCATCGGTGTTGCGGGCCTCGTGTGTTCGACGGGATGTGCTGGTCACGGGTGGACGATCACCCGAGATCATCACCGTCGAAGTCTTCGGTTTCGGCTCCCAGACGGTCGAGCTGTTCCTTCACGACTGCAAATGCCATTCCCTGCGAGTAGCCGCGACGCGCGAGCATGCCGACGAGCCTGCGCACCACCTTGTCTCGCTCGGACCGCGCATCGGGACTCCCCGGCTCCGGAAGAGACAACGTCCGACACTTCTTCCGTACCAACTCACCGGCGCGTTCGCGCTCGTCTTCGGCGTCGATCTGATCGAGTGCGACGCGAGCAAGATCGTCGCTGACGCCTTTGGTACGCAGTTCCCGACTCAGGACGTGTTTGCCTTTGCCGGAATACGTGTGCCGGGAATGCACCCACTGCTCCGCGAACGCTGCGTCGTCGATCAATTTCGCTGTGGTCAACCTGTCCAGCACTGCCGTTGCGACGGCGGACGTGAATCCCTTTTTCGTCAAACGCGTTTCGAGTTCATGCCTGCTGCGTGCTCGGTCGGTCAGCAGCCGAAGGCAGACATCCTGTGCCTGCGCTTCGGTGCCACCACCGTCGCCTGAATCCACTGACAACTACCCAGACTTAGAACTCGACAGGTGCGGCTTCGTCGGTGGCCGTGACGTCGGCCCCGATCTGCAGCTTCTCCATGATCTTCTTCTCGATCTCGTCGCGGATGTCCGGGTTCTCGAGCATGAACTTCCGAGCATTTTCCTTGCCCTGGCCGAGCTGATCGCCGTCGTAGGTGAACCAGGAGCCCGACTTGCGAATGAACCCGTGCTCGACGCCCATGTCGATGAGCGAGCCTTCACGGCTGATGCCCTTGCCGTACAGAATGTCGAACTCTGCCTGCTTGAACGGAGGCGCAACCTTGTTCTTCACGATCTTCACACGCGTGCGGTTGCCGACTGCGTCGGTGCCGTCCTTCAACGTCTCGATACGGCGGACATCGAGGCGAACGGACGAATAGAACTTGAGTGCCTTACCGCCGGTGGTTGTCTCCGGGGAGCCGAACATGACGCCGATCTTCTCGCGCAGCTGGTTGATGAAGATGGCCGTGGTGCCGGAATTGCTGAGCGCACCGGTCATCTTTCGCAGCGCCTGGCTCATGAGACGAGCCTGGAGACCGACGTGACTGTCTCCCATCTCGCCTTCGATCTCGGCGCGCGGCACGAGCGCAGCGACCGAGTCGATGACCAGGATGTCGAGCGCACCCGAGCGGATCAGCATGTCCGCGATCTCGAGCGCCTGCTCACCGGTGTCCGGCTGCGAGACCAACAGTGCGTCGGTGTCGACGCCCAGCTTCTGAGCGTAGTCCGGATCCAGTGCGTGCTCGGCGTCGATGAACGCGGCGATTCCGCCGTTGCGCTGCGCATTGGCGACTGCGTGCAGTGCCACGGTGGTCTTACCCGAGGATTCCGGACCGTAGATCTCGACGACTCGGCCACGCGGCAGTCCACCGATGCCGAGCGCTACATCCAGGGCGATCGACCCGGTGGGGATGACGGCGATCGGCTGACGAACCTCGTCACCGAGCCGCATCACCGATCCCTTGCCGAAGTTCTTGTCGATCTGCGCTAGTGCGAGATCGAGCGCTTTGTCGCGATCGTATGCAGGCATCGTGATCTCCTTGAGTGGTCTGTATCCGTGTGGTCTGTATCGGTGCGGTCTGTCAGCGTGGTTCGTAGTTCAGCGTGTTGTCGGTAACCGTAGAGCCGCCCACCGACACGTTCGATCCAGCCGCACTCGACGAGCCCAACCGAATGACACCCAGCATAGGCGAACACGTGTTCGATTGCGTCATCCGACACGCGGAAAGGGCCGAGAATTGTCACCAGCGACTACGCGGCACGTCGAACTCCTTGCACAGCGCGCGCCAGACCTCACGCGGATCGACCCCGGCCTCTATCGCCTCGGCGCCGGTGAGCCCGTCGATACCGGTGATGACGTGATCGACCAGGATCGAGTCACCCCGAATCTGGCCGAACTCCTCGACGAGCAGTTCACGGAATTCAGTCAATCGCACCGTACAACCGTACCGAAACGGTGTCAGGCGAGAGCAGCGCGGCACACCTCGACCGCATCCTCGACGTCGTGTGCTCCTGCCGCGGCGTCAGCAGCAGCGCGGGCGTAGGACGGGCCCTCCAACACTGCCCGCACGGCGGATCCGATCGACTCCGGGGTCGGCGGACGAACCACGATAGCGCTTCCCTGCCGCTCGGCGCGGTTGGCCAGCTCCCACTGATCCCCGCCGCCGGGGACCGCGACCACCGGAACACCGTGGATCAGAGCCTTCGACAGGAGACCGTGCCCACTACCGCACACCACGACGTCTGCTGCGCGCAACAGCGCGTCCTGACGCCCGAGACCAGCTACGGCCCACGTCGGCAACGACGACGGAGGGTCGTCGAGTATCGACGCCACCACGCGCGTACCGCTGCCCTGCATTCCTTCCAGTGTCATCTCGAGCATTCCCGCCGCCCCGGTGAACGCCGTCGACGGCGCCACCATCACGACCGGGCCGTCGCCGGGCGGGAGTTCGAGAATCTCGTTCGTCGGCTCCCAGTGCAGAGGACCCACGACATGCGCCTCCGACGGCCAATCCGGCCTCGGGACTTCGAGGGCGGGAATCGTCGCGATCAGCCTGGCCGTCGGACCCGGGTCCTCGGAGGGAAGCCCGATCCCGATCCGTGCCGCACTGCGTTGCGCTTTGCCCTGGGCGATGGATCGTCCGGTCGCGGCGCGCATCATCCGATCACGAAGCCTGCCGCGGAATCCGACGCCACACGCAAGACCACTTCCGATGGGAGGCAACCCTTTCGACGGCGTGTACAACGGGTGAGGCGAGAGCTCCACCCAGGGAACGCCGAGTTTCTCGGCCGCCATACCGCCTCCGGCAGTCAGTATGTCGGAGACGACGAGATCGGCCGATACAGACCGAAGATCCGGAAGAAACTCCGTCGCGACGAATGCTGCGCGCGAGTGAATTCGCTGGCCCGCATCCATGTCGTCGTCCTCGGGCCGTGGAGTGAGGCCCTCGAGCAACCGGGCGTCCACACCAGCTGCTCGCGCACCGTCGATCCACCTGGAACCGGTGAACAACACCGGCTCGTCCCCCGCCTCGACGAACTTCAGGCACAGTGCTATCGCCGGAAAAGCATGGCCTGGGTCGGGGCCTGCCACTACCGCTACGCGCACGGGTTCAGCGTGCCACAGTTGTTCACATACGCGTATCTGTGGTCACCGACGCGTGTGCAGGAACTGCACGAGGGCTCGCTCCGCGGAGTCCACGGCTCGCTCCCGGTCGACGTCCACGAGCCCGATCCTCGTGCGTCGGTCGAGCAGATCACCCACGGACCGAGCACCCTCGTACTGCACCGAGAAAGCCAACTCCGCCTCGCAGATGTCGATCCCTTCCGCAACCGGTGCCCACCCACCCGGCATCCGGTCCGCGAGTGCTCGGACGAGCATGGCGTCGGCTCCGAACCGTCGGACCACGGACTCCGGGGCGTCGATGGCATCGAGGGTCTGCTGCGTCGCGGCCCCCACGAGCGGAATCGATGCCGTGCGTGAAGGTCCGAGTGTCTCATCGAGAGCCGTCGCCACCACGTCGACGGCCTGCTCGGCCATCAATCGGTACGTCGTCAGCTTGCCGCCCACCACACCGATGGGTCCGGCACCGTCGTCGAGCACGGCGTGCCGACGGGACAGGTCGGCCGAAGCTCCATCACCAGCGGCCAGCAACGGACGAAGACCAGCGAAGGTTCCGATGACGTCGGAGCGCGTCGGCGCCGGGTCGACGACGGTTGCGAGAACTGCGAGCAGGAAGTCCACCTCCGCGTCCGAGGCGACGGGGACATCCGGTACCGGACCCGAGGTCGCCTCGTCGGTCAATCCGACGTACACGCGGCCGAGCGGCGCTGGAAGTGCGAACACGAAGCGGTTGCGCTCACCGGGTATCGGGATGGTGAGCGAACAATTCAGCCCGCCGAACGTCGCATCGTCGAAGACGAGGTGCGTCCCGCGGCTGGGACGCAGGGTGATTCGGGGGTCGATTTCACCAGCCCACACCCCTGCGGAGTTGACGACGATCCGCGCCCTGATGCGAGTGTGCTCCCCGGACTCGGTGTCGGTGATCAGAGCCGACGTTCGGTCCACGTCGGATGCGCCCAGTCCGGTCAGGACGGAGGCGCCGTACGACGCGGCTGTACGCGCGATGGCCACGACGAGCCGGGCGTCGTCGACCAACTGCCCATCCCAGGATCGTGCGCCGCCGCGCAGTCCGCGACGCCGAACGGTGGGCGCGGCGTCGACCACGCTGCCCGCTCCGATGAGATCTGCGCGCGGCAGCAGCTCCGCGGACGTCCCGGCGGCCGCTCTGAGTGCGTCTCCTGCGGCCTGGCCGGCCCTCATCACGGCGGCATCGACCCGAGATATCGACTCGTGCAACGGAATGATCGTCGCGAGGCGCTTAACCAGATGTGGGGCTGTACGGGTCATCAGAATTCCGCGCTCCACCGCACTCTCGTGGGCGATCCCGACGTGGCCCGACGCCAGGTACCGCAGGCCGCCGTGCACCAGTTTGGAACTCCACCGACTCGTCCCGAATGCCAGATCGTGCTTCTCGACGAGAGCAACGCTCAGTCCGCGTGACGCCGCGTCGAGCGCAATGCCTGCACCGGTGACACCGCCACCCACGACCAGAACGTCGACAACGTCACCGCCCCAGAGCTTTTCGATATCGCGTTCACGTCGGGAGCCGTTCAGCGCCGAACTGCCCGAGGGGGCCGAACTGCCGGAGGGAGCCGAGCTGCCGGAGGGTCTCACGGACCAGCCGGGCGAAGGTACGCGTCGACGGCGTAGGAGACTTCCGCGATCAACTCGTCACCGGGAATGCGCTGCGCGACCATGTTCGCCGATTGGACTGCGGACTGGACCATGAGGAGAACGACGGTCGCCAGATGAATCGTGTTCCCGTGGCGGATCGACGAGTCCCGTTGCCCTGCAGCTACGACGGGCGCCAGCGCGTCGATGATCAGCGACTGGCTGGTGCCCAGCCGGTGGAGGATGTAGGTGGACAGGATGTCCGAGTCGGACTCGATGATCTTGACGAACAGAGGGTGTGAACGCACGTTGTCCGCCACATCGCGTGCCGCGGAGGACACCTGTGGTCGGACAGGAGCGTCGAGATCGAACGACGGCATTACCGAACCGATCTCACGTGTCAGCAACGACGACACGACGGCCCGTGTGTCCGCCCAGCGCCGGTAGACCGTCGGCCGGCTGACCCCGGCACGTCGAGCGATCTCGGCGAGAGTGGTGCGCCGGACACCGTGTTCGAGGATGCAGGAGCGCGCCGCGTCGAGTACCTGGTCTTCGACGGAGGACGAATCCTTCACGGCAGACGAGCCTGCAACGGACTGGTCACTCACTGTCGGCACCTCGCTCGGTGGCCTCGAGAACGAAATACCGAGACCGGGTTACAAATATGCAAGCTGTGTAACACTATAGATCATGCAGGAACATCCCCCGGTGGAGCTGCCCGGCGCGTCGCCCTCGACGATGGCCTGGGATGCGTGGGGAACCGCCGAGAACAAGCGCGTTCTGTCGACCGAGGTTCGAGACCTGCTGCAGTCCGCGCTGGGCATTTCCGGCGCACCGGATCGGTCCGAGCGGGAGGTCGCTCCGGTGCGACCGACTCGGTCGCGACTGACCGACGACCGACGCCGAGGTTTCGAGGACATCGTCGGTGCCGCATACGTTTCCACCGACGACGACGTTCGACTTCGGTATCTCGGCGGCAAGAGCACGACCGATCTGCTCGCCAGGCGCCGCGGCGGGGTGCAGCACGCACCGGACGCAGTCCTCTTCCCCGCGAATACACAGCAGCTGGAATCCCTTCTTCGGTACTGCAGCGACTTCGCAATCGCCGTCGTTCCGTTCGGCGGTGGCACCAGCGTCGTCGGCGGAGTCGACCCGGTCCGCGAATGGTTCGACACCGTCGTCACGGTCAGCACACGTCGACTCGACGCGCTGACACATCTCGATGTCGAATCTCGCACCGCAACGTTGCAGGCAGGAGTCACCGGCCCGGCAGCCGAGGAGATGCTCGGCCGTCACGGCCTGACCCTCGGTCATTTTCCGCAGTCGTTCGCCTTTGCCAGCATCGGAGGGTTCGCCGCGACACGGTCGTCGGGCCAGTCGTCCTCGGGATACGGGCGTTTCGACGACATGGTCGAGGCGATGACCGTCGTCACCCCGGTCGGTACGACCGTCTGCGGACGAGCGCCTGCGTCTGCGGCGGGACCGGACCTGCGTCAGATCTTCCTCGGTTCCGAGGGCACTCTGGGAATCGTGACGTCGGTGACCGTACGAGTCCGGCCGATCCCTCGTCACACCGAATACCGGTGTTGGCATTTTCCGGACTTCGCCTCCGGAGTCGAGGCACTGCGAGAGCTGTCCGTGGCGACGGGCAGGCCGACGGTCGTGAGGCTGTCGGACGAAGCCGAATCCGCCATCGACGCCGCCCTGTCGGGCCGGGCCGGTCCAGACGGTGAGCAGGGCGGCTGCACCGTCGTGGCGACGTTCGACAGCCCGGACGGCGACGACTCGGCGATCGACGCTGCAACGGCCGCCGACGCGGTGGTGCTCGCCTCCGGCGGGCATGTGACGGACGCCGAGGGTGCAAGGAGATGGGAAGAGAAGCGGTTCGATTCGCCGTACCTACGTGATGCGCTGCTCGACGCAGGTGCCCTGGCCGAGACTCTCGAAACAGCAACGAGTTGGTCGAATCTGAGCACGGTACGCACCCGGGTCACCACCGCTCTCGTCGAGGCGCTCACCGGGCTCGGCACTCCTCCGATCGTGATGTGTCATGTGTCGCATCTGTACGCCACCGGTGCGTCGCTTTACTTCACAGTGGTCTGCGCGGCAGCACCCGACGCGTCGGCGCAGTGGACGACCGCCAAGCGTGCGGCGACCGAAGCCATCGTCGACAGTGGAGCGACTGTCACACACCACCACGCCGTGGGCCGCGACCACCGATCGTGGATGCCCGACGAAATCGGACCCGTCGGGTCCGCAGTCCTTCGAGCCGTGAAGGGCGCGGTCGATCCCGCGGGAATTCTGAATCCTGGCAAACTGATTCCGTGACTGTCACGGTTCTGACGAACCCCACTGCGGGCCGCGGGCGCGGAGTCCGCGTGTCCACAGCTGTCGTTGCACGATTGCGCGAGCGAGGCGTCGACGTCGTCACCATCGAGGGCAGAACTCCGGGCGAGGCACTCGATCAGGCGAGGAGAGCGGTCCGCACCGGCACCGACTGTCTCGTGGCCGTCGGGGGCGACGGACTGGTCAACCTCGCTCTGCAAGCAGTCGCCACGACCACGACCCCGCTGGCTGTCGCCCCTGCCGGGACGGGCAACGACTTCGCTCGCCTCGTCGGAGTCCCACTGGACGACCCGGTGGCGGCGGCGGACATCGTCATCGACGATCGACGTCGGTCGCTCGACCTCGGGCGCGTGGGAAACAGGTGGTTCGCGACCGTCCTGTCGAGCGGATTCGACAGCCTGGTCACCGAACGCGCCAACAGAATGACGTGGCCCTCCGGCCCGTCGAAGTACAACATCGCAATGCTGTTGGAACTGAGCCGGTTTCGATGCATCCCGTACTCCATCGAGTTCGACGGGCAGTCGATGGACGTCGATGCGACGCTGGTGACCGTCGGCAACGGTCCTACCTATGGGGGCGGTATGGCAATCTGTCCGAGCGCCGATCCCGACGACGGACTGTTCGACGTGACCATCGTCAGGGCGTCCAGCCGCACTCGGTTGGTCCGGCTCTCCCCCACGCTGTACAAGGGCACGCACGTCGACCTCCCCGATGTCGAGACCTACCGCGCCTCGCGGGTGCACCTCAGTGCTCCCGGGATGATCGCGTACGCCGACGGTGAGAGGATCGCGCCGCTGCCGGTACGGATCGACTCGGTTCCCGGAGCCGTCACCGCCCTCGTGGGAACTACAGCTTGGTCAGATCGCGCTGGTCGCCCGCAGAGATCGACTTGACCAACCAGTAGATGCCGAACACGATTGCCGCCGCCACCGCCACCCAGAACAATCCCTTGATCACCGTGCCGAGAACGGCGAACGCGAGCCAGACCAGGACGATGATGCCGAGAACTTTCCAGAACATGTGATTCCCTTTCCTTGGTGTGCTTCCGATCCTGGCATGCCGCAGACGCGAAAACACCACTCCAGCAGGGAATTCAGGGGAAGATGGGGGAATACCCTTAAGTCTCGGAACGCACACCTGAGGACGCGGAAGACTCAGGAGTGCCGGCCTCTGATCGCCGCCAGTTCTGCCAGCGCACTGGCCCACCCTTCCAGACGATCGGTGGCGGAGAGCAACTCGGCCTTGCGTAGCTCCACCGCACTGCCTGGCAAGCCGCCCGGGCTCGTCAGACGTGCGGCCGCCGCGACGAGGTCCTCGAATTGGTCGACGCCCTTGTCCAACTCGACGGCTGCCGTCGCAATGGTGGGCGACAGGTGCGAGGCAGCCCGGGCGCTTCCGTCCGCCGCTCGTTCCAACGACGAGATGTCCGCGGCCATGTCGCGCAGCGTACGGGCGGCGGCGTCGGCGACGTCCGTGATGTCGGACACCTCTGCCGAGTCGACGAACTCGGACCGGGTCAGAATCCCCACGAGCTCGTACAGGCTGTTCTGTGCACCCACGAGTCGACGCACGGGTTCGTAGGCTGCCGAAGATCTGGGCGGCAACACGGCCTTACCAGGACGAGCAGCCGGGAGGGGCTCCGCTCGCAGACGTCGGTAGCGACCGAAGGCCATTACAGCCGGTACCGCAAGCAACGCCGCACCACCGCCTCCGGCGAACAACGTCCACTCGGGAGCCGAGGCGACGGCCAAACCCGCGGTCGACGCGGCGGTCGCACCGGACGCACTGCCCAGCCAGGTACCCCTTCGACGAGCTCGCTTGATCCGTCTGAGATGTTTCTGCCGAGGATCGTTCCACCGACCGACCGCGTCGACGGCGGACTCCACAGACCGCCGAGCCGTGTCGGTGGCTGCTCGCACCATCGAAACCGACTCGGAGACGGGCATGGCCGACCACTTTCGTGACCGGCCATGCTGTTCGTTCGACACGAGCTACTGGTTCTGTGCCGGGGGCTCGGGAGTGGCGTTCGAGGCCTTCTGGATCGACGGCTTGGGCGCCGCTGCGGAGTTACCCGAAGGAAGGGAGTCCCCTGCCATGGACGCGCGGATCTGCTCCAAACGGCTGTGACCGGCCATCTGCACCGACGCCTGCTGCACCTCCATCATGCGACCGGACACGGAATTCTGTGCGAGCTCGGCCGAACCGAGTGCGTCCGCGTAGCGTCGCTCGATCTTGTCTCGGACCGCATCGAGGCTGGGCGTGTTGCCCGGCGCCGACAGCGTGCTGTCCATGGATCGCAGCGACTCGCTGACCTTCTCCTGCATCTTGGCCTGCTCGAGCTGGCTGAGAAGCTTGGTGCGTTCGGCGACCTTGGCCTGCAGCGCCATGGCGTTCTGCTCGACGGCCTTCTTGGCCTGCGACGCTGCCTGCAGCGACTGATCGTGCAGGACCTTCAGGTCCTCGACGCCCTGCTCGGCCGTGACGAGCTGTGCGGCGAACGCTTCGGCGGCGTTGGTGTACTGCGTTGCCTTGTCCACGTCACCGGCTGCCGCAGCCTGATCGGCCAACGTGACCGCTTGACGGGCGTTCGCGTTCAGCTTCTCGACCTCGTCCAGCTGACGGCTCAACTTCATTTCCAGCTGACGCTGGTTGCCGATCACCGAAGCAGCTTGCTGGGACAGCGCCTGGTGCTGCCGCTGCGCGTCCTCGATGGCCTGCTGAATCTGAACCTTGGGGTCGGCCTTCTCGTCGATCTTGGAATTGAAGAGGGCCATCATGTACTTCCAGGCCTTGACGAAAGGATTAGCCATGGGTTGATCCTGCCTCCATATCGAGCGCCGGGTTCGCGCGTAGGGGGTCAGCTGAGGTGTACAGCGACCGTCGAAGAACTGCCAGTGACACGAGAATACTGGTCTGGTCGGTTTGTCGTGAGTGTCGTTTCCACCCTAGCGGTACGAGGGCTCATGTCTGCCGATCAGGCAGCGGCTAGAGCCCGCGCGGGCGCAGGAATGACAACACGAGTGTCGTCGGCGATACGAGGCGACACCGCGTCCACGTCGGTAGCCGCGTCCGCACCTACAGCAGCATCTGCGTCGGCAGCACGGGCAGCCAGCGTCGATTCCGACAGCGACTCACTGACGTCGCTCATGACGTCGGCAAGGGGGACGGCCAATGCGTCGCAGATCGCGTTGAGCAGCTCGCTCGACGCTTCCTTGCGGCCACGCTCGACCTCGGAGAGGTAACCGAGACTCACCCGTGCAGTGTTGGAGACCTCGCGCAGGGTCCGGCTTTGCGCAACGCGAGTGCGCCGCAGACTGTCGCCGAGTGCTTCACGCAATAGCAGCGCCATCTCGCTCCTCCTCGTTCTTCGTCATCTGTGGTTCTTCGTCATCTGTGGTTCTTGTTCATCTGTACGTACGGGACGTTCATCTTCAGCTACAACGAAGGACCGTGCGCGATTGGTTCCCGACCCTATACGGCCGTGTTCTCGATTACCCGCCGAAGCGACATCGACACACCTTTTCCGACCGTATTTCGGGTCAGGTCTTGTCCTCCCGGTGCAGCGGGTGGGTCATGACGTGACGCCACGCCGAAGCCGGATTGCCTGGACGATGTAATCGATGCCCGTGTACACGGTGAGCACGACGGCGGCGCCCATCAGAGTCACCGACACGAAGCGCACGTCGTCCGGGAGGGGGAACAGATAGAACCCGATCGCAAAGCTCTGCACCAGAGTCTTGATCTTGCCGCCCCGTCCCGCCGGGATGACGCCGTGACGGATCACGATGAACCGGACAAGGGTGATCCCGATTTCGCGAGCTGCGATCACGATGGTCACCCACCAGGGAAGGTCGCCCAGAATCGAGAGCCCGATGAGGGCTGCGCCGATCAGAGCCTTGTCCGCGATGGGGTCGGCCATCTTGCCGAAATCGGTGACGAGCCCGTACTTGCGCGCCAATTGTCCGTCGATCCGATCGGTGATGGCGGCTACCGCGAATACGACGGTTGCCGCGATTCGCCACGTCGTGTCGTGACCGTCGCCGGCGAACAGGACGACCAGGAACACAGGAACGAGCGCAATGCGGAGAACAGTGAGGACGTTGGCGATGTTGAGGATCGGGACGACCTCGGTACTGCCGGTCGCAGAATTGCCGTGGGGCAACTGCGGCGTCGGTGGTACGCGTTCGGTCATGCCGTACCGATCCGTAGGTGTACGTGTCGGCACAGGTGTCCCGGTAGTGCGGCGGCAAGTTCGGAGACGGACACACCAGAAGAATATCTGCTCGTGTGTTGGCTACTGTTCACCACATGACTTCTGCGCCGAACCGGGCGAGTCGAGACGATCTCGACACCTCCTCGGACCCAGCCTCGAACACCGGACAGTCTTCCCGCGGAGGCGACGATCTGGTGATTCGACGAGCACGGACGTCCGACATCCCGGAGATCAAGCGACTGATCGACATCTACGCAGGCAAGATCCTCCTCGAGAAGAATCTGGTGACCTTGTACGAGGCAGTCCAGGAATTCTGGGTCGCGGAACGCGCAGGAACTGTCATCGGTTGCGGCGCCTTGCACGTGTTGTGGGCCGATCTCGGCGAAGTACGTACGGTCGCGGTCGACCCGTCGGCCAAGGGACACGGTGCGGGCCGCCTGATCGTGGACAAGCTCGTCCAGGTCGCTCGCGACCTGTCGTTGCAACGTCTGTTCGTCCTGACCTTCGAGACCGACTTCTTCGCCCGACACGGGTTCGTCGAGATCGACGGCACGCCCGTCACCGCGGAGGTGTACGCCGAGATGTGCAGGTCCTACGACACCGGTGTCGCGGAGTTCCTCGACCTCAGCTATGTGAAGCCCAACACACTGGGCAACACCCGGATGCTGCTGTCGCTCTGACAGGATTTCATCGTCCCGCAGTTCGAAGACGAAGGAATCTCACATGGCACTGTTCGCCGTCCACTACACCTATTCGCCCAGCACCACCGACGGCCGCGACACCCACCGCGCGACGCATCGCGCCTGGCTCGCCGATCTGCTCGAGCAGAACGTGCTGGTGTCGTCCGGTCCGTACGTCGACGGTAGCGGCGCGCTGATCATCGTCGAGGGAACCGACACCGCGTCGGTGGCCACGCTGTTCGAGCAGGATCCGTTCGCCGTGGAGAATCTCGTCGAGACGTCCACGATCGTCGAGTGGAAGCCGGTCATGGGCGCCCTGTCCTGACACCGCGTCAGGACCCCGCTCGGTGACGCGCCGTCAGTCCTCTGCCGGCGCGTCGTCCGGGTCGCCGCCCCTGATCGACCACAGCAAGCCGTCGAGCTCGTCGGGCTTGATCAACACCTCGCGGGCCTTGGAGCCTTCGCTCGGCCCGACGACGCCACGGTTCTCCATGAGGTCCATCAGCCGTCCCGCCTTGGCGAATCCGACGCGGAGTTTGCGCTGCAGCATCGACGTCGACCCGAACTGACTGGTGACGACGAGCTCTACCGCTTGCAGCAGCACGTCCATATCGTCGCCGATATCCGGGTCGACGTCCTTCTTGTCCGACGCCTTGGCGGCGGTGACCGTCTCGTTGTACTCCGGCTCCGCCTGGTTCTTGGCGAAGTCGACGACGGCCGAGATCTCCTCGTCGGTGATGAACGCACCCTGCAGACGGGTCGGCTTGCCGGCACCCATGGGGAGGAACAACGCGTCGCCCATGCCGATGAGCTTCTCCGCACCCGCCTGATCGAGGATGACCCGCGAGTCGGTCAACGACGACGTCGCGAAAGCCAGGCGTGACGGCACGTTGGTCTTGATCAGACCGGTCACGACGTCCACCGACGGCCGCTGCGTGGCGAGCACCAGGTGGATACCGGCAGCACGCGCCTTCTGGGTGATGCGGACGATCGCGTCCTCCACATCGCGGGGCGCCGTCATCATCAGGTCGGCCAGCTCGTCGACGATCGCAAGGATGTACGGGTACGGGCGGTACACCCGCTCGCTTCCCAGGGGTGCGGTGATCTCGCCGGAACGTACCTTCTTGTTGAAGTCGTCGACGTGGCGCACCTTGTTGACCTGCATGTCCTGGTAGCGCTGTTCCATCTCCTCGACCAACCAGGCCAAGGCGGCTGCGGCCTTCTTGGGCTGCGTGATGATCGGGGTGATCAGATGCGGAATGCCCTCGTACGGCGTCAGCTCGACCATCTTCGGGTCGATCAGAATCATCCGAACCTCGTCGGGCGTGGCTCGCGCCAGCAACGACACGAGCATCGAGTTGACGAAGCTCGACTTACCGGACCCCGTCGAACCGGCGACCAACAGGTGCGGCATCTTCGCCAGGTTCGCGCTGACGAAATCGCCTTCGATGTCCTTGCCGAGGCCGATCACCAGAGGATGGTGGTCCTTGCGGGTCGACGGAGCGGTGAGTACGTCGGCGAGTCGTACCATCTCGCGATCGGAGTTGGGTACCTCGATACCGACGGCTGATTTGCCGGGGATCGGGGCGAGCAGTCGGACGTTGTCCGTCGCGACCGCGTACGCGATGTTGCGGTGAAGGGCCGTGATCTTCTCGACCTTGACACCCGGTCCCAGCTCGACCTCGTAGCGCGTCACCGTCGGGCCGCGCGTGAATCCGGTGACCGCTGCGTCGATCTTGAACTGTTCGAGAACCTCGGAGATGGCCTCGATCATCGCGTCGTTCGCCTGGCTGCGAGTCTTCGGCGGATCGCCGTCGATGAGCAACGACAGCGACGGCAACGTGTAATCCCCGTCGACGACGCGGTCGACGACGATCTTGTCCTCGTCCGCGGCCGGTTTCGGCTCGGCCGCCTTCACGACGGGCTTGGGCCTGGGTCGCGGTGGCGTCGGCGCCGTCGGTGGCTCGAGTGGAAGTTCGGGTTCCGACGCGACCGGTTCGATCACCTCGGTCGGCAGTTGCTCCGCGCCGGGCTTGCGGGCTCGGGATTTCTTGACCGGGATGTACTCCTCGGTCGGGTAGTTGCCGTACGGATCCCCACCGAGATGCCCGGCAGAGTTGTCCACGGGGTAACCGTCAGCGTCGAAGGCCGCCGCGTCGTAGTCCCCGTATCGACCGTCGCCGTAGTCGTTGTCACCGAACTCCGAACCGTAGTCGGCCGGGTCGTAGTCGCCGTACTCGTCACCGCGGCTGTCGGTCCCGAACAGCGATCGGAGGCGATCCGGAACGTCCCGCACGGTTGTCCCGGTCAGAAGCAGCACACCGAACAGACCGGCCAACAGCAACAATGGCACGGCAAGCCACACGGTCAGACCGTCGGCGATCGGTCCACCTGCGACGTACCCGACGAATCCTGCCCCCGACGCGCGACCTTCGGCGTCCGTCGGCGACCCCGCCGCCATGTGCCAGAGACCGAGGATCGGGAGAATCAGCAGGATCGAGCCCAGGACCAGTCGCGGGCGGATGTCCGGATTCGGTTCGGTTCGCATGAGCAGAACGGCCACGGCGACTCCGAGGACGGGCACGATGTACCCGGCGTCCCCGACGATCGCTCGGACCGCTATCTCGATCCACTCGCCCACCGGACCGCCAGCCGAGAACCAGACCGCGGCGGCAACGACGACGCTGACGGCGATCAAGCCGAGGGCAAGTCCGTCACGGCGATGACCGTGCTCGATGTCCTTTGCCTTGCTGACAGTGCGGGTGGTGGCCCCTACTCCGCGGGCAGCCATCGACCACCCGGACGACATACCGCGTCCGACGGCGGACATCACTCCACCCGACTTCTTCTTGGGCGGCCGCCTCGATCCTGATCCGCGCGGCGCCGCATTCCGTGGGGCTGCGTTTCTCGGCGCTGCCTTGCGGGGCGCTGTCGGCTTCTTCGGCGTGGTCACCGTACGTGCGGTTCGCCCTCCGGGCGGCTTGCGTGATCCCCCCGAAGCACGCGATGTCGACGAACCTCCGGCGCTGCCGGCGTTCGAACTCCGTGTGCTGGTCTTTCCTGCCATGGCCCCTAGGTTAGTCGCAACGGCCCCTTCGAAACCATCCGCAACACGAGTAACAGCCCGTCAGAAACTCCGATCCAGGTCGTCGACAGCCTCGATCGACGCCGCGTTTCCGGTCCTGTCGAGGTGGACCTCACTGCGCCCGAACGCGTGAAGCAGCAGCTCCGATGGCCGACCCGCCAGCACGACCTGTTCTCCCCCGGCTCTTTTCACCGTGACCGAGCGTCCATCGAGGGTCTCGAGAACGACACCTACCGGTGACCGCCGATACGCGAGGCGTCCCACGACCGTCGCGAGCCTCCACAGTCGATTCTGGAGATCGGCGGACAGCAGCCTGGGAGACCATCCGGACTGGGCGCGTCGAACATCCTCGTGGTGAACGAACATCTCGCCGACGTTGATCAGGGGGTCCAGGACCTTGAAGGGCGACCACACCGGCGGCCCGGCTGCGACCTCCGCCACGAGTTCGGAGAACGGCCGGCGCGCCACCTCGTTCTGCACCTTCTGCGTGTAGGAGTCGAACAGTGGGAGGAGTATCCCCGGCGCCGCATCCAACCGGCGTTCGCGGACAACGAGATGGGCCGCGAGGTCCCGCGTGGTCCAGTCGCCGCACAGTGTCGGTGCGGACTCCCCCGCTGCCGTCAAACTCAGTACCAGTTCTGCGCGTTCGTGCTGTGCAAGGGTCACATCGATCCACCGTACGTGCCCGCTGCGCTGTGCGGACGACATGGACCGTAATCTCGGGTCGGTGCCGATCTCCGAAATTCTCGTCATTCTCGTTGCCGGATTCGGCGCAGGTGCGATCAACGCCGTGGTGGGATCGGGAACGCTGATCACGTTCCCGACTCTGGTCGCTTTCGGTTACCCGCCCGTCGTGGCGACGATGTCGAACGCGATCGGGCTGGTGGCGGGGAGCGTATCGGGTACCTGGGGCTATCGTCGCGAGCTCTCGGGCCAGTGGTCGCGGCTGCGATGGCAGATGCCTGCGTCGTTCCTCGGTGCGCTCGGCGGTGCGTGGCTGCTACTTCACCTGCCCCCGTCGGTGTTCAGCGCGGTCGTTCCGGTCCTGCTGATCGGCGCACTCGTTCTGGTGGTGGCTCAGCCGAGCATCCAGGGGTGGGCCAGACGGCGTTCCGAGGCGGCGGGAGTCGCGGTGGACCACGTCAGCCGAACGAAGTTGACGCTGCTGACCATCGGGACGTTCGTGGTGGGAATCTACGGCGGCTACTTCACTGCAGCGCAGGGCATTCTGCTGATCGGCGTCATGGGCGTCCTTCTACCGGACTCCATGCAGCGCATGAATGCCGCCAAGAACTTGCTGTCGCTCATCGTGAACGTCGTCGCCGCGGTCACCTACACCATCGTGGCGTTCGACGACATCAGTTGGGCCGCGGCCGGATTGATTGCAGCTGGATCTCTCGTGGGCGGATCCGTCGGCGCACGCTACGGCCGGAAGTTGTCGCCGTGGGCGCTGCGGATCACCATCGTCGTGATCGGCCTCATCGGCCTGTGGCGGCTGCTGGCCTGACGCGTGGACGCGTCAAGCCAGCAAGCGCCGGAGTAGATCGTACGAAGTGTCGTACGACGCTACTTCTGGCCGACCGCCATGACGGTCGGGACGATCATCGGCTTGCGACGGTACTTGTCGGCGACCCACCGACCGACCACGCGGCGAACAGCCTGCGCGATGCGGTGGGTGTCGGTGACGCCGTCGGACGCCAGTCGCTGCAGTTCCGCTTCGACGAGCTGGGCCGCTTCCTTGAGCGCAGCCGGGTCGTCGGAGAAGCCGCGACCGGACACCTCGGGAGTCGTGATGGCACGGCCGGTCGTCGAATCGACGGCCACGGTGATGGCGATGAATCCACCCTCACCGAGCACGAGGCGGTCGGACAGGGTCGAATCGCCGACGTCCCCGACGGACAGGCCGTCGACGTAGACGTGACCGACGGGCACCTGACCGACGATGCGGGCCAGACCGTCGACCATGTCGACGACGACGCCGTCCTCGGCCAGAACGACACGGTCCTCGGCAACACCGGTCGCTTTCGCGAGTGCAGCGTTGGCGCGCAGGTGTCGCCATTCGCCGTGTACGGGCATCGCGTTGGTGGGGCGCACTGCGTTGTAGAGGTAGAGCAGCTCACCCGCGGATGCGTGGCCCGAGACGTGGACCTTGGCGTTCTGCTGGGTCACGACGGTAGCGCCGCGCTTGGCGAGGCCGTTGACGACCGCGAAGACGGAGTTCTCGTTTCCGGGAATCAGCGACGACGCGAGAACGACGAGATCGTTGGCCTTGACGTTGATCTGACGGTGCTCCCCACGGGCCATGCGCGACAGTGCCGACAATGGCTCGCCCTGCGAACCGGTGGAGATCAACACCAGGCGATCGTCGGGGAGCGTCGCCGCGGTGTCGATGTTCACCTCCAGGCCGTCGGGCACCCGGAGGTAGCCGAGGTCCTGGGCGATCTGCATGTTCCGGACCATCGATCGACCGACGAAGGCGACGCGACGGTTGTATCGCTCGGCGACGTCGATGACCTGCTGGATGCGGTGCACGTGGCTGGCGAACGACGCGACGATGACTCGCTGCTTGGCCTTGCCGATGACGGTGTCGAGTACGCCACCGATCTCACGCTCGGGTGTGACGAATCCGGGCACTTCGGCGTTCGTGGAGTCCACGAGGAACAGGTCGACGCCCTCGTCGCCCAGCCTGGAGAAGCCTGCGAGGTCGGTGAGCCGTCCGTCGAGCGGCAGCTGGTCGAGCTTGATGTCGCCGGTGTGCAGCGCGAGACCAGCGTCGGTGCGGATCGCGATGGCGAGCGCGTCGGGGATCGAGTGGTTGACGGCGAAGTACTCGCATTCGAAGGGCCCGTGCTTGGTCTTCTGGCCTTCGATGACCTCGACGAGGTTCGGGCGCAGACGGTGCTCGCGGCATTTGGCTGCGACCAGGGCCAACGTGAACTTGGAGCCGATGACGGGCAGGTCGGGCCGCAACCGGAGCAGGAACGGGACCGCGCCGATGTGGTCTTCGTGGCCGTGGGTGAGCACGACGGCCTCGACGTCGGCCATTCGGTTCTCGATGTGCCGGAAGTCAGGCAGGATCAGGTCGACGCCTGGCTGTTGGTCCTCGGGGAACAAGACGCCGCAGTCGATGATCAGGAGTTTGCCCTGATGCTCGAACACGGTCATGTTGCGACCGATCTCGCCGATTCCGCCGAGGGCGACGATGCGGAGGCCTTTGAACGGGGCCTTCGGTGGCGTCCCGAGGCGGTCGGTCGGATCGACCTCACGGCGGGTGTCCGGGCGCTGTGTGCGCGCGGAATTCTGCACCACTGGTTTTGCCGCGGACTTGGCAGGCTGCGCCGGCCGTTCCGCAGGGGGGCCCGCGCTTCGGGTTGCGCGGCCTCGTGAACGTGCTGGTCTACTCATACAAGGACTCCTGCTGCCCGCAGATCTGCTGCGAGCAATTCGATTTGGTCGATGCTCGGTGGCACCTGGGGAAGTCTGGGATCACCGACGTCGAGTCCGATGAGGCGTAGCCCGGCCTTGGATGCGGTGACGCCGCCGAGGCGCGCTACCGATCGGATGACGGGGATGAGGCTTGCGTTGATGGCGCGGGCGCGGGCGACGTCGCCGACCATGAACGCGGAGTGCAGTTCCCGCAGGCGTGCGGGAACGAGATGTCCGATGACGCTGACGAATCCGGTGGCACCGACGGACAGCCACGGCAGGTTGAGCGGGTCATCGCCCGAGTAGAACTGCAAGCCGGTGGTCGCGATGAGCTCCGCGCCCGCGTTCAGGTCGCCCTTGGCGTCCTTCACCGCGATGATTCGTGGGTGCTCGGACAGGCGGCGCAACGTGTCTGTCTCGATGGGCACGACGGACCGGGGCGGAATGTCGTACAGCATGACGGGCAGGTCGGTCGCGTCGGCGACCGCGGTGAAATGAGCGTAGAGCCCGGCCTGAGGCGGGCGCGAGTAGTACGGCGTCACGACGAGCAGGCCGTGCGCACCTGCGCGCGCGGCGTCGCGAGCCAGTTGGACGCTGTGCGCCGTGTCGTTGCTTCCGGCACCGGCGATGATCCGTGCACGATGACCCACCGCGGCGATGACGGCCCGCATCAGTTCGAGCTTCTCGTTCTCCGTGGTGGTCGGCGACTCTCCGGTCGTGCCGGCCAGAACCAGGCCGTCGTGGCCTTGCTCCACCAGGTGGTGTGCCAACCGGACTCCGGCGTCGACATCGAGCTTTCCGTCCGCCGTGAACGGCGTCACCATTGCGGTGAGCACCGTGCCGAACGCCGGCAGTACTCGAGGAGCGGCATCACCGTATGTCATGGTCAGAAAGGCTACCCGGTACGCGGAGCCCCACCTGTCGGTGGGACGGGAGTTCACTTCCGTGGCGTGACGTCACACCTCGGTGACGAACGGACTGTGCGCCACTTCCGAGCCGTCGGGCAGCATCGCGATCTCGTAGTCACCGAACACGTCCGGTGCGACGGTGGTCAGTTGCCTCAGGCATTCCACGGCGACACGCCGAATCTCGACGTCGGCGTGCTCGGATGCGCGCATCGCCACGAAGTGCCGCCAGGCTCGATAGTTGCCGGTGACGACGACCTTGGTCTCGGTGGCGTTGGGAAGTACCGAACGTGCGGCCTGCCGAGCCTGCTTGCCACGTAGAGCAGCGCCGGTCACTCCGTCCAACTTCTGCTCGAGTACGCCGAGAAGTTCGACGTATGCTGCCCGGCTCTGTTCCGTTGCCTCCAGGAAAAGCGCTTCCAACTCGGGATCACCGTCGATGGCCGGAGGCACGATCACCTTGGCCTCACGCTCGGGTACGAATCTCTGCGACAGCTGGGAGTAGGAGAAGTGCCTGTGACGGATCAGCTCGTGGGTACACGAGCGCGAGATACCGGTGATGTAGAAGCTCACCGACGCGTGCTCGAGTACGGAGAGGTGGCCGACATCGAGCAGATGCCGGAGGTAGGACGCGTTGGTCGCAGTCCGAGGATTGGGCTTGGACCAGCTCTGGTAGCACGCCCGGCCTGCGAACTCGGCGAGCGCTTGACCCCCGTCGGCGTCCGTTTCCCACGGAATGTCCTCCGGTGGCACGAAATCGGTCTTCGCGACCAATTGCACCTTCAGTGACACCGTCTTCGACACGTCGGTTTTCCTTTGCTCGAGCTGCACCGATACACCCGAACACTATCGATGCGCCATACTGACGCCTTGCATGACGCCATTTCTGACGCCACACTGGCGTCATGGAACTCGACACGTACACCTCGTCCCTCCGAGCCGATCTACTTGCCGCGGCAGCGCTCGGCGACGAACACACCAGGAAGACCGCCGAAGCGCTCGGATCCGCGGCGCAGGCGTCGGCCAGGCTCATGTTGCTGCAGGCACTGTCTGACTTCGCCGACGAGGTCACCGCACAGCTGAACGGTCCGTCGGTGCATGTGCGCATCGCCGGTACGGAGGCCGTAGCCGATGTCACCGCGGCACCCGACTCCGGCACACCGGACGATCGGGCCGCCGCCGAGGACTATCCGACGATGGACGATGTCACCGGCGAGATGCGCCGGGTGACGCTGAGAGTGGTCGAGCAGGTGAAGGAACGCGCAGAAGAGGCCGCATCGATGAACGGCGTGTCGCTCAACTCGTGGCTTTCTCAGGCAGTTCAGGGAGCGTTGCGCGATCAGATGCGCAAGGACCGCCCCTTCTGATTCACGGTCGTTCGCGCCACGCTCGTTCGAAGGGCAGCCGCCAGGCGTTGGGTGCGATCAACTGGTGGATTGCATTGGGCCCCCACGACCCCGGTGTGTACTGACGAACCGGGGGCGGATCCGCAAGCAGCGGCGCGGAGACCTCCCACAGTCGTTCGATACCTTCGGCCGTGGTGAACAGCGTGTGATCGCCGTGCATGGCGTCGAGTATCAGCCGCTCGTAAGCTTCGAGAACGTCGCCGACGCGTTCGGTCTCGCCGATCGCGAACTGCATGCTCAGCTTGTCCAGACGCATGCCGGGGCCCGGGCGTTTGCCATAGAACGACAGGGACACTTTCGAGGCGTCGGCCAGGTCGAACGTGAGGTGGTCGGGACCGTGGGCGCCGACGCCGGAACCGGCAGGGAACATACTTTTCGGTGGCTCGCGGAACGCGATCGAGATGATGCGCTGGCCTTCCGCCATGCGTTTGCCCGTCCGTAGGTAGAACGGCACTCCGGCCCAACGCCAGTTGTCGATCTCGCACTGCAGCGCTACGAACGTGTCGGTGTCGGAATCCGGCGACACTCCGGGTTCGGTCAGATACCCCGCGTACTGTCCGCGAACTACCTTGCGGGGATCGAGCAGCTTCATCGACCGGAACACCTTGTTCTTCTCTTCACCGATCGCGCGTGGTTCGAGCGCCGTCGGAGGTTCCATCGCCATGAATGCGAGGACTTGGAACAGGTGCGTGACCACCATGTCCTTGAAGGCGCCCGTCGACTCGTAGAAGTTCGCGCGTCCGTCGAGCGCCAGCTTCTCCGGGATGTCGATCTGGATGTGGTCGATGAAGTTGCGATTCCAGATAGGTTCGAACAAGCCGTTCGCGAATCTGAACGCCAGAATGTTCTGCGCCGGTTCCTTTCCCAGGAAGTGATCGATCCGGAAGATCTGGTCCTCGTCGAAGGTCTCGTGCACGGTAGCGTTCAGTTCGATGGCACTGGCCAGGTCGGTACCGAAGGGTTTCTCCATGATGATGCGAGACCCCTTGACCAACCCTGCTGCGCCGAGCATCTCGACGACGGCCAGCGCGGCCTTCGGTGGCACGGACAGGTAGTGCAGCTTCCGAGTCCCCGGTCCGAGTTCCATCTCGGCGCGGGCAACAGCTTCGGCAAGCGCCGCCGGCCCCGCCTTCTGGGATACGTAACTGAGCTTTCCGGCGAATTGCCGCCACTGCTCGTCCGACACTTTCCGGCTGGAGAACTCGTCGATCGCTTCGAGCGCCATCTGCCGGAACTCGTCGCTGGACATCTCCTCGAGCGAGGTCCCGACGACGCGGATGCGCGGGGCGAGATCGGACAGCGCCAGGTGCATCATTCCGGACAGCAACTTGCGTTTGGACAGATCACCGGTGGCACCGAAGAGCACCACGACCTGCGGAGGGAGTTCACTCTTGGGCGCGGTGGCCGACGTCGTCACAGTGGAGATAGTGGCACCGATACGCCCGTCTCGCAGGCCGAAGCACTGATCCTCGTCTCAGAGCGCGCGGGACAGTGCACCCACGAGGTCCCCGCGTTCACCGACCACCACCGACTCGAGTTCGAGCCATTCGGCCATCTCCCGCAAGTGCGGAACGAGGCGATCGGCGATGGGTCCGGGATCGCGGTCCCCTTCGACGAACGCTCCGAGGACCTGCAGTTGCGACGCCGCACGGTCGCCCTTCAGGTCGACCCTGGCCACGAGGTCCCCGTCCATCAGGAACGGGAACACGTAATACCCGTGCACTCGCTTGTGCTGGGGTGTGTAGATCTCGATGCGGTAGTGGAAATCGAAGATCCGCTCGACGCGGGGACGAAAGAAGATCATCGGGTCGAACGGGCACAGAAGCGCCGATCCTGTTGCCGCTCTGGGGGTTCTGGCACCGGCGTGGAGGAATGCTGTCGCTCCCCAGCCCCGGACCGCGACAGGTTCCAGTGTGCCGTCCTCGACGAGATCGACAATGGCGGCCTTCGTCTGCTTCTGCGACAAGCGATAGTAGTCACGGAGATCGGGCTCCGTTCCGATCCCGAGCGCCGACGCCGACTGTGCGACCAACTGCCGTACCGCATCGGGTTCCGACACCACCTGCGCTGCAACATGTTCGGGTACGACACGCTCGACCAGGTCATATCGCCGGACGAATCCGCTGCGGGTGGCGACCGACACAACACCCGCAGCGAACAGTTGCTCGACGACCACCTTCACGTCACTGCGGTCCCACCACGGGCCTTTTCGACCGAGACGCGGAGAGTCGAGGACTCGCTCGATGTCCCCGGCGCTCGACGGACCCGCATCTCGCAAGACATCCAGGATGTCCTGCGACAGAGACGGATTACGCTCCAGAACGGTGTATGCACCACCCCAACGCCCGTGCGCGTACAGCTCGGTGCGCCAGCGAAACAGTGGCCAGTCCTCGACCGGCACCAGGGCGGCCTCGTGCGCCCAGTACTCGACGAGCCTGCGCGGCGTGCGCGCGGTGTCGGTCCACGCTGCGGCGTCGAGCACCGATCGGTCGTACTTTCCGACCCGACTGAACAGTGGCGCGTAGTGGGCACGAACGAGCACGGACACCGAATCGATCTGCAGTAACCGATTTCGTTCGATGACCTTGTGCACCGCCCTCGACGACGCGCCCCGCTCCGTCACACGATGGGGGGACGCTAGACCTTGAGCCGCCAGGGCCGTACGCTTCGCCATCGCGGCACTCATCTCGCGCATGGCCCCACCCTGCCACGAAGGTCCGACAGATCGGTCAGCTCTGCCAGCCGTGTGTCCGGGCGAGGTCCTCCATCGTCGACACGAGCTGCGACAGGCCTGGTTCCTCGATCGGAAAGTGCCCACACCCTTCGAGGTACACCAAAGTCGTGTCGGCCGCGATGCGCTCGAGGAATCGAACGCTGATCTCCGGCGGAGTCCACCGATCCTCGACGGGATGGACCAGTGTCACCCGGGGACCGCGGTACGTCTGCGGCTGCGTGTGCTCGAACGAGAAGAAGCTGCTCAGAAAGCCGAGGGGTACCGACACTCCCCCACCCAACGGATCGGATGCGCACAGCGCCGACAACTCCGGATCGGCGCTCATGTTGTCGATGTCGATCAACCATCGGATCGGTAGCCTCGTACGGCGGGACAGCCGAGCGCCGAGCTTCAGCAGCGCCGGTGACGGTCCGCCGAGGAAACCGAACCGCGCTGCCGCCGAACGCGCCTGTGGGTCGGACGGATCGAGCAGACACGTCGCGACGACATCGGCGACCTCGCCGGTACGCGCGGCGACCTCGTAGGCCAGCATTCCGCCCATGCTGGCGCCGAACAGCACCAGCGGCCTCGGATCTCGTCGTCGTTCCGCCAGGACGAGATCGCACATCATGTCGATCCAGTCCTCGTACGTGATGCTTCCCGGATCCGGGACTGCGGTGCGGCCGTACAACGGCAAGTCGGGAAACAACACTTCCGCGCCCCGGGTTGCCGCCAGCGCCGCGAACGGCCACAGCGCACCGGAATGTCCGCCCGCGCCGTGGACGGCGAGTACCTTCAGCGGCGCGTGCGCGTCGCCGGCACGGACGATGTGAACATCGGCGTCGCGCCACTGCCATCTCGTCGAGACCGGCTGTTCGTTCGGCCGATACTTCTCGGGCAGGAACCTCGCATATCGGTCACCGGTCACGCGTGCCAGACTAGGCGATGGACCCAGTCAGTTCATCAGAGTCGCGGCCAGCGTTGCGCCGAGTTCGTAACACTTCTCCCGTGCAGTTCTGTCCACCGAGGTGAGCTGAAGCGATTGGGTGACCCCGTCCAGACTCCATCCGGTCGCGATCTTCTCGACGGCGGAAGTGGCACCGACTGTGTCGTTGTTGCCGTGGACCCACAACCCGTAGGGCCGACCGGCAACTGCGCCCAGGCACGGGTAGTAGGCGGTGTCGAAGAAGTGTTTGAGCGCCCCCGACATGTATCCCAGATTCGCCGGTGTTCCGAACAGGAATCCGTCGGCTGCGAGAACATCCGGCACTGTTGCTGCCAACGCGGGGACGACCCGGGTGGTGACATTCTCGATAGCGGGGTCGGCTGCACCGGCGAGGACGGCCTCGAGCAGCTCCCGCGTCGGCGGCGACGGCGTGTGGTGCACGACGAGGAGAGTTGCCATCAGTTCGGGGTCGCCGTCATGACGAGGATTCCTGGCGCTCGAGCGCGACGGCTCGCTTCATGGTCTCGCGTGCCCGACCTCGGTCCCCCGCGTAGTCGTACGCCCTCGCCAGTCGGTAGGAATTACGCCAGTTGTCCGGGTCCTTTTCCCATTCGGCCTTGATCGTCTGGAACAGCTCGTCCGCTGCCTCCCGGGAGATCCTGCCCGAGGGCATGCGCGGCAGGTCCGTCACGTCCAGTTCGAGACCCTCGTCGTCGACACGTTGCGCCAGGTGCTGATGGTCGAATCCCGCTTTGAGGGTGGCCCCGACGATCCAGACGCCGATGATCGGGAGGAGGAGCACTCCGATGCCGAGCCCGATGTTGACCGGTCCGCCCGTCTGGACGAGGGAGATTCCGCGGGTTCCGAGAAGGTAGAAGTAGAACCCGAGGATCAGCACCATCACACCGATGGTCAGCAGGACTTTCGTCGCTTTGTTCATGGTCTTACAGATCGAGGAAGGAATCGAGTCCGACGGTCAGCCCCGGCCGTCCGGCGATCTCGCGGACCCCCAGCAGGACGCCTGGTGCGAACGACGTGCGATCGAGCGAATCGTGACGGATCGTCAGTGTCTCCCCGAGCGTGCCGAGCAGAACTTCCTGATGCGCGACCAGACCTGCCAGCCTGATCGAGTGAACGCGAACTCCGTCCACCTCGGCGCCGCGGGCACCGTCGAACTCCACCGTCGTGGCATCGGGGCTCTTCGGGATGCCTGCCGTCGCGCGTGCTTTCGCGATGAGTTCGGCAGTGCGGTAGGCGGTCCCCGAGGGGGCGTCGGCTTTGTTCGGGTGGTGCAGCTCGATGACCTCGACCGAATCGAAGAAGCGTGCAGCCTGCTCCGCGAAGCGCATGGTGAGGACTGCACCGATGGCGAAGTTGGGCGCGATCAGCACACCGGTCCGAGGCGAGGACCCCAGCCACTCCGTCACCGACGCGAGCCGTTCCTCGTCGAACCCGGTGGTGCCGACAACGGCGTGGATTCCGTTCTCCACGAGAAACTGCAGATTGGGCATGACGACGTCGGGATGAGTGAAGTCGACGACAACCTGGGTGGACGAGTCGACGAACAGCGAGAGCGGGTCACCGGCGTCGACGGTTGCGACCAGTTCGAGGTCCGCCGCGGCCTCGACGGCGGCACAGATCGCCTGGCCCACCTTGCCGCGGGCACCCAGTACGCCGACCCGGATAGGTGCTTCTGAACTCACGTCTGCTCCACTCTCTTCTCATCGACACAATTCGTCGAGTGAAGCCTACTGACGACCCGCGAACGCAGACCAATCAGCTGCCGAAGAGATTCTTGGCTTTGAGGATCAGCTCGTAGAGCCCGTAGACGAACGGCACGGTCACCCACAGCCAGGCCACGATCATGACGATGCGCTGACGTGTCGGGTTCATGCGTCGACCTCCGGTTCGTGGTACTTCGGATTCACGGGCTTGATCAGTTCGTTCGCGACGAATCCGATGGCGAGCAGGGCGATCATCACGTAGAACGCCGGTAGGTAGCGGCCGACCTGACCGTCCTCTCCGGCGTCGGCGATGGCGTTGACGATCAGCGGACCGAGGACACCGGCGACCGACCATGCCGTCAGCAATCGACCGTGGATCGCGCCGACCTGGTAGGTGCCGAACATGTCCTTCAGATACGCGGGCATCGTCGCGAATCCCGCGCCGTAGAAGGACAGAATGAGCAGCGCCGAGACGAGAAACAGAACCTTGTTGGAGTTGGTGAACAGTGCGATGTAGAGATACAGCAGCGCACCGACGCCGAGGTAGAGGCGGTAGATGTTCTTGCGGCCGACCAGGTCGGACACAGACGACCACACGAACCGTCCGATCATGTTGGTCAGCGACAGGAAGGCAACGAAACCGGCTGCAGCAGCCGCAAGTGACTCCGGGGAGGTGGCGTCGGGAAAGAAGTCCTGGTAAATCCCCGACGCGCGTTCCAGAATGCCGATTCCCGCGGTCACGTTGAAACACAGCACGATCCACAGCAGCCAGAACTGAGGCGTTTTGACCGCGTTCGCCGCCGACACGTTGTGTGTCGCGACCAACGGAGACGACGCCGAGGGGTTCCAGCCTGCGGGTTTCCAGTCGTCGGCCGGCACACGAATCAAAACGACGCCCAGCGCCATGAACACGGCGTAGCCGACAGCCAGTACCAGGAACGTCTGTGCGATCGACGCATCGGTGAAACCACCGAAGCCCGAGAGCAACTGGGTGGTCAACGGTGATGCGATCAGAGCGCCGCCGCCGAAGCCCATGATCGCGATACCCGTCGCCATCCCTGGCCGGTCCGGGAACCATTTGATCAGCGTCGAGACCGGTGAGATGTACCCGATGCCGAGTCCGATGCCGCCGACGAACCCATACCCGAAGATCACGAGCCAGAACTGGTCGAGGCTCATTCCCAAGGCGGACAGCAACAGTCCACTCACGAAGAAGATCAGAGACACGGTCATCGCCCACCGAGGCCCGTTCTTCTCCACCCTCGTTCCGAAAACGGCTGCGGACAGACCGAGCATGACGATGGCGAGCTGAAACGGTATGGCCGTGACCGTTCCGCTGAGATCCATGGCGGTGGGCGCGGAGATGGCGTTCTTGAAGACGCTCCACGCGTATGCGGATCCGATCGCCAGATGGATCGACAGTGCTGCGGGTGGGATGAGCCAGCGGCTCCATTCCGGGGTGGCAACGATGCGTGATCGTTCGAGTATCGCGAGAGTCATCGAGATCCCTTGTTCGGTGGCAACTAATACAACTTTCCACTGACTTGGGTGAGTCAAACATCACACCCCGGGGCCGATCACACCGGGTCCGACCGACGGCGCTAGCGTCCAGATGGTGAGTGACGAAACCGGTGCCGTTCTCCGAGCGGATCACGTCGACCTGGTCAGAAACGGTCGCTTCCTGCTGCGCGATGCGTCCGTCAGCATCGCCGAGGGTGAGCACTGGGTACTGCTCGGCGCGAACGGCGCAGGTAAAAGCACGTTGTTGAGCCTTCTCGGGGCGTTCGTTCATCCCACGAACGGCACCGTCCACGTCCTCGGGCATCGACTGGGTCGGGTGGACATGCGCGAACTCCGCACGCACATAGGTCACGTCGACCCGCGTCTGAACATCGAACCGTCGCTGACGCTGGTAGAGGCAGTGCTCACCGGGCTGACGAACACTCCGGATCTGATTCCCCGATGGTCGCCGTCGGACGACGAGAGGTCCCGCGCACAGCGCCTGATCGAATCCCTCGGCGTCGAGAACCGATCCTCGTCACCGTGGTACACACTGTCTCAAGGCGAGCGAGGACGCGCACTCATTGCACGCGCACTACTGTCCGACCCCGCACTGTTGCTGCTCGACGAACCCGCCACCGGACTCGACCTCGCTGCACGCGAACAGCTTCTGACCGCGGTCGACAGCTTGCGACGCCAACATCCCTCGCTCGCAAGCATTCTGGTGACTCACCATCTGGAGGAGATCCCGACGTCGACGACGCACGCCGTTCTCATCCGGGACGGTCGAATCACGGCGAGCGGGGCCGTCGACGAGGTGATCACCACGGCCAACATCAGCGCATGCTTCGATCACCCCATCGAGATCGACCGTCGGGGCGGCCGGTGGGTGGCAACCGCAGTTCAGAACGTGATCACCTGACGGATGGCTTTGCCGTCGGCCAACTCGTCCATTCCGCGGTTGATGTCGGCCAAGCCGATCCGCGAGCTGATGAGTTTCTCCACCGGAAGCCGTCCCTCGCGCCACATCTGGGCGTAGAGCGGGATGTCCCGCGACGGCACCGCCGAGCCCAGGTAGCTGCCGATGATCGTGCGTGCCTCGGCGACGAGACCCAGTGGTGAAATCGACGACCGGGCGTCGGGCGCGGGTAGTCCGACGGTGACCGTCGTACCGCCAGGTGCCGTCGCCGCTACCGCGGCCTCGAACGCACGCGCGTTGCCGGCCGCCTCGATCACGACGTCCGCCTTGACGCCGCGTTCTTCTCGCTCTGCGGGCGAGAACGTCTGTGTTGCACCGAGTTCACGGGCGACATCCAATTTGTCCGGCACACCGTCGACGCCGATCACCTCGCCTGCCCCCACCGACACAGCGGTGAGGATCGAGGCCATTCCGACGCCGCCGAGGCCGATCACCATCACCGATTGTCCCGCCCGCGGCCGGCCGGCGTTGAGCACTGCTCCTCCACCGGTGAGTACCGCGCACCCGAGCACAGCCGCGACGTCGGCCGGAATGTCGTCGTCGACGGCGACGACAGATTTACGACTGACGACGGCGTGGGTAGCGAAACCGGAAACGCCGAGGTGGTGTTTCACCTCCGAACCGGCTCGGTCCAACCTGGCTCCACCGCCCAACAGGGTGCCGGCATTGTTGGCGGCACTGCCCGGAATGCAGGGCATCTGGCCGTCCGTCAGACATCCTGCGCATTCTCCGCACCGCGGCAGGAACGTCATGACCACTCGGGTGCCGACCGGCAGATCGTCGACACCGTCCCCGACCGATTCGACGCGGCCCGCGGCCTCGTGGCCGAGCAGCATCGGTACCGGTCGGACTCGGTTGCCGTCGACGACGGACAGGTCCGAGTGGCAGAGCCCGGCTGCTTCGATCCGCACGAGCACTTCCCCCGGACCCGGTGGAGCCAGATCCAGCTCGGAGATGGAGATGGGCTTCGACTCGGCGAATGGCCGTGGTCGTCCGATTTCCTCGAGAACTGCGCCGCGGATCTTCATTCCCACACTCTAGGCGAGCGGAAATGCGCACCCTGCCCTACACAAGCACTCACAGCGGAAGGCGGGGCCGCAGCAGGTGCGCGACCAATCCGGTCCAGCCGGTTTGGTGGGACGCTCCCAGCCCTTCCCCGGTGTCGCCGTCGAAATACTCGTTGAACGTCGGGTGCACACTCCACAGAGGGTCGTCACTGGACTCGATGCGATCCCCGTCGGCGGGTCGTTTCCCGTCGACGGGCCGGAACAGAGCAGCCAGACCGTTGTCGATGAGATCCGCGGCGTCGGTCAGGGTGCAGTGGTTCCCCGACCCGGTGGGAATCTCGATGGTGAACGAGTCGCCGTAGTGCCGTCCGTACGCCCGCAACTTGTCCGCCAGCAGGACGTTGACCGGGAACCAGATGGGCCCGCGCCAGTTCGAGTTGCCACCGAACATCCCGGTGCGGGACTCCCCCGGCTCGTATTCGATCGACAGGCTCCGGCCGTCGATCTCGTACGTGACCCCGTCGCGGTAGGACGCAGACAGTGAACGTATGCCGAACTGCGACAGGAATTCCTCGGAATCGAACATCCTGGCCAGCACACGCTTGAGACGCTCCGGTTCGACGAGAGAGAGCAGCACCCGTACTTCGTTTCCGTCCTTGCGTGCAAGCAGAGGACTGATCATCTCCGGCCTGCGTCGCTGCACCCACCGGAGCCGCGCCGTCAGGTCCGGGCATTCGTCCTCCACCCACGACGGAATCTCCGTCGCCCCCAGGATCGGCAGCAGGCCCACCATCGACCTCACGCGCAGCGGAACGGCGTCACCCTCGGGTGGAACGAGGACGTCGTAGAAGAATCCGTCTTCTTCGTGCCACAGCGAAATGTGCTGCGATCCGAACGATTTCACGGCTTTGGCGATCGACAGGAAATGCGCGAAGAACTTGGTCGCCACGTCGTCCCAGGCACTGTCGTGCCGCGCGAGCTCCAACGCGATCTTGAACATCTGCTGGCAGTAGAACGCCATCCAACTGGTGGCATCGGATTGCTCGAGCCGGAACCCCGGCGGAAGGGGTGCGGATCTGTTGAACAACCCGATGTTGTCCATCCCGAGAAACCCGCCCTCGAAGATGTTCGATCCCTCGGAGTCCTTGCGGTTGACCCACCAGGCGAAGTTCAGCAGCAACTTGGTGAACACGCGAACCAGGAACTCACGGTCCCGGTAGCCGTCGATCCGATAGACGTGCCACGCTGCCCATGCGTGTACCGGCGGGTTGACGTCGCCGAATTCCCATTCGTAGGCGGGCAGTTGGCCGTTGGGGTGCATGGACCACTCGCGGCACATGAGCACGAGTTGTTCCTTCGCGAAATCCGGGTCGACGTGCGCGAGCGGAATCGTGTGGAACGCAAGATCCCACGCGGCGAACCACGGGTACTCCCACTCGTCGGGCATCGAGATGACGTCGGCGAGAGCAAGGTGACGCCAATGGGTGTTGCGACCGCCGGGACCCCGACGCGATTCCGGTGCGGGCTCGCCCACCCGGTCGCCTTCGAGCCATTGTTCGACGTCGTATCGGTAGAGCTGCTTGGTCCACAGCAGGCCCGCGTAGGCGCGCCGCGCGACATGCCGATCCTGCTCGTCGAGTTCGGGTCCGATGACACTGGAGTAGAACTCGTCCGCTTCGGCACGTCGGTCCGCCACGACGGCGTCGAATCCGCGTCCGAATGTCTGCTCGTCGGGAATTCTCGTCGAGAGTCGGAGCTTGACCTCCACCATCGAACCTGGTGCGATATCGTCGAACGAGAACCAGAACGCCGACTTCGTGCCGAACTTCTCGGGGTTGACTGCCTCCACATCACCACCGACGACGCGTCGGCCGATTCCGTCCTTGCTGAACGCGGAGCGGTTCTCCTGACCCCACAGTTCGGCCGCGTTGGTTTCGTTGTCGCAGAACAGGACTTCGGGGTGGCCCCCGGCGCTCAGATAGTACTTGCCGAGGAATCCGTGCTCGGCCTCGACGGCACTCACACCGCCGACCTGCAGTTCCGGCGCTTCGACGGCCCTGAGCATTCCGGCCCTGTCGTCACGGCCCCATGCCCAGGTATTGCGTAACCACAGATGAGGAAGCAAGTCGACCGACGCCGCCTCGGGTCCGTGATTGGTGATGGAGATGACGATGCACATGTCGTCCGGCGATGCCTTGGCGTACGTCACCTGGACGTCGAAAAAGCGGTTGTCGTCCAGGATTCCGGTATCGGACAGTTCGTATTCGCGTTCGTCTCGTCCGCGCGCTGCATTGGCCTCACGCAACTTCCGGTACGGATATTCGGCGTGCGGGTAACGGTAGAGCCACTGCATCCAACTGTGGGTCGGGGTGCCGTCGACGACCCACCAGTACTCTTTGGCGTCCTCGCCGTGGTTCCCCTCGCCGTTGGTCAGCCCGAACAGCCGCTCCTTGAGAATCGGGTCCTTGCGGTTCCACAACGCGAAGGCGAAGTTGAGAAAGCCGAAGCGGTCGCTGATTCCGCCCAATCCGTCCTCTCCCCAGCGGTACGCACGGGCGTGCGCCTGGTCGAAGGGGAACGACTGCCACGCATCGCCGTCGGCCGAGTAATCCTCACGCACTGTCCCCCACTGTCGTCCCGCCAGGTAGGGGCCCCACTGGCGCCACGGGCCCGACACACCGGGCGATTCGGCAAGGCGTGAATGTTCGGCGGTCGAAGGTGTGTCAGCGTCGTCGGTCACGCGCTCAGTCTGCTATCTCGGAGTCACGGACGCACGCCGACGTTGCTCGCGAGATATCCCACACGTCGCTGAACGGCTGCGATCTCGCGGACACCGTCCCCGAGCACACTGCGCTCGATCGCGGAGAGATCTCCCATGACGAGCACGTCCCCCGGCGGAAGACCTCCTTCGAGCTGTTCGATCTGATGTCCGAGCCGCAGGCGCTGCAACAGAGAGAACACCTCGGTCAGAATGTCGACGTCGCGGTCGGCCAGAAACCCGTTGCCCGACGCCGCTGCCAGTCGTGCCGGAGTGGACGCGGAAGCCAATCCGACGGACAAGCCGCCCCACCGAGCAAGATTGACGATCGGGGTGATCGCGTGAGCCTTGAGATCGAACGTGCCGCCTCGTCGTGCCAGCACGTCGCGCAGCGATCGGAGGCGGGCACGCCCTGCCAGTGCGTCGCGCAGTTGAAGTCGAAGCGCGTCGGGATGATCCGTGGCCATCGTGCGGTACACGTCGGGAACTGTGTGCAGTTCGCGATTTCCCCACACGACTCGACCGTCGACGAGCAGAGACGACATGATCAGGCCCGAATCCGACGACGGGTTGCCCCTGTCGCCGAAAGGGTTGCTCAGCCAATGTCCGGCGGCGGATCGCCACTGGGTCGCTGATCTGGCAAATCTCGGCGAGCTCGCAACTGCACCGTTCGAGTCGGCCGGTAGACCGCACGCGGCAAGGGTCAGATGTACTCGGGCAGCGAGGTCCATCAGAGCGGTGTCCCGGGTTCGCCCGCCGTCCGACGGGTCGGGCAGTAGATCCGACCAGGACAGGGCGCTGTCGACGTCCGAGGACGGCATCGCTTCCCGACGTGCGACGCTACCGAGCGTCAACCATGCGACGTCGGACCGCGGAACTTCGGGATCGGCTCCCCGCTCGAGCTCGAGCGCTCGTCGAACGACGCTGTCCATGACGACCGACAGGATTGCGCTCACCGCGGTCGGTTCCGTCCCACCGCGGAACAGATCGATCGCGAGCCCCGGAATCCTCTGTGCAGCGTCGATCAGTTCGCTCGTGGTCGCGGCCAGCGCAACCGACCGTCGCAGCACGAAGCTCCGCCGGGTCGACGCCGCGTGCAGTTCGGAGTCCTCGATGACGCCGACCACCTCACCTCGCCCCGACAGCACTGGCATGTGCCGCAACCCTCGATCCAGCATGTCCACCAACACAGTGGCAGCCAGCCGGTCGGCGGTGACGGTCTCGGCAGGCGCGGTCATGACCGCGCCGATCGGTGTGTCGACGCCGATGTCGGCGGCGACGACTCGAATGCGGAGATCGCGATCGGTGAAGATCCCGTAGCGGCCTCGGCCCAGCTGCACCAGTACGCACGACGCCCCGCGTTCGGTCATGTCCCGCACTGCGTCGCGAACTGTGGTGGCCGCATCGACCACGATCGCTGGACCGGACACCAGGTCGCCGACGGTTCTGCGTGTGGTTCGGTCGGTCGGACCGGCCACAGCCGCGTTGGCCGTGGTCACCGCCTCGGCAAGGAACGCCAGGCCCGCAGGTTCGGAGAACAGCGGGCGCATGAGCGCCCCGGGCAGCTGGATGACGACGCTCGGTTCGGTCGTACGAGCAACGAAACCGAACGTCGATCCGGACAGCATGGCAGAGAACCCGAACACACCGCCGACGTCGACCGTGTCGACGGGAAGAGCCGTCAGAGCCGTGTCGTCCGGCTGCAGAATGACGACTCGACCGCGTCGGACCACCCACACCGAATCGACGTCGCGCATGTCGACGTCGAGAATCGTTGCCCCGGTTGCATACTCGACGCTACGAGCCTCGGAGCTCAGCGCGTCCAATTCTCCCGGCGTCGCGGTCCGGAACGGAGGGTAGCGGGCCAGGAAATCAGCTGTGTCGTCCACGGATCAGGTCTGCGCATTTCTCTGCCATGGTCATGACGGTGATGTTCGGGTTGACCGAGGGCAACTTGGGCATTGCCGACGCATCCACCACGCGGAGGTTGCGTACGCCCTTGACCCTCAGTTCAGGGTCCAGCACCGCCATGACGTCGCTGGTGGACCCCATGCGTGCGGTGCCCGCCGGGTGATAGACGGTGTTGTGGGTCTTGTGAACGTAGTCGAGCAGGTCGTCGTCGGTCACTACGTCGGGCCCCGGAGCGAGTTCACGTTCGATCCAGGACGACAGCGGCCCGTGCGCGGCGATCTTCCTCGCCAGTTTCAGGCCTGCGAGCATGACCGCGTCGTCGTGTCCTTCCGAGTCGGTGAAGTATCGGGGGTCCACTTTCGCGCGGTCCCGGAAGTCACGGCTCCGCAGGCGTACCGTGCCCCGCGACCGGCCCTGAGTTACGTTGGGCGTCAGGCAGAATCCGTTGTCGGTCGTCGGGTATCCCCAACGCAGGGTGTTCATGTCGAACGGGACGCTGCCGTAGTGCATCATGACGTCGGGGTAGCTCAGGTTCGGTTCGGTGGCAGCGAAGATACCGATTTCCCACCACTGCGAGGACGTGGTCACCATGGGCCGCGACGCTTCCCAGAAGACGAGCCCTTCGACGTGGTCGTCGAGATTCTCACCGACACCGGGTGAATCGACTCGCACATCGATTCCCATGGAGCGCAGATGATCCGCGGGTCCGATGCCGGACAACATGAGCAATTTCGGTGTGTCGATCGCGCCGGCCGTGACAACGACTTCGCGGCGCGCGGTGATCGTGTCGTATCCCGTCAGATCAGGTCGCTGGCAGCGGATCCCGGTTGCGGTGAGTGCGTCGTCGAGCAGAATTTCGCTGATCCAGCTGTGAGTCCGAACCTCGAGATTGGGGCGTGAGTCCAGAATCGGATGCAAGTACGCGTGCGAGGTGGACATGCGCGTGCCGTCCTCGCCTGCGTTGATCTGAAACCACCCGGCACCGTCGATGACGGTGTCACCGCGGTTGAACTGTACGGTGGGCAGACCGACCGCGGCTGCAGACTCCAGAACCGCTGTCCCGCAGGGATCCACGGGAGGAATGTCGCGGATGCGCACGGGCCCGTCGTGACCGCGCCCGGTGTCGTTGTTCTCCACTCGCGCCACCAACGGCAGCACATCCTTCGCTCCCCACCCCGTTGCGCCCGCGGCTTCCCAGTCGTCCAGCGTCTGCGCGGGCGGGTGAAATGCGATGCAGGAGTTGTGCGATGAACACCCTCCGAGCACTTTCGCCCGCGCATGGCGCATGAAACTGTTGCCCCGCTCCTGCGGTTCGACGGGATAGTCCCAGTCGTAACCGGAATCCAACAGGTGCATCCACTGCGACAGTTCGAGAATGCTGTCGTCGCCCACATCGGACGGACCAGCCTCGACGAGGCACACGGTCACGGACGGATCCTCACTCAGTCGTGCAGCGAGAACACACCCTGCGGTACCGCCTCCTGCGATGACGTAATCGAATGCCGCGTCCGTCACGACGGACTCCTCTCCTCACCGGTGGATGCATGTGACTTCAACGTACCGATGTGGCGACGACCCGTCGTTCCGTACCAGGCCAGACCCAGCACCAGAATCACACCGATGTAGACGAACGCACCCCACGTGTTGTACCAGGGACTGCCGTACACCGCGACGCGCGGCCACGCCAGATTCAAGGCCATGCCTGCTCCCCAGACGACGGCGACCAGGTTGACGATCAGGCCGGCTCTGCCCATCGTGAAGTAACCGCCGGGCTTCAGGTCCTTCGGTGGCCATTCCCCTTTGAACCGCTTGACGAGCAGCGGACCGGTCACCATCAGATACGCAAGGTAGATCATGATGATCGCGATCGACGTCAGCACCGTGAAGATCTGCGGCTGACCGACGTTGACGACCAGGATCGCGATGGCCAGCACGCCGATCGTCACGGCAGGCACGACCGGAGTCTGGGTCTTCGGATTGACCTTGGCCAGGCTCTCGCCGAACGGTAACGCGTTGTCGCGCGCCATCGCGAACGTCAGGCGGATCGCTGCGGTGTGGACGGCCAGCGAGCAGACGATGACAGCGATGACAATGCAGATCAGGAAGACCGTTCCGAGTGGACCCCACATCACCGATTCGACAATCGACTGAAGACTCCCGTCGGGACTGCCGAGCGAGGGATCGTCCAGGTCGGGGGCTGCCATCACCGCGAACACCAAAATTGCGCCACCGATGACGAACGACGCGAGAATGGCGCGCAGGATTGCCTTCGGTGCCGTCCTCCTCGGCTCGACAGTCTCCTCGCCGAGTGACGACGCCGTGTCGAATCCGTACATGACGTAGCCGGACGCAAGAGAGGCGACGAGGAACGCGGCAAGGAAACCGCCGCTCTCACCTGCGCCGTACCCGTTGGTGGAGAAGAAGACCTCGGGGCCTCGCGTGATATTGGCCGCGAGGATGACGGCAATCAGCACTGCGGCGATCAGTTCGATGAACACTCCGGCGCTGTTGATCATCGCCATCAACTTGACACCCAATGCATTGATCGTTGTGGTAATCGCGATCATGATGGCACCCAACAGGACTGCGTTGGTCGCGAAATCGTTGTCTCCACTGCCGTCGCCGATGATCTGGAACCCACTCCAGATCCGCGGGAGATTCAACTGCAGCGCAAGCACCACGGCGGACAATGTGACGATCGACGCCGTCAACATCAACCAACCCGCGGACCACCCCACGATGCGCCTACCCAGAAGCTTCGCCCAGTTGTAGACCGATCCCGCGACGGGGTACTTGGCGGCGAGCTCCATGAAACACAGTGCAACGCAGAGTTGCCCGACGAACACTGCAGGCCACGACCACAGGTAGGCGGGTCCGGCAGTACCGAACCCGAAGTAGAACAATTGAAACGTGCCGGTCAGAATCGATATGTAGCTCACACCTGCGGCGAAGCTGGCGAACTTTCCCAGACTTCGATCGAGCGATTCCTTGTATCCGAAATCGTCCATGCCGCTGTCGGAATCGACTGTCATAGCCCGTACTGCCTTTCGTCCGGCAGAAACTCGTGGGATTTCAGGAGGTGCTGAACCACCCCGCCGCCGTCGGCGAGGTGTTGTGCCAGATGTGCTTGGCTTCTTGATATTCGGACAATCCGGACGGACCTAGTTCTCTGCCGTTTCCGGATCGTTTGAAACCGCCCCATTCAGCCGCAGCAGTGTAAATGCCGAAGTCGTTGAGCCACACCGTTCCGTGCCGCAATCCGCGCACCATACGTTCGCCCCGTGCACTGTCCGACGTTCGGACACCTGCCGCGAGACCGTAGTTCGTGTCGTTGCCGAGACGCAAAGCTTCCTCCTCGGTCGTGAAGCGCTCAACAGTGAGTATGGGCCCGAACGTCTCGTCCTGGACGATTTTCATCGAGCGATCGCACTTGTCGAACACCGTCGGCAGAAAGAAGCTGCCGGCAGCCAGGCGCGGATCCTCGGGCCGACTGCCTCCGACAACGAGCTCGGCACCTTCGGCTATACCCAGTTCGACGAAGCCCTCGATCTTCGTCAGCTGCGCCTCCGACACGAGCGGCCCGGTCTCGGATCTCTCGTCCAGGCCCGGTCCCATCGTGATGTGGCCGGCGCGTTCGGCGACGGCAGCGACGAACCGGTCCGCGACCGAGTCCTCGATGATGAGACGGGTACCGGCCGAGCACACCTGGCCCGAGTGAAGGAACACGCCGGTCAACACGTGATCGACCGAGTTCGCGAACGCGTCGTCGTCGACCAGTGCATCGGCGAACACGATGTGTGGATTCTTCCCGCCGAGCTCGACGGCCACCTTGGTCACGTTCGCGGCTGCTGCCGCCAGGATCGTTCGGCCCGTCGCCAGACCCCCGGTGAACGAGATGAAGTCGACGTCCGGATCGGTCGTCAGCGCCTCACCGAGTACGGCACCGCTGCCCTGCACGAGGTTGACCACACCTGCAGGCACTCCTGCCTCTTCGACGAGTTTGGCGAACGCGATGGTGCTGAGCGGGGTCACTTCGCTGGGCTTGAGCACCATCGTGCACCCTGCCGCCAGCGCCGGTGCGATCTTCCAGGAGATCTGCAGGAGCGGATAGTTCCACGGCGCGATCATGACGCATACGCCGATCGGCTCGTGCACGACTCGGCTGAGAATTTCCGGCCGTCCGACGTCGACGAGCCGGTCGCTGTGCACCGCCGCGAGTTCCGCGTAGTACCGGAACACCGATGTCACGTCGTCGATGTCGATTCGGCTCTCGGCCAACGTTTTACCCGTGTCGACGGTTTCGAGGTGCGCGAGTTGCTCTTTGTCCCGTTGCAGTAGGTCCGCGATCGTGGTCAGCAGCGCTGCCCGTTCGGAGATTGCCGTTGCCGGCCAGGCGCCGTCGTCGAAGGTTCGTCGCGCCGCCGCGACAGCGTCTCGCGCGTCCTCGGGCGTCGCTTCGTCGACCACAACGACGACGCTTCCGTTCGACGGATCGACAATCTCACGGGTGCCCCCGTCGGACGACTCCGTCCATCGTCCGTCGATCCACAACGACGGACGCAGATTTGCTGCGTCGAGTGCTTCGTTTCCGGAGGTGGGCACGTAGGACTCCTTCTCGCTGACCGGGTGACTCGTGATCAACCGTAAGCCCGCGAGGGGACTTCGTGTGCCAGTGCCGTCAGGAGCAGGCTGCGAGAACCCGCGCGACGTCGACGTCGTCGAGAGCCGCGGGAGGGTTACGCAGAAGAATTTCGCGAAGTCGACCGACGAAGGCCTGGCGACTGACTCCGAACTCCGTCAACACGTCCTCGCTCGGTCCTTCGCCGTGCGGAAACTGGTCTGTCACGTGATCGTGCATGGGCTTCCTCGCAGCTCGTCCGATGTTCGGGGCTCCGGGGCGGTGCCGAGTCGGGGGTCTGCGGTACCGCGCTCCGGAGTTGAACTGTTCATCAGTCCAACTACTTGAACCGTTACACATTGATACCAAATGGAACGTCGATGTGCAGATAGCGTGCACGTCATGGCCATCATTCACGCCGCCGAGTTGACGCCGAGCAAGCGCGACGCTCTCCGCGCTTGGCTACCTACACGCCCATGGGCAACCAGCACCGACGTCGACATCCTCGGCACGTACAGATTCGACGATCCCACCGGTGCCGTCGGGATCGAGACATTTCTGATCTCGACCGGCGGCCGAGTACTGCAGGTCCCGATCACATACCGCGGCGCACCTCTGTCCGGGTCCGTGGAATCCCTCGTGACGACGATGGAGCACTCGGTCCTCGGTACGAGATGGGCCTACGACGGTGTGGCCGATCCCGTCTACGTGACCGCGCTGGCAGCCGCGATCCTGACCGGTGGAACCGAGGCCGCCTTGGAGTACGACTACCAGGCTCCGCCGGAAAAGCGGGCCGTCACCACCCGGGTCGTCGGGACCGGAACCCCGGGCACCCAGGTTCCTGCCATCGACTCGGTGTCGTCGGTCGATTCCGACCAGTCGACGAACATCACTGCGGGGACGACGCGAATCGACCTCGTCCGCGTCGTGGACACGACTCGATCGACGGCGGCCGGCCCATCCCTGACCGGCACCTGGCCCGGTCAGTCCGACCCCGTCGTCCTGGCCTGGATCAGGCCGCACGAGCACTGACCGACGACTACGGACTTGTTGCCGGACAGAGGTTTACCTAATTCTGCGGAACCGTACCCGCGGCGACGGTTCGGACGTAGCATCGCTCACGTGACCGCCTCGCTGCGCATCCTCGTCTACAGCAGCAATGCACACACGCGCGCCGACGTCACCTCCGCCATCGGCAGACACCCCGATCCGGCGCTTCCGGATTTCGAGTACCTCGAGGTCGCGAGCGAGCCCATGGTGGTGCACTACCTCGACGCAGGTGGAATCGACCTGGCGATCCTCGACGGAGAGGCAGCGCCGGCGGGCGGAATGGGCGTCGCCAAGCAACTGAGGGACGAGCTCGAACACTGCCCGCCGCTGGTCGTGCTCACCGGCCGCCCCGACGACAGGTGGCTGGCCGAGTGGTCCGGGGCCGAGGCTGCGGTGTCGCAACCCATCGACCCGTTCGTCCTGACCGAGGCAGTGACGGGCTTGCTGCGCGAGTCGTCGAAATCTGTCGGTCACAACTGATTTCCATTCGCTGCCACTCCCCGGCGCAAGATCAACTTTCTGACCGACACGCCGACCTGGCTGGCCGAAAACCGAGACAAGTCGGGGCATCACACCGGTAGGCTGTGTTCCAGCTCACAATTTCTGTTGGCTAAGGACCTCTTGGTCGGCAGAACTCCTCATTTGCTCACAAGGCAGGCACGGAGAGGCGACACAGGTTGAACGAGTACATCCCCATTCTGGTCCTGGGCGCTGTTGCGGTCGCCTTCGCCCTCGTGTCCGTGGTCATCGCAGCAGTCGTCGGGCCCAAGCGTTACAACCGCGCGAAATTGGATGCCTACGAATGCGGGATCGAGCCGACCGCGCAGCCGATGGGGGCGGGTCGATACCCCGTCAAGTTCTACCTGACGGCCATGCTGTTCATCATCTTCGACATCGAGATTGTCTTCCTCTATCCCTGGGCTGTTCACTTCGACGCGCTCGGCATCTTCGGTCTTCTCGCAATGGGCATGTTCATCGTCAGCGCAGCCGTCGCGTACGCCTACGAGTGGCGTCGAGGCGGTCTGAGCTGGGATTAGCCCGCCGATCGCGCACCGAACAACAAGAAAGGTCCGACATGGGTCTCGAAGAGAAGCTCCCGAGCGGCTTTCTGCTGAGCACGGTGGAGGGCCTCGCCGGTTACGTTCGCAAAGGCTCGCTGTGGCCCGCGACGTTCGGACTTGCATGCTGTGCGATCGAGATGATGGCCACCAGCTCGGGGCGGTTCGACATCGCCCGTTTCGGCATGGAGGCGTTCCGCGCATCCCCTCGGCAGGCAGACCTGATGATCGTCGCAGGACGGGTCAGCCAGAAGATGGCGCCGGTTCTCCGGCAAATCTACGACCAGATGGCCGAGCCGAAATGGGTTCTGGCGATGGGCGTGTGCGCATCCTCGGGCGGAATGTTCAACAACTACGCCATCGTCCAGGGCGTCGACCATGTCGTTCCAGTCGACATCTATCTGCCGGGCTGCCCACCGCGGCCGGAGATGCTGCTCGACGCAATCCTGAAGCTGCACGAGAAAATTCAGGAGATGCCGCTGGGCGTGGACCGCGAGACGGTAGCGCGTGCAGCCGAGGAAGCGGCACTGAACTCCAGGCCGACCATCGAGCTGAAGGGACTGCTTCGATGACGGTGGACAAGCGCGGGATGTTCGGCGTCCGCGGGACGGGCGACACCTCAGGGTACGGACGGCTCGTGATCCCGGCGCTGGTTCAGGGCAGCACCGAGCGGCCCTACGGAGGATTCTTCGACTCGGTCGCCGACGAACTCGCCTCCGCACTCCGAGAAGACTTCGGTGTCCACTTCGACACTGCCGTCGAATCCGTCGTCGTCTTCCGAGGTGAATTGACCCTGCATGTCCGGCGCGAGCACCTGCTCGCAGTTGCGACCGCGCTTCGAAACGGTCCGGAACTACGGTTCGAGATGTGCCTGGGCGTCAACGGCGTTCACTATCCACACAACACCGGTCGAGAACTTCACGCGTCCTATCCTCTGCTCTCCATCACTCACAATCGCCGTGTTCGTCTGGAAGTGTCGGTGCCGGAATCGGATCCGCACATCCCGAGTCTCGTCGGTGTATACCCGACGAACGACTGGCACGAACGCGAGACCTTCGACTTCTTCGGCATCGAGTTCGACGGACACCCGTCGCTGACACGTATCCAGATGCCTGACGACTGGGTGGGTCATCCCCAGCGCAAGGACTATCCATTGGGTGGAATTCCCGTCGAGTACAAGGGCGCGAGCATTCCCCCACCGGATCGACGGCGGGAGTACAACTGATGACGGACACAGCCGGCCACGACACATCGGCCGCTCCGGAGAAGTCCTTCACCGTGTCCGGGCAGGACTGGGACGACATCGTGGCGGCAGCCGCCGACACGTCGGCGTCGTCGGAGGAGCGGATCGTCGTCAACATGGGTCCGCAGCACCCGTCGACGCACGGTGTACTACGGCTGATTCTGGAGATCGAAGCAGAGACCGTGACCGAAGCCAGGTGCGGAATCGGCTATCTGCACACCGGGATCGAGAAGAACCTCGAATTCCGAAACTGGACCCAGGGCGTCACGTTCGTCACGCGGATGGATTATCTGTCGCCTTTCTTCAACGAGACTGCATATTGCCTCGGCGTCGAGAAGCTCCTCGACATCACCGACGAGATTCCCGAGCGCGCAACCGTGATTCGCGTTCTGCTGATGGAACTCAATCGAATCTCGTCTCACCTCGTCGCCCTTGCGACGGGTGGGATGGAACTGGGCGCCGTGACAGCAATGCTGTTCGGGTTCCGCGAACGAGAACAGATCCTCGACGTCTTCGAAACCATCTCGGGTCTGAGGATGAACCACGCATACATTCGTCCCGGCGGGTTGGCTCAGGACCTGCCCGAGGGAGCGATTCAGAAGATCCGCGGTCTTCTCGACACCCTGCCGTCCGGCTTGACGGACATGTCGAACATGTTGGACGACAACAGGATCTGGAAGGCACGCACCAAGGGAATCGGTTATCTCGACCTCACCGGATGCATGGCGCTCGGGATCACCGGACCGATGCTCAGATCCACCGGTCTGCCTCACGATCTGCGGGTGTCGCAACCGTACTGCGGTTACGAGAACTACGAGTTCGACGTGTGCACCGACACCGGGTGCGACGCGTACGGCCGCTACATCATCCGAGTCGCGGAGATGCGTGAGTCGCTGAAGATCGTGGAACAGTGCCTCGATCGGCTCCGACCGGGGCCGATCATGATCGACGACAAGAAGATCGCGTGGCCTGCCGACCTGTCCGTCGGCACCGACGGGATGGGAAATTCCACGGAACACGTCCGAGACATCATGAACACGTCGATGGAATCACTGATCCACCATTTCAAGTTGGTGACCGAGGGGTTCCGCGTTCCGGCCGGGCAGGTCTACGTTGCCGTCGAATCGCCGCGCGGTGAGCTCGGCGTGCACATGGTGAGTGACGGTGGCACTCGGCCGTTCCGAGTGCACTATCGGGATCCGTCGTTCACCAACCTCCAAGCCGTGGCTGCGACATGCGAGGGCGGAATGGTTGCCGACGTCATCGCCGCCGTCGCCAGCATCGATCCCGTGATGGGCGGTGTCGACCGATGAGCGAGAAGGTCCATCTCCAACTCCGAACCCGCCCAGCCCCCTACCCGGACGACGTCCGCGCCCGCCTCGACGAGGACGCCAAGAAGATCATCGCGAGATACTCGCCTCCCGAAGCGCCCGATCCCACGATGGCGCGATCCGCACTGCTGCCGTTGCTCCATCTGGTGCAGTCGGAGGACGGGTACGTCTCCCCCACAGGAATCGAATTCTGCGCCGAACACCTCGGGTTGACCGGTGCCGAAGTCACTGCGGTGTCGAGCTTCTACTCCATGTATCGGCGCGAACCGACGGGCGAGTATCTGGTCGGCGTCTGCACCAACACCTTGTGTGCCGTGATGGGCGGAGACGCGATCATGGATGCTCTGCGAGAACACGTCGATCCCTCCGATCCGGCCGTGACTCTCACTCACGTCGAATGCAATGCAGCATGCGACTACGCGCCGGTCGTCATGGTCAACTGGGAGTTCTTCGACAATCAGACACCGGAATCTGCTCGTACACTCGTCGATTCCCTCTGCTCCGGCGCCGAAGTGGTTCCCACCCGTGGTGCGTCTTTGTGCACGTTCAAGGAGACGGAGCGAATTCTCGCCGGTTTCCCCGACGAACGGCTCGGTGCGGTGCACGCCGGTGGACAAGCAGGTGCGCCGACACTGGCAGGTCTCCGGATCGCTCGTGAGCACGGAATGTCCGCGCCGACAGCCGAAGAAGTGCGGGACAGCGGAGCTGCTCCGTTGGGCTCCGAACAGGCCAACGCCGCCGAGACCACCAAGGACAAGCCTGCCCCCGCACCGACGGAATCGGTTCCGCCCGAGAAAGGACCGTGACGTGGCGCTGACACCTGTCTTGAGCAGTTACTGGGACGACCCCGAATCATGGACTCTCGAAACCTACGAACGCCACGGTGGATACGACGGCCTCCGCCGCGCACTCGGCATGCCCGCAGGCGACGTCATCGCCTCGGTGAAAGACGCGGGACTTCGAGGCCGAGGAGGGGCCGGTTTCCCGACGGGCATGAAGTGGAGCTTCATTCCGCAGGGTGACGGCAAGCCACACTATCTGGTGGTGAACGCCGACGAGTCCGAACCCGGCACGTGCAAGGACACGCCGTTGCTTCTCGCGACGCCGCAGGTCCTGATCGAGGGAATCGTGATCGCGGCGTATGCGATTCGGGCGCATCGCGCCTACATCTACCTGCGAGGGGAGGTCGTCCCCGTGCTCCGACGCGTTCAGGCCGCGGTCGAGGAGGCCTACGCCTCGGGATATCTCGGCTCGGACATCCTCGGCAGCGGATTCGATCTGGACGTCGTGGTGCACGCGGGCGCGGGCGCGTACATCTGCGGCGAGGAGACAGCTCAGCTGGACTCGCTCGAGGGTCGACGTGGGCAACCCCGACTGCGGCCACCGTTTCCTGCGGTGGCAGGCCTGTACGCGTGCCCGACGGTCGTCAACAACGTCGAGTCCATCGCGAGCGTCCCGTCGATTCTGCGCAACGGTGTCGACTGGTTCCGGTCCATGGGGAGCGAGAAGTCCCCGGGTTTCACCCTGTACTCGTTGTCGGGACACGTGACGACTCCCGGACAGTACGAGGCTCCGCTCGGTATCACGCTGCGGGAACTTCTGGACTACGCGGGCGGCGTGCGCGAGGGTCATTCGCTGAAGTTCTGGACGCCAGGCGGGTCGTCGACGCCGATCTTCACTGCCGACCACCTCGACGTCCCGCTCGACTACGAGGGCGTCGGCGCAGCCGGATCCATGCTGGGCACCAAGGCGCTGCAGATATTCGACGAGACCACGTGCGTCGTACGTGCAGTACGGCGATGGACGGAGTTCTACGCCCACGAATCCTGCGGCAAATGTACGCCGTGCCGCGAAGGAACGTACTGGCTCGTGCAGATCTACGAGAGACTCGAAACCGGCCGCGGAACGGAATCGGATCTCGACACTCTGCTGGACATCGCGGACAGCATTCTCGGCAAGTCCTTCTGCGCCCTGGGCGACGGTGCAGTCAGTCCGATCACGTCGTCGCTGAAGCATTTCCGCGACGAGTACATACAGCACATCGGCGCACCATGCCCGTTCGATCCGCACCGCAGCACGCTGATGTCCGCCGAACTGACAGCGGGAGGGCTTTCGTCATGAGCACCTCGGTGGACACCGTCACCGTCAGCATCGACGGCCAGGAAATCCAGGTTCTTCCCGGCACCCTCGTGATACGGGCCGCGGAGCTGATCGGTATCCAGATTCCCAGGTTCTGCGACCACCCGCTCCTCGATCCGGTGGGGGCATGCCGCCAATGTCTCGTCGAAGTGGAGGGCCAGCGGAAGCCATTGGCGTCGTGCACCACGACGGTGACCGACGGCATGGTCGTTCGCACGCAGCTGAGCTCGCCGGTTGCCGCGAAGGCGCAGAAGGGCGTGATGGAGCTGTTGCTCATCAATCACCCGCTCGACTGCCCGGTGTGCGACAAGGGCGGCGAGTGCCCCCTGCAGAACCAGGCGATGTCGGCGGGCCGATCCGAGTCGCGGTTCGTCGAGGAGAAGCGCACATACCCGAAACCGATTCCGCTGTCCACGGAAGTGCTGCTGGACCGTGAGCGGTGTGTGCTCTGTGCGCGGTGCACTCGATTCTCCTCGCAGATCGCCGGCGACCCGTTCATCGAGCTCGTCGAGCGAGGGGCGTTGCAGCAGGTCGGCATCTACGAGAACGAGCCGTTCGAATCCTATTTCTCCGGCAACACCGTGCAGGTCTGTCCGGTCGGAGCACTGACCGGTGCGGCGTACCGATTCCGCGCTCGGCCGTACGACCTGGTGTCGACTCCGAGTGCCTGCGAGCACTGCGCCAGCGGGTGCGCGCAACGGACCGACCATCGCCGCGGAAAAGTGTTGCGCCGCCTGGCGGGAGACGACCCGACCGTCAACGAGGAATGGAACTGCGACAAGGGACGGTGGGCGTTCACGTACGCCACCGAGCCGGACAGGCTGACCACTCCGCTCGTACGCACGGCAGACGGAACTCTGGAACCCGCATCGTGGTCCGAGGCCATGGCTGTCGCGGCCGCGGGACTGAACAAGGCTGATCGAGTCGGCGTGCTCGTCGGCGGTCGCGCCACCGTGGAGGATGCCTACGCGTACTCGAAGTTCACCCGGGTCACGTTGCGCACGAACGACATCGACTTTCGTGCTCGTGCACACAGCGTCGAGGAGGCCGAGTTCCTCGCTTCGCATGTCGCCGGCACCGACATGAACGTCACCTACGCGCGACTGGACAACGCCCCCTCGGTTGTCCTGGTCGGGTTCGAGCCCGAGGAAGAATCGCCCATCGTCTTTCTCAGACTGCGTAAAGCCGTCCGCACGAAAGGTCAGAAGGTGCGGGCCGTCGCACCGTTCCTGTCGGCCGGGACGTCCAAGCTCGGGGCGTCGTTGATCTCCTGTGTGCCCGGCCAGGAGCCCGCGGCGCTGGCGGGCGTCGGCGACCTGCCCGAGGGCAGTGTGATTCTGGTCGGCGAACGAATTGCGGACACTCCGGGCGGTTACACAGCTGTCGTCGCCGCATCGCGGGAAACCGGTGCGGCTCTGGTGTGGATCCCCCGGCGCGCAGGTGATCGTGGTGCACTCGACATGGGAGCACTGCCGACCTTGCTTCCGGGTGGGCGACCCGTCGGCGACACCGGCGCGCGCACCGACCTCGCCGAGTTCTGGGGCACGGACGCACTACCCGAGTCCGACGGCCTGGACACGACGGGCATCCTCGGCTCGGCGAGTTCGGGCGGCGCACTCGTGGTCGGCGGAGTCGAACTCGCGGACCTACCCGACCCAGCCGGCGCCGCCGAGGCGCTGAAGAGCGCATCGTTCGTGGTGAGCCTCGAGATCCGCCACAGCAGCGTCACCGAACATGCCGACGTGGTGTTCCCCGTCGCTCCGGTGACCGAGAAAGCGGGGACCTATCTGGACTGGGAAGGGCGCTCTCGCTCCTTCGACGCTGCGATTCCCAATTCACGGTCGCTGACCGATGGGCGGGTGCTCCACGCACTCGCCGCCGAGATGAACACTCCCATCGGCCTTCCCGACGTCCAGAGCACGCGCAGCGAGATCGACCGCCTGGGATCCTGGACGGGCGCGCCGCCCCCAGCGCCGAGCCATGCTCCATCTTCCGCCCCGAGGCCGAGCATCGGCCAAGCCGTTCTCGCCACGTGGAGAATGCTGTTGGATGCGGGCCGTATGCAGGACGGTGAACCGCATCTCGCCGGTACCGCCCGCACCCCGGTGGTGCGACTGTCCCCTGGCACGGCAGCAGAGATCGGGGTCTCCGACGGTGATCCGGTGACGGTGTCGTCGGACTCAGGATCGATCACACTCGAGCTGGCAATCACCGACTTACCCGATCGAGTGGTGTGGCTGCCGATGCGCTCGACCGGGTCCGAGGTCAACTCGGCGCTCGGTGTAGGCAACGGTGCTGTCGTCCGTATCGAGGGCGTGTCGTCGTGAGCGAGACGTTCGGGACGGACCCGTGGTGGCTCGTGGTCGCGAAGTCGCTGGCGATCTTCGTCTTCCTGATCCTGACACCCCTCGTCTGTATCCTCGTCGAACGCAAGGTCATGGCACGTATGCAGAACCGCGTCGGGCCGAACCGAGTCGGGCCAGGTGGCATGCTCCAGAGCCTCGCCGACGGCGTGAAGCTCGCGCTGAAGGAAGGGATCGTCCCCAAGGGCGTCGACAGACCGATCTACCTTCTGGCTCCGGTGATCGCGACAGTGCCCGCATTCATGGCCTTCGCCGTGATTCCATTCGGCCCTGAGGTGTCGATCCTCGGTCACCGAACTGCGTTGCAGCTGACAGACTTTCCGGTCGGCGTCCTGTACATCCTTGCCGTGACATCCGTCGGTGTGTACGGAATCGTGCTCGCCGGGTGGGCGTCGGGTTCGACGTACCCGTTGCTCGGCGGATTGAGATCCACCGCTCAGGTCATCTCGTACGAGATCGCGATGGGCCTGTCCTTCACCGCGGTGTTCCTCCACGCGGGCACGATGTCCACCTCCGGAATCGTTGCTGCGCAGTCGAACACGTGGTACATCTTCTTGCTCTTCCCGTCGTTCGCGATCTATCTGACGTCCATGGTGGGTGAAACCAACCGCGCCCCGTTCGACCTCCCCGAGGCCGAGGGCGAGCTGGTCGGCGGGTTCCACACCGAGTACTCTTCCCTCAACTTCGCGATGTTCATGCTCGCCGAGTACGTCAACATGGTCACGGTGTCTGCACTCGCGACAACACTGTTCCTCGGCGGATGGCATGCACCGTTCCCGATCAGCCTGTGGGACGGTGCCAATGCAGGGTGGTGGCCGGTTCTGTGGTTCACCCTGAAGGTGTGGCTGTTCCTGTTCGTCTTCATCTGGCTTCGAAGTACGCTGCCGCGCCTGCGCTACGACCAGTTCATGAACCTCGGCTGGAAGGTCCTGATACCGATCTCGTTGATCTGGATTGTGCTCGTGGCGACCGTCCGCGCATTCCGTGTCGAGGGATACGGATCACTGGCCGTCGCGCTGGTCGTCGTCAGCGCCGTCGTAGCTCTGTTGGTGGCGGTCTTCGTCCGGCGCCGGTTGCACCGCGAGCCGGACGATCCGTCCCCACCGTCCACGCACGACGAACCGTTCGATCCGTTCGCCGGCGGTTTTCCCGTCCCGCCGATGCCGGGACAGACACTGCCGACACCAGTGAAGGAGCGTAGCGATGCCTGAATTTCTGGGTCCGGTGGCAGGTTTCGGTGTCACGTTCTCGACGATGTTCAAGAAGCCGGTGACGGAGTTCTATCCCGAGGACAAGGTACCGACCGCTCAGCGCTACCACGGCAGGCACCAGCTCAATCGTTACGCCGACGGCCTCGAGAAGTGCATCGGGTGTGAGCTCTGCGCGTGGGCCTGCCCGGCGGACGCGATCTACGTCGAGGGCGCGGACAACACCGAAGAAGAGCGCTACTCCCCCGGTGAAAGATACGGGCAGGTCTATCAGATCAACTATCTCCGCTGCATCGGATGCGGGCTCTGTATCGAAGCCTGCCCGACGCGCGCGCTGACCATGACCAACGAGTACGAGTTGGCCGACGACAACCGCGCCGACCTCATCTACGAGAAGGACCGCCTGCTCGCGCCGATGGAACCGGGCATGGAACCCGCGCCACATCCCATGGCCGAGAACACGACTGCGGCCGACTACTACCGGGGGACGATCCGATGAGCACCGGGACCGCCGAGGCCGTCCAGTTCTGGCTGCTGGGCGGATTGGCGGTACTGGGTGCGATCGCGATGGTCTGCGCCACCAAAGCCGTGTACTCGGCATTGTTCCTCGCGGTCACGATGATCATCCTGGCCGTGTTCTACATCGCCCAGGGCGCAGTGTTCCTCGGCGTCGTACAAGTCGTCGTCTACACCGGCGCGGTGATGATGCTGTTCTTGTTCGTGCTCATGCTCGTCGGAGTGGACTCGGCGGACTCGTTGACCGAAACGCTGAAAGGTCAACGACCTGCCGCGATCGCCGCAGGCATCGGCTTCGGGCTCGTCGTCATCGGCGCGATCGGCAACGCATCGGTGGAGAGCGGGCGACCGGACTTCGTCGGACTCGACGCCGCCAATGCGGGCGGCAACGTCGAAGGCCTCGCCGAGCTCATCTTCGTTCGCTACCTCTGGGCGTTCGAACTCACCGGTGCGCTGCTGATCATCGCCACGGTCGGCGCGATGATCCTCGCCCACCGTGAGCGGTTCACCGAGCGGCAAGGTCAGCGCGAGCTGTCCGAGCAGCGATTCCGCGACGGCACTCACGTCACGCCGATGCCGAGTCCCGGAGTATATGCCCGGCACAACGCCGTCGACTGGCCCGCGCGTCTGCCCGACGGGTCACCGTCGGAGCTGTCCGTCAACCCGATGCACCGGGGTCACCGGGACGGTGAGATGTGAATCCCGAGAACTACCTGTATCTGTCGGTCCTCCTCTTCACGATCGGTGCTGCGGGTGTTCTGCTGCGCCGCAACGCGATCGTCGTGTTCATGTGCATCGAGCTCATGCTCAACGCCGCCAACCTCGCATTCGTGACGTTCGCCCGTATGCACGGCAATCTCGAAGGCCAGGTCTTCGCGTTCTTCACCATGGTCGTGGCAGCAGCCGAGGTGGTCGTCGGCCTCGCGATCATCATGACCATCTTTCGTGCCCGCCGCTCGGCCTCGGTCGACGACGCCAACCTGCTGAAGAACTGACATGGACGCCATCTGGCTGTTGCCGGCGCTGCCGCTGCTCGGCGCCGTCGTGCTGCTACTCGGAGGCCGGCGAACCGATCGGTGGGGACATGCGCTGGGAACCAGCATGGCCGCAGTGTCCTTCGGATTCGCCGTGGTCCTCTTCGTCGACATGGTGGGCCGGGCTGCAGACGACAGGGCGGTGACGACCACGCTGTTCAGCTGGGTTCCCGTCGAACAGTTGCAGGTGGACTTCGGCTTTCGCCTGGATCAACTGTCGATGTGCTTCGTACTCCTGATCACCGGCGTCGGCACGCTCATTCACGTCTACGCCATCGGGTACATGGCGGAGGACCCGGACCGACGACGGTTCTTCGCGTACCTGAACCTCTTCCTCGCCGCGATGCTCCTACTGGTGACGGCCGACAACTTCCTCGGACTGTACGTCGGCTGGGAAGGCGTGGGTCTGGCGTCCTACCTGCTGATCGGGTTCTGGCAGTACAAACCGTCCGCTGCGACGGCGGCGAAGAAGGCGTTCGTCGTCAACCGTGTCGGAGACATCGGATTGATGGTCGCGTTGATGATCATGTTCGCGAACTTCGGCAGCGTCTCGTTCACGGACGTATTCTCCGGTACCGAGACTGCGTCGAGCGGAACACTCACCGCGTTGGGTTTCGTGCTTCTCCTCGCTGCGTGCGGAAAGTCGGCCCAGGTACCTCTGCAATCGTGGCTCGGTGACGCCATGGAAGGCCCGACTCCGGTGTCGGCGTTGATCCACGCGGCGACGATGGTGACCGCCGGGGTGTATCTGATCGTCCGATCCGGACCGGTCTTCGAAGCAGCCCCCGTCGCGCAAACGGCGGTGATCGTCGTCGGTACCGTGACACTGCTGTTCGGAGCCGTCATCGGCTGCGCAAAAGATGACATCAAGAAGGCGCTGGCCGCATCGACGATGAGCCAGATCGGGTACATGGTTCTCGCCGCGGGCCTGGGTCCGTCCGGCTATGCATTCGCGATCATGCTGCTACTCGCCCATGGATTCTTCAAAGCCGGACTCTTTCTCGGTGCCGGTTCGGTGATGCACGGCATGAACGACGAAGTGAACATGCGCAAGTTCGGCGGGCTCCGAACCGTCATGCCCGTCACGTTCGTCACCTTCGGACTGGGTTATCTCGCGATCATCGGTGTTCCCCCGTTCTCGGGTTTCTTCGCCAAGGACAAGATCATCGAAGTCGCGTTCGGTGCCGGCGGAGTACAGGGCGCCGTGCTGGGAATCGTCGCGCTCGTCGGTGCAGGCTTGACCGCGTTCTACATGACCCGGGTCATGGTGATGACCTTCTTCGGCGAGAAGCGGTGGGAGCCCGACGCGCACCCACACGAGTCGCCGTCGATCATGACCGTGCCGATGATCGTTCTAGCGGTGGGTTCGGTTGCGGCAGGAGCTTTGTTCACCATCGGTGGAGCGCTGACGCACTGGCTGGAACCGGTCGTCGGCGAGGCAGAGGAGGCGCACGTGATACCAGCATGGCTGGTGACCGTGATGGCACTGACGGTGGTGGCCGTCGGCATCGGACTCGCGTATCACCGCTACGCGAGAACTCCCGTACCGCCGATCGCGCCGACACCCGTGACCGCGCTGACAACTGCCGCACGTGTCGACCTGTACGGCGACGCCGTCAACGAAGCGCTTCTGATGCGACCGGGTCTCAAGGTGGCCGAGGCCGCGCAGCGTTTCGACGACGTCGCCGTCGAGGGCGGAACCCGCACACTGGCGAGCGGGCTGACGTCGCTCTCCGCTCGCATTCGTGGCACGCAGACCGGGTACGTGCGCTCGTACGCTCTGACGATGCTGGCCGGTACGGCGGTAGTCCTCGCGATGATGGTGGCGGTGATGGTGTGGTGAACACTTTTCCGTGGCTGACCATGTTGTGGCTGCTGCCGGTGGCAGGTGCTGTCCTGACCCTGATCCTGCCTCGCACGAGGCCACAGCTCGCGAAAGTGTGCGCGCTCGCGACCTCGCTGCTCACTCTGGCGGTCGCGGTGGTGTTGTTCGCCGGCTTCGATCCGTCCGGTGACGAATTCCAGTTCGTCGAATCCCACTGGTGGATCGAGTCGTTCGGAGCTCGATACGAGCTGGGAATCGACGGCATCGCGCTGGTGCTCGTCCTGCTGACGACGGTCCTGCTTCCGATTCTGCTGGTAGCAGGATGGAACGATCCGCGCGTCGGGCAGTCCACGCACGTCTATGTCGCATCGATTCTTCTCGTCGAGTCGATGGTCCTGATGTCCTTCTGCGCCCTCGACGTGTTGCTGTTCTACGTCTTCTTCGAGGCCATGTTGATCCCGATGTACTTCCTCATCGGAGGATTCGGCGGTCCGGGACGCGCCGCCGCGGCCGTGAAATTTCTGTTGTACAACCTCGTCGGCGGTCTGGTGATGCTCGCTGCGGTCATCGGACTGTACGTCGTGGCGAGAACCTTCTCGTTCCGCGAGATCGCCGACACGGCTGCTCTCGGCGACCTCGGCGTCACCCCTGGGGTTCTGAACGCGTTGTTCCTCGGGTTCATGTTCGCTTTCGCCGTCAAGGCACCCCTGTGGCCGTTCCACTCGTGGCTACCCGACGCCGCCGTCGAATCCACCCCTGCCACAGCCGTTCTGATGATGGCCGTCGTGGACAAGGTGGGCACGTTCGCGATGCTTCGCTACTGTCTGCAACTCTTCCCCGAGTCGTCGTCGTACTTCGCGCCGGTCATCGTCACTCTCGCGGTCGTGGGCATCGTCTACGGCGCCGTGCTGGCGATCGCGCAGACCGACGTGATGCGATTGATCGCGTACACGTCGATCTCGCACTTCGGTTTCATCATTCTGGGCATCTTCGCCATGACCAGCCAAGGCCAGGCCGGTTCCGCGTTGTACATGGTCAATCACGGACTCTCGACGGCGGCACTGTTTCTCGTCGCCGGCTTCCTGGTCTCGCGTCGTGGCACCCGCGTCATCTCCCACTACGGTGGCGTTCAGAAGGTCGCACCGGTGCTGGCCGGATCCTTTCTCGTCGCCGGTCTCGCCACTCTGTCGCTCCCTGGGCTCGCACCGTTCGTCAGCGAATTCCTGGTACTGATCGGTACATTCGCGAAGTATCACGTGGCCGCCATCGTGGCATCGATCGCTCTCGTGCTGTCCGCGATCTACATCCTGTGGCTGTACCAACGGGTGATGACGGGTCCGCGCCGCGCCGAGAACGACGGAATGAAGGACCTCGTCCCGCGTGAACTGGCCGTGATGGGGCCGCTCATCGTGCTGCTCGTCGTACTGGGCGTGTACCCGAAGCCCCTGTTGGACATCGTTTCTCCCGCGGTACAGACGACAGTGACCACCGTGCAGGGCATCGAAGACGTGGCCGAGACGCCGGAGGGACCCCGATGAACGACTCCGTCCTGACTGCGCCGAGCATCGAGTACAGCGTTCTGTCGCCCATGCTGATCGTCTTCGCCGCAGCTGTTCTCGGCGTACTCGTCGAGGCGTTCGCACCGAGTGCCGCCCGTCGTCGCATCCAGATGGCGCTTGCCTTGACTGCGACGATTGCATCTCTCGTGGCGGTCGTCGTCTTGGCCGTGTCCGGCTCCAGCTCACCCGGCACCCGGTCCGTGATGGGCTCGGTCGTGGTCGACGGCCCCTCGCTGTTCCTCCAGGGCACCCTGCTGCTCGTGGCCGTGCCCTCGTTGCTCATGGTCGGGGAACGCTCACTCGAACGCACCCGGGTGGACTCCTTCGCCCCGCAGGCCTCCACCGTTCCCGGAAGTCTGTCCGAACGCCAGGCAGGCCAGGCAGGCGCGGCGCAGACGGAGGTGTTCCCGCTGACGATGTTCGCGATCGGCGGCCTTCTGCTGTTTCCCGCGTCGAACGATCTGCTCACGATGTTCGTTGCCCTCGAGGTGTTCTCGCTGCCGCTGTACCTGATGTGCGGGTTGGCCCGTCGGCGCAGGCTGCTGTCGCAGGAAGCTGCGATGAAGTACTTCTTGCTCGGCGCGTTCTCGTCGGCGTTCTTTCTGTTCGGTACCGCGATGCTGTACGGGTACGCAGGCTCGCTCGAGCTCGGCCCCATCGGTGCTGCCATCGCTCTCGGCGACGGCAACGACGTGCTGGCCATGCTCGGTACCGCACTCGTCGGTGTCGGCCTACTGTTCAAAGTCGGTGCGATTCCATTTCATTCGTGGATTCCCGACGTGTATCAGGGTGCACCGACTCCGATCACCGCCTTCATGGCCGCCGCGACGAAGATCGCCGCGTTCGGTGCCATGCTCCGCCTGTTCTACATCGCACTGCCGGACCTGCGCGACGACTGGCGACCGGCACTGTGGGCCGTAGCGATCGTCACGATGCTGGTGGGTGCCCTTCTTGCGGTCACCCAGACCGACATCAAACGGATGCTCGCGTACTCGTCGATCACCCACACGGGATTCATTCTCACCGGCGTCGTCGCTCTGGACGCCGACGGGCTGTCCGCGACGATGTTCTATCTCTTCGTCTACGGGTTCAGCACTGTCTCGGCATTCGCCGTCGTCACCGTCGTGCGCGACGGCAACGGTGAGGTGACCGAACTGGCGCGATGGGCCGGCATCGGTCGTCGCTCCCCCGCGATCGCCGCCGTCTTCGCGTTGCTGCTGTTGTCGTTCGCGGGGATCCCGCTGACGGCTGGATTCGTCGGTAAGTTCGCGGTCTTCCAGGCTGCGGCCGGTAGCGGCGCAACCGCGCTCGTGGTCGTCGGGGTGCTCAGTAGTGCCATCGCGGCGATCTTCTATGTACGCGTCATCGTCCTCATGTTCTTCGCCGACCCCGTGGCCGGCACGAACGACAGTGACGACGGTGGGCGTCCCACCGTCGTCACTCCAGGTGTCGCAACAGCCGTGGCCATCGGCCTCGGCGTCGTCGCGACCGTCGTGTTCGGTGTGTATCCACAACCGCTGTTGGATCTCGCCGCTAGTGCGGCGGTCTGGTGAGCCCTACGGGGCCTTGACCGCAAGAACCGAAACCGGGGAGGTCAGCAGAAGACGTTGACTCACGCTGCCCAGCAAAGCCTTTCCGACCCTGCTACGTTTCCTGATTCCTATCACCAGACGCGTGACATCGGGGAACACTTCCAACTCGTCGAGCACGGCGGTGACTGGGTCGCGGTCTTCGCGGCCCGCACGTTCGACGACGGTGACCTCGCAGTCTTCTGGAAGCACGGAGAGGTCGAGCTTGCCCAGGGTCAGGTTGACCGCGATCAGATCGGTGCCCAGAAGCGCCGCCTCGTCCGCAGCGGCGGACAGTGAATGGATGCCCTCGGGACTGTCGGTCACTGCAACCAGAACTGACATGAATTTACCTCTCTCGGTGTAGCTGACCTCTAGGAGTATTCCTTGCGGAACCGGGTTTCCAGTTCTTCGAGCGTCTGACCTCGCGTCTCCGGGACCTGGGTGATGCAGAAGATGAGCGCGATCACACCGAGACCGACGAAGATGAAGAACGTGGCCGCGATTCCGAAGGCCGCCACGACCGGCGGAAACAGCAGCGCGATGGCAGCGTTCGCAATCCACAGCGCGAAAACACACAGGCCGATCGCGAAACTGCGAATCTTCAGGGGGAAGATCTCGGCGAGCATCAACCACGCCAGGGGTCCGATAGTTCCCTGCATGCAGAACACGAACAGAACGACGAACACCAGAATGAAATAAGCCTTGACCGTGCCGTCGGGAAGCAGAAGCGCAGACAGGCCGACAAGAAGGTGGAACGTTGTAGTCAGCGAGAAGCCTGCAATGAGCATGGTCCGTCGGTTGACCTTGTTCATCAAGAAGATTCCGACCGTGATTCCGAGAACGCTGAACAATCCGTTGAGGGTGTTCGCGATGATCGCTGCGCTGGACGAGAAGCCGGCATCGCTCAGCAATTGAGTGCCGTAGTACATCACCGAGTTGATGCCGGTGATCTGGTTGGCGACACCGAGACCGACTCCGATGTAGATCAAGCGACGAATCCAACGAACGGACAGGTCGGTCACGCCACCGGTCTTCGCCAGTTTCTCTTCCTCGGCGAGTCGGTGGACTTCGGCCATCTCGGCCTGAGCGCGTTCTTCCGACCGAACCTGCCTGAGTACTTCCAGAGCCTCGTCCTCTCGGCCCTGCAGGACAAGCCAGCGGGGGCTTTCGGGCATGCGCAGCATTCCGAAGAAAAGCACGATTGCGGGGGCCACTGCGACGAGAAGCATGAAGCGCCACACGGACTCGTGCTCACCCCATATGTTGAAGATGATCGCATTGATCACGAAGGCAGCGAACTGCCCACTGACGATCATGACCTCGTTCCGCGTGACCAACGAACCACGCCGCTCCACGGGAGAAATCTCCGAGAGGTAAACGGGCACTGTCGCCGATGCGCCACCGACGGCGAGTCCGAGTACGAAGCGGAACACGGCCAAGATCTCCCAGCTCGGTGAGAGCACACAACCGAGCGTTCCGACCATGAAGACGAGTGCGAGCATGATGATGTTGTGGCGTCGGCCGTATCGGTCGGACAGACGCCCACCCACCAGTGCGCCGATCGCAGCACCGAAGATGAGAATGCTCACCACGAAGCCCTCGGTGAACGAGGTCAGCGACAAATCGTCGCGGAGCGGCTCCAGCGCCCCGTTGATCACTCCGGTGTCGTATCCGAAGAGCAATCCACCGAACGTCGCGATCACCGCAATGATGCCTAGCCGGTGACTGTGTGTTCCTGCGGTGTCCGGTGGGAGAACTGCACCGGTCGATCCGTCACTACGGGTCATCTCGATCCAATCTTGTGTGCGTGCGAAGAATTGCTCCTACACCCGCATCCGAATCCTTGTACGTATGTCTTTACATAGTTCTAGCGTGCTGAGAACTGGATCACAAGTTCTTCGTCCGAAGAGGATACTCACTGAATCGATCCGACCTGGACCGACAGCCGCGACATTCACCCGTGGTTACGCTGCGCATGTGCAACACGAAACGGCAGTGTCTGATCGGTCCGCGCATCGCGCTCGGGGTCGGCAAGTAGCCGCCGCCATCGTTGCCGGCTGCTGCGTGTTGATCGGCGCGACGGGCGTCATCGCTTACTTCACCGACACACAGAACAGGTACGTGGTGGGGTTGGCGTCGTTCGCACCGATCCTCATGGCGTTCTCCCTGCTCGGTATCGCCGTCGCCGTGGTGTCCCAACGCTGGATCCTGGCGACGGCATCGACCGTCGTCGCGGTGACGGCGTCGGCCTTGCTCGCGCCCATGTACATCGCAAGCGATCGACCGCCCGCCGAAACACCAGGCCAAGGGCGGAGTCTGCACGTTCTGCAAGCCAACCTGATGCTCGGGCTGGCCGATACGGGCAACGTGCTGGACTTCGTCCGGTCGCGTGACATCGACGTCTTCACCGCACAGGAATTGACGTTCGACGCCGAAGGCGCGCTGGACGCGGCAGGAATCGCCGAGTTGCTCCCGTACCGTTACACCAAGCCGACACCGGGTGGCGGAGGAGGAACCGGCATATTCAGCCGATTCCCGATCTCCGGGGAGCGCGAGCTCCCGGTGTTCACTCTGTCCAACCTGTCGGTCGACCTGGACGTCGGTGCCGAACAACCTGTCCGTGTCTACTCGGTCCATCCGGTACCGCCTTATCCGTCTCCGACGCCGCTGTGGGCTTCGGAGATGGACATGCTCCGGTCGGAGGTGTCGACAGCCACGTCGATGTCCAACGTGATCGTCAGCGGCGACTTCAACTCCACCAGATCTCACAGCAAGTTCAGGCACATCCTCGACGCCGGGTACGAAGATGCTGCGGACGTGACCGGTAGTGGTTTGATACCGACCTACCCGACCGACAAGTCGTATCCACCCGTCGTCGGAATCGACCACGTCCTCACCCGGGGCGCCCGTGCCACCGCACTCGAACCCGTCTCCATCCTCGGATCCGATCACGCGGGACTCGTCGCTGAGATTCAACTGCGTTGACGGTGTTCGATCGTCATTTCCAACCGGTCAGTATCGTTGTCTGATTAGATTAGTAGTCAACTATCTGCGGGTCGGTCATGCACGGGATGTAGAGGTCCTTGGAATGAGTTCGCTGCACGAGTGGTGGTCGCAACGGACCGACTACGTGTGGAATGTCTCCTACTCGCAAACGCATCCGATCCTCCGACAAAGTCGCGTCGCGATCGGCCTGTGCTGTTGGTTCTACGGGCTGATCTGCCTGCTCGCCATTGCATCGCCGATTGTGTCGAGCCCCACCGACATCATCGTCGTCGCGTCGTTCGGGTCGTGTTCGGTATTCGTCGGCTGCCTGTGGATACGCGGTCCGTGGCCGACATATCGTCAGTCACTGCTCTTCGTTGCATTCGCCGAAATCGGCGTCGCCGCCGTTCTGTTCTCTCTCGACGACCGTCCGGTGGCACTCCTGTGTTCGGCGCTCTTCGCCGTCATGGGCAACTATGTCGCGGCGTACCACGACACCCGAGTTTTCGTAGCACGTCAGATATGGTCCCTGTGCGCGTGTGCCGCGCTGTACGTCCTTGCACTATCGTATTCCGACGCCGACCTCGCCCAGACGACTGCATATCTCATCGTTCTCGTCATGGTCCTGGTGTCCTCTCCGGTCCTCACTCAGGCCTATCTGACGTTCCTCAAGAGGGACGCGGCGGTGGCCCACTTCGATCCTCTGACCGGACTGCGCAACCGCCGCGGACTTGACTCGGCCGTCGGAGTGATGGAAGACGGAGCAGCCGGAGTTGCGGTCCTCGTCGCTGACCTCGACAACTTCAAAGCCGTCAACGACGAGTTCGGGCACAGTTTCGGCGACGATGTCCTGCGCAAGACTGCCCAGGCAATCAACACCAACTTTCCGCCACCCTCAGTGACCGCTCGCACCGGTGGTGAGGAGTTCGTCGTTGTCTCCACTGGCCCGCTGTCCGACATGTCCCGGGCAGCCGAGGCCCTACGAGATGCGATCCCGTCCTGCAATTCCGCCGGATTGACCACCACCAGCATCGGCATCCACTATCGCAAGATCGCTGTGCACGACCTCCCGGAGGTCCTCGACGATTTGCTCGACAGCGCCGACACCGCGATGTACCGAGCCAAGAGTCACGGCGGCAACTCGATAGTGATCGACGTCTACGACGGCGACGTCAGAACAGGCTCCTGACGGCCCGCTCCACCGAGCTGGGCCGCGATGCACCATCATGAGCGAATGAGTTCCAACGATCTCTTCGGAGGCCCACGCAGATTGGCGGCTGTCGTGGCTGTCATCGTCGTCGTCGCACTTCTCGCTCTGGGAGCCACTCTCCTCGTTCGCCATCTCCTCGGACCACCGGAAGGTCCGTCGCCGTACGACACTCCTGCATCCTCGGAGGTGACGACTCCGTGACCGATCCGGATCGTGCCCATCGACAGTTCACGTCGACGGTTCGGTTCGATTGGGGCACCTCGGGTGCATCGGCAATTGCTTCCGGGGCGGACGTTGCCGTGGTCGTCGACGTTCTGTCGTTCACCACCACGTTGACCGTCGCCGCCGATGCGGGGACCGCGGTGGTGCCCTGGGCCGTCGGCCAGGCCTCGGCCGCCGAATACGCCCGCCGCACCGATGCCGTCATGGCGGTCCGGCGGCGCGATGCGGGCCCGGGCGACATCAGCTTGTCCCCGGCCACGCTCCGCGCGGGGACGCCGCCACAGCGGCTCGTGCTGCCGTCGCCGAACGGGTCGACGATATCCGCGCAGCTGGCTGCCGAGGTACCGGTCTGTACAGGGGTCTCGCTTCGCAACGCGCCGGCTGCGGCGCAGTGGATCGCTGCGAACACCGATACCGACGCCGTCGTCGCGGTGATCGCCGCAGGAGAACACTGGCCCAACGGCGCCTTGCGACCGTGCATCGAGACCTGTGGGGAGCCGGATTTCTCCTCGCGGAACTGGGCGACAGGCGCCCGGACTGCACTCTGTCTCCGGAAGCCGAGATGGCACGCGATGCGTGGAAGGCTGTGTGCAGTCGACTCCCCCACGCTCTCGTCGAGTCGGCATCAGGTCTCGAACTGATCGACGAGGGCTACGAAATCGACGTCACGATCGCTGCGGAAGTCGGCTCCTCGCGATCCGTGCCCGTCCTGGACTCCGGAATCTTCGTCGACGCTGGTTCACACAACGGCGCTGGCTCGCACAACGACGCTGGTTCACACAACGAAGCTGTGTGACCGGCGCAACATTCCAGTGTCCCGCTCGAGGCCCGGAACTGCGCAAACGCCGACGACGGCAGGACACGAGGCTGTCCGTTATTTGGTCTTTGATACCCGATCACGGATCATACGAGCGTGAGCATTCCGAACGTCGCCCCGAAGACGACCGTTGTCGTACCCACGTACAACGAACGCGAGAACCTCCCGAAGCTCGTCGAGCTTCTCGCCGGTCTGCAACTGGACAATCTTCACGTGCTCGTGGTCGACGACAACTCCCCCGACGGCACGGGCACGCTCGCCGACGAACTCGCCGAGACAGGGCCTCTGCCGGTGACGGTTCTGCACCGCACCGAGAAGAACGGGCTCGGCCGGGCGTACGTGGCCGGCATGAGCCGCGCACTCGACGACGGTGCGGACATCGTCGTCCAGATGGACGCGGACCTGTCCCACCCCGCCGACGTCATCCCCACGATGGTGCGCACGCTCACGACAACGGACGCAGCCGTCGTACTGGGTTCGCGCTACGTCCCCGGCGGCGCCGTGGCCAGCGATTGGCCCTGGCATCGGAAGGCACTGTCTGCATGGGCCAACTTCTACGTCAACGCAATTCTTCGGTTGAAGGTCAAGGACGCGACCGCGGGCTTCAAAGCCTGGCATGCTGCGACGCTGCGGGCGATCGACGTGAAGTCGGTCGAGAGCAACGGCTATGCGTTCCAGGTCGAGATGAACCACCGCACCGTCCGACGCGGCTTGAAGATCGCCGAGGTCCCCATTCGCTTCGAGGAACGCAACGACGGCGAATCCAAGATGAGCCTCGCCGTGCAGCTCGAATCCGCAGCCGTACCGTGGAAGTTGCTCTTCGGAGTCAGGCGGCCTTGACCTTCGCCGCGTAGGTGTCGACGTACTCCTGGCCGGAAAGCTCCATCAGGGAGTACATCACCTCGTCCGTGGCGGACCGCACGACGGCGTGGTTGCCCGCATGTTCCCGGTACCGGCTGAAGTCGATCGGAGCGCCGAACTTCACGACGATCTTCGTCGGTCGCCACATCCGACTGCCCACTGGATTGAATCTTTCGGTACCGAACATGACCACGGGAACGACGGGTGCGCCGGATTCCAGCGCAACCCTCGCCATTCCCGTCTTCCCCTTGTACAGCCGGCCGTCCGGAGACCTCGTACCCTCGGGGTAGATGGCCCACACTCCGTTGTCGGCCAGTATCTTTCGCGCTGCGGCCAAAGCTGGGTCGCCCGCCCCTGCACCGGAGCGGTCGACGGGGACCTGGCCCGCACTCGTGTAGAACCAGCGCAGCAGACGCCCCTTGAATCCCGCACCCGAGAAGTACTCGCTCTTGGCGATGAAACGGATTCTGCGCCTGACGACCAACACCAGGAAGAACGAGTCGACCACCGTCAGATGGTTGCCCGCGAGAATGACGGGGCCGGACCGTGGCAGATGTTCCATGCCCTCGATACGCGGTCTCCCCAGAAGTCGCAGAACGGGGCCGATCAGAACGTACTTGAACATCCAGTACCACATGAGCGGTGCACTCCCTCTGGTCTGCCGAACTACGAATCGTAGACATCGTCTACATCCATAGTAGACACTGTCTACCATGGACGGGCGCGAATCGTCCGCCGCGCGCATGATCGACGCGGCGGAGCACTTGATGGAGACCCAAGGGATTTCGGGCGTCACCGTGCGATCCGTCGCACGTGCCTCGGGACTGTCGCACGGCGCACCACGGCGCTACTTCCCTACCCTCGCGGCTTTGCACGCCGCCGTCGCGCAACGGGGTCTGCAGGACCTCCGCAGAAGAATCGAACGGGAGGTAGGCGAGAACACCGAACCGGCGGCGCGCCTACGAGCCGCGGCCCTCGCTTACGTGCGGTACGCCGTCGAACGACCCGACATGTTCGCACTCGTGTTCCGTCACGACATCCTCGCGAACTCGGGAATGCATCTTCGCGGAACGTCATTGCCGCTGTTCGCATTCGTCACCGACCTCGTCGAACCGTTGGCAGGCACCGACACTCACGTCCGAGCCGTGCAGATCTGGACGGCGGTCCACGGAATCGCTGCGTTGAGCTCGACGACCGCGCTGTCGGTCGTCACCGAGGTCGACTCGACCGCTCTGGTGGATGCGGCGGTCGAGTCGATCGTCGATACGAACCGGGGTGATCCGAACCGAGAAGGTCCGAGTCAGCCGGCTATGGATTTCACCGACGCGGGCAGCTGACGGACGCTGGTGTACGGGCCGACCACCGCAGCACCGAACGGCCGGGACAACAGGACCCGAGCCACGTCGCGCACCTCACTCACGGTCACCTGATCGATCCGGGCGAGGGTCTCCGAGATATCCCGGTGATTGCCGTAGTTGAGCTCGCTGCGGCCTATCCGGTTCATCCGTGACCCCGAATCCTCCAGGCCGAGTACAAGACCGCCACGCAGCGACCCCTTGGCACGCGCGCACTCCTCCTCGGTGATGCCATCGGAGGCGACCTGCGCGAGAACCTCACGCACCACCGTCGTCACCTCGGCGAGGTTCTCGGGTTGGCACCCGGCGTACACCGAGAACGCACCGGAATCGGAGAAGGTGTCCACCGACGAGTAGACCGAATAGGCCAGCCCGCGCTCTTCACGGATCTCCTGGAACAGGCGCGACGAAAGCCCACCTCCCACAGCCGCATTCAGTACGGACAGCGCCCACCGGTGCCCCTCGTGCCTACCGAACGCGCGCACACCGAGTGACAGGTGAGCCTGTTCGCTGTCTCGTCGTTCGAAACGAAGCTCAGGTCGATGACGAAGTCTCGCCAGACCGTCGCGCCGAGGAGCAGGCTTGACGCCCTTGTGCAGATGACCCGCGAATGCACGCTTGACCAACGCCACCGCCTGGCGGTGGTCGACATTGCCCGCCACCGCGACGACCATCCGCTCCGGTGTGTACCGACGCGTGTGGAAGGAGCGCAGCTGAGAGCGCGTCATGTCCTCGATGGATTCCACGGTTCCGATGATCGGCCGACCTAGCGGATGATCACCGAACATCGCCTCGATGAACAGATCGCCGAGGAGATCCTCCGGATCGTCGTCGCGCATCGAGATCTCCTCGAGGACGACCTGACGCTCGAGGTCGACATCGCTTGCACGACAACGCCCGCGGAGGACGACATCACTGACGAGGTCTATCGCCAAACCGAGATCGTCGTCGAGAACGTGAGCGTAGAAGCACGTGCTCTCCTTCGAGGTGAACGCGTTCAGCTCACCGCCGACCCCGTCCATGACCTGAGCGATCTGCAGCGCGCTCCGAGTGGGCGTCGACTTGAACAGCAGATGCTCCAGGAAATGAGCGGCACCGGCCACCGACGGACCCTCGTCCCTCGAACCGACGCCGACCCACACACCGACCGACGCCGACCGAACTCCCGGCACGAACTCGGTCACCACACGAAGACCACCGGGCAGCGTGGTGCGTTCGACACCCAGGTTCTGCCCGGCGGGATCCGAAACGGCAGAACGGTACGTCCCGTAGGAACGTACCGTTCTGCCTTGCTGCTTCTTACTCAGCGTTCGCCTCGGCAGGTGCGTCGGCCGGAGCCGAATCGGACGAGCCTGCAGCAGCTGCTCCCTCTTCCTCGACGGGAACGAGGCTGATCTTGCCGCGGTTGTCGATGTCGGCGATCTCCACACGGAGCTTCGATCCGACGCTCACGACGTCCTCGACCTTGTTGATGCGCTTGCCGCCGCCGAGCTTCGAGATGTGCACCAAGCCGTCGCGGCCGGGAAGCAGCGAGACGAATGCACCGAAAGCCGTTGTCTTGACGACGGTTCCGAGGAAGCGCTCGCCGACCTTCGGCAACTGCGGGTTGGCGATGGCGTTGATCTTGTCGATCGCGGCCTGAGCGGACGGGCCGTCCGCTGCACCGACGTAGACGGTGCCGTCATCTTCGATCGAGATGTTGGCGCCGGTCTCCTCGGTGATGGAGTTGATCATCTTGCCCTTGGGTCCGATGACCTCGCCGATCTTGTCGACGGGAACCTTGATGGCCGTGACGCGAGGTGCGTACGGGCTCATCTCGTCCGGAGCGTCGATGGCCTCGGCCATGACCTCGAGGATCGTGGTGCGCGCGTCCTTCGCCTGCGACAGCGCGCCTGCCAGAACCTTCGACGGGATACCGTCGAGCTTGGTGTCCAGCTGCAGGGCCGTGACGAAGTCTTTGGTACCTGCGACCTTGAAGTCCATGTCACCGAAGGCATCTTCGGCACCGAGGATGTCGGTCAGCGCGACGTAACGCGTTTCGCCGTCGACCTCGTCGGACACCAGGCCCATGGCGATGCCCGCGACGGGAGCGCGCAGCGGCACACCGGCGTTGAGCAAGGACAGCGTCGATGCGCAGACCGAACCCATGGAGGTCGAGCCGTTGGAGCTCAGCGCCTCGGAGACCTGGCGGATGGCGTACGGGAACTCGGCCTGGCTCGGCAGAACCGGCAACAGCGCGCGCTCGGCGAGCGCGCCGTGGCCGATCTCGCGACGCTTCGGCGATCCGACGCGACCGGTCTCACCGGTCGAGTACGGCGGGAAGTTGTAATGGTGCATGTACCGCTTGGACGTCTCGGGCCCGAGAGAGTCGACCTGCTGCGCCATCTTGACCATGTCGAGTGTCGTGACACCGAGGATCTGCGTCTCGCCGCGCTCGAACAGCGCCGAGCCGTGGGTACGCGGAATGATCGCGACCTCGGCGGACAGCGAACGAATGTCGGTGACACCACGGCCGTCGATGCGGAAGTGGTCGGTCAGGATGCGCTGACGCACCGACTTCTTGGTCAGCGCGCGGAACGCAGCACCGATTTCCTTCTCACGACCCTCGAACGAGTCCGAGACCTGCTCGAGTACCTGAGCCTTGACCTCGTCGAGCTTGTTCTCGCGCTCGGCCTTGCCTGCGATCGTCAGTGCTTCACTCAACGGGATCTGAGCAGCATTGGCGACGGCGTCGTAGACGTCGGACTGGTACGGCGGGAACAGGGGGAAGTCACCGGTCGGCTTGGAGGCCTTGGCGGCGAGCTCCTGCTGTGCGGTGCACAGCGCAGCGATGAACGGCTTCGACGCTTCGAGACCCTCGGCGACGATGGACTCGTTCGGAGCCTGCGCGCCGCCCTCGATGAGCTCGATGACGTTCTCGGTGGCCTCGGCCTCGACCATCATGATCGCGACGTCGGCGTCGGCGCCGGAACCCGAGACGATGCGTCCCGCGACGACCATGTTGAACACGGCCTTCTCGAGCTGCTCGACCGTCGGGAACGCGACCCACTGCTTGTCGATGAGCGCGACACGGACACCACCGATGGGGCCGGAGAACGGCAGCCCAGCGATCTGCGTGGACGCAGATGCCGCGTTGATGGCCACGACATCGTAGAGATCGGCCGGGTTGAGGCTCAGGACGGTGATGACGACCTGGATCTCGTTGCGGAGACCGTCGACGAACGTCGGGCGCAGCGGCCGGTCGATGAGGCGGCAGGTGAGGATGGCGTCGGTGGACGGGCGACCCTCACGACGGAAGAACGATCCGGGGATGCGTCCGGCGGCGTACATACGCTCTTCGACGTCGACCGTGAGCGGGAAGAAATCGAACCCTTCGCGCGGGCTCTTGCCTGCCGACGTGGCGGACAGCAGCATGGTGTCTTCGTCGAGGTAGGCAGCGACGGCGCCGGATGCCTGCTGAGCGAGGCGACCGGTCTCGAACCGGATGCTGCGCTTGCCGTAGGTGCCGTTGTCGATGACGGCAGTTGCTTCGTAGACGCCTTCTTCGACGTCCAGGTTGGTGGTGTCTGTCATTCTCTTCTTCTCGTCCTCTCGTCTTTGCCGTGCGCTCGCCGACGGACCACTGGCCCCGCTGCCATGTGCAGGCAGGACTGCGGTCGCTGTTGCGCGGGGGCGGCCATCGATCGAAGCCCTGGGGACGAGAAGTTCGTCCGCCAAGGCCACTACCGAAGACCGACACCCTGGGTGCGTCGAGCGATCACGGCGATGTGCGAACACCCATGTGTTCGCTTGTCTTGCTGGCATGCCAAACACAGATAGCCAACGAGGAACAGTCTAAGCACTGCCTCGTTGGCTACTGCATATTTCGAAGACGGCCCACTTTCGCGGGCGCGTCGGCGCCGATGTTATCGACGCAGTCCCAGACGCTCGATGAGCGAACGGTACCGGGTGACATCCACCTTCGCGATGTACTTCAGCAGGCGGCGACGACGTCCGACCAGCAGCAGCAAGCCGCGGCGGGAGTGGTGGTCGTGCTTGTGCTTCTTCAGGTGCTCGGTGAGATCGGTGATGCGCTTGGTGAGCATCGCGACCTGCGCCTCGGGCGAACCGGTATCGGTCGGGTGCAAGCCGTACTCGCCGAGAACGGCCTTCTTCTGTTCGGTGGTCAATGCCACTGGTACTACTCCTGATCACTGACGTCCGCGGGAAAGGAAAGCGGCGCAGCCACCACGGACCGCAGCATGCACCGAGAAGGGATCCTATCAGGGCAGGCAGCCGGTCACGAAAGTCGGTCGGTCAGGGCGGCGCGAGCCTTCTCCGCGTCCCGACCCATCTCCTCGATCAGATCGTCGATCGACTCGAACTTCTCCATTCCGCGAATCCGCTCGACGAAATCGACCGCGACGTGCTGTCCGTAAAGGTCACCGTCACTGTCCAACACGAACGCCTCGACCGTCCGAGTCCGACCCGAGAATGTCGGGTTGGTGCCGACGGACACGGCAGCGCGATGACGTTCACCCGGAATCACGGTGCCGATGACCGGGCCGGGACCGAGCACGGTGAACCACGCCGCATAGACGCCGTCCGCAGGGATGGCCGAGTACATCGGCGGTGCGACGTTGGCCGTCGGATACCCCAGTTGGCGGCCGCGACCGTCGCCGTGCACGACGACGCCCTCGACGCGGTGAGGACGCCCCAAGGCTGCGGCAGCCGCGGACACGTCACCCGCGTCGACACACGAACGGATGTACGTGGAGGAAAAGGTGACCGCGTGCTCGGCCAGAAGGTTGACTCCGTCGACGGCGAAACCGGACCGGTCGCCGACCTTACGCAGCAACTCCACGTTGCCGAGTGCCTTCTTTCCGTAGGTGAAGTTCTCCCCCACCACGACCTCGGCGACGTGCAACCGCTCCACCAGAATCTCGTGGACGTAGCGCTCGGGCGTGAGCTTCATCAACTCGGGCGTGAACGGCATCACGCAGAACACGTCGATGCCCAGCTCTTCCGCCAACTCGGCGCGCCGAGTGAGCGTCGTCAATTGAGCCGGATGCGTTCCGGGCCGTACCACTTCCATCGGGTGCGGATCGAAAGTCATGAGCACACTGGGTATTCCACGGTCCTCGGCCGACGTCACCGCACGGCTGATCAACTGGGCGTGACCACGGTGGACGCCGTCGAATACGCCGATCGTGAGAACACAACGACCCCAGTCGGCAGGTACATCGTCGAGACCTCGCCATCTCTGCACGAGGAGAAGCCTACGGCCCGCGTCCGCGCGGGTCACGTCCGGATGGACATGTCGCAGCGAACACCAGTGGACAAACCTGCAAACACTCTGCCAAGATTTCGGTGTGCCGAACTTATTTCTTCGACGCATCGCAGCGATCGTGCTCGGCGTCGCGATTCTAGGAGGCTGCGCCCGGTCCGTCGGGGAAGACGAACCGATCCTCGCCGACGATGGACGCCCCCTCGTCCTCACGACCTTCACCGTGCTCGCGGACATGGCACGCAACGTCGCCGGGGACCACCTCCGGGTCGAATCGATCACCAAGGTCGGCGCGGAGATACACGGCTACGAGCCGACGCCGGGAGATCTGCGGACGGCAGAAACGGCCGAGCTCATCCTGGACAACGGCCTGGGGCTCGAATCGTGGTTCGAGAAGTTCGTCGAACGAGTTCCTGCTCCACACGCAGTCGTCACCGCCGGTGTCGAGCCCGTGTTCATTCGTGACGACGCGTACGCCGGGAAGACCAACCCACACGCCTGGATGTCTCCGGTCGTGGCCGAGACCTACGTGGACAACATCGCGGCGGCGTTCGTGCGCCTCGACCCGGCCAACGAGTCGGACTACCGCGCCAACGCCGAGGGCTACAAGCTCGAACTGCGCGCAGTCGGCGACGAGCTGAAGCGCGATCTCGACCGGTTGCCCGCAGAGCAACGCGCACTTGTGTCGTGCGAGGGCGCGTTCAGCTATCTCGCCAGGGACTTCGATCTGCGCGAGGCCTACCTCTGGCCGGTCAACGCCGAGCAGGAAGGCACGCCGAAGCAAGTGGTGTCCACGATCCGGTTCGTCGAGGACAACGACGTGCCCGCGGTGTTCTGCGAGTCGACCGTCTCGGACAAAGCACAGTTGCAGGTCGCCGAGGACACCGGAGCACGCTTCGGCGGCAAGCTGTTCGTCGATTCTCTCAGCGATCAGGACGGCCCCGTTCCCACCTATCTGGACCTGCTCGCCTACGACGCTCGGACCATCGCCGACGCACTACTCGGAAAGCCGGAATGACCACCATGACAGCAGCACTGGACATCGTCGGAGTGTCCGTCACCTACCGCGACGTGACCGCGTTGAGCAACGCCTCCCTCACCCTCGAATCCGGCCGTGTCTGCGGTCTCGTGGGCATGAACGGATCAGGCAAGTCGACGCTGTTCAAAGCGATCATGGGCGTCGTCCGACCGAACACCGGATCGATCCGAATCCACGGAGGTGCGCCTGCCGCCGCGCGCAAGAACGGGACCGTCAGCTACGTCCCGCAGAGCGAGTCGGTGGACTGGACGTTTCCCGTCAGTGTCCGAGACGTGGTGATGATGGGCCGCTTCGGAAAGCAGAACTGGATGCGCTCACCGCGCGCCCGCGATCACGACGCCGTCGACGCCGCCCTGGGCCGAGTGGACCTCACCGACCTCGCGCATCGCCAGATCGGCCAACTGTCGGGCGGCCAGCGGAAACGAGCGTTCGTTGCACGGGCCATCGCGCAAGAGGCGACGCTGCTGCTGCTCGACGAACCGTTCGCGGGGGTGGACAAACGCACCGAGGCCACCATCACTCGGTTACTGAAGGAACTGGCAGCAGCCGGCTCGACGATCCTCGTCTCGACGCACGACCTGCACGCCCTCCCGGATCTGTGCGACGAGGCCGTCCTGCTCCAGCAACGTGTCCTGATGCACGGGGATCCCCGTGAGGTTCTGAAACCGGACAACCTGGCAATGGCATTCGGCGTCTCGACCACATCGGAAGCGAGCTGACCATGGTTCTCGTCGACATCATCGTCGAACCTCTCCAGTACACCTTCATCCAGCGTGCACTGCTGGTGACGGTCGTCGCATCGATCGTGTGCGCGGTTCTGAGCTGCTGGCTCGTGCTGATCGGATGGTCGCTCATGGGCGACGCCGTCTCGCACGCCGTCCTTCCCGGCGTCGCTCTGTCCTACCTGCTCGGTGCACCGTTCGCGATCGGCGCACTCCTGTTCGCTCTGATCGCCGTCGGGGCGATCGGCGTCGTCCGCAACACCACCCTGGTGAAAGAGGACGCAGCCATCGGGGTGGTGTTCACCACTCTGTTCGCGCTCGGTGTGGTGCTGATCTCGAAGTTTCCGAGCCAGATCGACCTCAATCACATTCTGTTCGGCAATCTCCTCGGAGTGTCCCGCGGCGACATGTGGCAAGTGATCGTGCTCGGCGGTCTCGCGTTCGTCGTCATGGTCGCCAAGCGCCGCGACTTCACGCTGTTCGCGTTCGACCGCACGCAGGCTCAGGCCGTCGGAATCTCCCCGACCGTGCTCTCGGGTCTGATGTTGACGCTGCTCGCCCTCACCACCGTCGTCGCGCTTCAGGCCGTCGGAGTGATCCTCGTGGTCGCGATGCTCATCACGCCGGGCGCCACCGCGTACCTGCTGACGGATCGATTCGGGCGGATGCTCGTACTTGCGCCGACCATCGGAGTCGGCTGCGCCGTGGTGGGCATCTACGTCAGCTTCTACCTCGACGTGTCCTCGGGCGGCATGGTCGTGCTGGCGCAGGGACTGGTGTTCCTGCTCGCGTATCTGTTCAGCCCGAGTCAGGGGCTGGTCACTCGCGCAGTCCGCAGGCGCACGGAGGTCGCGGCCTGAACGCGCCGGTGGCAACGTGTCATTTCCGAGTGGATTGCCTAAGCTCGCTTTCGTGGCGGAAAGAACCGGTGAACCTGTCGCGGCCGAAGACGTGCAACTGTCGGCCGTCGCACAGGACTATCTGAAGGTCATCTGGACAGCCAGCGAGTGGAGCGAGGACTCGGTCAGCACCAAGATGCTGTCCGAACGCATCGGAGTGTCCGCATCCACGGTGTCCGAGGCAATCCGCAAGCTGGCCGACCAGGGCATGGTCGACCACGCGCGCTACGGCGCTATCTCGTTGACCGAACGCGGACGCACCGCGGCGATCGCGATGGTGCGGCGTCACCGACTGATCGAGACCTTCCTCGTTCGCGAACTCGGGTACGGATGGGACGAGGTGCACGACGAAGCCGAAATCCTCGAGCACGCGGTCTCGGATCTCATGATGGCGCGGATAGACGCCAAACTCGGCTTCCCCGAACGTGATCCGCACGGTGACCCGATCCCGTCCGTCGACGGCGACATCGCATCACCGGAAGCAACGCGCCTGAGCGACTACGTCGACGGACAGTGCGGTCGCGTTGCCCGCATCTCGGATTCCGATCCTGCGATGCTTCGGTACTTCGACTCCGTCGGTATCACCCTCGACCTGTCCATCACCGTCGTCGAGCGCCGTGACTTCGCCGGAACGGTTGCCATCGAACTCGGCAAGACCGAGAACGCGGGCCCCATCGACCTCGGCCAACGGGCCGCCGAAGCGATCTGGATGATCCCGGCCTGACAGCAGCGGCCTACAGGCCGCGCAAAGTTGCCGGCCTCACGACCATCACCGAACTTGCGCGCTTACCCTTCTCCTGCAACAGGGCGATCGTGTGACCGGTCGGATCGATCGCCGCGTACACCCCCGGTAACCCGATCGGATCGAGCCAACGTCCCTGGCTGATCGATTCTGCTTCCTCCGCACTGATCTCACGGTGCGCAAACGCCGTCCTCGCGGCCTCGTCGATATCCAGGCTGACCGACGGTGATTCGGCAAGGTCCTCCAGCGTGCGCGCATGTTCGAGAGTGAAGGGACCGACCCTCGTGCGGCGCAGCACCGTCAGGTGGCCTCCCACCCCCAGCGCATCACCGAGATCACGCGCCAGAGCACGGACGTACGTTCCGGACGAACAGTCGACCTCGACGTCGAGGTCGACGAAACCGCTACCCTGCACGTCCTGTCGGCCGACGACATCGAACCTCGTCACCGTCACTCGCCGCGGGGGAATCGTGAAGTCCTCGCCGGCTCTCACCAACTTGTGCGCGCGCTGACCGTCGACCTTGATGGCGCTGACGCTGGACGGGACCTGATCGATCTCACCGGTCAACGCGGCCACGTGCCGCGCGACCGCCTCGTTCGTCACTGCCGACGCGTCGACGTCGAGGACAGTGTCACCTTCGGCGTCATCGGTGGTCGTGGTCCGCCCGAGCCGGATGGTCGCGGTGTAGGCCTTGGTCGTCAGCGCCAACAGACCGAGCATCTTCGTCGCCCGTTCGATACCCAACACGAGCACTCCGGTAGCCATCGGGTCCAAGGTCCCCGCATGCCCGACCTTACGAGTGTTCAGCAACTTCCGGCACGACGCCACCACGTCGTGACTCGTCACCCCGGCTCCCTTGTCGACGATCAACAACCCGGCGCCGACGAGGCCGGACGACAACTTTCCACGTGCAGACACGGGAGTTCATTCTGCCAGGAGGCAGGTCACGTCACTGCAATCGCCGTGACGATCAGTCCGTCGGACACGAGCCATTTGCCGTCGAACGAGCTCAACGGTGGTCCACTGATCGTGGCGCCCGGCACCAGAAGTGTCGAATGGAACGTTCCGGACAGGTCGTTTCCCGTACCCGTTCGCTCGAACGTGATGTGTGCGTCCTCGAATCCGAGCCACCGACCCGTCAGCGGCTCCCACGCTTTGTAGGTGGCTTCCTTGGCGCAGAACAGAAGCCGATCCCAGTGCAAACTCGAGTCCGCCCCCGACAGCCACTCGCGTTCCTTGTCGAGGCTCACGGCGTCGAGAACCCCGTCGGGGAGAGGGCCGTGAGGTTCGGCGTCGATACCCACCGAGCGGATCTGCATGGCGTGTGCCAGGACGGCACCTCGATACCCGTCGCAGTGCGTCAGCGAGCCGACGACACCCTTGGGCCACTGCGGCGCGCCGGACTTTCCGCGCAGGATCGGAGCAGGCTCGACACCGAGCTTGTCCATCGCGACTCGAGCGCAGTGACGGGCCGACGTGAATTCACGCTTGCGCTTGTCCACCGCCTTCGCCACGAGCGGCGCCTCGAGCGGATGCGGTTGCAAGCCGGGCGGATCGTCGAAGAGTTCTGCGGCCACGACACCGTTGGGCAGGATCGACTCGATCACTTGTTCGCCCTCATCTTCTCTACTTCCGCCTCCATCTCGGGAGTGACCGTGAAGTGGCCGCCCCATTTGTTCAGCGTGCCCTCGGGGTACTCGGGAACCGGGAGAATCTGACGCAGCACGTTCGCAGGCAGACCACGTCGCTGCCACTCACGCGGGTAGCCCACGGACACCTCCTCGAACCGCACCCCGTCGTAATACGTCGTCCGCGGAATGTGCAGATGCCCGTACACCGAGCAAATTGCGTTGTATCTAGTGTGCCAATCCGCGGTCAGCGTCGAGCCGCACCACAGTGCGAACTCCGGATAGAACAGAACGTCGGTCGGCTGCCGAACCATCGGGAAGTGATTGATCAGAACCGTGGGAACAGAAGTGTCGAGTGCATCGAGTCGTGTACGAGTGCTGTCGATTCGAGCCCGGCACCAGGCATCTCTGGTGGCGTACGGCTGGGGCGAGAGAAGGAACTCGTCGGTCGCGACGACGTTCTTGTCCCGCGCGATCTTCAGTCCGTGCTCTTTGTCGATCGCACCTCGCGGCAGAAACGAGTAGTCGTAGAGGAGGAACATCGGAACCAACGTCGCCGGTCCTCCTTCGCCCTCCCACACCGGATACGGATCCTCCGGTGTCACGACGCCGATCTCGCGGCACAGGTTCACCAGGTACTCGTAGCGCGCAACGCCATGGATCTGAACCGGATCCTTGGCCGTGGTCCACAACTCGTGATTGCCCGGCACCCAGATCACCTCGGCGAACCTGCTGCGCAGCAGTTCCAGTGCCCATTTGATGTCGTCCGTCTTCTCGGAGACGTCACCGGCGACGATGAGCCAATCCTCGGGAGACTCGGGATGAATGTCCTCGGTGACCGGCCGATTACCTCGGTGGCCGACGTGGATGTCGCTGACTGCCCAGAGCTTGGCTGTCACAGGCCAGAAGTCCTTCCGATCACGGGTGTGGGTGCGTCCTCGATCCAGTACCAACGCCTGGTCGACCCCTGCCATTCCTGATTGTCCCCTGCCACTACCGGCGATGCGTGGTCGGCCCACGGCTTCGTCCGGATACGAGGACCGGATGCGAGAATTGAACACATGGGAAACAAGAGCGCGCTCCGGGCGGGTCTGATTCTGTCGGTCATGGCCGCGTTCCTCGCCGGGATCGCCTCCGACAACTTCGTGACGGGGTTCGCGATCACCGCGGCCGTCTGTGTCGTCGCGTTGCTCGCGGCACATTTCGCCGCGCAGAGGGTGATCTCCCGACGAAACCGATGATCGACGCATTACATCCGCATCTGCTGGTCTAGAGTCTCCCTTATGCCGCAATCACGGATTCGCGTCCGCGACGCCGCCGCACTGCTCGGCGTGAGCGACGACACGGTGCGCCGATGGATCGACAGCGGAGCCCTACCCGCAGGCAAGGACGAGGCGGGCCGAAAGGTCGTCGACGGCGCCGTGCTCGCCACGTTCGCCAGAGATCACGCGTCGCCGCCGCCGGACCCGACGGGCACCGAGAGTTCGGCGCGGAACCGGTTGGTCGGACTCGTCACCAAGGTCACCTCCGACACCGTGATGAGCGAAGTGGAAATGCAGTGCGGACCGTTCACCGTCGTCTCGCTGATGAGCACGGAATCGGTACGCACACTGGGGCTCGAACCGGGGAAGATCTCCGTCGCCGTCGTGAAGGCAACCACTGTCATCGTCGAAGCGCCCTGAACGGGCCATTTCTCGTGGAGGAAATCCATTGAAACGATCACTCGTCACCACCCTCGTCGCACTCGGATCGTGCGCCACACTTCTGTCCGCATGCTCGAATGCCGACGATTCCGCAGAGCCGACCGAGTCCGCCAGCGCGTCCGAATCGTCGTCGGGATCGGACGTCACCGGTGACATCACCGTGTTCGCTGCCGCCTCACTGAAGGCGACGTTCACCGAGCTCGGTGAGACGTTCGAGGCCGAGAACCCCGGAGCGACCGTCGAATTCAATTTCGCCGGATCCTCCGACCTGGTGAACCAAATCGCTCAGGGCGCACCCGCCGACGTCTTCGCCTCGGCCGACACCAACAACATGACGAAGGCGGTGGAAGGGGATCTCGTCGACGGCGACCCGGTGAACTTCGCCACGAACACGCTCACCATCGTCACCGCTCCGGGCAACCCCGAGAACGTGACGTCGTTCGCGGACCTCGCGAACCCGGACATTCTGACCGTCGTCTGCGCACCCCAGGTTCCGTGCGGAAGTGCCACCCAGAAGGTCGAGGACGCCACCGGAACCACGATCCCGGCGGTCAGTGAGGAGTCCGCCGTCACCGACGTGCTCGGTAAAGTCATATCGGGTCAGGCCGACGCGGGCCTGGTCTACGTCACGGACGCCGCGGGCGCCGGTGACCAGATCACCGCAATCGAGTTCCCGGAGGCGTCGGATGCCGTCAACACCTACCCGATCGTGGTGCTGAAGAACAGCGACAACTCAGCTACTGCAGCCGCCTTCGAAGCACTCGTCACCGGCGACGAAGGCCGAAAAGTACTGGCAGAGGCAGGATTCGCCGCACCGTGATCTTCACCCGCGGCGGGAACGACGTCCGACTCGACCTACCGGGCTGGATCTTCGTCCCCGCGGCAGTCGGCGCAGTGTTCGTCGTCCTTCCACTCGTCGCGATCCTCCTCAGGATCGACTGGGCCGACTTCGTTCCGCTCGTCACGTCGGAGTCGTCCCGGACGGCCCTGATGCTCAGCCTGAAGACCGCCGCGATCAGCACGATGCTGTGTGTCGTGTTCGGAGTCCCGATGGCTCTCGTTCTCGCCCGCACGGAGTTTCCCGGTCTGTCCGCTCTTCGTGCGCTGGTCCTGCTCCCCCTCGTGCTGCCACCCGTCGTCGGCGGAATCGCCCTGCTCTACACATTCGGTCGACTCGGGTTGATCGGCGAACATCTCGAAGCATGGGGAATCTCGATCGCCTTCTCGACGACGGCAGTGGTCCTGGCACAGACGTTCGTGTCGCTCCCCTTCCTCGTGGTGAGCCTAGAAGGGGCACTGCGGACTTCGGGCCGCGACTACGAAACGGTGGCCGCCACTCTCGGCGCGAAGCCCACCACAGTGCTGCGCCGGGTCACCGTTCCGTTGGTGTTGCCCGGCCTCGTGTCCGGGGCGGTTCTCGCATTCGCCCGTGCCCTCGGTGAATTCGGTGCCACGCTGACGTTCGCGGGATCGCTGGAAGGTAAAACGAGGACGCTGCCACTGGAGATCTACCTCCAGCGTGAAACCGATGCCGACGCTGCCGTCGCACTGTCACTGCTGCTGATCGTGGTCGCAGCCGTCATCGTCGTCGCAGCACGTGGCCGCCGTGTCGCCGGTGCGTTGTGAGGGGGCCTGTGCCGTGAGTTCGATACACCTGAGCGCCGAAGTCGCCGCCCGCGGCGTGGACATGCAGTTCGACGCCGACGACGGCGAGACGGTCGCAGTCCTCGGACCGAACGGGTCAGGCAAGTCCACCTTGCTCTCGCTGATAGCAGGCCTGCTCAGACCTGATACGGGACGTGTCGTGCTCGGGTCGGACGTCGTGACCGACACCAGCACAGGGACATTCGTCCCCGCCCATGCACGAGGCGTGGCAAGCCTCACGCAGAGGGCACTGCTGTTCCCGCATCTGTCGGTCGAGGCCAACGTCGCGTTCGCGCCGCGCAGCCGAGGAGTCGCACGACGTCGGGCGCGTACGACAGCCCGTACTTGGCTCGGCGCGGTCGACGCTCTCGAGCTCGCCGACCGCCCACCGAGAGGGCTCTCGGGCGGTCAAGCTCAGCGAGTCGCCATCGCGCGAGCGCTCGCGGCCGACCCTCGGGTTCTTCTTCTCGACGAGCCGATGGCCGCCCTCGACATCGACACCGCACCTGCGGTGCGCCGCCTGCTTCGCACCGTCCTGCGCGAGCAGCGACGCACCGCCGTCGTGGTGACACACGACCTACTCGACGCACTGGCACTCGCGGACACCGTCGTCGTCGTCGAGAAGGGAAGCATCGTCGAGCGGGGCCCGACGACCGAGGTACTCACCGCGCCTCGCAGCGCATTCGCCGCCAAGATAGCCGGGGTGAACCTCGTCGCCGGGACCGCGGACAGCACAGGCTCGCTGACGACCGCCTGGGGTTCGACGGTCCACGGTCACGGGGAGTCCGTGGCCGGCGGTGCCGTCGCCGTGTTCGCGCCGTCCTCGGTCGCCGTCCACATCGAGGCCCCGCATGCAAGTCCGCGCAACGTCCTTCCGGTGACGATCGCCGAGATGGACGTCCACGGCGCCACCGTTCGACTACGTGCGGCCAAGCATCCGGACGGCAGCCCCGGAATCGCCGCGGACGTGACGCCTGCCGCCGTCGCGGAGCTGCACCTCGAACCAGGGATGGACGTGTTCTTCGTCGTCAAGAGCCAGGAAGTGACGATTCATCCGGCCTCGCGCTGAATGTCGGCGCCGACCAGTGCCCACTTGCCGGACAGGGTCCTCACCACGACCGCGATCATGCGCAGGGTGACGAACACGCCGAGCCCGAACCAGATTCCGCGCAGTCCCCAGTCGAAAGCCAGGGCCATCCAGATCGCGGGTAGGAATCCGATCAGAGCGCACGCCAACGTGGCCGTGCGGAGAAATGCTGCGTCGCCTGCGCCGAGGAGCACCCCATCGAGGGCGAACACCACACCGGCGATCGGAACGATGACGACGAAGATCCACCAGATCGAGTGCATCTCGGCCACGACGCTGCCGTCGGTGGTGAACAGAGCCGGTATCACCGGACGGCCTACCGCGAACACGGCCGCGAGGACTGCCGCGAAAATCGTGGACCACACCGTCAGTCGCCATCCGAGGCGGGTAGCACCGCGCACGTCCCCTCTACCGAGCGCCGCGCCCACCAAGGTCTGTGCGGCGATGGCGAGAGAGTCGAGCGTGAGGGACACCAGGTTCCACATGTGCAGAACAACCTGATTGGCGGCGACCGACGCGGCACCGAATCTCGACGCCACGGCCGCCGCCGACAGGAAGCACGCTTGAAATGCCAGGCTGCGGAGGACGAGGTCGCGACCCAGTACCAACTGTGCGCGCATGATCGACCACGACGGTCGCAGCGGCACGCCGGAACGCATCACCGCGGCCACGAAGAACGCGCCCGACACAGCCTGGCCGACGACGTTTGCCACTGCGGACCCGACGAGGCCGAGATCTGGGAACCCCGCCAGTCCGTGCACCAACGGTGGGCACAACACAGCGGACAGGCCGAGCCCGACCAGGACGAATCGGAGAGGTCTCACCGTGTTCTGGACACCACGCATCCACCCGTTCCCGGCAAGCGACACGAGAATGAACGGCACCCCGAGCACCGCGACGCGGAACCACTGCACTGCCTGGGCCGTGATGTCGCCGCCCCCGCCGATGACGGTGAGGATCGGTACGCACAGCACCTGCATGACGCCCACGATGACTGTTCCGAGTATCAGTGCGAGCCAGGTCGCCTGCGCGCCCTCGCCCACAGCGTCACGTTCGCGCCCCGCTCCGTGCATGCGGGCAGCGCGGGCAGTCGTGCCGTAGGACAGGAACGTCAATTGCGTACTGACCTGAGCCAGAACCAGGCCGCCGACCGCCAGACCCGCAAGTGCCGCTGCTCCGAGCCTGCCTACGACAGCCGCATCGAAGAGCAGGTACAACGGTTCCGCAGCGAGGACACCGAGCGCGGGAAGCGCAAGCCCGAGTATCCGGCGAGGTGACGCGTCCTGGGCGGCGTCGACGTCACCCGAGGGCATCTGTCAAAGTCTCGATCACGTCCGATTTCGAGCCGAAAGCAGTGAAGCCGGCAGCGTTGCGATGGCCACCGCCACCCAGGGTTGCCGCCACCGCGGACACGTCGACAGATGCCTTGGACCGGAGCGACACCGTCCATTCGTCACCCGCCTGTTGCTTCAGCACCGCCGCTACCTCCGCCTCCGTGGTGGTTCGGACGATGTCGATGACACTTTCGATCTCCTCGGACCGGAGCCCTTCGGAGTTCTCACGGAGGATCGCCGCATACACCAGGCCCCTACCGCCGACCGCGTCGGGCACCAGCGTCGCCGAACCGAGGACGGAACCGAGCATGGGCAGCCAACCGAAGGGATGACTGTCGAGAAGTTTGCGTGCGATGGCACCACCGTCGATACCGGTCGCGAGCAGGCGCTCGGCCAACAGATGCGAGCCGGGACGTACCCACCGAAACGAGCCTGTGTCGGTCACCAGGCCCGCGAACAGGCAGTGCGCCAACTCGGAATCGATGTCGACGTTCCAGAGATCGAGAAGGCGGGTGATGACGGCTGTCGTGGACTCGGCGTCCACGTCGACCACGTTCAGTGATCCGAATCGAGTGTTGGAACGGTGATGGTCGATCACCAGCGACGCGCGCGCCGAGTCGATCCGACTCGCCAAGCTGCCGAGACGCTCGCGGCTGCCCGCGTCGACCGTCACCACCAAATCCACCTGGGACCGGACTTCATCCGACGGGACGAGCAGCTCGCACCCGGGTAGCTCGTTCATCGACTCGGGAAGTGAGTCGGGGGCTGCGAACGACACCTGTACCGGGACACCTCGGCGGTGCAGGACGAGACCGAGGGCCAGGCCGCTCCCGATCGTGTCGGCGTCCGGGTGCACATGGCAGAGCACGGTCACGCTCTGCGCGGTGTCCAACATGGACACAGCCGAGGCGAGCTCGGTCTGCACCGACTCGATGTCGGGTGTCGTCGTCACGTCGATCAGTCCAGATCGCTGTTCGGGTCCGACGCTGCTTCACGTGGAGCCTTGTACGGGTCCGGGTCACCCGCCGGCTTGGCGGACGCCGCAACCCTGGCAACCTCGCTGTCCGCTTCGCGAGCGCGAGCGAGCAGCTCTTCCATGTGCCGGGCCGTGTCCGGAACGGTGTCCGTCACGAACGTCAAGGTGGGGGTGAACCGCACTCCAGTACCTGCGCCGACCTTCGACCGGAGAACCCCCTTCGCCTTCTCCAGACCGGCGGCTGCACCCTCGAGATCAGGTGCCGTGTCCAGGTCCTCACCCATCACGGTGTAGTAGATCGTCGCGTCGTGCAGGTCAGCCGTGACCTTGCAATCGGTGATGGTCACGAACGCCAACCGCGGGTCCTTGACCTCGTGGTCGATGGCCGTCGCAACGATGGCGGCAATTCGCTTGGAGAGCCGCCGAGCTCTCGCCTGATCCACCATGAACTCCACGCTCCTCACACACGGTGTCCGAGTCAGTCCTCGGGACCGAAAATTCTTCTTCTTACCGCCAACAATTCCAGATCATGACGCTCGGCGACGTGTCGCTCGCATTCGTCCAGCTTGTCGTGCAGACCGTCGACATCCGATCCGACCGCGGCTATGCCGAACAGCGAGCGCCGAAATCGGTCGCGCTCACCCGTCTCCGCCGCGGAAACACCGAACCGCTGCAGCTCCGAAAGAACCGGTTCCACGGTCGACCGCTTGTCGGCAAGTGAACGTATGTCCCCCAGCAGTACGTCCAGCTCCAGAGCACCCAGGTACACGAGGCCTTCCTTCGATCGGTTCGCGTGAGACGCTCCGGCGGCGGTACGTGTGCCGTACCGCCGCCGGAGCAGATCTCAATGCAGTGTCACTCCCCTACACACCACTGCCACCAGTGAGCACGTCACTAGTCGCGAGGCTTCTCACGAAGCTCGTACGCCTCGATGACATCTCCCACCTTGATGTCCGAGTACGTCACCGTGAGACCACATTCGTATCCCTCGCGCACCTCGACCGCGTCGTCCTTCTCGCGGCGAAGCGAGGAGATGGTGACGGTCTCGGCGACCACCGCGTTGTCACGAAGCAACCGAGCCTTGGCGTTGCGACGGATCGTACCGGAGGTGACGAGGCAACCTGCGATGTTTCCGACCTTGGAGGAACGGAACAGCGCACGGATTTCGGCCTGGCCCAGTGCCACCTCTTCGTAGATCGGCTTGAGCATGCCCTTGAGGGCCTTCTCGATCTCGTCGATCGCCTGGTAGATGACGGAGTAGTACCGAATGTCGACGCCCTCGCGGTTGGCCAGCTCGGTGGCCTTGCCCTCCGCACGAACGTTGAAGCCGATGATGATCGCGTTGGATGCCGACGCCAGGTTGACGTTGGTCTCCGTGACGCCACCGACACCGCGGTCGATGACCCGCAGTTCTACCTCGTCGTCGATCTCGATACCGAGGAGAGCCTCTTCGAGGGCCTCCACCGTTCCGGAGTTGTCACCCTTGAGGATCAGGTTGAGCTGCGAAGTCTCCTTCAGAGCTGCATCGAGATCATCGAGGCTGATGCGCTTGCGACTCTTCGCAGCGAGCGCGTTGCGCTTGCGTGCGTTGCGTCGATCGGCGATCTGACGGGCAATGCGGTCCTCGTCGACGACGAGGAGGTTGTCGCCTGCGCCGGGCACCGAGGTGAAGCCGACGACCTGAACCGGCCGCGACGGCAGTGCCTCGGTGACATCGGCACCGTGCTCGTCGACCATGCGACGAACACGTCCGTAGGCGTCACCCGCCACGATCGAGTCACCGACGCGGAGCGTTCCGCGCTGGATGAGCACGGTCGCCACCGGTCCACGGCCACGGTCGAGGTGTGCCTCGATGGCGACACCCTGAGCGTCCATGTCCGGGTTGGCCCGCAGGTCGAGGGCGGCATCCGCCGTCAACAGCACCGCTTCGAGGAGGGCATCGATGTTGGTGCCCTGCTTGGCGGAGATGTCGACGAACATGGTGTCGCCGCCGTACTCCTCGGCAACCAGTCCGTACTCGGTCAGCTGCTGCCGGATCTTGTCCGGGTTCGCGCCTTCCTTGTCGATCTTGTTGACCGCGACCACGATCGGTACATCCGCAGCCTGCGCGTGGTTGATGGCCTCGACCGTCTGCGGCATGACGCCGTCGTCGGCCGCGACGACCAGGATCGCGAGGTCGGTGGCCTTGGCACCACGAGCACGCATGGCCGTGAAGGCCTCGTGACCCGGGGTGTCGATGAACGTCACGAGACGCTCGTTGCCCTCGAGCTCGGTCAACACCTGGTAGGCACCGATGTGCTGCGTGATTCCGCCGGCTTCGCCCTCACGAACGGCCGTGTTACGGATCGAGTCGAGCAACCGGGTCTTACCGTGGTCGACGTGGCCCATGACGGTGACCACAGGAGGACGCTGTTCGAGGTCTTCCTCGCCACCCTCGTCCTCACCGTAGGTCAGGTCGAAACTGTCGAGCAGCTCGCGGTCCTCGTCCTCCGGGCTGACGACCTGAACCACGTAGTTCATCTCGCCGCCGAGCAGTTCCAGCGTCTCGTCGTTGACCGACTGAGTGGCCGTCACCATCTCGCCGAGGTTGAACAGAGCCTGCACGAGTGCCGCCGGGTTCGCGTCGATCTTCTCCGCGAAATCGGACAGCGACGCACCGCGGGCAAGGCGAATCGTTTCGCCGTTGCCGCGTGGCAGCCTGACGCCGCCGACGGCGGGCGCCTGCATGGAGTCGTATTCCTGCCTCTTCTGACGCTTCGACTTACGTCCACGCCGAGGAGCACCACCCGGACGCCCGAAGGCACCGGCTGCTGCACCGCGCTGGCCTGGACGACCGCCACCACCTGGGCGACCACGGAAACCGCCGGCGGGAGCTCCACCTGCAGGAGCACCACCGGGCGCGCCGGGTGCGCCGCCGCCGCGGTAGCCACCGCCACCACCCGGTCGACCACCTGGAGCGCCGCCTGGGCGGCCCGGGCGACCTGCTGCAGGTCCCGGACGTGCCGAACGAGTCGGCATCGCACCCGGGTTCGGGCGCGGAGGCATGGAACCGGGGCTCGGACGTGGGCCACCCTGGCCCGGAGCCGGACGAGGGCCGCCCTGGCCGGGTGCCGGACGGCTACCCGCCTGGGGCGCAGCCGGGCGAGGGCCACCCTGACCGGGTGCCGGACGACCGCCGCCGGGGCGAGGTCCGCCCGGTGCGGGGCGCGGAGCCGGACGCTCGGCCGGAGCCGACGAATACGGGTTGTTGCCGACCCGGGGCGCCTTGGGGCCAGGCTTCGGGCCGGGTGCGCCCGGTTTGGGGCCTGCGGGAGCCGCCGGCGCAGCAGACGCGGCGGGAGCCGCCGGTGCTGCGTTCTCGGTCGCCGGAGCCTGCGCCGCGGGGCGAGCAGGAGCCGGAGTGGGACGCGACGGCGCCGGAGCAGCCGGGCGTGCCGGAGCGGACGGCTGGGGTGCCGACTGCTGGGGTGCCGACTGCTGGGGGGTGCTCTCCTCGGTGGGAGCGGGAGCCGATGCCGCCGGAGCGGACGGGGCCGGAGCCGCCGGACGTGCCGCGGGCTTCGGGCCCGGACGGGGTCCTCCACCAGGCTTGGCGGACGGTGCCGGCTTGGGCGACCCGTTCGATGCGCCTGCGGCTGGAGCCGAGTCCGATGCTCCGGACGGGAAGGACTCACGAAGTCGACGCGCAACCGGCGCCTCGACGGTGGATGATGCTGACTTCACGAACTCGCCCTGCTCTTTGAGCCGTGCGAGTAGTTCCTTGCTGGTGACACCGAGTTCTTTGGCCAACTCGTGTACGCGGGCCTTGCCTGCCACTGCTCTCCTCACTGAGAGGCCGAGCGAGGCATGGTGCCCGCACGACCTCGGGTTATCTCCGATGGACGTTCATCGTTGGTGCTTCACGGTGTGCTCATCAGTGCTGTTGCCTGTTCTTCTCGACGGGTGTAGCTCTGCATTCACTGCTCTGCATTCACTGCTCTGTATTCGGAGCCACCGGTTCCTCGGTGTGGGCCTCTGCACCGTTTCCGATGAAGGCTTCCACCGCGGTCACGTCGACCACTCCTTGTACTCGTAGTGCTCTGCCGAATGCTCGGCGTCGTTCCGCATTGACCAGACATTCCGAGACGGGATGCAGCCAAGCGCCCCGACCTGGAAGCCTGCGGTGGACGTCCGGGACGATCACGGATTCCGAGGAATCCGAATCACCCGTCCGACCGACCACGACTCGCAGCAGATCGACTGCCGGAACCCGCTCCTTGCATCCGACACAGGTGCGCACCGGCAGACGTATAGGCGTCGAACCGGTGCTCCCATGACGGAAGGGCGTGGAGTTCAATTCCGAACCACCGACTACTCTACCGCTGTATTGCCCCGAACCCCGCATTCTGTCTTTACCCGCTGGTCGCCTCGGGTGCCACGGCCGCGTCGCTGCGGATATCGATTCTCCATCCGGTCAGACGGGCAGCCAATCGAGCGTTCTGCCCTTCCTTGCCGATCGCCAGAGACAACTGGTAATCGGGGACGATGACACGCGCGGCACGAGCGGCGGCGTCGACCACCGTCACCGACACAACCTTCGACGGCGACAGAGCATTCCCGACGAAGCGAGCGGGGTCCTCGTCGAAGTCGATGATGTCGATCTTCTCCCCCGCAAGTTCGCTCATGACGTTGCGCACACGCTGGCCCATCGGACCGATGCACGCGCCCTTAGCGTTGAGGCCGGACACCGTGGAGGTCACCGCGATCTTCGACCGGTGACCGGACTCTCGGGCAACGGCGATGATCTCGACGGAACCGTCCGCGATCTCGGGCACCTCGAGGGCGAACAGCTTGCGTACGAGGTTCGGGTGGGTTCTCGACAACGTGATCTGAGGTCCACGGTTTCCGCGGGCGACACCCACGACGTAGCACTTGATGCGTTCACCGTGCTCGTACGACTCGCCCGGAACCTGCTCGGCAGGAGGCAACAAGCCATCGGCGCCGTTGGCGTCGCTTCCGATCCGTACGATCACGGTGCCTTTCGCGTTCGCGCGGGTGTCTCGCTGGATGACGCCGCCGACGATCTCGCCTTCGTGGGTCGAGTATTCTCCGAACGAACGCTCGTGCTCGGCGTCACGCAGACGCTGCAGAATGACCTGGCGAGCAGTGGTCGCTGCGATACGGCCGAAGCCTTCAGGAGTGTCGTCCCACTCCGAGATCGTGTTCCCGTCCTCGTCGATCTCCTTGGCCATGACCTTGACCGAGCCACTCTTGCGGTCGACGTCGATCCATGCGTGCTGCTGGTGACCTTCCGTGTGGCGGTATGCGGTCAACAGAGCGGTCTGGATAGTCGAGATGACCGTCTCGATCGAAATTCCCTTGTCCGCCTCGATGGCGCGCAGCGCAGCAATGTCGATATTCACTTGTCGGACCCTTCTTCCGGTTCTTCCACGTTCACGGTGTTCTCGGCGTCGGCCGGCGCAGGCCGCCCGTCCACGACGCCGCCCGCCAGTTCCATCTCCTCGGACTTCGGCCGCGAGAATTCCACCTGCACAACTGCTTTGACGACGTCCGTCAACGCCACCCGGCGTGTCGAGAGAACACCCTTCGTCTTCGTCACAACCGTCACGACGCCCGAGTCGAGTGCGCCGATCCTGCCGTCGAACTTCTCGTCCGCCAATTCGATCCGCACCGCTCGACCCCGTGCCCGACGCCAATGCCGTTCGAGCGTCAGAGGTCGGTCGATTCCGGGAGTGGTGACTTCGAGCGTGTACGGCGCCTCCCCGAAGTCCGACACCCCGTCGAACACGTCGGAGATCTCTCGGCTGAGCGACGGCAGGGTGTCCAGATCGATTCCCTGTTCACGGTCGACCATGATCCGAACGGCACTGTGCTTGCCGGCTGCAACGACGGTGACGTCCTCGAGGTCGAAACCGTGTGCGTCGATCAGGTCGGACAGGAGCTCGACGACCCTCTCCTTGGACGGAACAGGCATCGTGGTGTGCACTCCTCGTGAAGTTGTGGGCGGATCGGTTCCTCAGACGGTGAACGTACAGCCTAGCGCCCATCGCGGCGGCCCGTGACCAGGTGCGGGTGCGCACCGGCAAAGTGAGACCTGGCAGCATGGACGCGTGCTGACGCCCGCGCTATCTCGCCCACTCACACGTCGCGCGTCGTTTCGACTGGTAGCGGGGGCGGCCCTCGCGGCGGCCGGGCTCACCTCGGTCACAGCCTGCACGCCGGGCCAGGACACCGCCGAGACGGTGGACACACTCACCACGCACTTGCGGCAGGCTCGCCAGGACGCGCGGTCGGCCGCGGCGCTCGCTGCCTCGATCCCGGATCGTGCTGCTGCACTGTCGGTCGTGGAACTCGAGCGCACCGCACATGCCGACGCGTTGGCGACGGAGATAGACCGCGTCGCAGGCGGGTCGACGACCACGCCTGCGGCCTCCACCACGACCGATGGCCCGCCTCCGACGTGGGACGAGTTGGTGGCTGCGCTGACCGATTCTGCACGCAGCGCCGCTGATTCGGCGCGCAACGAATCCGGCTTCCGCGCCGGCTTGCTGGGTTCGATCAGCGCCGCGTGCACGACCTCCGTGGAGGTGGTGTTGTCGTGAACGAGCTAGGTGAAGAGCAGCAGGCGCTCGTCGATGCGCTGCAGGCCGAGTACGCCGCGGTGTTCGCCTACGGCATCGTCGGCGCTTTCTCCAATCCTGCGCGCGCGGACCTTGTGGCAACCTACGCGGCTGCTCACCGGGCACGACGTGACGCCACCATCGATGCACTGACTGCGGCGAGCGTCACCCCGCCGCAGCCCGCGACCGCGTACACCACACCGTTTCCTGTGACCGATCCCGTCACCGCCGTCCAGCTTGCCGCTCAGGCCGAAGCGGACACGTCGGTCGCGTGGCGCTCGGTGATCGAGCGCAGCCGGTCCGGCCCCACTCGCGAGATCGGAATCACCGCGCTGACCGAAGCTGCGCTGAGACTTGCGAACTGGCGGACGATCCTGGGAGTGGTTCCGGCGACGGTGGCGTTTCCGGGTCAGCCGTAGGCGTCGTCGCGGCAATGCCCGAGGGCATGAACAGCGCGGCCAGAATTCCGACCGCGACAGCTGCGGCGCCGACCAACAGTGCGGGAGCCAACGCGTCGGTGTACCCGGTGGGAGTCAACGCTCCCCCGCTGCCCAGGAAGACCGCTGTGAGAACAGCGATTCCGAGCGCGATACCGATCTCGCGAATGGTCGAGTTGGTGCTGCTGGCCGTGGCGTGATCGACAGCAGACATGTCGGTGAGCACCGCCGTCGCCGACGGCGCGAATGTCAGGCCCATGCCGATTCCGGCCATGGCCAGGGCGGGAATCATGCTGATGTACGAGGTTCCCGGTTCCACTATCGCGGCCATCCACACCAAGGCTCCGGACTGCAGCGTCAGACCTGCGACGAGCAGCGTCCGTAGACCCAGCCGAGGTGCCAGCACTCCTGCCAGGGGTGCCACGATCATCGGGGCAGCCGTCCACGGCAACGTCCGAAGACCAGCTTGGAACGGGGTGTATCCCATGACGATCTGCAGATACTGAGACAGAAGGAAGACCGCGCCGAACATCCCGAGAGTGAACGACACACCGATGATGTTGGCGACGGAGAAACTGCGAGAGCGGAACAACCGAAGTGGAACGACCGGGAATTTCGTCGACCTCTGACGCATCACGAACGCCACCATGGACACCGCCGATCCGATGAACGAGAGAAGCACCGTCGCCGAGGCCCATCCGTCCTCGTTTCCGTGCACCACCGCCCACACCAGCAGAAAGACGCCCGCGCCTGCGAGCAGGATTCCGACGAGGTCCAGCGGCTGACGATGTCCGTAGGACTCCTTCAGCGCCACGAGTGCGAGAGGCACCGCGACGAGTGCCACGGGGACATTGATCCAGAAGATGGCTTCCCACGAGACACCGTCGACGACTGCGCCGCCGACGACCGGACCGAGCGCGACACCGAGCCCGGACACTCCGCCCCAGATCCCGATGGCGAGTGCACGTTTCGCGGCGGGCACGACTCCGGCGAGCAGCGTCAGGGACAGTGGCATGATGGCAGCGGCTCCCGCGCCCTGAATCGCTCGGGCAGCGATGAGCATCACCGGTGTCGTCGCGAGCGCGGAGCCGATCGAGGCGACGGTGAACACGGCGATGCCCCCGAGGAAGACGTTGCGGCGGCCCCACCGGTCGCCGAGCGTCGCGGCCGCGAGCATCAGCGTCGCGAAGCTCAGCGTGTACGCATTCATGAACCACTGCAGTTCTCCGACCGAGGCCGACAGGTCTGCCTGGATCACCGGGAGCGCACTGGTCATCACCAGGTTGTCGAGGGTCGCCATGAACATCGGTAGCGACGCGGCGAGAATTCCGACCCAGATCGGAATTCGCCGTTGGGTGTCGATGTGCGGCGGAGCGGTCGTCGTGGACATGGCAAGCCTCCGAAGGTTGTAAGCATCGAATGATTACTTGACTGGGGACGCTAGTTATCAACTGATAACCTGTCAACATGCCAGCGCCGACGAAGACCACCCGCATGGACGCAGCCGACCGCCGTGAATTGGTGCTCGACGCCGCCACCCGAGCGTTCGCCAGGGGCGGCTACGCCGGAACCAGCACAGACGCCGTCGCCAAGGAAGCGGGCGTGTCTCAGCCCTACGTCGTCCGGATGTTCGGCACCAAGAGCGAACTGTTCCGCCTCGTGTTCCAGCGCGCGATCGACGGGATCATGCGCGCGTTCGATCGCGTTCTCGACGAGTCACCGTCGGAGCCCGACGTCTGGCCCGCACTGGGTCGGGCGTACGCGGATCTCGTCACCGACCGAGACCTTCTCCTGGTCATGATGCACGGTTTCACCGCGAGCACCACACCGGAGATCGGCACCCAAGCGCGTGACGGCATGTCCGCGATCTACACCCAGATACGCGAACGCACCGGGTGCACGCCCGACGAGGCACGCGACTTCATCGCGCACGGCATGTTGCTCAACTGCCTGCTGGCAATCCAGGCGGTCGAACACTCCTCCGACGAGTCTCCCCTCGCCGAACTCGCCGATTGTGCATTCGGGCCGAAGCTGGCCCAGTTCGTCAAGACCTCGGGCTAGGGCTGCATCTCGTACGCACTGTCGTACGCCAGGACTTCGCCCCACACTGCTTCGAATCTCGCGGCGTTCACGACGGGCTTGCGCAGCGCGCCGACAGCCCATGCCTGCTGCGCCTCCGTCGAGGACGGCTTGCTGTACAGCGCAACGGCATACGCAGAGAAGTCGCGTACCTGAAAGTCGAAGATCTGATCGAGAACTTCGGTCGATACCGCGTCCGCGCTCTCGAGAATCAAGTGACCGTAGACCACGAGCGAGAACAGGTGCCCGACGTTCAGCAGGAAGTCGAGATCACGCTGCTGCTCCTCGTTGGGCGCCGACTCGGTCAGAAACTGCTTGAACGCCAACACCTGCTCGTAGAAACGCCCGACGTTGGGCACGGCCGAGTATTTCTCGTACACGGGCACCCAGTCCTGGAACCGGACCTTGCTCGCGCCGCGCGCCGGTCCCTGAGCGAAGAAGAAGGCGTCGTCCGACGCGTCGTCGCGAACCTCGACCGCCGGAAACTCAGTGGGCGCGAACATGTACGCCGGCATGAACTTGAGCATCAACGCCACGTTGACGTGGACCGTGCCTTCGAGTTTGGGCAACGTGCCGATCAGTTGCGCCGCCTCTCTGAAGTACGTGTTCTTCTCGTACCCCTTCGCTGCGATGACGTCGTGCAATGTACGAACCACGGTTTCGCCCTCCGACGTGACCTTGGCCTTGGTCATCGGATTGAACAGGAGATACCGACGGTCCTCCACCGAAGCGGATCGGAAGTAATCGAGGGCACGAGCGCTGAACAGTTTCATGGCGATCAGCCGCGAGTACGCGTCGACGAAACTTGCTCGCACGTGCGGAAAATCGGTGACCCGGTTGCCGTAGAGGATGCGATTGTGCGCGTGAGTGATCGCCTCGTGGAAGGCATGCTCGCAGATCCCGATCGACCCGGTGCACAGGTTGAACTTGCCGACGTTGACGGTGTTCAGCGCCGCCGAGAACGCGTCGGCGCCGGTGTGCAGGATGTCCTCGGCCCGGACCGGGTAGTTCTCCAGCGCGAACGTGCTGACGAACATCTGACCGTGAACCACGTTGTCTCGCAACACATAGTTGTCATGGTTACTGTTCGCAACGAAGAAGACGTACGCTTCGGGACCCTCGACATCGGTGCGACGACCGAACACGGACACCGTCCCTGCCACGTTGCCGTTGCCGATGTAGTACTTCTCGCCCGACGCCATGAACTCGACCCCGTCTCCCCCGCCGGGAGCCAGAAGCATGTCGGTGGAATAGACGTCGGCACCGTGTGCCCGTTCGGACAGACCGAACGCGGCGACGCCGCCCTCGTCCAGCAACGCCGCAGCCCGGCGCTTGGCTGCGTCGTTGTCGCTCATCCAGACAGGACCCAGCCCAAGGACAGTGACTTGCCACGCGTACCAGTAGGACAGGCCGTAGAAGCCGAGGATCTCGCTGAGCATCGCGTTCCGCGAGGCATCCCACCGCTTGTTCGGGTCACCGTCCGCGTACGCAGCAGGCGTGCAGAACGTGGCGAACAGCTTCTCCTTCGCGACGAATGCGAGGAAATCCGCCGTCCAAACCGCGTCGAGGTCGTCGGAGAGCAGTTTCGCTTTGCCACGACTCTCGAACCAGTCGATCAGCGCGCGCAACTGTCGAGCAGTCTCGTCGTCCAAACGCGTCACGTCGAGCTTCGTGGGATCGAACAGAGAAATCTGCGACACCATTGTCACCTCTCCTTGTCGGTGCGGTTCCCGCGAACTCACTTCGCAGGCTCCGCTCCCGCCAAAGCTACCAGTGAGTAACCGACAGGGAGAGAGGAATCAGGAGCCCCGAACCGCTTTCACGATGTCCGCGACGGCCGTCTCCTTGTCCAACTCGACGCTCTCACCGGAGAACCGATCCCGAAGTTCGACCTTGCCGTCTGCCCATCCGCGGCCGACGACGACCACCAGAGGCATGCCGAGCAGCTCGGAGTCCTTGAACTTGACGCCAGGCGACGCCTTCCTGTCGTCGAACAGCACGTCGAGTCCCTGCAGGTTCAACTCCGACACGATCGCCTCGGCACCGTCGCGCGCAGCCTCGTCCTTGTTCGCGATGACCAAGTGAACGTCGTACGGCGCGATCTCCGCAGGCCAACGCAAGCCCTTGTCGTCGTGCATCTGCTCGGCCACCACGGCTACGGCACGCGTGATGCCGACACCGTAGGAACCCTGTACGAGCCGCACCGGCTTGCCGTTCTCACCGAGAACGTCCACCGTGAACGCGTCGGTGTACTTGTAACCGAGCTGGAAGATGTGGCCGATCTCGATTCCGCGCGCACTGACGAGCGGTCCGCGCCCGTCAGGCGACATGTCACCGTCGCGCACCTCGGCCGCCTCGATGGTTCCGTCCGGAGTGAAGTCGCGGCCGGCGACGAGGTTCGCGACGTGCTTGCCCTTGACGTCCGCGCCGGTGATCCACGACGTTCCGTCGACGATCCTGGGGTCGACGAGGTACCGAACACCGTTGGCCTGCAGGCCACGAGGCCCGATGTACCCCTTGACCAGGAAGGGGTTGGCCTCGAAGTCCGCGTCGGTGAGCAACTGGTACTCGGCGGGCTCGAGCGACGCTTCGAGACGCTTCTCGTCCACCTCACGGTCTCCCGGGACGCCGACGGCGAGCAGTTCCCATTCACCATCCGGCTGCCGCACCTTGAGCAGAATGTTCTTCAGCGTGTCCGCGGCGGTGACGGTCCGGCCGAGATCTGCACTGTTGGCCCAGTCGACCAGTGTCGCGATGGTCGGGGTCTCGCCGGTCTCGTAGTCGACCGCCTCGGGCTGACCCTCGATGGGCAGCGAGTCCGGGCGGGCGGTGGTGACGGCTTCGACGTTGGCCGCATAGCCGGACTCGATGCAGCGAACGTAGGTGTCCTCACCGACCTCGCTCTCGGCGAGGAACTCCTCGGAGGCACTGCCGCCCATGGCGCCGGACGTGGCCGCGACGATGACGTACTTGATACCGAGCCGCGCGAAGATGCGCTGATAGGCCTCGCGGTGGGCGTGGTAGGACGCCTTCAACCCGTCCTCGTCGAGGTCGAAGGAGTACGAGTCCTTCATGATGAACTCACGACCACGCAGAACGCCTGCGCGGGGACGCTCCTCGTCGCGGTACTTGTTCTGAATCTGGTACAGGGTGACCGGCAGGTCCTTGTAGGAGTTGTACTCACCCTTGACCGTGAGCGCGAACAGTTCCTCGTGCGTCGGACCGAGCAGCATGTCATTGCCCTTCCGGTCCTTCAGCCGAAACAGCGCGTCGCCGTACTCGGTCCATCGATTGGTGGACTCGTACGGTTCACGAGGCAGCAGGGCAGGCAACGAGATCTCTTGTGCGCCGATCGCATTCATCTCTTCACGGACGACGTTCTCGATCTTCCGGAGCACCTTCAGACCCAGTGGCAGCCACGAGTAGACACCCGGTGCGATACGACGGACGTAGCCGGCACGAACCAGAAGCTTGTGGCTGTCGACCTCGGCGTCGGCGGGGTCGTCGCGGAGGGTGCGAAGGAACAACTGCGAAAGACGGGTGATCACGGGGTACGAGAGTAGTCGGTGCCCGGCGAAACGGTAACGTTGCTCCCCGTGCTCATCCTGCTCCCACCCTCCGAAACGAAGTCCGACGGCGGTGCGGGATCACCTCTCGACCTCGGCGAGCTGTCGTTGCCGGACCTCACGCCGTTGCGGCAGAAGCTCGCGGATGCCCTGGTCGAGTTGGCTGCGGACGTCGAGGCCTCGAGCGCGGCCCTCGGACTCGGTCCGACCCAGGCCGACGAAATCCAGCGCAACGCGGTGCTGTGGACGTCGCCGACCGCTCCTGCTCTCAGCCGCTACACCGGCGTACTGTACGACGCACTCGACGCCGGTTCGTTCACGCGTGCGGGCCGCGCCCGGGCCGCGGCACGCCTGTGGATCGGCTCCGCTCTGTTCGGAGCGGTCCGTGCGACCGATCCCATCCCGTCGTACCGCCTGTCCGGCGGGTCGAAGATTCCCGGATTCGGCACGCTGCGCTCACTGTGGAAGCCGGACCTGACCGAGGCACTTCTGGCCGAGGCCGACGAGCTGGTGGTCGATCTTCGATCCGGGACCTATCAGCAGTTGGGGCCGGTGCCAGGGGCGGTGACTGCGACCGTGCTGACCGAGAAGCCCGATGGCACCCGGTCCGTCGTCAGCCACTTCAACAAGCACCACAAAGGTCTGCTGGCTCGGACACTGACGTTGACGACCGCCGAACCGAAGGACGTCAAGGGAGTGGCACGGGTCGCAGCGAAGTCCGGGCTTCGCGTAGAGGTCGCCTCGCCGACCGAGTTGATCGTGCTCACCGAGTGAACCCGGTTCCTTCGCTCCTGAGGCAGGGGGCCGACGCTTCGTTCGGCCGCAGCAAGGACCTGCGACTCGTCGACGACATCGCCGACCGGTTGATCGCGCTCGACGAGTTCGACCCGCAGGCACTCGGGTCGCTGGCTCTCACCAACATGATCCAGACGATGTACGAAGCAGGATGGCAACCGTTCGACCTGCTGCACATCGTGCGACGCCAACAAACGGTCGCTGTGTCTTCGCTTGCGGCAGCGGCAATTCTGCACCAATCGGATCTGACCGACGCCGACGACCGGGCGCCGCAGAGCTGGGTCGATCAACTCTCCGAGATCTGTGCCGCGTATCCCAAAGCTGCGGCCCGAGTCGAAGCGTCTCCGAGCTTCCTGGCGGCACAGTTGTCGGCGAGCGGAAAATCGGACTACATCGCTGCCAGTGATCAATGGATCGCGGTGCTCGCGCTTCTGGGGCAATGGCAACAATTGCCGAGATGGCCGCAGATCGGGCCGCTGCCCTCACAGTGGCCACGCAAGCGTGCTCCTCGCATGGACCGCGGCGTGACGACCGGTGAATCACCGAACGGCAAGGTGCTCGGCAGGATCCGCGGACTGCTCGCGAAAGCGGACGCCACCGATTTCGAAGAGGAAGCCGAGACCCTGACCGCCAAGGCGCAGGAATTGATGACGCGGTACTCGATCGACTCGTTGCTGTTGACCGAAGGCAACGTCGACGTGATCAGCCGTCGCCTCCACGTCGACAACCCACATGCACCCGCGAAAGCACAGTTGCTGCACGTCGTCGGCGACGTCAATCGGGTCAAGTCCATCTGGGATCCCGAGTTCGCCGTCGCCACTCTCGTCGGCTCCCCCGTCGACGTCGAGCAGACCGAACTGCTGTTCACCTCGTTGCTCGTCCAGGCCACGCGGGCACTGTCGCACTCGCCGAAAGCCAAGCGGCGCAAGGGCGCTGCATCCGCAGCGTTCGGCAAGGCGTTTCTGTTCGCCTATGCCGTCAGGATCGGCGAGCGTCTCGCCGACGTCGGCGCACTCGCCCTCGAGGAGGCGACAGAACAGTCGGGAAGCCTGCTCCCGATGCTCGCCGCACAGACTGCGGCCGTCGAAGAGGAATTCGATCGGTTGTTCCCCCGGGTCCGGGCCATGCGAGGACCCAGACTCGACGCCGAAGGATGGCACTCCGGCCAGGCTGCCGCCGACGAGGCCCACCTGTCGTAGCCACGCCGATTCCCGCCGAGTAGTTCCACAACCATTCGATCGGCCCACGTCGGTGGCGCCGCAGCCACAGGTGTGCGAACAGGCTCAGGATCGACACCGTCACCAGGTAAACCGCGACCGTACCGAGGACCTTCTGCGCGGGCGCATCGAGTTTCGCCGCGATCCCGAATCCCCACCCGTAGCACAGCACCGAGGCCACCACGTTCTGGAGAACGTAGCTCGACAATGCCATTCGTCCGATCTCGGTGAGCCGCGCGGTCACGAAGCCGTCGCGATCACCTCGAACGTACAAAGCGGCCACGAACGCCAGAATCCCAAGGGATACCAACGGTGCTGTCAGGTATCGAGATACGATGATTCCAGGGTCTCCGCCCACCAGTCCTAACGCGAAGTCGATAGGCAGCGCGGCCGTCCCGAGAACCATCATCCTCCGTCGAAGAGTTCTCCCCGATGCGGACAACACTCCCGCGCGAAACAGGCTTGCCCCCAACAAGAACAGTGCAATCGACATCGGAAGGATCAACACCGTCTCGGAGCGGAACACCACTGCGTTGTCGATACGGAAGAGCACCAGATCCCAGAACGAGCCGTCCGCGTACGGGTTGGGCTGCAGCGGTGACGGCTGCGTACCCTCCGACGCGGAGGCCAGCAGTGCTGCGATCGCCGAGATCATCACGACGTGTACGCCGGCGGCGCAGATCATCCACCGCCGCTGAGCACGTTCCCCACCGACGAGAACGTACGCGACGACGAAACCGGTGACGGCATACCCCATCAGCACGTCGAATTCGGTGAACAGAAGGAAGTGCAGTACCCCGTCGACGAAGAGCAGTGCCGCCCGGATGGGGTATCGACCTGGCCACGCTTCCCCTCGCGTCGACGCCGACCGCTGCTGGATCGCAAGCCCCATACCGAACATGACGGTCAGAAGACCGAGGAACTTGCCCTGGGCGCATTGTTGCAGAATTCGTTCGACCAGACCCCACCCACCGTCACCTTTCCCGACAGCATCGAGATATCCGACGAGCCCGGATCCGCTGGTGAAGATCCAGACGTTGGTGCCGAGCGTGCCTGCAATCGCGATGCCGCGCAATACATCCAATGATCGATACCGTTCGAGCGTCGCCATGGCTCGACGGTAACGACATCGATGCATTCATCGCGTCCTCCTTTCGACGGACCCCGAAGGGAAGCAGCCCACACGTTCACGCTCGGTGCACTCGGCACAATGGACGAGTGCACCACACTCTCGACGACGTCATCACCCGCTCGACGGAACTGCTTCGCGCGAAAGATCTCGCCGGCATGTCCCAGCTCGTCGCGGACCTGCCGCCTGCCGACGCAGCGCGGATTCTCGAACGTACGGACTCGGCCGAACGCGCGGTGCTGTATCGATTGCTGCCGAAGGATCGCGCACTCGATGTGTTCGAGCAGTTCGACGCGTCGGTCCGCAGCGAACTCGTCACCGCGCTGCGAGACGACGACGTCGTCACGCTCTTCGCCGAACTGGATCCCGACGATCGCGTCGAACTCGTCGACGAACTTCCCTCCAATGTGGCGCACCGGTTGATGCAGGGACTTTCACGGACGGAGCGTGAGCTCACCGCGCCGATGCTCGGCTACGCGAAAGGATCCGTCGGACGGCGGATGAGCCCCGAGTACGTCCGTGTCCACCCCACCACGACGGCGGACCAGGCCCTGGCTCAGGTTCGGGCGATCGGAGCCGGTGCCGAGTCCGTCTATCTGCTTCCGATCACCGACGACAGCCGACGGCTCGTCGGCGTCGCGACGCTCGCCGACGTCGCCACCGCCGACCCCACGACGGTCGTCGAGAACCTCTCCACGAGCCGGCCCGTCGTCAGGGCCGACGTCTCCGCCGAGGAAGCCGCCCGTTCGTGCCTCGACCATCGAAGCCCAGCCGTAGTGGTCGTCGATTCGGAGAATCGCTTGATCGGCATCCTCACCATCGACCAGGCATCACGCATTCTCGAGGACGCCGAGGACGAGGATGCGGCACGTGCCGGCGGCACCGAGCCTCTGCGCCGGCCGTACCTGGCCACTCCGGTGCTCAGCATCGTCCGATCGCGTGTGGTGTGGCTTCTCGTCCTCGCGCTGTCCGCCATTCTCACCGTGCAAGTTCTCGAAATCTTCGAGCATGCGCTGGCTGCGGTGGTGACGCTCGCACTGTTCATTCCGCTGCTGACCGGAACCGGTGGCAACACCGGATCCCAAGCCGCCACCACGGTGACTCGAGCACTTGCCGTCGGCGACGTACGCCCACGCGATATCGGCGCGGTACTGTTCCGCGAGATTCGCGTGGGCGCAACCATGGGCGCGATGCTCGGAACGCTCGGTTTCGTCATCGCAGGCCTGGTCTACGACTGGCACCTCGGCCTGGTCATCGGATCCACTCTCCTCGCGATCTGCACGTTGGCCGCAACGGTCGGCGGTGCCATGCCGCTGTTGGCCAAGAAGATCGGCGTCGATCCCGCGGTGTTCTCGACGCCGTTCATCTCGACGTTCTGCGACGCAACGGGATTGATCGTCTACTTCGCGATCGCGAAGCTCGTGCTGGGTGTCTAGGTCGATTGGGCGTCTAGGCCGATTGGGCGTCTTCCTGCGCGGCCTGGGCCTGGGCGACCTGTTGGGGGGTGAAGCGAATGAAGAACGCCGCGAGGCCTGCCACGACGGCGAGGATGGAGCAGCAGAAGAGAGCGAACATGTAGCCCGAGCTCAGGGCGCCGAGCTGGACGTCGTTCATCAACGTTGCCGGGCCCGTGGTGCCGCCGAGCGAGAGCGTCCGAGAAGTGACCAGTGCGCCGACGATCGCGAGCGCTACCGGGCCGCCGAGGGTCTGCGCGACGAGGGCGATGGCGGTCAGTGGGCCGATTTCGGTGGCCTGCACCCCGGCGATCGCGCACAGCGGCAGCGGTATCGATGCCATGCCGACGCCGAATCCGATACCGATGACCGGGAAGAAGATGCCGGGGAAGTACGACGACTCTGCGTCCATGGTGGCGACCGAGAACAGCAGCCACCCGATCATGATCAGTGCGCCTGTCATGACCAACCATCTCGGCTGAATGCGCACGACCAGTTGGGAGGTGATGAACGCGGCAGCACCCAGGCCGAAGGCGAACGGCACGAACGCGAGACCTGCGGCGAGTGGGCTGTAGCCGAGGATGTCCTGAACGAACAGAGCCACGAACGCGGCCAGGCAGAACATGACGCCGCCGGCGAAGAAGATCGCGACGAAGGTAGCGACGCGGTCCTTGCTGGCGAACAGAGAAAATGGGAGCAGCGGGTTGGCCGCTCGACGCTCGACGACGAGGAACAGCCCCAGCAGGATCAGACCCGCGACGAGGGAACCGATCACCAATGGGCTGAGCCACCCCAGTTCGGTGCCTTCGCTGAGCGCGAGGACCACGCCGGTACAGCCGAGGGTGCCGAGTATCGCGCCAGGAACATCGAGGGTCAGGCGGACGCCTGCGGTTTCCTTCAGCGACACCACCGCGAGGATGACGATCAGGATGCCGATCGGCACGTTGATCAGAAAGATCCAGCGCCAGGACACTTGCGTCAGAGCGCCGCCGATGATCAGTCCGGCGATGGAACCGACACCCGTCATCGCGGCGTAGATCGCGATGGCCTGATTACGAACCGGGCCCGGCGCGAACGTCGTGGCCACGAGCGCGAAGGCCGTCGGCGACGCCACCGCAGCGCCCACGCCCTGCAGTGCACGCGCGGCGACCAACGTCGCTTCGTTGACGGCGAGCCCGCACAACAGCGACGCGATGGTGAACAGCACGACGCCACCGAGGAACATCTTCTTGCGACCGAACGCATCGCCGAGGCGCCCGCCCAGAAGCATGAGGCCGCCGAACGCCAGTGCGTACGACGTCAACACCCAGTTGCGACCCGCGTCGCTCAATCCCAGATCCGCCTGCAGCGGCGCCAAAGCCAGATTGGCGACCGTCCCGTCGAGAACCACCATGAGCTGCAGTCCGCTGAGAACGATGATCGCCAGACCGAATGCCCTGGTGGTGACCGGGTAGACGATCTGCGTCGTGGGCGCTGCGGGCTGCGTGTGATCAGGCACGGGGGTTCACGTTACCGAGAGTTCACAGAAAAACCAGCAACGGTTCCGATTACGACGATCGCAGGTGGACGTATGCCCTCGTCCTTGACCTTCTGGGCCACCGTGGAGAGGTCCGCCCGTACCTCGCGTTGGGTACGCATCGTCCCCTCCTGGACCACGAGGACCGGCGTCGACGCGGCTCTTCCGCCGTTCATCAGCACCGCCGCGAATTTGTCGATCCGCTCGACGGCCATCAGGAGCACGATCGTGCCCTTGAGTCGCGCCAGTGCGTCCCAGTCGACGAGAGAGTCGGGGTGGTCCGGCGCGACGTGTCCGCTGACGACGACGAATTCGTGAGTCACACCTCGATGCGTCACCGGCACGCCCGCAGCGGACGGCACGGAGATCGCACTGGTGATTCCCGGCACGACGGTGACCGGGATTCCCGCGTCGGTGAGAGCTTCGAGTTCCTCGTAACCACGGCCGAAGACGTACGGGTCTCCGCCCTTGAGCCGGACGACGAACTTCCCTGCCTTCGCTCCGTCGATCAGCGCCTGGTTGATTGCCTCCTGGGCCATCGCGCGCCCGTACGGAATCTTCGATGCGTCGATGACCTCGACGTGGGGGCCGAGCTCGGCCAGCAACTCCGGCGGCGCGAGTCTGTCGGTGACCACGACGTCGGCGTAGGTCAACAGGCGACGCCCGCGAACGGTGATGAGGTCGGGATCGCCTGGACCACCGCCGACGAGTGCGACGCCGGTGTGCGGGGCGTGTGCGGCGTCGGTGACGACACCGGACTGCAGAGCTTCGAGCACCGCGGTCCTCACCGCTGCCGATCTACGGTGCTGGCCCCCGGCCAGCACACCGAGCGTGAGACCGTCGTAATCCGCCGACGCAGGCGTGACCGCGGTTCCGTCGCGCGCGACGTCCGCCCGGACGCAGAAGGTTCTGGCCCGTTCGGCCTCGGCGACGATGGCCGCGTTGGTCTCGGCTTCGTCGGTGCACGCGATCGCGTACCACGCGTCCGCAATGTCTCCGTCGCGGTAGTCCCGCAGTTCCAGCGTCACCTGACCTGCCGTCGCCCAGCCCTCCACCGCGGGCGTCGCCTCACGAGTGATGACATGAACCACCGCACCCGACGAGATCAACAACGGCAGCCGACGCTGCGCAACAGTGCCACCGCCGACGACGACAACACGCCGCCCGGACAGATTCAGGCCGACCAGATAGGGAGAATCGGTCGCGTCGGACTCACTCGATGTGGAGACATTCACGGGACGAAACGCTACCGCGTTGCCTTCAGGGCTCGCTCCCGTAGGCCTCGCTTGCGCTCGACCCGTGTTTCGTCCCAGACAGGCTCACTCGATTCGTAGACCTGCCCGTCGGATCCGAAAACGAGGAACCGGTCGAAGCTGCGCGCGAACCATCGGTCGTGGGTGACGGCGACGACGGTCCCCTCGAATGCCGTGATGGCGTCTTGCAGCGAGTCCGCGGACACCAGGTCGAGGTTGTCCGTCGGCTCGTCGAGTAGCAGCAGGGTGGCACCGGACAGCTCCAGCAGAAGAATCTGAACCCGTGCCTGCTGCCCACCGGACAGGTTGTCGTACAACTGCTCTGCGGCGAGTGACAGGCCGTAACGATCGAGTGCACGGCTCGCGGCCTCGCGTCCCATTCCGTCACGGTGCTCGTTGCCGAGATGCAGTATGTCCAGCAACGTCTTGCCGTGGAGATCCGGCCTGCTGTGAGTCTGCGCGAACAGTCCTGGCCGCACCCGCGCACCCAGCACGGCGGTGCCGCTGTGCGGTACGGGCGCGATCTCGAGTTCCTGTACCGGGAGGTGCTCCCGCTCGGGGTCGGTACCACCCGCCGCGAGCAGCCGAAGAAAGTGCGATTTGCCGGATCCGTTGGAACCGAGCACGGCCACCCGATCACCGAACCAGATCTCCGTGTCGAACGGCTTCATCAACCCGGTCAGCTCCAGGCCGGTACACACCAGCGCGCGTTTGGCGGTGCGCCCACCGTGCAGCCGTACCGTCACCTTCTGCTTCAGTGGAACCGCCTCGGGAGGGCCTGCGTCCTCGAATCGCGCGAGCCTCGTCTGTGCGGCCTGATAGCGGGCGGCGATACCGTCGTTGAACTTCGCTTTCTCCCGCAAACGGAGAACGAGCGCCCGCAGTTTCACTCGTTCCTCGTCCCAGCGACGTCGAAGCTCGTCGAGCCGGGCGTTCCTGTCCTCTCGCGCGTCGTAGTAGGTGGCGAAGCCTCCGCCGTGGACCCAGGAGGTGGCCCCGTTGATTCCTGGTTCGAGAGTGACGATGCGGGTCGCCGCATTCGCGATGAGCTCGCGGTCGTGACTGATGAAGAGAACAGACTTGTCCGATTCACGAATCGTCTTCTCCAGCCACCGCTTACCGGGAACATCCAGGTAGTTGTCCGGCTCGTCGAGTAGAAGCAACTCGTCGGAACCGGCGAACAACGCCTCGAGCACGACACGCTTCTGCTCGCCACCGCTCAACGTCGACACATCACGCCATTTCGCGACATCGAACGGCGTACCGAGCGCCGCCATCGTCACCTTGTCCCAGAACGGTTCCAGGTCATATCCCCCGATGTCGCCCCAATCCGAGAGCGCTGCAGCATATTTCATCTGCGTCTTCTCGTCGTCCGTCTCCATCATCGCGTTCTCGGCCGCGTCCAGAGCCTCGGCGGCTCGGCGCACCGCGGGCGCGGACACCGACAGCAACAGATCCAGAACAGTCGTTCCGCCGGCTCCACTCCCGACCCCACTGGTCGTTCCGCCGGCTCCACTCCCGACGAACTGACGCATGACCCCGAGCGCACCCGATCGGGTGACAGCGCCGTCCTCGGGTTCGATGTCGCCGGAGACGATGCGAGTCAACGTGGTCTTGCCCGTGCCGTTCGGTCCGATCAACGCCATCTTGGCGCCGTCTCCGACACGGAATCCGACGCCGCTGAGAAGCTGCCTGCCGTCGGGCAGGAAGTAGTCGATGTCGGTCAGTTCGAGGTGAGCCACGCCGACAAATCTATGTCAGGGAGTCAACGTCATTTTTCGAGTGGTGGTCAAGGTCTGTCGGCCGACGGGATCGACGTGCGCATGCTCGACGCTCACACGCGCCGTCTCCCCTTCGGTCGTGAGCAGCATGACGCCGTTGTCGAACCACGGCCCGGCTTCGGCTTCCCAGCTGACGTCGGGCGGCGGCACCTTGGCTCCCCGTGCGAGCGAGGCCAGTACACGGGCGGCCGGACGTTTGATCGCGAGCCGGTTGACGGCACGGATCGGCAGGTTCAGCGGGTTGCGGAACGGCGACATCGTCAACTGGTACGTCGCAGGAACGTCGCCTCCCACGCCGAACTCGGCACGCGCGACGTACGAGCAGTGCACGTCGCCGGAAAGCCACATGATGCTGGCGGGTGCGTCGTCGCTTCGGGAGATCTCGCGCACGAGGGTCGCCATGTCCAGAAACGACTTTCCGAACGCAGCCCAGTGCTCGAGATCCAGGTCGATTCGAAGCTTCTCTCCTACTCGCGCCGCGAGCTTGCCCCAGCTTCCCTGTGCCACAGCCTCGTTCCACTGTTCGAGGTGATGCAGTGCGGGCAGCATGAGATACGGCAGTGACGAGCCGAAGAGCAGGTGCCTCGGAGACTTCTCGAGCGCGCGTTCCCTGACCCACGCCCACTCGACGTCGTCGACCATCGCGCGACTGCTGGGGTCGAGGTCACGAGAGCACCGGGAGTCGATCATGATCAAGCGAGTGTCACCGAAGTCTCGGTAGAAGCTCCACCGGCCAGTCTCGGGTACCTCGTCGACTCGAAGCGAGAACTCCGAGAGCAAGCGTTCGCGATCCTCGTCTGTCGCAGCGGCCTTCACCTGTGCGTACAGCTCGTCTCGACCGAGCTCGTCGGGCGAGAGATTGCCCAGGTGCTGATACACCCAGTACGACGAGAACGCACCCACGACGCGGTCCTTCCACCAGGGCCTGGTCTCGATGTCGGCGCGCCACGACGCCGACGAGTTCCAGTCGTCACGCAGGTCGTGATCGTCGAGAATCATGCACGACGGCACGCTCGCGAGCAGTGTCCTGACCGGCTCGACTCCCCACGACTCGTGGTAGAGCCACGAGTACTCCTCGAAGTCGCAGATCTCGTCGGCCGCGTCGGTGTCGCGGGCACTCGCCGGGCCGTCGCCCGCGGCTCGTCGAGCGCGCAACCTCTCGATGATCTCCGGCGACGGGTCGTCGGCATAGACCTGGTCGCCGAGCAGGAGCAGCGCCTGCGGCCACTCCTCCGGTCCCTGCCCGGCCATGCGGGTGCCGAGGCCCGCGAGCGCATCCGCGCCGATTCGCTGGAGGGATTCGTCGCTGTAATTGTCTCCGCGCCTGCAGGATCCGAATGCGAAGGTCACCGGACCGTGCCGGTCGATGGTATGAATTGCCGCGGTTGCACCCGGTTCGGGCCAGACGACGCGGCCGTCGAACGTCGAGTCGTAGGTGATGGCGGTGTCGGCAGGCAGATCGGTGAGCGCGACGAGCGCGTAGTGGTGACCGTGAACGCCCCACGTCGAAGCCTCACCGTGCACGCCGGTATCGGTGGTGACTCGGACGGTTCCAGGCCTGTCGAACTCGAACCAGAACGTCGCATCGTGCGCACCGACATAGCGGACGAGAGGACCGAGTACGAGCGGTGAAGACGTCATCGTTAACACGATGCCCTGACTCCGCCTGACGCGCTACTGTGGCCGGTCACAGCAGCGCTACAGCGACGGTCACACCGCGCGCACTGGTCTTCGCGAGTACGAGTCGTCCGCCGGCCGCGCGCAGCGCCGCCGCTTCGGCGACACTTGGCGTTCCGGTGGCGGCCTGCGTCCGAACGGACGGTTCGGTGACCGTCACCGCCGCAAGTTCCTCCGCGGACCACAGGTGCAGCTTCACACCGAGGGACGCGGCGACGGGCAGCATCTGAATCTCCTTCGAGGCCAGCGTGGACAACGCCCCGATCGTGAACGAGGTCGGTACGACGTCATCCAGCACGGCGAGGCAGTCCGACACCGATGCCGTCGACGTCGCCCCGATACCTACGACCACGTATACGGCCACCGGTGTCACGCGCCTGCTCTGGTCCCGTGGGTACGCCCGGCGGAGAATGTTGCGCAGGCACCGACGAAACGACGGACCGAATCCGGACTTCCCGCCGGGTGCGTGTGCAGGTACGACGCGTGCACGCCACCATGCACGAATCCCTCCTGCACGAATGCCCGCTCTGCCGCAACACTGGGGTTCCGCCACCCCCACGCGGAATGCAGATCGGCCGAGGGCGCCGGATCCACGAGCCTGGTCCGATGGAACTCGTGGCCGCTGACGCGTTGGCCGGCGTCGAACAGGACGGACGTCTCCAACGCCACCGCGTCGCGATAGCCGAGAGTGAGCGACGTTCCGAAACGTGCTTCGACGTCGAGGACTCCGGCCATCGTGTGCCCGTCGAGTTTGCGCGCCAGGTACAGGAGCCCGGCGCATTCCGCGTGGATCGGAATGCCGCGGCCTGCCGCGGCGCGGACATCGGCGAGCAACGCAGTGTTCGACGCCAACTGTTCGGCGTGCTCCTCCGGGAAACCGCCAGGGACGACGACGCCGGCCGTGCCGTCGGGTAGTCCGTCCGTCAAAGGATCGAACACCACGACATCGGCTCCCGAAGCCCGGAGAAGTTCGATGTGTTCGGCGTAACCGAAGGTGAACGCGGGTCCCCCTGCCATGGCCACCACGGGGCGTGCCTCGTCTCTGGTGCCCACCTCGGCCGCGGGGTCCCACGGATGATCCTGCACCGACGAACGAGCCAGGGCGACGATTGCGGCGATGTCCACGTGCGCGGCGACGAGATCGGACATCGCATCGACGGCCGCCCGTGCCCGGCCTCCGTGCTCGAGCGCGGTGATCAGTCCGAGATGCCGGGACGGCACGGCCAGTTCCGCCATCCGGGGCAGCGACCCGAGAACCGGCACGCCGACACGTTCGCACGCTTGGCGGAGCACCTCCTCGTGGCGAGGACTTCCCACTCGATTCAGGATCACGCCGCCGATGCGAACGGACGTGTCGAACGTCGAGAACCCGTGCAGCACAGCGGCAAGACTCTGACTGTGGCCGCGCGCGTCGACGACCAACACGACCGGCGCGCCGAGCATGGCAGCGACGGCTGCAGTCGAGCCCTCGGCTGTGGCGGCGCCGCCACCGGACATGTCGATCTTTCCGTCGAACAGGCCCATGACACCTTCGACGACGGAAATGTCGCAGCCCGCGCTTCCGTGTCGATACAGCGGACCTATGCGCTCGGCGCCGACCATGACCGCGTCGAGATTGCGGCCCGGTAGTCCGGTCGCGAGGGCGTGGTAGCCGGGGTCGATGTAGTCGGGGCCGACCTTGAACGGTGCGACACGACGCCCGGCGCCGCGCAGCGCACCCATCAGACCCGTTGCCACCGTGGTCTTTCCGCTCCCGGATGCCGGAGCGGCGATGACGACGGCGGGAACGGAGGTGGTCACCATTCGATACCGCGTTGGCCCTTGCGGCCCGCGTCCATCGGATGCTTGATCTTGGCCATTTCGGTGACCAGATCGGCTGCCTCGATCAGCGCTGCAGGTGCATCACGGCCGGTGATCACGACATGCTGGTTACCCGGCCGACTCCGAAGGACGTCGACGACCTCGGCGACGTCGACCCATCCCCACTTCAACGGATACGTGAATTCGTCCAGTACGTAGAACCGATGTTCCTGCTCCGACAGCCGGCGCGCAATCTCCGCCCACCCGTCGGCGGCGGCCGCGGCATGGTCCACCTCGGACCCCTTCTTTCGGGTCCAGGACCAGCCCTCGCCCATCTTGTGCCATTCGACCGCGCCACCGACACCCGACGATTCGTGCAGTTCGCCGAGCATCTTGAAAGTCGCTTCCTCCCCCACCTTCCACTTGGCGCTCTTCACGAACTGGAACACACCAACGTCGAAACCCTGGTTCCATGCGCGCAACGCCATCCCGAACGCAGCGGTCGACTTCCCTTTGCCCGGCCCGGTGTGCACGGCCAGGACCGGCTGATTGCGACGCTGCCGGGTGGTCAATCCGTCCTGCGGTACCGATCCGGGAAGAGGAACTCCCTGAGGCATGCTTCTCGCCTTCCTATGCGGCCGCGCGTACGACAGCGGCGACGCGCTCGGCCGACAGATCGGCCAGACGTACGTACCCGCCGCGCAGGTGGCGGGCGAAATCGGCGGCCAATCCGAGCCGGACCATTCCCGACTCGCAATCGACGACGACCGAGCCGATGTGATCACCCGCGATGCGGGATGCCGCTGTGCGCGCGCGGCCCACCGGATCCGGTCCGCCCGTCGCTCGCCCATCCGTCATCGCCACGACGAGAGCACGGCGCAGAGGGTCGCGGACCTTCTCACGGAGCACGACGTCCCGGGCTGTGACGAAGCCCTGAGCGAGCGGTGACCTGCCGCCGGTCTTCATCCTTCGCAACCGTGTGGCGGCGACGTCGACGCTCGATGTCGGGGGCAGCACCAGCTCCGCGTCCCGGCCGCGAACGGTGATGACCGCGACCTTGTCTCGGCGCTGGTACGCATCGCGCAACAACGACAGAACTGCGCCGGTCACCGCGGAGAGTCGATCCCGTGCCGCCATGGAACCGGATGCATCGACGACGAAGACGATGAGGTTGCCTTCACGGCCTTCACGCACCGCACCCCGGAGATCGGAAGGCTGCAACACGAATCGGCCGGACTGTCGACCACGTGCGACCTGGGACTCGGCGGCGGCGAACAGCGTCCCCACGAGGTGCAGTCCCTTGCCCGGTTCCGTCGTCGACCGCACGACGCGTCCCTGCGGGGAGCGCGCCCTGGACCTACGACCCGGGGCTCCCTCCCCGACGCCGGGAACCTCGATCGATCGCGCACGAAACTTCTCGCCGGGTGTTGCGGCGTCCCGCTCACCCGGTTTTCTCTCGGGGGCGTCGGGCTTGTCCGTCGACGATGTGCCGGACTGTGGCCCGGGATCGGGCTGCGGTTCGCCGCCACCGTCTCCACCTCCGTCGTCTCCGCCACCGTCGTCGTCGGGTCCCGGATCCGACTCGGCGGAGGACTCCGCCTGCTCGGCCGCATCCCGCATCGCGTCGTCGAGGGCCGACTCGTCGATACCCGGTTCGTCGAAGGGATCTCGCCGACGCCGGTGCGGCAGTGCGAGTTCTGCAGCGACCCGGACATCGGATTCGTCGACGGCATCGGCGCCGCGCCAGGCGGCGTGCGCTGTCGCCGTGCGAGCCACGACCAGGTCGGCTCGCATACCGTCGACGTCGAAAGCGGCACAAAGAGCGACGATTCGCCTGAGCTCGGTGTCGTCGAGCACCACGTCGGCCAGTGCCGCCCGGGCGTGCACGATCTTCCGCGCGATCTCCCCGTCGGAGTCGGCGTACTCGGCCGCGAACTTCTCGGGGTTCTGTTCGTAGTTCAGTCGCCGCCTCACCACGTTCATCCGGGTGTCGACATTGCGGGACGCGGTGACCTCGACCGCCAGTCCGAACCGGTCGAGCAGCTGAGGACGAAGCTCTCCCTCTTCCGGGTTCATGGTTCCGACGAGCACGAACTGGGCTGGGTGCGAATGAGACACACCGTCACGCTCGATGTGCACGCGGCCCATCGCCGCTGCGTCGAGCAGGACGTCGACGAGGTGGTCGTGCAGCAGATTGACCTCGTCGACGTAGAGCACTCCACGGTGCGCCGCGGCGAGCAGGCCCGGCTGAAACGCACGTTCACCGTCGCGCAGCACTTTCTCGAGATCGAGCGAGCCCACCACGCGATCCTCGGTTGCACCGACGGGCAGTTCGACGAGCCGTGCAGGCCTGGTGACACCCTCGTCGTCGACGGCGGGCAGCAGAGCGGCCAACGCCCGGACGACGGTGGATTTGGCGGTCCCCTTCTCGCCCCGGACCAACACGCCGCCGATACCGGGGTGCACTGCGCAGAGGATCAGGGACAACCGCAGCTGCTCCTGGCCGACGATCGCACTGAACGGATAGCCGGGGTGCTGCACGAGAGAACTCCTTCGTCCCGGCGGACTCCGCGCCGGAGAGGTGATGGGCCCGCCGATCCGGCGGGCCTGCTGCGAAGTTGTGCGGTGATCTGACTTCGGCGCTTCGGCCCCACGGGACCGAAGCACCTACACAGTGGCGGGACCGTGCCTGATTCACACAGGGCTTCCCCGCATCAACTTCCTGATCGTTCGACGACCGGTGAGGTTACGCCTCGCTCCACGGAGTTCCGCCCCCGCGACGCATGGGGGTGTGCGGAATTCCGTCCTCGAGCACTTCCTCCCCGTCGGGAAGGAATCCGTGCTTGGCGTACATGTCGACGAGGTAGCTCTGTGCGTTGATGCGGCACGGCGCCGAGCCCACCTCGGCGAGCGCTGCGCGCAGAATGCGAGTGGTGTGGCCCTGTCCGCGCGCGGACCGCTGCGTGCAGAGCCGGCCGATACGAAATGCCTTCTCACCGTCGTCGTGCTCTTCCAGCAGGCGCAACGTGCAGACGACCTCGCCGTCTCGTTCCAGCCAGAAATGCCGCGTCTCGGAGAGGAGGTCTCGACCGTCGAGCTCAGGGTAGGCGCACGCCTGCTCGACGACGAAAACCTCGACACGCAACTTCAACAGGTCGTACAACGTCTTGTTGGACAGGTCCAGAGCCCAGGAACGCTTGAGGGCAGCCGCTTGCGTAGTCATCAGCTCTTGCTATCACACGCCGCTGGGCTGTGCGACCTGGGTGGTCTGCCCGAGCTCGAGGCGAGCCGACGTCCAATCGAAGACCTCGCGGAACAATGCCCGGTCCTCGGCGAGCTTCTTGCCGAGGGACGGCACCATTTCCTTCAGCTTCGGCTGCCAACCGTCGTAACGGTCACCGAAGCAGCGCTGCAGCACATCGAGCATCGCCGGCACCGCGGTGGACGCACCCGGCGACGCGCCGAGCAGACCCGCGATGGAGCCGTCGGCCGCGTTGATGACGGCCGTTCCGAACTCGAGCACTCCGCCGCGGCCCTTCTTGCGAATCACCTGCACACGCTGACCGGCCGTGACGAGCTCCCAGTCCTTGCCGACGACCTGGGGCGCGAACTCACGCAGGGTCTCGACGCGATCGGCTGCCGACTGGGCGAGTTCGCCGACGAGGTACTTCACCAAGCCGAGCTCGGTCACACCGACGCCGAGCATGGACATCAGGTTGCCCGGCTTGACCGAGCTGGGGAGGTCCGTGAACTTGCCCTGCTTCAGAAACTTCGGCGACCACCCTGCGTACGGGCCGAAGAGGAGTCCGGGCTTACCCCCGATGACGCGAGTGTCGAGGTGCGGCACCGACATCGGCGGCGCGCCGACGGACGCTTTGCCGTACACCTTCGCCGAGTGCTGGGCGATGAGATCGGGGTTGGTGCAACGTAGCCATTCGCCGCTGACGGGGAACCCACCGAAGCCCTTGATCTCGCTGATCCCGGACTTCTGCAGCAGATGCAGGGCACCGCCGCCTGCTCCGACGAAGACGAACTTGGCGTTGACGGTCTTCTTCTCACCGGTCCGCAGGTTCGCGATCTTCACGTTCCACGTGCCGTCGGACTGCTTGGTGATGTTGGTGACGTCGGTGCCGAAGTGGACCGTGCCCCCGGACCCGGAGATGTAGTTGAGCAGCTGACGGGTCAGCGCGCCGAAGTCGACGTCGGTGCCCTCGTCGCTCCAGTTCAACGCGACGGGGTCGGAGAAGTCTCGGCCCGCGCCCATCAGCGGCAGCCGCCGGGTGAACTCGTCCGGGCTGTCGATGTATTCCATGCCCTCGAACAGCGGGTTCGACGCCAGTGCGTCGTATCGAGCGCGAAGGTACTTCACGTTCGACTCGCCGTGGACGAAGCTGACGTGAGGAATGGGGTTGATGAAGTTCTTCGGGTCGCTCAGCACGCCGGATTCGATGCTGTGCGCCCAGAACTGACGCGACACCTGGAACTGTTCGTTGACGTTCAGCGCCTTGGCGATGTCGACGGAACCGTCTTTGTTCTGCGGGGTGTAGTTCAGCTCACACAGAGCGGAGTGACCGGTACCTGCGTTGTTCCACGCGTCGCTGCTTTCGGCAGCGGCCGCGTCGAGTCGCTCGTACACGTCCAGCGACCACTCGGGTTCGAGCTGCTTCAGCAAAGCCCCGAGGGTGGCGCTCATGATTCCGGCGCCGACGAGAACCACGTCGGTCTTGACCTGCTGTTCTTTTGACACTGGAGAATCGACTTCCTTGTCCGTGAGTTCTCGCTCGGCGACTGACTGCTTCGACTGTCTACTTTTCGGTGGCGGTTACGTTACCCGTCCGTACGTACCCGATTCGACGCGCCTGAAAAGCCCTGCTCCGATTGTGCTCCTCGTATGCCGCCCGACGCTCCTACTACAGTTGTGATCTGTGACTACCTGGGTGCCCGATGTCCTCGGCGACGGCTACGAACAGACCACCATCGCGCTCGGCGACGACCCCGACGGCGAGGGGACGGTCGAAGCGACCCTCGTGCGGTATCAACCGTCGGGGACGGATTCTGCTCGCCGCGCGGTGATCTACGTGCACGGGTACACCGACTACTTCTTCCAGCAACACCTCGCCGAGCACTTCGCGGCCAAAGGGTTCGCGTTCTACGCGCTCGACCTGCGCAAATGTGGACGGTCGCTGCGCGAGGGTCAGACACCGCACTTCGTGACCGACCTCGGGATGTACGACGCCGAACTCACCGAGGCTCTCGCCTTGGTGCGCGAGGACACCGGAGGCGGGTCGGTACTGCTCACCGCGCACTCCACCGGAGGGCTGATCCTTCCGCTGTGGTTGGACAGGCTCAATCGCAGGAGCGGCGGCACAGCCGCGCAGGGGATCGACGGAGTCGTCCTCAACAGTCCATGGTTCGACCTGCAGGGACCTCCTGCGATCAGAAGCGTCGGAACGACCGCGATCGACGTCATCGGCCGGGTGAAGGCGAAGACTCCCGTGCCGGGCACCGGCCTCGACACCTACGGCGTGTCGCTCGCCGCGTCGGAGCAGGGCGAATGGGAGTACAACCTCGATTGGAAGCCGCTGGCCGGATTCCCCGTCACGTTCGGTTGGATCCGAGCGATCCGGCACGGGCACGCGACATTGCACCGGGGCCTCGACATCGGGGTACCCTCGCTGATTCTCCGCTCCAAGGTCACGCACTTCTCGCGAAAGTACAGCTCGCAGACCGATGCAGCCGACGCTGTTCTGGACGTGCGTCAGATCGCGCGGTGGGCCGGGTGCCTCGGCGACCGCACCACCATCGTTCCCATCGAGGGGGCTCGTCACGACGTCTTCCTGTCCAAGGAGACGCCACGCAAACAAGCGTTCGACGAGATGAACGAGTGGATCGACTGGCTGTACCGCAGCGCCCACATAGACCGCGAATCCGGACAGAACCACAGCGAGATCGGAACCATTCGATGACCACACCCGAGCACTTCGACATCGCGATCATCGGATCGGGGTCAGGAAATTCCATTGCCGACGATCGCTTCGCCGACCTGAAAGTCGCGTTGTTCGAGGAGCATTCGCCGTTCGGCGGCACCTGCCTCAACGTCGGGTGCATTCCCACCAAGATGTTCGTGTACGCCTCCGAGGTCGCGCAGACCATCCGCGATTCCTCGCGCTACGGGATCGACGCGACGATCGACAAGGTGCGCTGGCCGGACATCGTGAACCGAGTGTTCGGCCGCATCGATCCCATCGCCGCCGGAGGCAAGGACTACCGCGAGAACGGCAGCCCCAACGTCACCCTCTTCAGCGGTCACGCCACGTTCGTCGGTCCCCGCACGATCGACACCGGAACCGGCTCGGTCATCACCGCCGACCAGGTCGTCGTCGCCGCCGGGTCCCGTCCGGTGATTCCCGACGCGGTCGCCGAGTCCGGCGTTCGCTACTACACCAACAGCGACATCATGCGGCTGCCCGAGCTCCCCGAGCACATCGTCGTACTCGGATCCGGCTACATCGCAGCCGAATTCGCTCACGTCTTCGGCGCACTCGGCTCCAAGGTGTCGATCGTGGCACGCAAGAACGCCTTGCTGCGAGGGTTGGACGTCGATGTGTCCACCCGATTCACCGAGCTGGCGCAGCGAAGCTGGGACGTCCACCTCGACTCGGGCGAGGTGTCCGCAGTCTCCGACGGCGACCGTGTCGGCCTCGAGCTGAAGGACGGAACCCGCGTGCTGGGTGACGTCCTGCTCGTCGCCGTCGGGCGTGAGCCGAACGGTGATCGACTGGGCGCGGAGGCAGGAGGCATCGAACTCGACGACGAAGGACGAATCGTCGTCGACGAGTTCGGCCGCACCACCGCCGACGGTGTGTTCGCCCTCGGCGACGTGTCGTCGGAGTATCAGCTCAAGCACGTCGCGAACCACGAAGCCCGGATCGTCCAACACAACCTTCTGCAGCACGAGTGGAACGACACCTCGTCGTTCCTGGCCTTCGACCACAGATTCGTGCCCGCAGCGGTGTTCACACACCCTCAGATCGCCGAGGTCGGCCTCACCGAGGAGCAGGCACGCGACGAAGGGTTCGACATCGCCGTCAAGATCCAGGACTACGGCGATGTGGCGTACGGCTGGGCGATGGAGGATCGTGACGGGTTCTGCAAGATCGTCGCGGAGAAGAAGACCGGTCGGATTCTCGGCGCCCACGTGATCGGAGCTCAGGCCCCGACGGTGATCCAGCCACTCATCCAGGCAATGAGTTTCGGGACCACCGTCCCGGAGATGGCGCGCGGCCAGTACTGGATCCACCCGGGCCTACCCGAGGTGGTCGAGAACGCGCTTCTGGGCCTGGACATCTGACCGAGTAGATCACCAGGGGCTGGTGCGCAGCACGATCTCCGTGGCGAGCTCGGCCGATGCGGCCGAGGGAATGTTGTCCACCCCGTCGAGTCGGACGACACGGAAATCGCCGTAGACGAGGCGGCCACTGGCGTCCGCACCCGGTGCCCGGAGTGAACTCCCGACCACGAGGGTCGTCGGGATCTCCACGGCCGGGCAGTCGGCTGCGCGCACGGTTCCGTTCTCGTCGGCGATGGCTGGGTGGGTTCGGTTGCACACCACCAGCGACGTGAACTTGCCGAACGTGCGTGCTGCGAGGCCCCAGGCCAGCTCGGCGCCCACTCCGCTGCCGACCAGATGCACCCAGGGCAACCCGAGCTCGGTCAGCAACTCGAGCACTCCGTCGTGGTCGAGCCCGTTGATGTCCTCCACCGCAACGGTTTTGAGGTCCGAGTTGTGCAACCGCTCGGCTACGCTGTCGTACACATCGGGGGCATCGCCTGCGTCGGGGAGCAGCAGCACGACGTGCCGCGATTCCGGACCGGCGATGCGCAGGGTGCAGCTCCCGCCGCGGGCTGCAACGTGCTTGTGATCCATGGGATACGACGCTACTGCACCCCGATGCCCACGATCCACAACGGACCTCTTCGCTCGCCGCCCTTGCCTCGGACCCGTTCGGGTTCTATGGTTAGTTACATGAGTAATGAACCGCTTAAGCAACCAAGCTCGTGGACCTCGCGCTGATGGACGAAGGTCGCCCGCTCTTCATCCAGATCGCCGAGATGGTGGAGAACTCGATCATCGACGGCGGACTCGCCGAGGAAAGCCAGGTCCCCTCGACCAACGAGCTGGCGGCCTTCCATCGCATCAACCCCGCAACCGCAGGTAAGGGCCTGACCAAGCTGGTTGCCGACGGCATCCTCTACAAGAAACGAGGTATCGGCATGTTCGTCACCACCGGTGCACGCGACGCGCTGAGATTTCGTCGACGAGACGGCTTCGCCGATCAATTCATCAGGCCGTTGGTCACCGAGGCACGCAAGCTCGGCATGACCGTCGACGAACTCAAGTCCATGCTCGACAACTGGGAGGAAGCACCATGAACGCCCGTCACGACCTCACCGTGGTCGACGACTCTCCAGTCATCGCTTCGGTCCGCAACCTCACCAAGACCTACGGGGACTTCACCGCCGTCGACGGTGTCGACTTCGACCTGCACGCCGACAAGATCTACGGTCTACTCGGTCGCAACGGCGCAGGCAAGACGACGGTCATGCAGTTGCTCACAGCGCAGAATCGCCAGAGCGCGGGCACCGTCGAGGTGTTCGGGATGCCGCCGTTCGAGAACAGTGCGGTCTCGGCCGACGTCTGCTTCGTCAAGGAAAGCCAGAAGTATCCTGACGACTTCAAGGTCCGTCACGTACTCACGTGCGCTGCACGGCTTCTCCCGCACTGGGATCGGACCTTCGCCGACGAACTGGTCCGCGATTTCGATCTGCCGCCCTCCCGCAAGGTCAAGAAGCTCTCACGCGGTATGACCTCCGCGCTGGGAATCGTCATCGGGCTGGCGTCACGTGCACCGCTGACCTTCTTCGACGAACCGTACCTGGGACTCGACGCCGTTGCGCGACACATGTTCTACGACCGCCTGTTGGCCGATTATGCCGAGAACCCGCGCACGATCGTGCTGTCGACCCACCTGATCGACGAGGTGAGCGACCTGATCGAGCACGTGCTGCTGATCGACAAGGGGCGCATCGTCATCGATGCCGACGCCGACGATCTACGCCACAGCGCATTCGTGATCTCGGGCGCCGCGGACGCAGTCGAGAAGCTCGTCGCCGATCACACTGTGTTGCACCGAGAGTCACTCGGGTCCATGGCCAGGGTCAGTATCGACGCTGCCCTCACCGACGCACAACGAGCACATGCATCTTCCCTCGGCCTCGCCACCGAGCCACTGTCGCTGCAGCAGTTGGTCATTCGGAACACCACCGCGTACGGCCGGGGCGCCTCCCTCACGCCCGATCACGCCACCGAGGAGTCGGTCTCATGAAACGAACGTTCGACGTCGCCCGTCTGCATACGGTCGCGTGGCCGCTGATCATCGGCTGGCCCCTCGGAATTCTCGCCATCTCGTTCGCCATCTGCTACGTCATCTTCGCGTTGATACCCACCACCGACAGCGACTACAACTTCACCGGTGCACTGTTCTCGATGTACGGATTCGCGGTGGGGTTCTATCTGCAGGCCGTGACCCAGACGTTCCCGTTCGCGCTCGGAATATCGGTGACCAGACGCGAATTCTTCACCGCCACTGCACTGGTCGGCGTCGTTCAGTCTGCGGTACTGGCAACTGTCGTGTGGATTCTGTCCGCCGTGGAAGCCGCCACCGGAGGCTTCGGCGTCAAGCTGCGGATGTTCGGAATCGTCCGATACGTGACGGGCAATCCAGCCGTGCAATGGTTCGGCTTGTTCGCGACGCTGCTGCTCGTCGCCGCGATCGGACTGTTCCTGGGGGTCGCCTACCAGCAATACCGAGTGAACGGCGTCCTCGCCATCGGCCTGGGCACCGTCGTCCTCGTCGGAGGTGGCGCCATCCTCGTCACGTGGCAACGCTGGTGGCCGCAGGTCGGACGCTTCTTCCTCGACACGCCTGCGCTCGTACTGCTCGGCGTCATACCCCTGGTCCTCGCTGGACTGTTCGCGGTCACCGGATGGGCAGGGTTGCGGTCGGCAACACCGTAACCTGACGCTCAGGCGTCGACGCCTCGCTCGATGACACCGAGCAGGGCGTCGACGTCGACGTTGTTCTCGACGAGGTCGGCCAGCAGATCCAGTTGGTCCTGACGAAGCTGCGCGACGCTGGTATCCGGCGACACCGCGAACCCCGACCGCCCCGACAGTCGAGCGGCCCAGCGCAGGAACTCGCGACGGAAGTCGTCGGACTCGAGCACACCGTGCCAATGCGTACCGATCACCGACCCTCGCACACTGCCCTCGGACTTGCCATCGGCGTACGTCAGCAGCGGCGAATCGCCGGCGCGTACAACGCGGCCATGATGAATCTCGTAACCGGACACCGCCGAATCGGCAAACCGAGGCGACGAACCCTGCACACGCGCCAGCACCTTGTCCGCACGGAATTCGATGTCGAGATCGAGAAGACCGAGTCCGTCGATCTTCTCGACGTCGGACTCGACTCCATCCGAGATGGTCTGCCCCAGCATCTGGTACCCGCCGCAGATGCCCAGAACGGGCCGCCCGGTGCGGCCACGTTCCTCGAGCGCCTCCGCCAGACCTGTCTTGCGCAGCCACGCCAGATCGGACAACGTCGCTTTGCTTCCCGGCACGACGACAAGATCGGCGTCGGGCAGCCGCGACGGCTCCGTCACCCACTGAACAGACACACCTGGCTCGCACGCGAGCGCCTCGACGTCCGTCGTGTTGGATATGCGGGGCAGCCGAATCGCTGCCACCCGCAGCCATTGTTCGCCCACCGGACGTGACGGACGGCCCACCGGCGCGTCGGCTACCACCCCGAGCGAATCCTCGGCGTCCATCCACAGTTCTTCGCAATACGGCACGACGCCGAACGTCGGCCTGTCCGTGAGTGATCGAAGTTGATCGAGTCCCGGCTCCAGCAACGCCGGATCACCTCGAAACTTGTTGATCACGAACCCCTTGATCAACGCCTGATCCTCGGGCGACAGCACGGCGATCGTTCCGTAGAGATGAGCCAGTACTCCCCCGCGGTCGATGTCTCCGACTACCACCACCGGTATCGACGCAGCGGTGGCCAGTCCCATGTTCGCGAGATCCGTTGCACGTAGGTTGATCTCGGCAGGAGAACCAGCGCCCTCGCAGATCACCACGTCGAATTCACCGCGGAGGGACTCGAGTTCCGCGGCGACGACCGCGCGTAGGGCCTGCCGGTGCTCGATGTAGTTGGACGCGGACACCTGCGCCACCGCGCGTCCGCGCACCACCAACTGCGAGGTGCGGTCGCTTCCCGGTTTGAGCAGAACCGGATTGAACCGCACGCTCGGCTCCAGACCGCACGCCGCCGCCTGCAGTGCCTGCGCCCGCCCGATCTCCCCGCCGTCGAGCGTCACCACCGAGTTGTTGGACATGTTCTGCGCCTTGAACGGGGCCACCGACACGCCTCGGCGCGCCAGCATCCGGCACAGTCCCGCCACCAACACGCTCTTACCTGCGTCGGACGTCGTACCCGCGACCAGCAGCGCACCACTCAGAGCTATCACAACGCAACGTTCATTCCGCAGGCTCCACTCACGGCCGACGCAACGTTCATTCCGCAGGCTCCACTCACGGCAGGGTGAGAATTTCGCAGCCCGTATCCGTGACGACGAGGGTGTGCTCGAACTGCGCGGTCCACTTGCGGTCCCTCGTCACCACTGTCCAGCCGTCGTCCCACATCTCGCCGTCGATGGTGCCCAGGTTGATCATGGGCTCGATCGTGAAGGTCATACCCGGCTCGATGACGGTGTCCACCGACGGCTGGTCGTAATGCAGCACGACCAGACCGTTGTGGAACGTGGTGCCGATGCCGTGGCCGGTGAAATCCTCCACGACCCCGTAGCCGAACCGATGCGCGTACGACTCGATGACGCGGCCCACGACGTTGAGCGCGCGGCCAGGCTTGACCGCCTTGATGGCACGCATCGTCGCTTCGTGCGTGCGCTCGACGAGCAACCGCGCCTCTTCGGATACGTTCCCGGCGAGGAATGTCGCGTTGGTGTCCCCATGAACACCGTCGATGTAGGCGGTCACGTCGATGTTGACGATGTCACCGTCCTGAACGACGGTCGAATCGGGGATGCCGTGGCAGATGACCTCGTTGAGAGAGGTGCAGCAGGATTTCGGGAATCCCCTGTATCCCAACGTCGACGGATACGCACCGTGGTCGATCATGTACTCGTGCGCGATGCGGTCGAGTTGATCGGTCGTCACACCTGGCGCGACGGCTTTTCCCGCTTCCTGGAGTGCGCGAGCGGCGATCGTGGACGCAACTCGCATCTTCTCGATCACCTCGGGCGTCTGAACCCACGGCTCGCTGCCTTCGTTCGCCGTCGGCTTCCACGCGTACTCCGGTCTTTCGATCGACGCTGGAACGGACAGAACCGGTGATACGACACCCGGCACGAGTGGCTGGCGCGGCTTGCTCTCGGCGGTCACAGACATGTGTCCAGGGTAGTCGGTGAGGCTCGAACCCGATTGTCACGGCCCGACACGTCTCAAGCTATGATGCAGGTCACAGCACCCCGAGGAGCCCGACGTGTCGACCGACCAAGTCCCACGACCCCGCACACGTGACGGCGTTCTCCGTCCACGTGATGGGGATGCGCTGCGCGCCGAATTGAGGCACATCGCCGACGCGTCGGGGGTTCCGGTCGTGTTCGGCGGCGAAGTCGACTCGCACACATTGTGCCTCAGCCACTTTCACGGCACCAGAACACGAGGCCTGGACGGACTCGTCATTCCGAGCAGATCCGGCCTCGGCGGACGAGTTCTGGATCAGCGTCGGCCTGCCGCGGTCAGTGACTACCGAGCGTCGATGTACATCACCCACGATTACGATCAGCCGGTCCTCGGCGAGGGTCTGCAATCGATTCTGGCCGTGCCTGTCGTCGTCGCGGGGGCGTCGCGGGCGGTGATGTACGCGGCGATCCGGGAGCGTGGACCGATGGGCGACCGCGTCGCGGACAGCATGATCCGCGCATCGAAGCGACTGGCGCAGGAAATCGCCGTCCGCGACGAGGTAGACCGTCGGCTGCGTTTGATGGACAGTGTCGCCGCACACCCGGCTGCGCCCTCGACGTCGGCGACGGAGACCCTGCGCGAGATCCACGCCGAGTTGCGTACCCTATCGGGATCCGACATCGACGAAGCCGTGGCAGCGCGCCTCGTGGAACTGTCCGACCGGATCGCAGGCTCGTTGCGCGGTCCCGCCGTGGAGTCGGACGTGACACTCTCCGCTCGCGAAACCGACGTTCTCGCGCAGATCGCACTGGGCTGCACCAACGCCGAGGCAGCAGCGAGGCTGTCGCTGAGGCCGGAGACGGTCAAGTCCTACCTTCGGTCGATCATGAGCAAGACCGGTACGCGCACTCGCCACGAATCCGTCGTCGCCGCACGCCGTTTGGGTCTTCTCCCCTAGTAGCCGGCAGGCAATTGCTCGAACATCTGACGAGTGACCGCCACCGCGTTGTCCGAGCTGCCACCGCGAACCACCAGGGTCGCGAACGCCAGATCGCCTCGATAGCCGACGAACCACGCGTGTGATCCACCGTCGACCTCGGCTTCACCGGTCTTGCCGTATACCTCACCCTGGTCGGCGATCCGCTCGGCTGTTCCGCTGGTCACCACCGAGCGCATCATGCCGCGAAGTCCGTCGACCATCGCAGGTTCGATCTGCGGGTGTTCCCCCTCGATCGTGGTCTCCCGTCCGACGATGAGAGTGGGCACCGGCGTCGAGCCGTTGGCCACCGTGGCCGCCGCCAACGCCATGCCGAAGGTGGACACCACCACCTTGCCCTGGCCGAAGCCGTCCTCGGTGCGCTGCACCAACTCCTCCGCCGGAGGAACCGAGCCGGAGTCCGTCGGCAGGCCGACCACGTCGTACTCCGGACCGATGCCGAACTGCGACGCCGCCACCGTCAACGCGTCGGGCGCCATCTCGCTCGCCAATTTCGCGAACGACGTGTTGCACGACCTCGTGAACGCCGTTCCCATGGAGACGTTTCCGAGCGAGAACTCGTTGTAGTTCGGGATGCTGCGTTCGCCGATCTCGATGCGGCCCGGGCACGGAACCGTGGTCTCCGGGCCCGCGAGTCCGTTGGAGATGGCGGCACCGGCAGTGATGATCTTGAAGGTCGATCCCGGCGGATACAGGCCGGCGGATGCAACAGGACCATCCCTGTCTGCTGCCTTGTTCTGCGCGACGGCGAGGACGGCTCCGGTCGACGGTTGGATCACCACCGTCATCGCCTGCTCGGCGCGTGCGTCCACCGCATTCTGTGCTGCAACCTGGATGTTGCGATCGAGACTGATCGAGAACGACGGCGCGGGCTCGGGCGGCGTGTCGGTCAACACGTCGATGTCGACGCCGTTCCGGTTGACCGTCACCACGCTCCACCCGGCCTTGCCATCGACCTCGTCGATAACGGATTTCTTGACCTGAGAGACCAGGTCGGGAGCGAAGTTCCTGTCGGTGGACAGCAGATCCGATTCGTCCGACGTCGATACTCCCGACAATCCCGCGAGTGCCGACGCGACCGTTTGGTAGTCCTCGTCCCGGAGCAACGCAACCGGGTACGCGCCGTCGACGGACGTCGCGGACTCCACGATGCTCTGCGCCGAGATGCTGGAGTCGAACGGAGCGAGAAGCCTGGCGAGGTTCGTGGCCGTCGCGACGATGTTGTCCGACTCGTCGGCGGTGACCTTGATGCGATGTACGACGCCCGGAACCAACACGTCGGTACCGGAGCGTTCGTTCACACGCGCCCGCGGCGGTGCCGTCGACCGCAGAGCCATGGTTTGCGTTTCTCCCAGGCCGGGGTGGATGTCGGTCGAGGTCCACCGCACGCCCCACTGCCCGTCTGTGCGTCCCATACGCAGTTCGCCGTCGTACGTCCACACGCGGTCCTTCGGCAGGTGCCACTCGTAGGTGTAGCCGACCGTGGCCGTGTCCCCGTCGACCCGAACCGAAGTTGTCGTAGCATCCAGCGATTCGGCTTGCAGGTTGCTCCAGGCGTCCGACAACGCGGCGGACGCGACGTCCGGACGATCGGTGTCGGCCGCGGCGGCGTCGATGTTCTGCGAGGAGAATGCATCGAGGAAAGCCTGCGCCGCGGGTTCGGGTCCCGCCGGACTCGGCGTGCAGGCCACCGCCGATCCCGACACCACCACACCCGCAGCCGCGACGACGAGGCAACGACGAACACCCGAAAATTTCATTGCGCTCATCGTAGTTCGGCGACGCCCGCGTCCCCGGCAACGAATCGCTGTCAGTCCAGGAGGACCGTCGTGAACGTCGCAACCTGAGTGAGCCCGATCCGCGCGTACGCGCGCCGAGCGGGGTAATTGAAACTGTTGACGTAGAGGCTGGCCACGCGCCCGCTCCTGACCACCGCGTCGACGACGGTTGCCGTCCCCGCCGACCCCAGACCCCGGCCTCGGTAGAGAGGATGCACCCACACACCTTGGATCTGGCCCACTGTGGCCGAGCGTGAACCGATTTCGGCCTTGTACACGACCTGACCGTCCTCGAAACGTGCCCAAGCTCTACCTGCCGCGATGAGACTCGCGATCCGACGACGGTAACCACGGCCACCGTCGTTGGCCCGCGGGTCCACACCCACTTCCTCGATGAACATCGCCACGGCGGCCGTCAAGTACACGTCGAGTTCGTCGGCGCGAACCAACCGAACGGAAGGGTCCGGAGGAAACTCCGAGAGCTGGGAGGTGGCGAGGAGCGGTTGCTCGCTCCGCAACTCACGCGGCGCTCCCCAGTCGGCTTCCAACATTTCCCACAGCGGAAGCGTCAACTCGGCGCGCCCGACGAGCGAGGAACACATACGTGGGCCTCGGCAGGCGCGGTCCGCGAACGACCGCAGATCGTCGACGTCGCCGAGCAGTGGAACGAGGTTGGCACCGTAGAAGCACAAAGACTCCTGCGGTCCGCCTCGACTCCACATCTCGCCGTGGAACGACCGTGGGTCGAGCCCGGATTCCTGCACACGCGCGGCGATCATGCAGGTGGCAATCGGATCGGCGTCGAGCACGCGAAGAACACTGGCAGTGTCCTTGTTGCTCAGTGGCTTCGCGCCGAGGAGCTTGAGCACCGTCCGTCACCTCCCGAGCTACGCGGGTCCACCGTCATGGAGATAGATTGCCAGATCGACGCATGCATCGGGGACATTACGGGTGGGACATTCGGGCCCCACTTCGAACACTTACCCGACCGTGACGACCGGCGCTCCCGAGTCGGCACCCTCACCCTCGTCGAACTCCTCGGCGATGCGCATCGCTTCCTCGATGAGAGTCTCCACGATCTGGGCCTCGGGCACGGTCTTGATCACCTTGCCCTTCACGAAGATCTGGCCCTTGCCGTTTCCGGAGGCCACACCGAGATCCGCGTCGCGAGCTTCACCCGGACCGTTGACGACACATCCCATCACAGCGACGCGCAGCGGGATCTCCATACCTTCGAGACCCGCGGTGACCTCGTCGGCGAGCGTGTAGACGTCGACCTGCGCGCGACCGCAGGACGGGCACGACACGATCTCGAGCTTGCGTGGCCGCAGGTTGAGTGACTGCAGAATCTGGTTTCCGACCTTGATTTCCTCGGCGGGCGGCGCGGACAGGGACACTCGGATGGTGTCGCCGATACCGCGGGACAGGAGCGAGCCGAACGCCACGGCGGACTTGATGGTGCCCTGGAACGCCGGCCCCGCCTCGGTCACACCGAGGTGAAGCGGGTAATCGCACTGTGCCGCCAACTGCTCGTAGGCCGCGACCATCACGACCGGGTCGTTGTGCTTGACCGAGATCTTGATGTCACCGAAGCCGTGTTCTTCGAACAGGCCTGCCTCCCACAGTGCGGACTCGACGAGCGCTTCCGGGGTTGCCTTTCCGTACTTGTCCATCATCCGCTTGTCGAGCGACCCGGCGTTGACGCCGATGCGGATGGGGATGCCCGCATCGCCCGCGGCCTTCGCTACCTCTTTGACTCGGCCGTCGAATTCCTTGATGTTGCCGGGGTTCACACGGACAGCAGCGCAGCCGGCGTCGATCGCGGCGAAAATGTACTTGGGCTGGAAATGGATATCCGCGATGACGGGAATCTGGCTCTTCTTGGCGATGATGGACAGCGCATCCGCGTCGTCCTGTGTGGGACATGCCACACGCACGATGTCGCATCCGGACGCCGTCAACTCTGCGATCTGCTGCAGGGTGGCGTTGATGTCGTGAGTCTTGGTGGTGGTCATCGACTGCACCGAGATGGGGTGGTCGCTGCCGACACCGACGGTGCCGACCTGCAGTTGACGAGTCTTACGGCGAGGTGCGAGTACGGGAACCGGCGGTGCCGGCATTCCCAATCCGACTGACACAGTCACTTCGTTGCCTTCTTCCGGTGAGCTTCACCCATGAGTCTACTTAGAACAACTGGATCGGGTTCACGATGTCCGCTGTGAGCGTCAGCAACATGTATGCGCCGCCGATCACGATCACCACGTACGTGACGGGCATCAACTTCATGTAGTCGACCGGTCCGCCGTTGGGCAGCCCGCGTCGGTTGCGGAAAAAATTGCGAATCCGCTCGTAGATCGTCACCGCCATGTGACCGCCGTCGAGAGGTAGCAACGGCAGCAGATTGAAGATCCCGAGGAAGAAGTTCAAACTCGCGAGAAGCAGCACGAACACCGGCCACATCGACCGCTCCACCAACTGTCCGCCGATCACCGACGCACCGACCACGCTGATCGGAGTCTCGGCGTCACGCTCACCGCCGGTGATGGACGTCCACAGATCCGCTACCTTGCTCGGCATCTGAACCAGTCGATGCGCAGTCTCGACGAACATGTCGCCGGTGAACGCGAACGACGCGGGAACCGCGGCGAGAGCGTTGTACTGGGTCGGCAAGAACCGTTCCATCGACACTCCGACCGCGCCGACCGTCGCCGACCGTCGGCCGGTTTCCGTACCGTCGGACACCCAGCGCTGCACCTGCTGGACCTGAACGGGGAACGTCAACTCGGCACCGTCACGTTCGACGACGAAGGTCGCGGTGCCGGACAGAGGCTGCGTCGCCGCGACGACGTCCGTGAATTCGGGTGTCTCGGTGCCGTTCACCGAGACGATGACGTCGCCCTGCCGAATGCCCGCCTGGAACGCCGGGCTCGGGCCGCTGCATACCGGGAAGGTCAGATCGTCGTTCTGCGTCGGCGGAACGCACTGCATCTCCCCGACCATCGCCCCGGCCGGCGGGTTCAGATTCGGTAGTCCCCACCCGACGGCCAAGGCGAAGATCAGCACGAAGCCCAGGACGAAGTTCATCCCGATGCCGCCCATCATGACGACGAGCCTCTTCCAGGTCTTCTGGCGGTACATGGCACGGTCGATCTCGTCGGGAGCGAGTTCGTCGATCGCGGTCATGCCGGCGATGTCGCAGAACCCGCCCGCCGGAATGGCTTTCAGCCCGTACTCGGTCTCACCTCGACGGAACGAGAAGACCTTGGGACCGAAACCGACGAAGAAGCGGCGGACCTTCATTCCCGTCGCGCGGGCGGTCCACATGTGCCCCGCCTCGTGCAGCGCAATCGACACCGTGATTCCGAGGGCGAACAGGATCACCCCGAATACGAACACCATCTGGCTCAGTCCTTCTGGTTCAGGAGTTCGCGGGCGTGGGCGCGGGCCCACGAATCTGCAGCGAGGACGTCGCCGACGCTGGTGGGCTCGGACGTCCATCGGCCCGTGCCGGAGTCGAGTACCTGTCCGACCGTCTCCACGATCTGCGGGAAATCGATCCGTCCCGCCAGGAATGCTTCGGCAGCAACTTCATTGGACGCGTTGTACACCGCCGTCATGCACCCTCCGAGCACTCCGGCTTCGCGGGCGAGGTGAACCGCAGGAAACACCCGGTCGTCGAGTGGCTCGAAATCCCAGGTGAACGACGTGGTGAAATCGATCGCTCGAGCCGCGTCCCGGACGCGGTCCGGCCACCCGAGCGCGAGCGCGATGGGCAGGCGCATGTCCGGCGGGCTGGCTTGAGCGATGGTCGACCCGTCGAAGAACGTGACCATCGAATGAACGATGGACTGCCGGTGAACCGTCACGTCGATGCGGTCGTACGGAATGTCGAACAGCAGATGGGTCTCGATGAGTTCGAGGCCCTTGTTGACCAGTGTCGCCGAATTGAGGGTGTTCATCGGCCCCATCGACCACGTCGGGTGCGCTGCAGCCTGCTCCGGCGTCACCGACTTCAGTTCCACCTCGGACCATCCGCGGAACGGGCCACCCGAGGCGGTGAGGATCAGGCGATCGACCTCCGCCGCGCGGCCTCCGCGCAGACACTGAGCCAGCGCGGAATGCTCGGAATCGACGGGCACGATCTGGCCGGGTGCGGCCGCGGACGTCACCAGCGAGCCGCCCGCCACCAGTGATTCCTTGTTGGCGAGGGCGAGTGTTGCACCCGACTTCAGGGCGGCGAGGGTCGGTTCGAGGCCGCGAGAACCCACCAGGGCGTTCAACACGATGTCTGCCTGCACCGACTCGACGAGGTCCGTCACAGCTCGGTCGCCGGTGAGAATGTTCGGCAGGTTCAGCTCGGCGCCGGCCGTGGGGTTCGCCACCGCGACCGCGTCGACGCCCGTCTCACCGATCTGCTGACGAAGCACGTCGATGTTTCCACCACCCGCCGCGAGCCCCACCACCTCGAACTTGTCCGGGTTGGCCGCGATGACGTCGAGCGCTTGGGTACCGATCGATCCGGTACTACCCAGCAGCAGCACCCTCTTCGGGCTGCCCGACGGTGAATCTTCGACTCGTAATGGCTCCGGCACCCGTCCATTGTTCCTGATCGAGTCTGAGAGTTCGCTATGCGTGTGCCGTCCCTAAGCTGACACCGTGCCACTACCGACCCATGTGACCGATCTGATCAGCTACGAACTGCTGTTGTCCGTGGCAGAACTCGGCAGCATCGGACGCGCCGGAGAGGCGCACGGTATGTCTCAACCCGCGGCCAGCGCACGGCTGGCAGCGCTCGAGCGACGCGTCGGCGTCCCGCTTCTCGAACGGACGCCCCGCGGCGCCACGCTGACGGCGACCGGAGAACTCGTGGCGAGTTGGGCCGAGCGCGTCGTCGTCGAAGCCGCGCACCTCGCGACGTCCATCGAATCACTTCGCACCGACCGAAACAGCCAGGTGAGAGTCGCGGCGAGCCTCACGATCGCCGAGTACCTCGTCCCCCGGTGGCTGATCACTCTGCGTGCGCAGGAGCCGTCGGTAACACCGACGCTGTCGTCGGGCAATTCCGCCGACGTCTCTGCCTCCGTTCTCGCCGGCCGCGCGGACATCGGCTTCGTCGAGAGTCCCGACGTGCCGTCCGGCCTCGAGCACCGCGGTATCGCGCACGACGAACTGGTCGTGGTCGTCGCCCCGGGCCACGAGTGGGTGGGCCGCACGATCACCGCACGCGAACTGTCGTCAACGCCGTTGGTGACCCGAGAATCCGGGTCGGGCACCCGCCGCGCCCTCGAACGAGCGCTGGGAAGCGCCGACTCGGCTCCGCCGTTGCTCGAGGTGTCGTCCACCACGGCGATCAAGGCCGCAGTCGGCGGCGGAATGGCGCCCGCAGTGCTCAGTTCACTTGCCGTGTCCGCCGAGTTGACGGCAGGCACGCTTGTCCGTGTCCGCACGGAGGGGCTGGACCTGCGCCGCTCTCTGCGTGCCGTGTGGCCCACCGGCACTCGTCCGAACGGGCCGTCGTCGACGCTGGTGACCATCGCCGTAGCGGCCGCCGAGTCATAATCTGTGGTTTGGGCGCGATAGGCAATCGACGTCTACCGTCGCCGCCCGCGGACGGGCACCGTGAGTGTCATGACCACGACGCTCCTCGCGAACGCACCCGCCACCCGACGAGGTTCCGTCGTCTCCTCCTCGATGTTTCGAGACATCACCCCGAATCTGTTCACCACGGTGATGGGGACGGGCATCGTCGCCAACGCAGCGGCAACGCTCCCCGTCCAGTTCACCGGGCTACGAGTGTTCGCGACGATCGTCTGGGCATCGGCGGCCTTCGTCCTGACAGCACTGACGGCCGCGCTGGCCGTTCACTGGGTGGTACACCGAGTCCACGCACGAGCACACGCGGCGAATCCGGTGACGGTGCAGTTCTACGGCGCTCCCCCGATGGCCCTGCTCACTGTCGGCGCGGGCGCGGAACTTCTCGGCGGCGACGTCGTGGGCGACGCGACGGCGACGGCCGTCTTCGCGACGTTGTGGACGACCGGGACCGTGCTCGGGGTCCTCGCGAGCGTCACTGTTCCGTACCTCATGATCACCACGCACGACCACACCGACGTGGCTGCTCTACCAGCGTGGTTGATCCCCGTCGTTCCCCCGATGGTGTCCGCGTCCACCGGCGCGTTACTGCTCCCGAACATCGCACCCGGCCAGTGGCGGTCGGCCATGCTCGTCGGGTGTTACGCGATGTTCGGGCTCTCGCTCATCGTCGGCATGCTGACCGTGGCTTTGGTGTACGGGCGTCTGCTCCACCGCGGTGCACCGGCTGCTCACGCGGCCCCCACGATGTGGATCACCCTCGGGATCGTGGGCCAATCCGTCACGGCGGCAGTGCTTCTCGGCAACGATGCAGCGCTGGTGTTCACCGGCGACGACGCGACGATCGCCACAGGTCTACGTATGTTCGGGATCGTCCACGGGCTGGTGATGGGCGGCTTCGGAGTGTTCGTGTTCGCCCTCGCCGCGGCCGTGACAACGCGCTCCCTGCGTCGCGAACGAAGCTTTTCCATGAGCTGGTGGTCGTTCACGTTCCCGATCGGTACGTGCGTCACCGGCGCGACCGCGCTCGGCGGCACTCTGGGCTCCGCAGCTGTCGACGCCGTGGCCGTAGTCCTCTACGTGGTGCTGGTCTCTGCCTGGGCGGTGGTCGTCGCCCGCACCGTCCGTTCACTCACGTCCACCCGTGCGCCGTAGGAGGATGCTCGGCGATCCAATGCCGGGCGATGTCGACACGTCGGGCGATCCACACCTTCTCGTGCGACTGGATGTGGTCGAGGAAACGCTCCAGCGCCCTGATGCGGGCCGGACGTCCGACGAGTCGGCAGTGCAACCCGACCGACAGCATCTTCGGTGAACCGGCTTCACCCTCGGCGTACAGAACGTCGAACGCGTCGCGGAGGTGGGCGAAGAACTCCTCCCCCGTCGAGAATCCACCGGGCGACGAGAAACGCATGTCGTTGGTGTCGAGCGTGTACGGAACGACGAGGTGGTCCACGGTGTCCGATCCACGATTCACCCGAGCCCAATACGGCAGGTCGTCGGCGTAGGAATCGGAGTCGTACAGGAACCCTCCGTGCTCGACGACGAGCGACCGAGTGTTGGGTGAGTCGCGGCCGGTGTACCACCCGAGCGGAGCCGATCCCGTCAGCTCGGTCAAGATCTCCATGGCTTCGGCCATGTGTTCACGCTCGACGTGCTCGTCGATCAGTTGATAACCGATCCAACGCAATCCATGACTCGCGATTTCGTGCCCCTGTTCGACGAAGGCCGCCACCGCGTCCGGATTGCGCTGCATCGCCCGGGCGACGGCGAACACGGTCAACGGCAGTCCGCGGCACTCGAACACTCGAAGCACTCGCCATACGCCGGCGCGAGATCCGTACTCGTACAACGACTCCATACTCATGTGCCGGTTGGGAAACGCCTGAGCCCCGATCATCTCGGACAGAAAGGTCTCCGATGAGGTATCGCCGTCGAGAACGTTGTTCTCGGACCCTTCCTCGTAGTTGAGCACGAACTGAACGGCGATCCGTGCCCCACCCGGCCACCGCGGATCAGGAGGATGCGCGCCGTAGCCGACCATGTCGCGCGGGTAGGGCACACGGGAGTGGGACAGTGGTTCCGGAGTCACGGAAGTCGAGTCTTCCAGCAATCGCGCCGGCGCGCCGAGGATACGGACCCTGGTGGCTACGACGGACGGTCGTATGCAAATATTGTCGATGACGAGCGCGCCTGCCGACGGCGTGAGACATGACCCGAGAGGATCGACCGGTGGCACAAACCGAGCTGAACCCCGCTTCGTACGACCCGGTCGAGTACACCCACGAGGACATCGCCGAGGTCCCGTCCGCCGAGTGGGGATGGAGCGGTGAGTCCAGCAAAGCCATGCGCGTCGCGGCGATCGTCGTGGCGGCCATGCTGCTGTTCATGATTCACGGCAACCACACGGGCCTGGTCGAGGACCTGTGGCTCATCGGCTTCGCGATCGCGCTGGTCGGCATCGTGGTGCGCGACGTGATCGTGCGACGCAAGCCTCGCTGACGAATTTCCCAGGCCTTTCCAGGTCCCAGGCCTTTCCAGGTCCCAGCCTTCCTACGTCGAATGCCCGGTACGACTCGAAGTCGTACCGGGCGTTCACGTTTCGGTAAGTAGCGCGCCTAGTTCTCGGCGGCGAGCTGACCGCATGCAGCGGCGATTTCCTGACCGCGAGTATCGCGGACCGTGCAGGACACACCTTGGGCGATGACTCGTCGCACGAATTCACGCTCGACGTCCTTCGGGCTCGCGTCCCACTCGCTGCCCGGCGTCGGATTGAGCGGAATCAGGTTGACGTGCACTCGCGAACCCAGCGCCTTGTGCAGCTTCTTGCCGAGCATGTCGGCACGCCACGGCTGGTCGTTCACATTTTTGATCATCGCGTATTCGATCGAGACACGACGACCGGTTCGATCGGCGTAATACCGAGCCGCCGACAGGACCTCGGCCACGGACCACCGATTGTTCACCGGCACCAAGGTGTCACGCAGCTCGTCGTCAGGAGTGTGGAGCGACACTGCGAGGGTCACCGACAACCCCTCGTCGGCGAGCTTGCGAATCGCCGGCGCAAGTCCGACGGTCGACACCGTCACCGACCGCTGCGACAGACCGAGCCCGTCCGGCGCGGGCGAGACGATCTTGCGGACGGCTGCGACGACTCGCTTGTAGTTCGCGAGAGGCTCGCCCATACCCATGAACACCACGTTCGACAATCGGCCTTCACCGCCGGCCACTACGCCGTCGCGCAGATCCGCCGCCGCCGAGCGAACCTGGTCCACGATCTCGGCTGTGGTCAGGTTGCGATCGAGACCGCCCTGCCCCGTCGCGCAGAACGGGCACGCCATTCCGCAGCCCGCCTGACTGGAGATGCACAGCGTCGCGCGGTCCGGGTATCGCATCAGGACACTCTCGAGTAGAGTGCCGTCGTTCGCCTTCCACAGCGTCTTCCGGGTGTCGCCGTCGTCGCACGCCAGGTGTTTGATCGGCGTGAGCAGCGTGGGGAACAGATCGGCGCCGACCTTGTCACGCACAGCGGCGGGAAGGTCCGTCATCTTGCTCGTGTCCGCTTCGAGGCGGCTGTAGTAGTGCCTGGCCAACTGGTCGGCACGGAATGCAGGCAGCCCGAGTGCCTTCACCGCGTCCTTCAGGCCGTCACGATCGAGATCCGCCAGGTGACGCGCAGGCATACCGCGCTTGCGATCCGCGAACACCAGCGGAAGCGCAGCCCTCGTCGGTGTGGACGTGCTCTCGGCCGAGTCCGGCGAGGGAGCAGTCCCGGTAGCAGCGTGTGCGTCGGAAACGGAAGCGGAGTCACTCATAGTGCCTCCAGTGTCCCACTCCTGCGCACCGACGCCTATTCAGCACAGTTCACCGTCGACGCCGTCCGTTTCCAGCTCGATGCGGAGGGGTAACCGAATCGACAGCAGATACGCGTGCATTCCCGCCTCGCGTACGAAAGGATCGAACAATGTCCACACCAGCAGGAGATCGCAACGACGGTTCGTTCCCGGACGCGGTGGCGCCGTACGAGGACTCGGGTCCGTCGGCGATCACGACGCCGGATTCGGACCAGCACAGTGCACCCGATCCGGAAGCGGTTCGTGACACGAGGCCAGCCGCCGGGACGACGCCGGACGGCATCGCGCACACCAAAGCCGCAGCTACATGGACCGGCCTCGTGGTCGGCGCGATCGTACTGGTGATCCTTCTCATATTCATCTTGCAGAATCTCGACGCTGTGCCTGTGGAAATATTCGTGTGGACGTTCGAGCTTCCGCTCGGCGTGAGTATGTTGCTCGCCGCGATCGCCGGTGCCCTCGTGATGGCCTTGGCGGGCGGAGTCCGAATCCTTCAGATTCGGCGTGCGGCAAAACGCAAGTAAGAGATCGAACGGTGAACAGTATGCACACAAGCTGGCGTCGTCGAACTGAATCGATAATGCTGGAAGTGCCCGATTTCACCACAAGGAGCCTTTTGTGACCACTTTCATGGAGACACCCGTGACGTCTGGCGTTGCGCCCGAGCGTGCCCGCTCGTGGCTGTTGGTACCCGCCACCAAACCCGACACGTTCACCGCCGCCGCCGAATCCGAAGTCGATGCCGTCATTCTCGACATCGAGGACGCCGTCGCACCGACCGCGAAGCCTGCTGCCCGTGAAGCCGTCGTCTCCTGGCTGGAAGCCGGAAACTCCGCATGGGTGCGAGTGAACGACGCGACGACGAACTTCTGGGCCGACGATCTCGCCGCGCTGTCCGGCCTGAAGGGACTCGCGGGCATCATGCTGGCGAAGACCGAGAGCGGCAGCCAGGTCGAGGCGACAGCGTCGCGCCTGGCCGAGGGAACCCGCATCCTCGCACTCGTCGAATCCGCCATGGGCCTCGAAGCAACACCCGAGATCGCCCGCGCGGACTCCACGTTCCGACTCGCGTTCGGCAGCGGCGACTTCCGGCGCGACACCGGAATGAGCGACGAGCCCCTCGCCATGGCATACCCGCGTTCGCGGCTCGTCGTGTCTTCGCGTGCGGCACGCCTCCCCGGTCCGATCGACGGCCCCACGCTCACCGCGAACGAGAGCATCCTCGCACGCGACTCGGCCCTCACTGTGTCGATGGGCATGACCGGCAAACTGTGTATGCACGCCGAGCAGGCTCCTACCGTCAACCGTGAGCTCGCACCGTCGCCGTCCGACGTGACCTGGGCCGACGAGGTCGTCGACGCACTCGGTGCCGACGGAGCACGGGTGAAGGACGGCAGCGATCTTCCACGTCTCGCCAAGGCACTGAAAATTCGGGACGCCGCCGAGATCTTCGGAGTTCGCGCCGGGTGAGCCGAACGGTCAGGCCAGTTCGATGCCGGCAGGTTTGCGGCGGACATGGACTCGGTATCTGACGTCGAAGTCAAGGCCAGGGATGCTTCGTGCAGCCCTGGCCGCTGTGCTTCGGGTGAACTCGATCCCCAGAACCTCCCGCATCGTTCGGCGATTCGAGAACTCCCACCGAGTGTCGACACGGGTCAACGCGAATCCTTGCGCCTCGAAAAATGCTTCCACAGCGCTGCAGTTGTACTTCGGCAAATCGGCACGCATCCAGTCTCCGTAGGGCGACGCCGAGACGTCGAGATCCACTACGACGAGACTTCCGCCTGGAGCGAGCACTCGCAGCGCCTCGGTGATCCCCGGCCCCGCCCCGACCCCGAAGAAGTACGCCGTCCGGGCGTGCACCAGATCCACGGACGAGTCCGGCAGCGGCAACGATTCCGCGTGGCCTGCGACCACCTCCACGTGGTCCAGACCGGCTACTCGCATCGCGGCAGCCGCCCGGAGTGGCTCGTGCGGCTCGACGCCGATGACCCGACTCGCGTCGGCTGCGAAGTCCGGTAGGTGGAATCCTGTTCCGCATCCAACATCGACCACGACGCGGCCGTCCCAGGGAACCGCCGCGCGCAGATACCGTGGGATGTTTCCGTCGATGTCCTGCGCCAGGTTCTCGGCCTCGTAGATCTCGGGCCAGTGCCAGATGTTCGGACTGGGGATGGTGCGGGGATCCGTCACAGCAGGATCGCGAACACCAGCCACGCTACGAAAGCCGACGGGAGCAACGAGTCCAGACGATCCATGATGCCGCCGTGACCCGGCAGCAACGTACCCATGTCCTTGATGCGGAGATCTCGCTTGACCTGAGACTCGATGAGGTCGCCGAGCGTACCTGTCACCACGAGTACGACGCCGAGGAGAACGCCGATCATGGAGTTGGCGTCGAGGATGAGTGTGACCGTCAGAAGGCTGCCGATCACGCAGAACAGCAACGACCCGGCCAAACCTTCCCAGGACTTCTTGGGACTGATCGCCGGAGCCATCGGGTGCTTGCCGAACAGCACCCCGGCGACGTATCCGCCGACGTCGGAGCAGACGACCGCGATCAGGAACACCAGAACCCGTCCGGCACCGTTCTCTTCCAGCACCATCAGCACGGCGAACGAGGCCAGAAGCGGTAGCCAACAGGCCACGAGAACGGTGACTGCGAGCTCGCGCAGGTAATTCTTGGGTGCCGATCCAAGCCCCTGCTGCAGCAGCAGCCAGACCATGCACACAAGCACGGTCGCCGCCGTTGCACTCAACACGCCCGTCGTACCCCACGGCCATCCGGACCAGATGATCGCTTGACCACCGGCGATGAGCGGAATGCGCGGAACCAGAATGCCCGCTTCGCGGAGACGCTTGGACACCTCGTACGTCGCGACCGCAAGTGCGACGGCGACCACTCCGATCCACACCCGCGGCGCGAACACCATGATCAGAATCAGCGAGATCCCCAGGCCACCACCGACACCGATGGCGGCGGGAAGATTACGGCCGGCCTTGCCGGGCGACTTGGCAGCTGCACTGCCCGGACCGGTCGGGTCGGATGCGGCAGACCCCAGTGGTCGTTCCGTACCCGCCACGACGCTGTCTCCTTGCTTCACGTGTTCCACTTCGGTTCCGCGAGGACCCGACCTCCGCAGCGCGGTAGGTCAGACCTCCATCAGGTCCGCTTCCTTACGCTTGACGAGCTCGTCGATCGCCGCGGTGTACTTGGAGGTCGTCTTGTCGAGCTCGTTCTCCGCGCGAACGACCTCGTCCTCGCCGGCCTCGCCGTCCTTCTGGATGCGCTTGAGCTCGTCCATGGTCTTGCGACGGACGTTGCGAATGGACACCTTCGCGTCCTCGCCTTTGCCCTTGGCCTGCTTGACGAACTCGCGGCGCCGTTCCTCGGTCAACTGGGGCACACCGATGCGGATAAGGTTGCCGTCGTTGGTGGGGTTCACGCCCAGATCCGAGTTCCTGATCGCAGTCTCGATGGGGCCGAGTTGGGCCGCCTCGTACGGCTTGATGACGACGAGCCGGGCCTCGGGGACATTTATGCTCGCGAGCTGGGTGATCGGGGTGGGCGCCCCGTAGTACTCGACGACGATGCGATTGAACATACCGGGATTCGCGCGGCCGGTACGGATGCCCGACAGATCGTCGCGGGCGACGGTGACAGCCTTCTCCATCTTTTCTTCTGCGTCGAAGAGCGCTTCGTCGATCACGGTCTGTCCTCCATAGTCCTTGCCGGGATCCCGGCTCCTCGTTCGTCGGTCACGTCGTTCACGACTTGACCAAAGTACCGATGCTCTCGCCTGCAACCGCACGCGCGATGTTGCCCTGCGTCAACAGGTTGAACACCATGATCGGCATCTGATTGTCCATACACAGGCTGAAGGCGGTGGCGTCGGCGACCTTCAGGCCCTTCTCGAGCACCTGCCGATGCGTGATGGAGTCGTACATCGTGGCCTCGGGATCGAGCTTGGGGTCGGCGGAGTACACCCCGTCGACGGCCTTGGCCATGAGCAGCACTTCCGCGCCGATCTCGAGCGCACGCTGAGCGGCCGTGGTGTCGGTCGAGAAGTACGGCATTCCCATGCCGGCACCGAAGATGACCACTCGGCCCTTCTCGAGGTGACGCCTCGCGCGTAGCGGGAGGTACGGCTCCGCGACTTGCCCCATGGTGATCGCGGTCTGCACGCGGGTCGCTACGCCCTGCTTCTCCAGAAAATCCTGCAGTGCGAGGCAGTTCATGACCGTACCCAGCATGCCCATGTAGTCGGAGCGCGAGCGATCCATACCGCGAACCTGAAGCTCTGCTCCGCGAAAGAAGTTTCCACCGCCGATGACGACGGCTACCTGGACGCCAGTGGAGACCACCTCGGCGATTTGTTCGGCTACGTTGTTGACGACATCCGGGTCCAGGCCGACCTGGCCTCCTCCGAACATCTCACCACCCAGCTTCAGCATCACTCGCTTGAATCCGGGGCGGTCGGTGGCGGGATCGGTCATTGCTCTCCTCGGTTCTCGCCTTCTCGAATGCGCACGGTGAAAAAGGCGCTTCGAAGCGCCTACGGTCTCATCCTGCCCTATCGGCAGCGTCGCGGGCGACACCGCCCGCGACGCGTCGGCACTCGACCGCGCTGGTGCCGACACGGACGATGCCGCCCGCTCGACATGTGTCGAGCGGGCGGCATCTTGGGTGACCGATTTCGTCGACTTACGAGAAGTCGATCAGTTCGCGCCGACCTCGAAGCGCGCGAAACGCACCAGCGTCACGCCCGCCTCGTCGAGGATGGCCTTCACGGACTTCTTGGAATCCTGGACCGAGGACTGCTCGGTCAGCACGACGTCCTTGAAGAAGCCGTTGACGCGGCCTTCGATGATCTTCGGCAGAGCCTGCTCCGGCTTGCCCTCCTCGCGTGCGGTCTCCTCGGCGATGCGACGCTCGGACGCGACGATCTCCTCGGGAACCTCGTCACGCGTGACGTACTTGGCCTTGAGTGCGGCAACCTGCATGGCTGCGCCGCGAGCGGCCTCGGCTGCGGCTTCGCCCTCGCCGGTGTACTCGACGAGAACGCCGACGGCGGGGGGAAGATCTGCGCTGCGCTTGTGCAGGTAGGTGGCCACGGGTCCGTCGAAGGACACGACGCGACGGATCTCGAGCTTCTCACCGATCTTGGCCGAGAGCTCCTGCAGGGCGTTGTCGACGGTCTTGCCGTCCAAGTCGAGTGCCTTCAGCGCATCGACGTCGGCGGGCTTGCCATCGGCGGCAACGGCGGCGACAGAATCCGCGAACGCCTGGAACTCCTCGTTCTTCGCGACGAAGTCCGTCTCGGAGTTGATCTCGACGAGGACGCCGCCCTTGGCGACGACCAGGCCTTCGGCGGTGGACCGCTCGGCGCGCTTGCCGACGTCCTTCGCGCCCTTGATGCGCAGCTGCTCGACGGCCTTGTCGAAATCGCCGTCGGTCTCGGCGAGTGCGTTCTTGCAGTCCATCATTCCGGAGCCGGTGAGCTCACGGAGCCGCTTGACGTCAGCGGCGGTGTAGTTCGCCATGTTGAGCGAGCCTCCTCGAATGCTGTGGGTATGGGTCGTCACGCGCGAAGGGTCCTGGGCGGGGTGTATCCCCCGGCCCAGGACCCGTTCGATCAAGCCTGTGTTGCAGGTGCTTCCGCAGCAGGCGTCTCGGCCGGAGCCTCGGCAGCTGCTTCCTGCGTAGCCTCGGCAGCGGGCGAAGCCTGAGCGAGCTGCTCGAGCTCCCACTCGGCGAGGGGCTCGCCTGCGCCGACCTCGGGCTTCGCATCGGTCGAGGTGTTCTGGCCCGCGCGAGCCTGGACACCCTCGGCCACTGCAGAGGCGACGACCTTGGTCAGCAGGGCTGCGGAACGAATCGCATCGTCGTTGCCCGGGATCGGGTAGTCGACGACGTCGGGATCGCAGTTGGTGTCGAGGATCGCGATGACCGGGATCTTCAGCTTGCGAGCCTCGCCTACGGCGATGTGCTCCTTGTTGGTGTCGACGATCCAGATGGCCGAGGGAACCTTGGCCATGTCACGGATACCACCGAGGGTGCGGTCCAGCTTGGTCATCTCACGCGTGAGCATGAGGATTTCCTTCTTGGTGCGTCCCTCGAAGCCACCGGTCTGCTCCATTGCCTCGAGCTCTTTGAGGCGGAGAAGGCGCTTGTGGACCGTCTGGAAGTTGGTGAGCATGCCGCCCAGCCAGCGCTGGTTCACGTAGGGCATTCCCACGCGGGTCGCCTCGGCGGCGATGGACTCCTGCGCCTGCTTCTTGGTGCCGACGAACAGAACCGTGCCACCGTGAGCGACGGTTTCCTTGACGAACTCGTAGGCCTTGTCGATGAAGGTCAGAGTCTGCTGCAAGTCGATGATGTAGATACCGTTGCGGTCGGTGAAGATGAATCGCTTCATCTTCGGGTTCCAGCGACGGGTCTGGTGTCCGAAGTGTGTGCCGCTGTCGAGCAGCTGCTTCATGGTTACTACAGCCATGGCTGAATAACTCTCTTTCGATTGCCGGTTGACGCAGAGTGTCGTGTGACCTCTGCCCTGGCGACCGCTGGCTGCCGGACCCGCTCGCATCGATGCGGGACCGCCGACAACCGGTTACGAAGTACGTGCCACCGAGGTGGATACTTGCGTTACGCGGACGCGCGAAGTCGACCCGTGCAGGCACAGGTCGCTCACACAGTGTACGACGTCCGCGTCCCTGGTCATAACCGACCTCTACCGGGAGGCGCACACTCCCCTGTGGATGAACGATGTCGTTATCCACAGGCAGGGCCTCACAGCGTCCGTCGGTGCCGCCCGTTCGTGCACGCTGAAGCGGTGCGAAACCTCGTCGGTCGTTCAGCGACAGCTCTTCTCGTCACGATCGTCCTCGTGGTCGCCGCCCTTCCACCGGTAGGCGCAGCGCCGCCCCGTGCCGACGGCGCCGGATTCACCTGGCCGCTGGCACCTCGCCCGCACGTGCTCCGCGCGTTCGACCCACCCGAGCACGACTGGCTACCCGGTCATCGTGGGGTCGATCTCGCGGGCGTGGACGGACAGTACGTTCTGGCTGCAGGCGAAGGAATCGTCGTGTTCTCCGGAACCGTCGCGGGCAAGCCCGTGGTGTCGATAGATCACCCGAGTGGCCTGCGGACCACGTACGAGCCGGTACGTGCGGCGACGTCCGCAGGTACCCGGGTCGGACGTGGCGACGTGATCGGGCTTCTGGAAGCGGAACACCCCGGCTGCGATGGAGCATGCCTTCACTGGGGGGTGCGTCGCGGACACGAATATCTGGATCCGACCGTCCTCGTCGAACGGGCACCCGTCCGTCTCAAGCCGCTGACGTCCTAACGCCAGCTGGGTCCGGAGTGGCGGCCCGACGCGGCGGGGAAATCGTCCGCGACCATCGCCGCGAGTTCGACGAAGGCAGCCCTGGTCTGAGGTCGCAGAAGATCGAGGTCCACCACAGCGCCCTCGGCCAGGTGCTCGTCGAACGGCACGACGAGCACCGCACGACACCGTTCCAGAAAGTGCTGAGTCAACAAGTTCATGTCGACGGCGGACGAACCTGGACGGACCGAACTGATGACGACGACCGTGCGCTCCACGAGGTGGCCGTACCCGTGCAGCTGCAGCCAATCCAGGGTGGCGGCCGCGCTTCGGGCACCGTCGACGGCCGGTGAAGACACGAGCACGAGCGCGTTGGCGAGCTGCAGCACACCGTTCATCGCCGAGTGCATGATGCCGGTACCGCAATCCGTCAGAATGAGGTTGTAATACACCTGCAGCATCTCGATGACGGACCGGTAGTCCTGTTCGCCGAACATCTCCGACGCGGCAGGATCACGTTCTCCGGCAAGGACTTCCAACCGACTGGGAGCCTGCGACGTGTGTGCACGGATATCCGAGTACCGGCGGATGTTCGGGGCGTCCGCCAACAGATCGCGCACGGTGGACGACGTCTGCCTCGGAACCCTCTCGCCGAGCGTGCCGAAATCCGGATTCGCGTCCACAGCGATCACGCAGTCCCCGCGGAGCGACGCGAAGGTGGCACCGAGACCGAGCGTGGTGGTCGTCTTGCCGACGCCACCCTTCAAGGAGAGGAAAGCGATGCGGTAGTCACCGAGGACGGGCTGCCGAATGCGTTCCACCTGGTTGCGGTAGCGCTCCTCGGCAGTCGACTCGCCTGGATTGATGACGCCGCCGGTGAGCCGGTGAACACCCCGGCGCCACCCGGACGTGGACGCACGTTTGGGTCGCCGGAGCAAACTGTCCGGGGCAAGGTCCTGACTGGTCGGCTGAAAGCGAGGGTCGTGCGGCTGGCCACCGGGGTACCCGCCACGATCACGGTCGTCGGAAGTACCGGCCGGGCCCGGCGCCCACGGCGGGGTCCACTCCTCCGGACGCGGGGTGCCTGAGGGCCGGTCAGCGGGCTGTCGATCAGCGGTCGGAGCGGGTGCGTCGGGCTGGGACGGCGACGTGAACCTCGGCGGCGCCGGCTGCCGTTCCGATCCGCGCGGAGTCTGCCAGGGGGGAGCCTGACGCTCCCCGTTCATCGACGTCCCGGTGAACGGAACCTGATGAGCAGCGCGCACCGGCTCCACAGGCGTAGTGCTGGGTCGCGCTGCACCGTTCGAGCCGGTCTGGGCACGTATCGACCACGCCGCCGATGCGCCGTGCGTGTGCTCGCGGTCCACGGTCCCCCCGTCTCCACAATCATGGGCATGTTCTGGGTCACTCACGGCAGTGCCGGAAGGACACCTGATATCCGAACACGACATCTCTTCGAGCCCAGAATACTTCGCAAGCGGTCTGTTTCCCACGACGCTACCAAACACTCACGAATCAGCATGTGGCAGAGCTCACGCATCGACCCGGTCACGCCCGGGGGTGCGCCCTGTCGTGGACCGCACGCAGACGGTCAACCGACACGTGGGTGTAGATCTGAGTGGTGGCGAGCGACGAGTGCCCGAGAAGCTCCTGCACCACCCTCAGGTCGGCTCCACCTTCGAGAAGATGGGTAGCTGCGGAGTGCCTCAACCCGTGCGGGGCGAGATCGGGTGCTCCCGGAACGGAGGCCAAGACCTCGTGAACGGCCGTGCGGGCCTGACGCGGATCCAAGCGCCCTCCACGACGCCCCAGCAGTAGCGCGCCGCCGGACCGCTCCGTGGCCAGTTCCGGGCGTCCGTACGCGAGCCACTGGTTCAACGACTCCGCCGCCGGGCCCCCGAACGGCGCGGATCGCTCCTTGTCGCCCTTGCCGACCACGCGGACCACGCGTCGCTGATCGTCGACGTCGCCGATATCGAGTCCGCAGAGCTCGCTGACGCGGATTCCGGTGGCGTAGAGCAGTTCTACGACGAGCCGGTCCCGCACTGCGACGGGATCGAGCTCCTCGGCTCCGATCTTCGCCCACGCCATCGCTTCGTCGGCTTGGTTCTGCTTCAGAACGGACGGGAGATGCCGCCCCGCCCGGGGAGCCGACAGACGAAGCGCTGGATCCGTGTCCAACCGGCCCGTTCCGACGCACCAGGCCGTGAAGGATTTCGCCGACGACGTCCGTCGAGCCAGCGAGGTTCTGGCCGCCCCGCTTCGGGCTTGCGAGGCCAGCCAGGATCGAAGCACCTGCAGGTTCAGCGCACTCAGATCACTCGTCTCGTCCACGCCGACGAGGTAGTGCAGCAGTGATTCGGCGTCGCGCAGGTAAGCGCGAACCGTGTGCGGCGAACGGTCCCGACCCAGCGTCAGATATTCCGCGTACTCGTCGAGATGGACTCTCAGAGTCGTCGGCAAAGCGTCCATACCCGTAAGACTCTCCGCCTCGACGCCCGACGGCAAGTGGGCGCGCGGGCGTCAGGCAGATGCGCCGGACTCGGCCTGAGCCAACTCGCGCTTCCACTCGCGGAACTTCTCTTCGGTACGTCCGCGACGCCAGTACCCGGAGATCGATGCCCAGTCGGCGGGCACTCCGCGTTCCTTACGGACGTACCCGCGCAGGTTGTGCATCACGGCCTGCGCCTCGCCGTGAATGAAAACCTGCGCACGGCCCGGCAGCCACTCCGTCGACTTCACGGCCTCGATCAGCGGAGCGTTGTCCCCTGCCTTGTCGTCTTCTACGGCGTTGGACGGGGCGCCCCGATGCACCCAGGTAACGTCGACGACGGCCAGTGTCTCGAAATAGATCTCGTCCTTGCGGTCAGCGACCTCGACGAACACCTTGGCAATCGCGTCCTCGGGAAGCGATTCGACCGCCGCGGCGATCGCTGGGATCGCGGACTCGTCGCCGGCCAACAGATGCCAGTCCGCCTCGGGCTTCGGACGGTAGGCCCCGTTCGGGCCGTACACACCGATCTGTTCACCAGGCTGCACGCGGGCTGCCCACGGACCCGCAACGCCCTCGTCACCGTGCACGACGAAGTCGATCGCGATCTCGCGCTTCCGAGTGTCGACCGATCGAACCGTGTAGGTCCGGAGCACCTCGTCGTCACCCTGACCGAAGATCAGCTTGACGTAGGAATCGGTGAAGTCGGTCGGCGTGAATGCGTCGAAGCCCGGGTCGCCGAGATAGACCCGATGCATGTGGGGCGTCAAGGCCTCGGTACGGAGGACGGTCAGAACAATTTTCTCGCGTGCCACGTGTTTTCAGCCTTTCCGAGCTGTCTCGTGCTATCGGTGAGTAAGCATTACCTAAATAGGCTACCGGTCCCGGCGTTGTCATGGCCGCACCAGCCGGAACCAGCCGGTGTCGTCACTGGAGACGAAGCCCTCGAGTTCGAGCAGCGGCAACACCGATCGCACCTTCGCGACGGGCACGGACGATGCCTCCGACAACTCCTGCGGCGAGCGCGTTCCTGTCGCGGGCAGCGCTTCGTACACCAGCAAAGCGTTGTCGGACAACGCGTCGAGGTCACGGAACATCGAGGGACGACCCTCTCCGACTTCCCCGGACGGCCCGGCCTCGGCCACGACGTCGTGAGCGTCGGCCACGAGGCGCGCCTCACCTTCGCGAATCATCCGATGACACCCCTTGGACGACGCGGAGGTGACGGGTCCTGGTACCGCCAGTACCGGCTTTCCGAGTCTGTTCGCCCAGGCTGCGGTGTTGCGTGCACCGCTCCTCCACCCCGCTTCGACGACGACGACCGCGGACCCGAAAGCAGCGACGATCCGATTGCGTGAGAGGAAGCGATGGCGAGCCGGGGTGGTACCGGGCCCGTACTCGCTGATGACGGCACCGCTGCCGGCGATCCTCTGCAACAACCTTGAATGCCCCGACGGATACGCACGGTCGACGCCGCAGGCCAGTACGGCGACCGTACTGCCGGACACGCCGAGGGCGGCACGATGCGCAGCTGCGTCGATTCCGAACGCGGCACCCGACACTATGGTCCACCCGTCGACGGCAAGATCGCCGGCGATCTCGGCGGTGACGTGTTCCCCGTATGCCGTTGCCGCTCGGGTGCCGACGATCGCGACGGACCGCTCCACGAGTTCGTCGACGGGTGTGGTGCCGAGGACCCACAACGCACACGGCCCGCACCGATCGGCACCCTCGCTCAGTCCGGCTCCGTCGAACGCCAGCAGTCGCCACATCGGCCATTCCGGATCGTCCGGAGTCACCAACCGTCCGCCCAGTGTGTCCATCAGGTCCAGGTCGGCGGCGGCGGTGTCGACGTGCGATCGCGCGGCGAGCCGCTCACCCAACCCGCCGCCTTCGACCGCCGCTCGAGCCTCCTCGGGTCCGGCGGCCAGCGCGAAGTCCAGCAGCGGACGGTGTGGACCCTGCGCCGCCCGAGACAGGTACGCCCAGGCCAGTTTTCGCGGATCGTGCGTACTCACGAGATACCCCTGTCCCTGAAATCCAATGCCGCTCCCACTTCTTCCAGGCCCGGTGCGTCGCTACCTGCAAGATCGCTGAGCGTCCACGACACTCGAAGTGCTCGGTCCGCCCCTCGCGCCGTCAACGAACCGGTGCGGAGAGCACGTTCGAGCGGACGCAGCGCGGCGTTGCTCAACCTGAACTTCTGCCGCAGAGCAGGCCCCGGTACCTCCGCGTTGGTCGTCCATCCGAATTCACGCCATCGCTCCGCTGCGGCGTCTCGCGCACCCGTCACACGTGATCGAACCGCGTCGGTCGACTCGCCCACGTCGTCCACCAACGCACCCGTCGCGACCGCGTGCATCGCGATGCGTAGATCCACCCGATCCATCAGAGGTCCGGACAGTTTTCCGAGATACTTGCGCCGAACCGTCGGTGCGCAGACACAGTCGGCACTTCGGGCAGGTGCACACGGACATGGGTTGGCCGCGAGAATCAGCTGGAACCGGGCGGGGTACCGGGCGACTCCGTCGCGTCGCGCGATCCGGATCTCTCCGTCTTCGAGCGGTGTCCGTAGCGCTTCCAACGTCTTCGCACCCATCTCGGCGCATTCGTCCAGGAACAACACTCCCCTGTGTGCACGGCTGACGGCGCCGGGTTTGGCCATTCCCGTGCCACCGCCGACCAGCGCACTCACGGTGGTCGAGTGGTGAGGTGCGATGAACGGCGGCGCGGTGATCAGCGGCCGATCCCCCGTCAACGTGCCTGCCACCGAGTGGATTGCCGTGACCTCCAGCGACTCCGCATCGGTCAGCGGAGGAAGGATGCCGGGAAGTCGTTGCGCCAGCATCGTTTTGCCGATACCGGGAGGACCGGTCAACATGATGTGGTGCGCACCTGCTGCGGCGACCTCCAGTGCCCACCGCGCCTCCTCCTGCCCGACGACTTCACTCATGTCCGGGTACACGGCATCGTCGCTCGGCACCGACGGAACACCCCGATCGAGCACCGTCTCGCCGCGAAGCCACTCGACGACCTCCTTCAACGACACCGCGCCCAGCACCTCGATGCCCTCGACCAGACCGGCTTCCGCGAGCACGGACGACGGCACGACCACCCGTCGCCACCCGGCCCGTTCGACTGCCATGACCGCGGGAAGTACTCCGCGAACGCCTCGCAGTCGACCGTCCAGCGCCAGCTCCCCCAGAAACACGGCGCTTTCCGACGATCGCGGCGGTATCTGCTTCGCCGCGTCGAGAACTGCCAGAGACAGTGCCAGGTCGTACACGGATCCGACTTTCGGCAGTGTCGCCGGCGACAACGCCAACACGACTCGTGTGTCCGGCCAGGTCGCACCGGAATTGCTGACCGCGGCCTTCACACGGTCCCTGGATTCGTTCAACGCCGTATCCGGTAGCCCGACGAGGTGAATGCCCGGCAAGCCACGTCCGATGTCTGCTTCGATCTCGACCATTTGCCCGTCCACGCCGCTGACGGCCACCGAGAATGCGCGCCCCAACGCCATCAGAACACCCCGCGCAGATGCGATACCGCGGGATCACCCTCGTCGGTCATCACGATCGCGACCACGTCGAACCGGATACGAACCCACGGCCCCCCGCGTTCGTCGAGCCACGCGAGAGCCAAACGTCTGATTCGCTGCTGTTTGGTGTAGGTCACCGACTCTGCGGGAGTCCCGAATCCGATACCCGACCTCGTCTTCACCTCGACGAAGACCGTGACGTCCCCGTCGCGGGCCACGATGTCGAGTTCGCCGTGTCTGCACCGCCAGTTGCGATCGATCAACTCCATCCCGTTGTCGACCAAATGCAGCGCGGCCAAGGCCTCGCCGCGCGCCCCCAATTCCTGATTCGACACTCGTCCCCCTCGCGGTCGTCGGTTCGCCGTGTGGGCAGAACCTGATCGAACGATGCACGAGCGGATGATCGGCACAACGGTGAATTCCCACGTCGAATTCTGCCCTGTGGAATTCAAGAAGACTGTGGATTAGGCACGTGCCCGGGACCGAAATAGTTCGGATGATGTCGGTCTCGAATGATAGGGGCGAACGCGGCGCCGAACAGCACCCGAACACGACAATGCCCCCGCTGTGCACAGCGGGGGCATCCGAAAGAGACCAGGCAGTGACGCTAGTGTGCGGCCTCGTACGCAGCCTGTACGTCCTGGCTGATTCGTCCGCGGGCACTCACTTCGTGACCGTTCTCCCGCGCCCAGGCTCGGATGTCCTGAAGATCTGCCTTGGCTCGGGAAGAAGACGCAGATCCTTTGCGAGGTTTACGACCGGACACCTTTTCTGCGTGCTCGATCCAGAACGCAAGTTGTTCGTGAAGTTCGTTTGCGTGCTTCAAGTTCAAATCGATCCGGTACTGGTTGCCACCGATACCGAATTCGATGGTTTCCCCTTGCCCCTCTTTGATGACCGATCCGTCGACATCATCGATCATTTGGACGAGAGTCTTGCGCGCCATGTCCGAACCTCTAACCGTCAAAGGAATGTGCTGATCGATTCTTTTTACCACCGTGTATCGCCGGTTTCAAAAGAATGAGTGCGATTCACAGCACGGTGTCAGGAAAGAAAAAAGCGGGATCGACGTGCGAATTCCGCTTCGAATTCTTCGATCTGTTGCACCACAACACAATTCGACACCGAACGGAGCTGCACTCGATCTACGAACCGAGTAACTGCCAGGCGACCTGACCTACCACCAAGCACACCGCAGCGACGCCGATCAACTGCGCAACGACCATTACGTTCCGTCGGCGCCGACGGCGGCCGAAGAGGTACACGATGGACGCGAGCACCAGCAACCAGACGGTGACCGACACCGACTGTTCCCGCTACTCGGGCAGCCGGAGGTCCGGCTTTTCGAGTTCCTCGATGTTGACGTCCTTGAACGTGATCACCCGGACGTGCTTGACGAAACGGGCCGGGCGGTACATATCCCACACCCAGGCGTCGGACATACGAAGTTCGAAATAGATCTCACCGTCCGCGTTGTGCGGAATCAGCTCCACCGAATTGGCGAGATAAAAACGTCGTTCGGTTTCGACGACGTAGTTGAATTGCCCGACGATGTCCCGGTACTCCCGGTACAACGAGAGCTCCATCTCGGTTTCGTACTTTTCGAGATCTTCGGCACTCATCGGTTTTCTCTCATCCTCGTTCTTGCTCGGCATCGAACGTTCATCATCGCGCACTCCGTTCGTCCAGGTCCATTCGGCCCAGCACGGACGCAACTGCATCGACACCCTTTTGTGCTGCGGCCACGTTCGCGTAGGACATCCGATGCTCGGCGCACGGGCCGAGCTCGGTCATCGCTGCCGCATGAATCTTCGTGCTGTATCCCTTGTGCACCGCGAAACCGTATCCGGGATAGCGCGAGTCCATGTCGACCATGACTCGATCTCGGGACACTTTGGCCAGGACGCTCGCAGCCGCAATGCAGGCCGCCGTCGCGTCCCCGCCGATCACCGGAAGTGACGGAGCGGGCAGGCCGGGCACCCGGAACCCGTCGGTCAACACGTAACCGGGAGTCGTTCCCAGACCTGCCACGGCGCGACGCATCCCTTCGATGTTGGCGACGTGGACGCCGATCCGATCGATTTCCTCGGCCTCGATGAACACGACGCTCCACGCGAGGGCCAACCGGGTGATCTTGGGGAACAGTTCCTCGCGGCGTTTCTCGGTCAGCTTCTTCGAATCGTTCAGATCGGCCAGCGACGCGTACGGCTTGGGGCCCAGGATGCAGGCCGCAACGGTCAGCGGACCCGCACACGCACCCCTGCCCGCCTCGTCGACGCCCGCCACCGGTCCCAGACCGCCTCGATCGAGGGCCGACTCCATCGTCCGCAGGCCCGAGGACCTACGGATGACAGGACGAGGTGGCCACGGCGGGCGGCCACGCGATCGACTGGTACTGACCATCGGTGCTGTCGGCTCACTGCCCCTGGATGTCCGGTGAATCGAGAGTTCCCCAGCGCGAGGGCGGAAGTGCAATGAGGAACGCCTTGCCGATGACGTTGTCGACGGGAACCGTGCCCATCAGTTCGTCGGACACGTGAAACCTGGAGTCCGCGGAGTTGCTGCGATTGTCGCCCATCACCCACAGGTTGCCTTCGGGGACCGTCACCGCAGGAAAGCAGCGACCGGACTTCAACTCGGTGTCACACGTCAACACACCCGGCGTGAACGGGAAATCCATTTGTACGTACGGCTCGTCCAGCGGCTTGCCGTCGACGAGAACCCGTCCCTGATCATCGCAGCACTCGACTGTTTGGCCTCCGGTCGCGATGACTCGTTTGACCAGATCGTTCTCGTCGGGAGCCACTATGCCGATGAGCGAACCCACTTCCTGGGCCCCGCGGACGATCGTGTTGTCCGACCGAGTGGACACGAAGTCGCTGTTCCACGAATCCGGCCCACGGAAGACCACGACATCCCCGGGTTTCGGATCACCGAAGCGGTAGCCGATCTTCTCCACGACGATCCGGTCCCCGGTGCAGCCGGCACAACCGTGCAGCGTCGGCTCCATCGACTCGGACGGAATCAGATACACGCGTGCGATGAAGGTCTGCAGCAGAAAACTCAGGACCAGAGCGACCAGAACGAGAATCGGCAGCTCACGCCAGAACGAACGCTGCTTCTTCTTTTCCTTACGGGGTGCATTCGGCTCATCGGAGCGCGACTCGGATCGATCGTGTGGATCCTGCGGGGCATCTGACACCGCACCAGATTAGCCGCACCCGGTTTTCGTGATCGACCGGTACACCGAAAGCACGACAGCCGCACCACCCATGACGGGGTAATGCGGCTGTCGTGGAAATACGGCCGGACGCGCTTACGTCAGCGCTTTTCCTTGATCTTGGCGGCCTTGCCACGCAGATCGCGGAGGTAGTACAGCTTGGCGCGACGAACGTCACCGCGGGTGAGGACGTCGATCTGCGCGATGTTGGGGCTGTGGACCGGGAAGGTGCGCTCGACACCGACGCCGAACGACACCTTACGAACGGTGAACGTCTCACGAACGCCACCACCCTGGCGGCGAATCACGACGCCCTTGAAGATCTGCACGCGCTCTTTCGAGCCTTCGATAACCTTGACGTGCACGTTGAGCGTGTCGCCGGGGCGGAAGTCAGGAATGTCGCTGCGCAGCGACTGCTTGTCCAAGAAATCCAGAGTGTTCATCGGTGTGGCCATCCTTGCGTTCTTCGCACGAGTAGAGGAACCGAGCGGTACCGCACGTTCGGACAGAAATCCGACTACACGGAACTCGGCTGGTTCGTACTCCGATTAGGTCTGTGCCTGGTACAGGCAACCTGACCATTGTGCCAGACCACCGACGTTAACGCGAAATCGCCACGGCGACCGCCGGCGGGCGATCCGGTGTCACTCGGTCGGGGCAGGCGCTGCCTGAACGGTCCGATCCAATTCGTCCTCCGTCGCCGCGAGCACGTGGTCGATGCTGGGTTTTCCGGCCACCAGATCCTGCAGGTAGATCTTCGCACGAATCGCCGGACGACGAATGGTGCGTTCTCTCCGCAACGAGCGTTCCATCTTCCGGGGTCGGCGGGTGTAAAGCCACCGCGCCCACGGCGAGCCCGGTCTGCCCAGACGAAGCGCCCCCACGAAAAGAATGGGGGCGAAGAACAACCCGATCAGTCCGGTCCAGATCTTCCCCTTCGCCAACACGACGGCGCACAGTGCGAGGTGGGCCATCGCCAGTGCAACGAACCCCGCACGAACCACCGGGTCGGCGTCCGCGCGGATATCGGCGATGTTCAGCAGAGCAAGCGGGTGAAACCCGAGCAGCAACAACCCCGTCCCCGCCACGGCGACGAACACCGCGTCGACGGATGCTCTGCCCTGCTCGGACCAGTAGACGTCCTTCAGATAGAACACCAGCGCGAACTCGTCGAGAACGAGTGCAGCGCCCACACCGAACAGGGCTGCGAGGACGGCTCCGGTCTCCCGAGTGCCGTCCTCGAACACCGCAACCAGCGAGATGCCGGACACGAGCATGAGCACGATCCCGAACACGACGTGGTGGATGTGCTGTCCGCCGGGAGTGATGTTGCCCGGCCACCACTTCACCTGGGCTCGAATCATCCTGACGCTGAGCCTGATCAGCAGGAAACCGGCAAGGAAGCCGAGAAGGAAGCAGAGCAACGGCAGCCGTCCGTGCGCGACGATCTCGCGATCCAACCAACTCACCGCTGCATCGTGCTCCTCGTGGACGGGCGTGCCACCGGTCGTATGCTACTTACCGAATCCTGCCTTGCGCAGCGCATCGGCCATCGACCCACCGGCAGGCACGGAGGCCTGTCGTCCACCGCGGTTGTCCCGCCGGGGCTGCTGACGACGATCCTGCCCGTCACCACCGCGAGAAGCGCCCCCACCGCGGGAACCACCACCGCGGGGACCACCGGTGCTGCGCGGCTTGTCCTTCGCGGACACACCCGGCTCGTCGTCGAGACGCAGACTCAGCCCGATGCGCTGGCGCGGAATGTCGACCTCCATGACCTTGACCTTCACGACGTCGCCGCTCTTGACGACTTCCCTGGGGTCCTTGACGAAGTTGTGCGACATCGCGGAGACGTGAACGAGCCCGTCCTGGTGCACACCGACGTCGACGAATGCGCCGAACGCCGCGACGTTGGTGACCACGCCCTCCAGGGTCATCCCGGGCTGCAGATCCGCGACCTTCTCGATTCCGGCGGCGAAGGTGGCCGTCTTGAATTCGGGGCGCGGGTCACGGCCGGGCTTCTCGAGTTCGGTGATGATGTCGCTGACGGTCGGGATTCCGAACCGGTCGTCGGCGAAGGTCCGTGGGTCCAGTCCGCGGAGCAGCGACGTGTTGCCGATGACCTCGCGTACGCCGACTCCTGCCGAATCGACGATCTTGCGCACTACGGGGTATGCCTCGGGGTGGACACTCGAACGGTCCAGAGGATCGTCCCCGCCGGAGATACGGAGGAAGCCCGCGCACTGCTCGAATGCCTTGGGGCCCAAGCGCGCAACATCCTTCAGCTTGGACCTGCTGGCGAACGGACCGTGTTGATCGCGGTGCGCCACGATACTTTCCGCCAAGGAACCTGCGATGCCGGACACACGGGACAACAGCGGCACCGAAGCCGTGTTGACGTCCACGCCCACCGCGTTCACCGCGTCTTCGACGACGGCACCGAGCGAGCGCGCGAGAAGGGACTCGGAGATGTCGTGCTGATACTGGCCGACACCGATGGATTTGGGATCGATCTTGACCAGCTCGGCCAACGGATCCTGGAGACGACGCGCGATCGACACCGCACCGCGGATGGACACGTCGAGTTCGGGAAGCTCGCTCGATGCGTAGGCCGAAGCGGAGTAGACCGACGCGCCTGCCTCGGACACGACGATCTTGGTCAGACCTGCTGCCGGGTACTTCGCGATCAGCTCCGCGGCCAACGAATCGGTCTCGCGTGACGCAGTGCCGTTCCCGATGGCGATGAGCTGCACGGAATGCTTGGCCGCCAACGCTGCCAGGGTGGCCAGAGCCTGATCCCACTTGCCCTGCGGCTTGTGCGGATAGATCGTGTCGTAGTCCACGACCTTTCCGGTGGAATCGACGACGGCGACCTTGGTTCCGGTACGGAACCCCGGGTCGAGCCCCATCGTCGCGCGGTTGCCTGCTGGTGCCGCCAACAGCAGATCCTTCAGGTTGGAGGCGAACACGTCGACGGCGTCTTTCTCCGCGGACTGACGTAGTCGCATGCGAACGTCGATCGCGAGCGTCACGACGAGCTTGGTTCGCCACGCCCACCGGACGGTGTCGAGCAACCAGCGGTCCGCACGACGACCACGATCCGCGATGCCGAATTTCGCGGCGATTCGACCTTCGTACACCGTCGGGACACCGGGGGCCTGCTCCTCTTGCTCGGGTTCGAGACCGAGCGAGAGCACCTCCTCCTTCTCTCCACGCAGTGCAGCGAGAATGCGGTGCGACGGCAGCGTCGTGAACGGCTCGGAGAATTCGAAGTAGTCGGCGAACTTCGCGCCCTCGTCTTCTTTGCCCTTGCGCACCGTCGACGTCAACTGGCCACGGGTCCACATGAGCTCACGAAGCTCACCGACGAGGTCGGCGTCCTCGGCGAACCGCTCGACCAGAATGGCCCGCGCACCGTCGAGCTGCTCGGTATCGAACGATGCAGGATCGGTATCCGGGTTCGTGATGAGCGCGTCGGCGACCGGTTCGTGGCCGGCTTCGCGAGCGATCTGAGCCTTGGTGCGCCGCTTCGGCTTGAACGGCAGGTAGATGTCCTCGACGCGGGCTTTGGTCTCGGCCAGCATCAACGACTGTTCGAGCGCCTCGTCCAGTTTTCCCTGCGAGCGAATGGACTCGATGACTGCGTCACGACGCTCGTCGAGCTCACGCAGGTAGCGCAGGCGCTCTTCGAGTTGCCGCAGTTGCGCGTCGTCGAGCATGCCGGTGACTTCCTTGCGGTACCGGGCGATGAACGGGACCGTCGATCCGCCGTCGAGAAGGTCCACCGCTGCGGTGACCTGATCCTCGCGGACGTCGAGTTCCTCGGCTATGCGCTTGTTCACAGTTTTCAGAGCAATCGTCACGGCGCACGACCCTACAGCTAGTGTGGGACATGTTGTTCGACGGACCAGTGTGGGAGAACTCGAGATGTCCAGGCCGATGCAAGTCCTGGCAGTTTCCTGCGCCGCACTCCTCGCTGCGATAACGGTTCTCTTCTCGGGCTGCAGCGTCCCCGAGGACTCGGCCGTCAGCGGCACTCCGAGCACGAGCGAATCACCGTTTCCCGATACCGAGGTCGTCGACGACCTCGACCTCGACTCCCGCATCCCCGAAGCACTCCGTTCCTCCGCCGAACGCGGCGCCGACGTGGACTTCGCGTTGTTGGATCGCGTGACCGGAGATTATTTCGCCGCGGGTGACACCGAGCAGATCGAGACGGCGTCGGTGTCGAAGCTCTTCATCGCGGACGACGTACTGAAGGGCGCGGAACTGGCAGGCGTACCGGTCGACGCCGACGACCTGGAGGCAATGACGACGATGCTCGAGTCGTCGGACGACAACGCCGCGAACACCCTCTGGTACAAGTACGGCGCGGGTGACATCGTCACGCGCATCGCGCAGCGATACGGGCTGACCGCAACGGCGCCGCCGTGGGACGGCCAGTGGTGGAACACGACGACGACGGCCGCCGAACTCGTGCGCTACTACTCTGCGGTGCTCGACGGGTCCGGTGGGCTGTCCCCCGCGTCGACCTCGCTCATGATCGGCCTTCTCCGCGAGTCGACTCCCGTGGCCACCGACGGTTATCACCAGCATTTCGGCATCGTGGACGGACTTCCCGGTGAGCCGGTGCACGCCATCAAGCAGGGGTGGATGTGTTGCATCGCGGATCGCTGGTTGCATCTGTCCACCGGCACCGTCGGTGTCGACAACCGTTTCGTGGTGGCCTTGATCTCGCGGGAAGAGATCCATTACGAGGACGACATGGATCACTACCCCGATACCGCCGTGGTGGACGTGACCGACGACAGCAGCGCTCAGCATGCGCGCGACACACTCACCGGGTTCGTGACGATGTTGTTCCCGGACGGGAAGGTCGACTGACCGGGCTTCTACAGGTCGGACTGCCCGTCTGAATCGGCGAGCAGGTCCGGTCGTCGTTCCCGCGTCCGGGCAAGGGACTGCTCGCGCCTCCACGCCGCGATTCTGGCGTGGTCACCGGAGAGCAGAACGGCGGGGACGTCGTGTCCTCTCCACGTCACCGGTCGCGTGTAGCTCGGCCCTTCCAACAACCCGTCGGAGAACGAATCCTCCTGGTGGGATTGTTGGTTTCCGAGTACGCCCGGCATCAGTCTCACGACGGCTTCGCTCATAACGAGCACGGCGGCTTCACCGCCGATGAGCACGTAATCGCCGATGCTCACTTCCTCGACGCGTACACGCGTCGAGGCTTCGTCGAATACCCGTTGGTCGATACCCTCGTAACGTCCGCACGCGAACACCAGATGCTGTTCCCGAGACCATCTTTCGGCTGTGCGCTGCGTGAACGGCACCCCGGCAGGGGTGGGAACGACCAGAAGAGACTCCGGCGTCAGAACGTCGTCGAGCGCATCACCCCACACCGTGGGCTTCATGACCATTCCCGGTCCACCGCCGTACGGAGAATCGTCGACGGCCTTGTGAACGTCGTGGGTCCAGGCGCGCAGATCGTGCACGTCGACGGACACGAGGCCCTTGTCGATCGCCTTGCCCAGCAACGCTGTTCGAAGCGGCTCCAGATACTCCGGGAAGATGGTCACCACGGAGAGGCGCATCACGGCTCCGGATCCAGCAAACCCTCGGGTGGATCGATCACGACACCGTCGGTCAGCGATACGGACGTGACGATCGCCGCGACGAACGGGACCAGGATCTCGGCGCGGGATCCGTCGGCCGGTGAAATCGACAGCAGCTCTCCCGCGGCGGAGTGGAGCACTTCCTTCACCGTCCCGACCTCGGTGCCGTCGACGTGGCGGACCGACAGGCCTTCCAGCTCGTGGTCGTAGAACTCGTCCGGATCGTCGGACGGGGGCAGATCGTCCGACTCGACGAAGAACAGGGTGCCGCGAAGGGCGTCGGCCGCCGTTCGGTCCGCGACGCCCTTCAAGCGCAGCAGAAGCCGCCCGGAGTGCTCCCGAGCGGCTTCCACCGTGTAGGACATCGTGTCGGTTCGGTTACGTGGTGCACGTCCGCGAAGCTCCGAGCCGACGGCGAAGCGGGCATCGGGATCGTCGGTGCGAACCTCGACGACCAGCTCCCCTTTGACGCCGTGCGACTTCGCCACACGACCGACTACGAGTTCCATCGTCGATTCTTATTGATCGGTGTCGACGACGTCGACGCGGATTCCGCGTCCGCCGATACCGGAGACGAGTGTGCGCAGCGCTGTGGCCGTGCGGCCACCGCGTCCGATCACCTTGCCGAGATCGTCGGGATGCACGTGCACCTCGACGGTGCGCCCGCGGCGTCCGGTGATCAGCTCCACGCGTACGTCGTCAGGATTGGCGACGATGCCGCGAACGAGATGTTCGACGGCATCGGCGACAACTGCACTCACTTCTCAGCAGCCTCGGCGGCCGGCGCGTCTGCCGTCTCGGTGGCAGCGGCGTCGTCGGCCTGTGCAGCGTCGTCGGCCTTGGGTGCCTTCTTCTTCTTGGCCGTGGTTGCGTCACCGAGCGGCTCGGCGTCGGCCTGAGCGAGTGCTGCGTTGAACAGGTCCAGCTTGGACGGCTTGGGCTCTGCGACGCGCAGGGTGCCCTCGGCGCCGGGGAGGCCCTTGAACTTCTGCCAGTCACCGGTGATCTTCAGCAGAGCCTCGACGGGCTCGGTCGGCAGAGCGCCGACGCCCAGCCAGTACTGTGCGCGTTCGGAGTCGATGTCGATGATGCTGGGGTCCTGCTTGGGCTCGTACTTGCCGATGGTCTCGATCGCACGGCCGTTGCGGCGGGTGCGAGAGTCCGCGATGACGACGCGGTAGTGCGGGGTGCGGATCTTGCCGATACGCATGAGCTTGATCTTGACAGCCATGAAGGTGGAGCCTCTTTCGTTGTGGTCACGGCGCAATTCAGCGGTGCGCACGGACTGCGCACCCGGTTTTGCGTTGATGGGGGTGTTGTGACCGCCGTACGGTACGTAACCGGTGACGGGCGAACAGCGTCTTATTGTGCCAGACGCGCCCCGATGTCGGTTAATCGGTGTCAGGCGACGAGCAGAATCGCCAGCGCAGGGAGCGCATTGTTGGTCGAGTGGGCGATCGTGGACGACATAACCGAGCCGGATCTCATACGTGCGATGCCGATGGCCAGGCCTCCCCACACGAGAATCACGAGCCGCCATCCCTCCCGGTGCCAGAGCGCGAACGCAACCGCGGTGACGACGAGAATCACCCACTTGTTTCCCAGCCACGCACCGCGCATCGGGGGTACACGCCGTTCGAGAGCGCCCCAGGCCATGCCGCGGAACATCACCTCTTCGCAGAACGGTGCACCGAGCCAGATCCACAGAGCCAGAACGATTTTCCACGTCGGCGACAACACCCCGAGCCCGGCGAGGGGCACCTGGTCCCCCAGGTCCGTCTGCGACAGCACGACCAAGGCCAGCACGATCGCGCCCGCCAACGCTGCAAGACCCCAGACCAGACCCGTTTTGAGTTGGTTGCCGAACTCCGTCGCGGAGGTGGGAAGGCCGAAGTCGACGACGGGCCCGTTGCCGCGCCTCCAGCTGATCGCGAGCGACAAGGTCAGGGCTGCCAGGCTCGGAAGCATGATCGCCATCACGTAGACGCCCGGCACGTCGGTGTCGAACACCAGGGGCGCGAGAAGAAAGCCCGCGAGGTTGACGAGCAGGACCGTCGACGCCGCCGGGATGCCCCACCGACCACCCGGCCGTCGGCGTGCAGCGGCCTCCTCGGCTCGCCAGTACGAGGCAGAACCGGCACTGTCGTGGTGCACCGCATTCATCGGTGCCATTCCCGTCCAGCTGGGCTCGCCGGTCCAGTCGGGGCCGGTGCGCGGGTCGGGTCCGGAAGGTGATGTCACGCCGGGCGCTTGGTCGGAATTCCGCGCAGCACGATCACGTCGGGCGAGGACAATACATTCGGCCCGGTTCGCGGGTCCTCGGAGTACACGAGTAGATCGGCCGGCGCTCCGTGCTCGAGACCGGGGTGACCGAGCCAGCTTCGCGCGTTCCAACTGGCAGCGCCGAGTGCGTCGGTGGGAGACATCCCGATACGGGTGAGTGCATGGACCTCGTCGGCAATCCGGCCGTGGCGAATCGATCCGCCTGCGTCGGTGCCCGCGAAGATAGGCACACCCGCGTCGTGCGCGCGACCCACCGTGTCCGCGACGCGAGAATGCAGGTCGCGCATGTGGCGTGCGTACACCGGATACTTCGTCGCGGAATCGGCGATCGACGGAAAGGTCTCGATGTTGACGAGTGTCGGTACCAGCGCGGTCCCGTGCTCGACCATCATGTCCACGGTCTCGTCGGTCAGCCCGGTCCCGTGCTCGATGCAATCGATGCCGGCACCGATCAACCCGGGCAGCGCATCCTCTCCGAACACGTGCGCGGTGACGCGTGCACCCTCCTCGTGGGCGGCGTCGATCGCGGCCTTCAAGATCTGTTCGTCCCACAGCGGGCGCAGATCCCCGACACTGCGGTCGATCCAGTCCCCCACGAGCTTGACCCAACCGTCCCCGAATCGGGCTTGCTGACGGACGGCGTCGGGTAACTGCGACTCGTCCTCGATGTCCACCGCCAGACCGGGGATGTACCGCTTCGGCGACGCTATGTGCCGTCCCGCCCGAATGATTCGCGGCAGATCCTCGTAGTCGTCGAGGACACGGGTGTCCACCGGTGATCCGGCGTCGCGCAACAGCAGCGCACCCACGTCACGTTCGGTGCGGGCCTGCTCGATCGACCCCGCCAGATCCTCGTGACCGCCGCCGTACTTGATGCCGACGTGGCAGTGCGCATCGACCAGGCCGGGAAGGATCCAACCGTCGTCGGCCAGCGTGTCGGCCCCCGCGACGGGCTCCGACGACACCGCGCCGTCGACTATCCAGATCTCGACGAGGCTCTCGGACGGAAGTGCCCGTCCTCGTACCCGATACGCGGCCACGGCCGATCTACTTCTTCGGCAGCTTCAGCTGTGACAGGTCGATACCTTCGAGTCCCGGAGGAAGCTGGTCGAGCCCCTTGGGCATGGACGACAGGTCCGGCATGCCCGCAGGCATACCTCCGGGCATGCCCGGGAAACCGCCGCGGATCTTGGGCTGCGTCGGCCCCCGACCACCCTTCTTGCCTTTCTTGCCCTTCTTGTTCCTGACCTGCTTGCGCGCGCCCGGCATACCCATCCGGCCTGCCATGGCGGACATCATCTTTCGAGCTTCGAAGAAACGATCGACGAGTTGGTTGACGTCGGAGACCTTCACGCCCGAGCCGTTGGCGATACGCAGACGACGTGACGCGTTGATGATCTTGGGATCGGTGCGCTCCTGCGGCGTCATGCCGCGAATGATTGCCTGCACTCGATCCAACTGCTTCTCGTCGACGTTGGCCAGTTCTTTCATTTGGCCGGCGCCGGGCAGCATGCCCAGGAGGTTGCCGATGGGGCCCATCTTGCGAACCGCCATCATCTGCTCGAGGAAGTCGTCGAGCGTGAGCTGGCCGGAGCCGATCTTGTTGGCCGTGGCCTCGGCCTGCTCGGCGTCGAAGTGCTGCTCGGCTTGCTCGATCAGGCTGAGTACGTCACCCATACCGAGGATGCGGCTGGCCATGCGGTCGGGGTGGAAGACGTCGAAGTCCTCGAGCTTCTCACCGGTCGACGCGAACATGATGGGCTCGCCGGTCACCTCGCGGACGCTCAGTGCCGCGCCGCCGCGTGCGTCGCCGTCGAGCTTGGTCAGTACGACACCGGTGAATCCGACACCGTCCCGGAAGGCCTGCGCGGTGCTGACCGCGTCCTGGCCGACCATCGCGTCGAGGACGAACAGTGTTTCGTCCGGCTGAACCGCGTCGCGAATACCCGCGGCCTGGTTCATCAGTTCGGTGTCGATACCGAGGCGGCCTGCGGTGTCGACGATGACGATGTCGAACTGCTTGGCGCGAGCCTCGGCGACGCCTGCGCGCGCGACCTCGACGGGATCGGCTGCCGAGATACCGAGCGCGTTCTCTCCGCCGCCGATGGACGTTCCCGGGTGCGGCGCGAACACCGTTGCGCCTGCTCGTTCACCGACGATCTGCAGCTGGCTGACGGCGCCCGGGCGCTGGAGGTCACACGCGACGAGCAGGGGTGTGTGCCCCTGGTCCTTCAGCCACCTGGCCAGCTTGCCCGCCAACGTGGTCTTACCCGATCCCTGGAGACCGGCGAGCATGATCACCGTCGGCGGGGTCTTCGCGAACTGCAAGCGGCGGGTCTCGCCTCCGAGGATCCCGACGAGTTCCTCGTTGACGATCTTGACGACCTGCTGCGCGGGGTTGAGAGCACCCGAGACCTCCGCGCCCTTGGCGCGGGTCTTGATGCGGGTGATGAACTCGCGGACGACGGGCAGAGCCACGTCGGCCTCGAGCAACGCGAGCCGGATCTCACGGGCTGTGGCGTCGATGTCGGCGCCGGAGAGCCGCCCCTTGCCCCGCAGGTCCTTGAGGGTTCCGGTCAACCTGTCGGAAAGGGATTCGAACACCGATTGCACTCCTGAGCCGATAGCGAGTATTAGCCGACAGCGGGTCGAGCCTGCCGCCCGCCACGTACGTCGCACCCAGCCTAGCGCCCGCGGCGGCGAGGCGTGGACAGCGCGTGCTCGGTCAAGCGTTGCGCGCGGTGTCGTTCCACGTGACGGACACTCCCCGCGTGGCCAGCCAGACGGACGGATCGGTCTTGGTCCCGGACGCGTCGTGCACCTCGAAGTGAAGGTGCGGACCGGTGGACTGGCCGCGGTTTCCGACCGTCGCGATCTGCTGACCTGCGGCGACCTGCTGCCCTTCGGCGACCTCGTAGGTGTCCACGTGGCCGTAGACCGTCTCGGTCCCGTCGGCGTGCAGTACTTTCACCCACAGGCCGAAACCGGACGCAGGTCCCGCGGCCGTCACCACTCCGTCGGCAGCTGCGAGTACCGGCGTGCCGATCGGGGCAGCGATATCGATTCCGCCGTGGTGCGAACCCCAGCGCTGGCCGAACGTCGATGTCAGCACTCCCGACACCGGCTGCACTGCCTTGTCCTTGAGCGGTGCAAGCCCCTGCAGCAGATCCTGAGCTGCAGCCCCCACGTCGGGGAGTCCCAGCGCGGGCAGATCAGAGGTGTCCGGGATCTCGACACCCGGCGGCAACTGGAAGCCTTCCGGAATCAGGTTCTCCGGCAATTGAACTCCGGCTGGTAATTCGAAACCTGCGGGAAGCAGATTCTGTGGAATGCCGAACGCCTGGCTCGCCGCGGGGGCGTCGGGCAGCGGAGCCGGAGCTGCCGTGGCGGTCCCGGTTCCCAGTTGCGCCGCACCGGCGACGATTGCACCCGTCGCGGCAACGATGGTCGCCGTCTTGATACCGGAGTCCTTCGTGTCCTCCTGCGCTCTGTGACGCCCGCGTGGTGTCGTCGAATCTGTCGTGGCCGGAACGTAAATGTTCGACCGCCGGTGGGCTCCCACAGTTAGTACCTCATCAGTCGTCGGCGAGACATGGAAAGTCACCCCGAGCCGGGCTGTTTCGCATGAATTGCGCTCTCGTTCACAAGTTGTTCCTGTGGCGAGAAACATAACAAAACGATCTCGCCCGGAAACACCGTAACCGAATCTTCATGAGAACTCACAAGTGGAGTCGGTACGGCGGGTCGATCGGTCGGCCTCGTCAGGTTCCTTCCGGTTTTTCCGGAGGTTTCGGCGGTTCCGGGGCCGGGACCACATCGAGCAGCGCACTCTCGATCTCCTCCCGTGTCGCCCGGGTGTCGGTCCCCGACAGATCGATGCAGAACGCATCGACGACGGACGTACCGAGCGTGGCCACCCGTGCCCATCTCACGTCTGCGCCCAGCTTCTCCAACGCAGTCGCAAGACGACACAGCAGTCCCAGCCTGTCCTCGGCTCTGAGCTCGAGCACCACCTGCCCCGAGTCCGACCCGTCGAACCACAGCACCCGCGGAGGCGCCTGCGCGTAGACGACCGGAACCGCCGAATCGTCCTCCGGCTCGGTCGTCTCCCCGGCTCGATCGTCGAGCGGAATCGGCTGAGCGTCACGTTCCTTGGCGTCGAGCAGCGCGATCAGGTCCAGTTCGCCTGCCTGAGCTCGGATGATCTCCTGACGCAGCAGCCCGGCTTGAGGCGGAGTCCCGAACAGCGGAGCGACGGCAAAGGAATTGACCGCCGAACCCTCGTGACTCCCCAGCGACGCCGACAGCACCCGCAACGAGTGCAGCGCGAGCACACCGGCAGCGTCGGACAGCAGACCTGGTGTGTCCGGGGCGACGACGGTCACGACATAGGTGTGCATTCCGTCGGTCGGCTGCAGATCGACGTGGACGCCGCCCTTCTCCGCCAGAGCGATGTGCGCGGGATCGAGCGGATCGGGCGTCGGGAGGCTTTCGCCCGCCATCACCATGCGGCATCGGCGCACGAGTTCCCGGATCAACGACGCCTTCCAGTCACCCCACACTCCGGGGCCTGTCGCGAGGGAATCTGCTTCGGCGAGTGCGTGCAGCAGTTCCAGCAGAACCGTGTCCGCACCGAGAGTGTTCACGACGGTCTCCACCGTCGCCGGGTCGTCGAGGTCGCGGCGGGTCGCGGTCTCCGGAAGGAGGAGGTGAAAGCGAACCATCGCACTGAGCAACGCGACGTCCGACGGCCACAGTCCCAGCCTGTTACCGATCTGCGTCGCGAGCTCCGCGCCGACCACACTGTGGTCTCCCCCGCGTCCTTTTCCGATGTCGTGGATCAACGCGCCGAGCACCAGAAGATCCGGACGAGCCACCCGAGTCGTCAGAGCACTTGCGTACGCGGCGGTTTCGACGAGGTGCCGATCCACCGTCCAGGTGTGCACGGCGTCGCGGGGCGGAAGATCCCGCACGGCACCCCATTCCGGAATCAGCCGACCCCACAGCCCCGTTCGGTCCAGCGCCTCGATCGCCGCGATGGCGCGACGTCCGGAACCGAGCAGAACCAGAAGGTCGTTGAACGCTTCCTTCGGCCACGGCTCGCGCAATTCGGGTGCGCTGTCGGACAATCGATTGAGCGTCGACGCCGACATCGGCATCCCCGTCTGCGCCGATGCGGCGGCCACTCTCGTGATCAGTCCCGGATCCTTCCCCGGACGTGCATCGCGCGCGAGCACCACTTCGCCTGCATGCTCGACAACTCCCTCGTCCAGGGGGCGACGGACCGGCGCGCGTCGCAGCCGCGAGAGCCCGCGTCGTGGCAGAGAGTTCCCCGCCGTACGCAAACCCACGTCTACGGAATAACTGATGGTTCGGGCCGAGTCGCTGAGAACGCGTGCGAGATCGAATCGATCGCCGATACGCAACGCAGCACCGATCTCGTCGGCGTCCTGTGCACGCAGTTGATCGCGCGCTCGACCGGCGACGCGGTGAAGTTCGGTGCGGACATCGAGAAGTCGACCGTGCGCGAAGGCCAGTCCACCGCCGGGAGAGGACGGGCCGAGACCCGGCATGCCGTCGGTCAATTGCGCGATGGCGAGGGCGTCGAGGAGTTGGACGTCACGGAGCCCGCCCCGGCCGCTCTTGAGATCCGGTTCGGCGCGGTGGGCGATTTCACCGCTTCTGGTCCACCGCGAGGAGGTCTGGGTGATGAGTTCGTCGAAGCGCGACCGTATCCCGGTGCGCCACTCCCTACGTACTCCGCCGATCAGCAAGTTGCTGAGTTCCACGTCACCGGCAATGTGACGAGCTTCGAGCATCCCGAGCGCCGCGGTCATGTCCGTCGCAGCGACCTGCAGTGCCTGCGGCACCGTCCGCACACTGTGGTCGAGCTTGATGTGCGCGTCCCACAGCGGGTACCACAGTTTGTCGGCGACCTCGGCAACGATCTCGGGGCTCATGTCGTCGTGCAGCAGAATCAGGTCGAGATCGGAGTACGGAAGCAGTTCGCGCCGCGCGAGGCCACCGACAGCCACGATCGCGAATCCCGAATCGGGTTTGATTCCCAGCTCGGATCCCTTGGTGGTGAGCCAGAACTCGTGTAGATCGACGAGGGCTTGCCGCAGCGAGGGCGCGTCGAGTCGACGGTTGCGTGCCCCGCCGTCGAGCAGCTGTTTCCTGGCGCGCGCGAGGTCGGCGGCCGCGCCGGACCTGTCGTTCGACGCCGAGCCCTTCGGTGTGGAGCCCTTCGAGACCGACGGCCCCGATCCCCCGGCGTTAGCCGAGGAATCGAGGCCGCCTGTCCGAGACCCGTGTGGGTCAGAGCGCATCGGCGCCACGTTCTCCGGTGCGCACTCGGATGACCGAGTCGACCGGCGAGACCCATACTTTGCCGTCGCCGATCTTGCCGGTGCGAGCGGCTTCGACGATGACCTCGACGACCTTCTCGACCGCCGCGTCGTCGACGACGACCTCGACGCGCACCTTCGGGACGAAGTCCACGGAGTACTCGGCGCCGCGGTAGACCTCGGTGTGGCCTTTCTGGCGCCCGTATCCCTGAACTTCACTGACCGTCATGCCAAGCACGCCGGCCTGTTCGAGGCCCGTCTTGACGTCCTCCAGCGTGAACGGTTTGACGATTGCCGTGATCAGCTTCATTGTTCTGCTTCCCTTCACAAGCTCTTGATGTGCCCGGTTGCATGCGGAGCGAGAGTTCTCGCTCTTATCTCTACCTTGTCAGGCGAAGTCGTACGCGGTCTCGGCGTGTTCTGCCTCGTCGATTCCGTTGGCTTCTTCCTCGTCGGACACACGCCACCCGAGCGGCTTGAGAGCGAAGGCGATAACCGCAGTGACGATGGCGGTGAAGATGAGTGCGAACAGCGCGATCACGATCTGCACGACGAGCTGCTTGTAATCACCACCGTAGAACAGGCCGGTCTCGGAACCGAGGAAGCCGATCGCGATGGTGCCCCAGAGGCCGGCGACGAGGTGCACGCCGACGACGTCGAGCGAATCGTCGTAACCGAACTTGAACTTCAGGCCGACAGCAAGTGCGGAGAGGACACCTGCGATGACGCCGAGGATCATCGAGCCGACGGGCGTGAGTGCTCCCGCGGCGGGGGTGATGGCCACGAGGCCGGCGACGATGCCCGACGCGGCACCGAGGCTGGTGGCGTGTCCGTCACGGATGCGCTCGGTGATGAGCCAGCCCGCGATGGCGGCCGCGGTGGCAGCAGTGGTGTTGACCCAGGCGAGACCGGCTGCGCCGTCGGCGGCGAATGCGGAACCGGCGTTGAAGCCGAACCAACCGAACCACAGGAGTGCCGCACCGAGCATGACGAACGGGAGGTTGTGCGGACGGAACGCGATCTTGCCGAAGCCGATGCGCTTGCCGATGATGAGGGCCAGAACGAGGCCGGCGATACCGGCGTTGATGTGAACGACAGTGCCTCCGGCGAAGTCGATCGGCGCGACCGACGCAACCAGTCCGCCCTCTCCGTCGTCGGTGGTGCCGAAGATCTTCGCGGCGAGTCCGTCCTCGGAACCCGAAAGCAATCCTCCACCCCACACCATGTGTGCGAGCGGGAAGTACGCGAGGGTGACCCAGATGCCTGCGAATGCGAGCCACGTTCCGTACTTGACGCGGCCTGCGATGGATCCGGAGATCAGGGCGACAGTGATGATCGCGAAGGTGACCTGGAAAGCAACATCGATGATGTTGGCGTATCCGAAAGCCCCGGCGATGAAGTTACCGTCGGCGTCGGTGATGGAATCCTTGAGACCGAAGAACTCGAAGGGGTTGGCGAACAGACCGCCGACGTCCTCGGTTCCGTACGACATCGACCATCCCCACAGGAAGTAGATGATCGCGACGACGGTCATCGACCCGAACGACATCATCATCATGTTCAGGACGGATTTCTGCTGCGACATTCCGCCGTAGAAGAACGCCAGGCCCGGCGTCATCAGCAGCACCAGTGATGCTGCGATCAGCATCCAAGCGGCATTGCCGGAGTTGGCCAATACATCCTCGGGACTCACGTACACCCTCCATTTCTCCTGCGCTACCGGTCGGTGCGCCGTCAAGAACAAAGAGTGGTTTTAAGAAGTTTCATCGATGACACTCTGGTGTTTCGCTCATGTGAACGCATGGGCGAAATCTGTTGCCAACACGTTTCGTCCAGGCAGTTCGCATTTTTTGCAATCCCGCGCTCACCCAATTTCGGACCGCGTGAGCCCTCACGCGGTCCGAAATCGAGGGGCCGAATCAACCGAGCAACGCGTCGACGAATGCTTCCGGTTCGAAGGGCGCGAGATCGTCCGCGCCCTCCCCGAGACCGACGAGTTTCACGGGCACACCGAGCTCTCGTTGCACCTGGAAAACGATGCCGCCCTTCGCCGTACCGTCGAGCTTGGTGAGGACGACGCCGGTGATGTTCACCACTTCTGCGAACACCCGGGCCTGGGTCAACCCGTTCTGGCCGACGGTGGCGTCGAGCACGAGCAGCACGTCGTCGACTCGTGCGCGTTTCTCGATCACCCGCTTCACCTTGCCGAGCTCGTCCATCAACCCTGACTTGGTGTGCAGTCGACCCGCCGTGTCGACCACGACTACGTCCACGCCCTGCTCGATGCCCTTGGTCACCGCGTCGAACGCCACTGCGGCCGGATCAGCGCCTTCCTTGCCGCGCACGACGTCGGCACCGACTCGCTCGGCCCACGTCTGCAATTGATCCGCAGCAGCAGCGCGGAAGGTATCCGCCGCGCCGAGCAGAACCCGACGGCCGTCCGCCACCAGAACGCGGGCGAGCTTCCCCGTGGTCGTGGTCTTGCCGGTGCCGTTGACACCGACAACCAACAGAACCGCGGGAGTTCCCTCGTGGGGCAGCGCCCTGATCGAGCGGTCGAGTTCCGGGCGCAACTGCGACACCAGAATCTCCTTCAGCAACGCCCGAGCGTCGGCCTCGGTTCTGATGCTCCTCGCTGCCATCTGCTGTCGCAGAGCCGTCATGATCTCCTGCGTCGTGGTCGAGCCGAGATCTGCGATGAGGAGCGTGTCCTCGACCTCCTCCCACGAGTCCTCGTCCAGATCTCCACCGCCGAGCAGGCCGAGCAAGCTCTTGCCCACTGCGGACTGCGACCGTGACAACCGGCCGCGGAGGCGATCGAGCCGCCCATCGGTGGGCGCGATGTCGTCGAGAACCCGTCCGGCGGGTTCGGGTGTCGGCTCGGGTTCCGGTGTCGGCTCGGGCTGGGGTTCCGGTGTCGGGGCAGGCTCGGGAGTCGGTTCCGGCTCGGGTGTCGGCTCCGGAGTCGGCAGCGGCTCGGGTGTCGGCAGCGGCTCGGGTGTCGGCTCGACGACTGGTTCGGGTCTGACGACGGGATCGGGCCTGACGACAGGCTCGGGCTCCGCGGTTGCGGTGCCCTGGCTGAACGAGAATCCACCGCCCGCCTTGTACCCACCGGAACGATCTTTCTGCTCCTCGATCGTCGGGGTGTCGGACGACTTCAACGAGACACGGCGCCGCCGGGACAGCACCAGCCCGGCGACGAGTGCGACGACAAGGACGGCCAGAACGGCCGCGAGGATGATCCACGCTTGGCTACTCACGTGTCCATCTTGTCAGGGCGGCGGGCTCTTCGAGTGCGCGGGCGTGCGCTACGCCACTCCGTCAGGAAGTGGGCGCGGCCGCCGTTTCCTCGTCCGGCGCGGTCACACTGCCGATCGTCTCCACACGATCACGGTTGAGCCGCTGCGAGATGACGGTCGTGATGCCGTCGCCCCGCATCGACACTCCGTAGAGAGCGTCGGCCACCTCCATCGTCGGCTTCTGGTGGGTGATCACGATCAGCTGGGACTTCTCCCGCAGCTGCTCGAACAACCCGATCAGACGCCGGAGGTTGGTGTCGTCGAGCGCAGCCTCCACCTCGTCCATGACGTAGAACGGGGACGGCCGTGCGCGGAAGATCGCCACCAGCATGGCCACAGCCGTCAGAGACTTCTCGCCACCCGACAGCAGCGACAACCTCTTGACCTTCTTGCCCGGCGGACGTGCCTCGACCTCGATTCCGGTCGTCAGCATGTCTCCGGGCTCGGTCAGGATCAAACGTCCCTCGCCTCCGGGGAACAGCTTCGCGAAGACCTGAGTGAACTCCCGCTCGACGTCGAGCCAGGCATCGGTGAAGACCTGCAGGATGCGCTCGTCGACGTCCGCGACGACGTCCAGCAGATCCTTTCGAGCCGATTTCACGTCCTCCAACTGGGTGGACAGGAAGTTGTAGCGCTCCTCCAGTGCGGCGAACTCTTCGAGCGCGAGCGGGTTCACCTTGCCGAGAGTCGCCAGATCACGTTCGGCTCGCTTCGCTCGCTTCTCCTGAGTGAGGCGATCGAACGGCATCGGAGCCGGTGCGACGACTTGTTCCCCGCGTTCCTTGGCGGCTTCGTACTCGGACATCTCGAGCTCGGTCGGCGCGAGCGCGACATCGGGTCCGTACTCCGCGATCAGATCGTCCAGACCGATGCCGTGTTGCTCGAGAATGGTGGACTCCAACTGCTCGATACGGAGCGCCGCCTGCGCGCGTGCCACCTCGTCACGGTGAACGGCGTCGGTGATGGACGCCAACTGACCCTGTAGCGCACGGACCTGTTCCTTGACGCGTTCGAGTTCTGCCGTGGTGTTGGCGCGTTGTTCGGCCAGTTCGTCCCGGCGGGATGCAGCGGCCGCGACGACATCGGCGAGTCGGGTCGCCACCCGCTCCCCTGCCGTGACAACCGATTCCGCGACGGCTGCGGCGTGACGTCGAGCGATCATCTCCCGCTCCGCACGGGCCCGGGTCTCGCGCTCGGCCCGCGCCGCGCGACGCAAGGAATCGGCTTTCCCGCGCAGGGACTGCGCTCTCTCCTCGGCAGTGCGTACGTTCAGCCGTGCTTCCACCTCGACCGATCGCACCTCGGCCAGCGCTGCGGCCGCTGCCTCGCGCGCGTAGGTCGAGTCCTCCGAATCGGGAGCACCCGAAGAATCGGATTGTTCGTCCTCGGCCAGCCGGAGTCGTTCTTCGAGTTCGGCGAGAGCCTGCAGCGCGTCCTCACGTCCGTTCTCGGCCTTCGCTCGCTGATCGGACAACCGTGAGGACTCCGCGTGAGCAGATCTTGCCAGCTGGCCCAATCGACCGAGTTGCTCGTACACCGCGGACATCGCCGCGTCGGACTCGTTCAGTGCAGCCAGGGCCTGTTCGGCGGACTCTCGCCGATCGGATTGTTCTGCCAGTGCGCCGGACAGCGCTGCTTCCAGTTCGGCCGATCGGCGTTCCGCCGCCGCGAGCTCGACGGTCGACGTGTCGATCGCAGCCTGCACTTCCAGCGTGCTCGGTCTGCGGTCCGATCCGCCCGACACCCAGCCGGAATCGATGTAGTCGCCCGCAGTGGTCACGGCGCGGACACCGGACACGGTGCCCATGACCGACTGCGCGTCGTCGAACGACGAGACGATCACGACGTCGCCGAGCAGCGACTGCATGGCCGATGCCAGCGACTCGGGGTAGTGGACCACGTCCAGTGCCCACCGCGCACCGTCGGGCAGGACACCCGGCTTCGGGCGCTCGGCCGAATCCGATTCGAAGACCAGCACGGCGCGGCCGCCGTCGGCGTCGTGCAGCGCACGGACCGCGTCGCGAGCGACCTCGTAAGAATCGGCGAACACTGCGTCGGCGGCGGGCCCCATCGCCACGGCGACGGCCACGTCGAACCCGTCTTCGACGGTGATGCGCTCGGCCAGGAGGCCTGCAACGCCCGCCTGGCCGCGAGAGGTCAGCCAGCCTGCGCCGTCCTTGCGCTCCAATCCCATCGTCAGAGCTTCGATGCGAGCCTGGAACGACGCCACCTTCTTGCCTGCGACACGATCCTCGTTCTGCAGTTCCGTGACACGAGCGTCCGCACTGCGCAGCGCGGCGACAGCGCGCTCGTAGTGTGTGTCGAGGCTCAGTTCGCTCGCGTCGAGACCGGAGATCTGGTCCTGGACGCTTTCGAATTCTTCCTGCGCCCGGTCACCTCGTTCGCGTGCCTCGTCGATCGCGACGGAGAGCCGAGCGACCTCGGCATCGATGGACTCGGCTTTCGTTCGGAAGGTATCGACCTGGCCCGACAACCGCGCGAACCCCTCACGGCGGTCGGCGACGGCACGAACGGCCGCCATGTGCGCCCGTTCGGCTTCCGCGGCGGCGGACTCGCGCTCGGCCAGTTGCTCGCGTGCTACTTCGAGATTCTCACGAGCGATCTCGACGGCCTCGACGAGCTCGAGCTCCTCCTCCGCCACGCGGTCGGCTTGTTGCTCGAGTTCGTCGGGATCTTGACCGCGGCCTCCAGTCGGAGCCGAGTCGAGATGCCGGGCGCGCTCCTTCGCGATCCTGATGGTCGCGTTGACCCGCTCGGACAGCGCGGACAGCTGGAACCAGGTCTGCCCGGCCGCCTCGGCGCTCGGGGTCAGTCTTGCCACCGACTGCTCCAGTTCACCGAGCGCGACATTGCCTGCCTCCAGAGTGTCCTGGACGGCTGCGTACTGCTCCCGCGCGGCGGCTTCGTCCTGTGTCTGGTTGGCGAATTCCTCACGGCGAGCGACCAGATCGTCGGCAGCGAGCCGCAGCCGTGCGTCGCGCAGGTCGGCCTGCACGGTCTGTGCCCGTCGCGCGACCTCGGCTTGTCTGCCGAGCGGTTTGAGCTGACGCCGCAGCTCGGCCGTCAGGTCCGTCAACCGCGCGAGGTTGGCCTGCATGGCATCGAGTTTGCGTACTGCCTTTTCCTTGCGCTTCCGATGCTTGAGGACACCGGCGGCTTCCTCGATGAACGCACGTCGGTCCTCGGGACGCGATTCCAGGATCGCGGCCAGGCGACCCTGTCCGACGATGACGTGCATTTCACGTCCGATACCCGAGTCGCTCAGCAACTCCTGTACGTCCATGAGGCGGCACGAATTGCCGTTGATCTCGTACTCACCGGCACCGTCGCGGAACATACGCCGTGTGATGGAGACCTCGGTGTAGTCGATGGGAAGTGCGCCGTCGGAATTGTCGATGGTCAACGTCACCTCGGCACGGCCGAGGGGTGCGCGCCCGGATGTACCGGCGAAGATGACGTCTTCCATCTTTCCGCCGCGTAGTGCTTTGGCGCCCTGCTCGCCCATGACCCAGGTCAACGCGTCGACGACGTTGGACTTACCCGACCCGTTGGGTCCGACCACGCAGGTGATTCCCGGTTCGAATCGAAGAGTCGTCGCCGAGGCGAAGGACTTGAAGCCCTTCAGCGTCAGACTCTTGAGATGCATGGCGTTTGACAGTACCGGGTCGCACCGACGCGCGGTCACACGCGCATCGAGTCACACGCGCGTCAGATCACACCAATGCCTCAGCGTTCGACGAATCCGGTGATTCCGCCTCGGGGCGGGTCCCAGCTCTCGACGACGAGAGTGACCGACCCGGGCGTCGTGCCGCCGCGTAGAAGTGACAGCAAGCTCTCCAGTCGATCTCGCGGGCCTTCCGCGACCACCAGGACGCGGCCGTCGGCATGGTTCGTCGCTGATCCGACCAACCCCAGCTCGAGCGCGCGGGATCGCGTCCACCATCGGAACCCGACGCCCTGCACGTGTCCGTGTACCCAGGCCGTCAATCGTTGGTCGGTCATGGCGTCAGCTTTCGCACTGATCCGTCGAAGCTCGTTGCGTACAAGGAATTCTCGTCCCAGCCCAGTCCACCGAACTCCACCGAGGACGTGAGTGGGATGCCGGTACCGACCACGCAGGAGTCACCCGTGGCGGGATCGACACGCAGAACGCGTCCGGCGAGATTCTGAGCGAGGTAGATCATGCCGTCGGGCCCGACGGTCATGTCGTCCGATGCAGTGAACGGACCGAACCCGTCGACAGGCAGGATTCTCGCCGGGCCGGCTGGATCGTCGACGTCGAGTGCGGTGATGCGCAACGACGGTTCGAACGTGTCGGCCACGTACAGCGCGTCTGCGTCCACCGCGATGCCGTTGGCGGTGCCGAGGTCGGTGCGGACGACCGACGGCACGTGCGGTGAGGCCGACGGAACGACGGTCAGACCTGTCGTGAGTCCGAGGTTGCGCGTGGTGAACAATGCTCCGTCGTCCGTCCGTGCGAGACCGTTGGGCATCACGAGACCGGCGGCGTACGTGGAACGCGCTCCAGATACGAGATCGAGTGTATCCACGGTCCCGTCGGGAATATCGAAAAGACCTGCTGCGGTGCCGTTTCCGGTCGTGAAGTACAGCACCGAGCCGTCGACGACGAGTCCCCCGGGCGATCTCACGTCGTCCACGGCGACGGACCTGACGCCGTCCGGCGAGAGCGCCTGGATCCGCCCGGGACCGAGAGGGGCGGTCTCGGACAGGTACATCGTGCTGTTGTCGCCGAACACGAGGTTCTCGAGCATGCCGTAGCCGGTGGCCACGGTGCTCACCGTCCATTCGGTGCACGCGGGTGCTGCGCTCGCGGCGGGAGCAGTCACCAGCAGTCCCGCGGCCAACGTTCCGGCCGCGACCGCAGCACCGACCATCGTGTCAGGCGTCCACACCTCAGTGGTCGATCTCGATATCGAGGTTGACCGTGGCGCCCGCCTTCAGGGTGCGACCGACGGTGCACACCTTGTCGATTGCGCGTTCGACGACGGTCAGGAGGCGTTGCTGAGCCTCCGGATCCAATTCGCTCAGGTCGACTTTAAGGATCTCGTTCAGCTCCGGATACAGCTCGTTCTCGCGGTCGGCGGCACCGGATACCTCGACGGTGGCGTCGTAGTTGTCCCCCAGTCTGCGGGACAGAGGCAGATCCGAGCTCATTCCGGTGCAGGCCGCGAGTGCAATTTTGAGCAGTTCGCCGGGCGTGAACACGCCGTCGACCGACTCCGATCCGATCAGAACCTCGGCGCCGCGTGAACTCTTGCCGGTGTATCGGCGGGTTCCGGTACGTTCGACCCAGAGTGAAGTAGGAGTGCTCGTCTCAGCCATGAGAGCCGATTGTAGGGGCCTAGCTCACCGGTCGGGTCGTGCGCGGTCGGGGTTGGCACTTGGGGCAGCTGTACGAGCTGCGGTTCATGAACTTCTCACGACGGATGGGGCTTCCGCACCGCGAGCACGGCAAACCTTCCTGCCCGTACGCGTCGAGGGAGCGATCGAAGTATCCCGATTCGCCGTTGACGTTCACGTACAGGGCGTCGAACGACGTTCCACCCTGTGCCAGCGCTTCACCCATCACAGCGTGCGCTGCAGTCAACAACCGGCGCAACGCCGGCCTGCTCAAGGTCTCGGCGATCCGGTTTCCGTGAATCTCGGCCCGCCACAATGCTTCGTCCGCGTAGATGTTTCCGACACCGGACAGAACGGTCTGATCGAGGAGCGCTCGCTTGATCTCGGTGTGTTTGCCTCGCAGGACGTTCACGACCGACTCTGCGTCGAACAGCGGATCGACCGGATCCCGGGCGATGTGCGCAACCGGTTCGGGAACGATGGTCCCGTCGACGACCGTCAGTGGTGCAATTGCCCAACCCCCGAACGTGCGCTGATCGACGAACCGTAGATCTGCCCCGTTGTCCAGGCGTGCGCGGATACGAAGATGCTTCTCGTCCGGCACTGTCGGAGGCTGCACCAGCATCTGCCCGCTCATTCCGAGGTGGACGACGACGGCGATGTCGCGGGGTTCGAGGGGAAGCCACAGATACTTGCCACGACGCTCGGCCGCCGCGATGCGACGCCCGCGCAGTTGTCCGACGAAATCCCGTGACCCGGGCAGGTGCCTGCGGATCGCGCGGGGGTGCAGGACGTCGACCGATTCGATCGTGGAGCCGACCACGTGTGTGGCCAACCCGAGTCGGACTACCTCGACCTCGGGAAGCTCAGGCATTCACGTCGGGGTCGGTGTCGACGGACAGAGCATTCCAGGCAGTGCTGGCTGCCTTCTGCTCCGCTTCCTTCTTGTTTCGGCCGACACCGACACCGAGTGCACGGCCGCCGACCAGAACGGTGGCGGTGAATTCCTTGTCGTGATCCGGGCCGGTCGACGAGATCTCGTACGCGGGGACACCGAGCGACTGTTCTGCCGTCAGCTCCTGCAGGCTCGTTTTCCAGTCGAGTCCTGCACCCAGTCGTGGTGCGCGCTCGAGCAGTTCCGCGAAGAGTCGCAGCACGACTTCACGTGCGGTGTCGATACCGTGCTGGAGGTGGATCGCACCCAGAAGCGATTCCATGCCGTCGGCGAGAATGCTCGCTTTGTCTCGGCCACCGGTTTGCTCCTCGCCCTTGCCGAGCAGGAGGTGTGCGCCCAGTCCGCCTTCGCCCAGGCCGCGTGCGACCTCCGCGAGCGCGTGCATGTTGACAACGCTTGCCCGGATCTTTGCGAGCTCACCTTCGGACTTCTCCGGGTGCGCCAGGTAAAGCCGCTCCGTGATGGTCAGGCCGAGGACGGAGTCGCCGAGGAACTCGAGTCGTTCGTTGGTGGGCAGACCGCCACGCTCGTACGCATACGAGCGGTGTGTCAATGCCAGCGTGAGAAGTGAATTCTCCAGAACAACGCCGAGAGCGGCGAGGAGCGACCCGTGGTCGTCCTCGCCGCTGCCGGCTGTTGCGCTTTTTTTCGTAGCAGGGCTACGTACAGCTGGGCTGCCTTTGTCGATCACAGCGCGTCCGATCCCGAGAAGATCAGACTGCTGCTGCGACCTGGCGGCCCTTGTAGGTGCCGCAGGACGGGCACGCAATGTGGGGCAGGGTCTTCTCGCCGCAACCACGGTTGGGGCAGGTGACGAGGGTAGGCGCAGTGGTCTTCCACTGTGCACGACGCGACCTCGTGTTGGAACGCGACATCTTGCGCTTCGGGACAGCCACTTACTTCTCCTCGACTTCGTTGTTCACAAGTTCTGTGCTCGGTTCTGATTCCACGCCAAATTTGGCTGCAAGACCAGCCCAGCGAGGATCAAGTATGTCATGACTGTGGCCGGATTCCGCAATCGCCAGGCGAACGCCGCATTCGGGGCACAATCCCTCGCAGTCTTCGCGGCAGACGGGGTGGAGCGGAAGCTCCAACCCGACCGAATCCACGATGACCGGTTCGAGGTCGATTCGATCGTCGAGAACGCGATGAATCTCGTCCTCGTCGGTCGTCTCTTCCGTGACGCTGTCCGGGTAGGCGAACAACTCGGTGAGGTACAGATCCACCGAACCGGTCACCGGCTCCAGACAACGGGTGCATTCACCTGCGGTGTCGGCACGGACGGTGCCGGTCACCAGCACGCCCTCGGACACTGCTTCGAGCCTCAGATCGAGTTCGACGGGCGTACCGGCTTCGATCGCGATTGCATCGAGTCCGATTCGGGTCGGCGCGGCCACCGTGCGCTGGATCTCCTTCATCGAGCCAGGCCGACGGCCGAGGTTGTCGATATCCAGAGCGAAACCCGAGCCCGCGGGGGAACTGGGGGTACTGCGACGGGTAGACACAACGATTCTTTCTTCTCGAAAACAGGGGAACGTCCTCACGAACTGTCGCCTGCCGCCGTCGATACGGGAGCGGGCAACCACTCGACGATACGCATTCACGCATGTGTGAGCAAATTCGGGGCCCGCCGGCGCCCGATTCAGCGTCTGGGTCGACGGAAGTCGTCCGCCGCGTCGGATCCGTAATCGGGGACCCCGGATCCGGTGCGCAGTTGCTGACGACCCCGTCCGACGGATCGGATGGTGCCGGTGAGAAACTCCTCGAACTCCGCCAGCTTCGTGTCGACGTACACGTCGCATTCGCTGCGCATGCGGTCGGACTCGGCGTGGGCGCTGTCTATCACCCGTGCGGACTCGGCGTGCGCCGCCTGCACCACCTCTGTCTGTGCGACGAGGCGTGCCTGCTCCTCGGTACCGTCGGCGACGGACCGATCGTAGGACGCCTGGCCGGCCTCGATCATGCGATCGGCTTCCGACCGCGCCCTGCTCGTGAGTGCGTCGTATTCCTGCTGCCCCTGCTCGACGGTGCGCTCGGCTGAGTCGGTGGCGTCGTCGACGAGCTGTTCCGCGTGCGCCTTCGCTTCGGCGACCATGCGATCCGCCTGCGCTTTGGCGTCGGCGAGGATGCGGTCGGCAGAGTCCCGGGCGTTCTCTACCGTGTCCTGTGCCTCGTTGTTCGCGGAGGTGACGGTCTTCTCCGCCGTCGCCCGCGCGTCGCCGACCAATTTGTCCTTGTGGTCGAGAACATCCTGGGCGTCGTCGAGTTCTCCGGGAATGGAGTCGCGAACGTCGTCGAGAAGTTCCAGCACATCGCCACGAGGTACAACGCAGCCGGCAGTCATGGGAACTCCGCGCGCCTCCTCGACGATGGCAACGAGTTCGTCGAGTGCCTCGAATACGCGGTACACCGCCCACCCCAATCGTCTAGGTACTTCTAGGTACTGGCCGTGGTCGGTCCAGTGACTGCCAGTTTGCCTGGTGATTGCCACGTGCGCGAAACACCGACGTCGGTGTGTCGCTCGATGTGGGCGGCGCAGTCGCGACTCGGGGCGCTGTGATCACTCGGCCGCGCGCTCCTCGATTCTGGCCAGCAATCGCGTGTGTACGTGCTCGGGCACCATGTCCGCGACGTCGCCGCCGAACGTCGCGACCTCCTTGACCAACGAGCTCGACAGGAAGCTGTACGTCGGATTGGCTGGGATGAACAGCGTATCGACACCCGAGAGCTTCTGGTTCATCTGAGCCATCTGCAGTTCGTAGTCGAAATCGTTCGCTCCACGCAGGCCTTTGACGATCGCGGTGTACCCCTGCTCCTTGGCGTAGTCCACCAGCAGTCCGTACCACGATGCGATCCGTACGTTGTCCAGATGCGCTGTCGCTTCGGCGATCATCTCGATGCGTTCGTCCACCGTGAAGAGGCCCCGCTTGCTCTTGTTGATCATGACGGTCACCACGATCTCGTCGAACTGCGCTGCAGCTCTTGTGATGACGTCGAGGTGACCGTTGGTCACCGGGTCGAAGGATCCAGGGCACACCGCTCCAGTCATGGCTGCACGCTATCACCGGCGGGTTCGTCGTCCGTGGTGGCGATCTCGATGCGCGTCTCGCCGTATTTCTTCACCTTCTCCGGCAGCAACCCAGGGGGCCACGCGGTTTCGGCCGAGCGACTCGATCGCTCGAGGACGACGACGGCATCACGCGCGAGCCACCCTCCCTCCAGGAGTGCTTCGAGCATGTGTCCGACGGCGGCGTCGGTCACCGCGTAGGGCGGGTCGGCCAGCACCAGATCGAACGCGGTATCCGCCGACCCTGCCAACACCGACGCGACCGGCGCACAGCGGACCGATGCCCCGGCGATTCCCACCGCTGCGGCGTTCTCACGGGCCACTGCCGCGGCACGCGCGTCGGACTCGACCAGCACCACTTTGTCGGCCCCGCGGGAGAGCGCTTCGAGTCCGAGCGCTCCGGATCCGGCGAACAAGTCGAGCACCGATGCGCCCTCGAGATCCATTCGGGCACCCAGTGAACTGAACACCGCCTCGCGCACTCGCTCCGATGTGGGGCGAGTGCCGCGAGGCGGCACCTTCAGCTTCCGGCCTCCCGCGATGCCTGCGACGATCCGAGTCATCCACGGGAGTTTACGCATCCGGCGTGCACGGCTAGTCCGCCGAATCACCGCCGATGACGATGAGCAGGTCTCCACCTTCGACCTGCTGGACACCACCGATGGCGAGTCGGGAAACCGCACCTGCCTTGGGAGCGGTGATCGCCGCTTCCATCTTCATGGCCTCGATCGTGGCGACGACGTCGCCTGCTGAAACGTTGTCGCCCTCGGACACCGACAGCGTCACCACTCCGGCGAACGGTGCGGGCACGTGACCCGAGTTGGCTTTGTCCGCCTTCTCGACCGACGGAACGTCCGAGCTGATCGAGCGGTCCCGGACCGACACGGGCCGCAGCTGTCCGTTCAGAATGCACATCACCGTGCGCATACCGCGCTCGTCGGCGTCGGATATCGCTTCGAGACCGATGAGCAATTCCACGCCCTTCTCGAGCTTGACTCGGTGCTCCTCGCCCTGGCGCAGACCGTAGAAGAACTGATTGGCGGACAACCTCGAAGTGTCGCCGTACTTCTCGCGGTGCGCAGCAAGCTCGGCGGTCGGACCGGGAAACAGCAAGCGGTTGAGGGTGTCTCGGCGCTGCGCCGACGTTCCGTCCAACGCCTTCTCGTCCTCGGCCGAGACCGGTGTTTCCTCTTTGGGCTCCGACCGTCCTTCCAATGCCTTGGTCCGCAGGGGCTCCGGCCAACCGCCGGCAGGTGTGCCGAGCTCACCGCGCAGGAAGCCGACGACCGAGTCGGGCACGTCGTACTTGCGTGGATTCTCCGCGAACTCCTCCGCCGAAGCGCCCGCGCCGACCAGAGCGAGCGCGAGATCACCTACGACCTTCGACGACGGGGTGACCTTGACCAGACGTCCCAGCATCCGGTCCGCTGCAGCGTAATTCGCCTCGACGGTCTCGAATCGATCTCCGAGTCCCAGTGCGATGGCCTGCTGACGGAGGTTGGACAGCTGCCCTCCTGGAATCTCGTGTGTGTACACGCGGCCGGTGGGCGCAGGGAGTCCGGACTCGAACGGCGCGTAGACCTTTCGCAACGCTTCCCAGTAGGGTTCGAGATCGCACACTGCTTGCAGATCGAGGCCGGTGTCGTACTCGGAATGTGCCGCGGCAGCGACGATCGCGGACAGCGCGGGCTGACTCGTCGTACCTGCCATCGCGGCGCTGGCACCGTCGACCGCGTCGGCTCCCGCTTCCCACGCCGCGAGATACGTCGCCAGCTGACCACCAGGGGTGTCGTGCGTGTGCACGTGCACCGGCAGATCGAAGTTGGACCGCAGCGCCGTCACAAGCGTCTTCGCCGCCGGGGCCCGCAGAAGACCGGCCATGTCCTTGATGGCGAGCACGTGCGCACCGGCGTCGACGATCTGCTCCGCGAGCTTCAGGTAGTAGTCCAGCGTGTAGAGCGACTCGTTCGGATTCGACAGATCACCGGTGTAGCTCAGCGCCACTTCCGCTACGGCCGTTCCCGTTTCACGAACGGCGTCGATGGCGGGACGCATCTGATCGACGTTGTTGAGCGCGTCGAAGATCCGGAAGATGTCGATACCGGTGTCGGTGGCCTCGGCCACGAACGAGCGCGTCACCTTCTCCGGGTACGGGGTGTATCCGACGGTGTTCCGCCCGCGTAGCAACATCTGCAGCGCGATGTTCGGTACCGCTTCGCGCAGCGCCGCGAGCCGCTCCCACGGATCCTCGTGCAGGAACCGCAGCGCCACATCGTAGGTCGCTCCGCCCCACGCCTCGATCGACAGCAGTTCCGGGGTGGTGCGTGCCACGTAGGGCGCCACCATCAACAGGCCCGACGTGCGCACGCGAGTCGCGAGGAGCGACTGGTGTGCGTCGCGGAACGTCGTGTCGGTGACGCCGACGGCCTTGCGGTTGCGCAGATCCCGGGCGAAGCCCTCGGGCCCGAGTTCGAGAAGACGCTGGCGGCTGCCGTCGGGAATCGGTGCCGAGAAATCGACCTCGGGGAGCTTGTCCTGGGGGTAGACCGCCGACGGACGTTCACCGTGCGGCTTGTTGACCGTCACGTCGGCGAGGTACGTCAGGATCTTCGTGCCGCGATCGCCGGAAGTGCGGGCCGTCAGCAGCTCCGGACGTTCCTCGATGAACGACGTCGTCACACGTCCGGCCGTGAAGTCCGGATCGACGAGCACAGCCTGCAGGAACGGGATATTGGTCGCGACGCCGCGGATGCGGAACTCGGCCACTGCCCGACGCGCACGCGCGACGGCAGTGTCGAAATCGCGTCCTCGACAGGTGAGCTTGACGAGCATCGAGTCGAAGTAGGCGCCCACCTCGGCACCGAGAGTGGTTCCGCCGTCCAAGCGAACACCCGCGCCGCCCGGTGTGCGGTAGGCGGTGATGCGGCCGGTGTCGGGACGGAAGCCGTTGGCCGGGTCCTCGGTGGTGATGCGGCACTGCAGCGCGGCGCCGCGCAACACGATGGTGTCCTGGCTCAGGCCCAGATCGGCCAGGGTCTCCCCCGACGCGATTCGGAGCTGGGACTGCACGAGGTCGACGTCGGTCACTTCTTCGGTGACCGTGTGCTCGACCTGGATTCGCGGGTTCATCTCGATGAAGACGTGGTTACCGCGGGTGTCGAGGAGGAACTCGACCGTGCCCGCGCAGGAGTAGCCGATCTCTTTCGCGAAGGCGACGGCGTCCGCGCAGATCTTCTCTCGAACACCGTCGGGCAGGTTGGGCGCGGGAGCGAGCTCGATGACCTTCTGGTGACGACGCTGCAGGCTGCAGTCACGCTCGAAGAGGTGGACCACGTTGCCCTGGCCATCGGCGAGAATCTGAACCTCGATGTGGCGCGGATCGATGACGGCCTGTTCGAGGAAGACAGTGGGGTCGCCGAAGGCGGATTCGGCCTCACGTGCAGCGGCCTCGATCGACTCACGCAACTGGGCAGGCTCGGCGACGCGGCGCATACCGCGCCCCCCACCACCGGCCACTGCCTTGACGAACACCGGAAACGTCATCGATTCCGACGCCGCGACCAACTCGTCGACGTCGCTCGACGGCTCCGACGACGCCAGCACCGGCAGACCCGCTCGCTTGGCGGCCGCGATCGCCCTGGCCTTGTTGCCCGTCAGCTCGAGTACCTCGGACGACGGACCGACGAAGGTGATTCCCGCCTCGGCGCAGGCCGCGGCCAGGTCCGGATTCTCCGACAGAAAGCCGTATCCCGGGTACACCGCGTCGGCACCGGAGCGCTTCGCGGCAGCGACGATTTCGTCGACCGAGAGGTACGCGCGAACGGGGTGCCCCTTCTCGCCTATCTCGTATGCCTCGTCGGCCTTCGTCCGATGAACCGAATTACGGTCCTCGAACGGGAAGACGGCCACGGTAGCGGCACCCAACTCGTACGACGCGCGGAACGCACGGATGGCGATCTCACCGCGATTGGCAACCAACACTTTGGAGAACATTGGCCAAACCTACCGCCGAAGATCCCCGCCGATGGGCAACCCGTCTCGAAATGTGGGATGAAAAGCCCAACTGCCGCATCTGAAACGGTGCAGTCCCGAAAATACCGGCGCTCGTACGCTTCGAATCGGGAACCGGTTCAGGATTTGTCGAGATACTCGGCTCGGTCCGATCGCCACGCAGACTTCATCATCGACGCGATTCCGGGGTGACGTTCCAGTTCGGGATCGCCCTCGAAGATGGTGCGCGCGCAGGAGTGCGCGTCGTCGATGACGTCCTCGTCCTCGATCAGCGACAACAGGCGCATGCTGCTGACGGTTCCGGACTGTGCAGCGCCGAGGACGTCGCCTTCCTTACGGGTCGCGAGGTCCAGATTGGCCAGCTCGAAGCCGTCGTTGGTCGAGGCCACGGACTGAAGACGCGAGAAGGACTGTCCGTTCGGGCTGAGCTGGCTGATCATGATGCACAGACCCTGATGGCCGCCACGCCCGATTCGGCCGCGGAGCTGATGCAACTGGCTGATACCGAAACGGTCCGCGTCCTCGATGACCATGACCGTCGCGTTGGGTACGTCGACGCCGACCTCGACGACGGTGGTGCACACGAGAACGTCGATCTCGCCTGCATTGAATTCGGACATTGCGGCGTCCTTGTCGTCCGGGTGCATACGCCCGTGCAGAAGACCTACTCGAAGATCGGCCAGGGGCCCCGTGCTCAGCAGCTCGTACATCTGGAGCGCCGACTTGGTCTCCGGGAGGTTCGGACCATCCGTCATCGCGCTCCGCGTCCGTCTCTTCTCCATCTGTTTTTCCTCGTCGTCGCCGATTCGTGAGCACACGACGTACGCCTGCCTGCCCTGGGCGACTTCCTCACCGATACGTTGCCATGCACGGTCGACCCACGCCGGTTTGTCCGCGGACGAGACGACGCTGCTGACGATGGGCGAACGTCCGCGCGGAAGTTCGTCGAGGATCGAGGTCTCCAGGTCGCCGAGCGACGCGAGAGCGATGGTGCGCGGAATCGGCGTGGCGGTCATGACGAGCAGATGCGGACTGATGCCGTCTTTCGCCTTCCCGCGCAGCGCGTCGCGTTGCTCGACGCCGAATCGGTGTTGCTCGTCGACGACGACCATGCCGAGGTCCATGAACGACACCCGGTCCTGGATCAGTGCGTGGGTCCCGATGACGATTCCCGCGTCACCGGTCACGACGTCGAGCAGAGCCTTCCTCTTCGCCGCCGTTCCCATCGACCCGGTCAGCAACGTCACCCGCGTGGCGAGTGCGTCCGCACCCAGTTCGCCTGCGCCCGCAAGGGTGCCGAGCATCGAGGTGATCGAGCGCGCGTGCTGGGACGCGAGAACTTCGGTCGGGGCCAGCAGTGCGCACTGATGGCCTGCGTCGACCACCTGCAGCATCGCCCGCAGCGCGACGATCGTCTTACCCGAGCCGACTTCACCTTGCAGCAGCCGCGACATGGGGTGCCCACCGGACAGGTCGGCCGAGATCTCACCGGCGACCTTGCGTTGCCCGTCGGTGAGTGTGAAGGGCAGCCGACGCTCGAACTCGGCTGCGATCCCGTCGTCGCGTGCGGCGCATACCGGGGCTGTCCGCGTCGACACGTCGCGCCGCCTGGCGGCGAGTACCAACTGCACCGCCAGTGCCTCGTCGAACTTGAGGCGATCCCTGGCGTGCTGCTTCTCTTCGACCGAATCAGGAAAGTGAATCCAGTGGAGCGCGGTGTCCAGCGAGACCAGACCTCGCTCGGCCAGCACGACGTCGGGAACCGGGTCCTCCACCGGCGCAAGTCTGTCGAGGATCCACCGGATGCCCCGCATGAACGTCCAGCTCTCGACGTCCTTGGATGCGGCGTACAGCGGTACGAAACTGCGCTCGAAGATCGTCATGTCGACGCTGCCGGAGTCGTCGACGGCGCCCCGCGCCACGCCGGCCAGTGCGCCGCCGCCGACGATGCGACCCGAGGGAACGACGGCTCCGTCCTCGTCGTCACCGCCGAGGATCACGTAGCCGGGATGGGTGAGATTCCACTTGCGGCCGAAATACTTGACCTTGCCCGAGAACATGCCTTTCCTACCGGGCACCAGCACGTGCTTGAGCTTGTGCGGGCTGAAGAACGTCGCGTCGATGACCTGCCCTTCGGCGGCGAGGGACACCGCCAGGAACTGCCCTTTTCTTGCTTTCATGTTCTTCAGAACCGCGGAGGTGATGGTCGCGACGATGGTGATGTGCTCACCCTCGGGCGGCTCCTTCTCGGTGAGCTCGGCGCCCTGGGTCATGTATCGGATGGGGTAGTACCGCAGCAGATCTTCGACGGTGTGCAGGTCGAAGTGCTGGGCGAACGGTTCGGCGATCTTCGTGCCGAGTACCTCATCGAGGCGATCTGCCATGTTCACCATCGTCGTTGCCTACCCGACCCTCTCTCGTTCACTCCACGCCCAACTGGACCACGTCGCCGGGTTGCCCTCCCGTGTAGAGGATCACCTCGACCCCGGGATGATGCTCCGCGACATGGTGAGCGAGCGCATCCACGACGTCAGGTTCCCTCTCACCGTCACCGTCACCGGTGCCGGGCGCACCGCGCAGCATCGTCACCATCTCACCTCCCACCGACAGAAGTTGATCGAGCAAGATTTTTCCCGCGGTGATCACATCGGCGCCGATCACGACGACGTCGTGCCCGACCAGACCGAGGCCGTCACCGGGTTCACACGTACCCACCCAGGTCAGTGACCGCTCGTCCGCAATTCTGAGCGATGCCCACCGAGTGCCCGCTGCGGCCTCGGACATCGCGTAGGCATCGTCGACGGCCGCGCGGGCTGGGTTGTGCACGGCGAGCGCGGCCAACCCCTGCACCATCGACGACGACGGCAGCATCAGGACGTCCTTCCCGGCCGTGCGCGACGCGATGGACACCGACACCAGTTCCTGGGCGGACAGCGCGCCGTTCGGCAGAACCAGAACCTCGGTGTGCGGGGCCCCGACGATCGCGGCGCACAGTTCGGCCGGGCCGACCTCGGCGGTGTCGCAGCGCAACACCGAGGCTCCTTCGACGCTGTACAACTCTTCCGCCCCGTCGCCTGCAACGACGGCGAGGATGTCGCGTCCACGGACAACTCCCGTGTGCTCGCCGTCGGTTCCGTGGCTGCCGTCGTGGGAACCCCCTGCGTCGAGTACCTCGATTCGAACATTGTGCAGCTGCCCGAACCGCAGACCTGCTTCGACCGCGAGGCCTGCATTGGCCGTGTGCACGTGGGCGGTCCACGATCCCGCACCGTCGCCTGCGACCACGACGGAATCGCCCAGTTCACCGAGGGCGGCACGCAACCTCGGCACCTCGTGATCGTCGATACCGAGGACGGAATAGAGCACCTCGAAACCCGGGGAAGGCCGTGCGAGGCGATGTACGGGCTCGACCGTGGTGTCGGGAGCCGGTCGCACGGTTCCGAGTTCGGTTCGGTGGTATCGCCGACGCGTCACCTCGGTGCCGGTCACGATCGACGCGAGCGCGTCGAGCATCACGACGAGACCGAGTGCACCCGCGTCGACGACTCCGGCGACGTCCAGGGCAGGTAGTTGGGTGCGGGTTGCGTCCAGAGCCGACGCCGCTGCCTCCGACGCGCTCGACGCGACCGCCTCCAAGTCGCCGGGCGGGCGGGACTGCGCTGCCGTCGACGCAGCAGCGAGGACGGTCACGATGGTGCCTTCCATCGGAACGCTCACCGCTTCGAGAACCAGCTCCGCCGCACGGGCCAACGCAGCCTGCACTCCTGCGCCGTCGAGTGCACCTGCGGCGCACTGCTCGGCGACCGCCCTCAGCACCTGGGACACGATGACACCGGAGTTTCCGCGCGCCCCGGACACGGCTCCGCGGGCGAGAGCCGCGGCCGCCTCCGACAGCGTGGCGTCGGCTCCGACGGTGCGCATGCACTCGACGGCCGAGCGGACGGTGAAGACCAGGTTGGTTCCGGTGTCCGAATCGGGGATCGGGAAGACGTTGAGTTCGTTCATCTCGTCACATCGGTCGCTCAATCCGTCGACGCACCGATAGGCCCACTGCTTGATCAGGTCGACGGTGAGCTCGGTGTGCGGTCGACGAATCCGTCCGCCGGACTGCTCACCCATCTGTGCCGCTCCCCGATCTCGCCTGCTTCGTCCCGAGCAACAGTAGACTCGAAGCACCCGCGAGTGCCGGTCAGGCACCGACGGTGGGCTGGCGGTTTGGACAATCTGCACCGCGCCGCTATTCTTGCAGGGTTGCCCGATGAGGAGCGGCGTGTTCTTGCACGCCGAGGTTCGTCGGGCGTACGCCCCACTGTTAACGATCAATCATCTATCAAGGAGTTCGCGACTATGGCTGCCGTCTGCGACGTATGCGCCAAAGGGCCCGGCTTCGGTAAGTCGGTCTCGCACTCGCACCGACGGACCAACCGTCGTTGGAACCCGAACATCCAGACCGTTCACGCCCAGGTTGCCCCCGGTAACTCGAAGCGTATGAACGTCTGCACCTCCTGCCTGAAGGCCGGCAAGGTGGTTCGCGGCTGATTTCAGCCCCCGAGCAACGACGAAAGCCCCCGCCACCGACATCGGTGGTGGGGGCTTTCTCGTGCGCTGCGAACGTGCGCGTTACAGTGCGAAGCGTGATCGAAACCGAAAGTACCGGCTACGTGGAACTACTCGACGGCGTACTGCACATCACCGTGGCGACGGACGCTGCAGGCACCTCCCTGGACGGCAACGCCATGGTTGCCGGTGCGGACGCACTGCATGCTCTCAACTCCGGTGAGCTTGCTGCGGGGAGCGTCCTTCTCGTCGGCTCCGGGAAGAATTTCTGCGCGGGTGGGAACGTCCGTGCATTCGCTTCCGCACCCGAGCGCGGCGCGTACGTGCGCACCGTCGCCGACGCGTTCCACCGTTTCGTGCTCGAACTCGCCGCCGCCACCGTGCCGGTGGTGGCCGGAGTGCAAGGCTGGGCGGCAGGCGCAGGTATGAGCCTGGTGTGCCACGCCGACGTGGCCATCGGGGGCCGCGCCACCAAACTCCGTCCCGCCTACCCCGGCATCGGGTTCACTCCCGACGGCGGATTGACCTGGACGCTTCCTCGCATCGTCGGCCCGGCACGAGCACGCGACATTCTGCTGAACGATGCGATCCTCAACGGCGAGGAGGCAGTTCGCCTCGGGATCCTCAGCCGGCTCGTGGGTGACGACATCATCGGAAGCGAAGCCGAGCGTCTTGCACGAACCCTCGCGGCCGGGCCTACCCAGGCGTTCCGCGGAACCAAAGCATTGCTCCAGAACTCCGAAACCAACACTCTCGCGGAGCAACTGGAAGCCGAAGCCGCATCGATTTCGGCTGCCGCCGACGCACCGACGGGACGAGAAGGTGTGGACGCGTTCGTGGAGAAGCGCCGCCCCGACTTCAGCTGAGGCAGAACACCGTCACGGCAGCGCCCAGTCGATCGGCTCGTGTCCGGCTGCGACGAGTATCTCGTTCACTCGGCTGAAGGGCTTCGAGCCGAAGAACCCTCGGGAAGCAGACAGCGGAGACGGATGCACCGATTCGACGACGGGCGTCCGGCCCAGCATCGGCTTCAGCGTCGCCGCATCTCGGCCCCACAGGATCGCCACCAGTCCGGCCGAGTCGTCCTTCTCCTCCCGTTCCACCAGCGCTCGAATTGCCTGCTCCGTCACCGGTTCCCAGCCTTTGCGGCGATGCGACGCCGCGGCACCCGGCTCGACCGTCAGCACACGGTTGAGCAACAGCACTCCCTGATCCGCCCAGGGCGACAGATCACCACTGGAGGGAATGGGTAGACCCAGATCCTCCGAGTACTCCTTGAAAATGTTGGCGAGACTACGCGGTACCGGCCGTACATCAGGCGAAACCGAGAAGCTGAGCCCGACCGCATGCCCGGGCGTCGGATACGGATCCTGACCGACGATCAAGACACGGACGCGGTCGAAGGGTCGAGCGAAAGCCCGCAGAACGTTCTCCCCGGACGGCAAGTACGAACGGCCGGCGTCCATTTCGTCTCGGAGCCACTGCCCCATGCGGGCGATGTCGTCCCGCACCGGATCCAGCGCTGCCGCCCATCCCGGGTCGACGAGGTCCTCGAGTGGCCGTGCTGTCATCGACATCTCCTGTTCTCGTGAGTCCCTGCGGTGTCCGTCGACGACGGGGTCAGGCACCGAAGCTCGACCATCCTGCGATACCGGCGAACGGTACCCCGTCGACGGAGACGCGCTGGGCGGCCGAGCCGTCGGACGGTTCCGCACCGACGCGCCCGATCACCGTCCAGCCGTCCGGCACGGTCACGGCGTCGGCGAACGTGGCCGCGAGCGCGTGATCCTCACCGCCGCCGAGCACCCACGCCAGCGCCGACGCCCCCAGTTCTTGTGCGGCGGAACGAAGATCGGCGCCGATGTCGAGCGCGTGCGCATCCAGATCCATGGTGACCGACGATGCCGCGGCGACATGCCCGAGGTCCGCGACGAGTCCGTCGGAGATGTCGGTGAGCGAGGTGGCGCCGGCGAGTGCAGCCGTCCGACCCTGCTCGTAGTCGGGAGTGGGCACTCGGTGCGACGACACGAGACCGTCGTGCCCCGATATTCCGGCGCGGATCACATCCAGTCCGGCCGCCGACCGACCGAGATCGCCGACGACGGCGACGACGTCGCCGACTGATGCGCCGGACCGCAGCACAGCCGACCGACCTTCCAGATCGCCGAGCGCCGTGATGGATATCACCACATTGTCCGTTCGAACGAGATCGCCACCGATGATCGATGCACCCGCGCGCTGCGCCTCGGCCCACAAGCCACGGTAGAGGCCGTCCACCACATGGACGTCGGTGTCGGATGGGCATCCCAGAGCAACGAGAAAGCCGGTGCATCGTGCGCCCATCGCTGCGATGTCGGCCGCATTCTGGGCAATGGCTTTACGTCCGACGTCCTCCGGCGAGGACCAGTCGAGCCGAAAGTGCCTGCCCTCGACCAGCATGTCCGTCGCCGCGACGACTCGGCCGTCGCTCGCGGTGACGATCGCGGCGTCGTCGCCCGGGCCGAGGACGGTGTACGAGGACTGCGCCCACCCGGAGGTGATGCGGTCGATGACGCCGAATTCACCGACATCGGCAACAGTCGAACCGGGGGCGCCGGGTTCGGTACGGGAGTCGATCGTCTTCCTCTTTTCCGTCTGCGCGGAGCACGGTTCGACACTGCGGTACCTTCTTACCGACCGGTGAGCGTCCAGGACAGGACCGCATGCTCCGGCTGGAATGCACGCAATGTGATTCATCCGACCTTACCTTCGGGTGCGGCGGGGACGAAAAGGAAAGGGCCGACCATGGTGCACGCCTTCATCCTGGTACAGACCGAAGTGGGACGTTCGGCTCTTGTGGCGGCTGCGCTTCGCGACGTCCGCGGGGTCGAGTCCGCGGAGGCCGTTCTCGGCCCGTACGACGTCGTGGTTCGTGTCGCAGCCGAGAACGACAGCACGCTCGGAGTCGTCGTCGGCGAGATCCAGAAGACCGACGCGATCACGCGGACACTGACCTGCCAGATCGCGGACACCCCCGCCTGAACACGCGCACCGTCCGGCAGTCACACTCGAAGCGATGACCAGCGACCCGAATTCGACCGAACCCGTCTCCTCGGACGCCGAACCGACCGAGCAGCGACGCCATCCTGCCGTGATCGCGACCGCCGTTGCGCTACCGGTCGCTCTGCTCATCGGCGTGATCGTCGTGGCCGTGACCGTGTCCGGGACGTCGACGCGTCCGCCGGAAGCATTGGGGCCGGTCGACGCCCCGTCCGCCGAGAGCGCCGAGTGCACCGCGGTGCTCGACGCTCTCCCCGATTCGCTGGGCGAGTACGCCCGCGCCGAGCTGGTCGATCCGGCACCGGTCGGTGCCAGAGCATGGGCACCGGACGACGACGTGTCCGAGCCCATCGTGATGCGGTGCGGACTCCCCCGCCCGCTCGGATTCGACGTGGCGTCGTCGTTGCAGGTGATCAACGGGGTGCAGTGGTTCGAGGTCTCCGGTGCGGACTCCGGTCTGGATGCCAGCACGTGGTACACCGTCGACCGTCCGGTGTACGTGGCACTGACGGTTCCCGGCGGTTCGGGACCGACGCCGCTCCAGGATGCGTCGGACGCGATTTCCTCGGCCTTGCCTCAGACGCCGCTGGACCCGGCGCCGCTCAAGTGAGTGACGCTTCGGATCGCGATCGTCAGCGCAGGCCCGTTCCTCGGGCCTGCGCTGTCTCGATGAGCGTGTCGATCAACGCCGTGTAGTCCAGCCCGGTGGCGCCCCACATCTTGGGGAACATCGATATCGACGTGAATCCGGGCATGGTGTTGATCTCGTTGATGACCGGCCCGTCGTCGGTGACGAAGAGGTCGACGCGCGCGAGCCCTTGGCAGTCGAGCGCGCGGAACGAGTCCACGGCGATCCGGCGGATCTCGTTGCTCGTCTCCTCGGAAAGCACTGCGGGGACGTCGAATTCGCACACATCGTCGAGGTACTTGCTGTCGAAGTCGTAGAACGAATGATCGTCGGCCGGTGCGTCCGGCAACCGGATCTCGGCGACCACACTCGCGCGCACGGTGCCGTCGGGAAATTCGAGAACTCCGCATTCGACCTCGCGGCCGGTGATGGCGCCTTCCACGATCACCTTCGGGTCGTGGGAGCGGGCGTGGGCGATCGCGTCGGAAAGTTGATCCCAGGAAGTGATTCGCGTGATGCCGATCGACGAGCCGCCGCGGGCGGGCTTCACGAACGCAGGCAGCCCGATGTAGTCACGCTGATCGGGAGTGGCGGTGTCGTCGCCTCGCCGAAGCACGATCTGCCGTCCGACGGGCAGTCCGTCGGCCGCCAGTAGTTTCTTGGTGAATTCCTTGTCCATCCCTGCTGCGCTCGCGAGCACACCGGGGCCGACGTACGGAACTCCGGCGAGTTCGAGAAGGCCCTGGATGGTGCCGTCCTCGCCGTAAGCGCCGTGGAGAAGTGGGAACACCACGTCCACCGACGACAGCACGGCTCCGGCGTCGTCGGCGTCGAGGGAGAGCAGGTCGCCTGCGCGCGAAGGATCCGTGGACAGAGCGAGCGCGCGCGAATTCCGATCCACGCTCGGGAGCACCCGGCCGTGAATGGCCAGTTCTTCGAGGTCGGACGGACCGAGAACCCAGGACCCCTCCGACGTGATTCCGACGGGCACCACGTCGTAGCGCTCCCGATCGATGTGCCGGAGGACACTTCCTGCGGAGACGCAGGACACCGCGTGCTCGTTGCTTCGTCCGCCGAACACCACGGCGACTCTGGTACGCGTTTGACTCACGGTCATCCACCGTACCGTCCGCGCATTTCAGTGCGCCGACCCTCACGTGCTTTACGCGCTATTCGGGCTTGATTCGACGTCCGAGCAGATGACCGACGGCGTCGGGAACGGACAGTCCCGCATGGCACACACGGTGAACGGCGTCGGTCAGCGGCATCTCGACGTCGTAACTCTCGGCGAGCGCGCGCACCGATGTACACGATTTGACGCCCTCGGCCACCTGACCGTGTGCAGCCTCCTGAGCGCTCTCCATCGACCCGCCCGCGCCGAGCCGCTCACCGAAGGTGCGGTTCCGCGACAGAGTCGACGAGCACGTCGCGACGAGGTCGCCGACCCCCGCGAGCCCGGCGAGTGTTGCGGGTTTCGCGCCCAGCGCGGTTCCGAGCCTGATGATCTCCGCGAGGCCCCTCGTCATGATCGAGGCCAGCGTGTTCTCGCCGTACCCGACTCCGCTGGCCATGCCACAGGCAAGTGCGATGACGTTCTTGCACGCGCCGCCGATTTCGCATCCGATGACGTCGGTGTTGGTGTAGGGACGGAAATAGCCGGTGGCACATGCCTTCTGAACTTCGAGGGCACGGCGCGAGTCCGAGCATGCGATGACGGTCGCAGCAGGTTGACCCTCCGCGATGGGGCGTGCGAGGTTCGGCCCGGACAGCGACGCGATGCGACTGGGATCCGCTCCCGTGACTTGCGCGATGACCTGACTCATTCGAAGAAGGGTGCCCGTCTCGATTCCCTTGGCCAGAGAGAGCAACGTCGACTGGGCGGGTATCGCGTCCGTCCAGTCCTGGAGGTTGGCACGCAACGACTGCGATGGCACGGCGAGAACCACGATGTCGGCACCGTCGAGCGCCCGCCCGGGATCACTGGTTGCAGTGATGTTCTCGGGGAGCGTGATGCCGGGGAGATAGTCGGAGTTGACGTGTTCGGACGCGATCGCGTCTGCGAGTTCGGGGCGTCTGGCCCACATCGTCACGTCGGTTCCAGCGTCGGCCAGCACCTTCGCGTACGCAGTCCCCCAGGACCCTGAACCGAGTACCGCTGCTCTCGTCATCGCTGGCCACCTTCTTGATCCGTATCGGAACGTCTCGATCACACTCGTGCGGCCCGCGCGCGCCGCCGCCTCACACTAACGTCCGGTGATTGCCCGCGTAGTTCGATCGCGCGGGAGAGGTCGAACGGCCTCGTTGCGGGTGACGCTGGCAGGATCGAGGCCATGAGTAGTGCGCACGTGGTGATTGCAGTCAAGGACCTGGCCGCAGCCAAGACCCGCTTGGCCGATGCTTTCGCCGACGACGACCGCGCCCGTCTGGTCGTTGCGATGTTCCGAGACACCGTCGTCGCAGCCAGGGCAGTCGATCAGGTCGCTGCCGTCACCGTGGTCACTCCCGATCCGTCGATCGCCGGTGCCGCTCGGAGCCTCGGCGCCCGTGTCGTCGGTGAACCCTGCGACCAGGACCCGCTCGATTCGGTGGCACGACTCAACTCCGCGTTCGAGGCAGCCGCTTCGCTGGTACGACAGGAGGGGAAGGACGACATCATCGCCCTGCAGGCCGATCTGCCTGCCTTGCGCACGTCCGAGCTCGCCGAGGCATACCGTTTGTCCTCGGGTCATTCCCGGTCCGTGGTCAGCGACCACCACGGCACCGGAACCGCCGCGCTGATCGTCGACGGTGCCGCGGCCGATTTCAGTCCGCTGTTCGGTCCGGCGTCCGCGAAGAGACATCTGGAATCGGGTGCGTTCGATCTGACCGGGGTGTGGCCGGGGCTTCGACTCGACGTCGACACGATCGACGACGTCCGTGACGCGCACCGGCTCGGTGTCGGTCCTGCGACCGGTGAGGTACTGCGTTCGCTCGGGTGGAACTAGATTCGTCGGCCGCTCGTTCCTTCCACGAGATTCGCCGATCCGAGTTTCACCCGACACCGCAATAGGGGATGATCGAGCTGTGAGCAAAAGCGAAACCGAGACCGACGCAGCCTCCCCCTCAGGGCAACCATCCGGTGCCGAGGAGCGCCCGGTCGTTCCGCCGCCGGCGACCTCGCCGGCGGGCAGCCCGGCGGCGTTGCCCGCGGCTACCGAGCCGCATGCCCCGAACGCGAAGGATTCGCTTCCCGAAAACCGTTATCTCAACCGCGAATTGAGTTGGCTTGACTTCAATTCGCGTGTTCTCGCTCTCGCCGAGGATTCGTCCCTTCCGTTGCTGGAGCGCGCGAAGTTCTTGGCGATCTTCGCGTCGAACCTCGACGAGTTCTACATGGTTCGTGTTGCGGGGCTCAAGCGTCGCGACGAGACGGGCTTGTCCGTCCGTTCCGCCGACGGCCTCACTCCTCGCGAGCAACTGGCGCTCATCGGTGAACGCACTCAGGAACTGGCGCGCCGGCATGCGCGTGTCCTTCTCGATTCGATCCTGCCGGAACTCACATCGGTGGGGATCGAGATCATCCGCTGGTCCGACCTCGACGCGAACGAGCGCGAACGCCTGTCCACGTACTTCCACGAGCAGGTCTTCCCCGTCCTCACACCGCTGGCCGTCGACCCTGCGCACCCGTTCCCCTACATCAGCGGCCTGAGTCTCAATCTGGCTGTCACGGTGAAGGATTACGCAACGTCGGGTGAACACTTCGCGCGCGTCAAGGTCCCCGACAACGTGGACCGCTTCGTACGCGTTCGACGCGGCGACGGTGGCCAGAGCGTGGACGCCTTCCTGTCCATGGAAGAGGTCATCTCCGCTCACCTCGACGTTCTCTTCCCTGGCATGGACGTGGTGGAGAGTCACGCGTTCCGCATCACGCGCAACGCGGATTTCGAGGTCGAAGAAGATCGCGACGAGGATCTGCTCCAAGCACTGGAACGCGAGTTGGCTCGTCGTCGGTTCGGCTCGCCGGTGCGCCTCGAGATCGCCGACGACATGACCGAGCACATGCTCGAACTCCTGCTGCGCGAACTCGACGTCGACCCCGGCGACGTGATTCAGGTGCCGGGCCTGCTCGACCTGTCCTGCCTGTGGCAGGTGTACGGCGTGGATCGGCCCAATTTGAAGGACGCACCGTTCGTTCCGGCGACGCACCCCGCGTTCGGCGAGCGCGAGACTCCGAAGAGCGTGTTCTCCACGCTGCGCGACGGCGACGTGCTGGTGCATCACCCGTACGATTCGTTCTCCACCAGTGTTCAGCGCTTCATCGAGCAGGCCGCGGCCGACCCTCAGGTCCTGGCGATCAAGCAGACTCTGTATCGCACATCCGGTGATTCGCCGATCGTCAACGCTCTGGTCGACGCCGCGGGTGCGGGCAAGCAGGTCGTCGCGCTGGTGGAGATCAAGGCCCGATTCGACGAGCAGGCGAACATCGAATGGGCGCGCAAGCTCGAAAAGGCGGGTGTCCACGTCGTCTACGGTCTCGTGGGCCTGAAGACTCACTGCAAGACGTGCCTCGTGGTGCGGCGCGAAGGCTCGGTCATTCGTCGCTACTGCCACATCGGAACCGGAAACTACAATCCGAAGACTGCCCGGATCTACGAGGACGTCGGCTTGTTGACCTCCTCTCCGGAGATCGGCGCCGACCTGACGGATCTGTTCAATTCGTTGACGGGCTACTCGCGGAAGACCAGTTACCGCAACCTTCTCGTCGCACCGTACGGGGTTCGCCGTGGAATCATCGAGCGAATCGAAGCGGAGGTGGAGCACCACCGCAACGGACGTGACTCCGGAATCAGGCTGAAGGCCAACGCCTTGGTCGACGAGCAGGTGATCGACGCGTTGTATCGAGCGTCGGCGGCCGGTGTCCCCGTGCACGTCGTCGTCCGAGGGATTTGTGCGCTCAAGCCGGGAGTACCGGGGCTCAGCGAGAACATCGAGGTCCGTTCCATTCTCGGTCGATTCCTCGAACACTCGCGTGTCCTGCATTTCCGTGGTTCCGACGAGTTCTGGATCGGCAGTGCGGACATGATGCATCGCAATCTCGATCGACGGGTGGAAGTGATGGCTCAGGTCAAGGATCCACGCCTCACCGGTCAGCTGAACGAGATCTTCGAATCGGCTCTCGACCCGACGACACGATGCTGGATCCTCCGCCCCGACGGCGGATGGGCAGCGTCTCCGGCACAGGGCGAGACCGTCCGCGAGCACCAGGTGGAATCCATGCGACGCCGGCGGAATCAAGGCTCCTGATGTCGGGTTCCGACAACTCGTTGCGCGCCAACATCTTCGCTGCGGGTGCGGTTCTGTGGCGTCACACACCCAACCGCGCCGGCGAGATCTCCGTCGCACTGGTCCACCGTCCCAAGTACGACGACTGGTCGTTCCCCAAGGGCAAGCTCGACCCGGGTGAGACGACGGTCGGTGCAGCGGTGCGAGAAGTGGCGGAGGAGACCGGATTCGACGTACGCCTCGGTCGCTACCTCTCGAAGGTCACCTACCCCATTCCCGGTCACCGCAAGTTGAAGAAGGTGGACTACTGGGCGGCCGAAGCCATCGGAGGCGAGTTCGAACCGAACTCCGAGGTCGACGAACTTCGCTGGGTCACCCCGTCCGAGGCGGCGGACCAGTTGTCGTACCCGATGGATCACAAGATCCTTCGTCGTTTCCTCAAGCAGCCGGCGGACACCGACACCGTGCTGCTGGTTCGTCATGCCAAAGCCGGTCGACGATCACGATATCGAGGAGACGATGCACTTCGCCCGCTCGATGCCGTCGGCGAGACACAGGCAGCAGCGCTCGTGCCGTTGTTGTCCGCGTTCGGGGCCGACAAGTTCCACGCCGCGAATCGTCGACGTTGTGTATCGACGATTCAACCCTCGGCGGACGAGAAGGGAGAGCAGATAACGCTGGAGCCGCTGCTGTCCGAGGAGGGCTACTGGGCCGAGCGACACGAAGCTCGCCGCCGCGCGGTCGCCATCTCCGCTCTCGGTGGCGTCCGTACCATCTGCAGCCAAGGAAAAGTCATCCCGGATCTGCTGCAGTGGTGGGCGGACAGGGACGGTGTTGCACTACCGCCCAACCGTAATCGCAAGGGCAGTGTGTGGGTTCTGTCGTTCCACGACGGCACCATGATCGCCGCGGATCACCTCGCGAGTCCGCTCCCGGTCATTCCTGCGGACGGCTGATGTTCGCCGACAGTTGATGTTCGCGGACGGCTGATGTTTCGCCGACGGCTGATGTTTCGCCGACGGCTGATGTTTCGCCGACGGCTGATGTTTCGCCGACGGCTGATGTTTCGCGGACGGCTGATGTTTCACGGACGGTCGACAGTGCACGACGAGGGCCCCGGACGTGTCGTACGTCCGGGGCCCTCACCGATCTGCAAGATTTCTGCTGCGCGAGATTACTTGCGTGCGGTGCGCTTTGCCGGAGCCTTCTTGGCCGCGGTCTTCTTTGCTGCAGTCTTCGCCGGAGCCTTCTTGGCTGCTGCAGCGGTGGTCTTCTTCGCTGCAGTCTTGGCCGGAGCCTTCTTGGCTGCTGCCGCGGTGGTGGTCTTCTTCGCAGCGGTCTTGGCCGGAGCCTTCTTGGCCGCAGCAGTGGTCTTGCGAGCAGTCGTCTTGGCCGGAGCTGCCTTCTTGGCGGGAGCGGCTGCCTTCCGAGCAGTCGTCTTGGCCGGAGCTGCCTTCTTGGCGGCGGCGGTCGTCTTGCGAGCAGTGGTCTTGACGGCTGCCTTCTTGGCCGCGGTCTTCTTTGCTGCCGCAGTCTTCTTGGCGGGCGCGGACGCCGAGCCACGCTTGACGGCGGGTCCGGTGGCGGGGAGCTTCTGTCCACCGGCGATGACTGCCTTGAACTGAGCACCCGGGCGGAATGCCGGGACGTTGGTCGGCTTGACACGGACAGTCTCGCCGGTGCGCGGGTTACGGGCCACGCGCGCTGCGCGACGACGCTGCTCGAACACACCGAATCCGGTGATGGTCACGCTCTCGCCACGGTGAACCGCGCGCACGATGGTGTCGACGATGTTCTCGACAGCCTCTGTGGCGCTCCTCCTGTCAGACCCCAACTTCTCGGTCAGGGCGTCAATCAGCTCTGCCTTGTTCATGGATTTCCTCCGCAATATTGTGGCCCATCGTCGGACCGACTACTACAACGGTAAACCCCAAGGCGTCAAGAGTCTATGAGCCACGCCAATTCTCATCCGGCGTGGCGGAATGATTCACGGGCTCAATGCGTGTCGAAGGCCGTTTTCGCTACCCTTCGGACGGCTCCTCGATGCGCGCCGGGAGGGTTGTCGGTTTCCATGAAGGCCTTGCCTTTTCATACTCGGCAATGGCCTCTACCTGGCGTAACGTCAATCCGATGTCGTCAAGACCTTCGAGCAGACGCCATCTCGTGTAGTCGTCAATGGCGAAGCGCACCACCAAGGTTCCAGCGGTCACCGTCTTCGATTCCAGGTCGACGAGAATTTCCAATCCCGGCTGCTCTTCGAGCACTTTCCAGATCAATTCGACGTCACTTTGGTCGACTTCGGCGGCGAGCAGACCGGCCTTGCCTGCGTTGCCGCGGAAGATATCGGCGAACCGAGACGCGATCACGACCCGAAATCCGAAGTCCGATAGCGCCCACACCGCGTGCTCGCGGGAGGACCCAGTTCCGAAGTCGGGGCCGGCAACCAGAACCGAGCCCTTGTCGTACGGGGAAACGTTGAGCACGAACTCCGGATCATTGCGCCATGCCGAGAACAGACCGTCCTCGAACCCGGTGCGAGTCACACGTTTCAGATACACGGCAGGAATGATCTGATCCGTGTCCACGTTCGAGCGACGCAGTGGGACGCCGATTCCTTTATGGCGGGTAAAGGGTTCCATCGAAAAATCTCCTAAGAAGTACAGGTTTCGGAAAGACTTGATCGGGCGACGCCGGTTCAGGCTCCGGAACTAATGGCTGCTGGGTGCGTCCACGAGATCGGCGGGCGACGAGAGAGTTCCGCGCACCGCGGTGGCAGCCGCCACCAAAGGCGAGACGAGGTGGGTCCGGCTTCCCTTACCCTGACGGCCTTCGAAGTTTCGGTTCGAGGTCGATGCCGACCGCTCCCCCACGGCAAGCTGATCCGGGTTCATTCCCAGACACATCGAGCACCCGGCCTGACGCCACTCGGCTCCCGCAGCCGTGAAAATCTCGCCCAGCCCCTCTTTCTCGGCCTGCGCACGAACGCGCATCGACCCGGGAACGATCAGCATCCGAACGCTGTCGGCGACCTTCCGACCTTCCAGGACCTCGGCCACGGCTCGCAGGTCCTCGATCCGCCCGTTGGTGCACGAACCGACGAACACCGTGTCCACCGCCACCTCACGCAACGGTGTGCCTGCCTCGAGTCCCATGTACTGCAAGGCTTTCTCGGCAGCGACCTTCTCGCTCTCGTCGACGATGTCGGCGGGATCGGGCACCCGCTCGCCCAGAGGCGCACCCTGACCGGGATTGGTACCCCACGTGACGAACGGCGTGAGCGTCGACGCATCGATGTGCACTTCGTTGTCGAACACGGCGTCGGGGTCGGTCTTCAATTCTTCCCACGCTGCAACCGCAGCATCCCAGTCCTCGCCCTGCGGCGCATGGGGACGTCCCTTGATGTACTCGTAGGTGATCTCGTCGGGGGCGATCATTCCGGCGCGCGCACCGGCCTCGATCGACATGTTGCAGATGGTCATTCGAGCTTCCATCGACAACTTCCTGATGGCCTCGCCGCGGTACTCGAGCACGTACCCCTGGCCGCCACCGGTTCCGATCTTGGCGATGACCGCGAGAATCAGATCCTTGCTCGTCACTCCAGGCGCCAGATCGCCGTCGACGGTGATCGCCATCGTCTTGAACGGACGAAGGGACAGCGTCTGCGTCGCCATCACGTGTTCGACCTCACTCGTGCCGATTCCCATCGCGATGGATCCGAATGCACCGTGCGTGGAGGTGTGACTGTCACCGCACACCACTGTCATTCCCGGCTGTGTCAGTCCCAACTGCGGGCCGATGATGTGGACGATGCCCTGATCCAGGTCACCCATGGGGTACAGGCGAACTCCGAATTCCTCGCAGTTCCGCCGCAGTGTGTCCACCTGAGTGCGCGACACGACGTCCGCGATCGGAGCAAAGATGTCGGCGGTGGGAACATTGTGATCCTCGGTCGCGATCGTCAGATCGGGCCGACGCAGTGGACGATTCGCCAACCGTAGACCGTCGAATGCCTGAGGGCTGGTGACTTCGTGGACCAGGTGGAGATCGATGAAGATCAGGTCGGGCTCGCGCGAGGCGCCCTCGCCTCCGCCCCGAACCACTACGTGCTGATCCCACACCTTTTCCGCCAGGGTGCGTGCTGTGCCGGCCATAAGAACACCAACCATTCCTCGTGTGCGTCGCGCCGGTGGACTACGGGCTGGTCCACGTCGCGTGTACGGTGCCGAGACGTAGCGCGGCGACCCGAATCCCCGACGGACCGATCCGTGAGGCGACCCAGAATCGCAATCTCATAATGCGAGACGCTAGTATCGACCTATGGGACAGCATAGCGGCATCGGCGTTCTCGACAAAGCAATGGGTGTCCTGTACGCAGTCGCGGAGGAGCCGTGCACGTTGAACGATCTGTGCAGCCGCACCGGCCTTCCGCGAGCGACAGCGCACCGTCTGGCTGTCGGGCTCGAGATTCACCGCTTGTTGGCGCGCGATTCCAACGGCCTGTGGCGCCCCGGCCCCGGCCTCGCCGAACTCGCATCGACCGCATCGGACACTCTGGTCGAGGCCGCGGCGTCGGTCCTCCCCCGGCTCCGCGAGATCACCGGAGAAAGCGTCCAGGTCTTTCGCCGCGATGGCACGGTTCGCGTGTGCGTGGCGTCGATGGAACCTCCGACCGGGCTTCGCGACACCGTCCTCGTCGGTGCACGTCTTCCGATGACAGCCGGCTCGGGCGCCAAAGTTCTACTGGCGTGGGCCGATACGAACACCCAACGAGCAATCCTTCCCGACGCCGAGTTCGGCGAACGAGTCCTCGCCGAAGTTCGGCGACGCGGGTGGGCGCAGAGCGCCGGGGAACGCGAGCCCGGCGTAGCCAGCGTGGCGGCACCCGTGCGGGATGCTACTGGCAATGTCGTTGCAGCAGTCTCGGTCTCGGGACCGATCGACAGGATCGGACGCCGTCCCGGTGTGCGATGGGCCGCCGACCTCCTGGCCGCGGCCGAAGCCTTGCACAAAAGGCTCTGAGCGCGCGCGTGCCCGGAAGCACCGCGGGCGCGGCACTACCTCTGATAGAGAAGACAACGTGGGAATCAACCAGCGCGCACAGATAACGATGACCGACGACGAGATCGCGACATTTCTGGACAGAAGCCGAATCGCGAACCTCGCGACCATCGGCCGCGACGGAACGCCCCACCTCGTCGCGATGTGGTACGCCCTCGTCGACGGCGAAATATGGTTCGAGACCAAAGCGAAATCGCAGAAAGCCGTCAATCTTCGGCGAGATGCGCGGGTCACCGTGCTCGTCGAGGACGGGTTGACGTACGACGCGTTGCGCGGAGTCTCCATCGAGGGGCGGGCCGAGATCGTCGACGACGCCGACGCGATCACCAAGGTCGGAATCAGCGTCTGGGAGCGATACACCGGACCGTACAGCGAAGAAGTACGCCCCTTTGTCGACCAGATGATGAACAAGCGCATCGCAGTCCGGATCGTGTCCGACAGGGTCAGGTCGTGGGATCACCGCAAACTCGGCCTCCCGGCGATGCCTCCGGGGGGAACGACGGCGGAGTTCCTGCCGAAAATCGAGTGAAACACGAACGTCGGGTGCGGTACGTTGCCTGCATCCCTGCGTGAGGAGCGATCATGACCGAACCGACCAACGAAGATCTGAAGAAGAAATTTCGCGAGGCGCTCGACAAGAAGAACCACCGTGCGACGCAGTCCGTCGATCACAAGGACGGCACGTCCAAGGTGAACAACGCCCACGGACCCGCCGACCACCAGAAGATGTTCCGTCGTAAGAGCGTGTAACCGACCGAAAGAAAAAATGGGCTCCCATCGCGAACGATGGGAGCCCATTTTCTACGTAGCCCCGACGGGATTCGAACCCGCGCTACCGCCTTGAGAGGGCGGCGTCCTAGGCCGCTAGACGACGGGGCCAGGAACTTGCAGTGTACTTCCGGTAAAAATTCTTGCTCTTCCGAAGAAGCTCGACAAGCTTAACCGGAACGCGCTCGGCGACCAAATCGCTTCCGAACGCTTGCTGGGGTACCAGGACTCGAACCTAGAATGGCGGTACCAGAAACCGCTGTGTTGCCAATTACACCATACCCCAATGACCTTCACCGTGATCCACACCAGCTGCTGTGTGCACCGCGTTTCGAGCCGGGATAGAGACTATCAAAGGACACCGGTGTTTCTCCAAATCGCCTGGTCAAACAGCCCGCAAGCACGGTACGACGCCGTCGGACAACCCCGATCGAGCCATCGACGAGCGGCTGGCGCAGACTTTCCCTCGATGAGAACAACGAACCGCAGCCGGTGAGGGTCCTCGTGGCCCCGACGAGTAACTCGACGGTGCTCGTCGAGCTCGCCGACGACGGGACACCCGCGGGACCACCCACCGAACTCGTCGACGCAGCCGACACCATCGCTCGGCTCGAATCCGACGGACATCCGCGCTGGGTCTGGGAAAGCACGGCCCGCACCTATCCGACGCTGCTGCGGGCAGGGGTACGCGTCGACCGGTGTCACGATCTGTCGCTCACCGAGGCATTGCTTCGAATGCGGCAGGGCGAGCTGTACGTTCCTCAGGCCGCAGTGACGGACGACGAGTCGACCCTGTTCGACGCATACCGTTATCCCACCGTCGATTCCGTCGTCGAGTGGTATCGAGACCACGAATCTCGGATCGGAGACTCGCGTCGGCTACGCCTGCTGACAGCAGCCGAATCCGCGGGCGCACTCGCCGCGGCCGAAATGTCCTACACCGGACTGCCGTTCTCGAGCTCGATGCACGAGGCCTACCTCCGAGAAACGCTCGGTCCGCGCCCGGCCGACGGCGACAGGCCGGCCGAGATGCTCGCGCTGGAGGACAAGATCAGCGACGCCTTCGGCCGACGCGTGAACCCGAACTCACCGCCCGAGGTCCTCTCGGCGTTCGCGCGAGCAGGTGTCGAGGTGACCTCGACGCGCGCCCATGTGCTCCGGGCCGTCGACCATCCCGCGGTGGCTCTCCTGCTCCGGCATCGAGACCTGGCCAAGCTGTTCAGCACCAACGGATGGTCGTGGGCGGACACCTGGGTGCGCGACAACCGGTTTCGTCCGGTCTACGTACCGGGCGGTGTCGTGTCCGGACGCTGGGCCAGCCGGGGTGGCGGCGCGCTCCAAATTCCCAAGTCACTTCGCGGTAGCGTCGTCGCCGACCCTGAACACGTACTCGTCATCGCCGACGCCGGACAATTGGAGCCCCGGATTCTCGCGGCGCTGTCCGGAGACCCGAACATGATGGACGCAGCGGGAGCGGACGATCTCTACGCGCCGGTCGCCGCCGCGGCTTTCGCCGGGGACCGCGCCAAGGCCAAGGTAGCCGTTCTCGGAGTCCTGTACGGGGCGACAGCAGGCGAAGCCCGCTCGCTGCTTGCCATGCTGCGCAGGCGGTTCCCCGTCGCTGTGGAATACGTGGAACGCGCCGCCCGGGCGGGCGAGCGCGGAGAGGTAGTGCATTCGCACCTCGGACGCGCGTGCCCTCCCCCGACTCAGGAGTGGTACACCCACGGTGACGCGCATGCGCGAGGACGATTCACCCGCAATTTCGTCGTACAGGCCACCGCGTCGGAATGGGCCCTGTGTCTGCTGGCCGATCTGCGCCGCCGGCTGGCGGAAGACCCAGGGTCGGGCGAACTGGTGTTCTTCCAACACGACGAGGTGGTCGTGCACACCCGGGATCCCGAGCGCGCGACAGACCACGTCGTGGCGGCCTCGAACACGGCAACGAGACTTCTGTTCGGGGACACGCCAGTTCGATTTCCCCTGGATCTCGCCGTCCGAGAATGCTACGCGGAGCCAGGCTGACCGGTACGGCTTTCGTCGTCACCGCGTGGGCCGTCGAACGTCACTTCGATCTCCTCGAAGCCCTTGCTCCGTTGCGCCTCGGCCTGTCCGGTGTAGGTCAACCTGTCGCCTTCGGTCAACTGCACGTCGTCGGTGAACGGGGTGAGAAGCGCACGCGGGTAGAGCCTGTCGACTCTGACTACGTTGATCTCCACGGCGATGACGACGAGGACCGCAGCGATGTACATGAACGCAAGCACGCCGAGGACAACAGCGAACACACCGTTGGTGACCGACGCCCGCGACACGACGTACTTGATGTAGACGCCTCCGAACGTCTGCAGCAGCTGCCATATCACCCCGGCGACTATCGCACCGGGCAGCACGTCGGTCAGTGACAGCGATCGCGCCGTGGCCAGACGGAATGCGACGACGAAGACCACAACATTGAGCATCAGCACGGCCACGAGCACGACGACGCCGCTGATTCGGCCGAAGTATCCCGCCGAACTCGCGACGTTGACGGCCGTGATCGCCAGTACGGCAACACCGACCGTGCTCAGCAACGCCAGGCCACGCACTCGGGCGAAAATCGGATCGGGACGGAGATTCTTCGGCACGGCCCAGGCTGTGTTCATCGCGTTCTGCACCGCGACGGCCACCCCCAGACCGCCGTAGAGCGAACCGAGCACACCCACCACCAAGCCGAGCGTTCCCCCACCGATCCGCTCGGGCTCACCGACGTCCTGTCCGATGATCGGGATCTGACTGAGGGCGGAGTCGAGGATCTGCTGCTGCAGCTCCGGATTGCCCGCCAGCACGATTCCCAGAATCGTCGACGCGAGCAGCAGCAGCGGAAACAACGACACGAAGGCGTAATACGCGATCAACGCAGCGAGGTAGCCGCCCTGATCGTCGACGAACTTGTAGATCACGGCAAGCGGAAACCCCAGGACCGGATGTCTGCGCTGCATCCGGTCCATCCGCGTGGTGATGCTCACCGGGTCATGACGGTCAGCCGACCGTGGCGCGCGCGGCGGCGAGCCGGGCCAGTGTCTTCTCGCGTCCGAGCAGTTCCATCGACTCGTACAGCGGAGGGCTGATGTGCGAACCGGTCAACGCGACGCGCACCGGAGCGAACGCCTTGCGCGGCTTGAGCTCCAGACCGTCGATGAGGGCCGACTTCAGCGACTCCTCGAGGTCGGCCGTCCGCCAGTCCGGCAGGGCGGTCAACGCTGCGATCGTTGCGTCGAGCACCGGGCCGGCATCGGCACCGAGGTTCTTCGCGGCCGCCGCGGGGTCGATCTCGAAGTCGGCGTCGTCCACGTACAGAAACTTCAGCAATCCCCACGCATCCGACAGCACGACGATGCGTGTTTGCACCAGGTCCGCCGCGACGGCGAACTGCGCCTCGTCGATCTCGGCGGGCAGGTGCCCCTGCGCGGTCAGGAACGCGCGGAGCCGCGCCGCGAAATCGGCCGGCTCCAACAGCCGAATGTGCTCGGCGTTGATCGCGTCTGCCTTCTTCTGATCGAATCGGGCGGGGTTGGAGTTGACCTTGGAGATGTCGAACGCGGCCACCATCTCGTCGAGCGAGAACACGTCGTGGTCGTCGGAAATGCCCCAGCCGAGCAGTGCGAGATAGTTGAGCAGGCCCTCGGGCACGAACCCTCGGTCGCGATGAATGAACAGGTTCGACTCGGGATCGCGCTTGGACAGCTTCTTGTTGCCCTGACCCATCACGAACGGTAGGTGACCGAATTCGGGGGCCTTCTCCGCTACCCCGATACGGACCAATGCTTCGTACAACGCCAATTGCCGCGGCGTCGACGACAGGAGATCCTCGCCGCGCAAGACGTGAGTGATCTTCATCAACGCGTCGTCGACAGGATTGACCAACGTGTACAACGGGATTCCGTTTCCGCGCGTGAGCGCGAAGTCCGGCACGGTACCGGCCTTGAAGGTGGTTTCCCCGCGCACGAGGTCCACCCAGGACAGGTCGTGACTCGGCATCCGAAGCCGCACAACAGGTTTACGCCCCTCGTCGAGAAAAGCCTGCTTCTGCTCCGCGGTGAGGTCCCGGTCGAAGTTGTCGTACCCCAGCTTCGGATCCCGGCCCGCCGCCTTGTGCCGCGCCTCGACTTCCTCGGGCGTGGAGAAGCTCTCGTACGCCTCGCCGGCGTCGAGCAACTGTCGCACGACGTCGAGATGCAGATCCCTGCGCTGCGACTGACGGTACGGCTCGTACGGACCGCCCACCTCGGGGCCCTCGTCCCAGCTCAGGCCGAGCCAGCGCAGTGCGTCGAGGATCGCCGCGTACGACTCCTCGGAATCGCGGGCCGCGTCGGTGTCCTCGATCCGGAAGACGAACTTCCCACCGTGATGACGTGCGTACGCCCAGTTGAACAACGCGGTGCGGATCAGGCCGACATGGGGCGTGCCCGTCGGCGACGGGCAGAATCGGACGCGTACTTCGGGGGAGGTCATGTTCTCACTCACGTTCGATCGGTGGTGTGGTTCTCTAGTTCTTCGCTGCAACGGGGTTGGTCAGAGTTCCGATGCCCTCGACCGTGATCGACACGGACTGACCGGCGGTGATCGGCCCGACGCCCTCCGGCGTACCGGTGAGGATCACATCACCCGGCAGCAGCGTCATGACTGCCGAGACCCACTCGATGATCTTCGGAATGTCGTGCAGCAGCAGCGACGTCCGGCTGCGTTGCTTCACCTCGCCGTCGACCTCCGTCTTGATCTCCACGTCCGACGCGTCGAGCGACGTCTCGATCCACGGACCGAGCGGGCAGAAAGTGTCGTGGCCCTTGGCCCTCGTCCACTGACCGTCCTGGCGCTGATGATCGCGGGCCGAGACGTCGTTCGCGACGGTGTAGCCGAGCACCACATCGAGTGCCTTCGCCGCGGGCACGTCCTTGCACGGACGACCGATGACCACGGCGAGCTCACCCTCGTAGTGCACCTCGTCGGATGTCGGAGGCAGCACGATCGGCGCACCGGGGCCGACTATGGAGGTGTTGGGCTTGATGAAGATGACCGGGGACTCCGGCGCTCGGCCTCCCATCTCCGCCGCGTGCGCAGCGTAGTTCTTGCCGATCGCGATGACCTTGCTCGCGAGAATCGGGGCCAGGAGGCGAACGTCGGCGAGGGGCCACGAACGACCGGTGAAGGTCGGTGTGCCGAAGGGATGTTCGGCGATTTCCTTTGCTGTCTGCTGGTCACCTTCCCCTTCGATACTCACGAATGCCACACCATCAGGACTTGCAATTCGACCGAGACGCATGTCGGAAGTCTATCGACCGCCATCAGAGCTGTCGGCACGCCCGTCCGATCCTGACCGTACGGCGGGTGTAACATCGACAGTCGAGTTCACCATGCAAGACTCGGATTCCACATTATGGGATCACTGACAGTGAGACGGCTACCCCATGACGACCACCGAAGACACCACCCACACCGCCGGTGCCCGCAAGTGGGTCATGCTCGCCCTCGGAATGCTCGCCCAGACTTCGGGTGCCGTATTCATCAACGGCGCAGCATTTCTCATCCCGTCGCTCCACGAAGATCGCGGGTTGAGCCTCGCCGCAGCCGGACTCGTGGTGGCCATGCCGACGGTCGGAATCATGCTGACTCTCATCGCCTGGGGTGTCCTCGTGGACAGGATCGGTGAGAAGCTGGTGCTCGCCATCGGGCTGGCACTCACATCCGCGGCGAGCTTCGCTGCCGTGTTCACGACGTCGTTCGTCGTACTCGGCCTGTGCCTGCTTCTGGGCGGAATGGCAGCCGCAAGCGCCAACAGCGCATCCGGACGTGTCGTCGTCGGATGGTTCCCGCCGGAACGACGCGGACTCGCCATGGGGATCCGACAGATGTCCGTACCGCTCGGCGTCGCCATCGGCGCACTGCTCATCCCACCCATCGCACGCGATCACGGCGTCGGCGCTGCCCTTCTCGTGCCCGCGATCGTGTGCGTCACCACCGCGGTCGCCTGCCTGGCGATCATCGACCCACCGCGCCCCGACCGCGAGGCCGCAGAGCGAGCTGGGCTGCTGGCCAACCCCTATCGCGCCAGCAGCCAACTGTGGCGCATCCACTCGACGTCGGTCCTGCTCGTCGTCCCTCAATACGTCGTCTGGACGTACGCGCTGGTGTGGTTGATGTCGGACCGCGGATGGTCGGCTGCCTCCGCAGGTGTCCTCGTCACGCTGACACAGATTCTCGGAGCCTTCGGGCGCATAGGCGTCGGCGCCCTGTCGGACACGCTGGGTAGCCGGATGCGACCGCTACGGTGGGTCGCCGTGTCCACGACGGTGACCATGGTGGTCCTGGCGGTCACCGACTGGCTCGATTCCCCGGTGTCCATCGCCGTGATGGTGATCGCATCGGTCGTCACCGTCGCGCCGAACGGCCTGGCGTTCACCGCGGTAGCCGAAGTCTCCGGCCCGTACTGGAGCGGACGCGCTCTCGGCGCTCAGAACACCGGACAGTTCATCGCCGCGTCCATGGTTCCGCCTGCATTCGGTGCACTCGCGGCCATCAGCTTTCCTCTGGCGTTCGCCGTGTCCTCGGTGTTCCCCGCCCTCGCCGTGCCGGTCATCCCCGACGACCAGCAATCGCCGGAGCCGTAGTCTCAGCTGAACCCCGCCGAACCGAACGTGCCGTGCCGTGCCCCCCTTTTCGGAGCGAAAGTGCCGTTCGGTCAGTCAGACTGACCGAACGGCACTTTCGCTCCGAAGACAGGGGGTAATAACTGCTACAGCGCCGCTGCGATTCTGGCTCCGATGTCGGCGGTGCTTGCAGCGGCCGGACCTCGGGAGGCGAGGTCGGCGGCGACGGCGGCTTCGACGCGCTCGGAGTTCGCCGTGTCACCGAGGTGCGCAAGCAACAGAGACACCGACAGAATCGCAGCTGTCGGATCGGCTTTGCCCTGCCCCGCGATGTCGGGAGCGCTGCCGTGGACCGGCTCGAACATCGACGGGTTGGTACGCGTCGCGTCGATGTTGCCGCTGGCGGCCAGGCCGATGCCGCCGCTGACGGCAGCGGAGAGATCCGTGACGATGTCACCGAACAAATTGTCGGTGACGATGACGTCGAATCGACCCGGATCGGTGACCAGGTGGATCATCGCAGCGTCGATGTGCTGGTAGGCGACCTCGACGTCCGGGAAGTCCTTGGATACTTCCTCGACCGTGCGTGCCCAGAGGCTGCCGGCGAACGTCAACACGTTGGTCTTGTGCAGCAACGTGAGGTGCTTCTTCCGTGCCACCGCCCGCGCGAATCCGTCTCGGACCACGCGCTCGACGCCGTAACGGGTGTTGACGCTGACCTCGGTGGCGACCTCGTGCGGAGTGTTCACTCGGAGTGCCCCACCGTTGCCGGTATAGGGACCCTCCGTGCCTTCACGCACGACGACTACATCGATGTCCTTGTTGCCCGCGAGCGGACCCGTCACGCCGGGGTACAGCTTCGCCGGACGCAGGTTGATGTGGTGGTCGAGTTCGAACCGCGCACGCAGCAACAGTCCGCGCTCGAGCACGCCGCTGGGGACCGATGGATCTCCGATGGCCCCCAACAGAATTGCGTCGTGACCGCGGATCTCCTCCAGCACGGAGTCCGGAAGAAGCTCGCCGGTCGCGTTGTAGCGGCGTGCACCGAGGTCGTACTCGGTCTTCTCGACTCCGGGGACAACGACGTCGAGCACCTGCAGTGCTTGGTCGACGACCTCGGGGCCGATTCCATCTCCGGCGATGACGGCGAGCTTCATGTACTCCTCGTTCTTGTCGAGCGATCAGGGATGAGAAACGATCAGGAAAGATCCACGAGTTCGATGGTCGACGCGCCTACTGCCGATGCGATGTTCGAGCGGAGCTCGGACGGAACGTCCTTGTCCACGCGGAGCAGGATCGTTGCGCCGTCACCCTCGGAGTCCTGACTCAGTGCAGCTGCCTGGATGTCGATTCCCGCGTCGCCGAGCAACGTGCCGATGCGGCCCAGGCTTCCGGGCTGGTCCGCGTAGTTGACGATGAGGTTCTTGCCCTCGGCGCGAAGATCGAAGTTGCGTCCGTTGATGTTGACGATCTTCTCGACCTGAGTGGTGCCGGTGAGCGTTCCCGCGACATTGAGGACGGAACCGTCACCGTAGACGGCGCGGATGTCGACGACGCTGCGGTGGTTTTCGCTCTCGGGAGCCTTGGTGACCTCGGCCGTGACCCCACGCTCCTCGGCGAGCGAGGGTGCGTTGACGAACGTGACCGAGTCCTCGATCACGGCGGAGAACAGACCGCGCAGGGCCGAGAGCTTCAGGATCTCGACGTCTTCGGCTGCGAGCTCTCCACGTACGTCGACGGACAGCGACGCGGGAAGTTCGTCGGACAGGGCACCGAGCAACACGCCCTGCTTGCGGACGATCTCGAGCCACGGCGAGACCTCTTCGCCGACGGCGCCGCCCTTGACGTTGACGGCGTCGGGGACGAATTCGCCTGCGAGAGCGAGCAGCACGGATTTGGCGACATCGGTGCCTGCACGGTCCTGAGCTTCGGTGGTCGAGGCTCCGAGGTGCGGGGTCACCACGACCTGCGGGAGTTCGAACAGCGGGCTGTCCGTGCACGGTTCGGAGGCGTAGACGTCGATGCCTGCGGCGAAGACGTGGCCGCTGGTGATGGCGTCGGCCAAAGCCTGCTCGTCGACGAGTCCGCCGCGTGCTGCGTTGACGACGATGACACCGGGCTTGGTCTTGGCGAGGGCTTCCTTGCCGATGATGCCCTTGGTCTCCGGGGTCTTCGGGAGGTGCACGGAGAACATGTCGGCGCGCGTCAGCAGTTCGTCGAGGCTGACGAGTTCGATCCCGAGCTGCGCGGCGCGGGCAGCGGAAACGTAGGGGTCGTAGGCGATGACGTGGGTCTCGAACGCAGCGAGACGCTGCGCGAAGAGCTGACCGATACGGCCGAGTCCGACGACACCCACGGTCTTGCCGAAGATCTCGACGCCGTTGAACTTGCTGCGCTTCCACTCGTGCTGACGGAGGGTGGCGTCGGCCGCGGGGATCTGGCGGGCGGCGGACAGCAGCAATGTGACGGCGTGCTCGGCGGCGGTGTGGATGTTGGACGTCGGTGCGTTGACGACGAGGACTCCGCGCTCGGTGGCTGCGGGTACGTCCACGTTGTCCAGGCCGACGCCTGCACGTGCGACGATCTTCAGGTTGGTTCCGGCTGCGAGCACCTCGGCGTCGACCGTGGTCGCGGAGCGGACGAGGATGGCGTCGGCCTCGGGAACCGCGGCGAGCAGTGCCGGCCGGTCCGGGCCGTCGACCCAGCGAACCTCGACGCCGTCGCCGAGTGCCTCGACAGTGGACTGCGCAAGTTTGTCGGCGATCAGAACGACAGGACGGCCTGGCTGGCTCACGTGAAGAACTCCCTAGATAGGTCGAGGTGACGGTAGCGGTCGATCGGATGGTGCGTTGTGCGGTGCGGGACAAGTTTAGAGGCCGAGGGGAACCGAGTGGGGTTCACCCTCGTCGAACGAGTGAAGGGCACCCTCACGGATGCCCTTCACTCGGGTTACATCGATACGGCGAAAGATCAGGCCGTCTCGGTGATCGGACGGTCGACCCAGCTCATCAGGTCGCGCAGCTTCTTGCCGGTGACCTCGATGGGATGTTCGGCGTTGGCCTTGCGCAGTCCCTCTAGCTCGGTGTTGCCGTTCTCGACGTTGGCGACGAGACGACGGGTGAATTCACCGGACTGGATGTCGGCGAGGATGGCCTTCATGCGCTCCTTGGTGCCTGCGTCGATGACGCGAGGGCCGGAGAGGTAGCCGCCGAACTCGGCGGTGTCGGACACCGAGTAGTTCATGCGGGCGATGCCGCCTTCGTACATGAGGTCGACGATGAGCTTGAGCTCGTGCAGAACCTCGAAGTATGCCATCTCGGGCGCGTAGCCGGCCTCGACCATGACCTCGAAGCCCGTCTTGACGAGTTCCTCGGTGCCGCCGCACAGCACGGCCTGCTCGCCGAACAGGTCGGTCTCGGTCTCTTCCTTGAACGTGGTCTTGATGACGCCTGCGCGGGTGCCGCCGATGCCCTTGGCCCACGAGAGTGCGAGCGCCTGGCCCTCACCCTTCGGGTCCTGGTCGATGGCGATGAGCGCGGGAACGCCCTTGCCGTCGACGAACTGACGACGGACGAGATGTCCGGGGCCCTTGGGAGCGACCATGCCGACCGTGACGAACTCCGGAGCCTCGATCAGGTCGAAGTGGATGTTCAGGCCGTGGCCGAAGAACAGTGCGTCGCCGTCCTTCAGGTTGGGCTCGATCTCTTCCTTGAAGATCGCAGCCTGGGCGGTGTCGGGTGCGAGCACCATGATCACGTCGGCCCATGCGGAGACCTCGGCCGGAGTACCGACCTTCAGGCCCTGCTCCTCTGCCTTGGCGCGGGACTTCGATCCCTCTTTCAGACCGATGCGGACGTCGACGCCCGAGTCGCGCAGGCTCAGCGAGTGCGCGTGGCCCTGGCTTCCGTATCCGATGACGGCGACCTTGCGGCCCTGGATGATCGACAGATCAGCATCGTCGTCGTAGAACATCTCGACTGCCACTGGTTAATACCTTTCCTCTTGTTTGAGCATGTTCATCACATGTGGTCGCTACCGCGACGCAGTGATCGATTTCGGTCCACGTCCGACGGCAACGACTCCCGACTGAACTATTTCTCGAATTCCATAGGGGTCCAACATTTTCAGCAACGCATCGAGCTTCGAGCGTGTGCCCGTGGCCTCGACGGTGACAGCCTCGGGCGATACGTCGATCACCTTGGCGCGGAACAGGTTCACGGTCTCGATGACCTCGCTGCGCACTGTTGCGTCGGCGCGCACCTTGATGAGAACCAGCTCGCGGGCCACCGACGAGTCGTCGTCCTGCTCGACGATCTTGATGACGTTGATCAACTTGTTCAGCTGCTTCGTCACCTGCTCGAGTGGGAACTCGTCGACGGTGACGACGATCGTCATTCGGGAGATCCCCGCGATCTCCGTGCCGCCGACCGCAAGTGAGGAGATGTTGAATCCGCGACGCGAGAAGAGTGCGGCGACGCGTGCCAGAACACCTGGCTTGTCCTCGACGAGGACGCTGAGGGTGTGGCTGGTACTCACTTGTCGGTGCCTTTCTCGTGCAGGGCGTTGCCGTGGGCCTGCTCGCGTGCCATTGCCTCGTGGATGACGGCGGGTTCGGCCACGGAAGCCTCGTCCTCGTCGAACAGTGGTCGGATTCCGCGGGCGGCCATGATCTCGTCGTTACCGGTGCCTGCAGCGACCATGGGCCAGACCTGCGCGTCGGCGCCGACGATGAAGTCGATGACGACGGGGCGGTCGTTGATCGCGCGAGCCTGTGCGATGACCGCGTCGACGTCTTCCTCACGCTCGCAGCGAATTCCGACGCAGCCCAGGGCTTCGGCAAGTTTCACGAAATCCGGGATGCGCTGGGCGCCGTGGGTCCCCAGATTGGTGTTGGAGTACCGCTCCTCGTAGAACAACGTCTGCCACTGACGGACCATGCCGAGGTTGCCGTTGTTGATGAGTGCGACCTTGATCGGGATCCCCTCGACCGCACAGGTGGCGAGTTCCTGATTGGTCATCTGGAAACAGCCGTCACCGTCGATCGCCCACACCTCGGCGTCGGGAAGGCCCATCTTGGCGCCCATCGCCGCCGGAACGGCGTAGCCCATGGTGCCGAGTCCGCCCGAGTTCAGCCACGTGCGCGGCTTCTCGTAGTTGATGAACTGCGCGGCCCACATCTGATGCTGGCCGACGCCCGCGCAGTAGATCGCGTCGGGTCCGGCGAACTTGCCGACCGAGGAAATGACGAACTCCGGCGACATGCTCCCGTCACTGGGGCGGTCGTAGCTCAGCGGGTACGTCTTGCGGATCCCGTCGAGGTATTTCCACCAATCACCCAGTTCGACGGTGGTGCCCGTGGCGCGATCGGCACGCAGCGCCTCGATCAGCTCGACGATGACCTCCTTGCAGTCACCGACGATCGGCACGTCGGCATAGCGATTCTTGCCGATCTCGGCCGGATCGATGTCCGCGTGGATCACCTTTGCGTTCGGCGCGAACGACGAGAGCTGTCCGGTGACGCGGTCGTCGAACCGGGCGCCGAGCGTGATGAGCAGATCACTGCGCTGCAGGCCGGCCACAGCGGCCACGGTGCCGTGCATACCGGGCATGCCCAGGTTCAGCTGGTGAGTATCGGGGAACGCTCCGCGCGCCATCAACGTGGTGACGACCGGGATGCCGGTCAGTTCCGCGAGTTCGAGCAGTTCTGCCGACGCGTTGGCCTTGATGACACCGCCACCGACGTACAGCACCGGTTGCTTGGAGTCGGCGATGTACCGAGCTGCCTCGCGAACCTGCTTGCCGTGCGGCTTGGTGACCGGACGATATCCGGGCAACCGCATCTCCGGTGGCCACGAGAACGTGGTCTGTGCCTGCAGGATGTCCTTGGGGATGTCGACGAGGACCGCGCCCGGACGACCGGAGGACGCGATGTAGAACGCCTCGGCCATGATGCGTGGGATGTCGACGCCGTCGGTGATCAGGAAGTTGTGCTTGGTGACGGGCATCGTGATGCCGGAGATGTCGGCTTCCTGGAACCCGTCGGTGCCGATGAGACTTCGCGCGACCTGGCCGGTGATGGCGACGATGGGAACGGAGTCCATCTGAGCGTCGGCGAGCGGTGTGACGAGGTTCGTCGCTCCGGGGCCCGACGTCGCCATGCAGACGCCGACGCGGCCGGTGGCCTGCGCGTATCCGGTGGCTGCGTGCCCTGCGCCCTGTTCGTGACGAACGAGGACGTGGCGAACCTTCTTGGAGTCGAAGAGTGGGTCGTACACCGGAAGAACGGCTCCACCCGGAATGCCGAATACCGTGTCGACGTCGAGTTCCTCGAGTGCTCGGACGACGGACTGTGCGCCGGTCACCTTCTCGGGTGCGACATGGCGACGCGATCCGTCGACGGCTCCGTTGATGTCCGGTGCCGACGAGCTGGCGTTTGCTCCCGACTTACGAGTCGAGGGCCCTGGGCGTGCGGTTGGTGCGCTCACTAGTGCTTCCTCAGGATGAAAGATGTAGCTGGGCGATCTCTGGGCAAGAAAAAACCCCCGTCAGCCGAGGCTGTACGAGGGTGGCGCGTCGATGCGAGTTGGTCGAGAACCGGCTCAGGCGTTGACGCGCCGGCCGATTACGAGTATCCAATTCCGCTTCACGCGCTCGACGGTAGGCGCGCGCATAGGGAAGAGTCAAACTCGTCACGACGCAATCCCATTATGTGAGATCGCGTAGGTGCAATGCGAAGATGAAGGGGTGTCGTCTTCGCAGCAGTCCGAACCACCGGATACATCATCCCATACGCCCGTTCCCGCGCCGCAGGTCATCCGTATCTCGCGCCTGTCGCTGGTAGGAGTCGGCATGCTGTTCATCGGCGTCGCCTTCCCCGCCGCCAGTTGGCCCGCAGCATTCGGATGGCTCGTAGTGCTTCCGATCATCGCTGCAGTGTGGGTGTTCCGAGTTCGTACCGTGGTCAGCTTCGACGGTCTCGCGATACGGAGGTTGCTCGGCTCCGAGTTCGTCGCATGGGAAGACGTACGCGGCATTCACTTCCCGAACCGGAGATGGGCGCGGGTCGTCCTGACCGACAAGTCCGAGAAGTCGCTGCCGTTGGTTCGCTTCGACAGACTTCCGGTACTCGCTGCGGCGAGCGGCGGGCGCATCACCGATCCCTATGCGGCCGCAGCCGAAGCCGACAGGACGGCAGAGGAGGAACGGACAGCGGACGCCGACCGAGAAGCCGAGCCAGGCGCCTCGAGTTCGTGAGCCGGGAGTAACCTCGATCGAGCGAGAAACCGCTATTGATCGAGGAAGAGAAGCCATGCCGCCGCTACGGTCACGAGTTACCACTGTTGGACGAAACGCCGCGGGCGCACGCTCGCTCTGGCGCGCCACCGGAATGACGGATTCGGATTTCGGCAAACCGATCGTGGCAATTGCCAACTCGTACACCCAGTTCGTACCCGGGCACGTCCACCTGAAGAACGTCGGCGAGATCGTCGCCGACGCCGTACGTGCCGCAGGCGGCGTCCCGCGCGAGTTCCACACCATCGCGGTCGACGACGGTATCGCAATGGGACACGGCGGCATGCTCTATTCGCTTCCGAGCCGCGAGATCATCGCCGACTCGGTCGAATACATGGCCAACGCGCACACCGCCGACGCTCTCGTGTGCATCTCCAACTGCGACAAGATCACGCCGGGAATGCTCAATGCCGCAATGCGACTGAACATTCCGGCAGTGTTCGTCTCGGGTGGGCCGATGGAGGCAGGCAAAGCCGTCGTCGTCGGCGGCGGCGCACAGGCCCCGACGGACCTCATCACCGCGATCTCGGCCAGCGCGAACGACGCCGTGTCCGAGGAAGGCCTGGACGAGGTCGAGCGCAGTGCATGCCCGACGTGCGGTTCGTGCTCGGGCATGTTCACCGCCAACTCGATGAACTGCCTCACCGAAGCTCTCGGACTGGCCCTGCCCGGCAACGGATCCACGCTCGCCACTCACAAAGCCCGATACGCACTGTTCGAGCGCGCAGGCACCACCATCGTCGAGGCCGCGACCAAGTACTACCGCGACGGTGACGAGTCCGTTCTGCCGCGCAACATCGCAACCCCCGCGGCGTTCCGCAACGCGATGGCACTCGATGTCGCGATGGGCGGGTCCACCAACACGGTGCTGCACACCCTCGCCGCGGCACAGGAAGGCGAGGTCGACTTCGATCTCGACACCATCGACGCCATCAGCCGCAAGGTTCCGTGCCTGTCCAAGGTGTCCCCCAACTCCGACTACCACATGGAAGACGTGCACCGGGCAGGCGGAATCCCCGCGCTGCTCGGCGAACTCCGCCGCGCGAACCTGCTCGAGACCGACGTCTCCACCGTGCACACGAAGAGCTTCGACGAGTGGCTGGACACGTGGGACATCCGGTCCGGCGCGGCGTCGGACGAGGCACTGGAGCTGTTCCACGCGGCGCCGGGAGGCGTTCGTACCACCGAGCCGTTCTCCACCGAGAACAGGTGGTCCTCGCTCGACACCGACGCCGTCGGCGGCTGCATCCGCGACAAGGAACACGCGTACACCGTCGAAGGCGGTCTCGTCGTTCTGCGCGGAAACATCGCACTCGACGGGGCGATCCTCAAGACCGCGGGCATCGACGAGGAACTGTTCTCGTTCCAGGGCCCGGCACTCGTCGTCGAGTCTCAGGAAGAAGCGGTCTCGGCGATTCTGCAGAAGAAGATTAAGCCCGGTGACGTCCTCGTCGTCCGATACGAGGGCCCCAAGGGCGGTCCCGGTATGCAGGAAATGTTGCACCCGACGGCATTCCTCAAGGGAGCCGGGCTCGGAAAGGTCTGCGCACTCGTCACCGACGGACGGTTCTCCGGTGGCACCTCCGGCCTGTCGATCGGCCACATCTCCCCCGAGGCTGCCGCGGGCGGAGTCATCGGACTCGTCGAGAACGGCGACCAGGTCCGTATCGACGTCGCCTCCCGCACCCTCGAGATCCTCGTCGACGATTCCACTCTGGAGACTCGTCGAGCCAAGATGGAGGCGTCGGAGCGCCCGTGGCAGCCGGTCGATCGTCAGCGCACGGTCACCACTGCACTGCGCGCCTACGCGGCATTGGCGACCTCGGCCGACAAGGGCGCGGTCCGGTACGTCCCGTGACCCCCAGGTGAGTAGAAATGTAGGTCAGGACCTACATTTCTACTCACAGCGGGATCAGGTCGCGAGCGGATTGGCTCCGTTGAGGAAGATCCAGAGGCAGACGCCGGCGGCGATTCCCAGGATCAGCGCGATGAAAGATCCGAAACGTGGTCGCGTCGCCCACCCTCGTCGTCCATCGAACGCGATCTTTCCGGGCCCGGTGAGGATGATCGCCGCGGCGGCGACAGCCAGGACCGTCTCGTACTCGACCCCTGTGGGCGCGAAGAACTGCAGGCCCGGCTCGGCGGCCTGTTTGAACAGCCATGCATTGATGATGACGCTCAGTACTGCTGCGCCGGCGAACGGTGTCGCAAGGCCGAGGATCAGCAGTGCGCCGCCCGCGGTTTCTCCGACCGCCCCCGCGATGGCCAGGATGTCCGCCCGGTCGTAGCCGGTCTCTTCCAGCAGCGAACGGAACCCGTCGAGACCTGGACCGTTCCACATACCGGTCAGTTTCTGCAGGCCGTGCACCAGGAAGATTGCGCCGACGACGAGACGCAGGAGGAGCAAGCCGAGATCCGTCGTCCCGCGCCGCGCCGGAATTTCGACCGTCTCGGTGCGCACAACCGGTTCCGGTGCGTTCTGATCCGTCGCGAATCGATCGGACGAGCCGGTGCCGTACGACGCCGACGCAGGTGTGGTCGGCAGGAATTCGGTGGGCTTGTCGGAGTATGCGGTACTGCTGCTGTCGGGTGCGATCGGCTCGTCGAAACGCGAGGGGCGGAACGACGACGGGATCTGTTCGGTCGGGTACGACCCGGATCCGCTCTTCCCGAAGTCCAGTTCGTCCTCGGTCCGAGGCTGGAGTTTTTCGGTCGGCTGGTCGTATGGGCTCGACGCGGGCTCGTAGCCGGTGTCGGGCCGCTCTTCGTCGCGAGGCTTGTCGGTCACAGCGTCAACAGTAGAGCGAGTCGGTGCCGATTCAGCCGTATTGAGCCCGGGCGCGGCGCCTCGAGTAACGTTTCGTACATGAAGTTGGTGCGAGCGTCGTCCCGAACCGCAACTACCGTCGCAGTCCTGACGATGACCGTGGCCCTGGCAGCCGGATGTGCTCGGTTCGACGATTCCACGGCCAGCCCGTTCACCCCTGAACCGTCGTTCGGTGCCGCCGAGATCAACCCGGCAGATCCGGACGCGCCACCCACCTCGACCACACCGAACGGTCCGCAGCCGCAGCCGGGTCCCTGCATCGATCTGGACCCGAACGTCATCGCGACGTGCCTCGACCCGACGGGTGGGCTCGTGATGCTCCCCGGTGGCGGGTCCGCGTTGGTTGCCGAGCGCCTCACCGGACGGATCATGCAGGTGACCCAGGGCCAGTCCCCCATCGAGATCGCGCGTCTCGACGTCGATTCCAGCAGCGACGGTGGACTGCTGGACCTCGCGTTGTCGCCGAGCTTCGCCGAGGACGGTCTGATGTACGCCTACGTCACGACGGCAACGGACAACAGAGTCGTGCGCATCGCGGCGGGCGATACCCCCAAGAACGTGCTGACCGGCATTCCGCGCGGCGCACAGGGGAACCGCGGCGCGTTGGATTTCCTGAACCCCGGTCAGCTGTTGGTGCTGACCGGTGACGCCGGAAACCCGTCGTCTGCTGCCGATCCGGCGTCGCTCGCAGGCAAGCTTCTGCGGGTCGACTCGCTGGTCCCCGGCCAGACCGGTCCAGCCCCGCAGGTCGCCCTCAGTGGCATCGGAACCGCGGGAGACGTGTGCATCGATCCGTCGGGCGGAATCTGGGTCACCGACCGGACGGCGGTGGAGGATCGGCTCCAGCGCATCGATCCTCTCGGCGCGGTTATTTCACCGGTGTGGACGTGGCCGGACCGGCCGGGTGTAGCCGGCTGCGGCGCAGGAGACGGCGCCGTCGCCATTTCCCTGACCGACGCCAAGGCCATGGCCGTCCTCGTCACCGACCCCGACACGGGAGCAGTCACCGCGGCACCGTCGCTGCTCGTCCAGGACCGCTACGGCCGACTCAACGGCGCTGCGATCGCACCCGACGGCCAGATCTGGGCGGGCACCGTGAACAAGAACGGTGATGCACCGGGCCCCAACGACGACCGCGTCGTCAAGATTCCGGTCCCGGCGGGCGGCGGCGGATTCGACTAGAGCCGAACGGCCCCGGCGGTGAGCACCGCGGGGGCCGTTCGATCACGTCCACGAATCAGCTGCACGCAGCGAGGACCAGTTCCTTGACCCTGGCCGCGTCGGCCTGACCGCGAGTGGCCTTCATGACGGCGCCGACGATCGCGCCCGCGGCCTGAACTTTGCCGGCGCGAATCTTGTCGGCCACACCGGGATTGGCTGCGAGTGCCTCGTCGACCGCGGCCTGCAACTTGGTGTCGTCCTTCTCGACGACGAGGCCGCGTGCCGCCATGACCGCAGCAGGCTCACCTTCACCGGCGAGGACGCCGTCGACGATCTGACGCGCGCCGTTGTTGTTGACCTTGCCGTCGGCGACGAGGCCGGCCACCTCGGCCACCTGTGCAGGCGTGATCGCCAGAGCATCCAGTTCGACGCCCGCGACGTTCGCCTTCTGAGCCAGGTAGGAGACCCACCACGAGCGCGCGGCTTGCGGCGTCGCACCGGCGTCGACCGTCGACGCGACCAGATCCAGCGCGCCGGAGTTGACGAGGTCGCGCATCTCTTCGTCGGAGACACCCCAGTCCTCCTGGATACGTGCTCGGCGCAACCACGGGAGCTCGGGAAGCGTCGCGCGTAGCTCTTCCACCCACGCCGCGTCGGGAGCGACGGGAGCGAGGTCGGGTTCCGGGAAGTACCGGTAGTCCTCGGCAGTTTCCTTCTTGCGCCCCTTCGAGGTGGTGCCATCGGACTCCTGGAAGTGCCGTGTTTCCTGCACCACCTCACCGCCGGATTGCAGAACGGCCGCTTGCCTGCGCATCTCGTAGCGAACGGCGACCTCGACGCTCTTGAGCGAGTTGACGTTCTTGGTCTCGGTGCGGGTACCGAACTCCGAGGCCGACTTCTCCATCAACGAGACGTTGGCGTCGCAGCGCAGCGAACCCTGGTCCATACGCACATCGGACACATCGAGCGCCTTCAGCAGATCCCGCAGTGCCGTGACATACGCCCTGGCGACCTCGGGGGCGCGTGCACCGGTGCCGGTGATGGGTTTGGTGACGATCTCCACCAGCGGCACACCTGCACGGTTGTAGTCCAGCAGCGAGTGGCTCGCGCCTTCGATTCGACCGGTCGCGCCGCCGACGTGAGTCGACTTGCCCGTGTCCTCCTCCATGTGCGCCCGCTCGATCTCGACGCGGAACGTACTACCGTCGTCGAGCAGCACGTCGAGGTATCCCTCGGTGGCGATCGGTTCGTCGTACTGCGAGATCTGGTAGTTCTTCGGCTGGTCCGGGTAGAAGTAGTTCTTCCGCGCGAACCTGCCCCACGGGGTGATCGAGCAGTTCAGTGCGAGACCGATGCGGATAGCGGACTCGACGGCCGCGGAGTTCACCACCGGCAGCGCACCGGGAAGGGACAGGCACACCGGGCACACCTGCGTGTTCGGCTCGGCTCCGAACGCCGTCGGGCAGCCGCAGAACATCTTGGTGGCTGTGCCCAGCTCGACGTGGACCTCCATGCCCAGAACGGGGTCGAAACGGGCAAGCACGTCGTCGTAATCGATCAGATCGACCAAGGCAGCAGTCATGCACACGAGTTTATGCGCTGGGAAGAACGCGCGAGTAACCAGAGGTGCTCGCTACGGTTGGCCGGTGACGGACACCTCGAAGCAGACCCTGTACATGACCGTGTTGATGACACCGGACATGGCGAACTTCTCCGGCAACGTTCACGGTGGGACGATTCTGAAATTCCTGGACCAGGTGGCGTACGCCTGTGCGAGTCGGTATGCGCAGGCGTACGTGGTCACCCTCTCGGTGGACCGCGTGGTGTTCCGCGAACCGATCCATGTCGGTGAACTCGTGACCTTCTCCGCGTCGGTCAACTACACCGGACGAACGTCCATGGAAGTCGGCATCCGCGTCGAGACCGAGAACATCCAGCGCGGCGAAACCCGTCACACGAACAGCTGCTACTTCACCATGGTCGCCGTCGACGACGCAGGCAAGCCTCTCGAGCTTCCGCCGCTGGAACCGTCGACCGCTCTCGGTCGGCAGCGCTTCGAGGCGGGCCGACGCCGCCGCGATCTACGTCGCGACAACGAGCATCGCGAGTCCCAGATCCGTCAGGAAGCCGGCCGCCTGTAGAAGTCAGCCGAAGAACGCCGCCGCGTCGACATAACGGCTCTCCGGTACGCGCTTGAGTTGCTTGACCGCCTCGGCGAGCGACACCAAACCGATCTCGGCGCCGCGTAAAGACACCATCTGGCCGAAATCACCTGCATGCGCCGCGTCGGCCGCGTTCACCCCGAACCGGGTGGCGAGCACACGGTCGTACGGAGTCGGTGTTCCGCCGCGCTGAACATGCCCCAGCACCGTGGTTCGTACTTCCTTGTTGATGCGACGCTCGATCTCCTGGCCGAGCTGATGCGCCACCCCGGTGAACTTCACGTGACCGAACTCGTCGATGCCGCCGTCGCGCAACGCCATCGATCCTTCCCGCGGTTTCGCACCCTCGGCGACGACGCAGATGAAATGCGAGTCACCGCGCTGGAAGCGCTTGCGCACCAGATCGCACACTTCCTCGACGTCGAACGGATGCTCGGGAATCAAGGTCATGTGCGAGCCCGACGCCAGGCCTGCATGCAGCGCAATCCATCCCGCGTGCCTGCCCATCACTTCCACCAACATCACGCGCTGATGCGACTCGGCGGTGCTGTGCAGTCGGTCGATCGCGTCGGTCGCGATGGTGAGCGCGGTGTCGAATCCGAACGTCACGTCGGTGCAGTCGATGTCGTTGTCGATCGTCTTGGGTACTCCGACGACGGGTACACCTTCCTCGGACAGCCAGTTGGCCGCCGTCAACGTCCCCTCGCCGCCGATGGGGATGAGGACGTCGATCCCGTTGTCCTCCAGCGTTTCCTTGATCCTGTCGAGACCGGCCCGGAGCACCTCCGGATTGGTGCGTGCCGTACCAAGGATCGTCCCGCCCTTGGTCAGCAGTCGATCGTTGCGATCGTCGTTGCGCAACTGAATCCGGCGGTTCTCGAGCAAACCCCGCCAACCGTCCTGAAATCCGACGACGGTGGAGCCGTACCGCGCATCCGCCGTTCGGACCACCGCACGGATCACCGCATTGAGCCCGGGGCAATCACCGCCGCCCGTGAGAACTCCGATGCGCAATTTTTCGCCTCTCGTCGGTTCCATACTCACACCGTAATCCGACTGGGCTATCTGGTCATTTCGCAGGCTTCACTCCTGCCTCATCTGGTCATTTCGCAGGCTTCACTCCTGCCTCATCCGGTCATTTCGCAGGCTTCACTCCTGCCTCATCCGGTCATTTCGCAGGCTTCACTCCTGCCTCATCCGGTCATTTCGCAGCGCCGCCGCTCACCCAGGTGTGACGACTCCGCTCTCGTATGCCAGCACCACTGCCTGCGCGCGGTCTCGGAGGTCCAGTTTGCCGAGCACTTTGCCTACATGGGTCTTGACGGTCTGTTCGGCCACGAACAGAGTCGCCGCGATTTCGGTGTTCGACAGGCCTTTCGCGATCAGTTCGAGCACTTCGCGTTCGCGCGGCGTGAGTACGGACAGCTTCGCCGGTGGCTGCTTGGCCGTGCCGCGACGCGTGGTGACGTCGGCGATCAACCGGCGTGTCACCGACGGCGCCAGCAACGCCTCACCCGAGGCGACGACGCGCACTCCCCGAATCAGTTCGTCGGCGGGTGCGTCCTTGAGCATGAACCCACTGGCTCCGATGGTCAGCGCCTCGTAGACGTAGTCGTCGATGTCGAATGTGGTGAGCATCAGAATGCGGACCGGAGGATCGAGCGACGCGCGGAGTATCGCGCGTGCGGCGTCGAGTCCGTTCATCTGCGGCATACGGACGTCCATGAGAACGACGTCGGGGCGCAGTCGCTTCACCTCGGTGACTGCGGTGGCTCCGTTGTCCGCGTCTCCCACGACGCTGATGTCCGGTTGAGCGGCGAGCAAGGCACCGAAACCCTGCCGCACCATTGCCTGATCGTCTGCGATGAACACGGTGATGGCCACGGATGACACCCTATGTCCTGACGTAGTCGGTGGGCTCGATCACACTGGGGAGGGGCACGATCAAACTGGGGCCCGATCAAGCTGCAGGCCCGGTGACGGGGAACGCGGATCCCCCGGGCGGATCCGCAGGCGCCTTGCCCGGAAGCCGCGCAACGACCTCGAATCCACCGCCGGATCGAGGGCGGGCGTCGAGCCAGCCCGAGACACCGACCGCACGATCGCGCATACCGGTGATCCCGTGACCGCCCGTACCGACGCCTCCGGTGCTCGCCCGGGTGGCGGTCGTATCGACAGCCTCGTCGTTGACGACTTCCAGGTAGGTGATGTCGGGTGCGTAGTGGAGTCGTACGCGTACCTCGCTACCGGGAGCGTGCCGGGAGGCATTGGACAACGATTCCTGCACTATCCGATACAGCGCGAGCCCTGTGGTCGCCGACACCGCGTCGGCACCGCCGAGGATCTGCCAGCTGAGCCGAACCCCTGCGCGCTGGGTGTTCTCGAGCAGCGTCGTGATGTCTCCTGCCCCGGGTGCCGGAGCGTCGTCCGCCAGCACTCCGTCACTGCGCAGTACCCCGAGCATTCCGCGGATCTCGTTGAGTGCCTCCCGTGCGGTTGCCCCGATCGACTCGAATTCTGCCGCGGCCGAGGGCGATACGTCGTCCACTCGGTATGGGGCGCTCTGCGCCTGCACCACTACCAACGACATGTGGTGGGCAACTACGTCGTGTAGATCGCGCGCGATCTTGGCCTTCTCCTCGAGAATCGTTCTGCGCGCGCGTTCGAGCTCGCTGACCTCCTCCTGCTTGGCCAGTTGCCGCCGCGACAGCACCAGCCAGCGAATCAGCAGGCCGAACACCACGATCGCGGTCAGCCCGACGCCCCACCCTATTCCGTCGTTGCCCGGTGCATATACGAGAAACAGCAGGACCGTCGCAACCCAGGTGACCGCCACGACCGGTAGTGCGCAGCGAAGACTGACGGAAAGTACGAGCGCGAGGAGCACGAGGACGTGTGTCACCTGCCACGGAAAGTCGTACCCCGGCAGGCGATCGAACGCAACCGGGATCACCACGGCCGAGCCGGCCGAAACAGCCCATCCGAGAGCGGGATTCGCACGGACGAGCACGAAGGGAAACACGGCGAGAGCAGACACGATCGGCATGATCGGAACCGGCACGTCGTGCGTGACCTGCAACGTCGGCCACGCGATGGAATACAGAATCGCGGTCACCGCGAGGATGGTGACGTCGACGCCGCGCCCCGGCGGAACCAGCCGTCGAACTCGTGTCGCCTTCTCGGTCCTACTCGATATGCCCACGAGAAGCACAGTAGGAACTCGCGAGCGAAAAGTCATCGTACCGAGGGGTGAGATCGACCTACCCCCGCGGTAGCACTTCGCGTAAGCGTCACGCACCACGACGGCAGTCGAAACGGCACTTCGGGGCGATTACCGATTCGGTCCTCGATTCCTAGCGTTCGTAGCCATGACAGCGAGAGCGAAGTACGTCGTCGGCACCGTGGTGGTCGGAACCATGCTGGGTATCGGAGTCGGCACGGCGATGCCGGTCGCCGACGCAGACATCTCGGCACCTCGCAGGACCGCGGCGACCGTCGCCATCGAGGCCCTGGTCGACGACGACGCAACGGCCGCCATCGGTGCGATACCGATCGGCTTCGAGAACGAGTACTACCGCCCCACGCTCGAGGACGGCAGGGCGGTGGCACCGGACGGGGACTGCTCGTCGCCCGTGCCACTACCCACGGACTTCGAATCCGGCTGCAAAGCACACGATCTGGGGTACGACCTGCTGCGGTTCGGCGCGGCGCACGGCGCCCCCGCATCCCCCGACGCCCGTACACGCCTCGACGCCGCGTTGAGCACGTCGATGGACGACGCCTGCGACGGCAGAATCGGAGCCTGGTCCCGCGCGAGCTGTTTCGTGATGAGCGATATCGCAAGCACTGCAGTCGACTTCAACTCCTGGCGCCAGAACTACCGATCGCCGACGCCGGAGCCCGCCCTCCCTTTCCTGATCACCGGTGGCGTCCTGACGACGGCCGCCGCCGCGACGACCGTCGCCGGTGCCGTTCTGCGCCGTCGTAGCCCGGAGGTACTCGCATGACGTTCGTACTCACGCCCACGACAACGACCCCGCCGGCACCGACGAACCTGCATGCTGTTCCCGCGGTTCCTCGGGTGAGCACGTCGCTGCTTCTTGCACTGTCCGTCGCGGCATCCCTGTCGCCGTCGTTGCTGCCCCGAGCGTCACTGGTCCAAGCGGTGGTGACCGGCTTGTTCGCCGCGGCAGCGTTGGTCGTCTCCGCGGTAGCGCACCGGATCACGTCCCGGGTGCACCGGACCTGTCCGCGACCGCGAGCTCGCCGCGTAGCCCTCGGCCTGGCACTGCTCACCGTCGGTGCGGTCGGGATCGCCGACGCGCAGTGGCAGAACGGACTGCGCGAGTCCTGGGGAGTCCCTCGCGTGGGTCCGATGTACTGGATCGAAGTCGTCTGCGGTTCGGTCTCGGTCTGCGCTCTTCTGGTCGTCATCGGAATCGGCTCGGCCCGCGGAGCGGGCAAACTCGGGGCGATGCGGCTGCTGGCAACGACAGCCGTCGTGGCCGTTACGATATCGGTCTTCGGATTCGATTGGGCACGTGATGCTTTCGCGCAGCGATATGCGCAGGCGGACCTCGTGTCGAGCACAGTTCAGGCGCACGCGGTCGCACCCGTCGGTGGTGTCTCGGTCGGGGTGCAGGGTCAGCGGTTCCTCGCTGGAGGCGAGGGCAGCACGGCCGTGCGCACGTACGTGGGGCTGCGTGCCGCTCCGACGTACGGCGAACGCGCAGAATTGGCTGCGGAGGAACTGGAGCGCTCCGGCGGTCTGGCCAAGGCGCACGTCGTGATCGCCGTGCCCACCGGATCGGGATGGGTCGACGAGAACGCGGTCCGCGGGTTCGACGAACGATTCGGTGGTGATGTCGCGACAGTCGCTCTGCAGTACTCGGACCAACCGAGCTGGGCGACGTTCCTGTTCGCGGAGGACGCTGCGATCGAATCCACCCGAGCCCTGCGCGTGGCAGTGGAAGCGAAGCTGGCTGCGCTCGACGAGGACCGCAGACCGACGCTGCACATCTACGGCCAGAGCCTCGGCTCGGTTGCAGGAAGCGCTGCGCTGCAGCCGGATTCGTCGGCGGTCTGCAGCACACTGTGGGCGGGTCCGCCGGCGAAGAAGGTGGATACCGGGCGCGGCGTCGTTCTGGCGAACACCTCCGATCCGGTGGTGTGGTGGTCGCGCGAGCTGATCCTCTCACCACCGGATCTGACGAAGGCGCGAGTCGACGCACCGGTGCCACAGTGGATTCCGTTGGTCTCCTTTGCACAGACGTCGGTGGATCTGCTCTTCGCTCTCGATGCGCCTGCGGGCCACGGCCATCGGTACGGGGAGGATCAGGGAACAGGCCTTCTCGATTGTGGGTAGATCTACAGTCCCATTCGGGTCCCGAGCCAGTCCATTTCACGTTCCAGGGCCGGTGCCCACACATCCATGGAATGGCCGCCGGGAAGTTCGGAGTACTGGACGGACAGCCCGTCCGCGGCCGCAGCGGCGAACAGTTCGCGAGTCTGAGGCTCGAACTCCGTGTCCGAGGAGCCGACGACGAACGCGCCGGAGGAGTTCGGAAACGTCTTCTCGCGCAGCAGAGTCAGCGGAGTCCACTGGTCGAAACGTCGAGTCGACTCGGCGCTACCGTCCCCGAACGCAGCGGTGATCGAGTCCTCGCGCGTGCCTCGGCGGGGTTCGTCCTCACCGGAGATGTCCAGAAACGTCGGGTAGATCCCCGGGGCGGTCAGAGCCGTTTGCACGGCGCAGGTGCCGCCATAGGAGTAACCACCGATTGCCCACGCGCTCGGATCCGTGTCCACCCGCATCGTGTGCCGTATCCATGCGGGCACATCCACCGACAGATACGTGGCGACGTTGCCCAGACGCGAGTCCATGCACATCGGGTTGGGAGTGGGCTCGCCCCATTCGTCGACGGAGCCCATGGGGTCGGACTCGCCCAGCGCGTCGGCCACCACCACGACGGGCGCATGGCCGTCGTGGGACGCTGCGTAGGTATCCATCGTGTCGGCCAGGTGTCCGCCGTCGATCCAGTCGACGACATGACCCGGTTGGCCGGTCAGCAGGACGAGCACCGGCGGAGCCGCGTCGCCGGGAGTTCCATAGAACGGAGGGGTGTAGATCGCAGCCGGACGCGCGTGAAACCCGGAGGTCTCACCCGGTATCACTGCGCTCGTCACGGTGCCCCTGGGCGGATGCCCGAGCGCTGCCGCGAGCGTGGGCGTATGCCAGATCTGAGTGTTCAGCGCAGCGAGTACGCCACAGACGAGTGCTGCGGACAGCGGGATCAGCATCATGCGTCGCCGCAGCAGAATCCACCCCAGGGTGCACACCAGCGCCAGGACCAGGGCAGGCAGGATCACGGTGTCGATTCGAAGGTGCACGACACCCAGGGCGGCGTCGTGCACCGAACGAATCGTCACGTGGGTCGATCGGGACGTGGGTCAGCGCAGCGCGCCGCGCGCAGCCTCGTAGGCCGCGCCGATGCGGTACAGCCTGTCGTCGGCGAACGCCGGCGCCATGATCTGCAAACCGACGGGCAGCCCGTCCTCGGAGGCGAGACCCGACGGCACCGACATCGCACAGTGCCCGGCGAGGTTCGTCGGCAACGTGCACAGGTCGTTGAGGTACATGGCGATCGGGTCGTCGACCTTGTCCCCCAGAGGGAACGCCGTCGTCGGAGTGGTCGGCGACACCAGCACGTCGACCTTCTCGTACGCCCTGTCGAAATCGCGAGCGATCAGAGTCCGCACCTTCAGCGCCTGACCGTAGTACTCGTCGTAGTACCCGGCGGACAGCGCGTAGGTGCCGATCATGATGCGGCGCTTCACTTCTGCGCCGAACCCTTCGGCGCGCGTGATCGCCATGACCTGCTCGGCGCTGTGCTTACCGTCGTCGCCTGCACGTGCTCCGTAGCGCATGCCGTCGAACCGGGCGAGGTTGGAGGACACCTCCGAGGGGAGAATCAGGTAGTACGCGGCGAGCGCGTGAACGAAGTTGGGGCACGAGACCTCGACGACCTCGGCACCGAGCGAGGTCAACGTCGCCACGGCCGCATCGAACGAGGAGATGACCCCGCTCTGGTAGCTGTCGGAGTGCAGTTCCTTCACCACACCCACGCGCACGCCCTTCAGGTCGCCGCCCGCTCCTTCGCGCGCGGCCGCCACCACGGACGCCACCGACGTGTCGACGGACGTCGAATCCCGAGGGTCGTGACCGGCGATGACCTCGTGCAGCAGGGCGGTGTCCAACACCGTACGGCCGCATGGCCCGCCCTGGTCGAGGGACGACGCACACGCGATCAGGCCGTACCGGGACACCGTGCCGTACGTGGGCTTGGTGCCGACGGTGCCCGTCAACGCTGCAGGCTGACGAATGGATCCACCGGTGTCGGTTCCGATCGCCAGCGGCGCCTGATGCGACGCCAACGCTGCAGCACTGCCGCCGCCGGATCCACCGGGAATGCGTGTGGTGTCCCACGGGTTCTTGGTCGGACCGTACGCGGAGTTCTCCGTGGACGAGCCCATCGCGAACTCGTCCATGTTCGTCTTACCGAGCAACGGAATTCCCGCCGAGCGAAGCTTCGAGGTGACCGCCGCGTCGTACGGGGAGATCCAGCCCTCGAGCATCTTCGACGCACACGTCGTCGGCATGTCCGTGGTGGTGAACACGTCTTTCAGCGCCAACGGCACACCGGCAAGCGCCGACGGCGCAGCCTCTCCCGCACCGAGGGCCTCGTCGACCTCCTTGGCAGCAACCAACGCAGCGGCGCCCGACACGTGCAGGAACGCGTGGATGTCCCCGTCGACCTTCTCGATGCGATCCAGGTGAGCCTGCGTGACCTCGACGGCCGATACCTCACGCGCGTGAATCTTCGACGCCAGGTCGGACGCGTCGAGCGTGGTCAGGTCGGTCATTCGCTCTCTCCCAAAATCTGCGGCACTGCGAATCGGTCTTCTTCGGCGTTGGGTGCCTCGGCCAGAGCCTGCTCGGGAGTCAGACCCGGCACGATCACGTCCGGGCGCGTGACATTGGTGATCGCGCTCGGATTGGCCGTCGGCGTCACATCGTCCGCAGCCACCTCGGCCACCGCCTTCACGTGGTGAAGAATCGAATCCAGCTGGCCGGCGAACTCGTCCAACTCGGCTTCGCTGAGCGCAAGCCGAGACAGCCGGGCAAGGTGAGCCACCTCGTCGCGGGAGATATCAGGCACCGCGTAGACCCCTTTCACACATATGACGACGCACCGCGAAAAACACGCGGCCATCGTCAACCTTATCGGGGCCCTCGTCGCAGGCTCCACTCCCGGTTCGCTGGGTCATTCCTGCAGGCTCCACTCCCGGTTCGCTGGGTCGCACCCAGATGTCGCGAAGGTCACGGCCGGTGCGGCAGTTGCGCCGCGAGACGCCAACAGTGCGAGGATGGCTCGCGGTGTTTCACCCGTGGAAGTTCTGTCATCTCGTAAGCGAAAGGGCGCGACATGTCCTACCTGCTCCGCGTTCAGCTCCCCGACCGTCCGGGTAGCCTCGGCTCGCTCGCCGTCGCTCTGGGTTCGGTCGGCGCGGACATTCTGTCGCTCGACGTCATCGAACGCGGCGACGGGTATGCCGTCGACGACCTCGTCGTGGACGTTCCGCCCGGCGCACTTCCCGACACGCTGATCACCGCGGCCGAGAATCTGACCGACGTTCGGGTCGACTCCATCCGGCCGTACACCGGTGTGCTCGACACGCATCGCGAACTGGAACTGATCGACCGGGTTGCGGCGGCGACCGACGACAGGCTTCAGGTGCTGGTCGACGGAGCACCGCGGGTACTGCGGGTCGGCTGGAGCGTCGTGGTCGCGACAGGACCTCACGGGGCCTACCGCGTCGTGGGCAGCTCGGGTGCACCGGAGACACACGCAACAGACATGCCGTGGATGCCGTTGGCACACCCGGCTTCCCTCGACGGTGACGCCGAGTGGGTGCCGCAGGTGTGGCGCGACATGGACACGAAGATCGCCGCGGCACCGCTCGGCGCCTCCGGGACGGTGTTGATGCTCGGACGCCCCGGAGGACCGGACTTCCGCCCCTCCGAGGTCGCGCGCCTCGGCTACCTCGCAGGCATCGTCGCCACCGTTCTCGGCTGAGCTACGCGTCCTCCCCCGCGTCGTCAGCTTCCGCCTCGGCATCAGGATCCGGCTCCCGCACTGCATCGGGGCCTTCGGTGAGCAGCACGGTGAAGCCGGCCTCGTCGAGGACCGGTACGCCGAGCTCGACGGCCTTGTCGTGCTTGCTGCCCGGCGACTCACCGACGACGACGAATGCAGTCTTCTTCGACACCGAGCTCGCTGCTTTTCCTCCGCGCACCAGAATTGCTTCTTTCGCCTGGTCACGGGAATAGTTCTCCAGCGATCCGGTGACGACGATCGACATGCCCTCCAGGTTTCGGACGATGGACTCGTCGCGCTCGTCCTCCATCCGCACACCCGCTGCACGCCACTTCTCGACGATCGTGCGATGCCACGGCACCCTGAACCACTCGGATACGGCCGTGGCAATGGTCCCGCCGACGCCGTCGACAGCGGCAAGCTCCTCCTGCGACGCGTTCTCGATACGCTCGAGGCTGCCGAACTCACTCGCGAGCGCTCGGCCCGCGGAGGGTCCGACGTGGCGGATGGACAAGCTCACCAACACACGCCACAGAGGGCGGTCCTTCGCCTTGTCCAGGTTGGCCAACAGTCGTTTTCCGTTGGCGGACAACGCTCCGGCCTTGGTGCGGAAGATGTCGGTCTTCAGCAGGTCGTCCTCGGTGAGTGAGAAGATGTCGCCCTCGTTCTCGATCACCCCGGCCTTCAGCAGGTCGGTTGCGGCCTCGTAGCCGAGCCCCTCGATGTCGAACCTGCCTCGTTCTGCAACGAAGAACATACGTTCTCGGAGTTGCCCCGGGCAGAACTCGGAGTTGGGGCACCGAAGGTCGGCGTCTCCCTCCTTTGCCGGTGCGAGCGTGGTCCCGCACTCGGGACATTCGGTCGGCATGACGAACTCGGTCTCGTCGCCGGTGCGGGCGTCGACGACAGGTCCGAGGACCTCCGGAATGACCTCGCCTGCCTTCCGAATGGTCACGGTGTCCCCGATCAGGACACCCTTCCGTTTGACCTCGGAACCGTTGTGCAGCGTCGCCAGGGACACAGTGGAACCGGCCACCAGCACGGGCTCCATGTACGCGAACGGGGTGACGCGTCCGGTGCGGCCGACACTCACACGGATGTCGAGAAGCTTGGTGGTCACTTCCTCCGGCGGGTACTTGTACGCGATTGCCCACCTCGGCGCACGCGAGGTGGTTCCGAGCCGACGATGCAGACTCATCTCGTCGACCTTGACGACGAGGCCGTCGATCTCGTGCTCGACGTCGTGCCGATGGGTGTCCCAGTAGGCCACCTTCTCCACGACGGCGTCGATCCCCTCCACACGCGACGTGTGGGACGACACGGGAAGCCCCCACGCCTTCAGAGCCTCGTAGGCATGCATCTGCGTGTCCGGCGCGAACCCTTCCATGCGGCCGAACCCGTGGCAGATCATGCCGAGTCTGCGTTTGGACGTGACCGCCGGATTCTTCTGACGAAGTGACCCTGCCGCCGAGTTACGTGGGTTCGCGAAGGGCGGTTTACCTTCCTCCACGAGCGAGGCGTTGAGCGCCTGGAAATCCTCCAGCCGGAAGAACACCTCGCCGCGCACCTCGAGAAGCGTCGGAATCGGGTGATCTTCGCTGGCAGTCAGCGTCTCCGGAATGTCGGAGATGGTGCGGGCATTCAGCGTCACGTCCTCGCCGGTTCTACCGTCACCGCGAGTGGCACCGCGGACGAGCTTTCCGTTCTCGTACACCACGTTGAGTGCCACACCGTCGATCTTGACCTCGCACAGGTAGTGCAGCCCTGCAGAGCGATCCCCCACTTCGGTCTCGACACGCTTGGCCCATGCCCGAAGCTCGTCGTGATCAAAGACATTGTCCAGACTCAGCATTCGCTCGAGGTGGTCGACCGCGGTGAACTCCGTCGCGAACCCGCCACCGACCAACTGGGTCGGCGAATCCGCCACGCGCAGTTCGGGATGGAGCTCCTCGAGCTCGGTCAGCTCACGCAGCAACGCGTCGAACTCACCGTCCGAAACGACCGGCGAATCCCGGACGTAGTAGCGGAACTGATGACCCCGTACGTCCTCGGCCAGCTGCTGCCATCGCTCCTTGTCCTCCCTGGAGGCCGGAGTGCCCGTCGCCCGATCGTCGGCATTCTCGGTCGCGGCAGTCGGTGCAGTCGATTCGTCCACACTCGAACATTAACGGACCCCACCGACACTCGACACGCTGCTAGAGCGAGTCGGGTGCGTCCTGAAAAGCGTCCGCGACATTGCCCGCCAGCTCGAGCGCCTGCCTGGCCCACTCCGGCGTCGCCCCGGCCAACCCACACGCGGGGGTGACCGACACCTGAGTCGACAGAACGGACCGCGGAAATCCGAGCCGGTCGACGAGTGTCACCGCGGGTGCCGCGACCTCACGCCACGTCGGCACCTTCTCCGGCCGAACCGCAGGCACGAGGCCGAACATGATCGTCTTGCCTGCCTGAAGAAACTCTCCGATGCCGTCGAGGTCACGTGCGCCGAGCTGCGCCACGTCGAGTGCAGCGGCCTCCGCGGCGCTTCGGCGCAGCAGGTCCAACGGCACGTCTGCACCGCAACAATGCACCGCAGTGGGAACGCCGACGCCACTCAACACGGAGTCGAGCAGGTCCAACGCTTCGGGCTCCGGTACGGCCCGCACCGGATCGAGTCTGGTCACGCCGGACAGTGAACCGGCAAGTACTGCAGGCAAACTCGGCTCGTCGATCTGGACCACTACGTCCACACCCAGCCGGGTTCGGAGCTCGGCGCAATGCTGGCGGAGCCCCTCGGCCAACGAATCCGCGAAGTCGCGAACCGCGCCGCGGTCGGTCAACACTCGGTGCGCGCTGCGCAGCTCGACCTGCGCGGCCATGGTGAACGGACCCGCCGCCTGCACCTTCAACACGCGATGGGTCGCGCCGAACCCACCCGTCTCCCAGAGCTCTTCGAGAACGTCGAGGTCCTCGTGCAACAGATCTTCTGCGCGGCGACCCGTCAGTGACTTGCGCTGCGACACCCGATAACCCGACGTACGCACGTCGAGTTCGATGTCCACCATCAGCGCGCCTGTCCTGCCGATGGTGTCCGCACCGAGTCCACGAGCCGGAAGTTCGACGATGTGCGGCAGTGCAGGCAGCTCACCGAGAACGATCGAGGACGCCTCTCGAACGTCGGTGCCGGGCCACGACCCGATGCCCGTCGCCAGCGCCCCGAAGACGCTGCCGCTCACTCGCTCTCGGAACGAGTGCCGGCAATGGTGGAACTGCCGATGACGATGTCGCCCTGGACGTCGCGGCGGTACAACACGGCCGCTTGTCCCTTCGCCACTCCGGTGAGTGCACTACGAAGCTGAATGTCCACTCCCCCGTCGGCGGTTGCTTCCGCAACAGCTTCCGTGAGCCCACCGTGCGCGCGAACCTGTACGACGCATTCGATCGGACCGGTAGGTGCAACACCGTCCGTCCAGATCGCGCGGTCGCCACTGATTCCCCACACGTCGAGGCGAGTAGCAGACCCGACGATGACATTGCCGCTCTCGGGTTCGATGGCGGTGACGTAGCGAGGCTTTCCGTCCGCGGCAGGCCCGGATACTCCGAGGCCCTTGCGCTGACCGATCGTGAAGCCGTGCACACCCTCGTGATCGGCAAGTTCTACACCGGTGTCTGCATCGACGACCTTGCCGGGACGGATACCGATCTTCGCTCCGAGGAACGCACGAGTGTCACCTGACGGGATGAAGCAGATGTCGTGACTGTCCGGCTTGTCCGCGACCGCGAGTCCGCGTGCTGCGGCCTCCTCGCGGATCTCGGACTTGGGGGTGTCCCCGATGGGGAACATCGCCCGCGACAGCTGTCCGTGCGTCAGTACCGCGAGTACGTAGGACTGATCCTTGTCGGCGTCGACGGCACGGCGCAACACGCCGTCGTGCAGCTGGGCGTAATGCCCCGTTGCCACGGCGTCGAATCCGAGAGCGAGCGCACGGTCGGCAAGCGCGGAGAACTTGATCTTCTCGTTGCACCGGAGGCATGGATTGGGCGTCTCGCCTGCAGCGTACGACTCGACGAAGTCGTCGATGACGTCTTCCTTGAATCGGTCGGCGAAGTCCCACACGTAGAACGGGATGCCGAGCACGTCTGCAGCCCGGCGCGCATCCCCGGCGTCTTCCTTGGAGCAGCATCCGCGCGAACCGGTGCGCAGCGTCCCGGGCTCGGTCGACAAAGCCAGATGGACGCCGACGACGTCGTGTCCTTCGTCGACTGCGCGGGCAGCCGCAACTGCCGAATCCACTCCGCCGCTCATTGCAGCCAGTACACGCATCAGCGCTGTCCTCCCCGAGCTCCTACGCTCGCCAATCCCGCCGCGCGGGCTCGTTCGATTACTTGCGGCAACGCTGCCAGCAGTGCGTCCACGTCATTGTCGGTCGATTCGGGTCCTAGCGAGAAACGCAGGGATCCGCGTGCTGTCGACGGGTCCGCGCCCATCGCGATCAGCACGTGACTGGCGCTGGCCACACCGGCGGTGCAGGCGGACCCCGTCGAACATTCTATGCCTGCCGCATCCAGCAGCATGAGCAGGGAATCTCCCTCGCAGCCCAGGAAGGTGAAGTGCGCGATACCGGGTAGCCGCCGATCGTCGGTCGGGCCGTTGACGATCACCTCGGGATCGATCGCGCGAACACCTCTCACCATCTTCTCGCGCAACCGCTCCGCGTTCGAATGACGGTCATCGAGGTGCGCGACGGTGTCCGCGAGAGCTGCAGCCATCGCAACAACCGACGCAGTGTCGTGCGTCCCGGATCGGACGTCACGCTCGTGACCGCCCCCGTGCAACAGCGGGACACAGGCCGTCGTGCGTCCGAGCAGCAGGGCACCGACGCCTTGCGGTCCGCCGAACTTGTGCGCAGCGATACTCATGGCGGACAGGCCGCTGGCGCCGAAGTCGACGCGCAGATGTGGGACGGCCTGGATGGCGTCGCTGTGCATGGGCACGTCGTACTCGCGAGCGATGGCGGCCAGCTCGGCAATCGGCATGATGGTGCCGACCTCGTTGTTCGCCCACATGATGGTCACCAACGCGGTTCGGTCCGCTCCCACGGCCAGCTCCGCACGGAGGGTGTCCGGGTGGACTCGGCCACGAGAGTCGACCTCGAGCCAGGTGACTTCTGCGCCTTCGTGGTCGGCGAGCCACTCGACTGCGTCGAGAACCGCATGATGCTCGACGGCGCTGGCGATGATTCTGGTTTTCGACGGGTCAGCGTCACGCCGAGCCGCGAAGATCCCCTTCACCGCGAGGTTGTCGCTCTCGGTTCCACCTGAGGTGAAGATCACCTCCGACGGCCGAGCTCCGAGGTTCGCGGCGATCGATTCCCGCGACTCCTCGACCTTGCGGCGGGCGGCCCTGCCGGATCCGTGCAGCGAGGATGCGTTCCCGACGGTGGCGAACACTGCCGTCATGGCCTCGATGGAGGCGCGGGACATGGGCGTCGTCGCAGCATGATCGAGGTACACGGGTGCACTCGTGCGGGGGGCAGCAGCCGAACTGCGGGCAGAAGGCATAACGCTTCCAAGGATAGCCGGTGATGACACATGCCCCACCCACCCGAGAAACCCGGCCACCCGAGGATCCTGCTCAGCGGTGCGCGGGCCGTTCCGGTGCCCGGACGACGTCGTGGGTGACGTCGAGAGTGACGACGCCGTGCATGGTCGGATCGAATCGATCACCGGATCGCGCCGCTGCCTCGCAACGCCTCGCGAGATCCCGACGGTCGGTGCCCGGCGCCTCGGGAGCGGCCAGTTCCAAGCGCGCGACGATTCCTTTCAGCCGCAGGATCCTGCCGATCGACTGACCGATGGTCTCGTCGCCGACGAAGCACGTCGCGGTCGTGCGAGCAGAATCTCCGTCGACGTACGCGAGCCGGACCGGCTGCACCCAGGTCTCCGTGTCGATCGCGGCCTGGAACATCGCAGGCCGGAACGAGCCGTACGCCTGTCCGCACCAGGTCGTCGCTTCCGGGAACACCACGACCGTTTTACCGTCGCGCAGTCTGTCCGCAACCTGGTCGACGGTCCCCGGGAGCGCACGCAGTTTCTGCCGGTGAATGGGAAGCACCTTCATTGCCCTGGCCAACAGGCCCAGTACCGGCCACTCGATCAGGTCGCCGCGGGCGACGAACGTCGCCGGTCGCAGTGCCGTCAGGACCAGTACGTCCGTCCAGGAAATGTGTCCGGCCACGACGAGCGCGCCGTGTTCGGTACGGGAGCGTTCCCGATCCGACCGTGGGTCGTGGACGCAGAGCCCGATACCGACGGCGAACAGCAACATCCGCGCACCGAACCGAGTGACGCGCCTGCGCAGTCGGGGTGAGACCACACCGACGGCGATCAGTACCGGGAGCAGAGCGACCGCGAACAGCGCGACCAGAATGCGCAGTGCGACCACCACCGAACCCACGGTTGCGCTTCCGCGCGCGATGCAGCCGTCTCCGCACGGGCTGGACGGCATCCATGCATGATCCACCACCTGTTCCGTCACGGCCGATTCGGCTGCGCGGCCGGACGAGTCGACGATGTTCGACGCGCTCATCCCTGTCCCCTCGTCTCGTACGTGTTGGCCGCGCTCCTCAACCGATCCAGGTACCGAGTGTTGGCATCGCTCAGCCCGAGCAGTGCGACGAAATCCGCAACTCCGAAGTCGGGGTCGTGCGACGGTTCTCCGCACACCACCGCGTTCAGTCGCAGGTATCCGCGAAGCAGAGGAGGGATCGACGTTCGCGCTGGGGCCACGATGTCGTCCAGACCGCGGCCGTCGACCACGACTGGGTTACGTGGGATCACGCGGCGGTCGGGTGCCGATCCATGCTTGTCGAGCAGGAAGTCGCGGACGCCTCGGACGTTCGCCCCTGGAACGTCCTCGGCGGACGCCTGCATGGGTACCGATACGCATCCCATGACCCATTCGAGGCCGGTCACTTCGAGGTAGTGCAGGATTCCAGCCCACATGAGTCCGAGGACGGAGCCGGATCGGTGCTCGGGCCGGACGACGGCGCGTCCCATCTCGACTACCGAGGACGCGGCCGGATTCAGGGCTGTGAGATCGAATTCCGTTGCGGTGTAGTAGCCCCCGGCTGCGATGGCAGCGTCGGGAGTGAGCATGCGGTAGCAACCGACGAAGTCGTCGGTGGTGTTGTCGCGGACGAGAAGATGGTCGCAGAATTCGTCGAAGCGGTCGGCATCACGGCCGCTGGGATCTCGGGGAATGTCGTATCCGGGTTCGGACGCGAACACGTCGTAGCGGAGTTTCTGAGCGGCGTCGCGATGGTCTCGGTCGGTGGACAGGACGAGCGAATAGCGGTCGGCGCCTCGGCCCTTCGTGGCCGTCTCGGGCATGGACGATGCACGCGAGTTCATGACTGAAGTGGTCATGCAAGTTGTCTAACGAGCCGCGGCCACGTCAGCGCATCAGGTGGGTAACGTGTCCGAACACGTTGTGTGAACGACAGACACGCCCCCGCCCCCGAAACGGGGAGGCGGGGGCGTGTCGTCTGTCCGGGCGATATCAGCCCTTGTGCTTCTTCACCGCTTCGGTGAGCTGAGGTGCGACGTTGAACAGGTCGCCCACGATGCCGTAGTCGGCGATCTCGAAGATGGGTGCTTCTTCGTCCTTGTTGACTGCGACGATGGTCTTCGAGGTCTGCATTCCGGCGCGGTGCTGGATGGCGCCGGAGATGCCGAGTGCGATGTAGAGCTGCGGGGAGACCGTCTTACCGGTCTGACCCACCTGGAACTGACCCGGGTAGTAACCGGAGTCCACCGCAGCGCGCGACGCTCCGACGGCTGCGCCGAGCGAGTCGGCGAGGTCCTCGACGACGTTGAACTTGTCTGCACTTCCGACGCCACGGCCACCGGACACGACGACGGTCGCTTCGGTGAGTTCCGGGCGGTCGCCGCCGACGATCGGGTCACGCGAGGTGACCTTGACGACGCCGTCTTCCTGCGCCGGAACCTCGACGGTTTCGCGGCTACCCGCGCCTGCCTTCGGCTCGGCTTCCACTGCGCCCGGACGCAACGAAATGACGGGGACGTCTCCGTTGGCCTTTGCCTCGACGGTGAACGCGCCACCGAAAATCGAGTAGGTGGCACTGCCGTCGCCGTTCACAGCGATGACGTCGTTGTGCAGACCGGAGCCCAGGCGCGCCGCGAGGCGTCCGGCGACTTCCTTGCCTTCGATGCTGGCTGCGGTGATGATCGCGGCCGGCGAGACGGACTCGGCGAGTGCCGAGAGGACGTCGACCTTGGGGGTGATGATGAAGCCGTCGATGTCGTCGGACTCCGCGGCGTAGATCTTCTCCGCGCCTGCCTCGGTCAATGCGTCGGCCAGCTTGTCGGTGGTACCGGCGGGACCGGTGACGACTGCCGACGGCTCGCCGAGTGCACGGGCGGCGGTGATCAGCTCGGTGCTGACCTTCTTGAGGGTTCCCTCGACGTGCTCCACGAGCACGAGTACTTCTGCCATGACTTGCTCTCCTTAAGTGGTCTGCGCGGCGTTACGTCGGCGGGATCAGATGATCTTCTGGCCTACGAGGTAGGTGGCGATCTTGTCGCCGCCGTCGCCCTCGTCGGTGACCCGCTCGCCTGCAGTCTTGGGAGGCTTGGGGGTGGACGACGTGACGGTCGTTCCTGCGTTCTCCACGCCGACGATGCCGTCCTCGACGCCGATCTCGGCGAGCGTGATGGTCTGCACCGTCTTCTTCTTCGCGGCCATGATGCCCTTGAAGGACGGGAAGCGCGGCTCGTTGATCTTCTCGGTGACGCTGACGATGGCCGGCAGTGCAGCCTCGAGGCCGAAGATGCCCTCGTCCGTCTCGCGCTCGCCCGACACGGTGCCGTCGGCGACGGTCAGCTTGCGGAGCTGGGTGAGAGCGGGGATCTGGAGGTACTCGGCGATGATTGCCGGTACAGCGCCCGTGCGGCCGTCGGTGGCCTCGTTACCCGCGATGATCAGATCGGCGGGCTCGTCGTTCTCGAACGCGACGTTCCCGAGCGCAGCTGCCAGCGCGTACGCAGTCTGGATGGCGTCGGACCCGTGGAGCGAGGGGTCGTTGAGGTGCACGGCGCTGTCGGCACCCATGGACAGCGCTTTGCGGATGGCATCGGTGGCGCGGTCGGGGCCTGCGGACAGCACCTTCACCTCGCCGCCCTGTGATTCCTTGATGAGCAGGGCTTCTTCGACGGCGCGCTCGTTGATCTCGTCGAGAACGGCGTCGGCTGCCTCACGGTCGAGCGTGTAGTCACCGTCGGTGAGTTTGCGCTCGGACCACGTGTCGGGAACCTGCTTGATCAAAACAACGATGTTCGTCATGGGTCTGCGTCGACCTCCTGGTCATGTTCCGCTGATTCGTAGGGTGAATCGGGTCGTGCCTTATGGGTTCTTGCTGTTCTAGGCCCTGCCGTAGATTACCCCATGTTTAGTTACTGGTGGGTAACTTACCGCATTTCCGATCCGACAATACATCCGCCCCGCCTGATCGGACGCCACTGCCGATGGATCGTCCCTGGACGTAGGCACTACCCTCTCGTCGGTGAGCGAATCATCGACAGCCGACGCGGACGCACCGCTCCCCCTCACCGGCGAGCGCACGGTTCCTGGCATCGCGGAGGAGAACTACTGGTTCCGCCGACACGAGGTCGTGTACGAGCACCTGCTGGGGCGGTGCCGGCACCGCACCGTCCTCGAGGCAGGATCAGGAGAAGGCTACGGCGCCAACATGATCGACGCCGTTGCCGAGTCGGTCACCGGCGTGGACTACGACGCAGGCGCCGCCGCTCACGTACACGATCGGTATCGCGGAGTCCGCATGCTCCGCGGCAATCTGGCACAGCTGCCCCTTCGCGACGACTCGGTGGACGTGGTCGTCAACTTCCAGGTGATCGAGCATCTGTGGGATCAGGGGCAGTTCCTCGACGAGTGCTTCCGGGTCCTCCGCCCGGGTGGAGAGTTGCTCGTCAGTACACCGAATCGCATCACGTTCTCCCCGGGGCGAGACACTCCGTTGAACCCGTTCCACACGCGCGAATTGAACGCGGACGAGCTGTCCGAGCTGCTGGAACACGCAGGTTTCACCGTGGACGTCATGACCGGCGTCCATCACGGGTCCACGCTTCGAAAGCTCGACGACAAGCACGGAGGGTCGTTCATCGACGCTCAGATCGAGCGCGCTCTCGCCGGGGAGCCCTGGCCGGCAGCCCTCTCGGCCGACGTCGCATCGATCACCACGGCAGATTTCGACATCCACCCGACGGACATGGACGGGAGCCTCGACCTGGTCGCCGTCGCGATCAAGCCTCACGGCGGAGCTGCGGTGAGCGGGTGAGCACACCTTCACCGAAGGTGACCGAACCGGGCATGTTCTCTCTGGTTCTGCACTCGCACCTGCCCTGGCTCGCCAATCACGGCCGATGGCCGGTCGGCGAGGAGTGGTTGTACCAATCGTGGGCCGACTCCTATCTGCCGCTGACGGACATGCTCTCGACGCTCGCCGACGAGGGACGTACCAACCTGCTCTCGCTCGGAATCACCCCGGTGCTCGCCGCTCAACTCGACGACCCGCATTGTCTTGCGGGGATGCATCATTGGCTCGGAAACTGGCAGCTGCGCGCGCACGAGGCGACCGACCGTGCGATGTCGATCCGCGAACACAGAAGCGCCGCACGGGCACTCGACACATTCGAGACGAAGTGGCGACACGGTGGATCACCGGTCGTTCGTACACTCGTCGACGCTGGAACGGTCGAACTGCTCGGCGGCCCCCTCGCCCACCCCTTCCAACCGCTGCTCGATCCGAGGCTGCGCGAATTCTCGCTGTCCGAGGGGCTTTCCGACGCGGCGAGGCGCTGGGGCACACGGCCCACCGGCATCTGGGCACCCGAATGTGCGTACGCACCGGGGATGGAAGTCGGATACGCGGACGCAGGGGTCACCCACTTCATGGTGGACGGCCCATCCCTGCGAGGCGACACGACGCTCGGGCGACCGGTGCGAGAATCCGACGTTCTCGCATTCGGGCGCGATCTCGAGGTCAGCTATCGCGTGTGGTCGCCGAAATCCGGCTACCCCGGTCATGCCTCGTACCGCGACTTCCACACCTACGACCATGCGACCGGGCTCAAGCACGCCCGCGTCACCGGACGAACCGTCGACTCGGCCGACAAGGAGCCCTACGATCCCGCGGCCGCCTCCGCCGCGATCGACATTCACGTCGCGGACTTCGTCGACGCGGTCAGGCGCAGGCTCCGCTCCGAGTCCGACCGCATCGGTCGACCCGCACTCGTCGTGGCGGCGTTCGACACGGAATTGTTCGGCCATTGGTGGTTCGAGGGTCCAGTCTGGCTCGAACGTGTCCTGCGAGCTCTACCGGAAGCCGGAATCGACATCGGAACTCTCGACGACGCTCGCAGCAAGGGATTCGTGGGCTCGCCGGTACAGTTGACCGAGTCGTCATGGGGGTCGGGCAAGGACTGGCGCGTGTGGAACGGCGACGCCGTCCGCGATCTGGTCGATCTGAACGCCGAGGTGGTCGAGGCAGCGCTGAGCTCACTCGACGGACAGCGCGCGGTGGACAGGCAGCACACGGTGGACGGGCAGCGCACGGTGGACGGGCAGCGCACGGTGGACGGGCAGCGATCGGGCATACCCGAATTGCGCAACAGGGTGAACGACCAGATTCTGCGTGAGACACTCAACGCGGTTGCCAGTGACTGGGCATTCATGGTCAGCAAGGACACGGCGGCCGGATATGCGCGCCAGCGTGCGCACGTCCACGCCCACGCTCTCCGGGAGATCGCGGACGCGGTCCGCGGTGGTCGTCACGACGACGCGGAGCGGCTCGCACGCGGGTGGAACCAGGCGGACGGGCTTTTTCCCGCACTCGACGCTCGTCGAGTAGCAGGTAAGTACAGCTCGGAGAACCTGCAGCACGGATCTGCAGCTCGGAGGGGAGCGTCGAAGTGAAGGTTCTGATGGTGTCGTGGGAGTACCCGCCCGTCGTCGTCGGGGGGCTGGGCAGACACGTCCACCATCTGGCAACCGAACTCGTCTCCGCCGGACACGAAGTCGTGGTGCTGGCGCGCCGCCCGACGGGCACCGACGCGTCGACCCATCCCACGCACCATCGCATCGAAGACGGCGTCCTGGTGGTCGCGGTGGCCGAAGATCCCGCGCACTTCGTCTTCGGCGAAGACATGCTGGCGTGGACCCTCGCCATGGGACACGCGATGGTTCGCGCCGGAATCGCACTCGGCAAGCCGGGCCTGGGCGACGGCTGGCAACCCGACGTCGTCCACGCGCACGACTGGCTGGTGGCGCACCCTTCCATCGCGCTCGCCGAACACTTCGACGTCCCCCTCGTCTCGACGATCCACGCCACCGAGGCGGGCAGGCACAGTGGCTGGATCTCCGGCACGATCAATCGTCAGGTGCATTCCATCGAATGGTGGCTGGCCAACGATTCCGACGCCGTCATCACCTGTTCGGCATCGATGAAGGACGAGGTCACTCGGCTGTTCGGGATTCGCGACTCGGCGGTGTCGGTCATCAGGAACGGCATCGACATCCGCACGTGGACCTTCCGTCCTCGCCAGCCTCGCCAGGAACCCGCCAAACTGCTGTACGTCGGCCGTCTCGAATACGAGAAGGGCATCCAGGACGCCATCGCCGCCATGCCGCGCATCCGTCGGAGCCACCCGGGCACCACACTGCACATTGCAGGCGAGGGAACACAGTTCGCGTGGTTGGCGCAGCTCGCCCGAACGCACCGAGTGACCCGTTCCGTCTCCTTCCTCGGATCGCTCGACCACACAGAACTACTCGGTTGGCTCCACGGTGCCGACGCAATCGTTCTCCCCAGCCGCTACGAACCGTTCGGCATCATCGCTCTCGAAGCTGCGGCCGCGGGGACCCCGCTGGTGGCGTCGACGGCAGGAGGGTTGGGGGAAGCGATAGTCGACGGCGTGACCGGTCTGTCCTTCGAGCCGTCCGACGTGGCAGGACTCGCCACTGCGGTTCGACGAGTTCTGGACAACGTCGATGCAGCCCAGGAGCGAGCCCACGCCGCACGTGAGCGATTGACCGTCGACTTCGACTGGAGGCATGTCGCGGAAGCGACCGCCCAGGTCTATCTGGCCGCGAAACGGAAGGTGCGGTATCCGCTCGCGCGCCCTACCATCGTCGAACGTGCTCTACCCGAGCGCAGTTGAGTCTCCGCGCGCAGCTTCCGCTGCCCTGAGTGCCTTCTTGCGTTCGATGTCCTCGAGCGCTGCGATGTACTTCGCGCGCTCGGCAGCACCGGCTTCCCAGTCGGCCTTGCGGTTGCGGACTACCTTGGCCGGCGCACCGACGGCGATGCTGTAGTCCGGTATCACGCCTTTGACGACTGCGTGTGCACCTAGCACGCATCCACGACCGACGCTGGTCTCGCGGAGAACCGTCACCTTGGCGGCGATCCAGGTGTCCGGACCGATCCGAACCGGTCCCTTGACGATCCCCTGGTCCTTGATCGGTGTGGTGACGTCGTCCATCCGATGGTCGAAATCGCAGATGTAGCACCAGTCTGCGACGAGCGTCGACGCACCGATCTCGATGTCGAGGTAAGTGTTGACGACGTTGTCCTTGCCGAACACCACTTTGTCACCGATCCGCAGCGAACCTTCGTGGCACCGGATCGCGTTGCCGTCGCCGATGTGTACCCATCGCCCGATCTCCAGCCGGGACAACTCGGGAGTCGAATGGATCTCGACGTTCTTGCCCAGGAACACCATTCCCCGTAGCACGACATGAGGATTGGCAGCCTTGAACCGAGCGAGCCGGTAGTACCGAACGAGGTACCACGGTGTGTAGGCCTTGTTCTTCAGCACCCAGCGGAGCGAGTCGCGGGTGAGAAACCGGGCCTGGTCCTCGTCGCGTCGTCGTGATCCCCGCCAGCGTGAACGCAGCGGCGCGTTCCACATGCTCGTCATAGCCGTCCACCCTAGCGGCACTGCAGTGCGGCTCGGAACGACCCGTGTGGACCGCTTTGGCCATCGAGACGGTGGCCGGGATAGTCTCTGTCCTTGAATCATGTGCGTCGGACACGTTCGAGGAGAAGTAACAAGGTGCTTGGCGGTAGAGCTGGTGTGGCTCGCGTGGTGTCGCTGGCGACCGTTGCAGCCCTGACCGCGGCAGCATGCGGCGGGGGCGGGGAGGCAATCGACGCATTCGCGCCCGACGGGTGGCCTGTCGTGCACGGTGACTCCCGGAACAGCAGTTCCACCGAGCATGCCGGACTGTCGGACGCACAATTCGCGTGGTCGCGCCCGCTGGGTGCGACGACGTCGTCTCCGGTGTCGATCGCGGCGAGCGGTCAGATGTTCGTCTCGACGCTCGGTGAGGCCGGGTGCAATCTCTTCTCGTTCGAGATCGAGTCGGGCCGTAAGCGTTGGTGCAACCGCGTCGGGCCGTCGGTGGGCACCGAGACACCCCTCGTCGATTCCGTGGCCAATGTGTACGTCGGCGACGACGGTGGGTTCTCGTCGTTCAACGAGCACGGTCAATTGCGTTGGCGCACCCCCACCAACGGCGTTCCGCGTTCCGCGCAGTTCCTCGGTGACGGCAGCGTTCTGGCTGTGACTCAGTTCGGTCAGATCAACGTCCTGGACACCCAGACCGGCAAGTCCGTCGTGCCGATCCACGATCTGATCGACCCTCCTGATTTCCTGGCCGAGCCCGGCGCCGATTTCCTCCCGCCTGCAACCGGTCTCGATGCGTGTGCGACGGGTTCCGCCGAGTGCGCAGTGGCGGCCACGCCCGCCGTGGACCTGGATGCGTCGAACATCTATCTCGTTCTGTGGCGTTCGGGTGCCGTTGCACCGCAGTTGATCTCGCTGCACTACGACGCGGAGGCGACACCGTCGATCACGGAGCGTTGGTCGTCGGAACTGCTCCCGGCCGGAGTGTCGTCGAGTCCTGTTCTGTCGGAGGACGGCTCGACGATCTATCTCGCCGACGTCGACGGCCGGGTGTCCGCGTTCGACGCCTCGAACGGTTCGCAGCGGTGGACGTTCGGAGCCGGATTCGGTGCGAGCAACACGCCATCGGTCGCGAGCGACGGTTCGATCGTTCCGTCGGGCGGCGAGGGGTCGGTGCGCTCGATCCGCGACGACGGCACGAGCGCGAGTGTCGCCTGGTCGCGAGATGATCTGCAGCAGTTGGGTACTCCGGTGAGCACCGCCGATGGCCGCATCGTCACGGTCGTTGGCCGCGGTGACGAGGCAGTCCTCGTCGCGCTGGACTCGGCGAGCGGGGAGACGGTGTCCGAGCAGGTGCTCGAAGGCGCCTCCGGCCCCACGGTCGGTACGTCGATCGGGCCTGACGGCCAGGTGGTCACCTCGACCTATCTCGGCGAGATCTTCACCTACACGTCCTGATCGGTCCTGCCCGGGCGACGAGCCTGACAGACGAACGCCACACCGGACCGGCCGATCCGCGTGATGATCACCGACAGCGCTGTGTCGCCCTTCAACTTCAGGCGGGGCCGTAGCACTGCGGGGTCGACGTCCACGCCACGCACCAGGATCTCCACCGATCCGCATCCGTGCGCGGCAAGGGCCTGCCGCAACGATTTCTCCGAGTACTTGATTCGGTCGAGGATCCGGAATCCGTTCACACCCTCGGGCACCGTGTTGCCGGTCAGATATGCGATGCGGGGATCGAGTTGCCACAACCCGTGCCGGGCCCCGTAATGACGAACGAGGCCTGCGCGGACGATAGCTCCGTCAGGGTCGATCAACCACTCCCCGGGTTCTGCGGAGTCGATGTCGTCGGGCTCGGAATCGGTGATCTCGTAGGCGGATCCGTCGGAACTCAATACCGATGCGCGCCGTGTGATCGTCGCTGCGGAGAGGCCGTCGGACCACAGGCACGCTTCCTTGACCCCGCCGTCGAGCGACACCAACTCGATTTCTCCTGCCCACCCGAGCGAATCGAAATTCAGTCCGGGGGCGCACTTGACGACGAGATCGCGTCCGACGTACGTCTCGATCAGGTCCGGCAGCGGCGGTTGCAGAGCCGCGGGGTCGTGGGTGCGCCTGCCGTCCGAACGCCGCCCGGGGTCGGCGAGCACGACGGTGCCACGGGACACGGGAACGAGTGCGTCGGCTCGGACGATCGACGCGGACGGAACGTTGTGGCCGGCCATCCGCAACCGCACCGGGTCGAGGTCGCTTCCGAGCACAGACCCTGCGGTGCTGACCAACGAGTCCAGTTCGGTGCCGATCGAGCAGGTGACGTCGTGGACGTCGAGGCCGGCGAGCCGTTCGGCACGGCGCCGCGCCACGATCGTCGGCGTCGCCTGCTGTACGGCATCGTCGGTCAGCAGCCACGACCCTGCACCGTCGAGCTTGGCAGAAGCCTTGCGCCGCGCAGTGATGGTCTCGACGAGTGCGGCGGTGTTGTCGCCGAACCTGCTGCGTGCCGCGGTCACGTCGGCGAGCATGGATTGCTTGGTGAGCGCCAGCCGAGAGATCCAGTCGAGCGCGCCGACGCCGACATCGTCGGTGAGGTAGTCGATGTCGGCGTCGGTGAAGGTGTAGCCCATGAAGTGCCGATATGTTCAGCGCGTGATGTTCAGCGAGTGCGAACGGTCAGGACGACTTCAGACCGGTGATCATCACGTTGTAGAAGAACCCACGCGGGACAACGTGCGTGAGAACCTTCTCGTCGACCCAGCTGAGTGTCTTCCAGCCCCCGAACGCGAACCTGGCCCAGTTCCACCCGAGCTTCTCGGCGGGAACCGCCGCCTCGAACGTTCTGACAGGCCAGCCGAGCAATGCTGCCGCGAACTCTTCCGTCCGCGCCTGGACGTCGACGGCACCGGCACTCGTCGCGATGTTCTCGAGATCGCTCGGATCGAACGTGTGCAGGTCCACGACGGCTTCGAGTGCCGCTGCCCGCGAGGACTCGTCGAGTTCCTCCTGTGGCTTGCGCCAGCTCGCCAGGAACGGCAACTTCGTGATTCGCGTTGTGGTCTCCCACGTAGCGCGTCCCAACCACCGAGCGTAGAAGTTTCCCACAGTCGTCGGCTCGCCGGCGAACACGAAGCGCCCCCCGGGCTTGAGCACACGGAGCACCTCGCGGAGGGACTGCTCCACATCCGGAATGTGATGCAGCACGGCATGCCCGACAACGAGATCGAACGTGTTGTCCTCGTACGGGATGGTCTCCGCATCGGCGACTCGGCCGTCGACGTCGAGATTCAGGTGCCCGGCGTTGCGCAATGCCACCTTGACCATTCCCGGCGACAGGTCCGTGACCGAACCCTTCTCCGCGATACCCGCCTGCATCAGGTTCAGCAGGAAGAAGCCGGTGCCGCACCCCAGTTCGAGCGCGCGACCGTAGGGCAGCGCATCCTGCGCGTCCGGAGAAGAACCGACGGCCTGATCGAACCGTCCACGCGCGTAGTCGATGCAGCGCTCATCGTACGAGATGGACCACTTGTCGTCGTACGTCTCGGCTTCCCAGTCGTGGTAGAGGACCTGGGCGAGCTTGGTGTCGCTCCGCGCGGCCTCCACCTGCTCCGCCGTGGCGTGCGGGTTGGGAGCGGGGTCCGGTACGACGTGGAGGCTGGAATCAGCGCCGGCCGCCTGGGAGTCGGACGAACCGTCGTGAGGGCTTGCAGTCATGAGGGCAGCCTACTATCCGGTAGGAAATGAACAAGTTCCAGTTTCGCGGGGCAGGCGATCACTCGCCGGTGAAGTCGGCCTTGCCCGGTCCGTTGGCGATGAACGACTCCATGCCGATGGTCCGATCCTTCGTCGCGAACAGAGCCGCGAACTGCTGAGCTTCGATCTTCAGGCCGGTGTGAAGATCTGTGTCGAGGCCTTGATCGATCGACGCCTTGGCCGCAGCCAGCGCCCGCGACGCACCCTTGGTGAACTGCGAAGCCCATTTTCTCGCGGCGTTGTACACCTCGTCCGGGGCGACGACCTCGTCGACCAGTCCGATGCGGAGTGCTTCCTCGGCTCCGACGAATCGGCCTGTGAAGACCAGGTCCTTGGCCTTGCTCGGACCCACGAGGCGTGCCAACCGCTGGGTTCCGCCACCGCCGGGGATGACGCCGAGAAGCACTTCGGGCACCCCGAGTTTCGCATTGTCGCCGGCAATGCGACGGTCGGCGCTCAACGCCACTTCGAGGCCACCTCCGAGTGCGTAACCCGTGATCGCGGCAACGACGGGCTTGGGTATCTCGGACACCGACCCCAGCGCGGACTGCAGGTCCCCGATGATGTCGTTCATCTGCGCGGGCGACAACTCCACCATTTCCTTGATGTCCGCACCGGCGGCGAAGACCTTCTCACCGCCGTAGACGATGACGGCCTTGACCGAGGGATCGATCGTCGCGGCACGCGCGGCGGCCCGGATCTCCTCCTGTATCTGACGGTTCAACGCGTTCATCGGTGGTCGGTCCAAGCGGATGGTGCCGATACCGTCGGATACCTCGAGATTCACGAACTCAGCCATGTCCGCACACGCTACCGGTGCCCGGCGTCATCTCCCCGACCACGGGTGCGCACTGCCCGCGTAGTAGGCCTCGTCGTCGGGAAACTCGACCCGCAGTTCCCCGTCGACGTAGTACAGGTTCGGCTGAATGGGAGTGATGACCGGTTCCGCGGCGAGGACGCCGGACACCGAATCGAAGGCCGTCAGCCCAGCCAATTGACTCCACGTAGGAGGAAGCAGAACGGTACGTCCACCGCGCCAGTCGTCCAGCGCGGACTCCACAGACCTCCAACCGACCGACGCGGCTTCACGTGTGGCGCCATCGGCGTCCTGCCCCTCGGGCGTGACCGCGACGAAGAAGTGCGTGTCGTAGCGACGCGCTTCGCCGTCCGGCGTGATCCAGTTGGACCACGGCCGCAGCAGATCCGCCCTCAGCACCAGCCCATGACGCTCGAGGAACGCCGCGAAGGTGAGTTCGTGCCGTTCGAGTGCGGCTCGATCGTCGGCGTAGACGGAGGTGTCGCGCACCACCGAATCGGCCGTAGGACCGGCGAGCAGGACTCCACATTCCTCGAACGTCTCGCGGGCTGCCGCGCAGACGAGCGACGCGGCTCTTCGTTCGTCGACGCCCAATCTGCCCGCCCACCATGATGCATCCGGGCCCGCCCAGGTCAGATCGGCGTCGCCGTCGGAACTGTCGACGCCGCCCCCTGGAAACACCGTCATCCCACCTGCGAACGCCATGCCGGACACGCGCTCGAGGAGGAAGACCTCTATTCCGGACGGCGCGTCACGGACGAGGATCACGGTCGATGCATCCCGGACAGGCACAGCTTCGGTCGGAGTCATCTTCGAAAACTACAACGTCCGATTGTCGGACGTGTCACCGGCGGTGCTGCCCGGCCGCCCTCGTTCGCCGAGCGAAGAAACGGCCGTCCACCCGATCGAGTGTGATCGACTGGCTGAACGCCTCCGTCAGGTTCTCGGCGGTGATCACGTCGTCGACGAGCCCCTGCGCCACCACCCCGCCTTCCTTGAGCAGCAGTGCGTGACTGAAACCGGGGGGAATCTCCTCGACGTGGTGGGTGATCAGGACGGTGGCCGGTGCGTCGGGATCGGCAGCGAGATCCGCCAGTCGCGCGACGAGTTCCTCGCGGCCGCCCAGGTCGAGACCCGCGGCGGGCTCGTCGAGCAGGAGAAGTTCCGGGTCGGTCATCAACGCACGGGCGATCAGCACGCGCTTGCGTTCACCCTCGGACAAGGTTCCGTACGTTCGCTGCGACAGGTGTTCGGCTCCGAGGCTCTCCAGCATGTCCACGGCGCGCTCGGTGTCCATGTCGTCGTACCGTTCACGCCACCGTCCCAGCACGCTGTATCCGGCGGACACGACCAGATCGCTCACGGTTTCGTCGGCAGGGATGCGATGAGCGAGAGCCGACGACGACAGACCGATGCGCGTCTTGAGATCAGCGACGTTGGCCTTTCCCATCACCTCGCCGAGCACGTGTGCGGTGCCCGACGTCGGATGCACCTCCGCGGCTGCGATCCGCATCAAGGAGGTCTTGCCCGCCCCGTTGGGCCCGAGCACCACCCACCGTTCGTCGAGCTCCACCTGCCAGGTGACCGGGCCGACCAGCGTCACCCCACCTCGCCTGATGAGTACGTCGTTGAAATCGATGAGCAAATCGGGATCCGGTTCAGACACGACGTCTATCTTGTCGCACATCCATCCCCCACACACGGCAGGATCTCGAAGCGTGTCGCCTTCCATTGATCACACCGACGATCGTCCCGCCTCCGGCGAGGAGTCCTCTCCTCCCGGCTGTCCGTTTCCGTTGGGAGCTACTGCGTCGGCAAGTGGTACGCAATTCGCGGTCCACTCGCCCGAGGCCGACGGCGTCGAGGTATGCCTGGTCGATCCCGACGGCTCCGAACGGCGCGTCGAACTCCGGGAGAAGACCTTCGGCATTCGGCACGGTTTCGTTGCCGGCGTTACCCCCGGAACCAGATACGGGTTCCGCGCGCACGGGCGGTGGGACCCGGCGGCCGGGCGACGCTTCAACGATCGGAAGATACTTCTCGACCCCGCGGGGCGGCAGATCGTCGGGCAACTGGGTGACGCGCATGCTCTTCTCCCCTACGACGACGAGCCGTTCGGGCAACCGAGCACAGTCGATTCGCTCGGGCACATGCCGTTGTCGGTCGTCACCGACCCGACCGTACTGCGCGAGATCGTCCGGCCGTCCGTTCCGTGGGATCGGACCGTGCTGTACGAGCTCCACGTCGGCGCCTACACCGCCAGGCACCCGGACGTACCCGCGCAGCACCGAGGGACGTACCTGGGCCTCACTGCACCCGCAGTACTCCAGCACCTCACCACACTCGGCGTGACCACAGTGGAACTACTACCGGTGCAGGCGATGTCGACCGAACCCGACGTGCGGGCACGAGGAATGCGTAACCACTGGGGATATTCGACGGGTGCGTTCTTCGCGCCCGATCCACGTTTCGCCTCCGAACCCGGCGCCGAGGTGACCGAGTTCAAGACGATGGTCGACGTACTACACAGCGTCGGAATCGAAGTCGTGCTCGACGTCGTCTACAACCACACGTGCGAGTCGTCGGTGTCCGGGCCGTCCATCAGCTGGCGCGGACTCGACGCGCCGGGGTACTACCTGCTGGACGGTCGCGGATACGACGTCGACCTCACCGGGTGCGGCAACACACTCGACTCCGCGTCCCCCGCAGTGGTGCGCATGGTCTGCGACAGCCTGCGGTACTGGACCGAGGTCATGGGAGTCGACGGCTTCCGATTCGATCTGGCCAGCACGCTGGGACGGCCTGGAGGATGGCGATTCGACGCTCGCGCACCCCTCCTCACTGCCATCACGACCGATCCGGTTCTCTCGCGAGTCAAGCTCATCGCCGAGCCGTGGGATGCAACGGGAGCCGGCTATCAAGTGGGTGGATTCGGCCCGATGTGGTCCGAATGGAACGATCGCTACCGCGACACGGTCCGCCGATTCTGGGCCGAACAGATCGGTGTGCGCGATCTCGCGTCACGGCTCGCCGGATCCGAGGACATCTACGGCGGTGCTAGCCGAAAGCCCTGGGCGTCAATCAATTTCATCACCGCCCACGACGGTTTCACTGCCCACGACCTCGTGTCGTACTCGCGCAAGCACAACGAGGCGAACGGTGAGGAGAACCGCGACGGAACCGACAACAACATCTCCGTCGACCACGGGACCGAAGGACCGACGGACGACCCTGCCATCACCGGTGCCCGAGCCCGCCATGTACGGGCACTGCTCGCCACCCTGGCACTCTCCACCGGAACGCCGATGCTGCTCGCCGGAGACGAACTGGGACACACGCAGTTCGGCAACAACAACGCGTACTGCATTGCCGAAGACGCACCCGCCGAGGACGCGTGGGCCATCGACTGGTCGAACATCGATTCCGATCTCGTCGCGTTCGTCTCACGCCTGCTTCGGATCAGGCGAAGCGCACCGTCGCTCCGGCAGCAGGAATTCTTCTTCGGACGGGACACCCCGTCGGGCCGACCGGACCTGGTCTGGTTCGACGGACACGGCAACGAGTTCACGACCGATCAGTGGAACGACGACTCCGTCCGCACCATCCAGGCATGGGTCGACGGCGGCGACGTGCGGTCCTACGAACCGAACGGAGTGCGCGTCGACGACGACAGCTCGCTGCTGATCGTGCACTCCGGTGGTCCGACGGAGATCTCACTGGCCTGCCCCTCGTGGGCTGCCCGAAAATTCGCGCCGGTGTTCGATTCGTCCGAACCACGCGGCGTACCGACCGACGTCATGTCCGTCGAAGCCGGATCGCCGATCTCGCTGACCGGTCCGGGCGTGCTCGTGTTCCGCAGCGACGGCAGGTAAGTCATGAACAGTTGAACGAGGGGTCCGATTCCGAACGCGTACAGCAGGGTCCCGACCCCGACGTTTCCGCCCAGGAGCCACCCCGTTGCCACGACCGCCAACTCGATGCACGTGCGAATCAGTCGCACGGACAGTCCGGTTCGCGCGACGAGTCCCGTCATCAACCCGTCGCGCGGACCCGGCCCCATGCCCGCACCGATGTACAGCGCAGTCGCGAAGGCGTTCACGACGATTCCGGTCACCAACAGCGCGATGCGGACGGCCATGTTTCCCACGTCCGGGAGCCAGTGCAGCGTGGCGTCCACTGCGATCGCAATGACCACGACGTTGCTGACGGTCCCCAAGCCGGGCTTCTGGCGCAACGGAATCCACAGGAGCAGAACGACGACGCCGGTCAGTGCGGTGATCGTGCCGAAGCTCAACGGCACGTGTCGGCTGACTCCCTGATGGAACACATCCCATGGATCGAGGCCGAGACCCGCCGTCACCATCAACGCCATCGACGCACCGTAGAGCCACAGGCCGACGTAGAGGGCGAGAAGCCGGAGCGTCAGTCGTGTGCGTCTGTCGGGGTTCAACGGTGCATCGTGCTTCGTCGTTCGCATACACCCAGTGTCGGCCCGATCTGGCCCCTACTGAAACATCCAGTTTTCATGCAGTGGACCCCTGCGGGTGGATGGAGGCTACCTGCGCGACGGCCGAATCGTCAGATCGTCGCGACTACCGTCATCGAACCGGGCGCCACCTCGGTGAACCCCGCATCCCGCACGGCCACGGCCTGACCTGCCTCGACCAGGGCACGTGCCCGACGCCACTGCTGCTCGTCGGCGTCGCGCACGGAACAGGCGAACCCGGTGTCGGCCCAGTCCTGGCACTGCTCCGGCGTCATCGCGCCCGCGAGCAGCATCGACGCGTGGCCGACCTGAGCGGCGGCCTTCCCTACCGTCATCTCGAGGGCTGGATCTATCCACAACACCGGAACTCCCGGTGTCGGCGCGCCTACAGCGTCGTGCGGGACATCGGTGCCGCCGATCTGCAAACGCCTCACCCGAGGATCCAGATCGCCCACTCGGCCGGGAACGAAAGCGCGAGCCTGCGCGCCACTCACGTCGACGGTAAGTCCGGAAACATCCTGCGCAGCCGTCCAGTGCGCACCCCGCGCCCGCCTGGCGACCTTGCGGATTCTCGACCCGGTCCACGCGAGGAAGCGGTCCTCCCACTCGCCACCCGGTCCGACGCGTTCGTCCAGGCACAATGCGACCGCAGCGGCTGCGGCGGCTTCCAACAGACTGCTGCGCGGCGGCGGATCCGTCTTGGGTATGTGCAGAACGACGGCCATCGCCAGCACGTCCGCGGGATCCTCCGGATCTGCACGACCACCGTAGCCTCGGGCCAGCACAGCATGTCGCTCGGCGAACGTACTGAGCGGACTGTCGACGGTCCCGTCGATCGGCCCAGCACCGGGCACCGAGGTTTCCGGAACGTCGCTCACAGGATCGGGACTCGCCTGACGCCGCCGTCGACAGCGTCCGCAGCTTCGATCTCACTACGCGTCACGCCCAACATGAACAGGACCGCGTCGAGGTACGGGTGGGAAATCGCGGTGTCCGCGATCTCGCGAAGCGCAGGCTTCGCGTTGAATGCCACTCCGAGGCCCGCAGCAGTCAGCATGTCGATGTCGTTCGCTCCGTCGCCGACGGCCACCGTCTGTTCCATCGGAACACCGGCCTGAGCCGCGAACTCGCGCAACGCGGTCGCTTTGGCAGCTCGGTCGACGATCTCACCGACCACACGCCCGGTCAGTTTTCCGTCGACGATCTCGAGTGTGTTCGCCTTGACGAAATCCAGCTCCAGCTCGTGAGCGAGTCCCTCGATGACCTGACGGAAACCACCGGAGACGACGCCGCAGGCGTACCCGAGTCGCCGCAGCGTACGAATGGTCGTGCGGGCACCCGCCGTCAGCTCGAGTTCGTCGGCGACGTCTTCGATGACGGACGCGTCGAGTCCGGCCAATGCCTGCACGCGTTGGTGCAACGACTCGGTGAAATCGATCTCGCCGCGCATGGCGGATTCGGTGACCGCTCGAACCTCGGCCTCACGTCCGGCTTTGGCGGCCAGCATCTCGATCACTTCGCCCTGAACCAGCGTCGAGTCGACGTCGAAGACGATGAGTCGCTTGGAGCGGCGCGCGATGCCTGCGCGTTCGACGGCCACGTCGATGCCGACGCCCGCCGCGACCTCGGACAGACCCTTCCTGAGTTGACGGTCTGCGTCCGGCGACGTGTTCGTGGCCGTGACGTCGAGTTCGAGACCCGTGACCGGATAGTCCGCGACTCCGCGAATGGAGTCGATGTTGGCACCCTGTCTCGCGAGCTCGCGCGAGATGCTGCTGAAGGCCCGAGCGGTGACCGGACGGCCGAGGACGACGACGACATGAGTCGCAAGACTGCGACTGCCCACCGGGTCGGCACCGATCTCGACGTCGACGTGTACGCCGACGGTGGACATGGCCTCCTCCAGCTCGTCCTGCAGTGCCTCGGGATCGCGCGGGCACGACAACAGGACGCCGAGAGTCAGTCGGCCGCGGATGACCACCTGCTCCACATCGAGGAGGCTCACGTCGTGACGCGAGAGCGCCGCGAACAGAACCGAGGTGACGCCAGGTTTGTCGGGCCCGGTGACGGTGACGAGTACAGCGATGTCCTCGGTAGCGAAACCTCTGTCAGGCACCGATTCTCCCTTCGCGACGACGCTGACCTATGTGGTGCGTCGCCATTCTTGCTGCTTCACTGATCAGATTGTCGCAAGCGAAGAGCCCCGCCCGAGTTCCGGGAGGGGCTCTTGCCGATTGACTGGATGTTTACTTGGGGTCGTGGTCGCCGGATCCTTCGTGGTCGCTCGTCGCGATAGGTGCGCGACGTGCCTGTTCGAGGACTTCGGTGGTGTGTCCACCATGGCTGCCTGGTCCGACGTGAGCTTCGGCGCGGAGGCGTTCGACCATGTGCGGGTAGTGCAGTTCGAACGCGGGACGCTCCGAACGGATCCGGGGCAGTTCGGTGAAGTTGTGCCGCGGC
>NZ_NPFY01000042.1 GCF_002259415.1 Rhodococcus sp. 14-2470-1b
CTTGTCGGTGGTTGTGGTCGACTATGTTTCGAGCCGTTCCGGTGTCGATCACTCTCACTGTTCGAGCGAATCAGCATGATTGTCCTGTCGCGAATGTGTGTGCACTGCAGGGCATTCGATTCGAGCACCGAGGTATCTCATGCACGTTCACGATTCGGCGCTGTCGGGCACTGCGGGCCGAGGGGTAATCTTCGTGGCCTCTCGCGTGAACAGTGCCGCCCCGATCACCAGCACCACCCCGCAGGTGATGTAGATGTCGGCGAGGTTGAATGTCGGCCACCAACCGGTGTGAAAGTAATCGGTGACCGCGCCGTCGAGGAGCCGGTCGAGGACATTCGAGAGTGCACCGGCGAGGACCAACGACAGCGCTGCCGTGGTGACCGGACCCGCGTGAGGCGCGGTACGCCACCCGTAGATCGCCAACCCGGTGGTGATCGACGCCGTCACGGCGACGACGACCCACACGGGCAGAGAATCACCCAGGCTGAACGCCATTCCGCGATTGAAGGCCAGTCGCAGCTCGAGTATCCGCAGCGGAATCGTCGAGCCGGGCAACGCCGCCTGCGCCCAGTAGTCGACCAGTAGAGCGGCAGCGACCAGAGCCAGGACAAGGGCGGTTGCGGCGGCGCGGAGCCGAGCGGCGGCGATGGGGGAGCGGGTCACTGGTCCTCGTTCTCGGGTGTACACCGTGCGTACGTCCGGGTGCACCGCAGACGGTGCAGGTGACCCCGGATTTGCCAACACTTGAAATACTATGCACCATAGTAGTTGATGAATACCGTCGATTTCTCCGCCACCCGATGCGTCGTGTCGCCGTGAGGGCGGCGGCACCCTCGTCATGAGGGCGATGCCCGATGCCGAACCCGGGCCCGGACCGTCCTGCGTCGACCGAGGTCGAGTGTGGCGGCTGTATCGGACAAGTCGAGGTGAAGGGCCCCGAACCTGGGCACGTCTGACCGCAGCGGCAACTTCGGGGCTGGCGATGTACGCCACGTTCCC
>NZ_NPFY01000022.1 GCF_002259415.1 Rhodococcus sp. 14-2470-1b
TGTGTGCGGCGTGGGCGACTTTGCGTGCGCAGGCTTTGTTTTCTTCTCTGGCTGCGTCGGTGAGTTCGGTCAGGAGTGTTGGGTCGATGGTGGGTGGTGTGTGTGGGCCCAGGTAGCGGGCGTATCTGCTGGGCGTGGTGTGTGGCATGTGGTGAACCCCCCGGTTCATGGGAACGTATGTTCGAATGTACCGCCCGTTCTGTTCGGTTGCAAGGTCTTTCGGGTTGTGGGGCAACCGTTTTCGAATTTCGAGCTGCTAGCACACGACACCGACAAAAATGCTTACAAGGCGCCGTCCGACTAGCGGGGCTGGATCAGTCGAAAGGATTCCAGAACTACTTTCGTGTCGTCGTCGACAGTGAAGGTGGGATCGCCCAGTGCCGAGCGCATTTCCGTAGAGTGCCAGATTGATTCGTGGCCGCGCCGCCAGTCGGCTATCGAGCGGTGGCCTTCGCCCTCGGCCATGGCGTGGTCGAGTGAAACGTCGGCGAGTCGCACGATGCGCACTCCCGTCACTTCGATGACACCGACAGGTTTCCCGGACGAATCAATGACCGAGAATCGATCGCCGACGGCCGGAATGGGGTCACCGGTTGCTGTGTAGTCGGCCACCAAGCCCGTCGTCGATGTCTTCTTGCCGTCGAGGACAGAGGCCACGAGGGAGTCGCGCAGCGGACCGGGGAAGGCGAACTCTACTGCGGGTAGCTGGGTCATGGCGTAACAGTCCGAGAGTCATCGCCGGTGTTCTGAATTCGAAAGCTGATGGCTTCGAGCGCAATTCGGCGTATCTCGTTCACGGCCTGTCCGATCACGACGGTTCCTATGGCCATGGCCTCCACGGCGGAGGCGCGGTCTGGTCGCGTACGGGCGTAGTTCACCTCACCCCAGGCAGTTGCCTCGGTAGCGTCGGCCACGTCGTCGAAGTAGTTCAAGTCGATCGGAAAGTCGAAGCGTCTCAACGTCGCCATGAGTTCTGCCAGCCTGAAGGGAGCGGGGGCCGCAGGGTCCACGTGCCAATCACGCGCGGAAATCCATTCTCGCACTTCGTCGTAGGTTCGGGCGACGTCCGTTGTCGCGTCGTCGGGTTCTATGTCGTCCAGCCCGTGCATCACTGCTCCGAACGTGTCGTGAGCGGAGGCTGATTCGTGATCGATCGTTGCCAGGGTGGCGCGGGCGACGGAAACGGAGAGTCCGCCGACGTCGATCAAGGCGCGGATGAGACGCAACCGTCGTACGTGCTGGTCGTTGTAGTCGGCCTGATTGGGTGCGGTCTGCTTGCCTGCGGGGAGGAGGCCTTCGCGCAGGTAGAACTTGATGGAGGCTGTCGACACGCCGGAGTGCTTGCTCAGCTCGGAGATCCTCATCCGAGCACCCTTGACTTCACGAACGGAGAGTATCACTATCTATTATAGATAGTTCTTCTATCCATAGTCTGGAGGTTCGACATCGTGAACCGCAACGGAGTGCAACCCGGCCGCTACACGGCCTCGATGGACGGAGATTTCGTCGTCTTTCTCATCGGCATGCGGATAAACAAGCTGTGGAAGGTGCACAAGTGGTTTCCGCCGTTCGTCGCCATGCCGAAAATGTTGCGCGAGTTGCGGAAGCATCCGGAGAAGGGGCTCTTGGGCGCTCGCCTGTCCTTCGGCGGACGTACGGTAACGGTGGTCCAGTACTGGCGGAGCTTCGATCTGCTCGAGGCGTTCGCCCGGAACCCGAGTGATCCACACTTGCCGTCGTGGAGGGCGTTCAACACCAGAGTCGGCAGTAGCGGTGACGTCGGCGTCTATCACGAGACCTATCGGGTGGGCCCTGGCAATCACGAGTCGATCTACTCGAACATGCCCATCATGGGGTTGGCTGCCGCGGGAACTTCCGTCGTAGTCGGAAAACGAACCGAATCAGCACGGGTCCGAATCTCGAAATGACTGTGCGACGGCATCCTCCGTCAGGGCATGTCCGCAATGCTGTCGATTCTGTGGTCGAACTCGCCCCTCGCATCGTCCACCGAACGATCGACTCGGCCGAATTCCAACGGGCGATGAACGAACACGGTCTTCATGCCGACGGCCCTGGCGGCCCGGAGGTCGTACGGGTGTGATGCGACCATCGCTGCACGGTCGGGTTCGACCCCGAGGTAACGACACGTTCGCTCGTACAGGAAAGAAGCCGGCTTGAAAGCGCCGAACACTTCGGCGGTCAGCACTGCGTCCCAGTCCATCCCGGCTCGCTTGAACAGATGCACCATGGTCGCCATGTCGGTGTTGGACAAGCTCGCGACTACCGAGGTCTGTCGTAGATCTCGCAGGCCGTCCACTGAATCGGGCCACGGCCGCAGGTTCTTCCATGTTTCGGCCAACGCCGTCCGGGCAGGAGAAGGGATCTGTAGCCCGAGTTTCTTCACGACCGAATCCAGCCCGTCTCGGTAGACGTTCTGCACCGGCTGCCAATGCTCGGCCGACTGCGTCAGGGTGGACGTTCGCTCGAAATAGTCCTGGCGCCAGGCTCGCACTGCATCGCCGACGACTTCGTCGTCCATCCATTCGGACAAGGCGTCGGCTACCGGCCCGAAAAAGTCGAACAGTGTGCCCTGGATATCGAAGACATACGCGTCGTAGACCCCCATGGCATCGATGGTACCGACGAGAGCCCTGGCCGAACCGTCAGGCGCGATCGTGGAGGGTGATGTGGTAGCCCTCGGGGTCGGCGAAGGTGAAGGTGCGGCCGAAGGGGCCGTCGATGGGTTCCGACACGATGATCTGAGTCTTGCTGTCGGGGTCGCTCTGCGCACTCCGCTCCTGGTCCGCTACAAGGGCGTCGTGGATGGACTGAACGTCGTTGGCGTGCAGCCAGATTGCGGCGCCGATGCCCGGCCGGTCCGCGGAGGCGAGATCGGTTCCGGCGACGATCTCTCGCAGAGCGAAAGCGATGGGAGTGGTCTCGAAGACCACGGCGTGGGGTGGGCCGGCCTGCGAACGAACGAGGCCGAGGTACTTCTCGTAGAACGCCTGCGATGCGGCGAGGTCGCGTACTTGGAGGGAGATGAAATCGGGGCCGGTGACTGCCATGGAGACTCCTTCGATGCGTGTCAGTTATCTGACACGAACAAATCTATGTCAGAATACTGACATGAGTCAAGCCGACCGAGGGATCGACCTGAACACCTCGTTGGGGTACCTGCTGAAGGAAGTCTCCAGTGTTCTGCGGACCTCGATGGAGGAAGTCCTTCGGCCGCTCGGGATGAGCGTGACGCACTACTCGTGCCTCGAACTACTTGCTCAGCGGCCGGGGCTGTCCAACTCCGAACTCGCCCGCGGCGCCTTCGTCACCAGGCAATCGATGAACGTGCTGTTGCAGGCTCTCGAACGGGACGGGGTCGTCGTCAGGCCGACGGAGGCTCCCGTCGGAAAGGCCCTTCCGGCTCGGCTCACCGCACACGGCCGGCGGGAGCTCGAGAAGGCGACTGCCGCGGTCAGGTCCGTGGAGGACCGGATGCTGGCCGGTATGTCCGGCGACGAACGCGAGACGGCGTTCCGGCTCCTCGGCGGAATGATCCGATCGCTCAACGACCGCGGAGACGCATCCTGAGTCAGAGCTCCAGATCCACCCACACCATTCGGTGATCCGAGGGGTGCGACGCATCGGTCGGCCAGACCACCTCCGAGCCTGTGACGGTCAGGTCGCTCGACGGCAATGCGTAGTCGACGCGCAGGTCGCCGGGAATCGGGTCGGAAAAGTCTGCCGTGTCGGTGTTGCCTTCGGGTCCTGACATCGGCGCCGGATCCTGGACGCGAGGGTTGTCGAGCAATTGCTGAATCGACCCTGCTACCGAGTCGCCGTCGACCGGATCACTGTTCTGGTCGCCGAGAACGACGAACGATGCGTCCTGCGTCAAGCCTCCGCGAACACCGTTGTCGTCGTACAAGTATTCGGCGCCGTCGATGTAGTCGGCGGTGAGGCGGATCTCGTCGTGATTGCGTTTTCCATTGCGGTCCTCCGGTCCGTCGAACGACGGGGGAGTCGGGTGCGAGGCCAGAACGTGCACGGTCTTTCCGTCGATGTCGACGGGCACGTCCCAGTGCGACTTGCTCGACAGGCGCAGTGCGTCCGAGTTCGCGCCGTAGTAGTCGCGAGGTAGAAGCGAATCCGGCATGTCCTTCCACAGGAAGTTCTGGAATGTTCGAACGCCGGAGGTGTCGATCGGGAACTTCGACAGCACGACCATGCCGTACTGGCCGGGAAACTGCCCGAAACCGAATGCGTCGTTCGGTCCACCGCGAGCACCGTCGGAATCGAGGTCGAGTCCGGAGTCGACGCCGGTGTTCACGGGTGCCGTGAAGGAGTGGGGGTACGCGCCGCCCAGGTAGTTCTCACGAAAAAGATCCAGTGCCTCGGGCGAATAGTCGAATTCGTTGATCAACAGAACATCCGGCGAAATTTCGTCGATCACGTCGGCGACGGCACGCGCCTGCGCGTTCTCGCCTTCCAATTCGGTGGCCAGCTGACCCTCGGCTGGTCGGTTGAGGCTTGCATTGAACGTCGCGACGCGCACCTGACGGGGCTCGGCGTCGCTCGCTCCCGACGTCGAACATCCGGCGATGAGTCCAGTGGCAAGTAGGGCGGCGGCAAGTCCGGCGGTCTTCACGATCGGAGACCGTACCGACCTTGTCTGAACAACATGTAAATTAACAAGCAGGCTTGCTTGCTTTTTATGCGGTGTGGTGTGAAGCTATTCCCATGGCCGACCTCGACTCGATCATCGATGACCTCCGCGCCGAGGGTGACGACCTCGACGCCCTGGTCAGCGACCTGACCGACCAACAATGGTCGACGCTCACGCCCGCCGAGGGCTGGACCGTCGCCCATCAGATAGGCCATCTGTCCTGGACGGACAATGTCGCCGAGCGCACGACGTCGGGTGCTGCAGGAGACGATCGCGCCAAAGCCGAGTTCGACATCGTTCTGAAGCAAGCCTGGTCCGATCCGACCGGTTTCGTCGACGTCGCGGCCGAGGAAGAGGCGCGGCGGCACGACCTCCTCGAAACCTGGCGCTCACGTCGTCACGCAATGACGGATGCCCTCGCGACGGTGCCCGCCGGAGTGAAGATCCCATGGTTCGGTCCGCCGATGAGCGCTGCCTCGATGGCGACGGCCCGACTCATGGAGACGTGGGCGCACGGACAGGACGTCGCCGACGCACTCGGCGTCCGCCGCGAGCCCACCGAGCGCATCAGAGGCGTCGCGCACATCGGAGTCAGAACCCGCGACTTCGCCTACGCCGTCAACCAACAGACCCCGCCGACCGAGCCGTTCCGGGTCGAGCTGACCTCCCCCTTGGGTGAGCTCTGGACCTGGGGCCCCGGTGACGCGTCTCAGCGCGTCACCGGCTCGGCGGCGGACTTCTGCCTGCTCGTCACCCAGCGCGCCCATCGGGACGACCTCGACGTTCGCGCCGAGGGCGCCGACGCCCAGCACTGGCTCACCATCGCCCAAGCCTTCGCAGGCCCTCCAGGACCAGGACGATCCCCGAAATGAGTACCCCCCACGTCAGAATCGGCAACTGTTCCGGTTTCTACGGTGACCGACTCTCCGCGATGCGAGAGATGCTCGAAGGTGGTGAACTCGACTACCTCACCGGCGACTACCTCGCCGAACTCACGATGCTCATCCTTGGCCGTGACCGTATGAAGGACTCATCCCGCGGATACGCCAAAACCTTTCTCCGCCAGGTAGAGGACTGCCTGAGTCTCGCTCTCGACAGGGGCGTGAAGATCGTCGCGAACGCCGGCGGACTCAACCCGAAAGGCCTCGCCGACGCGCTGACCCAGCTCGGCTCCGGCGCGAAAATCGCGTACGTCGACGGCGACGATCTCCTGTCCCGTGCGGACGAGCTCGGCTTGGGTAGCCCTCTCACCGCCAACGCTTACCTCGGCGCGTGGGGAATCGTCGAAGCACTGAAGTCCGGCGCCGATGTCGTCGTCACCGGCCGCGTCACCGACGCCTCGGTCATCGTCGGCCCCGCGGCGCACCACTTCGGTTGGAACAGAACCGACTACGACGCTCTGGCCGGCGCCGTGGTTGCAGGTCACGTCATCGAATGCGGCACCCAGGCGACGGGTGGTAACTACTCGTTCTTCACCGAGATCGCCGACATGGGCCGTCCCGGGTTCCCGATCGCCGAGATCCATGCCGACGGATCGTCGGTCATCACCAAGCACGACGACACCGGCGGCGCAGTCAGCGTCGGAACCGTCACCGCGCAGTTGCTCTACGAGATCACCGGCGGGCGATACGCGAACCCCGACGTCACAGCTCGTATCGACACCGCTGTGCTGACTCAGGAGTCCAGCGACCGCGTCAGGATTTCCCAGGTGAAAGGCGAGGCTCCGCCGCCCACGCTGAAGGTCTCGCTCAATTCGCTCGGCGGATTCCGCAACGAGTTCACCCTCGTTCTGACCGGTCTCGACATCGACGCGAAAGCCGAACTCGCGCAGAAGCAATTCGAATCCTGGCTGCCGACCAGACCCAAGGAACTCGAATGGACGCTGGTGCGGACCGACAAGCCCGACGCGCCCACCGAGGAAACCGCAAGCGCGCTCCTGAGGTGCGTGGCCCGTGACAGTGATCCGAACATCGTCGGCCGCCAGTTCTCATCGGTAGCAGTGGAGCTCGCTCTCGCCAGCTATCCCGGATTCTCGTTGACCGCGCCACCCGGACACGGTGCGCCGTTCGGTGTCTTCACCGCCGGATACGTCGATGCAGGCGAGGTCCCGCACGCGGTCACCCTCGCCGACGGCACCCGGGTCGACATTCCATCGGCCACCGACACGGCAGTACTCGAACCGCTCCCGGAGCCCGAACTTCCGCCGAAACGTCCTGGCGAGTCGACGATCACAGTGCCACTCGGTACCGTCGCCGCCGCACGGAGCGGCGACAAAGGCGGCAACGCGAACGTCGGAGTGTGGGTGCGCAGCGACGACGAATTCGCCTGGCTGGCTCACGCTCTCACCGTCGAAGAACTGAAGTCGCTGCTCCCCGAAGCCTCGAACCTCACCGTCACCCGGCATGTACTGCCGCACCTCAAGGCCCTCAACTTCGTCATCGAAGGCATCCTCGGCCAAGGCGTCGCATCGCAGGCGCGGTTCGATCCGCAGGCCAAGGGGTTGGGCGAATGGCTCAGGTCCCGGCACATCGCCATTCCCGAAACTCTCGTATTCCAAGGACAGATATGACCATGTGGACAACGACGGAGCGTGAACAACTCCGCAAGACCGTGCGCAGTTTCGTCGAACAGGACATCCTGCCGCACCTGAACCAGTGGGAATCGGACGGTGAACTCCCACGCGATCTCCACCGTAAAGCCGCGGCTCTCGGTCTCATCGGAGCGGGCTTCCCCGAGGAGGTCGGCGGCGACGGGGGCGACCTTGCCGACGCTGTCGTCATCTGCGAGGAAATGCACCAGGCAGGCGCGTCGGGAGGACTCTTCGCTTCGCTGTTCACCAGTGGAATTGCGTTGCCGCACTTGGTGGCCGCGGGTGATCCGGACCAGATCGAGAAGTGGGTACGCCCTACCCTCGCGGGTGAGAAGATCGGATCGCTCGCGATCACCGAACCTGGCGGCGGATCCGACGTCGGACATCTGCGGACGAGGGCCGTCAAGGATGGCGATCACTACGTCGTCAACGGTGCGAAGACGTACATCACGTCGGGGTGCCGCGCGGATTTCGTGGTCACGGCGGTCCGCACCGGCGGTGACGGCGCCGGAGGGGTCTCGCTGCTGGTCGTGGAGAAGGGCACTCCTGGATTCGAGGTGACGAGCAAGCTGGACAAGATGGGCTGGCGGGCGTCGGACACGGCAGAGCTCTCCTTCGTCGACGCTCGTGTGCCCGTGAGCAATGTCGTCGGCGCGGAGAACTCCGGCTTCGCACAGATCGCGCAAGCCTTTCTGACCGAACGCATCGCGCTTGCTGCGCAGGCATATTCGAGCGCTCAGCGGTGCCTCGACTTGACGCTGCAGTGGGTCCGTGACCGCGAGACGTTCGGAAAGCCATTGATCAAGCGGCAATCCGTACAGAACACCGTCACCGAGATGGCCCGCAAGATCGACATCGCTCGCGTCTACACACGCAGCATCGTCGAACGATCCATGACCGAGAACAACGATTTCATCGCCGAGGTCTGCTTCGCCAAGAACACAGCCGTCGAATCCGGCGAATGGGTCGCGAACCAGGCCGTCCAGTTGTTCGGCGGCCTCGGCTACGTGCGGGAGAGCGAAGTCGAACGTCAGTACCGCGACATGCGCATCCTCGGTATCGGCGGAGGCACCACCGAGATCCTGACCGGACTGGCTGCAAAACGATTGGGGTACCAGGCATGAGCGTGCTGAAGTCCACCCTCGACACCGCGTCGGAGCAATTCACCGGTGCCACCGAAGCGATGAACACCAAACTCGCCGAGATCGACGTCGAGCACGGCAAAGCGCTTCTCGGTGGCGGTGAGAAGTACGTCGAGCGGCATCGCAAGCGCGGCAAGCTCCTGGCGCGTGAACGAATAGAACTCCTGATCGACGAGGATTCGGCGTTCCTCGAGCTGTGCCCACTTGCCGCCTGGGGCAGCGACTTTCCTGTCGGTGCGAGCACGGTCATGGGCATCGGCGTCGTCAGCGGTGTCGAATGCCTCATCGTCGCGAACGACCCGACGGTGCGCGGCGGTGCCAGTAACCCGTGGACGCTCAAGAAGGGTTTCCGCGCCAACGACATCGCGACGCAGAACCGGCTGCCGGTCATCTCCCTCGTCGAGTCCGGTGGTGCCGATCTGCCGACTCAGAAGGAAGTGTTCATTCCGGGCGGACGCATGTTCCGCGACCTGACGCAGTTGTCCGCCAAAGGAATTCCGACGATCGCACTGGTCTTCGGCAACTCCACGGCCGGCGGCGCCTACATTCCAGGCATGTCGGATCACGTCGTCATGATCAAGGAACGTTCCAAGGTGTTCCTGGCCGGACCGCCACTGGTCAAGATGGCGACCGGTGAGGACTCCGACGACGAATCCCTCGGCGGCGCCGAGATGCATGCCCGCAAGTCCGGTCTTGCCGACTACTTCGCGGTCGACGAGCAGGACGCCATCCGCATCGGTCGCAGCATCGTCAAGAGACTCAACTGGAAGAAGAAGGGCCCGGAGCCGCGAGCCGAGGTCATCGAACCGCTCGCCGATCCCGAGGACCTGCTCGGCATCGTACCGACGGATCTGAAGATCCCGTTCGATCCCCGTGAGGTCATCGCCCGCATCGTCGACGGCAGCGATTTCGACGAGTTCAAGCCGATGTACGGCGGGTCGTTGGTCACCGGCTGGGCCGAACTGCACGGCTACCCCATCGGCATCCTCGCCAACGCACGTGGCGTCCTGTTCAGCGAGGAATCGCAGAAGGCAACCCAGTTCATTCAACTTGCCAATCGCTCGAACACGCCGTTGTTGTTCCTGCACAACACCACCGGCTACATGGTCGGCAAGGAGTACGAGGAAGGCGGCATGATCAAGCACGGCTCGATGATGATCAACGCCGTCTCGAACTCCACGGTCCCGCACATCTCGATTCTGCTCGGAGCGTCGTACGGTGCCGGTCACTACGGCATGTGCGGCCGGGCCTTCGATCCCCGGTTCCTTTTCGCGTGGCCCAGTAGCAAATCCGCGGTCATGGGCGGCGCGCAACTTGCGGGCGTCATCTCCATCGTCGGGCGAGCCGCCGCGGAAGCCCGCGGGCAAGCATTCGACGAGGAGGCCGACGCAGGCCTGCGCGCGATGATCGAAAACCAGATCGAAGCCGAGTCGCTGCCGATGTTCCTCTCCGGACGCCTCTACGACGACGGCGTCATAGACCCCCGTGACACCCGCACGGTGGTGGGAATGTGCCTGTCGGCCATTGCCACCGCCCCGATCGAAGGCACCGAGAACTTCGGCGTCTTCCGGATGTGAAGCAATGATCACTTCTGTATTGGTCGCCAACCGCGGTGAAATCGCTCGCCGCGTCTTCGCCACCTGCCGCACCGAAGGCATCGACACCGTCGCAGTCTTCTCCGACGCCGACGCGAACTCCCCGCACGTCCGGGAAGCCGACGTCGCGGTCAACCTGCCGGGGAACTCGCCCGGCGAGACGTACCTGCGCGGTGAACTCGTCATCGCAGCAGCCGTACAAGCAGGCGCCGACGCAGTTCACCCGGGCTACGGATTCCTCTCCGAGAACGCCGAATTCGCCCAGCAGGTCCAGAACGCCGGACTGACATGGATCGGGCCACCCGTCAAAGCGATCGAACTCATGGGCTCGAAGGTGGAGTCCAAAGCGATGATGGCCGACGCCGGGGTGCCGGTCCTGACGCAACTCGATCCGTCGCAGGTCACCGAGAACGAACTGCCGGTGCTCGTCAAGGCCTCGGCGGGGGGTGGTGGACGCGGCATGCGTATCGTCCGCGATCTGAAGGACCTGCAGCGGGAAATCGAGACGGCAGGGCGAGAAGCGCTTTCGGCCTTCGGCGATGGAACGGTGTTCGTCGAACGGTACATCGAAACCGGCCGACACATCGAAGTCCAGGTCATGGCCGACCGTCACGGAACCGTGTGGACGGTCGGAGAACGCGAATGCTCCATCCAGCGTCGGCACCAGAAAGTGGTCGAAGAGGCGCCCTCACCGCTCGTCGAACGTATCGACGGAATGCGCGAGAGGTTGTTCGACGCCGCCAGACTCGCCACCGAGGCCATCGGGTACGAGGGCGCAGGTACCGTTGAGTTCCTCGCCGACGAGAAGGGCAACTTCTTCTTCCTCGAGATGAACACCCGTCTGCAGGTGGAGCATCCCGTCACCGAGTGCACGACTGGCCTCGACCTGGTCGCGTTGCAGATCAGCGTGGCATCGGGAGAGCCGCTCCCCGCAGATCAGCCGACGACACGCGGGCACTCCATCGAAGTTCGGCTGTACGCCGAGGATCCCAGTCAGGACTGGCAGCCCCAGAGCGGGCCGGTGCACACGTTCGACATCCCCGGTGAGCGGTTCTCCGTGCTGAACGAGTCCGGAATCCGTGTGGATTCCGGCGTCGAAACAGGGTCACACGTGGGCACCTTCTACGACCCCATGCTCGCGAAGGTGATCTCGTTCGCGCCCACCCGAGAGCAGGCCGCGAATCTGCTGGCGAAGTCACTGCAGAAAGCCACGATTCACGGGCTGGTCACCAACCGCGATCTACTCGTCAACGTCCTGCAGCACCCGGCATTCCTCGCCGGTGCCACCGATACGGCGTTCTTCGACACCCACGGTCTGGACGTCCTGGCGCAGCCGATCGCTCAGGGACGTGCAGTGCGGCTCTCGGCGCTGGCAGCCGCGCTGGCCGACGCCGCCCACAATCGGGCGTCCGCTCGTGTGAACAAGGGGCTCCCCAGCGGCTGGCGCAACCTCCCGTCGCAGCCGCAGCGAAAGCAGTACGGGGATGAGATTGTCGAATACACCCTCGGGCGCTACGGCCTGAAGACCGATCTCGACGGCGTCGCGCTGATCGAGAGCACTCCGAATCGAGTGGTGCTGGACGACAACAAGCTTCGTCGAACGTTCCACGTCGCGCGGCACGGACAGGATGTCTTCGTCGACTCCTCGCTCGGTCCGGTGCGGCTTACCAAAACGCCGCGGTTCGTCGATCCCACCGAGGAAGTCGCAGCCGGATCGTTGCTCGCTCCGATGCCGGGCAGCGTCGTCAGAGTGGCTGCAGCGCAGGGCGACACCGTCACGGCCGGGCAGCCGATCCTGTGGCTCGAAGCAATGAAAATGGAACACACCGTCACTGCGCCGGCGGACGGCGTGCTCACCGAACTGAACGTCTCCGAAGGCCAGCAGGTCGAGGTCGGCGCCGTCCTAGCAGTCGTAACAGCAGGAGTGGAGCCCGCGGAATGACCATTTCAACAGGAGTGGAGCCCGCGGAATGACCATTTCAACAGGAGTGGAGCCCGCGGAATGACCATTTCAGCAGGAGTGGAGCCCGCGGAATGACCATTTTTAAAGGAGAATCATGAGTTTCATCGAAACCGAAGAGCAGAAGGGCCTGCGGACGTCGGTCTCCTCGCTCGGCAAGCGCTACAACTACATCGACTACGTGCTGCCGAAGGCTCGCAAGGGTGAACCCCTCAGCGAATTGTGGAACGAGGCAGGCAAACTCGGATTCCTCGGCGTGAACCTGCCCGAGGAGTACGGCGGCGGAGGCGCAGGGATCTACGAACTCGCCCTCGTCCAGGAGGAACTCGCGGCACACGGGGCGGGGTTGCTATTGGTCGTCGTCAGCCCGGCGATCTGCGGCACCATCATCGGGAAGTACGGCACGGCGGATCAGAAGCAGACGTGGCTCACCGCTCTCGCCGACGGTTCGAAGATCATGGCCTTCGGCATCACCGAACCCGACGCCGGATCCAACTCGCACCAGATCACCACGACCGCCAGGCGAGACGGTGACGACTGGATCCTCAAGGGCAGCAAGATCTACATCTCCGGCGTCGACCAGGCCGACGCGGTGTTGATCGTCGCCCGCACCGAAGATTCCAAGACCGGCAAGCTGAAGCCGGCGCTGTTCATCGTCCCCACCGATTCCGAGGGCTTCCAGAAGACTCGGATGGAGATGGACATCATCGAGCCGGATCACCAGTTCACGTTGTTCCTCGACGACGTCCGGCTCCCGGCAGAGGCCCTCGTCGGTGAGGCCGACGCTGCGCTGATGCAGCTGTTCGCAGGTCTGAATCCCGAGCGCATTCTCGGCGCGGCGATGGCCGTCGGGATGGGCCGCTACGCACTCGACGCGGCGGTGAAATACGCCAACGAGCGCACGGTGTGGAAGACGCCGATCGGTGCGCACCAGGGGATTTCGCATCCGCTCGCCCAGGTCAAGATAGAACTCGAGCTCGCCAAGCTGATGATGCAGAAAGCGGCCGTTCTCTACGACTCCGGCGACGATTTCGGTGCTGCCGAGGCCGCCAACATGGCCAAGTACGCGGCCGCGGAAGCGAGTATCAAAGCGCTCGATCAGGCCATCCAGACCCACGGCGGGGCGGGCTTGACCGAGGAATACGGTCTCGCCGCCATGCTCGGTGCAGCGCGGATCGCGAGGGTCGCACCGGTCAGCCGGGAAATGATCCTCAACTTCGTCTCCCAACATTCCCTCGGACTACCCAGGTCGTACTGATGGCAGTTCAGGTACATACAGTCGACGCGGTCACCACCCTCACCCTCGACACCCCGCACAATAGGAACGCCCTGTCAACGGCCCTCGTCGACGAACTGACGGCAGGGCTGCACGATGCGGGCGAGGATCCCGACGTTCGGGCAATCGTCCTCACCCACACCGGTGGAACGTTCTGCGCGGGGGCCGACCTCACCGAAGCCGGCGGAACCGTCGAGGGACGCACGGCCCAGATGCTCGGACTGCTTCGTGCAATCCTCGAAACCCCGAAGCCCGTCGTCGGACAGATCGACGGGCACGTGCGCGCGGGAGGCATGGGGCTTGTCGGTGCATGCGACATCGTCGTCGCAGGACCGAACTCCACATTCGCCCTGACGGAGGCCCGCCTGGGTCTGGCCCCGTCCATCGTGTCGTTGACGCTGTTGCCGCGGATGAACTCCCGAGCGGCAGGCCGCTACTTCGTCACCGGTGAGAAGTTCGGCTCCCACGAGGCCGAGGCCATCGGCCTGATCAGCGAGGCCGCAGCCGACCCGGCATCCACCGTCGGCGACATTCTCGAGTCTCTCCGGAAAGGATCCCCGCAGGGCCTCGCCGAGTCGAAGCGGCTCACGACGTCTGCGATTCTGGCGGACTTCGACGCTCACGGAACCGACTTGTCGGACCGTTCTGCGAGGCTGTTTGCATCCGAGGAAGCGCGAGAGGGGATGATGTCCTTCTTGGAGAAGCGACCGCCCAGGTGGGTGGCCTCGCGAGTGGCGCCCGCGGAATGAGCGGGCCAGTGCAGAAGTAGGGAGAAGCAGGACCGATGGTGACGGCGCGGGAACCCAAGCAGGATCGAAGTAGGGCGACGCGTCAGCGGCTGTTGGAGTCCACTATCGACTCGCTCGCCGAGCAGGGATGGGGCCCGACGACGGTGGGCGTCGTCGCGGCGCGAGCAGGAGTCTCCCGCGGGGCGACCCAGCACCATTTTCCCACCCGAGAAGACCTGATCACCGCGGCGTTGGACTACATGTTCGACACCCGCATGGACGACGCACGCCGTGAATCCGCGGCGCTGCCACACGGCCCGGCCCGCACCGAACGCGTCGTCGAGCGGCTCGTCGAGTACTACACCGGTTCCGTGTTCAAAGCGGCCCTGCAGGTGTGGACCGCTGCCGCCGCGGACCCGGACATGCGGGCCAGGGTGCTGCCGCTCGAGGAGAAGTTCGGTCGAGTGGCCCACCGCATGGCCGTCGACCAACTCGGCGCCGACGACAGCGACCCGCAGACACACCGGCTCGTGCAGGCGACCCTCGACCTCGCACGTGGGCTCGGCCTCGCCGACGTCCTGAGCGACGACTCACGCCGACGCAGCGAAATCGTCAAGGCATGGGCAGGCGTCCTCGACGCAAGCCTGAAAATCGATCACGCCACCACCGCGGCCGGGTAGGCGAGCGCTCGATCTGCGGCGGTGCCCGGTTCGTGGTTCGCTCTCACCGTGAGTCGGATACGCAGCGCACCTGAAATACACAGCGCCTCTGAAATACCTAGCGCACCTGAAAAACACAGCGCACCTGAAATACATCGGGGCCATGTTTTCCATATCGCCGGATCGCCGACGGTGACCGCTGCTGCGGGTGCGTTGGTCTCGATACCCGACGGTGCCCTGGTGTTCGACGCCGACGGTGTCATCACCTATTCGGGACCGTTCGACGCGGTCACGGTCGGTGGCGGCACCGTCGTCGACCATCGTCCTGGTTTTCTTCTTCCCGGGTTCGTCGACACTCACGTGCATTTCCCGCAGACGTTCGCTGGGGACGCCTACGGCGGCGGGCAGCTGCTCGAGTGGTTGAACACCTGCATCTTCCCGTCGGAATCGATGTTCGAGGACCCGGAGTTCGCGGCGGAGGCGGCGGCCGCGTTCTGCGATCGACGTATCGCGGCCGGTACGACGCAGGCCATGGTGTTCGGGTCGGCGTTCCCGCACGCGCAGGACGCTTTGTTCGAGGAGACCCTTCGGAGAGGATTGCGCGTCGTCAGCGGCAGGGGAGTGCAGACGACGGGCCCCGACTCGGCGAAGTCACTCGTGACCACCGAACACGACGCGGTACGGCTGGTGTCGGAGGAGATCGAGAAGTGGCACGCCGCCGACACCGGTGACGTCGACACCGCTCTGCTGCACGTCGCGGTCGTTCCACGGTTCTCGCTGTCGGTGACCACGGAGACACTGAGGAACCTCGGCGAGCTGTACGACTCCGTACGGGACCGCGGCGTCTACTTCCACACGCACCTCAACGAGAACAACAGGCCCGGCACGGGCGAAATCGCGACGACGCTGGAGACCTACCAGGTCGACTCGTACCTCGACACCTACGACGGCAAGTTCCTCCCCGGCTCCGCGGCCGGTGGCAAGAGCTTCCTCGGCAGGCGGACCATTCTCGCCCACGCCGTGCACTGTCAGGACGACGAGCTCGCACGCATGGCGGAGACGGGCACGTCCATCGCGCACTGCCCGACATCGCAGCAATTCCTCGGATCGGGCACGATGCCGTGGAACCGAACCGTGGCCGCAGGGGTGAACATCGCCCTCGGTTCCGACTACGGAGGCGGTGACGAGTTCCTCCTCTCTCGCGTGCTCGGTGACGCGTACAAGGTGCACATCTCCGAACCCGGAGACGCGGGCGTGTCCCTGCATCCCGCCGAGTTGCTCTTCACCGGCACCCTGGCCGGCGCGCGGGCGCTCGACATGGAGGACCGCATCGGCAACCTCGATGTGGGCAAGGAAGCCGATTTCATCGTCGTCGATCCAGCGAAGTGGCAGCCCCTCGACGATCTGATGCGTCGTGGCATCCGTTCCGTGGACCCGGACATGGCACGCGATCAGACTCTGTTCGCCCTGCTCATGGCGATGCGCGAGCCTGCGATCACGGAGGTCTACGTGCAGGGTCGACGCGTCGACTCCGTCTGATCCGTGTCGGTCGGACTGGGTAGGGTCTGAAGACCATGCGGCGGACGGTGATTCTCCTGGGTGTGCTCGCTGCCGGGCTGGCCGGATGCGGATCGGGTGACGACGCGTCGCCGCAGCAGAACTCCACGTCGGCGTCTCCGGGGGAGGCCGGTCCGTTCTTCGGTCAGTGCGGTTCGGTGAACGACGACGAAATTCTGAGTACCTTCGCCGTGCCTGCATTCACGATGATCACGAGGAATTCGGTGGGGTGCGAGTGGGAGGTCGCGGGCAGCACCGGCCCTTCGGTGAGTTTCTCCTGGTACCGCGGCAGCCCCATCGATCGGGAGCGGTCCGGGTCCGAGCTGATCGGTCGACCCGCCGACGACATCGAGATCGACGGAAACCCTGGTTTCTCCGCGGCCACGGACAACTACCTGTGCGAGGTCGGGGTCCAGTTCGGGAAGGATTTCATGCACTGGTCGGTTACGTACGGTGACCAGCCGCCGTCGTCCGATCCGTGCGACGTCGCCACTCGATTGGCAACCCTCACCGTGGAGCGCGCGCAGTGAAACGGCTGTGGATGTCCGCGCTCGTCGTGCTGCTGGCGGGATGCAGCACGACGGTTCAGGGCACCGCGACACCCGAAACGTTCGCCAGCGGCGGCGACACGGAGTTCCGAGATCTCCTGACCGAATGCGACGCCGTCGCCGACGATCGGATCGCCGCGACGGTGGGTGGCGACGCCATCGCTCGCGGTTTCTTCGGGGCGATCTGCCGGTGGGACGTGGCCGGTCCCAACGGCATCGTGAAGGTGACGTTCAACTGGTTCGAGAACGGCTCGCTCGACGCCGAGCGCGAGGCCAACGAGAAGATGATGTACCTGGTCCAGGACATAACCGTGCAGGGCCGCAAGGCAATTCGAACCCAGCCGCCGAACGAGCCGACGTCCTGCGGTGTCACGGCCGGGTCTCCGGACTCCGGAGTGGTCGGATGGTGGGTGCAGTACCTGCCTGGATCGGGCGCGCCTGATCCATGTGAGGCTGCGACGACGCTGATGGATCTGACGATCGATCTGAGTCGGTAGCACGGCGGGGCCCGTTTTGACCCGAAGGCGCGCCGCCGGGTATCGTTATGGGTCGTGTCCGGCCTGGCCGGTCCGTCTGTGTGCCTATGCGAGGTACAGCCGTGCTCATGTTCAGTTCCGAGCGTGCGATGCGGCTGCCGTGTGGGGGTATGCGACACACCCGACCGCGGGGTGCAAGAGACCCGCGGTATGCAGTACAAGAACGACAGTAGTACGGGTGAGGAGCAGTGTTCTCTTGCTCCAACTGCTAGATCCCTGGGTCTTTCGAGAAGAAGACTCGCGACACAAAGAAAGCCGGTTCATGCCAACTATCAACCAGCTGGTCCGCAAGGGTCGCACCGACAAGGTTGCGAAGCTGAAGACCGCTGCCCTCAAGGGCAGTCCCCAGCGTCGTGGTGTGTGCACTCGCGTGTACACCACCACTCCGAAGAAGCCGAACTCTGCTCTGCGTAAGGTCGCGCGTGTGCGCTTGACCAGCTCGGTAGAGGTCACCGCCTACATCCCCGGTGAGGGCCACAACCTGCAGGAGCACTCCATGGTGCTCGTTCGCGGTGGTCGTGTGAAGGACCTCCCGGGTGTGCGTTACAAGATCATCCGCGGCTCGCTCGACACCCAGGGTGTCAAGAACCGCAAGCAGGCTCGCAGCCGCTACGGCGCCAAGAAGGAGAAGAGCTAATGCCACGCAAGGGCCCAGCACCCAAGCGGCCGCTGATCAACGACCCGGTCTACGGATCCCCGTTGGTCACGCAGCTCGTCAACAAGATCCTTCTCGACGGCAAGAAGTCCACCGCCGAGCGCATCGTCTACCAGGCTCTCGAGCAGGCTCGTGAGAAGACCGGCACCGACCCCGTCGTCACGCTCAAGCGTGCACTCGACAACGTCAAGCCGGCCCTCGAGGTTCGCAGCCGTCGCGTCGGTGGCGCGACCTACCAGGTCCCCGTCGAGGTTCGCCCCGGTCGCTCGACCACGCTGGCACTGCGCTGGCTGGTCACCTTCTCGCGCGCTCGTCGTGAGAAGACCATGGTCGAGCGTCTGGCCAACGAGCTTCTCGACGCCAGCAACGGCCTCGGTGCCGCTGTGAAGCGTCGCGAGGACACGCACAAGATGGCTGAAGCCAACAAGGCGTTCGCGCACTACCGCTGGTGACTTCCGGCCGGAAGGGTGCGGCGAAACTTTCCGCACCTTTCCGGCGTTGTACCGAGTACCTGGTCCGGCCCGGCTCACCGTTCACATGCTGGTGACAAGCTGGCCCAGTCCCACTTCTTCGACTTACAAGGCGGGATGAATTCCGTGGCACAGGACGTGCTGACAGACCTCAACAAGGTCCGCAACATCGGCATCATGGCCCACATCGATGCTGGTAAAACCACCACTACCGAACGCATCCTCTTCTACACCGGTATCTCGTACAAGATCGGTGAGGTCCACGACGGCGCAGCCACGATGGACTGGATGGAGCAGGAGCAGGAGCGTGGCATCACGATCACCTCTGCTGCCACGACGTGCTTCTGGAACGACAACCAGATCAACATCATCGATACGCCCGGACACGTCGACTTCACCGTCGAGGTCGAGCGTTCGCTGCGTGTTCTCGACGGCGCCGTCGCAGTGTTCGACGGCAAGGAAGGCGTCGAGCCGCAGTCGGAGCAGGTCTGGCGTCAGGCCGACAAGTACGACGTCCCGCGCATCTGCTTCGTCAACAAGATGGACAAGCTGGGCGCTGACTTCTACTTCACCGTGCAGACCATCAAGGACCGCCTCGGAGCCAAGCCGCTGGTCATCCAGCTGCCCATCGGCGCCGAGAACGACTTCGAAGGCATCGTCGACCTCGTCGAGATGAAGGCGAAGGTCTGGAGCGGTGAGACCAAGCTCGGTGAGAAGTACGAGGTTCAGGACATCCCGGCCGACCTCCAGGAGAAGGCGGAGCAGTACCGCCAGGAACTCCTCGAGATCGTCGCCGAGTCCGACGAAGCTCTGCTGGAGAAGTTCTTCGGTGGCGAAGAGCTCTCGATCGACGAGATCAAGGGCGCCATCCGCAAGATGACCGTCAACAGCGAGCTGTACCCGGTTCTCTGTGGCTCTGCGTTCAAGAACAAGGGCGTTCAGCCCATGCTCGACGCGGTCATCGACTACCTCCCGTCGCCTCTCGACGTCGAGTCGGTCCAGGGTCACGCACCCGGCAACGAAGAGGAACTCCTCCTTCGTAAGCCGTCTGCCGACGAGCCGTTCTCGGCTCTCGCGTTCAAGATCGCGACCCACCCCTTCTTCGGCAAGCTGACCTACGTCCGCGTGTACTCGGGCAAGGTCGACTCCGGCGCTCAGGTCATCAACTCGACCAAGGGCAAGAAGGAGCGTCTGGGCAAGCTCTTCCAGATGCACTCCAACAAGGAGAACGCGATCGCGACCGCTTCGGCAGGTCACATCTACGCCGTGATCGGTCTGAAGGACACGACGACGGGTGACACCCTCTGCGATCCGCAGAACCAGGTGATCCTCGAGTCGATGACCTTCCCGGACCCGGTCATCGAGGTCTCCATCGAGCCCAAGACCAAGTCCGACCAGGAGAAGCTGGGAACAGCTATCCAGAAGCTCGCCGAAGAGGATCCCACCTTCTCGGTGAAACTGGACGAGGACACCGGCCAGACCGTCATCGGCGGCATGGGCGAGCTCCACCTCGACATCCTGGTCGACCGCATGAAGCGTGAGTTCAAGGTCGAGGCCAACGTCGGTAAGCCGCAGGTTGCGTACCGCGAGACCATTCGCAAGAAGGTCGAAAAGCTCGACTACACCCACAAGAAGCAGACCGGTGGCTCCGGCCAGTTCGCGAAGGTCATCATCAGTCTCGAGCCTTTCGAGGGCGAAGACGGTGCGACCTACGAGTTCGAGAACAAGGTCACCGGTGGTCGTGTGCCGAGGGAGTACATCCCTTCGGTGGACGCCGGAGCTCAGGACGCCATGCAGTACGGTGTCCTCGCCGGATACCCGCTCGTCAACGTCAAGGTCACACTGCTCGACGGTGCTTACCACGACGTCGACTCGTCGGAAATGGCCTTCAAGGTCGCCGGCTCACAAGCGTTCAAGGAAGCCGCCAAGAAGGCCAGCCCGGTCATTCTCGAGCCCGTCATGGCCGTCGAGGTCACGACCCCCGAGGATTACATGGGTGAGGTCATCGGCGACCTGAACTCCCGCCGTGGTCAGATTCAGGCCATGGAGGAACGTAGTGGCGCTCGTGTCGTCAAGGCACAGGTTCCGCTGTCGGAGATGTTCGGCTACATCGGAGACCTTCGGTCGAAGACTCAGGGCCGCGCTAACTACTCCATGGTGTTCGATTCCTACGCCGAGGTTCCCGCGAACGTCGCGAAGGAAATCATCGCGAAGGCGACCGGAGAGTAAATCTCTCCCGAGCTGGACACGCTGGATCCGTAACACCGCACGACCATGCAGCTCAAAAGAGCTGTACGAGACAACCGCACTGCTGCATTTCAAGCAAGCACCAACAGTCCAGGAGGACACACAGTGGCGAAGGCGAAGTTCGAGCGGACGAAGCCGCACGTCAACATCGGGACCATCGGTCACGTTGACCACGGCAAGACGACGCTGACGGCAGCAATCACCAAGGTTCTGCACGACAAGTTCCCGGACCTCAACGAGGCCTCGGCCTTCGACGAGATCGACAAGGCGCCTGAGGAGAAGGCTCGTGGTATCACGATCAACATCTCCCACGTCGAGTACCAGACCGACAAGCGCCACTACGCGCACGTCGACGCTCCGGGACACGCCGACTACATCAAGAACATGATCACCGGTGCTGCCCAGATGGACGGCGCAATCCTGGTCGTGGCAGCTACGGACGGCCCGATGCCGCAGACGCGTGAGCACGTGCTCCTCGCCAAGCAGGTCGGCGTTCCGTACATCCTCGTCGCCCTGAACAAGGCCGACATGGTCGACGACGACGAGATCATCGAGCTCGTCGAGATGGAGGTCCGCGAGCTTCTCGCTGCGCAGGACTTCGACGAGGACGCACCGGTCGTCAAGGTCTCCGCACTGAAGGCACTCGAGGGTGACCCGAAGTGGGCCGAGAGCGTTGCAGAGCTCATGCAGGCTGTCGACGACTCCATCCCGGACCCCGTCCGTGAGACCGACAAGCCGTTCCTCATGCCCGTCGAGGACGTCTTCACGATCACCGGTCGTGGAACCGTCGTCACCGGTCGTATCGAGCGTGGCGCGATCAACGTCAACGAAGAGGTCGAGATCGTCGGCATCCGCCCCGGCTCGACCAAGACCACGGTCACCGGCATCGAGATGTTCCGCAAGCTGCTCGACTCGGGTCAGGCAGGCGACAACGTCGGCCTCCTCGTTCGTGGCATCAAGCGCGAAGACGTCGAGCGTGGACAGGTCATCATCAAGCCGGGCACCACGACTCCCCACACGGAGTTCGAGGGCAACGCTTACATCCTGTCCAAGGACGAAGGCGGCCGCCACACGCCGTTCTTCAACAACTACCGCCCGCAGTTCTACTTCCGTACCACGGACGTTACGGGCGTCGTGACCCTCCCCGAGGGCACCGAGATGGTCATGCCCGGTGACAACACCGAGATGTCCGTCACGCTGATCCAGCCGGTCGCCATGGACGAGGGCCTGCGTTTCGCTATCCGCGAGGGCGGTCGTACCGTCGGCGCCGGTCGCGTCACCAAGATCATCAAGTGATCTAGCTCCACCTAGCTACACCGAGAGCGGCACTCACCTTCGGGTGGGTGCCGCTTTTCGTTGTGCAGTCCTGGTGGTCGAGGAAAAATGCCGCGCAACCCGACCGAGCGTCCCGTAACGTCGACCGCGTGCTCTTGACTATGACCGCGGACGCGACAACCGATTTCACCGACACCACCGATCTCGGTTTTCTGTTGCACAAGCACCCCGACAAGGTGCAGACGTTCGGGTTGTCGGTCGGGTCGGCAACGGTGTTCTACCCGGACGCAAGTGCTGAATCGACTTGTGTAGCGGTGGTTCTCGACGTCGATCCCGTCGAACTCGGTAAGACGCTTCCGAAGTATTCGCCGAGCGAGTTCGCGTTGGGCCGTTACGTCAACGATCGACCGTATGCCGGTGCATCGTTGCTGGCGGTGGCGCTCTCACGGGTGTTCAAGCAGGCGATGGCAGGTACGTGCACGGCGAGGCCCGAGTTGCCGAATCTCGAACTGGCGCTGTCGATCAACCTGCCATCCGTTCCGTGTCGGGGAGGCAGTGAGCTCGCGAGAAACCTGTTCGAGCCGCTCGGCTGGTCGGTCCTTGCCACGCCGATACCACTGGACGTGGAGATCCCGCGCTGGGGTGACTCCGTCTATGTCGATCTGACCCTCACCGGAATCCACACTGTCTCCGATGCTCTGAAGCAGCTGTACGTACTGCTTCCGGTACTCGACGACGTCAAGCACTACTGGGTCGGTGAGGATGAGGCGGACAAGCTCGTTCGAGCAGCGGGTGAGTGGTTGGCCGATCATCCGCACGCCGATCTGATCACCGAGCGCTACCTCAAGCACCGCCGTGAACTGGTTGCGTACGCACTCGATCGCCTGGTGGTGGATGCTCCACGGCAGGAGCCTGCTCCGCGTGACCCGTCGCTCGGTGAACTGCGCGCGCGGGCAGTGCTGGCCGCGCTCCGTACCATCGGGGCGAGCAGCATCGTGGATCTCGGCTGCGGAGAAGGCCGGCTTCTGCGGGAGCTGTTGGCAGACACATCGTTTGCGAGGATCGTCGGTGTCGATGTCAGTGCGCGCGCACTCGACGCCGCAGAACGAAGGCTACGTGTGGCCGATCTTCCCGACCGTCAGCGCGGCCGAATCGAACTGCTGCAGTCCTCGGCGACTTACCGTGACTCGCGACTGTTCGGTGTCGATGCGTTCGTCTTGATGGAAGTGATCGAGCACGTGGACCAGGACAGGGTGGAGTCACTCGAGCGATCGGTCTTTCGTGAAGCGCGGCCCACGTTCGTTCTCGTCACGACGCCGAACAGTGAGTACAACATCCTGTACGACGGGTTGGCGCCGGGCGAGTTCCGGCACCCCGACCACCGGTTCGAGTTCACCCGCGCAGAGTTTCAGCGGTGGGCCGACGGAATCGAGGGGTATGTCGCGCGGTTCGAGAGCATCGGTCCGGTCGACGAGCGCGTCGGCGCACCGACGCAGATGGCGATCTTCAGTAGGACGGAGGGCACGGTATGACGCAGTACGACATCCCGGACCTGGCACTCGTGGTGCTCGTCGGGATCAGCGGATCGGGTAAGTCGTCCTTCGCCGCACAGCATTTCGGGCCGTACGAAACGGTGTCGAGTGACACGTGCCGTGGCATGGTGAGCGACGACCCGAATCTGCAGAGTGCGACGAAGGATGCGTTCGAACTTCTGGAGTTCATCGTCGCCAAGCGGCTCGTCGCTGGTCGGTTGACGGTCGTCGACGCCACCAACGTCCAGCCTGCAGCTCGGAAAGCATTGGTGAAGCTTGCTCGTGACCACGATGTGCTTCCGGTCGCGGTCGTGCTGGATGTACCGGAGGCAGTGTGTGCGCAGCGTAACGACGCTCGCGCGGACAGGGACTTCGGCCGCGATGTGCTGCGGCGTCAGCATCAGCAGCTGGCCAGGTCGATGAGAGGTCTGTCGAAGGAAGGCTTTCGTACCGTCCACGTCCTGGGCGGCATCGACGCAGTGGAACACGCGAGTTTCACACGGACACCGCTCCGAAGTGATCGCCGGAGCGAAACAGGACCGTTCGATGTCATCGGTGACATCCACGGCTGTCTGGATGAACTGCGTGCTCTGCTCACGAAGCTCGGTTACCGGATCAGAGTCGACAAGGAAGGACGCGTGGCAGGTGCCGTCCCACCGCCGGGGCGAACTGCGGTGTTCCTCGGGGACTTCGTCGACCGCGGTCCGGATTCGGTCGGCGTGCTTCGGCTGGTGATGGGAATGGTCGGTGCCGGTGAGGCACTTGCCGTTCCAGGCAACCACGAGCACAAGCTCGTGCAGGCTCTACGCGGCCGCAAGGTCACTGTGTCCCACGGGCTGGAAGAAACACTGGCGCAACTGACAGAGGAGTCCGAGGAGTTCCGAGGCGAAGTCCTGAGGTTCTGCGACGGCCTCGTCGCACACCTCGTCCTGGACGAGGGAAGGCTCGTCGTCGCACACGCGGGGCTGATCGAGAAGTACCACAACCGGGCGTCGGGCAGAGTTCGTAGTTTTGCTCTCTACGGTGACACCACCGGCGAGACCGACGAGTTCGGGTTGCCGGTTCGTTACCCGTGGGCCCAGGACTACCGGGGCTCCGCGACCGTGCTGTACGGCCACACTCCGGTTCCGGAGCCCGAATGGCTGAACAACACGATGTGTGTGGACACCGGGTGTGTTTTCGGTGGGAAGCTGACGGCTCTGCGATACCCGGAGCGTGAAGTCGTGTCCGTACCGGCCGAGAAGCAGTGGTACGCGCCGGCGAAACCCCTCGGAGGCTTCGTGCGAGAGGAGAACTCGCTCGATCTCACCGATGTGGTCGGGCCGACGGGTGTCGAGACGGCGCTACGAGGTCGAGTCAGCATTCGCGCGGACAACGCGGCGGGTGCGCTGGAGGTGATGAGTCGGTTTGCCGTTGCTCCCGAGTGGCTCCGATACCTCCCGCCGACCATGGCGCCCTGTGCGTCGTCGAAGCGGGAGGGGTACCTCGAGTATCCGACCGAGGCGTTCGATGCCTATCGCTCAGTGGGCGTCAGGGAGGTGATCTGCGAGGAGAAGCACATGGGCTCGCGGGTCGTCGTCGTGCTTCACCGCGGTGGCGACGGTACCGCGTACACCCGGACCGGCCGTCGAGTGTTCGACGAGGTACTCACCCGTGAGCTGCTGTCGGCCGTCGACAGATCTTTCGAGGCGACCGGGTTGTGGACCGAGCTCGACACGGACTGGGCGATTCTGGACAGTGAGCTGATGCCGTGGTCGGTGAAGGCGGAGGGGTTGATCCGCACCCAGTATGCCGCCGTCGGGGCCGCGGCCCGGGCGGATCTCGCCGCCGAAGCATCGGTACTCGAACGTGCTTCGGCGCGAGGTCTTCCGGTCCAGGATCGAGTTCGCCGCGGCGCCTCGCGTGCACGCAACATCGATGCGTTCATCGACGCGTACCGCGGATACGTCTGGCCCACTTCAGGTCTCGACGGTGTGTCGTTGGCTCCGTTTCAAGTGTTGGCGACGCGGAAGGGCGTACATGTCGACCGACCGCACAGCTGGCACCTCGACTGCGCGGACAGGCTCGTCCAGCACGACGGGGCGCTGTTCACCACCACACGACGAACCGCCGTCGACCTGTCTTCCGAGGAATCCGCAGCAGCCGGCGCACGGTGGTGGGAGGAGTTGACCGCACAGGGCGGTGAGGGAATGGTGGTCAAACCTGCCGCGAACGGCCCGCGGGGAAAAGTGCAACCGGGCATCAAGGTTCGCGGGAGGGAGTATCTGAGGCTGATCTACGGACCGGAGTACACCGAACCCGAGAGGCTTGCGTCGCTGCGCGAACGCAACCTGGCACACAAGCAGTCGATGGCGCTGCGTGAATACGCTCTGGGAATAGAGGCGCTCGAACGCCACGTCGCGAACGAACCGCTGTGGCGAGTGCACCAGGCAGTGTTCGCGGTGCTCGCCATGGAATCCGAGCCCGTGGATCCTCGCCTGTGACTGCAGTGTTCGCCCCACGGGTGCAGTTGCGCGCTCAGACGTGCAGCTGCACCCGCAGAGCTACATCGCTGCCCTCGACTGCGCCGGCGAGGTAAGCGGCGCGTTCTTCGGCAGTACGAGTGAATGCCTCGATGTCGATGCCCGGTGACGTCTGCACTGTGACGGCCAATGTGGGCGTGCCGCGATCGTCGATGGCTCGACCCCGGGCCGATTCGACGCCGGGGAAGTCGGCGAGGTCCGCGGCGATGCCACGGGCCAACGCTCCCAGGTCGATTCGTAGCGAACAAGATTCGCTCGTCGAGATCTCGACGGTTCCTGTTCTTCTGGGGGAGAGGTTCCCGATCAGGAGCGCGACGGCGGCGAGTGTGCCGACGACGGCGGTCGCGGCCAGTGCGGCCTCCCACCACGATTGCGCAGGAAACGCTGCGAAGACGTCACGGTCGAATCTGGACAGGGATTCCACGGCGAACGGAACGTCGTAGTACCACGCGACCGCGAACGCCCCTGCGCCGACGAGTGCGACGCCGAGAAGCGTCACCAGTAGGCGATCGATCAACGTTGTCGCGCGCTTCACGCCTTGCTCTCCTTCACTCGGACGCGGACGGTCCTGGTGTCGGCCAGCAATGCAACTGTGGGTTCCACTGCAGCGCGGACGGATTCGACCGTGGCAGTGGAACCGGAGGTACTACCGGCGGCACGATGCACGTCGACGGTCACCCGCTTCGGCGTCACGGTGGTCCGCGCGGAATCCACGGCGGGCACCGAGCCCGCATGATCGCTACAGATCCGGGCGACGTCGGTGGGACGCAACCACACCATGGGGTACTGCGACGCCTTCGACCCAGCGCCCGTGTGAGTTTTCGTCCGCGGCTTCAGGCCGAGAACGACGAGTATCGAACCCACCACGACGCAGGCAGCGGCCGCACCGATCATCCATGGCTGCCAATGCAACTCCGCGATCCAGTTCACGGCGTTGGCGATCCACGGTGCGCCGTCGATGGTGTCGTGCGCGATCAGGAACTCTCGTCCGGCGACGAAGGCGACACCGAGCAGGACGAGCGACAGGACAAGGGTGATGGGTACAGCGGCCGGGCTCGCCGTCGGGGGCCTCGGACGAAACGCAGCAGCGTCGGACGGCGCAGACGGTTCAGGCGAACCAGCGGGCGACGTACCGACCACCAGAACGTTGAGCTGATGCAGCGGCAGACCGATGATGTCGTTCAACGCCCGCCCGACCTTCTCGGCGATCGCAGCCCCGGCGTCGGCGATCCGGCAGGGCCAGGCCAATGCCACGTACAGATTGACCGACACCGAATGCTCGCCGACGGACACGTCCGCACGCGGCAGCTCACGTCCGGTGAGCTTCGACATCCCGCCGACCTGCCTTACGACAGCAGGGACGGTCAGCGCCGCGGCGACAGCCACACGGGAGACGGCGCGCTCCTTGATGACAAGCGTGCCGGGGCCGCCGGTTCCCGGGACCTCGTCGGCCACGAAGCCCGGATCGGCACTCGGGGTCGCTACGTCCTTGCCGCCGTCAGCCACGGCCGCGGCTGCGGAGCAGGGACGTCAGATCGAGGCGACCGTCGAAGTGAGCGCCGACCGCCAACCCGACCGCGCCGAGGAACAGTGCGAGCACGAATCCGCTGAATCCACCGATGATCCCGGCGAGAGCCAGCAGCAGACCGGTGAGCAGTCCGACGACGGTGTAACTCATGAACCCTCTCCTGAATCGATGTCCCCTGAATCGATGTCCTCGACGACGACTGCGACGGGCACCGACACCAGCTGCCCGATCGCTGCCTGAACTCCGCGAGCGACGCCGTGTACGTCGGACGGATATTCGGCGGTGATGTGCACTTCGCACCGCTCGTCGTCGACGCGGACACCGACGACCTTTCGGCCGGGCAGATAGGTCGCGATCTCGCCGAACTCCCCGGCGTGCAGGCCTGCTACGCCCGACACGGTCGTCGCGGCGGCGGCGATGGCGTCGGCGAGCTGGTAATCCCCTTCCGCGCTCACTGGACCCGAGGCGCGACGTCCGGGTCCACGCCGGTCTCGAGCTCGTCGAACAGGATGACGTCGTAGACGGTGATGTTCACTTCGGTGACCTCGAGCCCCGTCATCCGCTCGACGGCGGTGATGACGTTACGTCGGATGCCGGCCGCCAGTTCGTGCAATGCGACGCCGTACTCGGCGACGATGCCGATGTCGATGGCAGCTTGTTTCTCACCGACCTCGACGGCGACGCCCTGGCTGTGGTTGACGCGGGCGCCGGGGATGCGGTCCCGGAGCGCACCGACGACCCGAGCGGTCCCGCCACCGACGTCGTGGACGCCGTCGATCTCCCGCGTCGCGATTCCGGCGATCTTCGCGACGACCGCGTCGGCGATGATCGTTCGACCCTGCGTGGTGGTCAGCGCGGCCGAACTGGCGGCCGCGAAGCTGGGGTCTGTGCTCATGGTCTCGATCGTAGACGCGCAACCGGGCCGCCGTTGCTCAGTGGACGGAGTTGGTTCTCTGGTAGAGATTCCCCCATGACGATCGTGATCGTAGGAGCAGGCCTCGGCGGTTTACGCACGGCTCAGGAACTGCGCAAACAGGGGTACGACGGCGGGCTTGTGCTCGTCGGAGACGAACCCCACCTTCCGTACGACAGGCCGCCCCTGTCGAAAGAGGTGATCCGCGGGGAGCGCGAGGACACAACCTTCGAGAACGAGGAGTACTTCGCCGAGAACCGCATAGAGCTGCGGTTGGGTGTTGCAGTCGTCCGGGTGGACACCGAGAACACGATGCTCGAGCTGGCCGACGGCTCGACGCTCCCGTACGACCAACTCGTGATCGCGACGGGCTTACGGCCGAGACGGGTGCCGTCGCTGCCCGACCTGGACGGAGTGCACGTCCTTCGCAGCCGCGACGACGCCGAGTCGTTGCGCCGCGACGCCTCTGCCGCTGCACGCGCCGTCGTGGTGGGGGCCGGGTTCGTCGGATGCGAGGTCGCCGCAGGGCTACGGCACCTCGGCGTCGACGTCACGCTCGTCGAGCCGCAAGCGACCCCGCTCGCGTCGGTCCTCGGTTCCGACGTCGGCGAGCTGGTGTCGAGGCTTCACCGCGACGAGGGCGTGACGGTGCGCACCGGCGTCGGTGTCGACACTCTGCGCGGAACGGAGCGCGTGACGCACGTCGTGCTGAGCGACGGAACGGAACTCGCGGCAGACCTGGTGGTAATCGGAATCGGTTCGACGCCGGTGGTCGAGGTGCTGGAGGCATCGGGAGTCACCGTCGACAACGGCGTCGTCGCCGACGCGTACGGCCGCACCGATGTTCGAGGCGTCTGGGCGGTCGGCGACGTCGCAGCCTGGGATCACCCGCAGCACGGTCGCCGACGGGTCGAGCACTGGAGCAACGTCGGTGACCAGGTTCGCGTCATGGTTCCGGCTCTGCTGGGCAAGGAACCGGCGGCACCTCGGCCTGCCGTCCCGTACTTCTGGAGTGATCAGTACGACGTCAAGATCCAGGCGCTCGGAAGCCCATCGGCCGATGATTCCGTCGAGATCGTCGAGGACGACGGTAGAAAATTCCTGGCATACTACGTCCGTGACGGAATTCTTACGGCCGTGGTCGGCGCCGGTATGGCGGGAGCAGTGATGAAGATGCGTGCGAAGATCGGTCAGCCCACGTGAGCGGTGCGCTGCTGACTGCGTCGGACATCGCCGACGCCGAGGAATTGCTCGAGCCGGTCATGCGAAGAACCCCTGTCGTGGCTTCACGGATTCTGTCCGATCTGACCGGGCACGAAGTGCGACTCAAATGCGAGAACCTGCAGCGCACAGGCTCTTTCAAGCCGCGCGGAGCGTACAACCGCATAGCACGGCTCTCGCCGGAGGAACGTGCACACGGTGTAGTGGCCGCCAGCGCAGGCAACCACGCGCAAGGCGTCGCCTGGGCTGCAACGCAGCTGGGTACGACGTCGACGGTCTTCATGCCCACCGGCGTCTCGTTGCCGAAGCTCGTCGCCACCAAGGCCTACGGCGCGGACGTCCACCTGACCGGCCGCACGGTCGACGAAGCGCTCACGCACGCGCACGAATTCGCCGCTCGTACCGGCGCCGTGCTGATCCACCCGTTCGACCACTCGGACATCGTTGCGGGACAAGCAACTCTGGGGACCGAGCTACTTCGTCAGATGCCCGACGTCGGCACCATCGTCGTTCCGACGGGCGGCGGTGGATTGCTGGCAGGCGTCGCAGCAGCGGTTCACCTGCACAAGCCGAACGTCCGCGTCGTCGGCGTGCAAGCCGAAGGCGCCGCCGCGTGGCCGGTATCGCTGAAAGCCGGTCACCCCGTTGCCGCACAGTCGATGTCGACGATGGCCGACGGCATCGCGGTCGGCCTACCCGGCAGCGTTCCGTTCGACCACGTGGTGGACCGCGTCGACGAGATCGTGACGGTCTCCGAAGACGCGCTGTCCCGAGCGCTGCTGCTCTGCATCGAACGAGCGAAACTGATCGTCGAGCCCGCAGGTGCGGCCGCCGTGGCCGCACTGATGACCAGGCAGGACCTCCGGCTGGACGGACCGGTGTGTGCCATCCTGTCCGGCGGCAACATCGACCCACTCCTGCTGACCCACGTCATCACGCACGGACTGCGAGCCGCAGGACGCTACCTGGCTGTGCGCGTGACTATTTCGGACCGACCCGGCGGACTGATCGGGCTCCTCGACGTGGTCAAGGGAGTCGGCGCAAGCGTCGTCGACGTCGTTCACTCCCGCACCGGCGGTCAATTGGGACTCGAAGAAGTGGACGTCATGCTCACCGTCGAAACCCGCGGCCCAGCGCATCGTCAGGACGTCCTCGACGCACTCGGCACCGCGGGATTCGCCGTCGACACCACGTCCTAGACGCGACGTCCGTACTCCCGGGCCGGTCAGAAATACCGCTTCGTGATGATCTCGAGGTAGTTCCCACCCGGATCGAGGAAGTACACCCCTCGAACAGCACGTCGTCGACCGGAAACGCATAGTGCTGCGCTGGTTCGGCGACGAAGCAAGAGATTGTCGGCGGCTGCACGTAGGATCTCCGTCGTCGGTTCTCGGGTGGGCCGATGAGTTCTCGTCGGGTATCGAGTCTGCAGTACGTAAGCACCAAATGAATGGGGAACAGATCATGGCGAACGCCATCGAAGTCGAGAATTTGGTACTCGAGTACGGCAAGAACACGGCGCTGAACGGAATCAGTTTCTCCGTGCCGGAGGGCACGGTTCTGGGCGTCCTCGGACCCAACGGGGCGGGGAAGACGACGGCGGTCCGCATCCTCGCGACCCTGTTGAAAGCTACGTCAGGGTCCGCGCGGGTACACGGAATCGACGTCGGCGACAACCCGAACGAGGTTCGTAACACCATCGGACTCACGGGACAGTTCGCGGCCGTCGACGAATACCTGACCGGGTACGAGAACCTGGAGATGGTGGGCAGGCTGTTCGGCCTGAAGAAGGCAGAAGCGAAGACACGGGCGGATCAGTTGCTCGCTCGCTTCGATCTGGAATACGCACGCGACCGGACCGCGAAGCAGTACTCCGGCGGTATGCGTCGTCGCCTCGACATCGCGGCCAGCCTCATCGGCAGGCCGAAGGTGGTGTTCCTCGACGAGCCGACGACGGGCCTCGACCCCCGAAGTCGAATGGCGATGTGGGACTTCATCTCCGACCTGGTCAAGGACGGCACGACTATTCTGCTGACGACGCAGTACCTCGAGGAAGCGGACCGCCTCGCCGATCGGATCATCGTGCTCGACAAGGGGTCGATCATTGCCGAGGGCACAGCGGATCAGCTCAAGGCGCAGGTCGGTGGTGAACGCCTCGAATTCGTTCTCACCGACGCATCGCAGAAAGACCGCGCGCTCGAGATCCTTACTCCCATCGGCCTCGACGCGCCGTCGTACGACGCGCAGACCCGTCGACTCGGCATGCCGGTCAGTGGCGGAGCCGACGATCTGACGACCGCCCTCGTCGCATTGAAGGAAGCCGACATCCACGTCGTCGACGTCGGGCTGAGGCGGCCGAATCTGGACGACGTTTTTCTCACCCTCACCGGCCGCGCCGCCGAGGACGAACAAGCAGTGGAGGAAGAGAAATGAGCGTGCTGCGCGATTCCCTCATCATCACCAAACGGAACCTGATCAAGCTCAAGCGAGTTCCGGATCTTCTGTTCTTCGCGACGCTGTCGCCGATCATGTTCGTGCTGCTGTTCGCCTACGTGTTCGGAAGCGCCATCGACATCCCCGGCGTCGACTACAAGAGCTTCCTCATGGGAGGCATCTTCGTGCAGACCATGATCTTCGGTGCATCCATCACCGGGTCCTCGCTCGCCGAGGATCTACAGAAGGGCGTGATGGACAGGTTCCGATCCCTGCCGATGGCACGGTCCGCTGTTGTAATCGGCAGAACTGCAGCCGATGTCGGCAACAACATCGTGACGATCACGATCATGTCCATCACCGGTTTGATCGTCGGGTGGCGCATCACGTCGTCGTTCCTCGAAGCCGTGGCCGGCTACGTGTTGCTGTTGCTGTTCGCCTACTCCATCTCCTGGGTGATGGCGTTCGTGGGCCTGACCGTCCGCTCGCCGGAGATCTTCAACAACGCGTCGTTCATCGTGATCTTCCCGTTGACGTTCATCGCCAACACCTTCGTGCCCATCGAAGGCTTCCCGACGGTACTCAAGACCATCGCCGAGTGGAATCCCATTTCTTCGGTCGCACTTGCCGTACGTGAACTGTTCGGCAACACCAACCCGCTCGCCCCACCGCCGGAAGCCTGGCCACTGCAGAACCCGATTCTCTACACGCTGATCTGGGTCGTGCTGTTCCTCGTCATCTTCGTGCCGCTCTCCGTGCGTAAGTACGAGAGAACTCTCACCGCCTGACACCGAGGCACGAAAAAGCCCCCGACCGCAGACGGTCGGGGGCTTTCTCGTCGTATGCCGACTCTTACGTGTGGTACGGCTCCGCGCTGAGCAGCGTGACCTTCATGGTCTTGCCGTTCGGCAGAGCGTATTCGCGAGTGTCGCCGACCTTAGCGTCGATGAGCGCGCCACCCAGCGGCGAGCTGGGGGAGTAGACCTCGAGCTTGCCGTCGCGAGCACCCTCTTCACGAGTGGCGATGAGGAACGTCTCGGTATCGGACTCGTCGCCGTCGTAGTAGACCTTGACGACGGATCCGGGTAGAGCCACACCGGACTGCGTAGGCGCCTCGCCGACCTTCGCCGAGTTGAGCAGCTCCTGCAGCTGACGGATGCGAGCCTCCTGCTGGCCCTGCTCCTCGCGTGCAGCGTGGTAGCCGCCGTTCTCCTTCAGATCGCCCTCTTCGCGTCGCTCGTTGATCTCGGCGGCGATGACCGGGCGATTGGAAATGAGTTGGTCGAGTTCGCTCTTGAGCCTGTCGTGGGATTCCTGGGTAAGCCAGGTCACCTGGGTCTCGGTCATCTCGATCACTCCCTTGTAGTCGAAGTCGCGGTGGACTCCCGGTCTGTTGCTGACGGAGGCATGCGTCTAGGCGGGTCCCCCGGGTATTGGGTGGATCCCCCTGGTGCGGCCCACTGCCTGAGCCGGCTGCCGTAGCGGTCGCTGTAGCGTCTTACAGGGCCGTCTATTCGCACCCCGCAGGCCGTCAATGCAGCAATACACGGTTCCAGTGCGGAACCGTGTACCGGCCAATCTTACCACGAGACGGCGGGAGGTCAGCCTGCCCGTAAATACTCGGGGACATTCGTGCTGCAACCGTAGACATCCCCGACAGCCGGCGGTTGGGACGTACGCAGGACAGTGGTCAACTGCACTTCTTGATCCGAAGAACCGGGTACGAGCACCTCGCGTCGGCCGGTCTCCGAACCGTCACGCGAACGTGCTCGCACGATGCAGACGGCCTCCTGCTGGGGATCGGCCCGAGTCACACTGAAGCCGATGGATATGGTCTCGTCGTCGACGAGGTCGAACGTCAACGCCTTGCCTTCGACGTCCTGTACCGAGAATCGCTGGTAGGCGAGATACGCGACCACGAGTCCCACCAACACGACCACGGCGAGCAGGAGATTTCTCGTCCGAGGTGCAACTCCCCGCCGCGAGCTCGACGCCGGGTAGCGGCCTTCGGGGAGGGTGGCAGTCATGGGAACTTCGCTTTCGAAAGGAACCGTCGATCAACGTACGGCAGCCGGTGCATGCTGTGTCGGCGCCAAGTGGAACTATAGGGGGCGGATAAGTTTCCGGTGAAGCTGAGGTGAGGAAAGAACGTGTCCGGACTACGGCTCATGGCGGTGCACGCCCATCCCGACGACGAGTCGAGCAAGGGTGCCGCAACGACGGCTCGGTACGCAGCCGAAGGTAACGACGTCCTGATCGTCACCCTCACCGGCGGTGAGCGCGGCGACATCCTGAACCCCGCGATGGACATCCCGGGCGTGAAGGATCGGATCAACGAGGTCAGGCGCGAGGAAATGGCCGAGGCCGCCCGTATTCTCGGTGTCCGACAGACGTGGCTGGGGTACATCGACTCCGGTCTGCCCGAGGGCGATCCGCTGCCTCCGCTTCCCGAGGGATGCTTTGCGCTCGTGCCGCTCGAGGAATCCACCGAAGCTCTCGTCAAGGTAGTTCGCGATTTCAAGCCCCACGTCATCACGACCTACGACGAAAAGGGTGGCTACCCGCACCCGGACCACATCAGATGCCACGAGGTGTCGGTCGCGGCGTACGAAGCAGCGGGCGACCCCACCAAGTTCCCTGACGCCGGCGAACCATGGACGCCGTTGAAGCTGTACTACTCCCACGGATTCCTGCGGAAGAAGATGCAGCTCTTCCACGACTGGTTCATCGAACGCGGTGAGGAAAGCCCCTTCGTGGACTGGCTGAAGAGGTGGACCACGGACCGCGACGAGATCATGGAACGCATCACCACGCAGGTCACCGTCGGCGACTACTTCGAGCAGCGAGACGACGCACTGCGCGCACACGCCACGCAGATCGATCCCAACGGATCGTTCTTCGCCGTGCCGATCGAGGTCCAGCGCAAGCTGTGGCCGACGGAGGAGTACGAGCTCGCGCGCACCCGCGTCAAGACGTCCATTCCGGAGACCGAGCTCTTCGCCGGGATCGATCCGGAGACCGCCACATGATCGTGTCGTTGTTGGCGCAGGGCGCCCCAGGGCCGGAGTTCGGCAAATCGTCGCCCGTCGGCCTGGTCATCATCGTTGCCCTACTCGTGGGAACAGCGCTGCTGATCTGGTCGATGAACAAGCAGATCAAGAAGCTGCCCGAGTCCTTCGAGAAGGACGACCCAAGGCTCGACCAGGCGCTCGACGAAGGTACGGACCGCGGCGCCGTTCGCGAAGACGCACGCGAGACCAAGCCCGGCGAGAGCTGATCGTGCTCGGGGCGAACGCGCTCGACAGATCCACCAGCCCCTACCTGCGTCAGCACGCGGACAATCCGGTGCACTGGCAGGAGTGGACGACGGAGGCGTTGGAATCCGCCCGCGAGCGCGACGTCCCGATCCTGCTGTCCATCGGGTACTCGGCGTGCCACTGGTGCCATGTCATGGCACACGAGTCGTTCGAGGACGCGGAGACGGCGGCGCTGATGAACGCGAACTTCGTCTGCATCAAGGTCGATCGTGAGGAGCGTCCCGACCTCGACGCCGTGTACATGAGCGCGACCGTCGCGATGACCGGCCAAGGCGGATGGCCGATGACGTGCTTTCTGACTCCGGACGGCGAGCCGTTCTACTGCGGAACCTACTTCCCGCCCAAGCCACGAGCGGGGACCCCGTCGTTCACGCAGTTGCTCGAGGCCGTCTCGGACACCTGGACCACCCGTCGAGCAGAGGTGTTCGACGCCTCGACCGCGATCACCGAGGCCCTGCGGGACAACTCCGGCCGGCTCCCGGCGTCGGGCAAACCCGTCGACGCAGACCTGCTCGCGGAGGCGGTGTCGTCGGTTCTGGCCGACGAGGACGTCGAACGAGGCGGATTCGGCGGCGCACCCAAGTTTCCTCCCAGCTCACTGCTGGAAGGTTTGCTCCGGAACTACGAACGAACCGGGTCGACGACGGTGCGGGGCGCCGTCACGCGCACCGCGTCGGCCATGGCTCGCGGCGGAATTCACGATCAGATCGGCGGCGGATTCGCGCGCTACGCCGTCGACGCGGAGTGGATCGTTCCGCATTTCGAGAAAATGCTCTACGACAATGCTTTGCTGCTCCGGTTCTACGGTCACCTCGCCCGCGTCACCGGTGACGCGCTGGCAACGCGGGTAGCCGACGCCACCGCTGCTTTCGTTCTCGGCGCGATGCGCACCGAGGAAGGGTGTTTCGCGGCTGCGCTGGATGCAGACACCGAGGGCGTGGAAGGACTCACGTACGTGTGGAGTCCCGAGCAACTCGTGGAAACCCTCGGCTTCGAGGACGGCGTGTGGGCCGCGGGGCTGTTCGCGGTCGACTCGTCGGGCACGTTCGAGGCCGGCATGTCGGTGCTGCAACTGCCGGAGGATCCCGAGGACATCGAGCGCTTCGAGCGAGTGCGTGCAGCCTTGATGGAGGCCCGTGACCTGCGCCCGCAACCGGGGCGCGACGACAAGGTGATCACCGCATGGAACGGCCTGGCCATCACGGCCCTCGCCGAGGCCGGGTCCGGACTCGGACGCAGTACCTGGGTCGATGCTGCCGCCGAATGCGGCGAACAGATCTTCGCTCGGCACGAGGAGAACGGTCGACTGCGTCGGGCATCGCTCGGGGCTCACGTCGGCGACGCGGCAGGAGTTCTGGAGGACTACGCGTGCATGGCCGTCGGATCGCTGTCGTTGCTGTCCGCGACCGGGGACACGGTGTGGCTGGAACGCGCCGTGCGACTCGTCGACGCAGCCATCGCTCACTTCGCCGACCCGGACAACCCCGGCAGTTGGTTCGACACCGCCGACGACGCCGAAGCGTTGGTCACCCGGCCCAGGGACCCCCTCGACAACGCCACCCCGTCCGGCGCGTCGACGATCACCGAGGCCTTGCTCGCGATCGAAGCGCTCGTGCCGTCCGAGTCCGCCGCCACGTACGGTGACCTGGCGGCAGCGGGCCTGGCTCGGGCGTCGGTCGTGATGGAACGAGCGCCTCGGTCGGCCGGGCATTGGCTGGCCGTAGCCGAGGCATCCGTACGCGGTCCGCTGCAGGTGGCGATATCGGTCGACGGTGACAGTCGACTGCTGGATGTCGCTCGCAGGCACGCACCGGGCGGCACCACCATCGTTGCAGGCGTCGTCGATTCGTCTCCGCTGCTCACGGACAGGCCGACCGTCGACGGCAACGAGGCAGCCTACGTGTGCCGTGGGTTCGTCTGCGACAGGCCGGTGACGACGGAGGAAGAACTGGTCGCGGCGTTGCGCCGCTAGAACAGCACCAACCACACCGCGACCAGGTGACAGATCGCGGCGAGAACGGTAGCTGCGTGGAAGAACTCGTGATGGCCGAACGTCGTCGGCCACGGGTTCGGCCACTTGGTGGCGTACAGGACAGCTCCGACGCTGTACAGAATGCCGCCGACCAGCAAAAGGATGAACGGTGCGAAGCCGACGTGGTCGATGAGCGTCGGCGCGACCGGGACGATGGCCCACCCGAGAATCAGGTAGAGCGGAACTCCGACCCACCGCGGCGCCTGCGGCCACAACATCTTCAGAGCCACCCCGCCGAGAGCTCCCAACCAGACGATGATCAGGAGGGTGCGGCCGGTGCTCGTCGGCAGACCGAGTATCGCGAACGGGGTGTAACTGCCCGCGATGAACACGAAAATCATCGAATGGTCGGCGCGCTTCATCCACACGCGGTGAGCAGGGTTGTCCCAGTGAATGCGGTGATAGGTGGCACTGACACCGAACACGCCGCAGACGGTGATCGCGTACACGGCAGTTGCGATCCCGGCGCCGACCGACACCAGTGCGAAAGCCAACGTGACCAGCACGATGCCGGAGATCACCGCCACTCCGAACGCATAGAGATGGATCCAACCGCGCATGCGTGGTTTGACCGGTAGCTCGTCGATCCCGAACATCGTCATAGCCCCACCTCCGACTCGAAACGCAAGATCCGCTCCCTGCAGAACCTACGCAACCGTAAGTTCGCTGCCTACTGTACCGGCGAGTAGCTCGGCACGGTCGTTCCGCAGGCTCCACTCCTGCTTCCCGGGTCATTCCGCAGGCTCCACTCCTGCCCGGCGTAAGGTTGTGCCCCGTGGTGATGTCTCGGTGAAGATTCTCCCGACCAAGGTGCGCAGCGTCCTCTACAACGTGTACGAGCGACGCCTGCTGACACAACTCGACGACGTGGCGCATCCCCGCCACGTCGCTGTGATGTGCGACGGCAACCGCCGCTGGGCTCGAGAGAACGGCTTCACCGACGTCGCGCACGGGCACCGGATGGGGGCCTTGAAGATCGCCGAGATGCTGGGCTGGTGTGACGCAGCAGGCATCGAGATGGCGACGATCTACCTGTTGTCCACCGAGAACCTTCGACGCGACCCCGACGAGTTGGAATCGCTGCTCGAGATCATCACCGACGTCGTCGAGGAAATTTCCGGCCCGGAACAGAACTGGACCGTGAAGATAGTCGGAACACTCGACCTTCTCCCGGCCGCAACTGCACGTCGTCTCAAGGAAGCCGCGGAACTGACGGCCGGTCGCACCGGAACCCATGTCAACGTCGCAGTCGGATACGGCGGCAGGCAAGAGATCGCCGACGCCGTCCAAGCGCTGCTGAGCGAGAAGATCGCCGAGGGATTGACCGGGGACGAGCTCGTCGGCTCGGTCAACGTCGACGGCATCGACTCCCACCTGTACACGTCGGGTCAGCCCGATCCGGACCTGGTGATCCGCACCTCCGGCGAACAGCGGCTCTCGGGGTTTCTGCTGTGGCAGAGCGCGTACTCGGAAATCTGGTTCACCGAGGCGTACTGGCCGGAATTCAGGCGCGTCGACTTCCTGCGCGCACTGCGCGACTACGCCGCCCGGCACCGCCGCTTCGGCATCTAGGTGAGCGGAAATGTACCTCATGGTCACTCCGCAGGCTCCGCTCCTGCCTGCCCTGGCCTAGATTTCTGCTCACAGCTTGCGTAGTCGCAGCCTGTTGATGGTGTGGTCGGCGTCCTTGCGCAACACCATCGTCGCGCGTGGACGCGTCGGCAGAATGTTCTCGACGAGGTTCGGCAGGTTGATCGAGTGCCACAGGTCTTCGGCCGCGATCTTCGCGTGCTCGTCGGAGAGATTCGCGTAGTGGTGGAAGTGCGCGTCCGGATCGGCGAACGACGTCTCGCGCAGTGCGAGAAAGCGTTTGACGTACCAGTGCTCGATGTCCTCGATGCGCGCGTCGACGTAGATCGAGAAGTCGAACAGGTCCGACACCATCAACCGTGGGCCGGTCTGCAGAACGTTGAGGCCCTCGACGATCAGGATGTCCGGCTGACGCACCATGTGGAACTGACCCTTGATGATGTCGTACGAGACGTGTGAGTACACCGGCGCCGACACTTCCTCCGCACCGGACTTCACCTCGGTCACGAAGCGCAACAGTTTGCGTCGGTCGTAGCTCTCCGGAAAGCCCTTGCGGTGCAGGATCCCACGGCGCATCAGTTCGGCCGTCGGGTACAGGAAACCGTCGGTCGTCACCAGGTCGACACGGGGATGATGATCCCACCGTGCCAGAAGCGCCTGCAGCACACGGGCCGTCGTCGATTTGCCGACGGCGACACTTCCTGCCACGCCGATGACGAACGGCACCTGCCGATCCGGGTGTTTCTCACCGAGGAACGTCGCGGTCGCCGCGAACAACCGTTGCCGCGCCGCGACCTGAAGGTGGATGAGCCTGGCCAACGGCAGATACACCTCGGCCACCTCGTCGAGGTCGATCTGCTCACCCAGTCCGCGAAGCCCGACCAGTTCCTCTTCGGTCAGAACCAGCGGAGTGGACTGACGGAGCGTTCTCCACTGCGCACGGTCGAACTCGACGTACGGGCTGGTCTCGCTCATGCGCGCCGTCCACCACGATGGGTCCGTTCCTGCAGGCGTGAACTCCGGGGGAGCGCGAGTCGCATGAATGACGATTGTGCTCGGTGCCACGAGGACTCGCACGGGCGGGGTAGTTCACTGGTTGTTCACCCGGTCGGTGACGCTAGTGTCGGACAGCATGAACGCCGATTCCTTCGTCCGCGACTACCTCACCCTCGGCCTGAAATTCGATCGCCTCGAAGAGGGGTTCGTCGACGCGTACACCGGTGACCCCGAGCTACGACGGCAGGTGGAGAACGCACCGGCGCCCGAGCCGAAGGAACTCGCGCGGCGAGCAGGGGAGCTTCGCAAGGAACTCGGCAACGCAGGCCTGCCCGAGCAGCGTGCCGAGTTCATCGACGTCCATCTTCGGGCTCTCGAATGCTCGGCCCGCAAGTTCGCCGGCGAGGACATCGGCTTCGTCGACGAGGTCTTCGCGTACTTCGACGTTCACATCGAGCCGGGCGATCAGGACGAATACCGACAGGCCCACCGAAAAATGGACGATGTGCTGGCCGGCCCCGGTTCGCTCGCCGAACGTCTTTCCGCGCACCGGGCGCACGACGTGATACCCGCGGATCGGTTGCAGGAGTGCGTCGACGCCTTCTCCAGTGCCCTGCGGGACCGAGTGCGTGCCGAGTACACGCTGCCGGACACCGAGCAGGTGACATACGAGGTCGTCGGAGACAAGCCGTGGTCTGGGTTCAACTACTACCTCGGTGACTACAAGTCCACAGTCGCGATCAACTCCGACCTGCAGCAGCAGATGGCGAACCTGCCGCACCTGATCGCGCACGAGGCGTACCCGGGGCATCACACCGAGCACTGCCGCAAGGAGGCCGGGCTGGTGGCGTCGGGCCAGATGGAGCAGACACTGTTCCTGGTCAACACTCCGCAATGCCTGATGGCCGAAGGTCTTGCCGACCTCGCGTTGAAGTCGATCGTCGGGCCGGGGTGGGGTGTGTGGGCGCAGGAGATCTACGCGGACTTGGGGCTCCGCTTCGACGGTGACAAAGCGGAGCGGTTGTCCGAGGCATCGGGGCAGCTGCTCGGCGTGCGTCAGGACGCGGCACTGCTGCTGCACGATCAGCACAAGTCCCAGGACGATGTCGCTGCCTACCTCGAGCGCTGGTCCCTGACGTCGCCGCAACGTGCCCGGCAGAGTCTGAAGTTTCTGTCCTCGCCGCTGTGGCGCGCGTACATCAGTACCTACGTCGAGGGCTACAAGCTTCTCGGGGGCTGGCTCGACACGGGCAAAACGGTCACCGAGCGATCCGCGCTGTTCGGCCGCCTTCTCGACGAGCCGCTCATCCCCAGCGCGCTGCGTGAGCACTGAGGTGCATCTCGTAAACTGAATGCGCCAATCCCGGAGCTCACCCTTGGAGACACCTGTAATGACCGACGTCAACACCCAGTCGCTCGCTGAACTCGACCCCGAGGTAGCCGAAGCCATGGCGGGCGAACTCGGTCGTCAGCGCGACACGCTCGAGATGATCGCGTCGGAGAACTTCGTTCCACGCGCAGTCCTCCAGGCACAGGGCAGCGTGTTGACGAACAAGTACGCCGAGGGCTATCCGGGACGCCGCTACTACGGCGGGTGCGAGCACGTCGACGTCGTCGAAGATCTGGCGCGCAACCGTGCCAAGGAACTGTTCGGCGCCGAGTTCGCCAACGTGCAGCCCCACGCAGGCGCGCAGGCCAACGCCGCAGTCTTGATGGCCCTGATCAACCCGGGCGACAAGATCATGGGCCTCGACCTGGCGCACGGCGGTCACCTGACGCACGGTATGAAGCTCAACTTCTCCGGCAAGCTGTACGAGGTCGAGTCCTACGGGGTCAGCAAGGAAGACCACCGCATCGACATGGACGAGGTGCGTAAGCAAGCCATCCAGTCCAAGCCGCAGGTTCTCATCGCCGGCTGGTCGGCCTACCCGCGCCACCAGGACTTCGAGGCATTCCGATCCATCGCCGACGAGGTCGGAGCCCTGCTGTGGGTCGACATGGCGCACTTCGCCGGACTGGTTGCCGCGGGCGTCCACCCGTCGCCCGTGCCGTACGCCGACGTCGTGTCCTCGACGGTGCACAAGACGCTCGGTGGTCCCCGCTCCGGCCTGATCCTCGCCAAGAAGGAGTGGGCCAAGAAGATCAACTCCGCCGTTTTCCCCGGCCAGCAGGGTGGGCCGCTCATGCACGCCGTCGCAGCGAAGGCCGTCGCCTTCAAGATCGCGGCGACGCCGGAGTTCAAGGAACGTCAGGAGCGCACACTGCTGGGCGCTTCTCTGCTCGCCGATCGGTTGACCGCCAAGGACGTAGCGGACAAGGGGATCTCCGTCCTCACCGGTGGAACCGACGTGCACCTCGCGCTCGTCGACCTGCGTAGTTCGGACCTCGACGGCCAGCAGGCCGAGGACTTGCTGCACGAGGTCGGAATCACCGTGAATCGCAACGCCGTTCCGTTCGATCCTCGCCCCCCGATGGTCACGTCGGGCTTGCGCATCGGAACTGCAGCCCTCGCTACTCGCGGCTTCGGCGAAGCCGAGTTCACCGAGGTCGCGGACATCATCGCCACTGCTCTCGCCACCGGCGAGGCAACCGACTCGCTCAAGGAGCGCGTCGTCGAGGTCGCTCAGTCCAAGCCGCTCTACGACGGTCTCGAGGACTGGGGACTGCTGGGATAGGCACCCGTCGTCGCCCGAAAGGCCCACTCGTTCGAGTGGGCCTTTCGTGTGTTCTGGTCCGTTTTTCGCGGTTCGGTCCCACCCGGACAGTACTGAGGTGGTACATGTAGAAGAAGGAGCAGTCGAACGTCGATTGTTCATCGCCCGGGCGCCGCAGAACGTACGCGGACACGCCTGGTTCTCTTGCGCATCAGCCATTCTCGAACGCCTGATCCGGTTAACGTGTTGTTCACCGACACGCCCCGAACTCGCCGAGCCAATTGCCGGTTTCGGCTGTACCGTCGGCAGTAACAGGCAGCGGGGAAGCTACCTGTGCGGGAGGTTCTGATACGTGACTGAGCTAGTGAGCGCGAGAGGGCCGGCACCCGGCCCTCGTGTCATCTGACACGCCAGGACCGACCGGCCGAGCGACAAATGTCCGCGCGGTGCCGCGCCGGACGTAGGAGCCCCACGTGACCACTTCACGCTCCGTTTCCGCCCCCCTTCGGACATTCGTGCTGGACACCTCGGTTCTGCTGTCGGATCCCTGGGCTGTCATCCGGTTCGCCGAGCACAATGTGGTTCTTCCGCTGATCGTGATCAGCGAACTGGAGGGTAAACGCCACCACCACGAATTGGGATGGTTCGCGCGGGAATCCTTGCGTATGCTCGACGATCTCCGCGTCGAGCACGGCCGCCTCGACCAGCCGGTTCCCATCGGGACCGACGGGGGCACACTGCAAGTCGAGCTCAACCACACCGATCCGTCCGTGCTTCCCGTCGGGTTCCGCACCGACTCCAACGACTCTCGCATCCTCGCCTGCGCCCTCAACCTCGCCGCCGAAGGCAAGGACGTCGTCCTCGTCAGCAAGGACATCCCGCTTCGCGTCAAAGCAGGCGCCGTGGGCCTTCCCGCCGACGAGTACCACGCACACGACGTCGTCCCGTCGGGCTGGACCGGAATGGCCGAACTCGACGTGCAGGCAGCCGACATCGACCGACTGTTCGCCGAAGGCGTCATCGACCTCGACGGCGCACGGGACATGCCGTGCCACACCGGTGTTCGACTGCTCGGTGGACGCTCCAGCGCACTCGGACGCGTCACGGCCGACAAACAGATCCAGCTCGTGCGCGGCGAGCGTGAAGCATTCGGGCTGCACGGGCGTTCAGCGGAACAGCGAGTCGCACTCGACCTTCTGCTCGACGAGAGCATCGGCATCGTCTCTCTCGGCGGCAAGGCCGGAACCGGCAAGTCCGCACTGGCGTTGACTGCAGGTCTCGAAGCGGTCCTCGAACGGCGCACGCACCGGAAAGTCGTCGTGTTCCGGCCGCTCTATGCCGTCGGTGGTCAGGAACTGGGTTACCTGCCGGGCAGCGAAAGCGAGAAGATGGGTCCGTGGGCTCAGGCCGTCTTCGACACCCTCGACGGCCTCGCCAGCCCCGAGGTGATGGAAGAGGTCATCGCTCGCGGAATGCTGGAAGTGCTGCCGTTGACCCACATTCGCGGTCGATCGCTGCACGACTCCTTCGTGATCGTCGACGAGGCACAGTCACTCGAACGCAATGTGCTGCTGACCGTGCTCTCCAGGCTCGGGAGCGGCTCACGCGTCGTGCTGACCCACGACGTCGCGCAGCGCGACAACCTGCGCGTCGGGCGGCACGACGGCGTCGCTGCCGTCATCGAAAAGCTCAAGGGTCATCCGCTTTTCGCGCACATCACCCTCACCCGAAGCGAGCGGTCCCCGATCGCTGCACTGGTGACCGAAATGCTCGAAGAGTTCGGCCCCGCCGGCGCCTGACGTGAATGGAAATGTAGTGCCTTCGGGTCGCTCCGCAGGCTCCGCTCCTGCCCCCTGGCCTACATTTCCATTCACAGCGCGCGGAGCGCGCCTTTGATCAGGCCCTCGAGGAAGTCGAGATTGTCGAAGTAATCACGCCAGACGAGGATTTTGCCGTCGCGTAGTTCGAAGGTGCCGCACACCCAGAACTCGATGCGCAGCCGCCGCCAGATCAGCACGTCGGTTCGTTCGGTGAGCACGGTGTCGCCGTCGGACGCGATGTTGTGGATGGTGACGTCGAAGCCGTACTGGGGTTTCGCGAGAAGACGCATGAACTTGCCGACTCGTCTCACGCCACGAACTCGAGGCAACCCCACGTTGTGCCACACCACCGCGTCGTCGAGGCGGTCGACGACCTTCTCGACGTCGCGGTTCCTCAGGGCGTCGAACATGCCCTCCACTACCTCGTTCGCCTTCGTCGTTTCGATCACTCGGTCCGCTCCTTCACCTAGGACGTGAGCCCGCAGTCTATGAAAGTTCACAGACGTCCGGGGCGCTACTCCGCGTTCACCGGGCCAGACGCTACGGTTGCTGGTATGTCTACGAATCTGACGGACGGTGACCTGCTGCTTCGACTCGAGCCAGCCGTCGAAGAGAACCTCAGCCGCCACATCGAGGAGGCGGAGGACTGGCATCCGCACGACTTCGCACCGTGGGACGACGGCCGCAACTTCGCGTTCCTCGGGGGCGAGGACTGGGCTCCCGAGCAGTCGCACCTCTCCGACGTGGAGATCCTGTCCGCGACGGTCGGCGTACTGGTCGCAGACAATCTGCCTGCGTACCACCGCGAACTCGCTCGCGCGCTCACCGGCCTCGGCGCGTGGTGGAAGTGGACGGGTCGATGGACGTCGGAAGAGAACCGTCAAGCCATCGTGCTGCGCGACTTCCTGGTTCTGACGCGCGCGGTGGACCCCGTCGCGCTCGAACGGGTGCGCATGGAGGAAATGACGAGGGGGTACAGCGCTCCGAGCCTGCACGTGTTGGACATCATCTCGCACTTCGCCATCGACGAGACCGCGGCCGCGCTGCGCAACACCAACACCGTTGCTCTCGGCGGCGACGAGGTGCTCGGCAAGATCCTGACCAAGATCGCGGCCGACGACACCCGTCAGGCAACGTTCTACGTCAACGTCGTCAACGAGGCGTTCGGCGTCGCACCGGACCAGATGGCTCGTGCTGTCGCGGATCGGGTGAGCGGCTTCGCGATCCCCGTCGTCGACCTGCCGAGCAAGAAGAACAGCACCGAGGCACTCGCAGAAGCCGGCATCTACGACGAGGACCAGCAGCGAGACAAGGTGTTCAAGCCGCTGCTGGAGCGCTGGAACTTCTTCGGCCGCGACGACCTCGGCGACGACGGCAAGAAAGCTCGTGAGGAGCTAGCTCACCTCGCCTGAGCTCGACCCCCCCCGAACATGACTGTGCCACCGCAACTGTACGACCGTTGCGGTGGCACATTCATGCCGGAAGGGGAGCAGAGACCGACTAGTCCTTGACCTTCGCCATGGCGAGGACGTCGAGACGCTTGTCGAGTTCTTCCTCGCTGAGCTTGTCGCCGATGAGTCCGCGGTCGATGACGGTCTGACGGATGGTCTTCTTCTCCTTCAGAGCCTGCTTGGCGACGGCTGCTGCTTCCTCGTAGCCGATTGCCGAGTTCAGCGGCGTCACGATGGACGGCGAGGACTCGGCGAGGGTCTTGAGGTGGTCGACGTTGGCTTCGAGGCCGACGATGCACTTGTCCGCGAAGAGGACCGAGACGTTGGCGAGGAGCTTGAACGACTCGAGCACGTTGCGAGCCATCATCGGGATGTAGACGTTGAGTTCGAATGCTCCCGATGCACCGCCGAATGCGACGGCGGCGTCGTTGCCGATGACCTGTGCGGCGACCTGCGTGACTGCCTCGGGCAGAACGGGATTGACCTTGCCGGGCATGATGGAGCTACCGGGCTGCAGGTCGGGGAGGGCGATTTCACCGAGGCCGGTGAGCGGTCCCGAGCCCATCCAACGGACGTCGTTGGCGATCTTGGTCAGCGACACGGCGATGGTGCGCAGTGCGCCCGATGCCTCGACGAGGCCGTCGCGTGCTGCCTGTGCCTCGAAGGAGTCCTTCGCTGCGGTCAGGGCGTCGATTCCAGTCGACTTCACCAGTTCGGCAACAACTTTCGGGCCGAAGCCGTCGGGTGCGTTGAGGCCGGTACCGACGGCAGTGCCGCCGATGGGCAGCTCGCCCAGGCGAGGGAGGGTGGCCTCGACGCGCTCGATGCCCGCTTCGATCTGACGGGCGTAGCCGCCGAATTCCTGGCCGAGCGTGACCGGCACGGCGTCCATCAGGTGCGTGCGGCCGGACTTCACGACGGTCTTCCACTCGGTCGCCTTCGCGGCCAGTGCCTCGTGCAGGTGCTTCAGCGCAGGCACCAGCGAGGTGACGGCTGCCTCGGTGGCGGCGACGTGCGTGGCCGTCGGGAACGTGTCGTTGGAGCTCTGCGACATGTTGACGTGGTCGTTGGGGTGAACCTCGACACCGTTCGCCTTGGCGATCGACGCGATGACCTCGTTGGCGTTCATGTTGGAGCTGGTGCCGGAACCGGTCTGGAAGACGTCGATGGGGAACTGATCGTCGTGCTTGCCGTCGGCGATCTCGGTTGCCGCGGAGATGATGGCGTCGGCGAGGGCGCCGTCGAGCAGCCCGAGGTCCTTGTTGACCTGTGCGCATGCAGCCTTCAGCAAGCCCATTGCGCGGATCTGGGTGCGCTCGAGGGGGCGGAAGGAAATGGGGAAGTTCTCCACCGCGCGCTGCGTCTGTGCACGCCACAACGCGTCGACGGGGACGCGAACCTCTCCCATGGTGTCGTGCTCGATCCGGTACTGCTGTTCGTCTGTCTGCGTCATGAGCCTTACTTTGCCAGTTGAAGTTGCGGAGGGGTGAGCGCGCCCTGGGCCGGGAGTGGAGCCTGCAGGAATGACCCGGATCAGAACGACGGAGCTTGCCCTGATTCGTCGCCGTCGAAGTCGACGGAACTGTATTCGCGGAGCTTCTCGAGGCGGTGGTAGGCGTCGATCATGCGCACGGTGCCCGACTTGGAGCGCATCACGATGGACTGGGTGTGTGCGCCCCCGCCTGCGTAGCGAACGCCGCGCAGAAGGTCGCCGTCGGTGACGCCGGTGGCAGTGAAGAAGACGTTCTCGCCGGAGACCAGGTCGCGGGTGTTCAGGACGCGATCGAGGTCGTGACCTGCATCGATGGCCTTCTGGCGCTCGGTGTCGTCGGTCGGGGCGAGGCGTCCCTGCAGGGCGCCGTCCATACACCGCATCGCGGCGGCGGCGATGATGCCCTCGGGTGTTCCGCCGATACCGATGAGCAGATCGGTGCCGGAATCGGGACGTGCTGCGGCGATGGCACCCGCGACGTCACCGTCGGAGATGAGGCGGATGCGGGATCCGGCGTCGCGAACCTGCTGGATCAGTTCGGCGTGGCGCGGACGGTCCAGGATGCACACCGTGACGTCGGATGCGGAGCCTTTCTTGACCTTCGCAATCCGAGCGATGTTCTCCTTGACCGGTGCAGTGATGTCGATGACATCGGCGTACTCGGGTCCGACGGCGATCTTCTCCATGTAGAACACGGCCGACGGATCGAACATCGCGCCGCGCTCGGCAACGGCCAGCACCGAGATCGCGTTGGGCATGCCCTTGGCCATCAACGTGGTTCCGTCGACGGGATCGACGGCGAAGTCGACCTCGGGACCATTGCCGTTGCCGACCTGCTCACCGTTGTAGAGCATCGGCGCTTCGTCCTTCTCGCCTTCACCGATGACGACGACGCCGCGCATGGAAACAGAGCTGACCAGCTGACGCATGGCGTCGACGGCGGCACCGTCGCCACCTTCCTTGTCGCCACGTCCGACCCAGCGACCCGACGCGAGGGCACCGGCCTCGGTGACACGTACGAGCTCGAGGGCGAGGTTGCGATCTGGCGCCATGGCGCGAGTGGACTCGGTGCTGGCCGTCATCGGTTTGTAGCCTCCTGGTAGATGGGGGTCTTACCCAGGCGCGATTATCTCATTCGTGAGCCGCGTCATGCGAGGTAGGGCATGCGCCGACCGAGCGCTGGCATGCAGCGGACACCCTGGGTCGTCCCGCAGGCTGCTCTCCCGGATACTGGAGGTGTGGCGAACAGCAAACCCCGGATCCTCAACAACAACCGCGACATGGTGTGGTCCCTCATTCCGCTTGTCATCGCCTGTCTGCTGATCGCCGGTATCGCCTCCCAGTGCTCTCTCAGCCCCGGCGGACCGTCGCAGGGCCCCATCCCGAACTTCGACGTCGACGCTGCCCTGCAGTACGACGCTTCCGAGCTGAACTTCCCGATCCGCAACCCTCGGGTGCCCGAAGGGTGGACTCCGAACTCCGGCAGCCGCCAGTCCATCGCGGGGGATCAGGGCGGTGACGTCAGCAACGTCGGTTTCATCTCCGACGCCGGTCGCTACATCAAGTTGACGCAGTCCAGCGCGAGCGAGGAAGTCCTCGTCCCCTTCGCCGTCGGCGAGGCGCGGTACGCGTCGGGCACCGAATCGATCGACGGTGCGGAGTGGATCGTCTACGACCAGGAGGGAAGCGAGGCGGTGTGGGTCACCGATCTGGGTGACGTTCGACTGCTCGTGACCGGTAGCGGCAGCACCGAGGAATTCACGACCCTGGCCGCCGCAACGACGAGCGCCGAGCCGCTCACTCCCTAGTTCTCTTCTTCCTCGATGTGCGCGAGCGCGTTCTCTACGCGCTTGCGTGCACCCGCGAGGTGTTCCTCGCAACGGGTGGCCAACTGTTCGCCGCGCTCCCACAGCGCAAGTGAGGCGTCGAGATCCAGCCCGCCCTGCTCCAGGACCTTCACCACGTCGACCAGTTCGTCGCGGGCGGCCTCGTAACCGAGTTCGGTCACCGGTGTGTCACTCATCGATTCTCCTATCGCACTTTGCCCATGACCGCAGCGGTCACGGCGCCGTCGGCTACACGTACACGAATCTGGGTTCCAGGGGGTGCGTCGTCGACCGAGCGCAACACCTCGGGATCGTCCCCGGCGACAACCCGCTGCACGACGGCGTATCCCCGCGCCAGTGTCGCGGCGGGCCCCAGCGTCGTCAATCGGGCTTTCAGATGTTCGACGAGGGTGTCCTGTTTCGCGAGTTCGCGGAGGACATCCCGACGGGCGGTGTCGCGGAGACGTTCGATTTCGTCGGCGCGGTGGGTGATCCCGGCGACGGGGTCGGCGAGGACCGGTCGATGGCGGATCATCTCGAGCGCGCGCGCCTCGCGTTCGACCCAATTACGTAGGGCGGCAGCTGTTCTGGAGCGGAGCTCGGCGATCAGATTCTGCTCGGCGACGGCGTCGGGAACCACCAGTTTGGCCGCGTCGGTCGGTGTGGCGGCGCGGAGATCGGCGACGTGGTCGCTGAGCGGGCTGTCGGGTTCGTGTCCGATGGCGCTGACGATCGGGGTCGTGGCCTTCGAGATGGCACGGCACAGGGCCTCGTCCGAGAACGGCAGGAGGTCTTCGACGCTGCCGCCGCCGCGAGCGAGGATGATGACGTCGACATTGCCGTCGAGGTCGGAGAGCGCGTCGAGGATCGCCGGTACTGCGGTCGGTCCCTGGACCGGGGTGTGGCGAACCTCGAAGTGCACTGCGGGCCAACGCCGCCGGGCGACAGTGAGAACGTCCTTCTCGGCTGCCGACGCGCGGGCCGTGATCAGTCCGATGGTGCGGGGGAGGAACGGCAACGGGCGCTTGAGGCGAGGATCGAACAGTCCTTCGGCGGCGAGAAGGGCACGCAGGCGTTCGATGCGTGCCAGCAGTTCGCCGACGCCGACGGCGCGAATGTCGGTGGCGCGCAACGAGATGGTTCCACGGCCCGTGTAGAACGACAACTTGCCGTACAGGATCACCCGCGCGCCCTCGGTGAGCGGAACGGGGGAGCGGTCGAGCAACTGGGGCGAGCACGTCACCGACAGCGACATGTCCGCGGACGGATCACGGAGAACGAGAAATGCAGTGCGTGTACCCGGCCGAGCGTTGATCTGCGTCAGCTGGCCTTCGACCCATACGCTGCCGAGCTTGTCGATCCATCCCGCCACCTTCATGGCGACGGTTCGGACAGGCCACGGCTCCTCTGCAGTACTTGCGGTCACTTGGCCTTCGCGGTGGTGATTCGATTGTCGAGCATGGTCAGAAACGGAGCGCGGCGCAGCGACGCATCCTCGTATTCACGCAGGGTCTCGAGGTCCGCGAGAGACAGCGACCGCAGCCGGGCGCGCAGCTGAGCGAGCGCGAGGGTGTCGTAATCCACCATCTCGACGATCTCCGGACGGTCGGCTGCGACCGTCGGCTCGTCGTCGGTCTGGATCTCCTCCGGAGGCGTCGAGTACAGGGCGAAGCGCCCCGACGCAGCGACCGGCTCGCCGGCGACATCGTCGTGATCGGGGATGTCGACGTCACCGTCGGTGGCGCCGGGAACGTCGTCCTCGAACACCGCCCAGGACGGCTGCTCCTGATCCGGTGTCCCGATGAGCGGAAGCGACGAGATCACCTGATCGCCCTTGATGGCCAGCGCCGTCACTTGCTGCTGAAAGCGCATCGTGCTCGCCAGAACTTCGCTGACGACGGTCATCGGAAGCGTGATCGCAGTACTGGGGAGTTTGCGAGCTTCTTCGACGACCGTCACGGCCACACCGGCAGCTACGCGTGCGGCGAACGGAACACGAGTCATGCGCACCAGAGTGCCTGAATTCCGAGTGTTTGGGTAGCCGACATGCTGTGCTCGGCCGGTGAAGCCGAGCCGGGCACGTATCCTTGAGGACATGTCTTCGGCTGTTCCCTTGAATCTCGGTATCGCACGTCCGTCCGGCGACGGCGCACCTGCGTACTCCGGTGCCAAACGAGTTCTCCTCGCAGAGCCACGCGGCTACTGCGCCGGGGTGGATCGCGCCGTCGAGACGGTGGAGAAAGCGCTGGAGAAGCACGGTGCGCCCGTCTACGTTCGCAAGGAGATCGTGCACAACAGGCACGTCGTGGAGACGTTGGCGGACCGCGGCGCCGTCTTCGTCGAGGAGACCGACGAAGTTCCCGAGGGCTCGCTCCTCGTCTTCTCCGCGCACGGGGTGTCCCCGGCCGTGCATGCATCGGCAGCCGAGCGCCAGCTCCGCACCATCGATGCCACGTGCCCGCTGGTGACCAAGGTGCATCAGGAAGCCAAGCGTTTCGCTCGGGACGACTACGACATCCTGCTGATCGGTCACGAAGGCCACGAAGAGGTCGAGGGAACCGCAGGCGAGGCTCCGGACCACGTTCAGCTCGTCGACGGCCCCGACTCGGTCGACAACGTCACCGTGCGCGACGAGAACAAGGTGATCTGGCTGTCTCAGACGACGCTCAGCGTCGACGAAACGATGTTGACGGTTGCTCGTCTGCGCGAGAAGTTCCCGACGCTGCAGGATCCGCCGAGCGATGACATCTGTTACGCGACGCAGAACCGTCAGGTCGCCGTCAAGGCGATGGCACCCGAGTGCGACCTCGTCATCGTGGTGGGATCGAAGAATTCGTCCAACTCGGTGCGCCTCGTCGAGGTCGCACTGACTGCGGGCGCGCGTGCCAGCTACCTCGTCGACTACGCCAAAGAGGTGGAGACCGCCTGGTTGGACGGCATCACCACAGTGGGCATCACCTCAGGCGCGTCGGTGCCCGAGATCCTGGTGCAGGGCGTCATCGAATTGCTCGCCGAGCACGGCTTCGGGGATGTTCAACCGGTCACCACGGCCAACGAAACCCTGGTGTTCTCCCTGCCTCGCGAGCTGCGCCCAGCGAAGGCCTGAGGCTGGTTCCGGCTAACCCGATCGCTACGCCTCAGGCGTCTCCGCGATCGCGGTAGCGCACCTGCGGTACGGGATGCGGCGGGATGTGCGCGCCGCCTTGCGTAGTCGGTCGGGGTGTTGCCGCCGGTCTGGGTGTGGCTGCCGGTCTGGGTGTTGCTGCGCGAGGGGCCGAGTACGGGTCCACCTCGGGTGGCCGAGGAACCCGCGGGGGCTGTGACCTGGGGGCAGGCCGTCGTGCGGGCTCCGCAGCAGCTGGCTGTTCGGTACGCGCAGGCCGGTAAGGATCGGCGGCCGGCCGATCGAGCAGAGGGTCGACGCGGTCGCGACGGCTCCTTCGACCCTCGCCTGCATCGGCACGTGCCGCGGACACGGCTTCGCCACGGCCGTGGGCAGCGCGAGTATCGGCGCCCCGGCGCTCGGCAGCTCTGGCCTGCGTCCTCTGGCCGCCGTCTCGGGACGTCCGACGATTGTCCTGTGCCGCCCGACGGTTGTCCTGCGCTGTCTGGCGGTTGTCACGGGCACGTTGGCGAGTTTCCTGCGCACGGTCACGGATGGTTCGCCTGGCAGCGCCTGCCGGTGCGTGGCTCGCCTGCTTCTTCAGGAAGATGCGTGCCCCTCCGACGGCAAGGGCAAGCACCGTGCCGAGCAGCATCAGCGGAAACCGGTTGACCAGCGGAATCGCGACGTTCAGCAAAATGTCGCGCAGGCTCGTCCCAGCGTTCTCGATCATGAACTGATAGGAGAGCGGTACAGCGACGAACAGGATCAACGGTGCCTGCACCATCGCGGTGAACAACCCGCGGTAGCGCACCAGCACGACGGCAGCGACGGTGCCGATGATGTAGAACGACGCGAAAGCCGACGTCAGTTCGGATCCGCGTGCAGCATCGATGGCTACGCCGAGAAACGTCGCGCCGACGGCGATGGCCACTGCCCCCCAAGCAGGGACGCCGGGCACGGAAGCGAGAGCTGAACGTTGATCCAGCGGTACCCCGGAACGGGCACGTTGGGAGGTAGACACCCCTCGAGGTTAGCGGCTGTTCACCCCACCGCGTCGTTGACATGACCGAACTGCCCCCGAGAGTGCGACGAATCGGACGTTCTCGGGTGTTGATCGATCCGCTTCACGTCCACGACGTCCGCGTCGAACAGTTCCAGTTCGTGAAGCTTGCGGGCGGTGACGCCGACACGCGCGTCCACCGAGGAGACCGTCGAATTGAACGAGTCGACGGCCTTCCCGAGATGCGATCCGAGCTTGTCGAGGTGCGAGGACACGACGCCGAGCCGGGTGTACAGCTCGCGTCCGAGCTGCTGGATGCGAGCAGCGTCCTCGGCGAGTGATTCCTGCTTCCACGTGTACGCCACCGTCCGCAGCAGCGCGACCAAAGTGGTCGGGGTGGCAAGTATCACGTTCCGAGTGAAGGCGTACTCGAGAAGCGACGAGTCGGATGTCAACGCTGCGTCGAGGAACGGGTCTCCGGGGACGAACAGAACGACGAACTCCGGCGTCGGCTCGAACGAACGCCAATATTCCTTGGCCGCCAATTGATCGACGTGGGTCCTGAGGTGACGTGCATGACGCGTCATCGCTTTGCCACGCCGCTCCGGGTCCTCCTCCTGCGCTGCGTCGAGGTAGGCGGCGAACGGAACCTTGGCGTCCACGACGATCTGCCGACCACCGGCGAGCCTCACGATCATGTCCGGACGAATCCCGTCCTTGGAGACCTGGGTGTCGAAGTCGCAGTGTTTGACCATGCCCGCCAGCTCGACCACACGCTCCAGTTGCATCTCACCCCACCGGCCGCGGATCTGCGGAGCCCGCAGCGCAGTGACCAACTGCGAAGTCTGGGTCGACAGCTGCACCGACGCACGGTGCATACCCGTCACCTGCTCGCTGAGCCCCGCGTACGCACGGATGCGATTGTGCTCGACCTGGCGCACGTGCTCGGTGAGCGCGTCGACAGCGTCGTGCAGCGGCTCGACAAGGTGCGAGACCTGCTGGCCGATAGCTCCCGAGTGTCTGCGTGCCGAATCCTCGTTCACCGCAGCGAGAGACCGACGAAGAAGCGCCTCGTTGTCCCGCAACGCGGCCAACTGCGCTTCGGCTCGAACCGCGCGATCCCCGGTGCGGGACGCATGCAGCAGCCACCCGATGGCGGCCCCGACGAGCAGCGCCAGCATCATCCCGAGGGCAGTCAGAGCGTTCATGTCGCAGATGATGCACGAGAGCACCGACACACCAGCCGTTCCGCAGGCTCCACTCCTGCCAGTCCGGGTCGTTTCCGCCGGCTCCACTCCTGCCCACCCGGGTCGTTCCGCAGGCTCCACTCCTGCCAGTCCGGGTCGTTCCGCAGGCTCCACTCCTGCCCACCCGGGTCGTTCCGCAGGCTCCACTCCTGCCAGTCCGGGTCGTTCCGCAGGCTCCACTCCTGCCAGTCCGGGTCGTTCCGCAGGCTCCACTCCTGCCAGTCCGGTCGTTCCGCAGGCTCCACTCCTGCCAGTCCGGGTCGTTCCGCCGGCTCCACTCCTGCCTGCCGACAGGCCGCGCCACGTCACGGAGTTTGTCGGTGGGTGAAGTTAGCGTCTTGTTCCATGAGGATCCTGCACACGTCGGACTGGCACATCGGCCGCACGTTTCACGGCACCGATCTGCTTGCCGACCAGGCTGCCGCGTTGAGCGCCATTGCAGATCTGGTTGCCGAGCGCGGTGTGGACGTCGTCGTTGTACCCGGTGACATCTACGACAGGGCGGTACCCAGCGCCGACGCTGTTCTCGTGTGCAACCGCGGGCTCGAGGCCATTCGTGCCGCAGGAGCGGTCATCGTCGCGACGTCGGGCAACCACGACTCGCCTGCACGCCTGGGCGCTGGGTCCGCGTTTGCTGCGGCCGGCGGGTTGCATCTGATGACCCGCGTATCCGAGGTGGGCACACCGGTGCTGCTCGACGACCGGTTCGGCCGCGTCGCGTTCTACGGCATCCCGTATCTCGAGCCGGAGACCACCCGCGGCGAGCTCGATATTCCAGGCGCACGTAGCCACGCCGAGGTGCTCGAGGCCGCGATGAGTCGAGTGACGGCGGACCTGGCGCAGAGGCGCAGCGCCGGGGACGCAGTGCGGTCGGTCGTACTGGCGCACGCGTTCGTCGTCGGCGGGGAAGCAACCGGTTCGGAGCGGTCGATCTCCGTCGGCGGGGTGGAGACGGCACCGGCGTCGGCGTTCGACGGTGTGGATTACGTGGCGCTGGGGCACCTGCATTCTCCGCAGACCCTGACGGACCGGGTGCGCTACTCCGGGTCGCCGCTGCCGTATTCGTTCGGCGAGCGCAGCCACCGAAAGGCAGTCTGGATTCTCGATCTCGACGGTCAGGGTCTCGCCGACGTCGAACGCGTGGAGCTTCCGATCGTCCGCGGACTGAGCCAGGTCCAGGGGACCGTCGAGGAACTGCTCACCGACGATCGCTTCACCGAGGCCGAGGACCATTACGTCTCTGCCGTACTGACCGACGCCGTGCGGCCGGTCGACGCGATGCGTTCCTTGCAGACGAGGTTCCCCCATGCAGTTCACCTCGAATGGAAGCGTCCCGCAGACGATTCCACTGTTCGCTACCGTGACCGCGTGCGCGGCCGGACCGACAGCGAGATCATGGCCTCGTTCGTGACGGACATGCGCAGCGCGCCCAGTGCTTCGGAGATCCGCTTGCTCGAACGCGCCCTTGCCAGCGTTCAGCGAGACGAGGTCACAGCAGACGAGGCGACCGGCCAGTACGAGCTGTTCGGGAAGTCCGCGTGAGGCTGCATTCTCTGGAGATCACTGCATTCGGGCCGTTCGCCGGCACGGAGAAAGTGGATTTCGACGCTCTCGGAGCCGACGGGCTCTTTCTGCTGCACGGTCGTACCGGCGCCGGCAAGACCACTGTGCTCGACGCCGTTGCGTTCGCCCTGTACGGGACGGTGCCCGGTGCCAGGAAAGAAGGCAAGCGTCTGCTGTCCGATCACGCGGAGATCGGCGCCGTCCCCACGGTCACATTGGAAGCGACATTGGGCGGCAGGCGAATTCGCATCGTTCGCAGCCCGGAGTTCCACCGCCCGAAGAAGCGTGGAACGGGCACCACGAAGCAGAACGCCAAGGCGTCGATGACGTGGCTGGACGGCAAGAGTCAGAACCTGACGCGGTTGGACGAGATCGGCGACGCCGTCGGCGCGGCTCTTGGCATGAGCGCGGATCAGTTCTTCCAGGTGGTGTTGCTTCCCCAGGGTGAGTTCGCACGGTTCCTCCGGGCGGACAGCGACGAGCGCGGCAACTTGCTCGAGCGATTGTTCGACACGGCACGGTTCGGCGACATCGAGGAATGGTTCGCCGAGCAGCGACGCACCAGCGCAGCTGCCCTCGAATCGAGCCGGATTGCAACGGACAAACTACTGGGGCAGATTTCCACGGCGTCGGGCGTGGCGGAGGAGCTGGACCGGCCGCCGGTGGAGTGGGCGGGCGATGTTCTCGAATCGGCGCGGCACGCATCGGTGGACGCTGCGCGCACGTTGGCTCTCGCGCGCGAGGTGTCCGAGTCGGCAACCAAGGAACTCGCGGCACTGGACGCGACCCGGCAACTGCAAACACGCCGAGAGCTGGCCCGGCAGCAGCTGGCGGAATTCCACGCCGCCGCGCCCGCGAGGGACGCACTCGCCAAGGAACTGGATCAATCCGCAGCCGCAGGCCCCATCGCAGATCTTGCCGCGGACTGCGCGCGTATCACCTCGGCAAGCGAGACCGCGACGCGGGAATTCGACTCCGTCCGAACGCTGTTCGAGCGCACCGAAGGATCGTCCGTCGTGCTCGACGCCCTGGCGGTGGATCGATCGCCCGACGCCTCGGACCCGCCCGACGCCTCGGACTCGCCTGAGGCCCGGGCCGTCGTCGCGGCAGCAGTACGGCAGTGGACGACGGAGGTCGCGGCGTTCGAAGAACTTCGTGTGCTGACACGTAAAGCCGACGCAGCGGACAGATCGGCTCGGTCTCTTCTGGCCGAGCACGCAGCCGTCGAGAAGAAGTCGAGCGCTCACCGCGCCGATCGCAACGTCCTGCCCGAGCAGATCGCTCAGGCCGAGTCGTCGTTGCGCGCGGCCGTGCACGCGGCTGCCGAAGTGCCTGCGCTCGAAGCAGAATGGTCGCGTATCACGAGCGCCGTGGAAGCAGCGATCGAACTCGCGAAGACTCGGAAGCGGCTCGTCGCTGCGGAGAAAGCACATCACGTAGCAGTGGCGTCCTTCAACGATGCGCGTGCTCACACCCTCGACCTGCGTGAGCAACGGCTGTCAGGAATGGCCGCCGAGTTGGCGTCGAGCCTCGTCGACGGAGCGCCGTGCGGAGTGTGCGGGTCGCTGTCTCATCCCGCGCCTACCCGCGCCGAGGAGTCGACCGTCACCAAGGACGACGAGGCGGACGCCGCAGCCAGCGAGCGCCGGGCCGGAGTCATCGCAGAGAAGAAGGCGGCGGAGGTAACCGCGCTGCTGCGGACCCGAGACGTGCTGGTTCAGCAATCGGGAGACCGTGACAGCGCAGAGTTGGTCGCTGCGCTGGACAAGGTCTCCGCAGCGCTCCGATCCGCACGGACGGCGGCGGAGCAACGAGAGAGTCTGGACGCACGGCTGACGCACCTGCGCGGCGAGGATCAGAGACTCGCCGCGGCGATCGCCGACGAGCAGTCCGCGGCAGCAGGATTGAGTGCACGGGCCGCGCAGATGGTTGACGACGTGGCGCAGATGAGAGCCACGATCGCCGCAGCCGTCGACGGGACGGAGGGAATCGACGCCGAGGTGAAGCGGCTGGAGACGCTCATCTCCCTGTCGTCCGTGGTCCTCGAGCGGCGAGAGGAGGCCTCGCGCGCGCTCCTCGACATGCGGGACGTGACCCGAAGGCTGGATGCGCTGATCGCGGAGTCGGGCTTCTCGACTGCACGCGAGGCTGCGGCCGCCGTGGTCTCTCCGGCCCGGGCGCAGTCCATCGAAAAGCAGCTAGCGCAAGCCAACGACATTCGCGCCCACGCGGAGCAGGTACTCGCCGAACCCGCGATCGCGGCTGTCGCGAACCTCGACCCCGTCGACACCGCTGCAGCGAGAGCCGCCGTCGAGGACGCGCAAGTGCGCTTGCATGCCGCCGTTGCCGAGCACGCCGAGTGCAAGCGTCGGGCCGAACAGTTGGAGGAGTTGACGGCCGGCTTGTGGGCGGCCATCGACCGTGCTGCGCCCATGCAGACCAAGCACGACGAACTTGCGGCACTCGCCGACGTGGTGGCGGGCCGCGGTCAGAACTCGCGGAAGATGTCCCTCCGGTCGTACGTGTTGGCGTCGCGGTTGGAGGAGGTCGCAGAATCGGCGTCGGCGAGACTGCGTCGAATGTCCTCGGGCCGATACGATTTCGTCCACTCCGACGAGGCAGAATCGCGGGGTCGACGCGGTGGGCTCGGTCTCGACATCCGCGACGACTACACAGGTGCTGTGCGCTCGGCGAAGACCCTGTCCGGGGGTGAATCGTTCCTGGCCTCGCTGGCATTGGCACTCGGCCTTGCCGATGTCGTCGCTGCCGAGAGCGGCGGTGTCGTCCTGGACACCATGTTCATCGACGAGGGCTTCGGCACGCTGGACGCCGACACCCTGGAATCGGTGATGGGAGTTCTGGACGAACTACGCGCAGGCGGCCGGGTGGTGGGCATCGTCAGCCATGTCGACGAGATGCGTCAACGCATCCCGACGCGCCTGCACGTCATACGTGAGCGAGAGGGATCGAGGCTTCAGCTCTTCGCGGCGTCCTGATCCTTCTGTTTCTTCTCCTTGGAATCCTTGTTGACACCGTCCTCGTCGGTGACGAGATCCTCGGTGTCCGGAGCCTGCTCCTCGAGCTCCACGCGGTCGGACTCGTTGGAGTGCCTGTCTATCTGTTCCGACACGTAGCGGATCAGCACCGCTGCCACGGCTGCTGCGGGGACCGCCAGGAACGCGCCGATGATGCCGAAGACGGAACCACCGCCGGTGACCGCCAGCAGAACGATCGCCGGGTGCAGGTTCATGCTGCGGCTCTGCAGAATCGGTTGCAGCACATTACCTTCCAGCTGCTGCACCGCGATGATGATGACGAGCACGATGAGTGCCGTCGTCGGCCCGTTCGCGACGAGCGCGACCAACACGGCCAACGCACCTGCGACGAACGCACCGACGATCGGGATGAAGCCACCCAGGAACGTCAACGTCGCCAGCACCAGGGCCAGCGGCACGCCGAGAATGACCAGGCCGAGGCCGATGAAGAAGGCGTCGATCAGACTCACGATGGCCTGAGTGCGGATGAAGCCGCCGAGCGTCGCCCACATCCGCGCGAGAACCTCGGCGAGGTGGCGACCAGCGCGGCCGCCGGCGATTCCGTGCAGCCACGGAATGAACCGGACGCCGTCCTTGACGAAGAAGAACGACAGCACGAGCACCAACGCGAGCGTGACGAGAATCGAACCTGCAGCAGAGACGCCGGTGAACACGCCCGAGGCGATCGCGGTGCCACTGTCCTGGAGTCGCGAGGTGATCGCCGACACGGCGTTGTCGATCTGTTCGTCCTGCAGGTTGACCGGCGGGCCCTTGAGCCAATCCTGAACCTGCGCGACGCCGTCGGTCGCCTTGTCCGCGAGTTCAGGTGCCGAGTCCACCACCGACGGCACGATCAAGGTGATGATGCCGCCGATGACGAGGAAGAACACGACGAGTGCGGCCGTCGCGGACAGCGCCGGAGGCAGCCCGACACGCATCATCCACTTGGTCGGTGGCCACAGGACCGTCGCGACGATGATCGCGAGCAGAGCCGGCAAGATCACCACCCACAACGCAGAGATGAGCCAGCCGAGAACCCAGGCACCCGCTGCGACGGACACCAGGATCAGCGACCATTTCGCCAACCAGATTCCGCCGACACCGATGAGGTCGCCGCGATCGCGCCCCGGTTTCACTTCGGGCGCTGTCTTGTCCGCCACGCTGCACGTTCCTTCCGTCGCCCCGCCGCTCGGTGCATCGTTCGATCCACTCGAGTGACCTTAACGTTTCATGACTCCACTCCCGCTTTCACTGCTCATTCCGCAGGCTCCACTCCCGCTTCCACTGCTCATTCCGCAGGCTCCACTCCCGCTTCCCTGGTCATTCCGCAGGCTCCACTCCCGCCTCGTGTGTGAGGAGCCATTCCTTCACCGGCAGACCCCATCTGAATCCGCCGAGTGCGCCGCCGATTCGGAACACGCGATGGCACGGCACGAACAGTGCGGCAGCATTGCGCGCGCAGGCGGACGCAGCCCCTCGAATGGCCGCTGGGCGCCCGGCCATTTCCGCGAATTGCGAGTACGTCACCGGCGACCCGGCAGGCACTGTCCGTAGAACCTTCCAGGCGTGGACCAGGAATTCACCCGACTGTTGCGATACCGGTACATCGTCGATGGCTCTCACGTCGCCGCGGTGATAGGCGTCGACGGCTGCGGTCACGCTGCCGAGCGTCGAGGCCTGCCGAAGATCCGTCGGCCGGAGACTTGTGTGGATCAACGGGACCAGATTGTCGACCGAGTCCGTCCATCCCGCTGCGAGGACGGACCCCGCGTCGTCGACGACGGTCGTGAACGGGCCGATCGGGGTGTCGGTGGTGGCGAACGATGCAGTCATGCTGCTCTCCTTGTCAGGGCGATGTTCCACAGGTGCATGGAGACGTAGGACCGCCACGGCGCCCAGCGGTCCGAGTCCTTCAGCGAAAGTCCGAGTGCCTCGGCGCCCTGTCGGACGACGAGATCGGTGTCGAGCAATACGTCGGGATCGGCGAGAGTGCGCATGACGACGTACCGCGCCGTCCACGGGCCGATCCCCTTGAGCGCGAGCAAGTCTCGTTCCAGCTCCTCGGCCGGCCTGGCCGGATGAAGGACGATCTTGCCCGACGCCACCGCGTCGGCGACGCCGATGATCGAGCTGACCCGTGCGCGCGGGCCGGTGAGGACCTCGTGTCCGCGTTCGGCGATGACGGCCGCGCTGGGAAACAACCGCGTGACGGTGCCGCCGAGTGGATCCTCGATGTGGTCCCCGAGTGCGTCGACCAGCCGCGCAGTGTGGGTGGCGGCGGCGCGTAGGGAGATCTGCTGCCCGATCATGGTGCGCAGCAGCAGTTCCTCACCGTCGATGCTGCCGGGCGCTCGCATCCCGCGGTGTGCGGCGATGTTCGACGCGAGTGCCTGGTCCTCGGACAGTGCGGAGTCGACGGCTTCGGGGTCGGCGTCCAGATCGAGCAGGTGACGGATCCGGGCGACGGCGGGTGCGAGGTCTCGCATGTCCATCAGGCTCAGTGTTGCCTCGACGTACCCGTCGACGAAGCGCATCCCGACGACGGCGTGACCGTGGGGGAGCCGAAGCGACCGCCGGTAGAGGCCGTCGTCGAACGATTCGATGCCGGGTACCGCGTGGCCTTCGAGGAACCACTCGAGCCACCCGGTGTCCATCGGCTGCCGATAGGGGAGTCTCACCGAAACGGTTCCGTTGGACGAGAGGTTCTTTCGACGAGTTGCTTCGTCGCGCAACGTCGTGGGGTTGACAGCGAATACTTCCCGAACGGTGTCGTTGAACTGCCTGATGCTCGAGAACCCCGATGCGAACGCGATGTCGCTCATGGTCATGTCGGTCGTCTGGATCAGGGTGCGAGCAGTGTGCGCGCGGTGGGCCCTGGCCAGCGCGAGAGGGCCCGCGCCGATCTCGGCGGTCAGCACCCGCGTCAACTGCCGGCTCGAGTACCCGAGGGTATCGGCGAGTGCGTCGACGCCACCGCGCTCCACGGCGCCGTCGGAGATCAAACGCATGGCGCGCGACGTCAGATCCGAGTGGATGTTCCATCGCGGTGAGCCGGGGGTGGCATCGGGCTGACAGCGTCGACACGCACGGTATCCCTCGTGCTGCGCGGCGGCAGCGGTCGGAACGAACGTGACGTTCTGTGCCTTGGGGGTGGTCGCCGGGCACGACGGGCGACAGTAGATGCCCGTCGTGCGCACGGCCGTGAAGAACTGCCCGTCGAAACGGGTGTCTCGTGCCGAGACGGCGCGGTAACACCGGTCGAAGTCCAAGTCCATGGACTCCACTGTGTCACCGCGCCCCCTGAAGTCGCTAGCGGGAATCGGACACCCATGTACGAGCCCGATCAACTCAGCAGCAGCGGGCGCCGGGGTTCGTGTCGGCGTCGGCGTAGCGGTCCCGCCAGAACTGACGTTCGGACGGAACCGGTTCGCCGGGGTGGACCCGCTGCATGTGGGCGACGTAGCGCTCGTAGTCCTTGTCGCCCATCACCGAGGTGATCCACCACAGAAGTCCGCGCATGTCAGTGATGCCCTGCGTGCGCCGCACCCGGTGCGCGGACGGTGCCGTCGGCGATGAGCTTGTCCCATTCGCCCTGGATTTCCTTCTCTGCCGCGGTCGGGACGAACCCTGCGGGTCCGAAGATCTTCGACGGAACCTCGGGTTCTTCGTTGTCCGGGAGTCCGCCTGCTCGAACGGCTTTGATGCAGACCAGAATGCCGGCCGCGGCGACGATGATGACCAGCACGGCGAAGATGATCGACAACGTTCCCTGGATGAACGTATTCCTGATGACGGCGTCGATTGCTTCGGCGGACTTGGCGCTGCCGAATTCGGTGAGGCCTTGGTTCTTGGCGTCGACGAACTGGGAGTGCTGCGCCCAGTATCCGATGGCGGGTACGGACGAGAAGATCTTCTGGTACGACGCGGTCATCGTCACGATGAGGTCCCAGGCCAGGGGGACACCGGGAATCCAGGCCCACTTGAACAGGCCGCGCTTCATCACGATGGTCAGGACCACCGTCAAGGCGATCGCGGCGAGCAACTGATTTGCGATGCCGAAGAGCGGGAACAGCGTGTTGATGCCGCCGAGCGGGTCGGTGACGCCCATGAGAAGGATTGCGCCCCACGCTGCGACGACGATGAACGAGCACACCCATGCGCCGGGTCGCCACGACGGGTCCTTGAACTTCTTGGCCGACGAGCCGGGGAGGTTGCCGATGCTGTCGGAGAGCATGAAGCGTGCAACGCGCGTGCCTGCGTCGACCGTCGTGAGAATGAACAGTGCCTCGAACATGATCGCGAAGTGGTACCAGAACGACTTGAGGCTTTCGCCGCCGAAGACCTGATGCAGCACCTCGGACATACCGAATGCGAGCGTCGGTGCACCACCGGTGCGGGAAATGATCGATTCCTCGCCGACGTCGGATGCCGCCTGGCTCAGTTCCGCTGCGGTGATGTCCCCGCCGCTCAAGCCGAGCCCGTTGACGTAGTCCGCCGCGGTTTCCGGGGTGCCGCCGGTGAGCGTCGCCGGAGCGTTGAGCGCGAAGTAGATGTGCTGATCGAGAACACATGCGGTGACGAGCGCCATGATCGCGACGAAGGATTCGGTGAGCATGCCGCCGTAGCCGATCATCCGCATCTGCTTTTCCTTCTCCAGCAGCTTCGGAGTGGTGCCGGAGCAGATGAGGGCGTGGAACCCGGACAGGGCGCCGCAGGCGATGGTGATGAACAGGAACGGGAACAGTGAACCGGAGAACGCGGGACCGTTGCCCTCGGTGGCGAACGACGTCATCGCGGGCATCTGGATCTCGGGCCGTGCGATGAGGATGCCGACGGCCAGCAGTGCAATGGTGCCGACCTTCATGAACGTCGACAGGTAGTCACGCGGAGCGAGCAGCAGCCACACCGGCAGGATCGAGGCCGCGAGGCCGTATCCGATCAGGCACCAGGCGACGGTGACCTTCGAGAGGGTGAACCAATCGGTGCCCCATTCGGTTTCGGCGACCCAGCCGCCTGCGACGATGGCGAACAGCAGCAGCACGACGCCGATCAACGACACCTCGGACACCTTGCCGGGACGCAGGTAGCGCAGGTAGACGCCCATGAACAACGCGATGGGGATGGTCAGTGCGATGGAGAAGACGCCCCACGGGCTCTCCGCGAGAGCGTTGACGACCACCAGCGCGAGCACGGCGATGATGATGATCATGATGACGAAGACGCCGATGAGTGCCGCGGTGCCGCCGACCACTCCCAGCTCGTCGCGGGCCATCTGGCCGAGGCTGCGGCCCCGGCGTCGCGTCGAGATCCACAGGACGAGGAAATCCTGCACGGCACCGGCGAACACGACGCCGATGATGATCCACATCGTGCCCGGAAGGTAGCCCATCTGAGCGGCCAGAACAGGGCCGACGAGGGGGCCTGCACCGGCGATCGCGGCGAAGTGGTGACCGAAGAGCACCCGCCGATCCGTCGGCATGTAATCCTTGCCGTTCTCGAGGATCTCGGCAGGCGTGGCTCGGTCGTCGCGAGGGAAGACGATCTTACGCTCGATCAACCGTGCGTAGAACCGGAACGCGATGATGTAGGTGCAGACCGCGGCGATCACGAACCAGACCGCATTGGGGTTCTCGCCTCGGACGATCGCGACGACCGTCCAGGCCACACCACCGAGCAATCCGATGAGGACGAACAGGACGCGTTTGGCGGGAGTCATCGGAGATTTGTCGACTACTCCGACCGGGGGCAGATCCGCATCGGTCTTCAACAACTCGATGTTCGGATCGTCTGCCGCTTTCAAAGCCATGGGGACCGCTTTCAGCATTCGCGAATGTGACAGCGATCACCCTAGACGCTCCTGGTGACAGCCCGGCCACATTCCGGTGTAGCTGCGGTCAATGGTTCCGATCCTGCGCCGAACGGGAGGGGCGCCGTGGGCGGACGTCAGCCGCCCAGTGCGTCGTCGACTGCCCGCGCGCTCAGTACCTGGTCCAATACCATTGCCGCGCTACCTATGACGCCGGAGTAGTCGCCGTGTGTCGTCGCTTGAATGGTCAAGGCCTTGGTGGCCAGTGCCGTCGCATTTCCGTAGACGGTCTCACGTAACCCGGCGACGAAGATGTCGTATGCCTTGGCCATGTCTCCGCCGACGATGAGGACCTCGGGGTTGAGTAGGTTCACGGCGCCTGCCAGTGTCTCGCCTATGTGGCGGCCGCTGTCGCGAATGAGCCGACGCGCCTCGGGGTCGCCGCTCACCGCCAGGTCGACGACGCCTCGAATGTGGCCGACGCTTCTGCCCTGTTCCTGCAATGCGCGTACCAGTGCCCAGCCGCCTGCGATGGCTTCCAGGCAGCCGCTGTCTCCGCATCGACATGCGACTCCGGCCGCGGCGGAGGTTTTGGTGTGGCCGAATTCTCCTGCTGCGCCGAGCGATCCGCGCTGTAGTTCGCCGCCGGCGACGATCCCCGCGCCGAGACCCGTCGACGCCTTGACCAGCAGCGCATTCGTGAATCGATGCCGGTTGTCGCGGCGTTCGGCCAGGACCATCGCGTTGGCGTCGTTGTCGAGGAAGACCGGCGCAGTGGTCGTGTCGGCGAAGAACGGTGCGAGGGGGACTCCGTCCCAGCCGTGCATGATCGGCGAGTCGAGACTGCACCCACGGGCGGTGTCCGCGGTGCCGGGGATGGACAGTCCGACCCCGAGAATGCGGTGATCGCTGCGTGCAGCGTTGTCGACGAGCGCTTCCAGTCGCTTGGTGATCTGCGGCATCAACTCGTCCGGTCCGATGCCGATCTCCTGGTCGACGGTGTCGCCGAGGAGGAATTCGCCGCCGAGGGTGAACACGCCCAGTTGCGAACGACTTCGGCCGATGGCTGCAGCGAGAACGATTCCCGCGTCGACGTCGAACGACAACCGGGCAGGTGGCCTGCCCCCGGTCGAGAGAGTGTCCTCGGTTTCGACGATCAATCCGAGTGTGGTGAGCGCAGTGACGCGTGCGGCTACGGCCGATCGCGACAGGCCGGTCGTCTTTCCGAGTTCCGCTCGGGTGTCGGCATCTCCGTCACGGATCAGCGCGAACATCTCACCTGCTGTCGCAGGTGGAGCACTTGCACGTGACATTCGCATATACGCCATTCAACCAATCCGCAACCTTTGCGGCAACAACGCAAGATCGCAGACTTATGACTTTGAAAAACGTAAGTTGGGTTGTCGTGACGCGTAAGTGCCTTTAGTCTGAATCGTGAAAGACCGAACAGGGAGACACCTCATGGACACCATCCACCCGGTCCTGCGTCAGGTCACCGACCGAATCGCAGCCCGCAGCCAGTCCGCCCGGGCCACCTACCTCGATCGCATCGCCGCAGCAGGAAGTCGAGGCCCCGCTCGCGGGCGGCTTGCCTGCGCCAACATCGCCCACGGTTTCGCCGCGTCGGGAAAAGCCGACAAGCAAGCCCTGCGCGGCCTGGTGAAGCCGAACATCGCCATCGTGTCCGCGTACAACGACATGCTCTCGGCGCACAAGCCGTTCGAGACCTACCCGGCTGCACTCAAGTCCGCCGTCATCGAAGCGGGCGGAATCGCGCAGTTCGCCGGGGGAGTGCCCGCCATGTGCGACGGCATCACTCAGGGCCGCGACGGGATGCAACTCTCGCTCTTCAGTCGTGACATCATCGCGATGTCCACCGCAATTGCACTGTCGCACGACATGTTCGACGCCACCCTCATGCTGGGGGTGTGCGACAAGATCGTGCCAGGAATGCTCATGGGCGCCCTGAGCTTCGGCCACCTGCCCGCGGTATTCGTCCCCGCGGGCCCGATGACCTCCGGACTTCCCAACGGCGAGAAGGCGAAAGCTCGCCAGCTCTACGCCGAAGGCAAGGTGGGACGAGAAGCGTTGTTGGACGCGGAGGCGGCGTCGTACCACGGCAGTGGCACGTGCACGTTCTTCGGAACTGCGAATTCCAACCAGTTGCTGATGGAGGTCATGGGTCTGCACCTGCCCGGCTCGTCCTTCGTCAACCCCGGAACCCCGTTGCGCGACGCTCTGACTCGCGAAGCCGCCCATGTCGTCACCGGTCTGACCGATCTCGGCGAGAACTACACACCGGTCGGTGAAATCGTCGACGAGAAGGCGATCGTCAACGGCTGTGTTGCACTCCTGGCCACCGGCGGCTCGACCAACCACACCATGCACCTCGTCGCGATCGCCCGTGCCGCCGGTATCACGCTCACCTGGCAGGACCTGTCGGATCTATCGGCTGTCGTGCCACTGATGGCACGGATCTACCCCAACGGCAAGGCGGACGTGAACCACTTCCACGCCGCAGGCGGCCTCGGTTTCGTGATCGGTTCGCTCCTCGATGCCGGTCTGATGCACGACGACGTGAAAACCATTGCTGGATTCGGTCTTCGGCGTTACACGCAGGAACCCAAGCTCGACGGCGAGGGTGTGATGTGGCACGACGGTACGCGAATGAGCCACGACGACAGTGTGCTTCGCGGCGCCGACGAACCGTTCAGTGCCGACGGCGGCCTGAAGATGCTGACCGGCCCGATCGGAAAGAGCGTCATCAAGACCTCCGCGCTGGCGGCCCAGCACCGCGTGGTCACCGCGCCCGCGAAGGTGTTCGACGACCAGGCGGACTTCCTCGCAGCGTTCGACGCCGGAGACCTGGAAGGCGACTTCGTCGCAGTGCTGCGCTACCAGGGGCCGCAAGCCAACGGAATGCCTGAACTACACAAGCTGACGCCGGCATTGGGAATCCTGCAGGATCGCGGCTACCGCGTCGCGCTCATCACGGACGGACGCATGTCCGGTGCGTCCGGGAAAGTTCCTGCAGCAATTCATCTCACGCCCGAAGCAGCAAGCGGTGGCGCGATCGCGAAGATCGAGGACGGTGACATGATCACCCTCGACTCCGTCGCCGGAACGCTCGACATCGACGTGCCACTCGCCGACTTCGAGGCCAGAGTCGCCACCGGGCGAGCACCGGCGCAGGACGAGTGGGTCTCCACCGGCCGAGACCTGTTCTCCGGCATGCGCGCACTCGTCGGCCCCGCCGACGAAGGCGCCATGTTCGTGATGCGCTGACAGCTCCGCCGTTCAGAAGACCCGCCGTTCAGAAGACCCGACGCACAGAAGAAGGACTACACATGACCGAATCCCTGCTGGACCGCGTACCCGTCATCCCCGTTGTCGTCGTCGAAAATCTCGACCACGCCGTGCCGATCGCCCGCGCCCTCGTCGCCGGCGGCCTGCCCGTCATCGAACTCACCCTGCGTACCCCGGTGGCGCTCGACGCGATCGAACGCATCGCCGCCGAGGTGCCCGAGATCCTTCTCGGTGCGGGCACGATCGTCACGCCCGGCCAGGCGAAGCAGGCCGCCGACGCCGGCGCGCAGTTCCTCGTCTCACCCGGCAGCACGCCAGGGTTGACGCAGGCGATGCGCGACACCGGTCTGCCCCACCTACCCGGTGCCGCCACCGTGTCCGAAGTGCTCACGCTTCTCGAATCGGGTTACACCGACCTGAAGTTCTTCCCGGCCGAGGCGTCGGGCGGCGCGAACTTCCTGAAGTCGATCCACTCACCCGTTCCAGCGGCCCGCTTCTGCCCGACGGGCGGGATCTCCACAGCCAATGCGTCGACGTACCTGTCGCTGCCGAACGTCGGATGCGTCGGAGGATCGTGGATCACCCCGGCGCCCGTTCTCGCTGCCGAGGATTGGGACGCAGTGACGGTACTGGCGCAGGCAGCATCGACGCTGAAGACAAAGGCGTGAGCAGGTCATAAGGGGCGTACTCTTCTACATCCTTCTTTTCGCATTGCTGGTCCATTCCGACTGGAGCGCGGTGTAGGCGTCGGAGTTCACAATCGCGTCGCGGTGATTCCACCGTCGACGTACAGGGTGATCCCGTGCACCATCGCGGACTCGTCGGACGCAAGGAACAGCACACCGTTCGCGATGTCCCGAGGAGAGATCACGCTGCCGGCCGGGGTGTTCGAGGTCATGGCGTCGAGAACCTGGCGCGAATTCTCGTTTCCTGGAGTGAGGGTTGCGCCGGGTGCAACCGTGTTGACGCGCACGCCGCGTGGACCGAATTCTGCTGCCCAGCTTCGGGTCAACTGCTCGTCAGCGGCTTTCGTAGCGGTGTACATCGCGGCGAACGGGCTGCCGACCTGCGCCATCCAGGATCCGATGTTGACGATTATTCCGTCACCGCGTTCGGCCATCGCGGGTGCGAGGGCACCCACCAACACGTGCGGTGCTCGGATGTTGACTGCGAGCATGGCGTCGAGGTCTGTGTCGGCCAGATCTTCGGTGAGCGTGGCTGGATAGAGGCCTGCATTGTTGACGAGAACATCGACCCGGCCGAGGGTGCGCTCGGCTTCCGTGGCGAAGCTTCGGATGCCGGCGTAGCTTCCGCCGAGGTCGACAGCGATGAACGACGCCTTCCCGCCGGCAGCGACGATGCGATCGACGACGGCTTCTCCGCGCGTCGAGTCGCGTCCGCTGACCACGACGGTGGCGCCGTGCGCAGCGAGTGTCGTTGCGATCGCCTCGCCGATCCCGCTGGTCGATCCGGTGACGACGGCGGTGCGTCCGTTCAAACGTTGCGGTGTTGTGTTTGTCATGTCCACTGTCTAAGGCAGGTGTGCGCATGCGAACCAGGCGCTGGACAACCTAGGCCTGCCATGACCAGGTTCGGGTGGGCATCCGCAGCTAGCCTGAGGTGCATGAACCGAGACCGCGCGGCACTGAGCGCATTCCTGCGCGACCGTCGTGATCGGTTGACGCCTGCGTCCGTCGGGCTGACGGTGTATCCGGGTCGGCGACGCGTCCCAGGTCTGCGGCGGGAGGAGTTGGCTCAGCTGGCAGGCGTCAGCCCGGACTACTACTCGAAGCTCGAACAGGGCCGCCAGGCCACTGTGTCGACCGAAGTGCTTCGCGCGCTGGCGACAGCGCTACAGCTCGACGAGGTCGAGACGCGACACCTGCATGACCTCGCTGCACCCGCAGAATCGTCCGGTCCCGAGCCTCAGGTTCCGGACCCAGGCCTGCAGCAGGTCATGGCCGCCCTCGACCACGTGCCGGTGATCTTGCTCGGTCGGTCCGGTGAGATCCTGGCCGGTAATGCGCTGGTGCGTGCAGTCCTGAGTCTCGCGCCCAGCGACGGTTCGATGTTCCATTATCTGTTCCAGAATCCAGTCGCGCGTGAGCGAATAGTCAATTGGTCGCAGTTCGCCGCGGCATCGGTGGCCGGACTTCGACGCGATGCCGCCCGGCGTCCATGGGATTCGACTCTGGCTCGGCTGATCGAAGAATTGCGTTCGTCGGAGCCCGAATTCTCTCGCTGGTGGGACGACCACGAAGTTCAGGAATTCAGCCGAACGATCAAGATCATCCAACATCCGGCCGCCGGAACTCTGCAGTTCGGAATCGAATTCTTGAACACCCCGGGCAGTCCCGACCAGAATCTGATCGTCTACACCGTCGAGCCGGAATCCTCGACGGCACGGGTTCTCCCGATCCTCGCGAGTTGGGCGACGTCTCCCAAGGGTTGACCTGAACAATGCTCGAGGTTCTACCGTCGAGTGCATGGACACCCTGGGACTCGGACCACTCGGAATCTCCATCGACGTCGGCCACTCGTATCTCGACGACGCCTGCGAACTGGAATCGCTCGGCTACTCCTCGCTGTGGCTCGCTGGTGGCCAGATCGATCGGTTGAGCAGGCTCTCCGACCTCGTGCGCGCGACGGCCACTGCAACGGTGGTGCCAGGCATCGTCCCGGTCGACGTGTACAGCGCGGCCCGAACCGGAGAACTCTACGACGAGCTGGAACCGTCGGGCAGATTCGTCCTCGGCCTCGGTGGTCCTCAGACTGCGAAGCCTCTCGCCGGCATGAACGCTTACCTCGACGACCTGGCGGTGCCGTCGAGCAGGGTTCTTCTCGCTGCCCTGGGGCCCAAGAAGCTCGAACTCGCGCGCACCAGAGCTGCAGGGGCCGTCACGTTGCTCGTCACGCCGGACTACACAGCCGGCGCCAGGGAAATGCTGGGCGACGCAGTGCTGGCCATCGATCAGTTCGTCGTTCTGGAAGAAGATCCGACCTGGGCGCGAGAGGTTGCCCGCGAACCGATGTCTTTCCTCGCGTCGGTGCCTGGCTACCGACAGAATTTCCTGCGGATGGGCTTCACGAGCGAGGACGTCGACCAACTCAGCGACAGCCTCGTCGATTCGGTGGTTGCGTGGGGGAGTGCCGACGACATCGCACGACGAGTGGACGAGCACTGGCAGGCCGGTGCCGACCACGTGGTGCTGGCGCCGCTCGGTGCATCGAGCCTGGCCGCGGGACGGGCGCTGTCCGAGCTGGTCCGTGTACCAAAGTAGACTCCATAGACCGTGAGCCTCACCCTCGGAATCGTCGGACTGCCCAACGTCGGCAAGTCCACCCTCTTCAACGCATTGACCAAGAACGATGTGCTGGCCGCGAACTACCCGTTCGCGACCATCGAGCCCAACGTCGGTGTGGTGCCGTTGCCGGATCCGCGGCTGGGCAAGCTCGCCGAGGTCTTCGGTTCCGAGAAGGAGGTTCCGGCGCTCGTGTCGTTCGTCGACATCGCCGGCATCGTCAAGGGCGCGTCCGAGGGCGCTGGCCTGGGCAACAAGTTTCTCGCCAACATCCGTGAAGCCGACGCCATCTGCCAGGTCGTGCGTGTCTTCGCCGACGACGACGTCGTGCACGTCGACGGCCGTGTCGATCCCGCCGCCGACATCGAGGTCATCGAGACCGAGCTCGCGATCGCCGACCTCCAGACGCTCGAAAAGGCCATCCCGCGCGTGGAGAAGGAAGCGCGGATCAAGAAGGACCGCAAGCCTGCACTCGACGCCGCCATCGCAGCGCAGGCAGTACTGAACGACGGCAAGACACTGTTCTCCGCGAAGGACAAGCTCGACTTCGAGCTCCTCAAGGAGTTCCAGCTGCTCACCACGAAGCCGTTCCTCTACGTCTTCAACGCCGACGAATCGATCCTCACCGACGACGCACGCGTCGGCGAGCTCGCACGATCCGTCGCGCCCGCAGACGCGGTGTTCCTCGACGCCAAGATCGAATCCGAGCTCCTCGAACTCGACGCCGAATCGGCCGCCGAACTGCTCGAGAGCGTCGGCCAGACCGAACCGGGCCTCGACGCCCTGGCCCGCGCCGGCTTCCACACCCTCGGCTTGCAGACCTACCTCACGGCAGGACCGAAAGAAGCCCGCGCGTGGACGATCCACCAGGGTGACACCGCGCCCCAAGCTGCAGGCGTCATCCACACCGACTTCGAGCGCGGCTTCATCAAAGCCGAAATCGTCAGCTACGACGACCTCATCGAAGCCGGCTCCATGGCCTCGGCCAAGGCCGCAGGCAAAGTCCGTATGGAGGGCAAGGACTACATCATGGTCGACGGCGACGTCGTGGAGTTCCGCTTCAACGTCTAGACAGCGCTTCACCCGCTTCGCCTATCCTTTCGGAGAGCGGAACGTACGGCGGTCGATGATCACGGACGAGGCGATCGATGAAGAAGTTCTTGGCGGCACTGGTGTGTGTGCTGCTCGTAGGCGGATGCACTACTTCAACGGACGACCGACCAGAACTACAGGACCCGTTGTCCGTGGACACCGCGACGGGCCTGCTGCGCGGTAGCGAGGTCGGTGGCACGCGGCAGTATCTCGGAGTTCGATATGCGCAGCCACCTGTAGGTGATCTGCGGTGGGCATTGCCGGAAGCAGCGCCGGACACCGATGACGTCGTCGACGCCACGTCGTTCGGCGCGCGGTGCCCGCAGGGGACCGGCCCGGATCTGCAGACCGACGAGGACTGCCTGTTTCTGAACGTGACGGTTCCTTCGGGCGCGGGTGACGGCCGGCTCCCGGTCGTCGTGTGGTGGCACGGGGGCGGTTTCACCAGCGGCGCGGGCTCGGACTACGACGCCACGCGTTTCGCCGAACAGGGCAACGTGATCGTAGTGACGGTCAACTATCGGCTCGGAATGCTCGGCTATCTCGGTCTCCCCGGACTGGAGGGCTCCGGCAACTTCGGGCTCGCCGATCAGCTCCTTGCGCTGAAGTGGGCGAACGACAACGCCGAGGCGTTCGGTGGCGATCCCGACAACGTGACCGTGATGGGGGAGTCGGCCGGAGGAATGTCTGCCTGTGCAGCGCTGGGATCACCTGCTGCGGAGGGGCTCGTCGACAAAGCGATCATTCAATCGGGGTCGTGCCTGATCGATTGGCCCGCCGGAACTCTCTACCCGGGGCTGCCCGAGTTGACGCCGTACGCTCCGCTCGCAGAAAGCGAAGCAACGGGCAGTGCAATCGCAGATACTCTGGGCTGCACCGACGATCAGCTGCGTTGCCTGCGGGAGTTGCCCGTCGAGAAGGTGGTCGAGCAGTCGTCGTCGTTCGGCAACGGTCTTGCCTACGGTACGGACCTGCTACCGACAGATCCTGCAGACGCAGTTCGAAACGGACGCACGCTGCCGATCCCAGTGATCATGGGTGGTAACGCGGACGAGCACCGATCGTTCGTCGGGGGTGCGTTGCTGGCAGATCCGACGTCCGTCACCGACGAGACCTACGGGTCGCTCATCCAGCAGGCATTCGGCACGCGTGCGGGCGAGGTGGAACAGCGTTACCCGAGAAACGGATTCGACAGTGCAGCACTGGCATGGTCCACCCTGGTCACCGATGCGGCCTGGTCGTGCCCGATGCTCGACACGTCCGCGTTGCTTTCTACGAACGCAGACGTGTGGTCCTACGAATTCGCCGACGAGACAGCACCGGATGTGAGCGGTGTATCGGCCACAGGATTGGCTCAGGGCGCTGCACATGCGACCGATCTCCCGTATACGTTCGACCTGAACGGCAGCGACCTTCTCACCGGTCCGGGCCAGAAGGAACTGGCCTCGAAGATGATCGATGCGTGGTCCGAATTCGCGCGATCCGGCAACCCGGGCGACGCCTGGCCGAAGACAACGGACGCCAGCGGTCCGGTGCTGGAATTCGGCAACCCGGACACCGCGGTGGCCAACTACCACGACGCTCACCAGTGCGGGTTCTGGGATTCGTTCTGACCGGTATTCACTTGCCGCGCAGTCGCTTTTCCAGGGGCGTCGGGAAGGACGGTACGACGGCGGTGCCGTTCAGTAGTGCGGTGATCCGCTCGGCTTCGGCGGTGACCTCGGCGGTGTTGGATCCGATGTCCTCGAACAGTTCGGTCGCTACTTCGCCTGTCGGCGTGACTGCCCATCCGCCGACGATTCGGCCGTCGAGCCAGATGGTGGGACCGATGTTGCCGAAGGTGTCGAACAGCGGTGCCTTGTAGTCACCGAGGTACCAGTCGCGGTGCTTCCAGCCCATCGGCGTCGGGTCGAGGGCGGGGAGCAGCACGACGCCGCGCGCGGAGCCGGACAGGTCCGTGTCCGGCAGCATGATGCCTTCGCCTGCAGTCAGTTCGACGGCGACCGTGTCGATCGCTGCCACGGCCGCTCGCGTCTGGGTCTTGTTCCATCCTGTCCACCATTGGATGTCGTCGATGGTCGCCGGGCCGAACACTTCGAGCCACCTGCGCACGAGTTCTCGACGGCTTTCGGTCTCGTCGACGACGGGAATGCCGCCCGGCCACCAATGATCGATCGGCGCCCATGCGTGCCGCCGTGATGTCCAGGCGCCGCGAGGTTCGACCCGAACCATCTTTCCTTCGGCTGCCATCATCACCAGGACTTCGGAGGTGACGTATCGCTTGACGTCGTAGACCTTGTCGGTCGTGGGCAGAAACGCGGTCTTGAGCAGTGGAACCGCCGCGGACAACTCGGCTCCCGTTGCCGTGCCGACGGCCTTCAGTCGTGCCTCGGTCTCATGTTCGACCTGCGCGATCCATGCCGCGGGGTTCTCGACCACCGGATCGGTCGGTCCCTTCTGGACCTGCGTGAGCAGCCGTGTGCGCATTGTTCGTGCGACGCCGAGACTCGCCGCGGCATGGACGAGCGGTAGGTCGTCGTGTGCGAGGACGAACAGGGTTCGGCGCATCGCCATCGAGCGGACCAACGTCCGACGCTCGTACATCGCGTCGCGGACGTCGTCGATGCCCAGCGACCGGGCCCGCGCGAGAACGGACAGGTAGACCGTCGCTGGATCGGTCGCGTGCAGTGCCAAGACCGATTCGACAACGCCTTCCGGCGTCGACGCAGACGCGAACTGTCGTGACACCAATCGAGCCCGGCGCTGTTCATCGGTGACCTTCACTCGAACAGTGTGCCTCGCGGGGCCGACATGGCACTATGCCCTGCGTGGACGAATCGCAGAACCTGAAGGACCTGGCGCGCCTGAGGCGGGTGCGTGACCGGATGGATCGCGACTACGCTCAGCCACTGGACGTCGAAGCGCTGGCGCGTGGTGTGCACGTGTCGGCCGGCTACCTGAGTCGGCAGTTCAAACTCGCCTACGGCGAATCCCCTTACTCGTACTTGATGACTCGCCGGATCGAACGTGCGATGGCGCTGCTGCGTCGAGGCGATCTGTCCGTCACTGACGTGTGCTTCGAAGTGGGGTGCTCTTCACTCGGCACGTTCAGCACCCGCTTCACAGAGTTGGTGGGAATGTCGCCGAGCATCTACAAGCGACGTGCGGCCGGAGACGCGGCAGGCATACCGTCGTGTGTTGCGAAACAGGTGACGCGGCCGATCAGAAACGGCGCACGCCGATGAAGTGTCGAGACGCTCACCTGCGCAGCTCCGTCTACAACTCGATTCCGGTTGCCTCGACCACCGTCGACCACAGGGCGTCTCTGGCTTCGGGGGAGTCCTTGCGCCACGACGGGTAGTGGGTCGGCCGGATGGCTCGGTCGTGCCAGAACTTTCCGGTGCTGGTCAGTGCTTCGTCGCCGGCGGCGAGCCAGACGATGGTGTCCGCGCCTTCGTCGGGTGTGCGGAGGATGGGTTTCATGACCGTGCCGAACATCGGAATCGAGTCCGTCACTCCCGGCGTCGCGGCCCAGCCGGGGTGCATGCTGTGCACGACCGGGTCGTGTTCTTCGGTCATGCGCTGAGCGAGTTGCTCGGCGACGACCACCTGCATGCGCTTGGTACGGGCGTACGCCGTCATGCCGGAGTACTTTCCGGAGGCGAACTCGAAGTCTCGCGTGTGCAACGGCACCGGATACATGCCGCCGCTGGAGACGAACACGACCCGGGATCCGGCGTCGAACAGTTCCCTGGCGCCGACGGTCAGGGCGACGGGGCCGAGGACGTGCGTCGCGAAGGCGGCCTCGTGGTTCTGTGCTGTCAGCGTTCGCTCTTCGGGCATGACTCCCGCACAGTGGACGATGGCATGCAGCCCGGTCAGCTCCGACGTCAGGTCCGTCACCAGCCGTGCGACCGAATCGAGGTCGCTGACGTCGCATTCTCGGACGACGATCGACGCTTCCGATGCAGCTGTCCTGATGATCCCGGCGGACTTCTCGAGTCTTTCGGCCGATCGTCCGACGAGGTGTACCCGGGCGCCGAGTTTCGCGAGGGACGTCGCTGTCGCGGCTCCGAGTCCGGAGCTTCCGCCGGTGACGACAACGTCGATCGGTTCGGGAAACGGTGCCGGGTCCGACGCCCAGAACCTACTGCGCACCGTCGACCCGATGCGGGAGTAACCGGCTACGACGGTTCGATCGAGGACGGTGTCGAGGATGCGCGTCACGGAGACCATGCGTCCTTCGTACCCCACCGTGCCATCATGCAAGCATGGTTCTCTCCGAGGAGGCACGCGATCTGCTCGCGGATCTACCCATGCACAGGCGTCAGACGTTCGAGCTGCGACTGCAGCAGTGGGGGCCCGATCTGCTCGACGCGGTCACCGCGCTGTACGCCTCCCCGGACGAGGTGGCGTCGGCTCTCGTCACCATCGCTGCCCGGGGGTTCGCCGCGCGGTCCGACGAGCTGCACCGGCTCGACGAACGCAGATTGCTGCAACCGGACTGGTTCCAGCGGCCGAACATGTTCGGCTACGCCTGCTACGTCGATCGCTATGCGTCGACGCTGAAAGGCATGGGGGACAGGCTCGATCACCTGACAGATCTGGGAGTCACCTACCTGCACATGATGCCGTTGCTGAAGCCGCGTCCCGGCGACAACGACGGCGGGTACGCCGTCATGGACTTCTCCTCGGTACGTGAGGATCTCGGCACCAACGAGGATCTGGCGGAATTGGCCACCACGCTGCGCAGTCGCGGGATCAGCTCCGTCGTCGACCTGGTTCTCAATCACGTTGCCCGCGAACATGACTGGGCAGTTGCCGCGCGAGCGGGTGACGCGAAGTATCGCGACTACTTCCTGATCTATCCCGAACGCGACACTCCAGACAGATTCGAGCGCACCCTGCCCGAGGTGTTCCCGGACTTCGCGCCCGGTAGTTTCACCGAGGTCGACGGCGAATGGGTGTGGACGACGTTCAACGAGTGGCAGTGGGACCTGAACTGGGCGAACCCCGCTGTGTTGCTCGAATTCGCCGAGATCGTGGTGCATCTGGCGAACCTGGGAATCGAGGTGCTGCGCCTCGACGCCATCGCGTTTCTCTGGAAAAGGCTCGGGACCAACTGCCAGAACCAGCCGGAGGTGCACGCCGTCACGCAGGCGTTGCGGGCGACCTGCCGGTTGACCGCCCCAGCGACGTTGTTCAAGGCCGAGGCCATCGTCGGGCCCCGAGACCTCATGCCCTATCTGGGTGAGGGTCGCCATGCGGGACGCGTGTCGGACATCGCGTATCACAACAGTCTGATGGTGCACGTGTGGTCCATGTTGGCGTCCGGCTCCACCGATCTGGCCCGGCACGCACTCGCCGGGTTGCCACCGACACCGCCCGGCGGTACCTGGGTGACCTATGTCCGCTGTCACGACGACATCGGCTGGGCCATCGACGATTCCGATGCCTCGGCCCGCGGTGTCACCGGCGTCGGGCATCGGCAGTTCCTTGCGGACTGGTACTCCGGCGAGTTCGACGGATCGTGGGCGGAAGGGCTTGTCTTTCAACACAACAAGGAGACCGGTGATCGGCGGATCAGTGGCACGGCCGCGGCTCTCACCGGACTCGGCCCGTCGAGGAAAGATGTCGCGGGCGGATTCGCCCGGATCTTTCTCGCGCACGCCGTCGTGGCGGCGTGGGGAGGAATTCCCGTCGTGTGGAGCGGCGACGAAATCGGATCACCGGGCGACTCCGATTGGGCGTCGGAGGACGGACACTCCGCCGACAATCGGTGGGTTCACCGGCCGCGGATGACCGACTCCGACCGAGCCCGCCGCTTCGAGCAGGGATCCGACGCCCAACGAGTCTTCGACGGAATCGCTCTCATCGCACGCGTCCGTGCCGGACTGCCGATGCTTCACTCCGAGGCCCCCACCCGGGTGCTCACCGACGCGGACATCGACGACGGGCTCCTCGTCGTGCAGCGTCGACACCCGAGTGGAACCTTTGTCGGGGTCTTCAACGTCACGGGTGAGCATCGGCCACTTGCCCGAGCCCGGTTGACGGACCTGGGGTCGGGCGATCCTCGCGAAGTGCTGTCCGGCCACGATCTGGCAGAGCACGGACTCGACGACCCCGACGGAATGCTGTGGGTCCCGCCGTACGCCGCGTGGTGGATCGTCTGAGAATCGGCGAAGAAGCGAAGGCGTTATATCCCTGTTACCCTGCCTCCCGAAGGTCGTCGGATATCGGACGTTAGGGACTCGTTGATGTTTTCTCGTGCTCGCAGCTCGGTCGGGTCGCTCCGCGGGCTACGCTCCCGCCTGCTGTTGGGTCTCGTCACCGTGCTGGTCGCGGCGTTCGGTGCCACCTTCGTGGGGACGGGTGTTGCGCAGGCCGATTCCGCGCTGGTCTACGTCCACTCGGACGCGATGAACAAGGACATCCCCGTCAAGGTCCTGAAAGCTGCAGGTGAGGGCCCCGCTCCGACGATCTATCTGCTCGACGGTCTGCGTGCGCCGGACGACAACAACGGCTGGCTCATCGAGACCGACGTGGAGCAGTTCTTCGCCGACAAGCACGTCAACGTGGTCATCCCGTTCGGCGGCGGCGGAACCTTCTACACCGACTGGGAGCGCCCCGACCCCAAGCTGGGCGTCGTGAAGTGGGAGACCTTCCTGACGCAGGAGCTACCGCCGGTCATGTCCGCGCAGTTCGGCAGCGACGGCGTCAACAACGCAGTCGCCGGTCTGTCCATGAGCGGCACCTCCGCGCTGAACCTGGCCGCAAACCACCCCGACTTCTACAAGGCCGTTGCATCGTTCAGTGGCTACCCGACGGCCAGCAGCCCCGGCTACGCGCAGGGTATCCAGGTGTCGGTCGGCGAAATGGGTGGCAATGCGCGCAACATGTGGGGCGCATGGCCGTCGGCGTCGTGGCTCGCCAACGATCCGCTGCTCAACGTCGGCAAGCTCCGCAACACTAAGGTGTTCGTCTCGGCCGGTACCGGTTCGCCGCTGACCGATCCGACCGTCAACCCGGTCAGCGCCAGCTTCGACCCCGTCAAGTTCGCACAGATGGTTCCCCTCGAGACTGCGTCGGGTCTGTCCAGTCGCGCCTACGTCGGAGCACTCCGCGCAACCGGCAACAATCCGGAGGTGCGCATCACCGGAGTCGGAACGCACTGGTGGAACTTCTGGGAAGAGCACCTGAAGGACGCATGGTTCACCACCTTCGCACCGACTCTGGGACAGTAGGCGTTCTCTCGTATTAGCGTGCACGCATGACTGCACCCAAGATCGAGGTCGACTACACCGTCCTGGACTGCCCGGACCCGACTGCTCTCGCCGGGTTCTACGCACAGGTTCTCGGATGGAAGCCCACGAGCGACGACGGCGACTGGGTGGTGATTCAGGGACCGGGGGAACTTCGCCTCGCGTTTCAACGAGCCCCCGAGTTCACTCCCATCGACTGGCCGTCCGACGGCATCAAGATCCACCTGGATTTCGTCGTCGACGACATGCAGGAAGCCGAGGACTACGTCCTCGGAATCGGCGCGACGAAGATCGAAGGCAACGAGAACCACCCCGGCTTCGCCGTGTTCCAGGACCCCGTCGGTCACCTGTTCTGCCTGTGCCGCAGAGGATGACTACTATTCGCGCATGAGCTCTTTCCTGGTAGAACGCTCGACGGTGATCAACGCGTCGCCGGACAAGATCCACCCGTTGATCAACGACCTCCGTGAGTGGCGTACCTGGTCACCGTGGGAAGGCGCCGACCCCGATTTGTCACGGACCTACACAGGTCCGAGCACCGGTGTCGGCGCCTCCTACGCCTGGTCCGGCAACCGCAAGGCCGGGGCCGGATCGATGACGATCACGGATTCGAAGCCGGGTCAGATCGTCGTCCTCGACCTGGTGTTCACCAAACCGTTCAAGGCGAAGAACGTCACCACGTTCACCATCGATCCCGGCGCGAACGGGTCCGAGATCACCTGGTCCATGACGGGGGAGAACAACCTCTTCTTCACCCTGCTCGGAAAGCTCTTCCCGATGGACAAGGTCGTGGGGAAGGATTTCGAGAAGGGATTGGCTCAGCTCAAAGCACGAGCGGAAGGTCAGGCCGCCAGTTCGTGACGGCGGGATAACCGCTGATCAGCGTGCACCTGCAGCCACTGTGCGAGTACCTGGCAGCCGGTGAGGCCGCTTCCGTCGACCTCTCCGGCGTCGAGCGGTTCTACCGCGTACGCGATGTGGCGTCCGCCCGACGGATTGGCCACCGACCAACGACGCCACGCCAGGGTCTTCGGAAGGTACCCCGCGAGCTCCCGCAGTGCGACGCGTACGCGTCGGGCGTCCCTCCTCCATTGCCGCGGCGAGAAGCTGGTCTTCGACGCATTCTGAAAACCGTTGCTGCGGATCAGGTGCCATACCTGTCGGAGCCACGACCGGGTCGTGCGGAACGACATCCACCTCGTGAGATCGGCGATATCGCGAATGTAGCTGTCCTCGCTGGCGTTGCAGATCATGTCGTGTGGGTGCCCGATCCAGACCGTCTCGACCTCGGCCGGTACGTTCGGCCCGACGCCCGCGACTCCGCGACCGGAACACCCGTCGACGGCACCCTCGGGTTGCTGAGGATCGGAAATCAGTCCCGCTGCCGTCACCGCCGGCAAGTCGATCGCACCGGAGGCCATCTGTCCCAGAACTTCGCGGATGACCGAGCAGCCCTGCGAGTAGCCGATCAGTGCGACCGGTCCTCGGGTTGCTTCGACAGCAGCGATGAGTCTACGGACTCCCAGTGCGGTGCTGTGCCGATAGCTCAGCCCGCCGACTGCGACGGGACCGTACGACGCCGGGTAGCCGACCCATCGGCAGACGAACCGGTCGTCCAGTGCGCCGGTGACGTGGCCGAGCAGTCCCGTGACGAAAGTACGGTGATCGTCCGGTCGGGACTCTCCGGTTCCACCTACTGCGAGAACGGTCAGCTGGGTCATGTCCTCGACTATGACGCGGCATTCTGTGAAATCTCTGGGAAGACGACCGCTACCGGGCTCACCTCCGGTGAAGTGCGGTCGAGACCTCGTCGATCGCGCGGTCCAGGAACGAGCAGTAGACGTCGGGATCCGGCATCGCCGACGCCGCCGATGTCACGCTGACGGTCACGGCGTCGCCGATGCCATGGACTCCGTGCGTGAGCCCCATGACCGGGGACAGTGCAGGGAAGCCGGCGGTGAAACGAACCGGACCGCCTCCGAGTTCGAGGTCCGCGGCACCACGCGCGACGCTCGACAGGACCGTGTTTCCGGTGACCATGTCCGGAACGGCGGTGGCGTCGAACTGGCGGACACCCCAGTGCAGCAGTACAGCGGGAACGGCTTCGGATGCGAGCGACTGAGCCTCGGCTGCGGGATGGGCTGCGCGGCGACGACGAGCCTGCAGTGACTCGGAGATGGCGTGCGCTCGGGTGACGAGATCGGTGATGTCGGGGCGGAGGTCCACTCCTGCGTTGCCGAAGTGGTTGCGCGCCCGGCGTTCACCCTGCTTGCCCAGTGTCACCTCGGCGCCGAGCTCGGCGGGTACCGGATCTCCATGGTGTGAGAGGTAGCGTTCGAGAGCGAGTGAGATCGCGGTTGCGGCACCGACTGTGACGCTGATGCCCGGGCCGGTGAAGTCTCTGTGATCACGAACGAGACACCGCAAAAATGTGCGTCCGGTCGGTGCGACGTTGACTGTGATCTTGGGTCGGCCCGGCGCAGGAGCGGGGACTGTTCCGGCGGCGGTGTCAGCTGTCAGCTGTCGTTCGAGATCGCGCGCACTGGTGGCTCTTCGAAGGAATGTGCGCGGGCCGATTCGGGGCCGGTCGGGGATGGGGGCAGGCGCGGACCGGTCGTCTCCGAGGAGTCGTCGGGCCAGGCTCGACGCGACACGGCCGTCGCCCAGTGCGTGCGAGATCTGTAGTACCGCAACGAGTGCAGGGCCGTCGCACCGCGGAGCGCCGGTGACGCCACCGAAAAGGTGCAGACGCCAGACGGATCGGTGGGGGTCGAGCTGATCGGTGAATGCCTCGGCGACGGTGTCGAGGCAGTCCCTCCACGTGCGGCCAGTCTCCCGGATGTGTACGAGAGCCGTTGTGTCGGGTGCCCGACGAAGACTCGGATAGCGAAGCGAGAGTGGGAAATCGACGATCCGCACACCGAGGTCGCTGATCTGTTCCGCGCGACGTAGCAGTTCTTCGCGGACGGACTCCGCAGGCGTGTCGGAGTCGAAGCAGTACAACAAAAATTGATCGTTCGGAATCTTTGCGGACATCCAGTACGTCTGGGCGTCGGTGGGATGCAGACGAACGGTCACCTGCCGAGACCAGCTGCGGCAGGTGACCGGTGCGCGGACGACGCGAGAGACGTCAGGCGACGTTCACCAGACCGACCGTCGGGAAGAAGAAGCAGCTCTTGTCGCTACCGTCGACTGCCTTGTGGTTCACGGTGCCGAAGACCGCGGCGAGGACGGTGCCGGCGCCGGTCTCGACCGGTACGGCCCGCGCGCCTGCTGCCGGCAGCACGGCGAGCGCGTCGGTCAGCGGTCCGCGAACCAAGTCCTTGACGGCCGGGATGACGTCGAGGTTGTCCAGAATCGACTGCACCAGCGTCGATGTCGCGCCGCCGAAGTCGGCGAAGCCGCCCTTAAGAGTGTTGACGTTGAACCACGCCACCTGCATTCCGCTCTTGTCGCCGGAATCGTCGACGATGCCGGCCGGAACGAATGCGAACAGCGTCTCTCCGGCCTCGGCCGCGTTGAGAGCCGGCAGCGGGACGGGCGAGGGGATGGTCAGGTTGGGCCACGGTCCTGCGGCACCGCCTGCCACACCGGGCACGATGCCGAGAGGTGCTCCGGGCGCGGCGGCGCAGTTGATCGCGGCCGTCGGGTAGAAGAACGGCGTGATGCCGACGTTCGTCAGAATGCCGTTCACCGTGTCGAGTGCAGCGAGCGGATTGGCGCCGGTCGGTTCGGCTACCTCCGTGCGAGTCGCCGCGATGGCGTCGGCAGCAGCCTGGGAGACAGCATCGAGAGCTGCCGGTGCAGGCGACGCGGGGCCGGGATCGGCCGCCGCGGTCGCGGGAACCGCGAGTAGAGCCGCGCACGACAATGCGACGGTTCCCGCTAAACGGCTGAGGCGACGAGACATATGTGACTCCTGGGACTCATGAGGTCAAAGTTACGAATGGGGTGATGGGACCACAATTCTTATGAAGTTCTCAAGCCCAGGAGTTCACGGTTATGCAATTGCAACGTCGGCCTACGCCGAGTTCGGTGCGTCAGCTTGCGTTGATTCCGTAGTCACGCACAATGCCGGCGAGGCCGGAGGCGTAACCCTGGCCGATAGCTCGGAACTTCCATTCCTGGCCGCGGCGGTAGAGCTCGCCGAACACCATCGCGGTCTCGGTGGAGGCGTCTTCGGTCAGGTCGAATCGCGCGAGTTCACGACCGTCGGCCCGATCCACGACACGAATGAATGCATTGATGACCTGGCCGAAACTCTGCCCCAACGCGTCGGCGTCGTGGATGGAGACCGGAAAGACGATGGAATCGATCTGCGGGGACAGCGCGACGAGGTCGATGTCGATCGACTCGTCGTCGCCCTCGCCTTCGCCAGTGCGGTTGTCGCCGGTGTGCTCGATGGCGCCGTCGGGGGAACGGAGGTTGTTGTAGAAGACGAAGAACTGATCTCCCGCGGACTTCTTGTCCGCGCCGAGTCCGATGGCGCTGGCGTCGAGGTCGAAATCCCCGCCCGTCGTGCTGCGCACATCCCAGCCCAATCCGATGGTCACGGCAGTCAGGTTCGGGGCTTCCTTCGACAGCGATACGTTTCCGCCCTTGGCCAGGGTGACGCCCATTCACTTACTCCTTCATTCGTAGATGAATTGCCTGCTCTCCACAGTAGGTGGTGAAGAGAGGGGAGGGTGTGACTAGCGATGCTGGAGTGATTGTGGTGAAATACCGAAACCGAAAAAGTTATCAGGGCGGCCGGCGTGCGCGTCGGCGACACGCCGAGCGAAACTATCGATCTGGGGACTTACGTGCACGTATCGCGTCGAGACTTGTTCAAGTACGCCGCTGTGGGATCGGCGGCCGCCGTCGGTCTGGCCGCAGTGTCCACTCAGGCAGCACGCGCCGACGGGCTGGGGACGTTGATCGATTACTCGGGCGGGGTTCCGTCGCCGGAATCGATTCGCGCTGCCGGGCACCTGGGCGCGATCAGATACGTCTCGGACCGTAGGCCGGGAGCCGAATGGATGCTCGGCAAGCCCATGAAGCGCGACGAGGCCGACGCGCTCACCGAGGCCGGCCTCGAAGTGGTGTCCAACTACCAGTTCGGCAAGGGTGACACCTCGGACTGGAAGGGCGGATTCGCGGCAGGCGTCAAGCATGCGAAGCGCGGCCTCGAACTGCACCGAGCAGCGGGTGGACCAGAGAATCGCCCGATCTACGTTTCCATCGACGACAATCCCACCGCGGTGCAGTTCGCGACCCTGATCGCGCCCTACATCCTGGGCTGGGAATCGATCGTCGGCCCGGAGAACACCGGCATCTACGCCAATTCACCCACGATCGAACTGGCGTCCATCGCCGGTCTCGGTCAGTGGTACTGGCAGCACAACTGGGGCACTCCGAAAGGTTTTCGCCACCCGGCTGCGCATGTGCATCAGGTTCAGATCGACAAAGCGAAAATCGACGGAATCGGCATCGACCTGAATGTAATTCTGAAGCCCGATTACGGCCAGTGGTCGTTGGCCTGAGCCGGAAAGAATTTCGCAATGAATCTCATCGATGTCATTTATGCGATCGCGGCGTATTTTTATCAGCTTTTCTCGGATTCGCTCGGCTCCTGATTCACTGCCGTTCTTCCGAACAGCAGAATCAACGACACGACGGCCAAAGCCGCAACGACCGCCGAGAACACAACACCCGCAGTGACGAGGCCCCACGCTGTCGCCGCAGCACCTGCGCCGATGACGGGGACAGAAATCGCGACGTAGAGGACGACGAACAGTGTCGACGTCACCTCTGCGCGCCGATCCGCTGGTAGCTTCTCGGTCACCGACGCCAATCCCTTGCTGAACGTGACGCCTTGGCCGATACCGCACACCACAGCGGCGACCAGCAGGATCGGTAGAGACGCCGTGGCCAGAGCGAGGCATAGAGCGCTGACGCCGACGATGAGCGTGATGCACCCGCCACGCAGCGCGACAGTCGTGCCGAGCCCACGAAGCGCGATCTGTGCGACAGCAGAGGACGCGAACGTCACGAAGGCGACAGCGCCGACCACCGCGTGGTTCTGCACTCCCAGCACCTGTGTGACGAATCCGGGAGAGACGCCTGTGAACAGCCCGAGAACGGCGAAACCGGCGAACCCGCCGATCGACGCTCGCACGAACGTGGCACGCACCGGAGCCGGCACGGACAACCTCTGCATGTGAGGCCGCGCGCCGGGCAACACCGTCACCGGTTCCGGAATGAGAAACACGGCGACGCCGGCAAGGACCAGCAGCACAAGGTTCACGACGAAGGTCAGGTGCGTCGGCTCGGGGAGATACTCGACCAGCAGACCAGCCACGAGCGGTCCGAGCCCCAGCCCGCCGATGTTCGCCGCAGTGGCTATGGCGGGAGCTCTGGACTTCCACTGCGAAGTGCTCGTTGCTGCAGGCCCCGGTCGTGGACCGGGAGCCAGCTCCATCAAGGTGACCGTTGCCGTGCCGACGAAGATGCCCGCGGACAGGCCCGACAGAACACGACCGACGAGGAGCGCAGCAACGGACCCGGCGAAGATGAACACCAGAGCGCTGGCGATGCCGAGCGCCACGCCTGCGAGCAGGAGCGGTCGCCTACCGAGCGAATCGGACCACCGCCCGAACGCGAGGAGAGCGGCCAGCACGCCGAGCGCATACGCTGCGAAAATCACGGTCACGACGAACACCGAGAACCCGAACTCGGCCTGGTAGAGCGAGTACACGGGAGTGGGCATGGTCGTGCCCATCATCGCGATGGTGAATGCGTAGGTGACCGCTACGAATGCGACAGGTTTGCTCACCAGCAAACCCTAATGGGCAATGCCGGCGAGGGGGCGGTCAGGCTCGGTCGATCAGGGAACGAACACAGTCCCGATGGTCGGCAGGAATCCGCACGTGCGTGCCGGGGCGGCGGGATCTTCCTTGGACTGCGTCGTGATCGAACCCGAGACGACGGCGAGCACTCGGCCCGGACCGGTGTCGGCGATAGCCGAGACGGTGGCCGGTCCGTCCGGGTTGATGTTCGACGCGCCGGTGAGTTCCGTGGTGCCCGTGCGACGGTTGTCGAGGTTGAGCCACGTGACCGTCAGCGGAGCTTCCTGGACCTGCGCGATGGGCGCGGTGCCGAGTGCGGTGAACACGAAACCTGCTTGGCCTGCAGGCGGGCCGGGAGGGGGAAGCGTGGCCGGGCCGGGTACTGCCAGCGCCGTGCCGACCGAGTCTGCGCTGTCGGAGATGCATCCCTTGCCGATGGTGGGGTACAGGAACTGCGCGATGACCGGCCCGTCCGCGGGGGGAAGCTCGGGGCCACCGCCGCCGGAACCGTCCAGGAACGTGATGACCCGCTCGAGGGTGGACTTGACCTGATCCGGCAAGGCCGAGTTCTCGAGAAGTGCGCGCGCCTGGGCGAGAAGATCCGCCTGAGGAGCAGCGGCGACATCCGTCGGACCGGCTGCAGCGCCGAGAATAGCCGGAGCGAACGAGGCGAGGGCTTCGATCTGTGCGTAATCGGGAAGCGGCTGATCCGGAGTGGGAAGAAAGAAGGGAGGCAACTGTGTTTCGGGAGTCGGGGACTCGGGAGCGGCCGGGGCCTGCAGTGCAGGCTCGGCCGATGCGGTGGCCGGCACTGCCAGCGCGGCAGCGATTGTCACAGCTACTGCGGTGACGGTCCTGCGCGTTACCCCGTTACGAAGCACTTGATTTCCCCATCCTCATCGAAAGCGGGCCGTGGAACTGTTGCTGGCTCGAGGGGTCACTCTATGTATACGGCCCATCGTTGTACAGCCGATGCCGATGCCAGACTGCCACCGTAGATTAGCCTGTTGCAGAAGTGAATAGTGTTACTGGTGATGAAACTGTTATTTGTGACAATCCAATACGACGTCGAAGAATTTCTGTGAACGGCTGTTTCGGAACCAGATCCGACGCCCTATAGGCTCAGGCGTCAATCGCGGTCGAATCGAACGGGAGCAGTTACTTCAGTGAACCCCCCGCCCCGTCTGTCGATTCTTCGCCTCGCACCCCTGCTGCTCCTCTTGTCCGTGATCGCACGTCTCGTCTGGGCGTTCGCGACCGAGAACGGGATGAACCTCGTCGACCTGCACGTCTACGTCGACGGATCTGCAGCGCTGCTACGGGATGATCTGTACGACTTCACCTATTCCGAAGAGACGCCGGACTTTCCGCTGCCGTTCACGTATCCGCCGTTCGCGGCTCTCGTGTTCTTCCCGTTGCACTACCTGCCCTTCACGTTCGTCGGCGTGTGCTGGCAGCTCGCGACGATGGCCGCAATGTTCCTGCTGGTCAAGCTCGCCCTCGAGATGATCCTCGGCGACGACGCAGCAACGGTGCGGCCCGCCATGGCGTGGACCGCGCTGGCTCTGTGGACCGAACCGGTACGCACCACGCTCGACTACGGGCAGGTGAACGGATTTCTCGCCCTGGGGGCGGTGCTCGCGGTACGCAGCTCCCGATGGTGGGTCGCCGGCGGCATCGTCGGTTTCGTCGCCGGTATCAAGTTGACGCCCGCGATCACCGGACTGTTCTTCCTCGCCACCCGACGATGGAAAGCCGCTGCCTTCTCGGCCGTCGCATTCGGGGCGACTGTCGCCGTCAGTTACGCGGTCCTCGGACACCAGGCGGGTACGTACTTCACGACACTGCTGGGCGACGCCGACCGCATCGGTCCCGTCGGATCGGTGTGGAACCAGTCGCTCCGAGGGGCGATGAGCCGCATCGCGGGATACGACGTCGAATCGTCCGTCGCCTGGATCGCCGGCGTCCTGGTGATCGCAGCACTCGCGGTCGCTGCGTGGCGGGCACTACGCCCCGGTGACCTTCTCGGCACCCTGATCATCGTCCAACTGCTCGGGCTCGCCGTCTCGCCCATCTCCTGGTCCCACCATTGGGTCTGGGTCATGCCGATGCTGGTGTGGTTGCTGCACGGTCCCGACCGGCGACGAATCGGTACCCGCGTCGTCGCCGGATTCTGGCTGCTCACCACGCTCGTCGGCGTGCCGTGGATACTCAGCTTCTTTCAGGAATCGATCTGGCTGGTCTCCCGGCCCGGCGTGCTCGCCTGGTTCGGTGCCGTCGACATCGTCGGAATCGTGCTCGTCTACGGCTGGGTCATCTACCTCGGTAGGGATCGTCTGCGTGCGCAGATGCTCAGTCTTCGGGCAACAACGCGTCGATCCGATGCGCCAGATCGACATCCTTCTGCGTGAGCCCGCCCGCCGAATGCGTCGACAGGGTGAAGGTCAGCTTTCGCCATCGAATGTCGATGTCCGGATGATGGTCGGCGGCTTCCGCAGCAGCCGCCACACGAGAGACGAACTCGATCGCGGTAGGGAACGTCGGAAGTTCGACGGTGCGGACGATCGACGAGTCCACTCGTCGCCACTGTGGAAGGGCGCGAAGCGCGTCGTCGACATCGGAATCGGAGAGTAGGTCGGCCATGACAGACGATGGTGGCACGAACGAGCGTCTCGTGGTGGCAGGAGCAATCGTCGCCGACGGATTGTTGCTGCTCGCGCAGCGCGCGCGACCCGTCGAACTCGCCGGACTGTGGGAGCTTCCCGGCGGAAAAGTCGAACCGGGCGAAACCCCCGAGGCTGCGTTGGCACGGGAACTGCGGGAGGAACTGGGCGTCGAGACCGCCGTCGGGCATGCGTTGACCGGTGATGTCGCGTTGGCCGAAGGCCGTGTGCTCCGTGCCTACCGCGTCGAGCTGATCTCCGGTAACCCGGTACCGCTCGATCACTCCGCGCTTCGCTGGGTGGATGCGTCCGCGCTGTCCACGATGGACCTCGTCGACGCCGATCGCGCCTGGGTCTCCGAATTGAGTGCCTTTCTCAGGCAGCCCGGGCCTTCTTGAGACCCTTCTTCAAGTCTTTGCCGGTGGCGCCCGCGTCCTCGAGTTTCTTCATACGCATGATGACGACGGGGCACTTCAAGCACCGTGTTTTCTTGCGGCAACACTTCTTCTTGGGCTTCAGACCCGAGATGTCCTTGGCCTTGACCTTGCCCATTTTCTTGGCTCCGCTTTGCTCGACTTCGAGGTGAATTCCTACCCAACAGTACTGCGTGGTGCAGGTCACCCTGTGCGAGCGGGTAAACTCGATCGGTCGCGAGAACCTCGCGGTGCAGCGCGCTTCTCTAGCGACATAAGCCCGCTAGCGAACAAGAGCCCGCATTCGACCCAGGAGAATTTTTCGCGTGAGCGCCCCAAGCAGTGCAGACAACATCGACAGCACCACAACCTTCCGCAACGTAGCCATCGTTGCACACGTCGACCACGGCAAGACCACGCTGGTCGACGCCATGCTGCGGCAGTCGGGAGCGTTCGAGGAACGCGCCGAACTCGTGGACCGAGTCATGGACTCCGGTGACCTCGAGAAGGAAAAAGGCATCACCATCCTGGCGAAGAACACCGCCGTTCACCGCCACAACCCCGACGGCACCATCACCGTCATCAACGTCATCGACACCCCCGGCCACGCCGACTTCGGTGGAGAGGTCGAGCGCGGCCTCTCGATGGTCGACGGCGTCGTCCTGCTCGTCGACGCGTCCGAAGGCCCGCTGCCGCAGACGCGCTTCGTGTTGCGTAAGGCGCTCGCCGCGTCGCTGCCCGTCATCCTGGTCGTGAACAAGACCGACCGTCCCGACGCGCGCATCGAAGAGGTGGTCTCCGAGAGCCACGACCTGCTGTTGGACCTGGCGTCGGACCTCGACGACGAAGCGTCCGAGGCAGCCGAGCTCGCCCTCGACCTCCCCGTTCTGTACGCCTCCGGCCGTGAGGGCAAGGCATCGAAGGTGCAGCCCGAGAACGGCAGCGCACCGGACGCGGAGAACCTCGACGAACTGTTCGACGTCCTCCTCAACTACGTTCCCGCACCCAAGGGCAACGTCGACGCGCCGCTCCAGGCTCACGTCACCAACCTCGACGCGTCGGCCTTCCTCGGCCGCCTCGCGCTCGTCCGCATCCACAACGGCACGCTCAGCAAGGGCCAGACCGTCAGCTGGATGCGTGAAGTCGACGGCGAGCCCGTCGTCCAGAAGACCAAGGTCACCGAGCTGCTCAACACCATCGGTGTCGAGCGCGTTCCCGGCGAGAAGGGTGTCGCCGGCGACATCGTCGCCGTGGCCGGTTTCCCGGACATCATGATCGGTGACACCCTGGCCGACCTGGAAAACCCGGTCGCCCTACCCCGCATCACCGTCGACCAGCCGGCCATCTCGGTCACCATCGGCACCAACACGAGCCCGCTCGTCGGACGCGTCAGCGGCCACAAGCTGACCGCTCGTATGGTCAAGAGCCGTCTGGACTCCGAGCTCGTCGGCAACGTCTCGCTCAAGGTCCTCGACATCGGTCGTCCCGACGCCTGGGAGGTCCAGGGTCGTGGTGAGCTCGCACTCGCCATCCTCGTCGAGCAGATGCGTCGCGAGGGCTTCGAGCTCACCGTCGGAAAGCCACAGGTGGTCACCCGCCAGGTCGACGGCAAGATCCACGAGCCCTTCGAGGAGCTCACCATCGACACCCCCGAGGAATTCCTCGGCAGCGTCACCCAGCTCCTCGCGGCACGCAAGGGCAAGATGGTGCAGATGACGAACCACGGCGCAGGCTGGGTTCGCATGGAGTTCATCGTCCCGTCGCGAGGCCTGATCGGTTTCCGCACCGACTTCCTCACCGACACCCGCGGCACCGGTATCGCCAACGCCGTCTTCCACGGCTACGCACCGTGGGCAGGCGAGATCCGTGCACGCCACACCGGCTCGCTCGTCTCGGACCGCAGCGGAAGCGTCACCCCGTTCGCCATGATCCAGCTGGCCGACCGCGGAACGTTCTTCGTCGAGCCCGGCGCGGACACCTACGAGGGCATGGTCGTGGGCATCAACCCGCGTCAGGAAGACCTCGACATCAACGTCACCCGCGAGAAGAAGCTGACCAACATGCGTCAGTCCTCCGCCGACGTCATGGAGACCCTCGCCAAGCCCAAGAAGCTGGACCTGGAAATGGCCATGGAGTTCTGTGCAGGCGACGAGTGCGTCGAGGTGACACCCGAGGTCGTTCGCGTCCGCAAGGTGCACCTCGATTCCAACGAGCGCGCTCGTGAGCGTTCGCGTAGCAAGTCCCGCGACAAGGCTGCTCTGTAATCAGCCTGTTTCGGTACATTCTGGGCTCGAGGTAGCCGTTCGAGCGTGGTGACTCTGCAGAGGGTCACCACGCTGGAACGATGGTGGTGCCTGTGGGATGGACAGGTGCTGGGCAACGACGAAGGAGCGGCCATAGTGCGGCGGACGAAGAGTGGCATTGCAGTCGCAGCCATTGCACTGGTGTTGGCAGCCTGCACGGCCAATCCGCCGCCTCCTGTCGAGAGCGAACCCACCCCCGAGGCCACGACGACCACTCCGGCGCCGACCGAGACCGGCGACCGAGTGGTCGTGGCCATCGACGATGTGGGGATCGGTTTCAATCCCCATCTGCTCTCGGATCAGTCGCCGGCCAATTCTGCGGTCAGTTCGCTCGTCCTACCGAGCCCCTTCCGTCCGATCGCCGATCCGAACGACCCGGCGAGCACCGTCTGGGCCCTGGATTCGACCGTCCTCGTGTCGGCCGAGGTTACGTCGCAGAATCCGTTCACGGTCAGATACCAGCTGCGCAACGACGCACAGTGGTCCGACAGTGCGCCGATCGCCGCCGAGGACTTCAGATACCTGTGGCAGCAGATGATCTCGCAGCCAGGCGTCGTCGATCCCGCTGGATACGCGCTCATCGAGGACGTGGCCTCGTCCGGTGGAGGCAAGACCGTCGACGTCACCCTGTCTCAGCCGTACCCGAACTGGCAGCGACTGTTCACCGACCTGCTGCCGAGCCACCTGCTCAAGGACTCACCCGGCGGCTTCGAGACCGGCCTCAGCGACAACGTTCCCGTCTCCGGCAGTCAGTTCAACATCAAGTCCATCGACCGCGGGCGCGACGAAATTCTGCTCGAGCGTAACGACCGCTACTGGGGTGAGCCCGCCCTGCCGTTCCAGATCCTGCTTCGCCGTGGTGGAACTCCGGCGCAACTCGCGGACTCGCTGCGCTCGGGTGATGCACAGGCAGCGCAAGTCCGGGCAGGCACGGCCACCGAAGCGCAGCTGTCGGCAATTCCAGGTATACGCACCGGGATTCGGTTCCAACCCCGCGTTCTGGATCTGACGCTGAACGGGCGCACGCCGGTTCTGACGGACCCGATCGTGCGGAGAGGAGTGCTGGGACTGCTCGACTCCTCGCTGTTGTCCACCGTCGCAGCAGGATCCGGATCTGCCGATCATCCCGCCCGAGCGCATCTGACCTCTCCGTCGGACACGCGCTACGACGCCACCGCTCCAGCTCCGATCACTCGCGAGGCCGCACTGACGCTGCTGGAACAGGCCGGATACGTCCCATTGGCCGACGGGTCTCTCGGAAAAGCCGGTGTACCTCTCGATTTCGTGATCGGTGCCGTGGAGAACGACACCGTGTCGATCGCCGTCGCGAACACCGCAGCGGACCAGCTGTCCGGCGCAGGAATCAAAGCAACGGTCACTGCGCTGCCCGCGGAGGAGTTGTACAGCACCGCTCTGACCGACAGCGAGGTCGACGCGATCGTCGGGTGGTCCGCGGCCGGGGTGGACCCCGCAACCGTCATGGCGTCTCGATTCGGTTGCCCGGCAACGCAGACCGACGCGCCCGCGCCAGTGGAGGCCGAGGGCGACGACGCGCCTCTGCCGTCTCCGAGCAATCTGTCCGGCTTGTGCGTACCCGAGCTCGAGGGCTCGGTGGACCGCGCGCTTCGAGGGGAACTGCCGGTCGACCGCCTCGTCGCCGAAGCCGAGCCGAAGCTCTGGGAGTTGGCCGCGGTGCTCCCGATCATGCAGGATTCTTCCGTCGTCGCAGCGGGCACCGGTGTGGAAGGTGCGTCGTTGGCCGGTCCCATCGAAACGGGGATTTTCGGCGACGCATCGAAATGGGTGAGGACACCGACCAAGTGAAACTGCTACTCGTTCACGCACATCCGGACGACGAGACCATCACCACCGGAGGCACCATCGCGCGTTACGCGCGAGCAGGCGTGGAAGTCACGGTCCTGACGTGCTCGCTCGGCGAGGAGGGCGAGGTCATCGGAGACACGTGGGCACACCTCGTGGTCGACGAAGCGAACCAGCTCGGTGGATACCGCATCCTCGAATTGGACAGGGCGCTGGCAGTTCTCGGTGCACAGCCTCCGAGATTCCTCGGTGGAGCAGGGAAGTACCGCGACTCGGGAATGGCCGGTACGGCGGCGGCGTCCAATCCGCGGGCGTTCGTCAACGCGAATCGAGACGAGGCGCTCGAAGCGATGCTGTCGGTGGTACGCAGTGTGCAGCCGGACGTGATCGTCGGCTACGACCCGGAGGGCGGCTACGGTCACCCGGATCACCAGCAAGTGCATTCTCTGGTGACGGAAGCGTTCGACCTGGCAGGAACGGATCACTATCCGGACGCGGGAGCGCCGTGCACGCCGAGGAAGTTCTACTGGACCGTCACCGGCGAGAAGCAGCTGCACGACGGTATCGACGCGATCGGCGAGGTGCCCGACGGTTGGAGGATGCCGGAGGACGGTGAACTCCCGTCGGTTCCGGAGAGCGTCGTGACGACGTCGATCGATGTACGTGAGGTCTTCGACCTCAAACGTGATGCCCTGCGTGCCCACGCCACTCAGGTGACCGTGGCGCCGTCGGGTGTCGAGTACGCGCTGTCCAACAACATCGTGCAACCCATCCTCGCCGACGAGCAGTACGTGCTGGTCCGCGGCGAACCGGCGGACCTCGATTCGTCGGGTAGGGAAACGGATCTGTTCGCCGGCGTACTAGGATATGGCGTGAATCACTAATTTGATTGCATCTGGGGTGGGTCACACATGTACAACTGGATCGTGCAGGACGCCATAGTCGCGTTCGTCAACTCGCTCATGCCGGACTTTCCGCGGCAGGAAATGCTCTACCAGCAGGGATTGACCGATATCGCTTCAGCGCTGAGCAACTTGCTGACCTCGTTGGGATACCCGCCGGTCTCCTGATCGATCTCGATACGTCAGTATTGGACGCATGATCTCGAAGGCCGCATCCAATGCTGTCGTCCTCGTGTCGAGGGCAACTCTCGCAGTACTGATCTTCGACGGTTTTCTGTGCGGCGTTCTGTCGATCCTGTTTCTTCCCACCTACCTCGGCTCGGTGCCGTTCCCGGTGAGTGCGCTTCTTGCCGGGGCTGCGAACGTTGCGTTGCTGTTCGCGGCCCGCAAGGTCGCCGAGGAACCGCTGGCCATCGCGTCGCCGCTGATCGCGTGGTTCGTCGCCGTCCTGCTGTGCATGTTCGGCGGCCCCGGCGGAGACGTCCTACTCCTGGCGGACTGGCGCACGGCGATACTGCTTCTCGGCGGACTCGTTCCACCGGGGGTACTGCTGTTCAGCTGGAGGCTGCAACGCCTCACAGCAACCCCGCATGCTCACCCGCATCCCGGAGCACATTCTCGATCATCGTCGGGGTCAGCCTCCCGGTGAAGGTGTTCTGCTGGCTGACGTGGTAGCTGCCGAACAAACGGACGCCGTCGAGTTGGACGTGCACCCCGTGGCCGAACTTCGGCCGCGGTCGCGGAACTTCCCACCCGTTTCGCTTGAGCATCGGCAGCAGTGATTGCCAGCCGAAGCCGCCGAGGACGACGATTGATCGCAGTGTCGGCTTCAGCAGGCGCAGTTCGATGTCCAGCCACTTCTGGCATCGATCTCGCTCGGTGACCGTCGGCTTGTTGTCCGGGGGAGCGCAGTGGACCGGAGCGGTGATTCGTACACCTCGTAGTTCGAGGCCGTCTCCGATGTGCGTCGACGTGGGCTGGTTGGCCAATCCGACGGCGTGCAGCGCCGCATAGAGGAAATCGCCGCTTCGGTCGCCGGTGAACATACGCCCGGTGCGATTGGCTCCGTGGGCTGCGGGCGCGAGCCCGACTATCAGAACGCGAGCATTCGCCGGCCCGAACCCAGGGACCGCTCTGCCCCAGTAGGTTTCGTCGCGAAACGCCGCCCGTTTCTCGACGGCGACCTTCTCACGCCAGTTCACCAGGCGTCGGCAGGCCCTGCACTGCGATATCGCCGCGTCGAGTCGAGGAATGTCTCGCGGGATCATCGCGCCCACGGGTTGCCTGGAGCGGATGCCTCGTCGAACGTGTTTCGGGACGTGGTGACGTGCGCCAAGTTCTCGTCCGACCAGGTCACCAACGCGCTGAAGACCGGCTGCAGGCTGCTTCCCAACGCGGTGATCTCGTAGTCCACCCGAAGTGGAACCACCGGATACATCGTCCGGGTGACGAGCCCGTCGCGTTCGAGCTGACGAAGCCTGTCGGTCAAGACCTTCGCCGTCGCTCCGATGCGAGCGCGCAGTTCGCTGAACCGCATCGGCCCCTCGTGATGAAGAGTCCACAGAATCGGCGTGGTCCACCGGCTGAACACGAGATCGACGACCGGCGTGATCGGGCACCCATTGCTGGCAGTGGGTTCGTGCGGCACGTGACCTCCGGGGGTACTTGGTTTCCTCTAGGAACCTAGTATCCGGCAGCGCTAGCGTCAACGTCGTTCTCGAACATTCGACGACAACAAAGGGGGCGATCATGGTGTCGCGCAAATGGTCTGTTCTGGTTTTCCTCGGCGTTTCCCAGTTCATGGTGTTTCTGGATGTGTCGATCGTCAACGTGGCGTTGCCCTCGATCGAAGAGGCCCTCGACATTCGCGAGGGCAACCTGCCGTACGTCGTGACTGCGTACGGCACCCTGCTTGGCGGGTGTCTGCTTCTCGGGTCACGATTGGCCGATCGCTTCGGGCGACGAACCGTGCTGCAATGCGGGCTGGCCTTGTTCGGTCTGGCGTCGTTGATCGCGGGCTTGGCCGGTGATCAGGTCGTTCTGTTCGTCTCACGTGGAGTGCAGGGCGTCGGCGCGGCGTTGATGGCGCCCTCGGCGTTGGCCATCCTGACGCTCACCTACAGAGAGGGCGACGATCGGAACAAGGCGCTCGGTGTGTGGGGCGGGCTCACCGGGCTCGCCTCCGTTGCGGGCGTCGTGCTCGGAGGAGTCGTCACCGATCTACTGGACTGGCGCTGGGTGTTCTTCGTCAATGTTCCGGTCACCGTGCTCGCACTTGTGGTGGCTCCGCGTGTGTTGCCCGAAAGTCATGGGCGCGCTTCGTCGTTCGATCTCGTCGGCTCCGTGATGTTGACCGGTGGCCTGTTGGCCGTCATCAGTGCTCTCGCACGTGCGATCGAAGCAGGGTGGGGAGATCAGCTCGTGCAAGTCGCAGGGATCATCGGCGTGGTCGTGCTCGTCGCGTTCGTCGGCGTCGAAACACTGGTACGGGATCCGCTGATTCCGTTCGAGGTATTCGCGTCACGGGCGTTGAGAACCGCCAACATCGTTACAGTGCTTCTGCTGGGCGTGGTGGTGACCTTGTTCTTCTTCGTCAGCCTTTTCCTTCAACAGGTACTCGAACTATCGCCGTTGGCAACAGGATTCGCGTACCTACCACTGGCGCTGACTGTGGTGTTGGGTGCTGCAATCGCCAGCGGTCTGACAGGACGTGTTTCGGCCAAGTTCGTGCTGCTCGTCGGATTCGCGTCGATCCTCGTCGGGACCGTGCTGCTTCGACTGGCACCCCCGGAGTCGTCGTACTGGATCGACATGCTGCCGGCATTCGTCCTTCTCGGCACAGGGATGGGCATCGCATTCGTCTGTCTCCAGATTGCTGCGCAATCCGATGTGTCCGAGGAACGCGCGGGCGTTGCTGCTGGGGTGATCGGCACGAGCCAAGAGCTCGGCGGCTCGCTCGGCGTGGCAGTGGCAGCCACCATCGCCTTCAGCAGCATTCCTGTCGTCGACGACACGGACACGGTGGCCGTCCGCATCGCCAGAACCGAGGTCTTCCATCAGGCGTTCGTGGTCGCGGCGGTCTACATCGTCGTCGCCGCCGTAGTCGCGGTATGGCAGATGCCCGCGCTGACACCACGAGCGCAGGACGACGGCGTCAGCGCGTGACCCACTTGTCACCGGCTCCCGGAGTCACTGCCTCGACGAGTGACCACGCCTGGTCGACGGGCACATCGAGAATTTCGTAGTGACCGACCCCTGCGGGGGTCGCGGCGACGATGGTCGCGACCCCGGCGCGGCGCTGGAAGAAGCTCTGGCGCACGGTCCACCCGATGATTCCTGCGGCCTCGAGGCTGTGGCGCTTGCGATCCAGCGAACCGTGCTGGGTGATCAGCCAACCCGGTAGAACGGCGTGGCCGAGACCCCGACAGCGGTCCCAGGCAACCGAGAGTGCACCGACGAACAGAACAGCCAGTGCGGCCCAGACGAGGAGGGGGATCGGTGCACCTACGTACTCTGCAACGCCGACGCCTGCTGCGACGACGGCGACGGGGAGCACGGCCCGTGTGTAGCGTCGACGCTGTGCCGCCGGGCCGTGCACCACCAATGGTTTCCTGGCGTCACCGTGGAGTCCCGCGTCACCGAGAACGACGGTCATCATTCGTCTGGCTTCGGCAGCGGGAGCCTGGGGCAGTAGTAGCGACGACTCCTTCTTCTCTGCACTGACGCCCGTCATGATGGCGTCGAGCTTCGCGCCTTTCGCGACCCGCAGCAGCAGCGGCTCGGACAGTGACGTCCCGCGCAGGCGCTTACGGTCGAGCGTCGTCGACCGAGTCCTCAGCAGTCCGTGTGCGACGTGCAGTCGAGTCCCGTCGTCGGTGACCGTCAGGTTTCCGTACGCGATCAGGTAGCGGACGCAGGCGAAGACGCTCGCTATCGCCAGCAGGACGAGCAGTCCGACCACGACCACCACTGCGATCCCGAATCGCTCGGCGGAGTCGATGCTGTCGGTGACGACCGAGGACTCGGTGATCGTTTCCGCGAATCCGTACTGGAACAGGACACCGATCGCTGCGGCGATGGTGACGACGCCGGTGAACGAGAACGGCGCATAGCGCACCCACGACGTCCGCCAGTGCGCGATCTCGTTCTCTGCCGGTGGCGCTTCGTTCGGAGAGTCCGGCCGTCTCGTGACTCGCTCGAGCAGCTCTTCGCGCAGGGTAGGTACGACCTTCGAGTCGAGTGCGTTCAGCTCGAACTTCTCACCCTTGCCCGCCTGTTGACCCGTGCCGATGCGCAGGATCGACAGACCGAGCACGCGGTGGAGCACACCGGCCTCGATGTCCACGGACCGAATGCGGCTGCGCGGCACCGACAGGAGCTTCTTCTGAAAAACGCCGGTGCGTAGTTGCACGTGCACCGGGCCGATTCGGTAACTCGTGGTGAACCAGCGCAGAATCGCGAACACGACGACCACCGCGACGATGATCAAGCCCCACAGATGATTGCCGCTCCGACTGCCGACGATGAACGACACCAGCAGGACCGGCAGAACCTTCACTGCCTCGTTGACCGGATGTACCAGCAGCATCCGCTTGTCGAGCCGCAGCCACGGTTGCTGCTCTTCCTCGGCGAGAAGTTCGTCGCTCATGTGGCGTCGCCCAACGTCCGTCCCGCGATGTCGGTCAGCTGTGCGACGGTCTTGTCTGCAACCTCCTTGTCGAGGGCCGTGATCTTGACAGCACCCGCGGAGGACGCCGTCGTCACCGTCACCGTCGACAACCCGAGCAGGCGATCGATCGGACCACGCTCGGTGTCCACTGTCTGCACCCGGCTGATCGGGGCGACACGTCGCTCCTGGTTGAACCACCCCGTGCGGGTGTAGACCGCGGTGTCGCTGATCTCCCAGCGGTGTACTCGATACCGCCAGATCGGCGTCACCACGATGTCCAGCGCCGCGAGCACGACCGACACCACTAACACCGTGACGTGCGGCCACGTCGTCCACGTATCCACGACCACCGCCCATACGACCTGTGCGACGAACACCGGAATCCAGATCAACGTGGCATTGATCGCCCACAACTGCTTGGCACGGGGACTCGGACGCCACGCCGGGTCGGTCATCGTGATCATGCTTACAGACCCTATCCGCACACTCCGGCTGCGCGGGTTGTAGCGGAAGCGTGGGTTGCACCCTGCGCGGTGGGATGGAACGTGCGCGAGGAAGGCTGGGGGACCGAACGTGGCGTTCGGTCACCAGGGGGATGGCTGCGCAGGTTGTAGTGAAAGCGTGGGTTGCAACCTGCGCGGTGGGATGGAACGTGCGCGGGAGAGGCTCCCGTACCGTCGCATGAATGGGGACTGAACGAGACGCGATGGTTCGAGGCGACCTGTACAAGGACAGCGATCCGGAATTGGTTGCCGAACGCCTGGCGTGCCGGCGAGTGCTCGACGCGTACAACGCGACGGCTGCCGACGAGGACGACCGTCGTCGTGACCTCCTCACCGGACTGCTCGGCGGATTCGGCGATCGGTCGTGGATCATGCCGCGGTTCCAGTGCGATTACGGCAGCAACATCACCATCGGCAGCAACACCTTCCTGAACTACGACGCGATTCTGCTGGACTGCGCGCCGATCACGATCGGGGACGATGTGTCCATCGGTCCGCGTGCACAACTGCTGACTGCACTGCATCCGATGGAGGATCACGAGGCACGTCGACAACGATGGGAGAGTGCGAAGCCCATCGTCATCGGAGACAATGTGTGGCTGGGCGGCGGAGTCATCGTCTGCCCCGGTGTCACCATCGGCGAGAACTCGGTGGTGGGCGCGGGGAGTGTGGTGACGAGGGATGTTGCGCCGAGCACGTTTGCAGCGGGAAACCCCTGCAGGGTGATCCGGTCGTTGCCGTGACGATCCACGCGCGAAGCGGTCCCGGTGGCACGTCCGTGTGTCGGAGGAGCATGATCGACTGGTGACCATGTTGCCCGATCCCGTTTCCGTGCCGTCCGCAACAGAGAAAGCTTCCGCAGCCGAGAAAGCCCCTGCACCGTCCGCTATGCGTCGGGTGCTCCGGCGCGCGCGTGACGGTGTCAGCCTGAACGTCGACGAAGCCACTGTGCTGCTGCATGCTCGCGGCGACGACTTGGTGGACCTGATGGCGTCGGCGTCTCGGGTTCGCGACGCCGGACTGTTGGCGGCCGGGCGAGAGGCCACCGTCAGTTATTCGCGCAAGGTGTTCGTGCCGATCACGCGATTGTGCCGGGACAAGTGCCATTACTGCACGTTCGTGACGGTCCCGGGAAAGCTGAAGGCAGAAGGCCACGGGCTGTTCATGGATCCCGACGAGATCGTCGAGGTCGCTCGGCAGGGTGCGGCGTTGGGCTGCAAGGAGGCGTTGTTCACGCTCGGTGATCGCCCGGAGGAGCGGTGGCCGGAGGCCAAGGAATGGCTCGATTCGCGTGGCTACGACTCGACGTTGGATTACGTGCGCGCCATGGCGATCAAGGTGCTGGAGGAGACCGGTCTTCTGCCGCACCTGAATCCGGGTGTGATGTCGTGGCAGGAACTCTCGCGTCTCAAGCCCGTCGCGCCGTCGATGGGCATGATGCTCGAGACCACGTCGCGTCGGTTGTTCGAGGAGAAGGGGCAGGCGCATTACGGCAGCCCCGACAAGGATCCCGAGGTGCGCTTGCGCACGCTGACCGACGCAGGCCGGTTGAACATTCCGTTCACCACGGGCATCCTCGTCGGAATCGGCGAGACCATCCGTGACCGTGCCGAGTCGATCATGGCAATCCGCAAGGTGCACAAGGCATTCGGGCATGTGCAGGAAATCATCGTGCAGAATTTCCTCGCCAAGCCGGACACCGCGATGCGGCAGGCGCCGAATGCCGGCATGGAAGAGTTCCTCGCGACCATCGCGGTGACTCGGATTCTGCTGGGGCCGGCCATGCGAATTCAGGCTCCGCCCAACCTCGTCGAGGCCGAGGAGACGGCTGCGTTGCTGGGCGCGGGCGTCGACGACTGGGGCGGTGTGTCCCCGTTGACGCCGGACCACGTCAATCCCGAGCGGCCGTGGCCGAATCTGGACACGCTCGCCGAGCTGAGCCAGGCCGCGGGATACACCCTTGTCGAGCGGACCGCGGCGCAGCCGCAGTACATCCTCGCCGGCGCGCCCTGGATCGATCCGAGGATCTCCGCGCACGTCAAGGCGCTGGCCGACCCCGAGACCGGGATGGCGCGCGAAGGCGTCATCCCGGAAGGACAGCCGTGGCAGGAGCCGGACGAGGAGTGGGAATCGTCGGGACGTGTCGACCTGAACACCGAGATCGACACCGAAGGCCGAAACGCCGACACTCGAAGCGATCTCGCGAACGCGTTCGGTGACTGGGAGTCGATCCGTGAGCAGGTTCGTGACCTGGCGGGCCTCGAGCGGGTCGACCGAGACCTGGTGTCGGCGTTGAATGCGGCGGAGAAGGACCCGGCAGGGCTGTCGGACGAGCAGTATCTCGCGTTGGCGACGGCCGAGGGCCCTGGCATGGATGCCGTTGCGGCGTTGGCCGACGATCTGCGCAAACAGGTCAACGGAGACACCGTCACCTACGTCGTCAACCGGAACATCAACTTCACCAACATCTGCTACACCGGCTGCCGATTCTGCGCGTTCGCGCAGCGTAAGGGCGACGCCGACGCCTTCACGCTGTCGACGTCCGAAGTCGCCGATCGTGCATGGGAGGCACACGTCGCGGGGGCGAGCGAGGTGTGCATGCAGGGCGGCATCGATCCGGAGCTGCCGGTCACCGGCTACGCGGATCTGGTGCGTGCAGTGAAGGAGCGTGTGCCGTCGATGCACGTGCACGCGTTCTCCCCGATGGAAATCGTCAACGGGGCCTCGCGCGGCGGCCAGTCGATCCGTGAGTGGCTGACGGAACTCCGGGCGGCCGGCCTGGACACCATCCCCGGTACCGCCGCCGAGATACTCGACGACGAGGTCCGCTGGGTGTTGACCAAGGGCAAGTTGCCCGCAGCCGAGTGGATCGAGGTCGTCACCACCGCGCACGAGGTTGGACTGCGCTCGAGCTCGACGATGATGTACGGGCACGTGGACAACCCGTCGCACTGGGTCGGACACATGAACGTGCTCAAGAAGATTCAGGACAAGACCGGTGGGTTCACGGAGTTCGTGCCGCTGCCGTTCGTGCACCAGTCGTCGCCGTTGTACCTGGCGGGGGCGTCGCGTCCCGGCCCGACCAATCGGGACAACCGCGCTGTCCATGCGTTGGCGCGCATCATGCTGCACGGCCGGATCGACTCCATCCAGACGTCCTGGGTCAAGCTTGGGATCACGGGAACTCAGGTGATGCTCAACGGCGGAGCCAACGACCTCGGCGGAACGTTGATGGAGGAAACCATCTCGCGGATGGCGGGCAGCCAGAACGGGTCGGAGAAGACCGTCGCCGAGTTGCACGAGATCGCGAACGGAATCGGGCGCCAGGCACGTGAGCGCACGACGACCTACGAACTCGTCGACCGTGTCCCTGCGGTGGAGCTGGTCTGACCATGGAAGATCGCACCGTCGCGGCGGCTCTGGGGCGTGCCGTCGCCATCATCGACCCCGTACTCGACCTGCTGGCCCAGCGGGATCCTGTGGGACTCAAAGGCAGAACGTTCAGGACGCCGACGGACACCGACACAGCGCTCGACAAGGTCCTCGACACGCTGGCGTCGGCGCTCGACGCGACCGACTTTCCGGGGACCAAGGGCTGGCAGGCGCTCGACGAGGACGCGCGATCGCAGTGGTGGGTGGCGCGCATCGGCGCGCTGAACACCGTCGCAGTTGCGTTCCCTGGCGTGTTCGGCGTTCTCGTCAACCGGCTTCCGCTGCAGGACCTGCTCGGTTTCGCCAACCAGGCGATGGTCCTGGTCGCGGTGGCGCGCGAGAGCGGCGTCACCGACCGAGCGGATCACGTCCGCATGCTCGCGTCGGTGCTGTGCGAACGTGAGATCGATCTCTCCGCCCCCGAACCCGAGCGTCCTGCCACGCCGAGAGGTCACGGGCCTTTCGCGTTGCTGCGCGGGATGTGGGACGTAGCGAACGTACTGCGCGATGTGTCCGACGAGCTGGCGAAACGTCCACGTAGCCGGGGCGTGCTCCGGGTGCTGTCGGCCATCCCGGTCGTCGGGGGCGTCGCCGGATACCTGGGAGAACGTGGTGCCCTGTCCCGGGCTGCCGACGAGGGGAGGAAGTGGATCCGTGCGCACCGGAACGACGCGAGCCACGTAGGCTCGAAAGTGACTGTGCGTAAGTGAGGACACCCTGCGCTGGTTGTCGGAATTCTCCGGCGCGATACTAGGATCTTCAGGGCGCTAGGTTCGATCGGATCGTGGCGCCGACTTTGCGGAAAGGGAGGGAGAGCAGCAGTGCCCTACACGATTGCGGAACCGTGCGTGGATGTGATGGACAAGGCATGCATCGAAGAATGCCCGGTGGACTGCATCTACGAGGGCAACCGAATGCTGTACATCCACCCCGACGAGTGCGTCGACTGCGGTGCCTGTGAGCCGGTCTGCCCGGTCGAAGCCATTTTCTACGAGGACGACGTTCCGGATCAGTGGAACGGCTACATCAGCGCCAACGTCGACTTCTTCGACGAACTGGGTTCGCCCGGTGGCGCGGCCAAGCTCGGACGGGTCGACCACGACTCACCGTTCGTCAAAGCACTTCCCCCCATGGCCGAGAACTGACGTTGGCGCGCATCTCCGTTGCCGCTGGACTCCCGGATTTTCCGTGGGATTCGCTGACCGCGGCCAAGGACAAGGCGTCGGCGCACCCGGACGGCATCGTCAACCTGTCGGTGGGTACGCCGGTCGACCCTGTCGCTCCGGTCATCCGTGACGCTCTGAGCTCGGTCTCGGACCAGCCCGGCTATCCGACGACTCTGGGCACGGACGCGCTGCGACGTGCAGCCGCCGAGTCGCTGGCTCGTCGCTACGGAATCACCGGAGTAGAACCGTCCGCGGTGCTCCCGGCCATCGGCACCAAGGAAATGATCGCCTGGCTGCCGAAGCTGCTCGGCCTCGGCGCCGACGATCTCGTGGTGATCCCGGAGCTCGCCTACCCGACGTACGAGGTCGGGGCCCTGCTCGCGGGCGCGCGTGTCACCCGGGCCGACGGTCTCAACCGACTCGGACCCGAGAACGCGTCGCTGGTGTTCGTGAACTCACCGTCCAATCCCACCGGGAAGGTGCTTCCGGTCGATCACCTGCGCAAGGTGGTCGCGTGGGCACGGGAGCGGGGTGCCGTCGTCGTGTCCGACGAGTGCTACCTCGGTCTGACGTGGGAGGCGGATGCCGTGTCCGTCCTCGATCCGCGTGTGTCCGATGGGGACCACACCAACCTGCTGGCGGTGCACTCGCTGTCGAAGACGTCGAACCTGGCCAGTTACCGCGCCGGGTTCGTGACCGGTGACCCGGTGCTGGTGAAGGATCTGCTCGAGGTGCGTAAGCACGCAGGCATGATGGTTCCTCTGCCGGTGCAGGCGGCCATGACCGCAGCCTTGAACGACGACGCGCACGAGAACGAGCAGCGTGAGCGGTACCGTGCCCGCCGGACCGAACTGAAGTCTGCCGTCGAGAAGGCCGGATTCACCGTCGACCACTCCGAGGCCGGTCTCTACCTGTGGGCGACGCGCGGCGAGTACTGCCGCGACACGGTCGACTGGCTTGCCGAGCGGGGCATCCTTGCTGCGCCGGGGGAGTTCTACGGCCCAAGCGGAACCCAGCATGTGCGTATCGCACTGACCGCCACCGACGAGAGAATCCACGCGGCAGCGGAGCGGTTGCTCTCCTGAAGGCGAACTCTACCCTCACGTGAGGGTAGAGTAGCGCTACGTGCCGACCGATGTACTGAGCGCGCTGCGTTCACCCAAGATCCTCAAAACCGAGATCCTCGCCGGACTCGTCGTCGCCCTGGCGTTGATTCCCGAGGCGATCTCGTTCTCGATCATCGCCGGTGTCGATCCGCGCGTCGGTCTGTTCTCCGCGTTCACGATGGCAGTCACCATCGCGATCGTCGGCGGCAGAACCGCGATGATCTCCGCCGCAACGGGTTCGGTCGCGCTGGTCATCGCTCCGATCGTCCCGAAGTACGGTCTCGACTATCTGGTCGCGACGGTCTTGCTCGGTGGACTGATGCAGATCGTCCTCACCGCGTTCGGGGCAGTGAAGCTGATGAGGTTCATTCCCCGCAGCGTCATGGTCGGATTCGTCAACGCGCTGGCGATTCTGATCTTCATCGCCCAGATTCGATACTTCGTCGACGTGTCGTGGCTGGTGTTTCCGATTGCCGCGGCCGCGATCGTCATCATGGTGGTTCTGCCCCGCCTCACCACCGCGATCCCGGCGCCGCTGGTTGCCGTCGCGGCTCTGACCGTCGTCACCGTCGTATTCGGAGTGCAGATCCCGAACGTCGGCGACGAAGGGGAGTTGCCGTCGTCGCTGCCGTCGCTGTTCTTCCCGGACCTTCCGATGAATCTCGAGACGCTGAAGATCATCGCGCCCTTCGCTTTCGCCATGGCGCTCGTGGGACTGCTCGAATCCCTGTTGACCGCGAAACTAGTCGACGACGTGACCGATACGCCGTCGAACAAGACGAGGGAAGGCGCCGGGCTCGGTGTCGCGAACATCGTGACCGGCGCGTTCGGAGGCATGGGAGGGTGCGCATTGATCGGCCAGACGATGATCAACGTCAAGATTTCCGGAGCCCGGACCAGGATCTCGACGTTCCTCGCGGGAGCGTTCCTGCTCGTCCTCGTGGTGGTCTTCGGCGACGTCGTCGCGCGCATACCGATGGCGGTTCTCGGAGCCGTGATGATCATGGTCTGCTTCGCGACGTTCGACTGGCACTCGATCGCGCCGAAAACCCTGCGCCGCATGCCACTCAGCGAAACCGCTGTGATGGTGGCAACCGTGGCGGTGACAGTCGCTACCGACAATCTGGCCTACGGCGTCATCGTCGGTGTCGTCGTCGCGATGATCCTGTTCGCGCGTCGCGTCGCGCACGTCACGGAGGTCGTCGAGATCGCGCATCCCGACGACGACACCCGGGTCTACGGCGTACGCGGCGAACTGTTCTTCGCATCGAGCAACGACCTGATCCACCAGTTCGACTACGCGACAGACCCGGCCAACGTCGTCATCGACCTGTCCGACGCGCACGTCTGGGATGCGTCGACCGTTGCTACCCTCGATGCCGTGACGACGAAATACGCCAAGTACGGCACACACGTCTCCATCGTCGGACTGGCCGGGGCAAGTAAGGAAAGGCACGACCGGCTCACCGGACGCCTCGGCGGAGAAGGCTGAATCATGGCTGCGCACATGCAGATCGGTGAAGTGGCCGAACGTACTGGCTTGTCCATCAGAACGCTCCGCCACTACGACGAGGTGGGCTTGGTGCCCCCGTCGGAGCGCAGCGCCGGCGGGTTTCGCTTGTACACCGACACCGACGTCGAGCGGCTGCTGGTGATCCGCCGCATGAAACCGCTGGAATTCACGCTCGACGAGATGAGCAGACTACTGGCCTCGCTGGACACCATCGACTCGGGCGGCGACGGTATCGAAGAGGCAGGCGCTTTCGTCGACGAGTGTCACGCACGAGCCGAGGCAGCGTGCGCGAACCTGCGGAAGAAGCTGGCGTACGCCGAGGAGCTCACTGCGGTTCTGGCCGCTAACCGACATCCCAGCCGCCGCGCCTGATACGCAGGATGTACACCAGTTCGGTGCTGCCGAACGCCTCGACCGTAGTGAACCTCTTCGGTTCGGTGTTCGTCGACGGGTTGCGGGCGAACTGCTCCTCGTAGAGTTGACCGGCCCGAAGGTCGGCAAGTTCGACGCGTGTCCAGAAATCGTCGGACTGCACCGAATACACAAGCCGCGGCGCACTGTCGGTGACATGGTCGAAGTCGAGATCGTCGTCGTCGGCGGTGTCGTTCGTCAGTTCGTCCGAGTCCTCGTCGGTATCGACGTCCTGTTCGGCGTCGGTACCGATGAGGTATACCCCGGGTTGCAAGCTGCCTGCCGGGACCGTCAGATATTCGGCGTAGTCGCCGGAGTCGATTCCATCGGCGTCCATGTATGTACGGTAACCATGTGCTGCTTCGTTCACTGAACCCACTCGCCGTTGCGCGCGGAGACGATATTCCCGACGCCGTCACCATCGACGGGGTCTCGCTGTCGAGGGGGGACATTCTCGGGGCCGCGACGTCCGTGGCGGAGCGCGTCGCCCAGGCCGACAGGCTTGCCGTGCTGGCAACGCCGTCGGTGAAGACGGTGCTGGCGGTGGTCGGGTGTCTGATCGCAGGCGTGACGATCGTTCCCGTGCCCCCGGACGCGGGACCCGCGGAACGTGCTCACATTCTTCGAGACTCCGGTGCCCAGGCGTGGCTCGGAGTCGCTCCCGACGACACCGCCGGGCTGCAGGTGCTACCCGTGCGCCAACACGCTCGATCGTGGCACAGCTACCCGGACCCGCACCCGTCCTCGACGGCGTTCGTTCTTTACACCTCGGGCACCACCGGCCCACCGAAAGGTGTACTTCTCTCGCGTGAGGCCATCGCCGCGGGAATCGACGCCCTCGCCGAGGCATGGCAGTGGACGTGGAAAGACACACTGGTGCACGGTCTTCCGCTGTTCCACGTGCACGGATTGATTCTCGGTCTGCTGGGACCGCTGCGGGTGGGAAGTCCCGTGATCCACACTGGCAAGCCGACGCCGGAGCTGTACGCAGCCGCGGGCGGCTCGCTCTACTTCGGAGTTCCGACTGTCTGGTCGAGGGTCGCCGCGGACGCCGACTCCGCTCGCGCACTGTCCGGTGCCCGTCTGCTTGTCTCGGGGAGCGCACCGTTGCCGGTACCCGTGTTCGAGAAACTGCGCGAATTGACCGGTCAGGCGCCGGTCGAGCGGTACGGCATGAGCGAAACGCTGATCACACTGTCGACGCGTGCCGACGGAGAACGCAGGCCGGGATCGGTGGGTCTTCCCGTTGCCGGCGTCGAAACCCGGGTGGTGGGCGAGGACGGCGCGGTGCTTCCGCACGACGGTGAATCCATCGGAGCGCTCCAGGTCCGTGGGCCGATGGTGTTCGACGGCTACCTGAACAATCCCGACGCAACCGCCGAATCCTTCACTGCCGATGGTTGGTTCGACACCGGGGACGTCGCGGTGATCGAGCCCGACGGATTCCACCGCATCGTCGGTCGCGCGTCGACGGATCTGATCAAGTCCGGCGGTTATCGCATCGGGGCAGGGGAAATCGAGACGGTACTGCTCGGTCACGCAACGGTCGACGAGGTGGCCGTGGTGGGGCTTCCGGACGACGACCTGGGGCAGAGAATCGTTGCGTTCGTCGTCGGATCAGGTGTGGAGCCGACGGTGTTGATCGACCTGGTGGCGTCCGAGTTGTCCAACCACAAGCGGCCCAGGGAAATCCGTGTCGTGGATTCGCTGCCTCGGAACGCGATGGGGAAGGTGCAGAAGAAACAGCTGAGCTAGGAGAGTCTGCCGAAACCGACTATCGCGGAGTCGGACCGAACGTCGACGGTGTGCACGCGGATCTTTCCGAGTTCGTTGCCGCCGACCGTCGTTGCGGTGTCTCCGTCGACCGCGACGACGATGTTGGTGTGCTGGCCGACCCAGCTGCTGTTGTCGTACAGCACCACGTCGCCGACGGTGGGTGAGTAGCCTTTGGGCTCGAACGTGCCCTGCTGCTGGTAGTACTCGGTCAACGTGTACACCCCGGGGATGCGCCAACTGCCGGAATGCGGGTTGCTCAGCGGGCGGCCCGCTTCACGCATGATCCAGCTGACGAAGTTCGCGCACCAGGCTTCCTCGACGCCCTCGGAGTAGAACGTGCCGGGTCGCTGACGCTCGTGCTCCGCTCTGGTGAGCTCGACGACGGTCGCTTGCTCGGTGGTGAGCGCGGACGTGTCGACGTCGGGAAACGGCGTCGTGTCCCACGGCAGGTACCGGCTCGGGGCCAACCACAGCACGGCGCCCGCCACCACCACGACGACCGCGACGAAGGCCGCGAGCCAGCGGCCGACGCGTCGGCGACCGCGTTTCGGGGCGGTGGGTACCTCGATGCTCATCCTTCGAATGTACCGGCAGGTTCGTTCGAACCGACGGTGAAGAACTGGGCTTGACCTTCGACCAACCGAAGACCCCAGGATGGGCTGGTGAGCACATCCAAATTGATGACAATCGGCGCATTCGCCCGCGCAACGGGGTTGACCCCCGGTGCCCTGCGCTTCTACGCGGACTCGTCTCTCCTCGAGCCCGCCAGGATCGACGAGACCACTGGCTACCGCTATTACGCGCCGGGGCAGCTCGAGCAGGCCGAGGTGATCCGGAGCCTGCGGCAGATCGACATGCCGTTGGACATGATCGGGTCGGTTCTCGCCGGCGACGGCGCGCAGATCGACCGGCACGTGACCGCCCTGACCGACCGGGCCCGTCTCGCGGCCCGCTCCGCCGCCGCCGTACACGCAACACTCGACACCGAAAGCAGGACAACAATGTTCACCGTCAACGGCCCGGTTCTCGCCGCGGCATTCGATCAGACCCTCACCGCGACGTCGCATCACCCCGAGCATCCCGTCCTCGGCGGGGTGTACCTGGAATGGCGGGACGGCACGCTGACCATGACCGCCACCGATCGATTCAGGTTGGTCTCCCGATCGCTGGTCACGAAAGCCACTGAAGGAGAACACGAGTGGACCGCAGTGGTCGATGGGGACGATCTGCGTTCCGCGGTCCAAACCGTCAGACAGCACCATCGAGTGCAGGTGGATCGCACCCCCTCGGCGGTGATCTTCCGGCCGGGTGACGTCCGCGCCGGCATCCTTGCTGCGCAGTTTCCGGATTACCGGGCAATGCTCGGCGCGCTGCCGGACGTCACCACCCGAATAGTCGTCGCCAAGTCGAGCTTGCTGTCGATGTTCGACACCGAGAACGAGTACATCTATTTCGCCACGTCCGGCATGGATGCAACCGTGTCCGGACCCGACGTGGACATGGCATTCGCCGTGACCACCCTGTACCCGGCCGTCGTGGCTGCGCTCGGCCCCGACGTCATGATCGACGTGTCGGGTCCGGAGTACCCAGTGGTGATTCGCTCAGCGGACAGCGGCGACCTGACCACTCTCGCGATGCCCGTCGACCGAAAGCTGCTACTGTCGCGTTCGTGACCGCGACCCACGTGACAGCCGATGTGCTGGTGAGGCGTCGCACCGTCGATTTCGGACTGGTCTGCTCTTCGCGTTGTTGCGCGTCCTGATCCAACCAATCAGGTCAGCTCACAACACACCTCACGAAGGGGACAGTCATGTCCACAGCTCTGTCGCATCTCGGATCCGTCACCAGCGCAACCAAGGACGCAGTCGACGCCGATCCACACAACGCCCTCGTCGTCTTCCGCGCATCCGCCGCCGCGCACGACGCCGTCGCCAGCACGGTCACGCTCGGCAAGTTCAGCGTCGAGGTGGACGAACCGCCCGCGCTCGGCGGCGAGAACACCGCAGCCAACCCCGTCGAGTACTACCTGGCGTCTCTGCTGTCCTGCCAGGTCGTGACCTATCGGGTCTGGGCCGACAAGCTCGGTATCGCGGTCGACGACATCACCGCGCGCGCCGAGGGTGACCTCGACGTTCGCGGCTTCTTCGGCTTCGACGACTCGGTTCGGGCCGGGTTCGGCGAGGTCCGAGTGATCGTCAAGGTCACCGGGCCGGAGTCGCGTGAGCGCTACGAGGAACTGCAGGAAGCGGTGGACGCACACTGCCCGGTCCTCGACCTCACACGCAACCGGACGCCGGTGCACACGACCCTCGAAACGGCCTGACGGATGAGCGAGAGGTCGTTCGGTCTCCGAACGCGCGCGATCCATGCAGGTGCCAGACCCGATTCCGAGACCGGTGCGCGGGCGGTACCGATCTACTCGACCGCGAGCTACGTGTTCGAGGACTCGGCGGACGCCGGCGACCTCTTCGCTCTGCAGAAGTACGGAAACGTCTACAGCCGGATCGCGAACCCCACCGTCGCCGCCTTCGAAGAGCGCATCGCCAGCCTCGAAGGCGGCATCGGTGCGGTCGCATTCGCCAGCGGTCTGGCAGCGGAGTTCGCGGTGTTCGCCGCGCTCGCCGGCACGGGTGACCACATCGTCGCAGCAGCCGGGTTGTACGGCGGCACCATCACCCAGCTCGACGTCACGCTGCGGCGGTTCGGTGTGGACACCACATTCGTGCCAGGAACCGACCCGGCGGACTACGCAGCAGCGGTGACCGACCGGACGAAACTGATCTTCGTGGAGGTCATCGGCAACCCGTCGGGTGACATCGCCGATCTGGAAGGCCTCGCCGTCGTCGCCCACGAGCACGGCATCCCGCTCGTCGTGGACGCCACCATGGCTACGCCGGTGCTGTGCCGGCCGATCGAGTTCGGCGCCGACATCGTCGTTCATTCGGCGACGAAGTTCCTCGGCGGTCACGGGTCGACGCTCGGGGGAGTGGTCGTCGAATCCGGAAAGTTCGACTGGGGTTCGGGGCGATTCCCACAGATGACCGAGCCCGTCGCGTCGTACGGAGGTCTGTCGTGGTGGGGGAACTTCGGGGAGTACGGCTTCCTGACGAAACTTCGCAGTGAACAACTACGCGACATCGGTGGTTCACTGGCCGCGCACTCGGCATTCACCCTGATACAGGGCGTGGAGACCTTGCCGCAGCGGATGGACGCACACGTGCAGAACGCCCGCGACATTGCGGCCTGGCTCGACGCCGATCCGCGAGTGGACTACGTCGCGTTCTCGGGTCTGCCGAGTCATCCGTACCACGAGCGTGCCGCGAAATACCTTCCGTCGGGACCTGGTGCGGTCTTCACGTTCGGGGTCGACGGCGGCCGGGACGCCGGCCGCGCATTCGTCGAGAACGTCCGAATCGCCAGCCACGTCGCCAACATCGGTGATGTGCGCACACTCGTCATCCACCCGGCCAGCACGACCCACCGCCAGCTGACCGACGATCAGCTGCACGCGGCCGGTGTGCGGCCCGAGGCCGTCCGCATCAGCGTCGGGCTCGAGGACGTCGACGACATCGAGTGGGACCTCGACCAAGCGCTCACGGCGGCAACGGGACGGGAGCGGTCATGACAGTCAGGCAGATCCTGCAGAAGACCACATCGGTCGCGATCGTCGGCGCATCGAAGAACCCCTCCCGTGCAAGCTATTTCGTGAACAAGTACCTGTCGTCGACGAGCACGTACGACATCTACCTCGTCAATCCCACGATCACCGAGATCGAGGGCATCCCGGTGTACCCGACGCTTGCGGACCTACCTGTGAAACCGGACCTCGTCGACGTCTTTCGCAAACACGACGACCTTCCGGCGGTGTTGACGGAAGCAATTGCTGTTCAAGCGAAAACGATCTGGCTGCAGCTCGGACTCGTGCACGACGAGGTCGCGCGCGACGCCGAACACGCAGGCATGTCCGTCGTGATGGACAAGTGCCTGAAGATCGAGCACGCACGGTTCCACGGCGGACTCCATCTGGCCGGTTTCGATACCGGCGTCATCGACTCGAGGAGGCGTCTAGCATTATGACCATGACCGAAGAGCAGCCCCGAACCGTCGCATTCGTGCAAGCCACCTGGCACAAGGAACTCGTCGATCGCGCGCGCGAGGGTTTTGTCGCCGAATTCGATGCAGACGTCGAAATTTTCGAGGTTCCGGGCGCGTTCGAAATTCCGCTGCACGCCCAGAGACTCGCACGGACCGGCCGCTACGCGGCCATCGTCGCCGCAGCCCTGGTGGTCGACGGCGGAATCTACCGCCACGAATTCGTGGAAACCGCAGTCATCGACGGCCTCATGCGGGTTCAACTGGACACCGACGTTCCCGTCTTCTCGGTGGTGCTGACTCCGCACCACTTCCACGAACACGCCGATCACACCGACTTCTTCGCCGACCACCTCGAGAAGAAAGGTGTCGAGGCGGCACGGGCAGTCACACGAACACTGAAATCCCTGAACTCGATCGGCTAGAGCAGGTACATGTCGACGACGGCGAGATGACGACCCAGATCGCCGGGATACGACGAAATTCGCATACGCGTCGGCGTCCACTGTGCGTCGCCCGAGTTGCTTCTCGTCCGAACTGTAATCTCCTCGTGTCCGCCGGCACGAACCCGATCGTGTGCTGCCACGATGACGGGCCGATCGTCGGCGTGGAACACCTCGTCGCCCGACGACACGTCCCGCCACTGGACCCACGGTGCGGGCGTCTCGCACAACCACATCGTCAGTAGACCCCGCTCCGGGACCAGGAGCGCCGGATAGATTCCGAGGGCTTCCATGCCGCGCTGCCGGGCAACGACGTCGAGCAGAGGCTTGTCCGGTTCGATCGTGTCGGTGACGTCGTGCCACAGGACCCGTGCGCCCAACTCGCTCGGTTCGTTACAGGCTCGGGCGTGACAGTGCCAGCGCATGATTCGGCCGTCGGCGTGGAGCACGCTGAACGAGCCTTCCCATTTGCCGCCCGCCGTCGGCGCGAGGCACAGCGTGAACAAGCCTGCGGTGTCGTCGAAGCGAATCGACTTGGCGTAGTACTCTGCCGGTGTCCGTTCGGGCACGTGCGCACCGGGTTCGACGCCGGACATCATCGATGCTTCCAATGTCTGTGCGATGACGCCCCTTTCCAACAGCCAGCTGACACCCGACGTGATCCGAGGTGGTCCAGGCTCGACGTCCGAGGGGCCCATCCACACCTGCAGTGCGTGGACCGCTCCCGTCGGCCCGAGAACCGGGTGGGTAAGCAGTCGGAACCTCTTCGGATCTGCGCCCCGCGGGCGTACATCCACGAATTCCTCGTAGCGAGTGCGCGATTCCAGCGCTCTCTTCAGAAAAGGTTCGACGGCGATCCCGGATGTCGGGGCGAGTCGCTGCAAAGACAACGACTCGTCGAAGCTCCGTGGGGTTCCGCCCTTGGCGACGACGTTCATCTCACCCGGAACGAGTGTCTCTATCAGAATCCAGTCCGGCCGCGGTGTGCTCAACGCTGCCGAACCTTCATGCGCATGTTCTGCGGCTTGAGAGTCAACGATTCCTGGATGTCCAGTTCGTAGCCGTCTTCGAGGTCGAAGTCGAAGGACCGTGCCAACTGTGCGAGCGTCAGCACCGATTCGTGCAGCGCGAACTGACGCCCGATGCAACCGCGCAGTCCGGTTCCGAACGGCTTGTATGCTTGGGCTGGACGAGATTTCGAGCGGGCCGACGAGAACCGGTCAGGATCGAAGACGTGAGCATCCGGGCCCCAGATCGGGTCGCGGTGCAGCCCGAGTGTCAGTACGAATGCCCACTCACCGGCCTTCATCGGGTATTTGCCGCCCGCCAACGACGTGTCCTGACGCGCCTTACGGAAGTAACCGGGGGCCGACGGCCAGAGACGTAGCGTCTCGTCGACGACGCTGCGGGTGTATCGCAACTTGGAGACGTCCGCGTAGCTCACCACGTCGGATGCGTTGTCCGCCTCTTGGCGGACGCGGGCGGCGACATGGGGGTGTGTCGCGAGGAAGTACAACGCGAACGCCAAGGTACCCGCGGTGGTTTCGTTGCCTGCGACGAGAAACGTCAGAACCTGGTGGCGAATGTTCACCTTGTCGAGCAGTTTCCCGGTCTCGGGATCTGGGGTGTGCAGCATGAGGTCGAGCAGGTCGTCGTGACGAGTCTCTTTGTCCAGCATTCTTTTCCGAATGACGTCGTCGACCACGCCGTGCACGTACTCGATGTCGCGCTCGTTCCGGTCCCGGGCTTTCCTGTCGAACAACCGCATGAACGGCAGATCGTTGGACGTCCGGTTCACGTGACCGAGAACACGGACTATCGCGGAGACGAATGCGTCGTCGTCTCGTCGGAACGAATCGAAGCTGTAGCCGAACCCGGCGCGGGCCATGTTCTCGAGTGTCAGCTTGTTCAGGTCCGCCGTCACGTCGATCGACTGATCGGAGCGTGTCCGCCAGTGCGAGGTGAGCTCGTTCGCCACGTCCTGCATGACGTGGTGATGACGTTGCATTGCATCCCGGCTGAATCCCGGCATCAGAACTCGATGTGCCGCACCCCAGTTGGGCTCGGAGTTGAACGCGGTGAACAAGCCGTCGCCACCCAGTGCGCGCAGCTTGCGATGCGGGAGTGCGAGAAACTTTGCGAACCGTGTTTCGTCGTTCAGCTCGGCGACCAGACCTGCACCGCTGACCACGACAAGGCGGTGCGACAGGATTTTCCGTTCGAATATCGGTCCCAACTCCGACGCCATCTTCAGTTCACGCTGGGTCGGTTTTGCCGCATCGATGCTGAGGATGTCACCCACTATCGGAAGGCGGAAGCGAGGTTTGGGAATTGTCACGCCGACAGTGTGCCCCATACCGAGCGGATGTTCGAGGTGAGAATCCGCTCGTAGGCCTGCGTCGTGGAGGGTGACAGATCAGCTGCCGTGACGGTGGATCCGGACGCGAGGTGCGGATCGTGGGGCACCTCGAGGACGTCGAAGACTCGGTCGAGGTCGCGCCGCACGTCGTCGACTGCCGAGGTGCTCGGTCCTGGAGTGCAGTGCGAGACCACAACGGTGGTGCGGCGCAGCGCTTTCTCGCCGGCAGCCAACCCGATCGTGTGGAGCGCCGCCCTCGATCGTCGAACGGCGTCGGGCCTCGCAGGGACCACGAGCACCACAGCTGCCGACTGTGCGCTCCGCAGTGGGCTCGCACTGTCGCGCTCCACACTTCCGTGTCCGAAATCGTAGATCGCCGCGTCGGTCGTGCAGGTCAGATGCCAGTCGAGACGGCCGAAGTCGGGGTCGATCGAGTCCGGCCATGCCCGTCCCAACACGTGAGCCCCGGTACTGGTGGTCGACAACTCGACGTCGACATACCCCGATTCGACGGTCGCTGCGGTGACAGCGTGGTCGGCGGCGCGATCGACAAGATCGCCGCCGCCGACGGTCGCGTCGACGACCACCACGGACTTCCCGTGCAGCGAAAGAGCGTTGGCGAGACCGACCGACGTCGTCGTGGTCCCGGCACCGCCGCACGCCCCGAGTACCAACGTCACACTCATGGAGAGCCTTCTCGACAGATACGGTGCAACGTCCGGGCCGAGCGTCAAGCCGCGGGAAGCTCCCAAACGGAAGCGCGGGGGTCAGTGTACAACCGGGAAATCAGTCGTTCGCGTGCAGAGCAGCGTTCAACTCGACGCCGGTGCCCTTCCACGGAACGACCTCCACCGCACCGGACACGGAGTTCCGACGGAAGAGCAGGTTGCTCTTTCCGCTGAGCGTCGCAGCCTTGACCACGGTGCCGTCGGGACCGGACACCTTGGTGCCCGCGGTGATGTAGAGACCTGCCTCGACCACGCAGTCGTCACCGAGCGAGATACCCAGGCCGGAGTTGGCGCCGAGCAGGCAGCTCTTACCCACCGAGATGACGTTCTTCCCGCCTCCAGAAAGCGTGCCCATGATGGATGCGCCGCCGCCGACGTCGGAGCCGTCGCCGACGACGACTCCAGCCGAGATACGACCCTCGACCATCGAGTTGCCGAGCGTCCCGGCGTTGAAGTTCACGAAGCCCTCGTGCATGACGGTGGTGCCGCTGGCCAGGTGCGCACCGAGGCGCACACGATCGGCGTCGGCGATGCGCACACCGGAGGGGGCGACGTAGTCGACCAGGCGGGGGAACTTGTCGATCGAGTAGACGGTGACCTGGCCGCGGGCACGTAGGCGAGCGCGAACGTTCTCGAAGCCCTCCACCGCAGCCGGGCCGAAGTTGGTCCACACGACATTGGCGAGGAATCCGAACTGGCCGTCGAGGTTGACACCGTGCGGCTGCACGAGCCGGTGAGAGAGCAGGTGAAGGCGAAGGTAGACGTCGTGCGCGTCGACAGGCGCATCGTCGACGGACGCGATGGTGGTGCGCACGGCCACGACGTCGACGCCGCGAGCCTCGTCCGGACCGACGAGTGCCGCGAGCTCGGCGGGAATGTCCGCACCGTCGAGTCGGGTGGTGCCGGCATCGGTGTAGTCACCGAGCTCAGGGCTCGGGTACCAGGTGTCGAGTACGACTCCGCCGGTGGTGATGTTGGCAAGACCGATTGCAGATGCTCCCTGTGCGCTCACAGGTATCGAGAATACGGTGTGGGTCCGCAGGGGGTGGACACGGCCGATGGATGTCACCGCCGGGGTGTAGACATGAGCGCAGGTACCGGGGAGGAATCGAAGTGTGGGGGATGAACGTGCACGTAGCGAAACGAATTCGGACAGCAGTGACGGCTGTGACCGTGGCGGCGATTGCCGTCGCCGGCGCGGTGCTCGTCGGGACACCGGCCGCGTCCGCGGCACCGGACTGCGCGGCAGCTGCGGCACCGGTCCGAGTCGGTTCGGTCGGCGGTGCGGCGCTCGAAGGGCTCGCCGTCGACTCGTCGGGCAGGCTCTACACGACGGACATCATCACCGGAAGCGTCTTCCGGATCGACGCACCTGGACTGCCCGCCTACGAGATCGCGCGTGTTCCCGGCGGTGGCGGCGCGCTCGCCTGGATGCCCGACGGCACCCTGCTCGTCGGCTACGGAGCCAACCCGACCGTCATCGTCGGGGACATCGTCAAGGCAGCCGGGATCGTGCGGTTGAATATCGACACGCTCGAGACCAGCACGTTCGCCACCGGCCTCAGCGCAGCCAACGGTCTTGCCGTGGCCGACGACGGAACTGTGTACGCGACAAACGATTTCGGTAGCCTGGTCGGCCAGGTCGCGTCGGACGGAACGGTGAACCCCGCGTGGGCGCGGCTACCCAGTGCCAACGGCGCGGTGCTGGACGAGGCTGGTCGGTACCTGTACGTGTCCAGAACGTTCGTGAACTCGGGCGTCAGCAGAATTCCCATCGCGAACCCGTCGGCGCCGGAGAGCATTCTCGACCTGAACGGACTCGATTCGCTCAGCGCACCGGACGGGCTCACCCTCGATTCCGCCGGCCGACCGGTCGTGCCGCTGAACACCCGAGGCCAGATCGTCCGAATCGATGCGCCCGGACAGTACTGCGTCCTCGGTAGTGGCATTCCCACCTCGAGCGTCGTGATCTACGGACGGGGCGAGCAGGGCTTCTCCAGCGGACGGCTGTTCCGGGCGGGCTTCGACGGGTCGGTGTACGAGATCCCCGGCGGCCGCGACCTCGGGTAGCGCTTAAAATCGTCCGATGAGCGTTCCCCACCTGGATCTGCACGCCGACCCGATCGACTTGACGGCTGCACTCGTCGACATCCCCAGCGTCTCCGAGGACGAGTCGGTGATCGCCGACGCCGTCGAAACCGCACTACGTGATCAGACAACCGGGTTCGAGATCGTCAGGAACGGCAACGCCGTACTCGCGCGGACACATCGCGGGCTACCCACCCGCGTGATGCTCGCCGGGCACCTCGACACCGTTCCGATTGCGGACAATGTGCCGAGCCGTCGTGAACGCGACCACGCCGACGGCGACGTGATCCACGGTTGCGGCACGGTCGACATGAAGTCCGGGGACGCAGTCTTCCTGCATCTGGCGGCTACCGTGGACGCTGCCCACGACCTGACCTTGGTCTTCTACGACTGCGAAGAAATCGCGGCGTCCAAGAACGGGCTCGGCCGCATCGAACGTGAACTGCCGGAGTGGTTGCAGGCGGACGTTGCCATTCTCGGCGAGCCGTCGGGAGGGTTCATCGAGGCGGGCTGCCAGGGCACTCTGCGAGTGCGTCTCACAGCAGGAGGGACCCGCGCGCACAGCGCTCGGTCGTGGCTGGGAGACAACGCCGTTCACAAATTGGGTGCGGTGCTGGACAGACTTGCCTCATACGAAGCCCGCCAGGTCGACATCGACGGCTGTGTGTATCGCGAAGGCCTGCAGGCGGTGCGCATCTCGGGCGGCGTCGCAGGAAACGTCGTCCCCGACGCGGCGGAAGTCGACGTGAACTTCCGATTCGCGCCGGACCGCAGCGTCGAGCAGGCGGTCGGTCATGTTCGCAACGTGTTCGCCGGGCTCGGTCTCGGCGTCGAGGTCACCGACTCGTCGCCCGGTGCACTACCGGGGCTCGGCGCTCCCGCCGCGGCCGCGCTGATCGAGGCCGCCGGCGGCCAGTTCCGCGCCAAGTACGGGTGGACCGACGTGTCCAGATTCTCCGCTCTCGGTATTCCCGCCGTGAACTACGGACCGGGTGACCCGAACCTGGCGCACAAGCGTGACGAGCGGGTGCCGACCGCGCAGATCACCGACGTCACGTCGGTCCTTCGCGAGTATCTTTCGAAGGCGTAGCGGGGTCGCCGGATAGCCTGTCCGCATGGACGACGACAAGGCAGCTAGGCACAAGGGTTCAGTGGTGTTGCGGCGCGGACGCAACTCCGAGACGTCCACGTCGGATCAGCGTCTGCTGGATCAACGCGGCCCCGGAAACTGGATCCACACCGACACGTGGCGAGTTCTGCGTATCCAGAGCGAATTCGTCGAAGGGTTCGGTGCGCTCGCCGAGGTGCCAAGGGCCGTCACGGTATTCGGCTCCGCCCGCACCCCACAGGATCACCCGGAGTACGAACGCAGCCGGCAGCTCGGAAAGAGCCTCGCCGAGGCCGGATTCGCCGTCATCACCGGTGGTGGGCCCGGCGTCATGGAAGGAGCCAACCGCGGCGCGTCCGACGCCGACGGCTTCTCCATCGGCCTCGGAATCGAGCTGCCGTTCGAGCAAGGGCTGAACGACTGGGTCGACCTCGGGGTCAACTTCCGTTACTTCTTCGTTCGAAAGACGATGTTCGTCAAGTACTCCCAGGCTTTCGTCTGCCTTCCTGGAGGATTCGGCACCCTGGACGAACTGTTCGAGGCACTCACCCTCGTCCAGACCCAGAAAGTCACCAGGTTCCCGATCATCCTGCTGGGCACCGACTTCTGGTCCGGCCTGATCGAGTGGATCAAGAACACGCTCGTCGCCGAAGGTAAGGTCTCGCCGTCCGACCTGGAACTGATCCACTGCACGGACAGCGTCGAGGAAGCCGTGCGGATCATCGAAAGCACAACGGGGGAGCAGTCATGAGTTGGAACGTGTGCGTGTACTGCGCGTCGGGGCCTGTCGACGAGTCGTTCATCGAATTGGCGCGCGAGCTGGGAACGGAAATAGGTCGTCGAGGTTGGGGGCTGGTGTCCGGCGGCGGCAACGTGTCGATGATGGGCGCCGTCGCGGAAGCCGCCCGCGCGGCCGGCGCCAACACCGTCGGGGTGATACCGAAGGCGCTCGTCCACCGTGAGGTCGCCGACGTCGACGCCGACGAGCTGATCGTCACCGACACCATGCGCGAGCGCAAGAAGGTGATGGAGGACCGCGCCGACGCGTTCATCACGCTGCCGGGAGGCATCGGGACGCTGGAGGAATTGTTCGAGACCTGGACGGCGGGTTACCTGGGTATGCACGCCAAACCCATCGTTCTGCTGGACCCCGTCGGTCACTACGACGGGCTCTTGCAGTGGATCGACAGCCTGTCCTCGACGGGATTCGTGCAACAGCGGGCCCTGGACGCGCTGGTCAGAACCGACACCGTCCGGGGTGCGCTGGATGCATGCGCGGAGCCTGCGGGGTGACCTCGAATTTGGACGGGAGCGGAGCCTGCGGAGTGACCTCGAATTGGACGTTACTCTGGAGTAAGGTTAGCAAGGTCACATCGGACTAAGGGGAGTTCATGGCTGTCGATGCCCGTCAGAAGATCAAGGTGACCGATGTCGCCGTCGCGTTGCCGAAAATGGTGACGGAGGTGCCGAGCCTGCTTCGGGGCGTCGCCGGATTCACTCGCAAGCCCCATCACAAGGCGTCGATCGGCCTCGTGTTCCAGGATGCTGCGGCGAAGAACGGTGACAGGCCGTTCGTGCGGTTCGAAGGGGAGTCCACGTCGTACGCGGACGCCAATGCGATCGTCAATCGATACGCCGCTGTCTTCGCGGACCGGGGTGTGACGCGCGGGGATGTCGTCGGGGTACTGAGCAAGAATCGCCCGGAGGCCCTGTTCGCGGCGCTGGCTGCGGTCAAGCTCGGTGCGACGGCCGGAATGTTGAACTACAACCAGCGCGGTGACGTGCTCGAGCACAGCCTGGGGATTCTCGACGCGAAGGTCCTGGTGTTCGACGAGAACACGCAGGAGGCACTCGATTCGCTCGAGGCCGCTCCGCAGGCCGGGTCGGTTCTGCCGTTGACGGAACTCGACGAGCTGGCTCAGAAGGCGTCGCCGAAGAACCCGTCGGTCACCGCGGAGATCCTGGCGAAGGAGAAGGCGTTCTACATCTTCACCTCGGGCACGACGGGTATGCCGAAGGCGAGCTTGATGAGCCATTTCCGGTGGCTCAAGTCGATGTCCGGTCTCGGCAACATGGGCGTACGCCTGCGTAGTGACGACGTCATCTATTGCTGCCTGCCGCTCTATCACAACAACGCTCTGACGGTGACGCTGTCCTCGGTGCTTGCCGGTGGCGCGACGATGGCGATCGGCAAGCAGTTCTCGGTGAGCAATTTCTGGGAAGACATCAAGGTCAACGAGGCCACGGCGTTCACCTACATCGGTGAGCTGTGCCGGTACCTGCTCACCCAGCCGAAGAAGGCGACCGACCGTGACAACACGGTCAAGCTCGTCGTCGGCAACGGTCTTCGCCCGGAGATCTGGGAGGAGTTCACCGAGCGGTTCGGCATCCAACGTGTTGCCGAGTTCTACGGCGCCAGCGAGTGCAACATCGCCTTCATCAATGCGCTGAACATGAAGAAGACCGCGGGAATCTGCCCGCTGCCGTACGCGGTGGTCGAGTACGACGAGGAGTCCGGCAAGGCCAAGCGCGGTCAGAACGGCAAGCTGCGGAAGGTCGGGAACGGTGAGGTCGGTCTGCTGCTCTCCAAGGTCACCGATCGCGCCCCGTTCGACGGCTACTCCGACGACGAGGCCACCGAGAAGAAGCTCGTCCGCGACGGGTTCAAGGACGGCGACGCATGGTTCGACACCGGCGACCTCGTGCGTAAGCAGGGTTTCCTGCATGTCGCGTTCGTCGACCGCCTCGGCGACACGTTCCGCTGGAAGGGTGAGAACGTCGCGACCACGCAGGTGGAAGGTGCCCTCGGCGGCCATTCCGCCATCGACGGTGCCGTCGTCTACGGCGTCGACATCGACGGTGCCGACGGCAAGGCAGGCATGGCTGCGGTGACGTTGCGCGACGGTGAGTCGTTCGACGGCAAAGCCGTCGCAGCGCATCTGTACGACAAGCTTCCGACGTACGCCGTGCCGTTGTTCGTGCGCGTCGTCGACAGCCTCGAACAGACATCCACGTTCAAGAGCCAGAAGGTCGCCCTCCGCAAGCTCGGCTACGAGGAGGACGGCGAGAGCGAGCTCTACGTGCTGCGCGGCAAGTCCGGCGGTTACGACACGGCGTACGACGGTTACGTCGACGAGGTCGCGGCAGGTAAGGCGCCCAGCAGCAAATAATGCGCGTGCCAGTATTGAAAGCATGAGCACTCTCTGCGGCAAGCCGGTGGCCGACGATCGCGCGCTCGTCATGGCGATCGTCAACCGCACTCCTGATTCCTTCTACGACAAGGGTGCGAACTTCACCGACGAGGCGGCGATGGCGTCGGTCCATCGCGCCGTCGCCGAGGGTGCCGACATGGTCGATATCGGCGGCGTCAAGGCGGGCCCGGGTGTGCTCGTCGACGCTGCCGAGGAGATCCGTCGCGTCGTTCCGTTCGTCGAGGCCATCCGCGGTGAGTACCCGGATCTGCTGATCAGTGTCGATACCTGGCGTAGCGACGTGGCGAGGCTCGCGTGCGGTGTCGGTGCCGATCTCATCAACGACACGTGGGCCGGGGCGGACCCTGGGCTCGTCGGGGTAGCCGCCGAGGAAGGCGTCGGCATCGTCTGCTCGCACACCGGAGGTGCCACGCCTCGTACCCGACCACACCGTGTTCGCTACGCCGATGTCGTTGCCGATGTAGTCGAGGAAGTGACAGCCGCGGCCGAGAAAGCTGTTGCCGCGGGCGTTCGTCGCGACTCGATTCTGATCGACCCGACCCATGATTTCGGCAAAAACACCTTCCACGGGCTCGAGTTGTTGCGTCGCGTGGACGTTCTTGTAAACACCGGATGGCCAGTGCTCATGGCGCTGAGCAACAAGGATTTTATCGGGGAGACTCTAGGTGTAGAACTCGCCGACCGGTTGGAGGGAACATTGGCAGCGACAGCATTGGCCGCAGCAGGCGGCGCCCGAATGTTCCGGGTGCACGAAGTTGCGTCGACCAGAAGAGTCGTAGACATGGTTGCGGCGATACAGGGAAACAGGGCCCCGGTGCGGACCGTCAGGGGGCTGGCATGACGCTTGCGGACCGAACCACCGTCCTGGATTCATGGGCGGACACCAATACGTGGGACACCCCGTCGTGGTCCATCGCGGAGCTCGAGGCAGCGAAGGCGGGCCGCACCGTCTCCGTCGTACTGCCTGCGCTCGACGAGGAAGACACCGTTGCGGCCGTGGTGGATACCATCCATCCACTGCTGGGCGGTCTCGTCGACGAACTGATCGTCCTGGACTCCGGGTCTACAGACGCCACCGCCGAACGTGCCACGGCCGCCGGTGCGCGGGTCATCAGTCGCGAGGAAGCAATTCCCGGACTCGACCCGGTCAGGGGCAAAGGTGAAGTTCTGTGGCGAGCGATCGCCGCGTCGACGGGTGATCTGATCGCGTTCGTCGACTCCGATCTGATCAACCCGGACCCGGCGTTCGTGCCCAAGCTTCTCGGCCCCCTGCTGATGGGCGACGGAATCCATCTGGTGAAGGGCTACTACCGACGCCCGTTGCGCACCAGCGGCACCGAGGACGCCAACGGCGGTGGCAGGGTCACCGAGCTGGTTGCACGGCCGATGCTCGCCGCCATGCGCCCGGAGCTCACCGGTGTGATCCAACCGTTGGGCGGGGAGTACGCCGGAACGAGAGAACTCCTCTCCGCGGTGCCGTTCGCTCCCGGCTACGGCGTGGAGATCGGACTGTTGCTCGACACCTACGACAAGCTGGGACTCGGCGCGATCGGTCAGGTCAATCTCGGTGTCCGCAAGCACCGCAACCGCCCGCTGGTGGAATTGGGCGCGATGAGCCGTCAGATCGTGGGCACCATGTTGAACCGGTGCGGAATGGTGGACTCGGGGGCGGGACTGATGCAGTTCCGCGTCGACGGAGATTCGTTCGTGCCGTTCTCCACCGAGGTGTCGCTGGCCGATCGGCCCGCCATCAACACCTTGCACGCGTAACGGGCAGGACCGTCCGAGAGCAGGGCTGTGAGAAGATTCTGCGATGCTGACGCTTCTGTTGTACGTCGTCGTCATCGCGGTCATCGCAGCCCTGCTCTTCTTCGTTGCAAGTGCCGTGTTCGGTCGCGGTGAGGAGCTCGAACCACTGCCCGAGGGCACGACGGCCACCGTCCTTCCTGCCGAAGGCGTGACCGGCGACGACGTGAAAGACCTCAAATTCCAGCAGACGATGCGCGGCTACAAGCCCAGCGAAGTCGACTGGGCCCTGGAGCGGCTCGCTGCGGAGATCGACCTGCTCCGGTCGCGTCTGGACGATACGACGAACGTGGACAAGTGACGGCCGTACCAGGCCCCGACGGCAAGCTGAGGTGCCCGTGGGGAGCGACCGACGACGACCTGTACCGCGCCTATCACGACACCGAATGGGGTCGTGAGCTCCACGGCCGAGACGCTCTGTACGAGCGCCTGTGCCTCGAAGCGTTCCAGTCCGGATTGGCCTGGATCACGATCCTGCGCAAGCGTGAGAACTTCCGTCGAGCCTTCGCTGGATTCGATCCGACGATCGTCGCCGCGTTCGATTCCGCAGACACCGAGAGGCTGATGCAGGACAGCTCGATCGTGCGGAACCGCGCCAAGATCGAAGCGGCCATCGGCAACGCGCGGGTGATCCTCGACCTGGACCCGGACCTCGACTCGCTGCTCTGGTCGTTCGCGCCGACGCGACGACCGAAGCGTCTCGATTCGATATCGGACGTACCTGCCGTGACCGCGGAATCCACAGCGATGGCCAAGGAGCTCAAACGCCGTGGACTGCGGTTCTTCGGTCCGACCACGGCTTACGCATTGATGCAGGCCACCGGAATGGTCGACGATCACCTGACGGGATGTTGGGTGAAGTCCCCGAATACCGACTCCAGTTCCCGGTATCGGTCTCGATAGGGAAGAATGGAGCGCAAGAACCATTCTCGCTCACGGCGAGAACACTTTTTTGGCCGAGGCGCAGAGCTTGGTGGCGCAGATCTGGAGGGAGCAGAGGATGGCGGCGATGAAGCCCCGGACCGGGGACGGTCCCCTCGAAGCAACCAAAGAGGGACGAGGGATCGTGATGAGGGTGCCGCTCGAAGGCGGAGGACGCCTGGTCGTCGAGCTCACCCCTGACGAGGCAGCCGCCCTCGGTGAAGAGCTGAAAGGCGTCACCGGTTAACTGTTTTTCGTTTCTGTGCCCAGCCCCGCTTGCCCATTCCGGCAGGTGGGGCTTAGTGGTGGTCGGGGTGCGCGGTGATCAGGTGTCTCGTGCTCGCTGACGTGATCGACCTGCTCGTCTGCCCCCACTGCGGCGCCGATCTCGACGTGGAGGACCGCACTCTTCTGTGCGATCGCGGGCATTCGTTCGACGTCGCACGGCAGGGATACGTCAGTCTGCAACCGGGGAGCGCAGGCAAGATCACCGGCGACTCACCGGACATGATCGCGGCCCGCACCGCGTTCCTGAGCACCGGCCACTTCGACCGGGTGTCGGGGGCCCTCGTCGACGCGGTCGGTGCGCGGCGCAACGTGCTCGAGATAGGCGTCGGCAGCGGTCACTATCTGGCGGCCGTCCTCGACCGCACCGGGGGACGCGGAATCGGCATCGACGTGTCCAAGGCTGCGGCTCGTCGTGCGGCGCAGGCTCATCCCGCGATCGGCTCCGTGGTCGCCGACGTCTGGAACGGCCTACCCGTCCGTTCCGGCTCGCTCGACGCGATCACCTGTGTCTTCTCGCCGCGCAACGCGGCGGAATCCAGGCGAGTTCTCGCACCGGGAGGCAGGCTCGTCGTCGTTACCCCCACCGTCCGGCATCAACAGGAACTGATCGGCGAACTCGGACTCATCGGCGTCGACGAGGACAAGGCCAGGCGGCTCGGCGATTCCCTGTCCGGAGGGTTCGACCAGGTGGGGAGGACAACCGTCGAGTACCGCATGGAACTGACCCACGCCGAGGTGGGCAGCCTCGTCGGGATGGGCCCGTCCGTTCGGCACACCACCGAGGCGGACAGGCGCGCCGCAATCGAATCGCTACCCGAGCCGGTGGTCGTGACCGCGTCGGTCGTCGTCGGAACCTACGAGCGACGGGCGAGCGCCGCGGAGTAGACGTCGAGCGTCTGTTGAGCGATGGCCGCCCACGAGAATTCGGCGACGGCACGGGCACGACCGGCCTTGCCCATCGAGGCTGCGAGCGTCGGATCGAGCGCGACCTCGTTGACCGTTCGTGCCAGAGCCTGCTCGAACGTCTGCGGTTCGTATGCGTTGTAGTGCACGAGACGACCGGTGACACCGTCGTCGACGACCTCCGGGATGCCTCCGACGTCGGACGCGACCACCGCCGTTTCCGCAGCCATGGCCTCGAGGTTGACGATACCCAGCGGCTCGTACACCGACGGGCAGACGAAAACCTGTGATGCAGAGAGGATTTCGCGGATCTTCTCGGTGGGAAGCATCTCGCGGACCCAATGGACGCCGTCACGGGCAGCGGACAACTCGGCAACCGCACGTTCGGTCTCCGCGGCGATCTCCGGGGTATCGGGAGCGCCCGCGCAGAGCACGAGCTGGATCGACGGATCGAAATGGTGCGCGGCGGCGATCAGATGCCCGACACCCTTCTGGCGCGTGATCCGCCCGACGAACGCGACGATCGGCCGATTCAGGTCGACGCCGATGGCGTCCAAAGCGGAATCCGACGGATCGGCGGCGGGCCCGGCATGCCAGTTCTCGGTGTCTATCCCGTTGCGCACCACGTGAACACGCTGCGGGTCCAGACGCGGGTAGGCATCGAGTACGTCCTTGGCCATGCCCTCGCTGACGGCGATGACCGCGTCGGCGTACTCGACGGCATTGCGCTCGGACCACGACGAGATGCGGTAGCCGCCGCCCAGCTGCTCGGCCTTCCACGGACGGCGAGGCTCGAGCGAATGCGCGGTGAGGATGTGCGGAACGTCGTACAACTCCGCGGCCAGGTGGCCGGCGAGACCGGTGTACCAGGTGTGCGAGTGCACCACGTCCGCGTCGGCCGCGGCATTCGCCATCCGCAGCTCCGCCGACAAAGTCGTCAGCGCCGCATTGGCGCCCTTCAGCGCCGGATCGGGATCATGGACCTGCGCGGTGTCCCGCGGCGCACCCATACAGTGGATCTCGACCTCGCACAGCGCTTTCAGCTGCGCCGCGAGTTCGGTGACATGCACCCCGGCGCCTCCGTAGACCTCCGGCGGGTATTCCCTAGTCATCATCGCCACGCGCACATCTGTAAACCTACATTCCCGCGGTGAAACGCGTGTACTGCTAGCAAGGTTCACCCAGTGCGGATAGGTTGGCTCTGTGAGGACACAACCGCATGTTCTAGGGATCGTGCTTGCCGGCGGTGAGGGTAAGCGGCTCTACCCCATGACCGCGGACAGAGCAAAGCCAGCCGTACCGTTCGGCGGCGCCTACCGACTCATCGACTTCGTTCTGAGCAATCTCGTCAACGCCGGATACCTCCGGCTGTGCGTGCTGACCCAGTACAAGTCTCATTCACTGGACCGCCACATCTCCCAGACCTGGAGGCTGTCCGGATTCGCCGGTGAGTACATCACCCCGGTCCCGGCGCAGCAACGCCTCGGCCCGCGCTGGTACACCGGCAGCGCCGACGCCATCTTCCAGTCGCTCAACCTCGTCTACGACGAGGACCCCGAGTACATAGTCGTTTTCGGTGCCGACCACGTCTACCGCATGGACCCCGAGCAGATGGTCCAGCAGCACATCGACTCCGGCGCAGGCGTCACCGTCGCCGGGATCAGGGTGCCGCGCAGCGAAGCCTTCGCGTTCGGATGCATCGACAGCGACGAGAACGGCAAGATCACCCAGTTCCTGGAGAAGCCCGCTCAGCCTCCGGGCACACCCGACGACCCCAATGTCACCTACGCGTCGATGGGCAACTACGTCTTCACGACGAAAGTTCTGATCGACGCCATCAAAGCGGACTCGGAGAACTCCGACTCCGACCACGACATGGGCGGCGACATCATTCCCGCACTCGTCGAAGCCGGTGTCGCTTCGGTCTACGACTTCAACGACAACGTCGTGCCCGGCGCCACCGAACGCGACCGCGGATACTGGCGCGACGTCGGAACCATCGACGCCTTCTACGACGCGCACATGGACCTGGTGTCCGTCCACCCGATCTTCAACCTCTACAACCGCCGCTGGCCTATCCGCGGCGCCGCGGAGAACCTCCCGCCCGCCAAGTTCGTACAGGGCGGACTCGCGCAGGAATCCGTCGTCGGCGCCGGATGCATTCTCTCGGCCGCGACCGTCCGCAATTCGGTGCTCAGCTCCAACGTGATGATCGACGACGGTGCCACCGTCGAAGGCAGCGTCCTCATGCCAGGCGTACGCATCGGCAAGGGCGCAGTGGTTCGCCGGGCAATCCTGGACAAGAACGTCGTCGTCGGGCCCGGCGAAATCATCGGCGTCGACATGGAACGCGACAACGAACGATTCAACGTCTCCGCGGGTGGCGTCGTCTCCGTCGGCAAGGGCGTCTGGATTTGACGTGAGTGGAGCCTGCGGAATGACCCGAGGTCAGCTGCGCGAAGCCCCGGGAGTGGAGCCTGCGGAATGACCCAAGGTCAGCTGCGCGAGGCGCAGATCAGTCCGTCGCCCAGCGGAAGCAGGACGGTGGTGAGGCGCTCGTCCTCGGCGATGGCGCGGGCTGCTGCGCGTACTGCAACAGTGGTGGCGTCGCGCTGCGTCGAGTCCGGCACCCGGCCGTTCAGCAGTGCGTTGTGGAGAACCAGTACACCGCCCGGGCGCAGCAGTCGGACGCTCTCCTGAACGAAGTGAAGGTGGTCGACGGGGCTGGCGTCGATGAACACGAGGTCGTAGGTGTCGTCGGCGAGGCGAGGCAGGACGTCGAGCGCCCACCCGTTGATCAGTCGCGTCCGTGACGGCGGGATACCTCCGGCGCGGAACGCTTCCTTGGCCGCGCGCTGGTACTCCGGTTCGGTGTCGATGGTCGTCAGTACGCCGTCCTCGCGCATGCCGTCGAGTAGCCAGAGGCCGCTGATGCCGGCGCCGGTCCCGATCTCGACGACCGTCTTCGCGCCGAGCATCTGAGTGAAGATGCTCAGGATCGCGCCGACGGAGGCAGGCACGGGTGCTGCACCGAGGTCCTCGGCGCGTTCGCGAGCCGAGACCAGAACGTCGTCCTCCTGAGCGGATTCCTCGGCATACGACAGCAATCTCTCGGCATTAGTCGGCACCCTGCGACATTAACGTGACCCGCACGATTTTCCGAGCGGACAGGTTTCTCAGCGGCACCTCAGGTTATTCACACGTCGGCCACACGCGAGTGGGAGAAGCTACTTGTGATCGCTTGATCGACGAGCAACGCGAAACAGGAACATCCCGGCGGTGTCGCTGGTTGTACTGGTACGTGTTCCTGAGCAGGAGGATCCAGCCATCTACGAGATCAAAGAAGATCTAGACACCGCCGAACTGAGCGGCACCGCCGCTTTCGATGCCAGCGGCGAGGACGCCACCATGCCGTCCTGGGACGAACTGGTCCGTGAGCACGGTGACCGCGTCTACCGTCTTGCCTACCGGTTGTCCGGTAACGCCCAGGATGCCGAGGATCTGACGCAGGACACGTTCATCAGGGTGTTCCGGTCCCTGTCGAACTATCAGCCGGGAACGTTCGAGGGTTGGCTGCACCGCATCACCACCAACCTGTTCCTCGACATGGTTCGTCGACGCAATCGCATCCGCATGGAGGCGTTGCCCGAGGACTACGACCGGGTGCCGTCGGAGACGCCCAACCCCGAGCAGATCTATCACGACGCTCGATTGGATCCGGATCTGCAGTCCGCGCTCGACTCGTTGGCGCCCGAGTTCCGCGCAGCGATCGTGCTGTGTGACATCGAAGGCCTGTCCTACGAAGAGATCGGTGCGACACTGGGCGTCAAGCTCGGGACGGTGCGTAGTCGTATCCATCGTGGACGCGCGGCGCTACGGGAGTACCTTCGAGTGAACGGGAAGGTCGACACTTCTCACGCCAGTGTTCAGTAGCTACGAGGAGGGTTGGATGACGCAGGCCCGAGAGCCACGGCGGTTCAGCTCTACCGAACATCTGGCCAGCGAAGCGATTGCTGCATTCGCCGACGGAGAGCTCCGCATGAACGCGTACCTTCGCGCGGCCCGGCACATTGCGGAGTGCCCCGAGTGCGCAGCAGAGGTCGACGCCCAGCAACAGGCGCGCAGCGCACTGAAGGATTCGGGCGAGATGTCGATGCCCAACTCGTTGCTCGGTCTGCTCAGTCAGATCCCGATGTGCGAGCCGCCCGAGGTCAAAGCAGAGGTCGAGCGACGCCGACGCGTCATCGTGACGTCGGTCGTGAACCTTCGTCGCCGACGCCGTTAGGGTCGCCTGTGTAATCTTGGCCGCTGTGACCGACGTGAGCGAGGGGTACCGGGAACGCGTGAGCACCAATACAGATCGCAGCACCGACACTGACCCGGAGGCGCCGCGGCTACCACCGCGGCCGGTCTACCGGCCGGAGGTGGACCCCGCAGCCACTGCAGCGTTCGGTCGTCCGAGCGACGTCGAAGGCTCCTTCACCCCCGCTGCCCGTCGGGGCGAACCGTCGCCCAGAATCACGTCGCGCGCCCCCGATCCTGTTCTCGCCGAGGCGTTCGGCAGGCCCACCGACGCGCAGGAATCGCTGCAGCGCGATCCCGATGCTCCCACCGGCCCCCCGGAGCCCGAACCAGAACCCGAGGATCCGTGGCGCGATCCGAACTCCACCGTCAGGCTCGGCGCCGCAGCCGAGGACATTCCCGAGCCCGCAGTCCGGCCGTTCGGCCCGAAGCTCGGTGTCCGTGAGGTTCTGTTCGGTGAGAAGGTCGCCCCGAAAGCGCTCGTCGTTCTCGGCGTCGTCGCACTGGCCATCGGTCTTGTCGGCGGCCTCATCGGGCGTGAAACAGCCGAGGTCACCGGAGCTCTGACCAGTCAGAAGGTGAATCTGACGCAGTCGAGCGGCGAAGACTTGCCCCAAGGGCAGGTGGCACGCGTAGCCGATGCAGTCCTGCCGTCCGTGGTGTCCATTCAGGTCACACTCGGCGACAACGCAGGGACCGGCTCCGGCGTCGTCATCGCCGGCGAGGGGTACATCGTCACCAACAATCACGTCATCTCGATGGCGGCCACCAACCCCGATCGAGCGACGCTGCAAGTGACGTTCTCCGACGGCACCAAGGTTCCCGCCGACATCGTCGGTCGCGACATCAAGACCGACCTCGCAGTGCTCAAGGCCGATGTAGGCAACCTCACCGTTGCCGAGCTCGGCAACTCCGCGGACGTCCAGGTGGGGGAGGACGTCGTCGCCGTCGGCTCGCCGCTCGGTCTGAACAAAACCGTCACCCGCGGCATCGTCAGTGCACTCGATCGGCCCGTGCGACTGTCCGGTGAAGGCACCGACACCGACGCCGTCATCGACGCAGTGCAAACCGACGCCGCGATCAACCCGGGTAACTCCGGTGGACCACTGATCGACGCCGAAGGCCGCGTCATCGGCATCAACTCGGCCATCCGCAGCGAGAGCGGCGGATCTGTCGGTCTCGGTTTCGCGATCCCGATCGACGACGTCACCGAGGTGGCTCAGTCGCTGATCCGGACCGGCGAGATGAAACACCCGGACATCGGCATCAACGCTCGATCGGTGATCAACGACGCAACGTCCGGTGCAGAAGTGGCGAACGTTCGCGCTGGAGGGCCTGCCCAGGAAGCCGGAATCGTCGAGGGCGACGTCATTACCAGAGTAGGTGATCGTGCTGTGACCAGCGCCGATGAGCTGGTTGTCGCCGTCCAATCAAGCGAAATCGGTCAGTCGACGCCGGTGCAGCTGGTCCGGTCCGGCAGACTCGTCGATGTGTCGGTCACCCCGGTTTCGGACTAGGCTGACAGGCGTGTTCGGCAACATCGGCTGGGGAGAGCTCGTCATTCTCCTGGTAGCAGCACTCGTCATCCTCGGTCCAGACAGGCTGCCCGGCGCAATCAGCTGGGTCACCAAGTCCATCCGCCAGGTCAAGGACTACGCCAACGGCGCAAGCCAGCAACTCAAGGACGAGCTGGGCACCGACTTCGAGGACCTGCGCAAACCCCTCGCCGACCTCAATCAGCTCCGCGGCATGACCCCGCGCGCCGTCATCACCAAACACTTGCTCGACGGCGACGACTCGATCTTCACCGGCAACTTCGACTCCAAGAAGCCGAACGGCAGTTCCAACGGGACCCCGAACACCCCCGCCAAGCCGTCGCTCGAGAAGAAATTGCCCGCGGGCCAGACCCCTCCCATCGACTCCGACGCCACGTAGCGCTCTTTTCGTTACAGCATGAATGCGCCACCGCAGCTGTCTGACCGCTGCGGTGGCGCCTTCATGCCGTGGGTGGAGCGTTACAGCACCTTGTTCAGGAAGTCCTGGGTCCGAGGGTTCTGCGGGTTGCCGAAGAGCTGATCCGGGGTTCCTTCTTCGACGATGACGCCGTCGGCCATGAAGATGACTCGGTCCGAGACCTCGCGGGCGAAGCCCATCTCGTGGGTGACGACGACCATTGTCATGCCGCCTTTCGCGAGGTCGCGCAGAACCTGCAACACTTCGCCGACCATTTCGGGGTCGAGTGCGGAGGTGGCCTCGTCGAACAACATGATCGACGGGCTCATCGCGAGTGCTCGGGCGATTGCGACGCGCTGCTTCTGACCGCCGGAGAGGCTGGCGGGCTTGTAGTCCGCGCGCTCGGACAGTCCGACCTGCTCGAGCAGTTTCAGTGCCGTGTTCTTGGCCTCGGACTTCGACATCTTCTTCGTCTCGACGGGTGCGAGCATGACGTTCTCGAGTGCCGTCATGTGCGGGAAGAGGTTGAAGTGCTGGAACACCATGCCGATGTTCTGGCGGATCTTGTCGAGGTTGACGTTCTTGTCGGTCAGGTCGACGCCGTCGACGACGACGTGGCCGCCGGTGATGTCCTCGAGTTTGTTCAGGCATCGCAGGAAGGTGCTCTTACCGGATCCCGATGGTCCGATGACGCAGACGACCTCGCCGTTGGCGATCTCGGCGTCGATTCCCTTGAGGACTTTGTTGTCGCCGAATGCCTTTTCCAGCGCCTTGATCGAAATCTTGGTGCTCACTTGTTGATCCTCTTCTCGAGCCGGTTCGACAGCTTGGTGAGTGCCATGATGATGATGAAGTACATGACGCCGATGATCAGCCACATGTTGAACGACTCGAAGTTGCGGGCGATGATCAGTCGGCCTGTCTGTGTCAGCTCGGCCAGGCCGATGACCGACAGCAACGACGTGTCCTTCAACGTGATGACGAACTGGTTGATGTACGACGGAATCATCGTGCGGATGGCCTGCGGCATGACGACGCGGCGCATCGACTTGAGGTAGCTGATACCGAGGCTGCGCGACGCTTCCATCTGGCCCTTGTCGACGGCGAGGATTCCGCCTCGGACGATTTCGGCCATGTAGGCGCCTGCGTTGAGCGACAGCGTGATGATGCCCGCGGTGAATGCGGACATCTGGAAGTTCAGGGCCGCAGGGACGCCGAAGTAGATGAAGAATGCCTGCACCAGAAGCGGTGTGCCGCGAAAGATATCGACGTACGTCGTACCGATTCCCCGGAGCACGATGTTGGACGAGACTCGGAACAGGCCGAAGATCGCGCCGAGAACCAGAGCGATCGCGATGGAGATGACGGTGAGAACGACGGTCAGCCAGAGGCCCTTGAGCAGCAGCTGCCAGCTACTGGCGATGAGCCCGGGAATCGAGGTGTCCGAGGTGGATGCCTCGGCGCTGAGGTAGGTGTCGAGGATGTCGTCGTACTGGCCGCTTTCGCGGAGGTTGGCCAGGCCTGTGTTGAACTGCTGAAGTAACTCGGCGTTGGTGCCCTTTGCCACCGCGAAGCCGTAGCTCGCGCCCGACTCCTTCTCGGTCACCGTCTTGAACCCGTTGCCCTGCGTGATGCCGTACGCCAGCACCGGGTAGTCCTCGAACGCTGCCGCGGAGTTTCCGGTCCGAACTTCCTCGAACATCGTCGCGGAGTCGTCGAAGCTGCGGATGGTGAAGCCGTACTGGTCGGCGATCGAGGTGGCGAACGTCGCGCCCTCGGTGCCGTTCTTGACGGCGACGGACTTGCCTCGCAGGTCCTCGTAGCCCTCGATGTCGTTGTTGGACTCGAGGATTGCCATCTGAACGCCGGAGTCGAAGTACGGATCCGAGAAATCGAACGTTGCCTTACGCGCGTCCGTGATGGACATTCCGGCGATCATGCCGTTGAACTGACCGCTCGTGACGCCTTGCAGGGCGGTGTCGAAACCGACCTGCTCCACGTTGTAGGTGAAGCCCTGGTCCGCGGCGATCGCGGCCAGGAGGTCCATGTCGATTCCGACGAGTTTGCCCTGCTCGTCCTGGAACTCGAAGGGAGCGAACGTGGTATCGGTGGCGATGGAGTAGTTCTGTCCGGACGGAGGCGGCGGCTGCGCCGACGCCAGGGCCGAACCGAACAGCGACCCCACCAGGGTCACGAAAAGGGCGAGCACGATCGGTATGAGTACCGTCCGACTCGATTGCGGCTTCTTCATGCAGGCCACTCTCTATCGAAGAAAAGGATTCTCACCAAAGTGTAAGACTTGGCGAATTCTAAGACTCCAACCCTCGACAGGTGTGCATTCGGGTGGTATCAGGCCCTTCGGGTGGTGTCGATGCTCAGCGACATTCCGACGAGTCCGCGCTCCCGCACTGCGAGCTGCTTGGCCACCGCTTCCAACGCCTGCGCGGCCGGAGTCTCGGGCTGCGCCAACACGATCGGAGTGCCGGCGTCGCCACCCTCGCGGACTGCAGTGTCGAGTGGAATCTGGCCCAGCAGAGGCACTTTCGCGCCCACGGCCTTGGTGAGCCGATCCGAGACATCCTGGCCGCCGCCGGACCCGAAAATGTCCATGCGGGTGCCGTCGGGCAGCTCGAGCCACGACATGTTCTCCACGACTCCGGCGATGCGCTGACGGGTCTGCAGAGCGATCGCGCCTGCGCGTTCGGCGACCTCGGCGGCAGCCTGCTGCGGCGTTGTCACGACGAGAATCTCGGCGCCGGGAATCAACTGAGCCACCGAAATGGCAATGTCTCCAGTGCCGGGCGGGAGGTCGAGGAGCAGCACGTCCAGGTCGCCCCAGAACACGTCGGCAAGGAACTGCTGCAACGCGCGGTGCAGCATCGGTCCCCGCCACACCACGGGTGTGTTGCCCGTGGTGAACTGCGCGATCGAGATGAACTTCACGCCGTGCGCCTGCGGCGGCATGATCATCTTCTCCACCTGAGTGGGTTTGGCGTCGTTGCCGAGCATGCGGGGGACCGAGTGACCGTAGATGTCGGCGTCGAGCACACCCACCGACAGGCCACGCTTGGCCAGCGATGCGGCGAGGTTGACCGTCACCGAGGACTTTCCGACGCCGCCCTTGCCCGACGCGACCGCGTACACACGCGTCAGCGAGCCGGGTTGAGCGAACGGGATGATCGGTTCCGCGGAATCGCCGCGGAGAGATTTGCGGAGTTCGGTGCGCTGCTCGTCGTTCATCACGTCGAGCTCGACGGTGATGGTGCCGACCCCCGCGACATCGGCGACGGCTTTGGTGACGCGGTCGCTGATCTCGGTTTTCATCGGGCAACCAGCAGTGGTGAGGTAGATGCCGACGTCGACGGATCCTCCGTCGCCGATGGTGACACCCTTGACCATTCCCAGGTCGGTGATGGGTTTGCGAATTTCCGGATCGATGACTTTCGAGAGTGCGCTTCGAACGTCGGATTCCGTCAGTACTGCCATGAGTTCATGCTAGTGGGGCGGGAGTGGAGCCTGCGGAATGACCCTGGGGAGGCGGGAGTGGAGCCTGCGGAATGACCCTCAGTGGATGCGTGGGAGCTGGTCGGAGGTGGGGACGATGCCGGTGGCGTAGCCGGTGGACCAGGCGAGGACGTTGGCGACGTAGGCCATGGAGTTGTTGTAGCGCAGGATGGCTTTGGTGGTCTGTCCGAGGTCGCGGAGGTTCAGGCCGCCGTCGCACAGGTAGTCGCCGGTGGCGAGGGCTGCGTCGTACAGGTTCTGTGGGTCGGAGATGCCGTCGCCGTTGCCGTCGGCTTTGTAGCGGTTCCAGGTTTCGGGGAGGAACTGCATCGGTCCGACTGCGCGGTCGAAGTTGGGGTCGCCGTCGAGTGCGCCGCCGTCGGTGTCGGCGATGACGTTGTTGCCGGCGAGCGATCCGTCGAGGCGGGGGCCGAGGATGGGCTCGAGCAGCTGTCCGAGGTCGTCGGCTTTGCCGTTGTTGGCGTGGGTGGATTCGACGCGGCCGATGCCGGCGATGATGGTCCAGCTGATTCCGCAGCCGGGCTGGGTTTCGGCGAGAATCCGCTCGGCGTTCTTGTAGGCGGAGACGTTGACCGTCGGGATTGCGATGGGGCTGGCGGCGAGGCTCGTCGGCAATTCCGGCGTCGGCGGGATTTCCGGCGCGGGTGCCGGGACGGGTGCTGCCTGCGGAACGGGTGCCTCGGCTGCGGCGACGGGCTGTGCCGCGGTGTCGTCCGCTATGGGGGCGGGTGTTTCCACGACGGGCTCGGCTTCCTGCGCCGTGGAGTTGGTCGTCATGAAGGGGATGTACTCGGCCGCGCCTGCGCTGGTGGCGGCGGTGACGAGTCCTGCGGGGACGAGACCCGTCAGAGCAATCACCGAATTCCGGCGTACGTTGGAATTCGATGCTTTTCTGTGACGTCCCACGCGTCGGTACCTCCTGATCGTTTGCGAACCGGAGTCGAGGGTACCTGATTCGAGATCGTTCCGTTACACGGCCGTTATCAAGCGGCCGGGCGGAACTAATCCACGTCGAACTGGGCGTCGTTCTCCGGCGCCGGACCGTCGTCACGCTTACGTAGGCTCTGCTTCTTCCTGGACTTCTTCGGCGCCGCGGACGGCTCGCCGCCCATCTGTTCCAGCAACTCGCGGATCTCGTCGAGCTCACGCCGCAGGTAATCGCGAGTCGCGACCTCACCGACGGCGATACGCAGCGACGCCAGCTCGCGGGCAAGGAACTCGGTGTCCGCCTTCGTCTGCTGTGCCCGAGCACGGTCTTCTTCCAGCGAGACCCGGTCGCGGTCGTCCTGACGGTTCTGCGCGAGAAGGATCAGCGGGGCGGCGTAGGCAGCCTGCGTCGAGAACGCGAGGTTCAACAGAATGAACGGATACGGGTCCCACTGAAGCGCGACGACGGCAACGTTAAGGAAGATCCAGACGATGACGATGATCGTCTGGATCGCCAGGTACCGTCCGGTGCCGAGGAAGCGGGCGGCGCGCTCTCCCGAGCTGCCGAGGTCGACGTCGAGATGCCAGTTGAACAGCCGCGAACCCTGCGGTGTGTCCATGCGCTGCCGAGCGGATTCCTTCACTGTCCTGCCACCTCCTGATCACGCCAGTCCTCGGGAAGAAGATGGTCGAGAACGTCGTCCACTGTCACTGCTCCGACCAGGTGATCCTCGTCGTCCACCACCGGCCCGCACACCAAGTTGTACGTCGCGAAATATCGGGTGACGGCCGTCAGGCTGTCCTCCGGCGACAACTTCGGCAGTGCCTTGTCGATCACGCCGCCGACCAGGCTCGCCGGCGGTTCGCGGAGCAATTGCTGAAGGTGAACACACCCGAGGTAAGCACCGGTCGGAGTTGCCGTCGGCGGGCGAACGACGAACACCAGCGAGGACAGCGCAGGCGTCAGATCCGGGTTACGCACCCGGGCGAGAGCCTCGGCCACCGTCGTCGACGCGTTCAACACCACCGGTTCGGTGGTCATCAGACCACCGGCTGTGTCCGGTGAGTGTTCGAGAAGGCGCCGAACCGGAGCGGAATCCTCCGGGTCCATCAGACGTAGCAGCGATTCCGCCTCGGGCTCGGGCAGTTCACCCAGAAGGTCGGCTGCGTCGTCGGGATCCATCGCCTCGAGCACGTCGGCGCCGCGTTCGACGCCGAGGTAATGCATCAGTTCGACCTGATCGTCGTCGGGAAGTTCCTGTACGACGTCGGCGAGCCGCTCGTCGTCGAGGGCGTGTGCCACCTCCATCCGTCGTTTCACCGGCAGCTCACGCATCGCGTTGGCCACGTCGGCAGCCCGAAGGTCCTCGAACTGCATCAACAGCTGCGCGACGCCTTGGCCGGGGAGGGACAGCTCGTTCTGGGTCAGACCTTGGACGTGTTGCCAGTCCACGACATGGATTGCACCTCGGCGCGCGAGCCTGCCGCGGCTGCGCCGGACCGCGACCCGGGCGACGAGCCAGTCACGGGTTCGGGTCAGTTCGATACCCAGGTCGACGACGATGGACTCCGCGTCGTGCAGCTCTTCGAGTTCCGGGTCGTCGACGCGGACTTTGGAGTCGAGAATTTGCGCGAAGACGAGGATTTCATTGGCTCGCTGCGAGAACCTGCGCAGACTCACGTTGCCGGTGTTGAGCTGAACGGAGTTGGGCTCGATGCTGGTGACGCGCAGCATCGGCACGAAAATTCTTCGGCGCGTCGCGAGTTCGACGACCAGGCCGAGCACTCGGGGTTGGGCGCGACCGACGCGCATGGTGATGACGAGATCGCGAACGCGGCCGATCGATTCGCCGTCGGGGCCGAGCACGACCAGACCCGCGAGCCTGGCTGCGAATAGCTTGCTCAGTGCTGCCATGATGGAAAGGTTAGAGCGTGACAGTACGAACCGGAGAATCGACAGCCGGTGACCAAGCAGGGAGCGATGAGGCTCGAATGAGCTCGGTGAAGCAAGACCGTCCCCGCCGATCCGTCCTCGCGGTTCCCGGCAGTTCCGCGAAGATGATCGAGAAGGCCAAAGGACTGAAGGCCGACGCTGTCTTCCTCGATCTCGAGGACGCAGTCGCCCCGATCGCCAAGGTGGAGGCGCGCGGACGCATCGTCGAAGCGCTGCTGTCCGACGGATGGGGAGACCAACTGAAGGTCGTTCGCGTCAACGACTGGACGACGCCCTGGACCTACGGCGACGTCATCGACGTCGTCTCCGGTGCGGGCGCTCGGTTGGATGCGATTCTGCTCCCGAAGGTCGAGACCGCCGCGCACGTCGAAGCTCTCGATCTGCTTCTGACCCAGGTCGAGAAGACGAGCGGACTCGAGGTAGGCGCCATCGGGATCGAACCGCAGATCGAAAGCGCCCGCAGCCTGCGCAACATCGACGAGATCGCGACGGCCAGTCCCCGTGTGCAGACTCTCGTGTTCGGTCCGGCGGATCTGATGGCCAGTGTGAACATGCGCACCCTCGTCGTCGGCGAACAGCCGGAGGGGTACGACACCGGTGACGCCTACCATCACATCCTGATGACCATTCTGCTCGCCGCGCGTACTCATGGACTGCAGGCGATCGATGGTCCGTACCTCCAGATCCGTGATCTCGACGCGTTCCGCCGCGCCGCTGGCCGCACGGCCGGTCTCGGCTTCGACGGCAAGTGGGTGCTGCATCCGACACAGATCGATGCCGCCAACGAAATCTTCTCGCCCCGGCAGGCCGATTTCGACAAAGCCGAGAACATTCTCGAGGCGTACGAATTTCATACTTCCGAAGCCGGTGGTGGCCGCGGTGCGGTGATGCTCGGAGACGAGATGATCGACGAGGCGTCGAGAAAGATGGCTCTGGTGGTCAGTGCGAAAGGACGCGCGGCAGGAATGCTGCGTAGTGAAGTAACACAAAGTTCAGATTCGGGCACAATAGAGCAATGACGAATCCACTTTCGCAGCCCGGCCGTCCAGGTCAGGGTCTTCCGACTCCGCCGTCCGGGTGGCCGATCGGTTCCTACCCGACGTACGCCGAAGCGCAGAAGGCCGTCGACTACCTGTCCGACCAGGAGTTCTCGGTTCAGGACGTCACTATCGTCGGCGTCGACCTCATGCAGGTCGAGCGTGTTCTCGGTCGGTTGACATGGCCGAAAGTCATTGGCGGAGGCGTCGTCTCGGGCGCCTGGCTCGGGCTGTTCCTCGGCCTGGTGCTGGGTATCTTCACCAACGGCAACATTCTCGGGGCGTTGATCATCGGCATCGTCGGCGGCGTCATCTTCGGATTGATCTCCGCGGCCATTCCGTACGCGGCCACCAAGGGTCAGCGAGATTTCGCGTCGAGCATGCAGTTGGTCGCCGGTCGCTACGACGTGTTGTGCGAGCCCAAGAGTGCGGAGAAAGCACGCGATCTGCTCGCGCGTCTCGCGCTCTGACGCGTTCGTCGCGACGGCAGGTTACGGAATAGTCCCAATATCCCTTTCGCCGGCCCTCGTTCGGTTACGTTTCTTTACGTACAGGACAGTCAATAAGGAAGTTCTGTATACGTAATCGAAAATACGGAGGCGGAAAGTGCCGAGACAACGTAGTCAAAGGCCTCGTGGTGCGAGGCCTGCACACGCAACCAGAATAGGGGTGTTGGCGGCCGCTGCGTTGGTCGCCAGCCCGTTGCTCGCAGCCTGCGGATCCTCCGACAGCAGCACACCTGTACTGAGTTTCTACACCGCAGCGGACGGCGCCGAGCAGTACGCCGCCGCTGCGGAGGCGTGTTCGGCCGCGTCGAACGGACGCTATCGAGTGGAACAGCGAACTCTCCCCAAGAGTGCGAACGATCAGCGACTGCAGTTGGCCCGACGTCTGGCGGGCAACGACAACTCGTTGGACCTGATGACGCTCGACGTCGTGTGGACGGCCGAGTTCGCCGAGGCCGGCTGGGCACTTCCGGTCCCGGATGATCTCGCAGCAAAGCTCGAAGGCGGCGCCACGCTGGAAGGCCCGCTCGCAACGGCGCAGTGGCAGGACCAGCTGTACGCGGTTCCACTGAACTCCAACACGCAGCTGCTGTGGTACCGACCCGATCAGGTGCCGGGTGGTCAGCCGCCGCAGACGTGGGACCAGATGATCGACGAAGCCGAATCCAACGCGGCCGAAGGCAAACCCGCGTACATCGGCGTCCAGGCCAAGCAGTACGAGGGCTTGATGGTGTGGTTCAACAGCCTCCTCGTCAGCGCAGGCGGTCAGGTCGTCGCCGACGACGGTACGACGGTGACGCTCAACGACACCCCCGAACATCGTGCGGCGACCGAGAAGACACTCGAGATCATGAAGCGCGTCGCCACGGCCGACGGCCACGACCCGTCGATCTCGCAGACCGACGAGGCCACCGCCCGTCTCGGTATGGAGGCAGGCAACTCGGCATTCCAGGTCAACTACCCGTTCGTGCTCCCCGGCATCAAGGAGAACGCGGCCGCCGGGGCCGTGCCGTTCCTCGATCTGACGAACGTCCCTGCGGATCAACAGGATGCCAAGGTCGCCGAGGTGTTCCGCAGTGCGCCGTACCCAGCGGTCATCCCGGACACTCCGGCCAAGGTGACCATCGGTGGCTTCAACATCGGCGTCGCCAAGACCACTCAGCACGAGGACCTCGCGTGGGAAGCCGTCGAGTGCCTGACCAACGAGGACAACCAGCGCAACAACGCCGTCAACGGTGGAGTTCCGCCTGTGCTGGCGCAGCTGTATCAGGACCCTGAATTCCAGGCCGTCTACCCGGCGTGGGAAGGCGTGCTCGACTCCATCGAGAACGCTGCGGTCCGACCGGTCTCACCTGCCTACCAGAGCATTTCGATCCTGCTCGCCGACGCGCTCAATCCACCTCAGAACATCGATCCCGTTGCGGACGTGGACAAGCTCGCCGACCTGGTCTCCAAGGCTGTCAATTCGGAAGGGCTGATTCCATGAGCGAGACGTTGGACAAACAGGAGATTCTGAAGAAGGTTTCCGACGGCAAGAAGGCCGAACGCCGGCTGGGTCTGATGTTGGTTGCTCCCGCCGCGATCATGATGATCGCAGTGACCGGATACCCGATCATCTACGCCTTCTGGCTCAGCCTGCAGAAGTACAACCTTGCGTTCCCCGACGATCGTGAATTCGTCGGAATCTCCAACTACGTCACCGTGCTCACCGACGGATACTGGTGGACGGCATTCGGTGTCACCACCGCGATCACCATCATCTCCGTGATCATCGAGTTCGTTCTCGGCCTGGCCGTGGCGCTCATCATGCACCGCACGATCTTCGGCCGCGGACTGGTGCGGACGGTCGTGCTGATCCCGTACGGCATCGTCACCGTCGCCGCGGCGTACAGCTGGTACTACGCGTGGACGCCGGGCACCGGTTACCTCGCCAACCTGCTGCCCGACGGCAGTGCCCCTCTGACGGAGCAGATTCCGTCGCTCGCCATCGTCGTGCTGGCCGAGGTGTGGAAGACGACACCGTTCATGGCGCTGCTTCTGCTCGCCGGTCTCGCGCTCGTCCCGGACGATCTGCTCAAGGCCGCTCAGGTCGACGGCGCGGGAGCGTGGACGCGGTTGATGCGCATCACGATTCCGCTGATGAAGCCGGCTATCCTCGTCGCGCTGCTGTTCCGCACTCTCGACGCATTCCGCATCTTCGACAACATCTACGTCCTCACCAAGGGCAGCAACGGCACGGGATCGGTGTCGATTCTCGGCTACGACAACCTGTTCGGAGCGTTCAACCTCGGACTCGGCTCGGCGATCAGCGTTCTGATCTTCTTCTGCGTCGCCATCATCGCGTTCGTGTTCATCAAATTGTTCGGTGCCTCGGCACCGGGCTCGGACGACGGAGGCCGTAAGTAATGACGACCGTGACGCCTCGCAAGAAGGTCGGTTGGACCGTCATCAATGCGCTCGTGCTGCTGTACGCGCTCATCCCGCTGGCATGGATCATCAGCTTGTCGTTCAAGTCGACGGCCACCATCGCCGACGGCAAGTTCATTCCGAGCTCGTTCACCCTGGACAACTACAAGGGCATCTTCCAGACCAATCAGTTCACCTCGGCACTGATCAACTCGATCGGAATCGGACTGATCACCACGGTCATCGCCGTCGTGATCGGAACCATGGCTGCCTACGCCGTCGCTCGCCTCGACTTCCCGGGCAAGAAGGCGCTCGTCGGTGCGGCTCTGCTGATCGCGATGTTTCCGCAGATCTCGCTCGTGACACCGCTGTTCGACATCGAACGTGCCATCGGCCTGTTCGACACGTGGCCGGGCCTGATCATTCCGTACATCACGTTCGCGCTGCCGCTCGCGATCTACACGCTGTCGGCGTTCTTCCGTGAAATTCCGTGGGAGTTGGAGAAAGCCGCCAAGATGGACGGCGCGACGCCCGCACAGGCATTCCGCAAGGTGATCGCACCACTGGCGGCACCCGGCATCGTCACCGCCGCGATCCTGGTGTTCATCTTCGCCTGGAACGACCTACTGCTCGCGATCTCGCTGACCGCGACGGAGCGATCCATCACCGTTCCCGCCGCGATCTCGCAGTTCACCGGTAGCTCTCAGTTCGAGGAGCCGACCGGGTCCATCGCCGCGGCTGCCGTGGTCATCACCATTCCGATCATCATCTTCGTGCTCTTCTTCCAACGACGTATCGTGGCGGGCTTGACGTCCGGCGCAGTGAAGGGATAACCGTCATGGCCGAAATCGTTCTCGACAAAGTCACCAAGCTCTACCCGGACGGCGCGGCTGCGGTCAGCGACGTCGACATCACCATCGCCGACGGCGAATTCATCATCCTCGTCGGACCGTCGGGCTGTGGAAAGTCGACGACGCTCAACATGATCGCCGGTCTGGAGGACATCTCCTCCGGTGAGCTGCGCATCGCAGGCGAACGCGTCAACGAGCGGGCACCGAAGGACCGCGACATCGCGATGGTGTTCCAGTCCTATGCGCTGTACCCGCACATGACGGTGCGTCAGAACATCGCATTCCCGCTCACCCTCGCCAAGCTCAGCAAGGACGAGATCAACACCAAGGTCGAGGATGCAGCGAAGATCCTGGACCTGAGTCAGCACCTGGACCGCAAGCCGTCGAATCTGTCGGGTGGTCAGCGTCAGCGAGTCGCGATGGGACGGGCCATCGTTCGTACGCCCAAGGCGTTCCTGATGGACGAGCCGCTGTCCAACCTCGACGCCAAGCTGCGCGTGCAGACGCGTGCGGAGATCTCGCGATTGCAGAAACGTCTCGGCACGACAACGGTGTACGTCACGCACGATCAGACCGAGGCCATGACGCTCGGGGACCGCGTCGTCGTACTGCGCGGTGGGCTCGTACAGCAGATCGGATCGCCCCAGGAGCTGTACGACAAGCCGCGTAACCTGTTCGTGGGCGGGTTCATCGGATCGCCGTCGATGAACTTCGTTCCGGGCCAGCTCACGTCGGACGGGGTACAGACGGACCTCGGGACGTTCGAACTGCCGCACGAGCGTCGGCAGGCTATCGCGCAGAAGAACCCGGGCAAGGACGTCGTCGTCGGTATCCGCCCGGAGCACTTCGAGGACGCGGCGTTGATCGATTCCTATCAGAAGCTGAACGGTGCGACGTTCACCGCGAGGGTGGATGTTCTGGAGTCGATGGGCAGCGACAAGTACGTGTACTTCGAGTCCAAGGGCAGCAAGGTGCAGTCCGCGGAGTTGCAGGAACTGGCTGCGGACGCCGGTCTCGGCGACGCGGGCGGTGCTCAGATCGTCGCCCGTCTGGCCGCGGAGTCGGCGGCCCGCGAGGGCGGCGACGTCGAGCTGTGGTTCGATCCGGGCAAGATCTCGGTGTTCGACCAGGCTTCGGGTGACAACCTGACGCTGTAGATGGCTCTACCCCTTATGTGAGTGGAAATGTGGGCCCTGGGCCACCGGAGCGGAGCCGGCGAAGCGACCCGAAGACACATTTCCACTCACATAGGGGAAACGAGCTACAGAGACGAGCCGGTGGACAAGCCGGTGGACAAGCCCTGGAAGAATCCGGGCGCGAAGTTCGGAAGGTCAGTCGGCGCGGGGGCGGGGGCAGGCGTGGGAACCGGCTGAGCCGGAGCCAGATTCGGCAACTGGAACTGCAGAAGCTCCCCCTGAGACTGAGACTGAGACTGAGACTGAGACTGAGACTGAGACTGAGCCTGCTGATGTCCCTGGTCGTCGCGGATCGGATCGGCCGAGGCGGTACCCACCACCGCGACGAGTGGAACGGCAACCAGTGCCCCGGTGACAGCGGTGCGGGACAGGATCTTTCGAGCGTTCATTCGGATTTCCCTTTCGTGTGCGTACAACTCGAATGTAGGTACGCACGAAAGGTTCCGACAGGGAGAAGCGGTTACTCCCAGAACGTCAGCAGTCTTCTGTCAGGATGCGCTCACCAGCGGATGTGCGCTCTTTCGCCTGCTCGGCTCCGCCGCCGAGCGTGGAGCCTGCTGCGAGTGTGGTCCGAGTCGCGCGGGGGACCCGAATGGCGACGGCCGACAGGGTCACGATCGCGCAGGCGAATGCCCCGACCAGGAACGCAGCGGTATAGACGATCTCGCGGGGAACGGATGTGCCCGCAATCGTGTAAGTGGCCAGCATCGTCGTCAGGACTGCGCTCGCGATGGATGTCCCGACCGTTCGGACGATGGAGTTGACGCTGTTCGCGACTCCGGTATCCGCGGGTGAGACCTCGGCCATCAGCAGGTTCGGGATCGAGGCGAATGCCAACGACACGAAGACGTTGACGATCGACGACGCGAGAATCACCTGCCACGTCGTGTCGTGGAACAGCGCGAACTGGACGAATCCGACGATGCCGACCCCGCCGCCGCCGATCAGAACCGGCCGCGGGCCGAACCGTCGAATGAGCCCACCGCTCAGCGTTGCTGCGACGACGCCCACCGCGGCACCGGGGAGCAGGTAGACGACGCTGGCGGACAACACGTCGGCGCCGAAACCGTAACCGGCGACCTCGCGCGGTGTCTGCACGAAGTACGAGCACGCGAGGAAGTTGACGAACATGCCGATGCCGACGAAGAGCGTCGCGACGCTCGTTGCGAGCAGTGGGCCGTGGGTCAGCATGCGCGGCGCGACGAGTGGTGCCGTGATCCGGTTCTCGTAGACCCACCAGCAGGCGAGGACGACGATGCCGCCGACCGCGCAGAGAACCGTCGGGATCGATCCCCAACCCCAGGACCGCCCCTGCGTCAGTGCGAGGAAGAGGAGTACCAGTGCGGCCGCGAGGAGAGTCGCACCCCACCAGTCGACCGTGCCGGTCCCGGTACGGGCGCGGGTGGGAACACTGAACCAGACGAGGGCGATCGCGACGGCGACGAAGGCGACGGTGAGCCAGAACACACGGTGATAGTCGGCGCCGTCGGCCGTGAGGACTCCGGTGAGCACCAGGCCGAACCCGCCGCCCGCGCCGAGAGTGCCGGACAGAATCGCCATCGATCCGACTAGGCGTCGCGGCGGCATCTCGTCGCGCAGCAGTGCCAGCGAGATCGGGAACAACGCGTAGGACAGTCCCTGGAGGACGCGTCCGGCGAGAAGAAGTGGCAGGGATTCGGTGACGGCGGCCAGGAGCGATCCGAGCAACACGAGGACCAGGACGGCGATGAGGACTGGTCGCTTGCCGTGCAGGTCGGCGAGGCGACCGATGACGGGGGTCGCGACGACGGCGGCCAGGAGGTTGGCCGTCAGGACCCAGCCGGCCGCTGTCGTGCTGACGCCGAGCTGTGTACCGATCGTGCCGATGATGGGAACCACCATCGTCTGTAGGACGGCCAGGGTCATGACGACGAAACAGAGGCCGGGCAGTAGCAGGCGTCCAGGGTGGGTCTCGTCGAAGCGAGCCTGGGTAGGCATGGAGAAAGAACCTCGTTACTTGTTCACAAGAGAAAACGGAAACAAAAAATTTGATGTGTGCATCTAAGTAACTATCAGGTTTGTGCCCGCCGGGAAAGACGAGCGGTGTTCTACGGAGTGCGCGAGCTGCGAGCGCGCTGACGAAGCTCGGACACGATCTCGTCGTTCCAGATGTGTTCGCGGACCAATCTGTACCGCTCGCGGCTCATCCACATGTACGCCTCGGCGTCGGTCCGGCCCTCCAGAATGTCGGCGGCCCGGACCATCCTGACGACGGGCAGGAACTCCTCACCGAACCACCGGCGCGCGACGGTCGCCCGGTCCACGAATTCGCCCAACTCCTGCATCAGCCGAAAACCCCACGCTTCGACCGACTCGCTCAGCTCGGCGTAATCGAACGGATCGGTCACGGTGACGGCCTCACGTGCCTTCCCGACGAGGGGGACCCGGGACAGAAAGATGCGACGGTGATCCTTGATCAGCAGGTCGCCACGTCGAGTGATTCCTTCGGGGGAGATGCGAGTGACGATCTCCGTGACGAGCGCGTCGATCGTGGTGCGGTGCATCGCGAACGCGATCGACACACGATGATGACCGTCGAGCACGAAATGCGTCGAACCGATGCGGTACACCTGTATCGGCGGCATCGCCTCGCCCCGCCGCTGCGCCGCAGCAAGGCGCTGCCACCGCTCCCTGATCCGAGCCGACGTCGGTCGGAAGAACCGGTCGAAGTCTCGAGTGCGATCGACACTGCCGACGATGGAATCGACACGAATGACCTGGACACCCAGCTGGCGTTCACCGACCTTGCCGAGCGCAGCGACCACCTCGTCGAACGGCAGGATCGTGTTGATGTCGTCGGGTTGGCGACGCAGCCAGCCGACGAGACGCGCCACATCGGCACGCCGACGCTGACGGGTGAAGTCGTTCTCGGCGTCGGCTGCGGGGAATCCTGTGTCACGTGCCATGGCGTCGCCTCACGATGGTCGGTGCTGTGATCTCCCGAGCCCCTCCACCGGGTTCTATGTCCAGCAAGGTGTAGCCGACGGTGTTCACGACGGCTGTGCCGTGCAGTCGAAGATCCGGAGGTGACTGCCCGTGCGGATGAATGTGCCCGTGCAGCAGAAGCTGCGGGCGAAGAGATTGCACCGTGTCGTGCAGGCACTCGAATCCGATGTGCGCTGGATCGGTGTCGTCTCCGACGCCGAACGGTGGACTGTGCGTCAGCAGTACATCGACGCCGCGGTCGTCGCCCCGGACCTTCTCTGCCCACGTCTTGGTCCGTGTCAACGTACGTGCGCGACGCCTCTGCTGGCGCTGGGTCCACTGGTTGGGTCCGCCGTTGTAGCGAATGGACCCGCCGAGACCTGCGATGCGAAGCCCAGCTGCGGTCACGATCCGACGATCCGCGTTGACTGCGCCGACCGGGCCCGGCCAGGTGCTCGGCAGTCCCGCCCGCATCCATCCGGCGCGTCCTGCCGAGTAACCCGTCAGGTCGGCGTCGTGGTTTCCCGGCACGAACACGCACGGTGCGTTCAGGGCGTCGGTCAGATACTCCAGGTAGTCGAACGGGAGGTCGCCCGCGCCGAGAACGAGGTCGACGTCCAGCGAACGCACCTGAGAACTCCACAAGCTCTCGATCGTTTCGTCGGAGACGGCAAGGACAGAGACCACGCGGACGACGCTACCGGGCAGCGGTGGTGTTGGATGGACTTCGTGAGCGACAGTGTCATAGCTCGGGTACGCAGTCATCTGCTTGCCGCGATCGGAGACGAGAAGCCGACGCCGTTCTCGGTGACGTTCCTCGGTCTCGAATCGTTGGACGTGTTGACGTTCTTCCCGCGACGCGACGAGTTCGCCCGGTTCGTGACGCTCGGTTGTTCGAGGTATCCGATGTCGGATCCGAGTGAGATGATCGCCGACGCCACCCGCGGTCCTCGCGCCGAGCTTGTCCTCGTCACCAGAGTGTTCGACGGTATCGACAAGGATTTCCTGCGGAACCTGGCCAAGCTTGCCGCGACGCCGTCCGTCGAGGGTGTCGTGCTGCGTGAGGATCTTCTGCTGGATCTCGGTGAACCATTGTGGGCGGGTGCGCCGTTCACGGCGGTACTGCTCGGGCGCAGCGACATCGACGATCTCGAGTTGCCCGAGCCCGCCGACCCGGTCCAATTCTTCGACGTCGTGCCGATCACGGGCACCGAGGCCGCGTGGGTTCGCCTGCGCGGTGCCGAGGCTCTGCGCGAGGCGTGGACGGAAGCGGGAATCGACGTCCGTGACCCGAGCCGATCGGCCGTGACGCTCTAGAGCCAGTCGTTCTTTCGGAACGTCGCGAACAAACCCACGCAGGCCACGGCCACCACGGCGACCACCATGTAGTAGCCGTACTTCCAGTGCAGCTCAGGAATGTTGTCGAAGTTCATCCCGTAGATTCCGGCCACCATCGTCGGCAGGGCTGCGATGGCCACCCATGCCGAGATCTTGCGCATGTCCATGTTCTGCTGCATCGTCACCCGCGCCAGCGCGGCGTCGACGAGCGAGCTCAGCACCTCGTCGAACTCCGCTACCCGTTCCGCGACCAGAGTGTGGTGGTCCTGCACGTCGCGCAGATAGCGCCGCACCGCCTTGGGGACGGGGTTCTCCGAACTTTGTGCCAGCTGATTCAGCGGCGTCGACAGCGGCGTGACCGATCGTCGAAGTTCCACGACCTCACGCTTGAGCAGATAGATGTTCTCGATCGGCACGTGATGGTGAGGCGAGAAGACCTCTTCCTCCATGGCGTCGACATCTCGCTCGATCGAGCCGGTGACCTCGAGATATTCGTCGACGACGTGGTCGGCGACGGCGTGCAGAACGGCCGACGGCCCGAGGGCAAGCTGCTCGGGATTCTTCTCGAGCGTTCGCCGTACTCCGGAAAGTCCCGAATGCTCGCCGTGGCGCACGGTGATGACGAAATCCCGTCCGAGGAACACCATGATCTCGCCGCTCTCGACGATCTCGTTGGCGGTGGTCACCGACTCGTGCTCGACATAGCTGATGGTGCGTAGGACGAGGAACAGAACGTCGTCGTAGCGCTCCAACTTGGGACGCTGATGCGCGTGCACAGCGTCCTCGACCATCAGTTCGTGGAGGCCGTAGCACTCCGCGACTCCGTCCATCTGACCCTCGTCCGGGGCATGCAGACCGAGCCAGACGAAGCCTTCCCCTCGCTTGCGCACCTCCGCTATCGCAGCAGAATGCGTGTACTTGCCGGGCAGCCGATGCCCGTCGACGTAGACCGCGCAATCGACGATCGCGCGAGCGGTGGGTACGGGAACTTTCGGTCCGGCGGCCTGTCCACGATTGGACGGCCGCAGGGAGTGGAGCGACGGAAGCGACGGCCTCGGAGGTAGAGACGGCATGGCGCGAATCGTACGCCTGCGATACCAACACCCGATGCGCCTGAGACACTGGCTGTCGTGCGCATCGACCTCCACACCCACTCGTCGGTCTCCGACGGCACCGACACCCCGGCTGAGCTGGTCCGTGCCGCTCGTACCGCAGGACTCGACGTCGTCGCGCTGACCGACCACGACACCACAGCGGGGTGGGACGAGGCCCTCGATGCAGCCCCGGACGGGCTGACCGTCGTTCGCGGAATGGAGATGTCGTGCGTCGGCCGCGGGGAGGACGGAAAGCCCGTCCCGGTCCACCTCCTGGCCTATCTGTTCGATCCGAACGACACGAGCTTCGCCGACGAACTCGCCCGTCTCCGCCGGGAACGAGAGGCCAGAATCAGGCTGATGGCCGAGCGTCTCGCCGCGGACATCCCGGGCATCGTGCCCGACGACATCATCGCCGCCACCGGCGAATCGGCAGGCAGGCCTCACCTCGCGCGAGCACTCGTCGAACTCGGTGCTGTCGACAGCGTTCAACACGCGTTCGACGGCTACCTGTCGACGACCAGTCCGTACTACGTCGACAAAGTGGACACACCGATCCAACGGGCTGTGGAGATGATCGCGGCGGCGGGAGGCGTCAGCGTCGTGGCACACGCACGCGCCCGTAAACGCGGACGGATTCTCGACCCGGACCACATCCGAGAACTCGTCGCGCACGGTCTCGGCGGTGTCGAAGTCTTCCACGCCGACCACGACGAGCCGGACACCCGCTTCATGCGCGAACTCGCCGACGATCTCGGTCTCATCGCAACCGGATCGTCGGACTACCACGGCGCGAACAAGCCACTGAAGCTCGGAGAACACACCACCGACCCGCGCCAGTACGAGCGGATCCTCCGCGCCGCGACAGGGTCGACGGTCCCGTCGTGAGCTTCGACACGACCCTCTACCTCACCGTCCTGATCACCCTGTTCGTGATCATGGACCCGCCCGGTGCCATCCCGGTGTTCCTCTCCCTCGTCGGGCGCAAGAGCAAGGAAGCACGCAACCGCGCCGCATGGCAGGCACCGGCGGTATCGCTCACCGTCATCACCGTGTTCGCGATCGGCGGGCAGGCGATCCTCAACTACCTGCACATCGGCATCCCCGCACTGCAAGGCGCAGGAGGACTGCTTCTGCTCATCATCGCGCTGTCCCTGCTCACCGGACGCGGAGCCGGAGGTGGCGCCGAAGCCGAGGACGTCAACGTCGCGCTGGTACCACTCGGAACACCACTCATGGCCGGGCCAGGAGCAATAGCCGCAGTGATCGTCAACGTCAGTCAAGCCGAAGGACACGTCGGATCCCTGCTCGCGGTCGCGCTCGCAATCGTGACCATCCACCTCGTGTTCTTCCTCGTCCTCCGATTCTCGACCGTCCTCATCCGCATCCTCGGCGAGGGCGGCATCACACTGCTCGCTCGAATCGCAGGTCTACTGCTGGCCGCAATCGCGGTCCAGCTCATTGCGGACTCCGTCCGCGGATTCATCACAGGAGGCTGACGGTTTGCTACGAGGATTGAGTGGGGCCGTCACCGCGGGCCTCGTCGTACTGGCCGTCGTCGTCGCCGGCGCACAGTATCTCGGCAGCCAACGGGGATTCCCCGGCCCAGGAACAGTATCCGTCGCCGCGCACATCGCCGCAGCCATCGGCGCCATCGTGATCCAACACTTCGCCGATCACCGACGGCGTGCCGTCTCCGTCATCGCATCACTACTGGTCTTCCTCGTCGCCGGCATCCTGTTGTGGACACAGTGGTGGGGCTGACGCCCGTGGCTCACTCCGCAGGCTCCGCTCGCGGGTGGGGCTGACGCAGGCTCACTCCGCAGGCTCCGCTCGCGGGTGGGGCTGACGCGGGCTCACTCCGCAGGCTCCGCTCGCGGGTGGGGCTGACGCCGGTGGCTCACTCCGCAGGCTCCGCTCGCGGGTGGGGCTGACGCCGGCTCCGTCCGCCCTGGACCGCAGTCGACGGCTGGGATGTTTGCGCATCACGCCGTCCCGGTGGCAGACTGACCGACCAGTGCAGCCTGCGGTGCCACAGCGCCCGGCTCTTGTCTGCGACGGCGTCACCCGCCTCACGCCATCTTCGTGATTTCCCGACGCTTTTACGCGTCTTTACGTGACTGGGGCAACTAACGTGACTGCTGTGACCGAATCCATCGACAACGCCATCGACCCGACTGCCATCACCGACGAGGACATTTTCCTCGGCCACGTCGGTGGCAAACTCTCGGTCGAGTTGACTGCGCCGTTGGAAACGCAGCGGGACCTGTCCATCGCCTACACGCCCGGTGTCGCACAGGTCAGCCGTGCAATCGCGTCCGATGCATCGCTTGCGAAGCAGTACACGTGGACCGATCGTCTCGTTGCCGTCATCACCGACGGATCGGCCGTTCTCGGACTGGGCGACATCGGACCACGCGCGTCGCTACCGGTGATGGAGGGCAAAGCGGCTCTGTTCAAGAGGTTCGCCGGCCTCAACTCGATCCCGATCGTGCTCGATACGAACGACGTCGACGAGATCGTCGACACCATCGTCCGGCTCCGCCACAGTTTCGGCGCGGTCAATCTCGAGGACATCTCCGCGCCCCGCTGCTTCGAGATCGAGAAGCGTGTCATCGAGGCTCTGGACTGCCCGGTGATGCACGACGATCAGCACGGCACCGCCATCGTGGCGCTTGCAGCGCTCAACGGCGCCGCCAAGTTCCAGGGCCGAAGCACCTCCGAACTGAAGATCGTCATCTCCGGAGCGGGCGCCGCCGGTGTCGCATGTGCCAACATCTTTCTCGCAGCGGGTATCCCGGATGTCGTGGTGCTGGATTCCAAGGGCATCGTATCCGCCGACCGGAGTGACCTGAATGCCGTCAAGGTCGATCTCGCCGCACGGACCAATCCTCGTGGGCTGTCGGGTGGTGCAGGGGATGCACTCGTCGGCGCGGACGTGTTCCTCGGGGTCTCCGCGGGCAAGATCGACGAAAGCTACATTGCGTCGATGGCGCCGCACTCCATCGTCTTCGCACTGTCCAACCCCGACCCGGAGATCCACCCGGAACGGGCTGCGCTGTACGCGTCGATCGTCGCGACCGGACGCAGTGACTTTCCCAATCAGATCAACAATGTGCTCGCCTTCCCCGGCGTGTTCAGAGGCGCACTCGACGCCGGAGCACGACGGATCACCGAAGGCATGAAACTCGCCGCCGCCGAGGCAATCCTCTCGGTACTCGGCGACGAGCTGGCTGCGGACAAAATCGTGCCCAGCCCGCTCGACCCTCGCGTCGCCCCGGCCGTTGCGGACGCAGTTGCGGCAGCAGCGCGAGCCGAGGGTGTCGCGTAGGACAGGGAAACGAAGCGCCCCGAACCTCGCCTCACCTGGCTGTGGTTCGGGGCGCTTTCCCGTTTTCGCCCGTTTGCGCCCGGTTCGCGCCCGGCTTTCGCCCGGCTCTCGGAGCGAAAGTGGCGTCTGGTCAGTCTGACTGACTGAAGGGCTCGTTCGCTCCGGAAACCGGACTGTGGGCGTGGGTGGTCCTGGAACGGAACGTGGGCGTTGGTCGAGCTAGTGCAGGTTCGGTGTCCGACGCAACCGGCCGGTGCCGGGCATGGACGCGTACACCGCGAGAGCCAGAAGCCCATCGATCACCAGTGCGAGCACGGCGACCAGAATGGCGCCGACGAGAACGCGGTCGTAGCTGTAGAGCGCGAGACCGTCGAAGATGTAGCGACCGAGTCCGCCGAGGTTGACGTAGGCTGCGACGGTCGCGGTTGCGATGACCTGCAGGGTGGTGTTGCGAAGACCGCCGAGAATCAAGGGCATCGCGTTGGGGATCTCGACGCGGAACAACACCTGCAGTTCGGTCATGCCCATTGCGCGTGCCGCATCGACGACGTCCGCGTTCACGTTCGCCACTCCGGCATACGTTCCGGCGAGCATCGGCGGAATGCCCAGCAGGACAAGCGCGATGATCGGTGGAACGAGTCCGAGACCGATCAACAGGACGAGGAACACCAGCACGCCGAGCGTCGGAAGCGAGCGAAGTGCGTTGACCAGTCCGACGATCAGTACCTCGCCGCGGCGCAGATGTCCGATCAGCAGTCCGACGGGTACTGCGATCGCCGAGGAGACGACCACGGCGATGAAGCTGTACCAGATGTGTTCGAGGATCCGTGCGCCGATTCCGGTGCTGCCCTCCCAGTTCGCCGGGTCGGTCATGTACGCGAAGGCGTCGGTGAAGATGTTCATGCCCGTGCTCGCTTCTTGCCTGCCGACGTTCCGATACGGGTCCACGGCGTCAGTCGACGCCCCAGCAGGTACAGCGCAGCGTCGAAGATCAGCGCCAGGAACACGATGGAGATGATCCCCGCGACGATCTGATCCGGGTAGTCACGTTGGTATCCCTGGGTGAACAACTGGCCGAGACCGCCGATACCGATGACCGAACCGACGGAGACGAGCGAGATGTTGGTGACGGCGACAACCCGGATACCTGCCACGAGCACCGGAAGTGCCAGTGGCAGTTCCACTCCGACAGCCCGGCGCAGTGAGGTGTAGCCCATCGCCTGTGCGGAGTCGACGACGGCGAACGGTACCGAGTCCAGCGCTTCGGGGACCACCCTGATCAGGAGCGCGGTGGAGTACACGGCGAGAGCGATGACGACGTTGATCTCGTCGAGAATCCTGGTGCCGAGGATGGCTGGGATGGTGACGAACAAGGCGAGCGACGGGATGGTGAACGCGATGCTGGCCACCGTCAACGTGATTCGGCGGATCCACGAGACGTTGCGAACCAGAGTGCCGACGGGCACCGCGATGGCGAGTCCGATGAGCAGGGGGACCAACGACAGGTACAGATGAGTCTTGGTGAGGTCGAGAACGACGTCGAAGTTGTCGACGAGCCAACGCATCAGCGTGACCCGAAGTGATGTTCGTTGCGCGCCTCGTCCTCGGCGCGGCGTTGTGACGCCAGATGCTCGAGAATTTCCGAGCCGTCGAGGCTGCCGACGACCGCCCCCGACTCGTCCACCGCGACACCGATTCCGGACGGAGACGAGATGGCTGCATCCAGCGCCTGCCGGAGGTCACCTCCGACGGTGAACAGCGACCCACCGGCCGCGGTGCTCTCTTGAACGCTGCGCCCGGCGCGGATGCCCTCGACACCGGTGACGTCGATCCAACCCAGCGGCGCACGATCGGCTGTGACGACGAGGACCCACTGGCCCTGCTCCAGACGAAGACCGTCGAGCTTCTCGACCGTCGATGTGTCGATGTCGTGCACCGGGACGGCCTCGGCGCTTCGGAAGGAGAGCCCGCGGTAGCCGCGGTCCCTGCCGACGAAGGAGGCGACGAAATCCGTTGCCGGCGAGGAGAGTACGACCTCCGGCCGGTCGTACTGCTGGAGCCTGCCTCCCGTGCCGAAGACGGCGATACGGTCCCCGAGTCGTACGGCCTCGTCGATGTCGTGAGTGACGAACACGATGGTCTTCTTCAACTCGGCCTGCAGCCGGAGCATCTCGGTCTGCAGGTCTTCGCGAACGACCGGATCGACGGCGCTGAACGGCTCGTCCATCAGCAAGATCGGTGGGTCCGCAGCCAGTGCGCGGGCGACACCGACCCTCTGCTGCTGCCCGCCGGACAGCTGAGCCGGATAGCGGTCGGCGAACGCTGGATCGAGTCCCACACGTTCGAGGACGCCCAGTGCGGCCGTTCGTGCAGCGCGGCGCGACGTGCCCCGCAACACCGGGACCGTCGCGACGTTGTCTACGACGGTCCGGTGGGGGAGCAGGCCCGCACTCTGGATGACGTATCCGATACCGCGCCGCAGTTTCACCGCGTCGGTCTCGGCAATGTTCTTACCGTTCACCGTGATCACCCCGGATGTCGGGGTGATCATGCGGTTGATCATCCGCATCGACGTCGTCTTGCCGCAGCCCGACGGCCCGACGAACACCGTGAACGATTCCGCTTCGATGTTCAGATTCAGCGAGTCGACCGCGGTGGTGCCGCCGGGAGTAGAGCCTGCGGACCGACCCCCGACTTCCGGGTACTGCTTGGTGACGTTCTCGAATGTGATCACGTGCGGCTCTCTCTAGGAGACCGGAGTATCCAGTCCCTGTGCGGTGACCCACTGCTGTGCGGCAGCAGCAGGCTCTGTCTTCGATTCACCGGATACGGACTGGTTGAGCGCCAGCAGTTCCTCGGTGGTCAGCTTGTCCGAGATGGCGTTCAGCACCGACGTCAGCTTGTCCGACGTCTTGCCTGCGTTGATGACGGGAATGACGTTCTGCGCGGCGAAGTTGAACTCCGGATCCTCGAGGACGACGAGGTTGTTCTCGGCGATCGACGCGGATGTGGAGAAGATGTCGGCGGCCGTGACCTCGCCGGAGGTCAGCGCGCGGACCGTGGCCGGGCCACCACCGTCGGACAGTGGAACGAAGTTGGCCGGATCGATGTTCACGCCGTAGTTCTCGCTCAGCCCGGGGAGGCCGTAGGTGCGCTCGGCGAACTCGGGAGGTGCACCCAACTTGATCTCGCCGGAGTAGGGGGCGAGGTCCGCGATGGACGTCAGGTTCCACCGGTCGGCGGTCTCCCTCGTCACGACGATGGAATCCTTGTCCTCCGCCGACGCCGGATCTGCGACGACGAGGTCCGAGCCCAACGCATCAGGGAGCGCAGCTTCCACGTCGTCCGCCGACGTGGCCGTGGCCTCGGGATCGAGGTACTGCAGCAAGTTACCGGTGTAGTCCGGGATCACGTCGATGGAGCCGTCCTTCAGCGCCGGAATGTACGCCTCACGGCTGCCGATGTTCAGGGTCGTGCTGACGTCGAAGCCGTTGACCTTCAGCACTTCGGCGTAGATGTTGGCGATGATCTCCGACTCGGTGAAGTTCGCCGATCCGACCACGATGGAATTGGGGTCGGTGTTGGTGTCACCTCCGCCCGAGGACAACGGATCGGAGTCCTCGCCGCCGCATGCTGTGAGAGCAAGGGCTGCTACCGACAGGGCCGCGACAGCGCGCGCGGTTCGGGTGATCTTCACAAGGAGTCCTTCCATCGTGTCCAGCCGTCGTGTTCAGCCTGATCCGGGGCTGTCGGAGCGAGCAGGATAGTGCTTCGAGCGAGTCTAGCCATAAGGTTGTACGGAGTATTTCTCTCGCAGGGCTCTGTGCCCAGCGTGCGAAAGGTTAAACCAGACCACCGACAACTATTCCTCGAACGGAGTCCTCTCTCGTGCGTGCGTTCGGTAAACGCCTGCTCGTTCCCCTCGTCCTGGCGTCGTTGGTCACCGGGTGCAGCGCTACGGTCGAGTCGGCGAACTCGTCGTCGGTGGTGGTCGGTAGGGGAGACGACACGACGAGTGAACTGCTGGCCGAGATCTACGCGGGAGCAATACGGTCCGCCGGGGTCACCGTGTCGGTGACGGACGGTCTCGGTGAGCGCGACGACTATCTCGCCGCACTCGACGCCGGGGATGTCTCGCTCGTTCCGGATTTCACGGGCGAGCTTCTGCGTACGTTCGATTCGACGTCCATGTCGACGGATGCCGAGGATGTCTATGTCGACCTGAACAGGTCGTTGCCGGAAGGATTGTCGGTGGGCGATTACGCGCTTGCGGAGGACCGCATCGCTGTCGCGGTAGCGCCCGACGGGCCGCTTGCCGAACTGACGACAGTCTCGGAATTCGTGGACAACCGCGGTAGGGCGACGTGGGGTGTCGTCGGCGATCCGCCCGACCCGGACCCGATGGAGGTCGCCATGCGCCTGGTTCCGAGGGGAACAGGATCCGGGTTCGAGGACATCGCCGTCTATGTCGACGCAGACGCTGCGACAGCAGCACTCGAGTCCGGCGAGATCGGAGCGTTGGTGTTCAGAACGGCATCGTTCGGCCCCGCGGCGGCGAATCTGCTGACCCTCGAGGACGAACAGCCGGCGTTCAGCGCGGAGAACGTCGTGCCGTTGATGCGCACGGGGACGTTGAACGATGCCGCGACAGCGACGTTGAGTGTCGTTGCGGGCGAACTGACCACAGCGGACCTCGCCGATATGATCGGCGAGGTCCGCAGTGGGGGAGAATCAGGCGATGTCGCTGCTCGTTGGCTCGGCGAGCGCAACCTCTGACGATCGCAGACGTGCCCCGAGGAACGCACCGAGGTGGTGAGTCGCCTCGGCTGCTTCGCGCAGTATCGAAGTCTGCAGATGCGCGACGTGCCACAGCTTCTCGTACTCGACGTACTCGACCTCGTTGCCCTGTGTCAGCAGCCGATCGTGGAAATCCACGATCTGCGAGTAGAGCACCTCGGCCTTGCCGACGTGCATGACGATGGGCGGAAGGCCGGACAGGTCTCCGTGCAACGGCGCGAATCCCTGATCGAGGGGATCCCCGTCACCCAGGTACGCTTCCGCGGCCGCGAACGACCAGGCGGTGTTGACGACGATGTCCCGGGGGAACGGCGCGTCGCGAGCACCCGGATCCACCCACGGCGAGATGAGACCCAGCGCAGCCGGCTTCACACCGTCGTCGACGAGATGCCGTGCCGTCGCGACGGTCAGTCCGCCACCCGCGGAATCGCCGGCGATGGCGATCTTGTCCGGTGTGTATCCGTGTGCTTTGACGAGTTCACGGAACGCCGCGACGGCGTCGTTCAGGCCGGCGGGATACGGGTTCTCGGGCGCCAGGCGGTAGTCGAGAACGTAGACGGCACTGGCTGATTCGCGGGCCAGGTGTGCAGCGAGCGAACGATGCGTCGAGATGGATCCGATCGTGTACGCGCCGCCGTGCAGATACAGAATCGCAGTATCCCGCTCGGTTGCACCGACGGTGATCCGCTCGGCGGGTCGGCCTGCAAGCGTCGTCTTCAGGCTGACGGCGCCGTCGGGCATCGTCTGCAGCGGAGAAGCCAGATCGAGGATCCGCCGCTGCACCGACACCGGCAACCTGGCGTCGAGGGCCACGCGGTAGAACGGTTTCAGCGCGGCGGCGACCAGAGGAAGCGGCAGGTAGAAGGACTTCATCGTCCTACTTCTTCCTGGGCATGACGCGGTTGGCGATGGTGGCGACCACCCGCTGGTACTTCGACCCGGTGATCCGCTGGAACAGGTCCAACGCGATGGCGTCGGATCCGATGAGTACGCGGCCCTTGCCCTTCTCGACGCCTTTGAGGATCGTCTTCGCGGCCTGATCGGGTGTCGTCTTGGCGAGTTTCGCGTCGAAGAACTTCGCGACCGATTGCTGGTCGTAGTTCTCGGCAACCGTGGCGTTGCGGGCGATGGCGGTCTTGATGCCACCGGGGTGCACGACGGTCATCTTGACGGGAGCCTTGGAGATCAGCAGTTCCATCCGCAGCGCTTCACTGAAACCGCGGACGGCGAACTTCGCCGCGTTGTAGGCGGCCTGCGACGGCATCGCGAGCAGTCCGAAGAGGCTGGAGATGTTGACGATGTGACCGTCGCCGGATTCCTGCAGGTGGGGGATGAAGGCCTTGGTGCCGTTGACGACGCCCCAGAAATCCACGTCGACGATGCGTTCGATGTCCTTGAACGAGGACTGCTCGACGTCACCGTGGTACGCGATGCCTGCGTTGTTGTAGATCTGGTTGATCTTGCCGAAGCGTGTCTTGACGGTCTCGGCGTACTCGAGAACGGTTTCCCGCTGGGTGACGTCGAGGAACTGTGATTCGACCTCGCCGCCGAGTGCCTCGACCTGCCGCACGGTCTCGGCCAGGCCGTTCACGTCGACGTCGGACAGTGCGAGTTTCGCTCCGCGCTGAGCCAGGTTCAGCGCAAGGGCGCGTCCGATACCCGATCCTGCGCCGGTGACGACGGCAACCTTGCCGGTGAATGTGGTGGTCACTTCGCTGCTACCTCGATGTCGGAGTCGTTCACGGTGCCCACGGCGGGAGCGGGGAGATCGGATGCTGCGACGCTTCGATAGGCCGCCAGATCGAACTTACGGGTGATGGCGCGGAAGCGGAAGGTGAAGTCCGGCCACAGCGTCGTGTTGTTCCCGTGCTTGTCGAGGTACCAGCTGGCGCAGCCGCCGTTCATCCAGACGCTGTCCGCCATGCGGTCCTGCAGGTCGGCGTTGTAGTCGTCCTGGATGTCCTTGCGGACCTCGATGACGCCGATGTCGTGCTTCTCGATGGTGTCCAGGGCGTCGACGACGTAGTTGAGCTGCGACTCGATCATGAAGACCATCGAGGTGTGGCCGAGGCCTGTGTTGGGTCCGACGAGGAAGAACATGTTGGGGAAGTTCGCGACAGCGGCACCCTTGTAGCCCTGCTGGCCTTCCTCTTCGAAGGTCTGCGCGAGGGTCTTACCACCCTTGCCGTAGATCCCCTGGTAGGCGGGCGAATCGGTGACATGGAATCCCGTTGCCACGACCAGTGCGTCGATCTCGCGCTCCGTGCCGTCCGCGGAGACGATCGAGTGCGCCTTGACCTCGGCGATGCCGTCGGTGACGAGGTCGACGTTCGGGCGGTCCAGCGCAGGGTAGTAGGCGTTGGAGATGAGCATGCGCTTGCAGCCGATTCGGAAGTTCGGCGTGACCTTCTTGCGGAGTGCCTTGTCCTTGATGCCCTTGTTGATCTGCTGCTTGGCGATGAGCTCGAAGATGCGCATCAGGGCTGGCTTCTTCGCGAGGCCGACGACCTGCGTCTCGCGTGCCGCGTAGATGCCGGTGCGGGACAGTCGCTGAAATCCGGGGATGCGCTTGAAGGCGAACTTCTCGAGTGCGGTGTACTCGCGGTCGAACCGGGGAAGGATCCAGGGTGCGGTGCGCTGATACACGTCGAGGTGCTTCACCTTGCCGGCGATCGCGGGCACGATCTGGATGGCCGACGCGCCGGTGCCGATGACGGCGACACGCTTTCCTTCCAGTGAGACGTCGTGGTTCCACTGCGCGGAGTGGAAGATGTCGCCTTCGAAGCTCTCGATACCTGCGATGGGCGGCAGGTTCGGCTCGCACAGGGCGCCGACGGCTGTCACGACCACCTTTGCGGTGTACTGGCCGGTGCTGGCGACGACATCCCAGCGGTGAGTGCCCTCGTTCCAGGTCACGGAGGTGACGTCGGAGTTGAACACGTGCTTGTCCATCACGTTGTACTTCCGCGCAACAGACGAGATGTACTTCTGGATCTCGGGCTGAGTGGAAAAGGAGCGGGTCCAGTCCGGGTTCAGCGCGAACGAGTACGAGTACAGATGCGACGGCACGTCGCAGGCTGCACCCGGGTACGTGTTGTCGCGCCAGGTACCGCCGACGTCGCTACCGCGCTCGAGCACGAGGAAGTTGTGCTTGCCCTTCTGGGCCAGCTTGATAGCTGCACCGAGGCCTGCGAAGCCACTGCCGATGATGATGGTGTCGACCGTGCGCGGGGCCGTCACGCGCTCCGAGTTATCTGTTACGGAAAGACTCATGAAACAGAGAGTAGGAGCTTATTGAGTGTGAGTCAATAGTTATTGACTGCTATTCAGTAAGCTGGTTGCATGTCCAGTGTGAACACCCCGGCTGCCAAGCGAACGCGTATGAGTCCACAGGAGCGTCGTGCCCAGCTGATCGAACTGGGGACGGAGATGCTCGCGGACAGACCGCTCGAACAGGTCTCGGTCGAGGACATAGCCGACCAGGCCGGAGTGTCCCGAGGCTTGCTCTTCCACTACTTCTCGTCCAAGCAGGACTTTCACCTCGCAATCGTGCGAGAAGCAAGCAAGACCATGCTCGAACGCACCGCCCCGGACATGACCCTCGACCCGTACGAGATCTTGCGTGACTCCATCGCCAACTACGTCGATTACGTGACCGAGAACCGAGAAACGTTCATTTCACTACTCCGCGGCTCCGCAACCGGCGACCCCGACATGCGCGACGTCTTCGAGCAGACCAGAACCACCATGGCCGATCGCACCATCGCCAACCTCTACAAGTTGCAGGTCGAGGCCAATCCGACGACCGAACTCGCCGTCCGCGGCTGGATCGCCTTCGTCGAGGAAGCCACCATCTCCTGGCTCCGCGACCCTCGCATTAGCCGAGACGAACTCATCGAACTGAACGTCGGCGCACTGCCCGCCGTCGCCCTGGCGCCCAGCATGATCGCCAGCCTCCTCGGCACCGGGGCCGAGTAGACCTCTCACTCTGTCCGGCATGAATGCGCCACGGCAGCCGTACGACGAATGTCATGTGACATCGATGCCGAGGCCGATGCCGATGCCGAAACTGGCGGCCGAAGAAACGAATGCGCCGTTCGGTCACTCGAAGTGACCGAACGGCGCATTCGCTCCGAATTGGTGCGGGTCGACTATCCCTCGCCGACGCCCGAGAAGGCTTCGTCGATGATTTCGAGCTGCTCCACGGCGTGGACCTTGCTCGAACCCGAGGACGGTGCGGACATTGCACGGCGGGAGACGCGCTTGATGTTGCTGAGCACGTCGGGCATGAGCTCGGGGAATGCGAGGCCGAAGAACGGCCATGCACCCTGGTTCGCGGGCTCTTCCTGGACCCAACGGAATTCCGTTGCGTTCGGGTAGCTCTTGATGGCCTCGGTGATCCGACGGGTCGGGACCGGGTAGAGCTGCTCGATGCGGACGATGGCGACGTCGTCGCGGTTGTCCTTCTGCTTGCGTGCCAGCAGCTCGTAGTAGAGCTTGCCGCTGACCATCAGGACGCGCTTGACCTTGCTACGGTCACCGGTTCCGGTTTCGTAGGTCGGCTCGTCGAACACCGAGTGGAACTTGCCGTCGGTGAAGTCCTCGATGTTGGACACAGCGGCCTTGTTGCGCAGCATCGACTTCGGGGTGAAGACGATGAGCGGACGCCGGATTCCATCGCGTGCGTGACGACGCAGCAGGTGGAAGTAGTTGGCAGGCGTCGACGGAACCGAGACGGTCATCGATCCTTCGGCGCACAGCGTCAGGAACCGCTCGATGCGGCCGGACGTGTGGTCCGGGCCCTGGCCTTCGTGGCCGTGCGGGAGGAGCAGCACGACGTCGGACAGCTGTCCCCACTTGGCTTCACCGGAACTGATGAACTCGTCGATGATGGACTGCGCGCCGTTGACGAAGTCACCGAACTGCGCTTCCCACAGGACGAGTGCGTCCGGGTTGCCGACGGAGTAGCCGTACTCGAAGCCGACGGCCGCGAACTCGCTGAGCGCGGAGTCGTAGACCATGAACTTGCCGGGGTTCTCGCTGCCGATGTTGTGCAGCGGGGTGTACTCGGCGCCGGTCTTGCGGTCGATGATGACCGAGTGACGCTGGGTGAACGTTCCGCGGCGAGTGTCCTGGCCGGAGAAACGGACGTTGCGTCCCTCGTCCACGAGCGACCCGAGGGCGAGCAACTCGCCGAACGCCCAGTCGACCTTGCCTTCGTAGGCCATCTCGCGACGCTTCTCGAGCACGGGCTTGACGCGCGGGTGCACGTTGAAGCCTTCGGGAACCTCGAGGAACGCATCGCCGATCCGGTGCAGGATGGACTTGTCGACCGCCGTGGTGAGCTTGGCCGGCAACTGCTGGTCGAGCTCGACCGATTCGCTGGGCTCGGGGTTGTACTTCTCGAGTTCGCGAACCTCGTTGAACACCCGCTCGAGCTGTCCCTGGTAGTCGCGCAGTGCGTCCTCTGCCTCCTTGAGGGAGATGTCGCCGCGGCCGATGAGGGATTCGGTGTAGCTCTTGCGGACGCTGCGCTTGGTGTCGATGACGTCGTACATCGCCGGCTGCGTCATCGAGGGGTCGTCGCCCTCGTTGTGGCCACGCCTGCGGTAGCAGATCATGTCGATGACGACGTCCTTGTTGAACTTCTCGCGGAAGTCGACGGCGAGCTGTGCAACGCGAACGCATGCCTCGGGGTCGTCGCCGTTGACGTGGAAGATCGGCGCGCCGATCATCTTCGCCACGTCGGTGCAGTACTCCGACGAACGGGAGTGCTCGGGTGCGGTGGTGAAGCCGACCTGGTTGTTGACGACGATGTGCACGGTGCCGCCGGTGCGGTAGCCGCGCAGCTGTGCGAGGTTCAGCGTCTCGGCTACGACGCCCTGGCCTGCGAAGGCCGCGTCGCCGTGGAGCATGAGCGGCAGAACCGAGAAGCCGCCTTCGCCTGGTCCCTTGTCCAGAAGGTCCTGCTTCGCGCGGACGAGGCCTTCGAGGACCGGGTCGACGGCCTCGAGGTGCGACGGGTTCGCGGTCAGCGAGACGGCGATGTCGTTCTCGCCGAACATCTGGATGTAGGTGCCTTCGGCGCCGAGGTGGTACTTCACGTCGCCGGAGCCGTGTGCGGCTGCCGGGTTCATGTTGCCCTCGAACTCGGTGAAGATCTTCGAGTACGGCTTGCCGACGATGTTGGCCAGCACGTTCAGTCGACCGCGGTGCGGCATACCGATGACGACCTCGTCGAGCGCGTGCTCGGCGCTCTGGTCGATGACGGCGTCCATCATCGGGATGACCGACTCTGCGCCTTCGAGCGAGAAGCGCTTCTGGCCGACGTACTTGGTCTGCAGGAAGGTCTCGAACGCCTCGGCGGCGTTGAGCTTGCTGAGGATGTACTTCTGCTGTGCCACAGTCGGTTTGACGTGTGTGGCTTCGACGCGTTCCTGCAGCCAGGCAACTTGGTCGGTCTCGAGGATGTGGGTGTACTCGACGCCGACGTGGCGGCAGTAGGAGTCGCGCAGAACGCTGAGCACGTCCCGCAGCTTCATCTTGTCCTTGCCGTGGAATCCGCCGACCTTGAATTCACGGTCGAGGTCCCACAGCGTCAGGTCGTGGCTGATCACGTCGAGGTCCGGGTGCATCCGGAACTTGTCCTTGGTGAACTGCAACGGGTCCGTGTCGGCCATCAGGTGGCCGCGGTTCCGGTACGCCGCGATGAGCTCGAGAACGCGGGTGTTCTTGTCGACTGTGCCCTCGGGCAGATCCTTGCGCCAGCGGATGGGCTCGTACGGGATCTTCAGCGAGTGGAAGATCTCGTCGTAGAACTCGTCGCTGATCAGCAGGTTGTGGATCGTGCGGAGGAAGTCGCCGGACTCTGCACCCTGGATGATGCGGTGGTCGTACGTCGAGGTCAGCGTCATGAGCTTGCCGACGCCCAGTTCCGCGAGGCGCTCGTCGGACGAGCCCTGGAACTCGGCGGGGTATTCCATGGCTCCCGCGCCGATGATGGCACCCTGGCCGTTCATCAAACGAGGAACGGAGTGCACGGTTCCGATGCCGCCGGGGTTGGTCAGCGAGATCGTGACGCCCTGGAAGTCGTCGCCGGTGAGCTTGCCGTCACGCGCACGCCGGACGATGTCCTCGTAGGCGTTGTAGAACTGCGTGAACGAGTGCTCGTTCGTGTTCTTGATGGCGGCGACGACGAGGGAGCGGTTTCCGTCCTTGCCGGGCAGGTCGATTGCGAGGCCGAGGTTGGTCGACGCCGGGGTGACTGCGTTGGGCTTGCCGTCGACCTCGGCGAAGTGCCGGTTCATGTTCGGGAACGCCTTGACGGCCTGCACGATGGCGTAGCCGAGGAGGTGCGTGAACGAGATCTTTCCGCCCCGCGTACGTGCGAGGTGGTTGTTGATCACGAGGCGGTTGTCGACCATGAGCTTGGCCGGGATCGCGCGGACGCTGGTCGCCGTCGGGATCTGCAGTGAGGCCGACATGTTCTTCGCGACGGCAGCAGCGGCGCCTCGGAGGACCTTGGACGATGCCTCGGCCGCGGGGGCGGCTGCAGCGGGCTTGGCTGCGGGAGCGGACGGTGCCGCACCTGCTGCCTTGGAGGTCGCGGGCTTCGCGGTGGGCGCAGGCTTCTCGGCAGCTGCCTTCGGCGTTGCGGCCTTCGGGGCGTCGGCCTTGGCTGCCGGGGCTTTGGGCGCAGCCTTCGCTGCCTGGGCCTCGGACTTCGTGGGCGCACCGTTGCCGTTGGAGCTCGTGCCGTTGGAGCTCGTGCCGTTGGAGCTACTGGAGCTCGTCGACTTTCCGGAGCTCGCCGAGCCGCTTCCTGCACTTCCGTTCGGAACCGGCGCGGCCTCGTCACCTGCCGGTGCGTCCGGGTCGTAGTCGGTGAGGAATTCGTGCCAGCTTGCGTCGACCGATGACGGGTCGTCCTTGAATCGCTGGTACATCTCGTCGACCAGCCATTGATTTTGTCCGAATTGGGTAGTGGAGCTGCTGCTCACGGCAGTAGTTCGCCTCGCTTCTTCTCTTCGTTCCCGATCACACGCGCGTACACATCCAGGGTAGACCTCATCCAGGGAGCGCGGACGTCCGGGACGTAGCTGTGGTATGTACTCACGAGTAACTGTCAACCTCGTTGCTGACGACTCCTGTGCTTATCGAATTATTCCCGCCGCGCGTTTCGGCCGCATCCCACAATCGTGCGTAGTACCCGCCGCGGGATCTCAGATCCTCGTGCGTCCCGGTCTCCACGATGCGTCCGTGGTCGACTACCACGATCATGTCGGCGCGTGCCGCCGTCGCCAAACGGTGTGCGACGACGACGGATGTTCGCGCACGCAGCACCCGCGAGCTGGCGTCGAGGACCGTGCGTTCGGTCGCGGGATCGAGCGTCGCGGTCGCCTCGTCGAGGAGCATCAGGTCGGGGTCGACCAGCTCGGCTCGGGCCAGCGCGATCAGCTGCCTCTGCCCGGCGGACAGGCCTTGACCACGTTCGCCGACGGGTTGGCGCATACCGCCCCGAAGTGCGGCGATGGCGTCCAGTGCGCCGACGGCTCGGGCGGCTGCTTCGATCTCCTCGCGTGTCGCCTCGGGTTTGCCGAAGGCGATGTTCGACGCCACGTCGCCGGTGAAGAGGTGCGCCTCTTGCGGTACGACGCCGAGCCTGCCGCGGTATTCGGCGAGTGAGTAGTCGCGGAGATCGGTGCCGCCGACGCGTACCGATCCGGATGTCGGGTCGTAGAACCGGGCAAGGAGTTTGACGATCGTGGACTTGCCCGCGCCGGTTTCGCCGACGAGGGCGACGGTCGCTCCTCGGGGAATTGTGAGATTGACCTCACTGAGCGCTTCGGTGTCCGCTCCGGCATAGCGGAAGCCGACATCGTCGAAGGCGATGTCGGCTCTGAGACGGCCGCCGGGGATGTGCGCGGCGGCTCCGGTGGTCGCTGCTTCGATGGAACTGGGGGTGCGCAGGAGGTCGCCGATTCTCCGTACGCCGACGCTGGCTTGTTGGTAGCCGTCGAACACCTGAGACAGCTGTTGGATGGGTCCGAACAGTAGGCCGAGGTACAGCACGAACGCCACGAGGGTTCCGGCGGACGTCGACCCGGTGGCGACTTGGTGAGCACCGACGAACACGACGAGCGCGAGTGCGGCGTCGGACAGAAACGTGATGAAGGGGAAGAACACGGAGATCGCGCGCTGAGAACGCATCCGGCTCACGCGATACAGGTCGGCGCGTTCGGCGAACCTGTCGGCGGCGAACTGTTCTCTCCGGTAGGCCTGCGCGGAGCGTAGACCGGCGATGTTCTCCTGGAAGTCGGCGTTGACCGCGGAGATTCTTTCTCTGGACTCGCTGTACGCGGATGACGAGATGCGCCTGAACACGACGGTCGCAATGATCAGAGGGGGTACCACTGCCAACGCGACGAGTCCGAGAGGCAGGTCGGTGATCAGCAGGGCCGTGGCGATGCCGACGACGGTCACGAGGCTGACCACTGCGGTGGACGCCCCGGTCTGGATGAAGGTCGACAGCGCGTCGACGTCCGTCGTCATTCTGGTCATGATGCGGCCGGACAGTTCTCGCTCGTAGTAGTCGAGTCCGAGGCGCTGGATGTGCGCGTAGCTCTTCACCCGCAGCCCGAACAGCACGCGCTCGCCTGCTCTGGCGGTGATGACCGTGGTGGCTGCGATGACGAACCACCCGGCGACGGCGAGGAACACTCCGACCGCGGTGGCAGTCCAGAGGGCGCCCGCGTCGGCGCGCGACACACCGTCGTCGACGGCGAACCGAACGATGGACGGAAATGCGATCGAGGCGAGGGAATCGAGCGCGAGCAGGACGACGACGGCTACGAGGAGGGTGCGAACCGGTGTGAGCAGCCGTGACAGCCGGAAGTCGGTGTCCGGAGCGCGTACGTCGGTGCTGGGCGTGGGCGGCATTTCGGTAGCTGGGGGGAGGGCGTCGACGGCGTCCCTGAGCTCGGGGGTGGCCGCGACGCTTCCGAGCGCTCCCGCGATCTGACCGCCACCTCCACCACCTGTGGGCCGCCCCGCGCTCTGCGGTGTGCCGGACGTCGTAGCCGCCGTGCCCGCAAGTGAAGGCTCGGTGTCGGGCCACAGCTCGTTGCGGTGCGGGGTCGCAGACGCGGAGGCGTCGGTAGCCCCGTCGTCGGCGTTCGGGTCGTGGGAGAGCAGCTCGCGGAACAGCGGACATCGCGCGTCGAGTTGGTCGACGGTTCCGATGTCGATGACTTTGCCTCCGTCGAGTACGGCGACTCGGTCGGCGAGGGTGAGCGTGGATCGGCGGTGCGCGAGCACGACGGTGGTGCGCCGGGGTCGACGCCGGAGTGCGTCGAAGATTTTGGCCTCGGTTGTCGCGTCGACAGCGGAGGTTGCGTCGTCGAGGACGAGAACTCTCGGGTCGGTGAGCAGAGCCCGGGCCAGCGCTATGCGTTGTCGTTGGCCGCCGGACAGGGTGAGGCCGCGTTCGCCGACCACGGAGTCGTAGCCGTCGGGAAGTTCGGAGATGAAATCGGCTGCTTCGGCGAGTACGGCGGCGTCGTGTATCTCCTCGGCGGTGGCGTCGGGACGGCCGAGGGCGATGTTGGCTGCGATGGTGTCGGAGAACAGGAACGGCTCGTCGAACACGAGGCCGACTGCTTCGCGCAGGTGCTCTGCGCTGACGTCGGCCACGTCGATTCGCGCGGCGGTCCCGACCTCGCCGGGCGAGGTCAGGGCGACGGAACCCGAGCGCGGACTGTAGAAGCGTGGCAGGAGCAACGACAGTGCTGTCTTGCCCGACCCAGCGTGCCCGACGACTGCGACGCTCTCACCCGGTGCGACCGTGAGATCGAAAGATCGGAGTACGTCGCGTTCGGGCTCGAAACCGAAGGTGACGGCGGACAGGTCGATCCCGAGGGGGCCGTCGGGGAGGGCGATGGGGTGCGCCGGCTCGGGTACGGAGGGGTCGGTGTCGATGACGTCGTAGACACGCTCGACGGCTGCGCGGGAGAGCTGCGCGAGGATGACGACGGAGGACAGGGTGCGGGTGACTGCGGACAGGGTCGCGACGTACGTGGCGAAGGCCAGGAACGTGCCGACGGTGATGTGGCCGTGCAGTGCGAGGTAGCCGCCGAGCGCGATGACGCCGACGAGGCCTAGTTGGGGGATTGCGGCCATGGAAGGGGCGAGCCGGGCGTTGATCTTCGCTGATCTCATCCGCTCGGCGAACAGGGTGCGGGACAGGTTCTCCAGCCGGTCGACAGCGCGTCCTTCCTGCCCGAACCCTTTGACGACGCGGACTCCGGTGACGGTTTCCTCGACGTGTTGGGCCAGGTCGGCGGCGCGTTGTTGGGCCGACCAGGTGGCGGCGAACTGCTTCGGTCGGACTTTGTACACGACCAGCGTGACGGCGGGGACGATCGCCAGCGCGACAACGGTGAGGAGCGGGGACAGGTAGGCCATCACCACGAGTGCGAGGACGAATTGCAGGAGCGCGCCCGCGGACAGCGGAACCATGGCGAGGAGACCCTGCACCAGCTGTAGGTCGGTGATGGATCGGGACACCACTTGGCCGGTCCGGATTTCGTCCTGCTTGCGGCCGTCGAGGCGTTGCAGGGAGGACAGAAGGCCGAGGCGCAGGTCGTGTTGGACGTCGATCGACAGCCGACCGGCGAGGAGCCGTCGGCCGAACTGACATCCGAATCGGATTACCGCCAGGCCGCCGATCGCGAGGGCGACCCACATGATGGTCTCGCCCGCCCCGGCGGACGCGTCGTCGATGGCGATCCGCGTCAGCAGTGGAAACGAGATGTCGATGACGGCGGCGATCATCGTGACGGCCAACGCGCCCACGGCTGTGCGTCGGTGCACCCAGCACTGCGCTACGAGCCGACGTGTCCAGGATTCACTCATCGATAGCGAACGGTAGTCCGAACCTCCGACAGGCGATCAGCTGATGTCACGCTCCCGGGTCCGCAGCCAACCGGCAACGACGACAAGTGCGGCCCACAGCGCCAGGCCGATGGGCGCCCACGGCCACTCTGCCAAGCCGTTGCCGTCGTCGAGGTTCCACGCGACGACGGTGGACAACGTCAGGGATCCGGGTGCGATCTGCCAGAACCCACCGAGGCCGAGGCCGGAGAGAATGCCGAGGACAACCAGTTCACCGACAGGGAACCAGGCGACGATGGCGATCGACGGCCAGGTGGGCGAACCGAACAGCAACCCAAGACCGGACCCGATGAGCGACCACATCACGACGACGAACAGTCCCGCTGCGATGTAACCGAAGACACTGCCGTCCAGCGTGAAGTCTCCCGCGGTGAACGCGAGCATGCACAGAATGGTCAGGATGGAAACCACGAGCCCGTAACCCAACGCGAAGAGTGCCGTCACGAGCACCTTGGCGCCGATGACCCGATCGCGTCCACGCGAGGACAGAAACGACGTCGTGATGGTGTCGTGTCGAAACTCCGTTCCGGCGTTGACCGCCGAGAACACGGCGCCGAACAGCGTTGCCGCACCGAGGGCGACGAAGAGTCCTGCGAGGACCACTTCGTTCATCTCGCTGCCGGTGATGTCGCTCATCCCCTTACCGACCGCCGAGGAGATGGCGGTGGCGCAGATGCCGACGAATACCGGTGGTAGCGCCAGGGCCCACCAGAACTTAAGGGTGGTGACCTTGCGAATTTCCGAGGTGAGGACAGTGCTCATCGTCGGTCACCTTCCCACGGCGACGGTGGTGCAGCAGGCGGCCAGTAACCAGGTGGCGGTCCGTATCCAGGTGGCGGTGGGCCGTAACCGGGTGGCGGGTATCCCGCGTGCTGTGGTGGGTGGCCCGGCGCTGCCGCGTACTGACCGGCCGTCATGGAGAGGAAGACCTGCTCGAGGTCGACGTGTTCGCTGCTGGTTCCGAAGATCGTGACCTCGGCCGTCACGGCGGTACGGCGCACGGTGTCGGCGTCGGCGCCGGCGACTCCGAGTCGGCCGTCGGGAAGCAGTTGTGTGTTGGTGATGCCGTTCGACGCGAGAGCGAGTGCGAGGGCTGCGGGATCGGACACCGCCACGAGGATCCGGTTGGGCCGTGAGGAGCGCAGTTGTTCGATGCTGCCCTGGTAGACGAGCGAGCCTGCACTGACGATGACGAGGTTGTCGACGGTGGCCTCGACCTCGCGCAGGAGATGGCTGGAGATCAGTACGGTCCTGCCTCCGGCCGCGTAGGACTTCAGGAAGTCGCGGAGCCAGGCGATGCCTTCGGGGTCGAGTCCGTTGGCCGGCTCGTCGAGTACGAGGATCTCGGGGTCGCCGAGCAGCGCGGTTGCCAGGGCCAGTCGTTGCCGCATTCCCAACGAGAAGCCGCCGACCTGGCGTTTCGCGGCGTCGCTGAGTCCGACGAGGTGGAGGACGTCCGCGGCACGTGAGTCGGGGACACCGATCGCGGACGCGAAGATGCCGAGGTGACCGATGGCGGTGCGCTTGGGATGCAGGCTGCGCGAGTCGAGGACCGCGCCGACGGTACGGGCCGGGTCGACGAGCTCGGAGAACGGCACACCGGTGACGAGTCCGATTCCTGTGGTCGGTTTCGCGAGACCGAGCAGCAATCGAAGGGTGGTGGTCTTACCGGATCCGTTGGGGCCGAGGAAGCCGGTGATGGAGCCGCGGGGCACGGCGAAGGACAGATCCGACACTGCGCGGACGGTACCGAAGTTCTTGGTCAGTCCGTGCGCTTCCAGTGCGTTGCCGAAGCCGTACGTCATGTGTGCGTGTCCCCCGGGGCCGACGTGAAGTACCGGGCCGGAATATCCGGCCCGGTACGAGGTTACGGGTTCACACGTCGGTCAGGGGAGCGCGTGCATCACAGAAATGCCGCGGCCACTTCCCGGTAGATCACCGACGGGTCGCCGTCGTCGGGTAGCGAGTGCAGAGTGACGTGCGAGGCGCCCGCGTCGAGGTGCTGACGAAGCCTGGTGGCGATGGCGTCCGCGTCTCCGTGCGCGACCAGGGCGTCGATGAGGCGGTCGCTGCCACCGTCGCCGATCTCCTCCGCGGAGTACCCGAGGCGCTTCAGATTGTTCACGTAATTCACCAGGTGCAGGTAGGGATTGTTGACGGGTGGGCGCCCGATCTCGCGAGCCTTCTCCGCATCGGATTCGAGTACGGCCTTGTGCTCGGGCGCCAGGATCTTGTCCGGGCCGAGGATCTCGCGGGCTTCGGCGGTGTGCTCGGGCGTCGTCAGGTACGGGTGAGCGCCTGCGCTTCGATCGGCCGACAGTTTCAGCACCTTCGGACCGAGGGCGGCGAGTACGCGTCGGGACTCGGGGACGCCGCCCTCGTCGAGGGCGTCGAGGTAGTTCACCAGGGCGTCGTACGGCTTCTGGTACTCCTGCGTCGCTTCGGGATGCCCGGCTCCGATGCCGAGGAGGAATCGACCGGGATGCTTCTTCTCGATGCGGTGGTAGGACTCGGCCACGTCGGGGGCGGCGGCGGACCAGATGTTGACGATGCCGGTGGCGACGACGATGGACTCGGTGGCGTCGAGGATCTCCTCGGCCGAGGTCAGGTCTGCCGGCGGTGAGCCACCGAGCCAGATCGTGCCGTAGCCGCTGGATTCGATGAGACGGGCCAGTTCCGGCGGGATGCCGGCGTAGTGTCGCCAGATTCCGAGTGTGCCCAGATCGGGTGTGCCCAGATCAGATGTGCGCTGCTCAGGTGTGTCGGTGGTCATATGGTGTCCCAACGCCGAGTCACTGCTCGAGAATTCCGTCGATCGGGTCGGCGTCGATGATGGCGCCTTCGGGCCACATTTTCGGTGCCGGGCCGAATGCTTCGCGGGCGTTGCGGATGACGCCCTTGCCGATGACGCGGTTTCCTGCGCCGCCGATCACGGCGCCGATTCCTGCGGGCAGAAGTTTGCCGAACAGCAGTGCACTGCGCTTGGCCAAGTACTTCTGGACGAATTTCTTGACGAGGGACTTGTTCATGTTCGTCATCGCGCCACCGGGAATGCGTGACGTGACGAGCGGGCCCCAATTCTTCGCGGAGCTGCCGACGGTCTTCTGGACGATCTGCATGCCGGATTCACCCAGCGCTACCGACAGGACGAGCGCGCGGCGTTGTTGGTGATCGTGCACCGGAATCCCGTGTACCGACGCGACCGACAATGTCAGCAGAGCGGAGGATTCGATGAAGAACGCGGTCTCGGCGCCCACTGCTGCGATCGACGCGACGGTGCCGACGCCCGGTACCGCGGCCGCTCCGCCGACGGCGCTGCCACTGCCGGTGACGGCGAGGAGGAACCGGTTCTCCAGACGTTCGATCAGCTGTGCAGGGGTGTCGTCCGGGTGTGCCCGACGCATGTGAGCGACGTACTTCTCGACCGCAGGCCCCTGTAGGCGGGATGCGTTGTCGAGGATCTTGACGAGCGATTTCTCGAGACGCCCGCCTTCCTTGATGGTGTCGACCTGGTCGTTGCTCTTCTTCGCCACCGGCGCTCCCGCTCTGCTCGTCGTACCGGTTTTCCGGCCCCGACCCATTGCTACCCGTTCGCTTACGGTTCTACCCTGCGTGAATGGGCTGCGTTTCCGATGGTGCGCGACGGCGTCCTGCTGCCCGGCTTCGGCCGTACGTCTCGTCGTACGACGGATATCGGCTTGCCGGTTTCGATCCGGGCGAGCATGTGGGCATGCCGAGTCCGGCGTTGACGGTCATCGTGTCGATCGAGTCGAAGCTGGAGATCTCGGATTCTCCGAGGCAGGGTGCGTGCGCGTTCGAGACGTTGGCCAGTGGGATATCCGCCGAGCCCGTGACGATTGCGCACGACGGTAATCAGCACGGAATCCAGTTGTCGTTGACGCCTGCGGGGTCGAGGGCGCTGTTCGGAGTGCCGACGTCGGCGTTGGGGGAGTGGATGGTGGATCTGCCGGAGGTTCTGCCGCAGGCCGCCGAGATGGTCGACCGTGTGTCCGCCGAGTCGGACTGGGATCGACGCTTCGATGTGCTCGACGAGATCCTGGGCCGTGCGCTGGTGGCAACCGAGATCGATCCGACGTTGACCGAAGCCTGGCGTCTGCTGGTGGAGAACGGCGGATCGGCGCGGGTCGGGGATGTGGCCCGGGAAATCGGGTGGAGTCGACGGCACCTGATCAACCGGTTCACGGCGGAGTTCGGCGTCGGGCCGAAGGACGCGGCGCGGATCGCGCGTTTCGATGCGTCTCATCGACTTCTGCGACGCGAGGCGATTCCTCCCCTCGCCGACATCGCCGCACAGTGCGGGTACTACGACCAGGCACACATGGCACGGGAGTGGCGCGAGTTCGCCGGGATGGCGCCGTCGCGGTGGCGTCGGGAAGAGAAGTTCGCATTCGTACAAGATGACGACGTCTGATCCGAGCATGCTGAAGCCATGACCTCCACGACAGTCTGGCCTTGTTTCCGCTACCGGGACGCCCGCGCGGCAATCGGTTTCCTCGTCGACGTACTCGGGTTCACCGAGGCCGCCGTGTACGGCGACGGCGACGTCGTCGAACACGCCGAACTCCGCTGGCCGGAAGGCGGCGGCGTGATGCTCGGGAGTGCAAGTCGGGTCATTCCGCAGGCTCCACTCCAGGCCCGACCGGACAGTGCGCTTTCCGATCTACCTGCTGGTGTGGGCTCTGCCTACGTCGTCACCGACCACCCCGACGAGATTCACGATCGCGTCGTGGCGGCAGGTGGCATCGTCGTCCACGGGCTCCGAGAGGAGGACTACGGAAGCCGCGGCTTCACGTGCCGCGACCCCGAAGGTGTGCTGTGGAGTTTCGGAACCTACGCCGGAACCCAGTGATCGGTGGGAACGAGTTCCTCCGTGCGAGGCGGGGGAGGCGGGGTTCCGTCACCGAAGGGGCGTCCACCGAGTGATTCACGGCCGTGCGGTTCGAGCCAGCCGTGCAGATCGGGTCCCTTCGGGACGATCGACGTGGGATTGATGTCGGTGTGCACCACGTAGTAGTGCCTCTTGATGTGATCGAAGTCGACGGTGTCACCGAATCCCGCGGTCTGGAACAGATCCCGGGCGTAGTTCCAGAGCACCGGGATCTCGGTGAGCTTGCTGCGATTGCACTTGAAGTGGCCGTGGTAGACGGCGTCGAAGCGCACGAGTGTGGTGAACAGGCGGACGTCGGCCTCGGTGATGGTGTCGCCGACGAGGTAGCGCTGCTCGCTCAGCCGCCCGGTCAACCAATCCAGTGCAGTGAACAGCCTGTCGTACGCATCGTTGTACGCCTCCTGCGACCCGGCGAATCCGCAGCGGTAGACGCCGTTGTTGACCTCGGTGAACACGCGCTTGGAAACCTCGTCGATCTCGGATCGAAGCGCCTGCGGGTACAGGTCGGGGGCGCCGTCACGGTGGTACTGCGTCCATTCGGTCTCGAGGTCGAGGGTGATCTGCGGGAAGTTGTTGGTGACGACCTGTCCTGTGGCGATCTCGACGATCGCCGGGACGGTGATGCCGCGCGGGTAATCGGGGAACCGCGCGAAGTAGGCGTCCTGCAGTCGGGGGATGTTCAGGACCGGGTCGACGCCTCCGGGCTCCTCGTCGAAGTTCCAGCTACGTGGATCGTGCGTCGGGCCTGGAATACCGAGCGACAGCACGTCTTCGAGGCCGAGAAGTCGACGGACGATGATCGAGCGGTGGGCCCACGGGCACGCGCGGGCGGCGACCAGTCGGTACCGGCCCGGCTCGACCGGGTACCCGTCGCGGCCGTCCGCGGTGATGCGGGTTTCGATGTAGTTGGTGTCGCGGGTGAATTCCTTGCCGTTCTCCACATAACTCATACCTTCAACCTACTTCGATCGAGACCAGCACACCCCACTCTTCGAAACCCAGTCTCGCGCCGAGTCGTCGGGCAACGACGTTGTCGGCGTGGCACCGCCACTGCGGGATCATTCCGTCGTCGAAGGCTTCGTTGGTGGCGAGGCGCGACACGACCTGGCCGTTGCCCTGGCGGCGGGCATCAGGGGCGGTGAGCACCCCGACGTCGGCGAGAAGTCCTTGCCATTCCGCGTAGCCGGCACTCGCGAGCGGCGCGGCTGCGTCGGCAGGTGCGTCGTCGGCGAGAAGGGTGAACCACGACCCCTTGTGCGTGAGGCCGGCGGCGATCACGTCGTCGGGCGCGCAGGCGGATTCGAGTTCGTTCACGTGTGCGCGATCGTGGGAGATCAGGGGATCGTGGCGGTCGATGGTGGTGCCGGCATCGTCGGCGTACGACAACACGATCGGGCCGGTTGTACGGCCGGAGCCGAGTTCCTTTATGCGTCCGCCGGCCAGATCGTCGTCGGACATCTCCGATGCCGCGCCGAGGGCCGACTCAGGCCCGATCAGTGCGCTGGAGTCGCCGAGACGAACGAATGTGACGGAGGTCGCATTTTCGTCGACGTGCACGTGGCGGACACCGGGGCGGAACTCGGAATCGCCGAGGTCGAAGCGCCTGGACCACGCGAGTCGGATGATGTCGTGATGATGTGAATCCACCGAATCGAGGCTATCGGGTGCTCGGGAAAATCAAGCTATTGGACTTTTTCTGCCCCGCTGTTTCGCAATCGCGTGATCAATGGCAGTATCGCCAGTGAGATTAGTGCTTCGACGTGAAGGGCTAGCTCGCTTACAGAAGGTTTACGGTATGACGCAGGGCAGTGTTAAGTGGTTCAACGGCGAAAAGGGCTTCGGCTTCATCGAGCAGGATGGTGGCGGACCTGACGTGTTCGTTCACTACTCGGAGATCCAGGGATCTGGCTTCAAGACGCTCGACGAGGGTCAGCGCGTGGAGTTCGAGGTTGGACAGGGCCAGAAGGGTCCTCAGGCAACGGGCGTTCGCGCTATCTGATCCCCTCAAAGGATCGCCACCCGAAATTGCTGACGGCTTGACGCTGTCTTCAGTTCAGGTACCCGAAGAGGCCGGGCACACGGAGTTCGCTCCGAGTGCCCGGCCTCTTTGCGTGCCGACCTCGCTGTGGTGGCATTGTCATCGGGGACCGAATGAACCGTTCGGTCACTCCAAGTGACCGAACGTCACGTTCGGTCACCTCAGGCGATGAACCGATGGGGGAGACGATGACGACGCAGAGTGCGCCACCCGAGATCAAGCCGTGGCCTGCGCTGTGGGCTCTGTGTCTCGGGTTCTTCATGATTCTCGTCGACACGACGATTGTCGCGGTGGCGCAGCCGGCGATTCTCGACGGTTTGCAGACCGATATCAACAATGTCATCTGGGTGACCAGTGCGTACCTGTTGGCTTATGCGGTACCGCTTTTGGTGACCGGTCGGCTCGGGGACCGGTTCGGACCTCGGAATCTCTACATCGCGGGTCTTGTGGTGTTCACCCTGGCGTCGGTGTGGTGTGGTTTGTCGGGTTCGATCGAGATGTTGATCGCGGCTCGTGCGGTGCAGGGTGTGGGCGCAGCGATGATCACCCCGCAGACCATGGCGGTCATCACGCGAATCTTCCCCGCGGACAAGCGCGGAACGGCGATGGGTGCGTGGGGCGCGGTGGCCGGGGTCGCGACGCTCGTCGGGCCGATTCTCGGCGGCGTGCTCGTCGATTCGCTCGGGTGGGAGTGGATTTTCTTCATCAACGTGCCGGTGGGGGTCGTCGCCATCGTGTTGGCGCTGAGGTTCGTTCCGGTGTTGCCGACCAACGAGCACAAGTTCGACATCCTCGGTGTGGTGCTCAGCGCGGTGGCGTTGTTCGCCATCGTGTTCGGGATTCAGGAGGGGCAGCGGTTCGACTGGGACGGCCGCGTCTGGTCGTTGATCGCCGCCGGGACAGTGGTCTTCGCGGTGTTCGTGTACTGGCAGGCCAAGAACCGCAACGAGCCGCTGGTTCCGCTCGCGCTGTTCAAGGATCGTAATTTCTCGCTGTCCAACATCGGTATCGCCGCAATGGGTTTCGCGACGGCCGGAATGATGTTGCCGTTCATGTTCTATGCACAGAGTGTGACCGGACTGAGCCCGACGCGCTCTGCCATCCTGTTCGTTCCGATGGCCGTGCTGACGGGGGCTCTGGCGCCGAACGTCGGAAAGCTCGTGGACCGAACCCATCCCCGCTACATCGCGGGCACCGGTTTGTTGTTGCTGGCGATATCGCTACTGGCATTGGCCGTGCTGATGACACCGACCACGGCCATCTGGAAGCTTCTGATCCCCATCGCGCTGATGGGTGTGGCGAATGCGTTGATCTGGTCGCCGTTGGCGGCCACGGCGACTCGTAATCTCCCGCTGTCCCAGGCAGGCGCAGGCGCCGGTGTCTACAACACGACGAGAATGATCGGATCGGTCTTGGGCAGTGCAGGTATCGGCGCCCTCATCCAGTCTCGGTTGGCTGCGGAAATCCCCGGTTCCGACGCGGCAGGTGCCAACGAGTTCAGCGGTCGTGTACCGGAAATGCTGCGTGACGGGTTCTCCACGGCCATGGCCCAGTCGTTGATTCTGCCTGCCGTGGTGCTCTTGCTCGGCGTGGTGGCGGTGTCGTTCTACGCCAGGCCTGCGTTCAAAGCCAGGTGAGTGGAAATGTAGGCCCTGGCCTACGGCTCGAGACCGCCCACATTTCCACTCACACAAGCATTTCGACTCACACAGGTCAGAGCCCGAGATCGCGGCCGATGAGCTCTTTCATGATTTCGTTGGACCCGGCCCAGATCTTGCTGACGCGGGCGTCCTTCCATGCCCGGGCGGCGCGGTACTCGTTCATGAAGCCGTAGCCGCCGTGCAGCTGCACGCAGTGGTCCAGGATTTCGTTCTGCACCTGGGACGTCCACCACTTGGCCTTGGCGGCGTCGATGGCGGTGAGCTCGCCCTTGCCGTGTGCGACGATGCAGTTGTCCACGAATGCCTGTGCGACATCGAGTTTGGTGACCAGCTCGGCGAGCAGGAATTTGTTCCACTGCAGCGATCCGATGGGCTGACCGAATGCCTTGCGGTCCTTGGCGTACTGGATGGTTTCCTCCAGGATCGGCCGTGTCTGCCCGAGGTTGGCCACGGCGCAGCTGATGCGCTCCTGCGGCAGCAGCTGCATCATGTGGATGAATCCACCGTCGAATTCGCCGATCATGTTCGACGACGGCACGCGCACGTTCTCGAAGAAGAGTTCCGCGGTGTCGGATTCCGGTTGGCCGACCTTGTCGAGTTTGCGGCCGCGGGAGAACCCTTCGGTGCCGTTCTCGACGGCGAAGAGCGTGATGCCCTTGGCCTTCTTCTCGGGCGTCGTGCGGGTGGCGACGATGACGAGGTCGGCGCTGTTGCCGTTGGTGATGAACGTCTTGGAGCCGTTGATGATGAAGTCGTCGCCGTCCTTGACGGCGGTGGTCTTCAGTGCGGCGAGGTCCGATCCGCCGGACGGTTCCGTCATCGCGATGGCGGTGAGAATTTCGCCGCTGCAGAATCCGGGGAGCCAGCGCTTCTTCTGTTCCTCGGTGGTCAGCTTGACGAGGTACGGCGCGACGATGTCGTAGTGGATCCCGAAGCACGACGCGACTGCCGCGCTCGAGCGCGCGAGTTCCTCTCCGAGGACCGCGTTGAAGCGGTAGTCGTCGGCGCCGCTGCCGCCGTATTCTTCCGGTACTTCGAGGCCGAGGAAGCCGTTGCGTCCGGCTTCGAGCCAGATGTCACGGTCGATGAAGCGCTGCTCGATGAGCTTCTCTTCTCGGGGCGCGATCGTGCGGGTGACGAATTCGCGGGCGGATTCGCGGAACGCGTCGTGGTCGTCCTCGAACAGGGAGCGCTTCATGTGTGTTCCTTCCGGTAACGGTAATTCTCGTCTGCACAATACTCGCCGGTAACTTCGCCTTCGGCAGCGTATGGCACTCTGACAGGCATGGCTGACCAACCCACATCTCTCGTTCGGTACACCACCGACGCCGGCGCCGACGTCGCGGTGCTGACCTTCGACCACGGCCCCCTCAACCTGTTCGATCAAGCGATGTTCGACGCCGTGGCGGCCGATGTCGCCGCACTCGTCGCCGATCCGCCTCGCGCTGTCCTGCTGCGCTCGGAGGGCAAGGTCAACTCCGCCGGGGTGGACGTGCATGTCTTCGACGGTCTGTCCGCCCAGCAGGGTGCCGACCTGTGGCGCACGTTGTTCGCGCAGATCGCGCATCCGCTCGAGGCGTTGCCGTGCCCGGTCGTGTACGCCGCGCACGGCCTGACTCTCACCGCGGCCTTCGAGATCTCCCTTGCCTGCGACATCATCGTCGCGTCGCCGAAGGCGAAGTTCGGTCTGGTCGAGACCGTTGTCGGACTCACACCGTCCATGGGCGGCCCGCAACGTCTCGCCGAGCGCGCCGGTTCCGGACGCGCGCGCGAGCTCGTGATGACCGGTGATCTCTACGACGCGGCCACCCTGAAGGAATGGGGCGTCGTCAACAGCATCCACGACGATGTCGACGCCTCTGCCCGTTCCCTGGTGGAGCGGTTGGCCGCCGGTCCGACGGTGGCTCACGCTGCCACCAAAAAGATCGTGGCAGCGTGGCGTTCGGGTGGTGTCGCTCATGCGGACGAGGTGACGTCGGACGTGTCGGGGGCGTTGTTCGAGACCGATGATCTTCGTGGGGCGGTCAAGAGTTTTCTCGAGAACGGCCCGGGTAAGGCGACGTATACAGGCAAGTAAGCTGGATCCAATGACCACGTTGCCCCTCGCGGAATTGCACATGCACATCGAAGGGTCCTTGGAGCCTCCGCAGATCTTCGAGTTGGCCGAGCGGAACGGTATTGCGTTGCCGTACAGCGATATCGGTGAGTTGGAGGCGCTGTACGAGTTCACGGATCTGCAGTCGTTCCTGAATCTGTACTACGCGAACATGTCGGTGTTGCGGACGGCGGAGGATTTCGCCGATCTTGCGCGGGCGTACTTTCGTCGGGCCGCGGCGGGTGGTGTGACGCGGGCGGAGATTTTCTTCGATCCGCAGGCGCACACGGATCGGGGTGTGCCGTTGGAGGCTGTCGTCGAGGGGTTGGCCGAGGCGTCGGCGTCGAGTGAGCGGGAGTTCGGCGTCACGAGTGGGTTGATCGCGTCGATTCTGCGGGACAAGCCGGTGTTGCACGCGAACAAGCTGTTGGATGATCTGCTGGCGATGAAGGCGCCGATCATCGGTCTCGGCCTGGATTCTGCAGAGGCCGGGTTCCCGCCGTCGCTGTTCGTGGACGTGTTCGCCAAGGCCAGAGCCGAGGGGCTGCACGTCGTCGCGCATGCGGGTGAGGAAGGTCCGGCGGAGTACATCTGGGAGGCTCTGGATCTGCTGAAGGTCGAGCGGATCGATCACGGTGTGCGGTGCCTCGAGGACGATGCGTTGGTGAATCGTCTGGTGGACGAGGAGGTTCCGTTGACGGTGTGCCCGCTGTCGAACGTTCGGCTCAAGGTGATTCCCGACCTGAAGGACCATCCGATTCGGCAGATGATCGAGCGTGGTCTGGTGGTCACCGTCAACTCCGACGATCCGGCGTACTTCGGCGGTTACGTGGACGACAATTTCGCGGCGCTCACCGAGCAGGTGGGTCTCACCGAGCGCGAACGAGAGATCTTGTACGACAACTCGATCAGGGCGTCCTTCATCGGACGGTGACGAACGCCTTCGGGTAGCCGGTGGCGCCGTCGGGAACGGTGTCGGCCGTCATCGAGGTCTGAATGTCGCCGTCGGCGTCGGTGGCTCGTGCCCGGATGGTGTGGTCGCCTGGTGCCGCGTCCCACTGGTACGTCCACTGGCGCCAGGTGTCCGTCGAGTATTCCTCGGACAGTGTCGCAGCGACCCAGTCCCCGTCGTCGATCTGAACGTCGACGCCGGAGATGCCGGTGTGTTGACGCCAGGCGACTCCGGCGATCACGACGGTGCCGGCGTCGACCGCCGCACCCGAGCGCGGGGTGTCGATACGTGATGCGGTCTTGATGGGTCCACGCTCACCCCAGCCGCGGTCCGTCCAGTAGGCGCTCGCCTTGTCGAATCGAGTGATCTCGAGGTCGGTCACCCATTTGGTCGCGGAGACGTAGCCGTACAGCCCGGGCACGACGAGGCGAGCCGGGTATCCGTGTTCCACCGGCAAGGGTTGACCGTTCATGCCGACGGCGAGCAGTGCGTCCCTACCGTCGAGCAGCACGTCCAACGGCGTTCCGGCGGTGAAGGCGTCGTGGCTGGAGGACAGCACCATGTCGGCGTCGTCCTGAATGCCTGCTTCCTCCAGGAAGTCTCGCAGCGGGTAGCCGATCCACGTCGCGTTGCCGACGAGGTCGCCGCCGACGATGTTGGACACGCACGTCAGCGTGACCGTCCGCTCCACCGCTTGCCTCGACATCAAGTCCTCGAACGTGATCTCGATTTCTCGCTCGACCATTCCGTGGATGCGCAGTGACCAGTCCTCGGACGACACCTGCGGCACCACCAGTGCAGTGTCGATGCGGTAGAAGTCCTCGTTCGGGGTGATGTAGGACGCCAAGCCGTCGATCCGCAGGTCGGCGCCGTCGGGAATCGGGGTCTGCGGAGTCGGTACCGGGAGCTTGAATCCGAGCCGGTTGGCCGTGACATCGCGTGCGTGGCCGATCAACCGACCTGCTGTTCCCGCGGCCACGGCAACCACACCTGCGGCGAGCGCGAGGCCGAGAAAGCTGCGTCGGGATACACCACCTGCGACGGGGTCCTTCGTTTTCAGGAGGGCGTTCAGGACGACGATGCCGGCTGCGACGCCGAGGATCGTCGGCAGCGCGGTGAGCGGGGTCGCGGTCGAGCGAGTGATCGCGGCGAGCACGCCGATCACGCCGAGGACACCGAAGAGCACGGCACCGAGTGGGCGACGCAGCATGCCCGCTCCGGCTGCAATTGCGGCGATGACCAGTGCCATTCCGATGAAGAGGGCGGTCTTGTCGGCTGTGCCGAACGTGTCGATGGCCCATTCGCGTACGGCTTCGGGGGTGTTGTCGACGACGGCCGATCCGACGGCGAAGAAGGGCGATGCATTCGGCCCGAACGGTACGGCGACGAGTTCACCGACGCCGAGAACAACTCCGGCAGCGATGATCCCGGCGAGTGGCTTCTGGATCATCACTCCAAGATAGGCGCCACTCACGTAGGGAGGGTGGTGCGCAGATACTCGTTCCCGAAGATATGGTCCGGGTCCACTCTGTTGCGCACTGCGACGAAGTCCTCGAACCGCGGATACATCTCGGCGAAGTCGTCCGCGCGCATCGAGTGCAACTTGCCCCAATGCGGACGTCCCCCGACGCTGCGGGCGATGGATTCGACGGCGTCGAAGTAGTCGCGATGATCACGGCGGTGGTACTGATGCACAGCGATGTAGGCGGTCGCCCGCCCGTAGGCGGTGGAGAGCCAGATGTCGTCGGACGCCGCGAAGCGAACCTCGACGGGAAATGCGACGACGAATCCCGACGATCGAAGCCACCGCTCGATTTCCCTGATCACCGACGCCACCGTGTCCGCGGGGACCGCGTACTCCATCTCGCGGAATTTGACCGTGCGCGTCGACGCGAACACCCGGTAGCTGCGATCGGTGAACTCGCGGCCGGACAGCGCACGGGACGACAGCGCGTTGACGCGCGGAATGGCGGCGGGGAATCGCGTCACGGCACGGTTGACCACCTCGAATGCTCGGTTGGCGAGCAAGTCGTCGTCGATGAACGCCCGCAGGCGGGAGAGGGGCTTGGTGGTGTCACCCGGCAGGCGCGTGTTCGTTTTGGTGAGCACTCGGTCGGTGTGCGGGAACCAGTAGAACTCGAAGTGGTCGGCGTCGTTCCACGCCAGAGAGTCGAGTGTTCCACCGAGCGTCGCGGGTGATTCGGCGGCGTGCAGCAGGTATGCGGGCTCGCATCGCAACGTCACCGTCGTGATGATTCCGAGAGCTCCGAGCCCGACGCGTGCGGCATCGAACACGTCGGGTTCGGTCTCCCGGGAGCAGTGCACGATGCTGCCGTCGGCTGTCACCAGTTCCAGCGCGAGAACCTGGGTCGAGATGCCACCGAAGCGTTGTCCCGTCCCGTGCGTACCGGTCGAGAGTGCGCCGGCGATCGATTGTTCGTCGATGTCGCCGAGGTTCGTCATCGCCAGGCCCAGATCCCACAATGCAGCCGACAATGCGCGCAGGCGAGTGCCCGCGAGGACGGTGACGGCGGAACAACCGTCGGGCAGGGGGTGTACGGACTCGATGCCCTGCATAAGGTCCAGGCTCATCTGCACACCGTCGGTGACCGCGATGGACGTGAACGAGTGCCCGGCGCCGACGCACTTCACCGTCACCCCGCGCTGCAGTGTCTGCATCACGTCCTGCACCGATCTCGGCCGCACTACATCCGCCGGATGTGCGACTTGGTTGCCTGCCCAATTACGCCACTCGCGCCCCGTCATCGACCCACTATTGCACTCGAGGGAATCCGACCACCGGGTTCGACACGCGGGCCTACTATCGGACGCATGCAGACCCGGCTGCCCGTCGATGCTCGGCGTGCACACCTGGTCCACGCGGCGTTGAACCTAGCCGAACGGGTCGGTGTGGACGCGTTGACGGTCCGTGCCGTGGCCGAGGAGGCGTCGGTTCCTCGTGGAGCCGTCTACTACTGCTTCGAATCCAAGGAAGACCTGGTCATCGCTATGGGTGAGGGTCTGGTGGTCGACGTCACGACGGCGCTGTTCACCGCGTTCGAGCATCCGAGTCACGTCGGTGGGGTGCGTGGGCTGCGGATGTTGGTGCACAGCGGTCTCACCGCGATCTGGCCGCTCGTGGAGGAGACGGCCGATCGGCAGTTGCTGTCCTACGAGATCAAGACGTATCTGCTTCGGCACCGCGCGCTCGGCTCGGAGGTCGCCGCGACCATCGCGTCCGGTCAGTATCGAATCCGCGACACCGACACGTTCGAGTTCCTCGACAGATGTGCGCAGATCACCGGCACCCGCTGGCTCGAGCCGACGTCGGCCGTGGCGCACTTCGGTATGGCGACGGTCGACGGGCTGATTCTGCGGTGGCTGGTCGACAGGGACGACATGGCAGTGATCACTGCGCTCGACGATCTGTCCGGCCTCGTTGCAGGCAAGGCCGTCGAAATCTGACGGGGCGGGCGATCGGTGGTTAGCTGACCGGGTGCCGACCGACCGTATGCCCTCTTTGAATCTTCTCGCCGACGCCACCGCGCATCTCGAGCCGCCCTTCGCCGTCGTCGACGCGGGTGCTCTGGACGCGAACGCTGCCGATCTTCGCCGCCGGGCGGGGTCGACGCCTATTCGTGTGGCCAGCAAGTCTGTCCGTTCCCGGGCGGTTCTCGAACGAGTGCTGGGTCCGAATCTCACTGCAGCACAGCAGTTCGAGGGGATCATGGCGTACTCGCCGGCCGAGGCGATCTGGTTGGCGAGGGCGGGTGCGGAAGACGTTCTGCTCGGGTATCCGACGGTGGACAGGGGCTCGTTGGCCGAGATCACCCGAGACCGGGTGCTGTCCGGGCGCATCACGCTGATGGTCGACGATCCCGCCCATCTCGAGGTGATTCGCGAGGCAGCCGGTTCGGATCGGGCCCGGCCGCGTGTGTGCATCGATGTCGACGCCTCGCTTCGTCTGGGTCCGATCCACCTCGGTGTCCGACGGTCACCGCTGCGGGAGCCTGCGCAGGTGGCGTCGTTCGCAAGGACGGCCAAGGACCGAGGGTTCAGGGTTGTCGGTGTCATGTTTTACGAGGCGCAGATCGCGGGACTGCCGGACTCCAATGCGGTGGTCGAGTTGATGAAGAAGGCGTCGGCTGCAGAGTTGCAGACCCGCCGGGCGACGGTTGTCGGCGCGGTCGTCGATGCCGTCGGCTCGCTGGAACTGGTCAACAGCGGCGGCACCGGGTCGCTCGAAGTCAGCTCTTCGGCGTCGTCGGTCACCGAGGTGACGGCCGGGTCGGGGTTGTTCGCGCCGACGCTGTTCGACCGCTATCGGGCATTCACGCCGCAGCCTGCGCTGTACTTCGTCTTGCCTGTCGTTCGAACACCGACGCCGACGATCGCGACGGTGTTCGGTGGGGGGTACGTCGCGTCGGGTCAGGTATCGAAGTCGCGGCTCCCCACGCCAGTGGCGCTCTCCCGAACTGCGCAGGGAATCCTGCGGGGAGGGCTGAAACTTCTGCGCAACGAAGGCGCCGGTGAAGTCCAGACTCCCGTCGCCACCAGCGGCGCACGTATCGGCGATCGCATCTGGTTCCGCAATGCAAAGGCCGGAGAGCCGTGTGAGCGGGTCGATTCTCTGCATGTCGTCGAGCCCGACGGCAGCGTCAGCGTGGTCCCGACGTATCGCGGTGAGGGCAAGAACTTCGGGTAGGCGGGTCGCCTCGGATTGTGTGGGCGGGTCGCCTCGAATTGTGGAGCCGGGTCGCCGCGGATTGTGGAGCCGGGTCGCCTCGAACTATATGTACGCAAGTCCGGGCGCGGGAGGGCGTTAGCTTAGCATTGCCTAATGCATCTGAAGAGTGGGTTGTCTCGTCGATCGTTCATGGTCGGTAGTGTGTCCCTGCTGGGCTTGGCGGCGTGCGCTCGCGCAGAATCGTCGGTCGCGCAGGAGAATTCGGAGTCCGCGGTGACGGTGACCGTTCGAGGTGACGGATTCGAGTCGACAATTCCGCGAGACCCTGCTCGTGTCGTCGTGATGGAGGGTCGTGGTGACCTCGAGTTCGCTCTGCTCGCCGGGTATCCGCTCGTCGCAACGGGCAACACGGCAGCGCCGGGCACTCTTCCTGGCGGACAGTACGACGGACGGATCGGTGCGGACGTGCAGTCCATCGGCGGTCCGGACGGTCCCAGCATCGAGGAAGTCACAGCGCTCGCTCCCGATCTCATCGTGATGCGCGCCAACGGGTGGCGGCTGGATTGGTACGGCAACGAGCTGTTGTCACAGGTTGCTCCCGTGCTGCCGGTCGAGGTGAACGAGCCGGATTTTCGAGCGCAGATGTCGAGCCAGTTCGACGCTGTCGGGCGGGGTTCGGACGCAACGGTTCTGCTCGACGCCTACGATGCGATCGTCGCCGATGCACGCTCCGACCTCGGAGACGCGTTGGTGGGCAGAAGGATTGCGTTGGTCACGAGCGAACCTGCCGCGAAGGGCTACGTCAACCTGTGGACCAATCAGATCGGCACCACAGTGGCGCGCGATCTCGGGTTGGAGGTGCTGTACTTCGACCCCACGGACGAGAAAGGCAATCAGCAGCTTTCGCTCGAGAACCTGTCCTCGTTAGCGGATGCGGACTACATCTTCCACCAGACGACGGACCCTGCGGTCGTCGGTGCGGCGGGAACGTGGCAGGCACTGCCTGCCGTCGCCGAGGGCAGAGCCGCTGTGCTCGATCCTCGATTGAACAATGGACTGGTCATCACCGCGTCGGCCATTGCCGACACGATCGCCGGTTCGATCGGCTCCTGGACGAGGGCGTCGTAGCGGCAGCTACCCGGTCAACGCCATGAACGCCCCGAGGGAATCCAAGCCGTCGGGGGTGGCGGGGAGATAGTGGGTGAGGGTTCGGGACTGGATGATCAACGCTGCCCATTGCCCTCGGGAGAGAGCTACGTTCAACCGGTTTCGGGACAGCAGAAACCCTGCCCCGCGAGGTGAGTCACCGAGGTTGGATGCGGTCATCGACAGGACGGCGACGGCGGCTTGCCTGCCTTGGAACTTGTCGACGGTTCCGACGAGGACGTCGGCCAGGCCGGCGTGGTCCAATGCTTCCCGTATGCAGGCGACCTGGGCGTTGTACGGGGCGACGACGATGAAGTCGGTCGGCTCGAGTGGGCGGCATCCGGAGTGCGTGTCGGGGTTGGTCCACGGTAGGCCGACCATCTTCTCGATCTGTCGACGGACTTCTTCTGCCTCTTCGGGTGATTCCGTGGTTCTGGCCTCGTGGTCGATCGTCACCGTGTGCAGTCCGGGGCGCAGGCCGTCCAGTGCGCGTCGGGACGTGGCGTCCTCGTTGGAGAACAGCCTGTTCTCGTAGGACAACGCGGAGACCGGTGCGCACAGGTCGGGGTGCATGCGCCAGGTGCGGCTGAGGAAGTATCCGCGGTCGGCGGGAAGTGCACCGTGCCCGGCGGCGAGCCATCCGAGCGCCGACTCGTCGACAGGTTCCGGATGTGTACCTTGGCTGACCTGGGGGAGTTGTTGAGGGTCGCCCAGCAGCAACAGATTTCGGGCCGACTGGGCAACGGCAATGGTGTTGGCCAGGGAGAACTGTCCGGCTTCGTCGACGACGAGTAGGTCGAGCGATCCGGGGACGACGCGCGTGGAATGCGAAAAATCCCAGGCGGTTCCGCCGACGACGCATCCCTCCGCGGCGCCGCCCACGAACGACGGGTATTCGGCCTCCTTGAGCTCGGTCACGCCGTCGGGCGCCTTCTTCTTGCCGACGAGCTGCTCGGGGACTCCGGCGCGGACTATTCCGTCGAGTAGATTGTCCACGACCGAATGTGATTGTGCGACAACACCGATACGCCAGTGGTGATCCCGGACGAGTGAGGTGATCACAGCGGCCGCGGTGTAGGTCTTACCGGTCCCCGGTGGTCCTTGGACGGCGAGATAGGAATTGTCGAGATCGGTCAGTGCGCCGAGGATCGCGCCGATGTAGTCGCTGCCGGCGACGGTGGGAAGCCCTGCACCGGACCTCGTGCGCGGCGCAGATCGTGACGTCAGATCGGCGACTGCTGTCGCCGGGAGGTCGGGCAACGAGGCTGCGAGTTCGTCGGCGGCGGTGATGATCGCCGCTTCGATGCTGACGGTGGGGATGGGTGAGACCGGCGCGGCGGCCATCGGCAGCGTCGACCACGGGTCCGCGCCTGCCGCCAGTTTTTCCTCGATCACGACAACGCCGTCCTCGGCCTCGATCACGTCGCCTCGGCTGCACGCCCGGTACGACGGGTGAGGTTGCTCCAGGCCGTCGGGTGCAGGGGTGTCGTAGAGCAACCGAACCGACTTCTCGACGCTTCCCGAGCCCGTCAGCCGCAGTTGCCGTCGGAGCAACTTCTGTCGCGGTGTCGTCTTCGCCCACTCGCTTGTCGCCTCTGCGGAGTCGACGGTGAACACTCCCGGGGCATCGGCCCACTCGTCGACCGGGCTCTGCAGCCGGTCGAAGTGTGCCCACCAGAACGGCTTTCGTTCGCGGCGGTGGTATCCGATGGATCCGCCGTAAAGTGCGACGGCTTGCTGGAGATCGGACCTGTGGCCGGTGAGTCCGGCGAATTCGCGGAGCGATTCTTCCAGCGGGGTGGCTTCTTCTTCGGTGTCGGCGCCGACGTCCGCCGCGTGGCGGGGTGAGATTCCTGCGTCGGAAGCCCTCTTCAGCAGCCAGTTTCGTAGTCTCAGAGTCGAATCGCAGTCGTAGCGGTTGTATTCGGCGATCTCGCCGAGCAGCGAATCGGCTTCTTCGGTCCTGCCCTCGTCTCGCAGGTCGCACCAGTTGGCGTATTCGACGATCGACGCCGCGGCGTTGGTGACGTCGCCGTCGCGTCCCGCGGGCATGTAGAGCGGTTCGAGCTTCTTGATGCTGTAGGAACGTTCGCCGATGCGTAGGGATGCTCGTACGACGGGGTACAGGTCGACGAGCACGTTGTCGCGCAGGAGGTCGTCGACGATTTCCTCGCCGACGCCGTATCGCCCGGCGAGTCTGAGCAGTGCGGTCTTCTCGTAGGCGGCGTAGTGGTACACGTGCATGCCGGGAAATTGTTTCCGTCGTTCGACGACGTAGTCGAGGAAGTCGATCAGGGCCTGGCGTTCCTGTGCGCGGTCGTGCGCCCACAACGGAAGAAACTCCCCGTCGGTGTCGAGAATCCCGAACAGATATTCCAGGCCCCACTCGGTCGATCCTGCCGGGAGTGCAGCCCGCGGATCGGCCCCCGAGGTTGGTTCTGCCCAGAGCGGGTCGCCTTCGAAGTCGAAGAAGATGTCGCCGGAATTCGGTTCGGGGATGGCGCCGAGCGCGTCGGCGTCGAAAATTTCGTATTCTGTTCTGCCGCTTGCAGTCTGCGCGATCTGGAGACCTGCTTGCGCGCGCAGGTTACCGAGGATGCGAGCAGAGATGCCGTCGATCGGGCCGTCGCCGGAGGCAAGTTGGACCGACGTGGTGACGTCGGCGTCGTGCAGATGCGCCCGGTGGCCTCCGCTCAATCCGGCGACGAGGAGGAGGTCGTCCCGTGCGACGACTTGCTCGTCGCACATCTCGCAGCGCCCGCACTTGGTGAAGCGAGGGTCGGCCCAGTCGACGGCGTCACCGTCACGGACGTGTTCGTCGAGGATGTCTTCGAGGTGAGCGCGTTGACGACGGTAGATCGGGAGTAGGTTCCGCTTGGCGTGGTCGGTCGTCGTCCCGTCTCCCAGCATGAGGTGCAGGTTGTGGGCGACGTCGATTCCGCTCGATCCGAGTGCGTCGGCGTAGGCGGCGAGCTGGAGTAGCGCCGGGACGCGGGCGTGGCGAGACAGCTTGGTGTCGTACACCGAGTATCCGGCGTCCTCTCTGACGAGGAAGTCGCAGAACCCGAGAAACCGGCCGTCGAAGAATGTCGCCTGGTAGAGGACGTCGTACCCCCACAGTGCGGTTTCGATGGTGGCGGCGTGCGCGTCGGCGAGGCCCTGCATGGTTCGTTCGGGGCGCGGCATGATGGACACGCCCGCGCCGAACCGTGTCTGGAACGCGTCGAGTTGGCGTCGTTCGTGGGCGAATCCGAGTTCCGACGTGCGTTCCAGCATCGGGTCGGGTGCGGTGGGGATCGTCTGTATGCGGCCGAGCTTGGCGTCGAGGGTGCGCAGCAACGCGTATTCGCATTCGGCTGCGGCCGACAGGTCGCTGGCGCTGTAGATGACCTGATCACCGAGTACGAACACGCGCCCAACTGTAGGTGAATGCAGCGACAGGTCCGCGGAGAAGGCAAAATAGTCGAATGCCGTTCTTCGAAGGAGTCACCGGGGCCGTGCACTATCGGTCTTGGACCACGCCGCATCCCCGTCTCGTACTGGTGTTTCTGCACGGCTTGGGCCAGAACAGCGGCAATTATCATCGGTTCGCGCGCGTCATGAACACCGAGAGCATCGACGTGTGGGCGGTCGATCATGTCGGTCACGGGCTGACCGAGGGCGAGCTGTCGGACGCGTCGCAGATCACCGGTCTCGCCGACAATGCTCTGCAGCTCGCGGACATCGCCCGCTCGGAGCGTTCGGGTGTTCCCGTCGCGTTGATGGGGCACTCGCTCGGTGCTGCGACGGCGATCTCTGCACTCGGAAAGAATTCGGACGGTTTCGCGTCGGTCGTGCTGTGCGGAACTCCCAAGTCGACGACGGGTAAGCCGACCGATCTGAGTGACTCCACCTTGCCGCTGCTGGCGATGCACGGTGTCGACGACCGCATGGCGCCCATCGACGCAGTCCGGTCGTGGATCCCGAACGTGCCGGGCGCCCGCCTTCGTGAATTCGAGGACGCGGGCCACGATCTACTGCACGAGAAGGTTCACCGGACGGTCTCGCTCGAAGCCGCGGAATTCCTCCTGACACACGTGTGACGGGCGGCCCGGTCCGGGTCCGCCCGCCACACGCAGCAACTGTCTACTTGGCGTAGATCGACTCGATCTCCGATCCGCGCTCCTGGTGGATGATGTTGCGCTTGAGCTTCATCGTCGGGGTGAGTTCTCCCGATTCGACGGTGAAGTCGTGCTCGAGAATCTTGTACTTCTTGATCTGCTCGGCGTTGGACACCTTCTTGTTGGCGTCGGCGACGGCCTTGTCGATCTCGGCGACCAAATCGGGGTGCTTCTTCAGGTCCTCGAACGAGATGTCGGTGAGGTTGTGCCGTTCCTTCCACCCGGGCAGGGCTTCGGGGTCGAGGGTGAGAAGCGCGCCGATGAACGGCTTGGCGTCTCCGACGACGAGGGTCTGGCTGATCAGCGCGTGCGCGCGCAGAGCATCTTCGAGCACGGCAGGTGCGACGTTCTTGCCGCCGGCCGTGACGATGATTTCCTTCTTGCGGCCGGTGATGGAGACGTATCCGTCCTGGTCGATGGCGCCGAGGTCGCCGGTGTGGAACCACCCGTCGACGATCGATTCCGCTGTCGCCTTCTCGTTGTGCCAGTAGCCACCGAAGACCACCGGGCCCTTGAGCAGCAGTTCGCCGTCCTCGGCGATCTTGGCGGCGTGTCCGTTCAGCGGCTTGCCGACACTACCGATGCGCTGCTCGGCGGTGGTGTTGACGGTGATGGCCGCGCTGGTCTCGGTGAGGCCGTAGCCCTCGTAGACGGGGATGCCCACGCCGCGGAAGAAGTGACCGAGGCGTGCGCCGAGGGGAGCGCCGCCGGAGATCGCGCGGTCGCAGTTGCCTCCGAGTGCTGCGCGCAGCTTGGAGTAGACGAGCTTGTCGAACACGGTGTGCTTGATGTTCAGGAGCAGTCCTGCGCCGCCCTTGTCCTTGGCTTCGCTCCACTCGATGGCGGTGGCCGCAGCCTTGTCGAAGATGCCGCCCTTGCCGCCGTCGTGTGCCTTCTGCTTGGCCGAGTTGTAGACCTTCTCGAACACGCGAGGGACGGACAGGATGAAGTCCGGCTTGAACTCGGCGAACTGATCCAGAAGTGTCGAGATGTCCGAGGTGTGCCCGACGGTCGCCTTCGACTCGAAGGCGCCGAAGGACACGGCACGCGCGAACACGTGCGCCATCGGGATGAACATCAGTGTTCGGTTGCCCTCCTTCATCGAATCGTGCAGGGCCAGTTGCGTGGCCTGCACCTCGGCGTAGAAGTTGGCGTGGGTGAGCTGAACACCCTTGGGTCGCCCGGTCGTGCCGGAGGTGTAGATCAGCGTTGCGGGAGCCGACGCTTTCACCTGGTGGCGCCTGGTGTCCAGATCCTCGTCGCTGACGCCCGCACCGCGGGTGCTCAGCTCGTCGATGGCGCCTGCGTCGATCTGCAGCACCTCGCGCAGTTCGGCAGCGCCTTCGGTGACCTCTTTCAGCGCCTCGGCGTGCGCGGGAGTCTCGAGGATCAACAATTTGGTTGCCGAGTCCTCGAGAATCCACTGGGCCTGGTCGGCGGAGGAGGTTTCGTAGATCGCGACGGTGCAGCCGCCTGCGGTCCAGATGGCGTAGTCGAGGACGACCCACTCGTAGCGGGTTGCCGACAGGATCGCGACGCGGTCACCCAACTCGACGCCGGAGGCGATCAGGCCCTTGGCGACGGCTTTGACCTCCTTGGCGAACTGCGCTGCGGTGACATCGGTCCAGGTTCCGCCGACGAGACGCTGGAACGGTACGAGGTTCGGGGACTCCTTCTCGTACCGGAAAACGGTATCGGCCATCGAAGCATCGTCGGGAATGGTGAATGACGCCGGCACAGAATATTCGCGCACTGTAGGACCCCTCCGGGAAAATGACGTAACAGGTGTGCATTTCATCACATTCGGGGCCGTGTTGCACTACCGAGGGTGTCCGGTTTGCGAATTTTTCCGACCAGTCGTGTGGAGTTAGGTGTGACTCGCAGTGCACAATAACTGTTGCGGCCGTCGATTTCGACAGCGAGTGTCGCCTCGGTCACCACCGCACTGGTGATACCGGTGGCAGGAACCTCGGGGTCGACCGCTGATTTGCGGCACTCGTCCGTCCGAGTCCGTGACAGGGACTAAGCTCGGCTGTATATGAGCACAATCGAGTACTTGTTCAACACTGCCGAATCAGGATGCCGCTGTGACGACTGACGAGTCCACTTCGAGCGCGTCGGCATCGGCGTCCTCAGAAGCGACCCCCTCCGCCGAGTCCCCTTCTTCCGAGTCTCCCACCACTACGTTCGCTGATCTGGGCATCGACGAACGTGTGCTGAAGGCTCTGCATGCCGTGGGTTACGAGAGCCCGTCGCCGATTCAGGCGGCGACGATTCCGCCGCTGATGAACGGCAGCGACGTCGTCGGACTCGCGCAGACCGGCACCGGCAAGACAGCTGCGTTCGCCGTGCCGATCCTGTCGCGCCTCGATGTCGAGCGTCGTGTTCCGCAGGCGCTCGTCCTGGCCCCGACGCGTGAGCTGGCGTTGCAGGTGGCCGAGGCGTTCGGCAAGTACGCGGCCAACATTCCCGGTCTGCACATTCTTCCGATCTACGGCGGCCAGGCCTACGGGATCCAGCTGTCCGGGTTGCGCAAGGGCGCGCAGATCATCGTCGGAACTCCCGGTCGTGTCATCGACCACCTGGAGAAGGGCACCCTGGATCTGTCGCATCTCGAGTACCTGGTGCTCGACGAGGCCGACGAGATGCTCAAGATGGGATTCCAGGAGGACGTCGAGCGGATTCTCTCGGACACTCCCGAGTACAAGCAGGTCGCGCTGTTCTCCGCGACGATGCCGCCCGCCATTCGCAAGATCTCCAAGCAGTATCTGCACGACCCGGTCGAGATCACCGTCAAGACCAAGACGTCGACGGCACCGAACATCACGCAGCGGTACGTCCAGGTGGCGCACCAGCGCAAGCTCGAGGCACTCACTCGGATCTTCGAGGTCGAGGAGTTCGAGGCGATGATCATGTTCGTCCGCACCAAGCAGGCCACCGAGGAACTCGCGGAGAAACTGCGGGCCAGGGGCTTCTCGGCGGCGGCCATCAACGGCGACATCGTTCAGGCTCAGCGTGAACGCACCATCGGTCAGCTCAAGAACGGCACCATCGACGTTCTGGTCGCTACCGATGTCGCGGCCCGCGGACTGGACGTCGATCGAATCTCGCACGTCATCAACTACGACATCCCGCACGACACCGAGTCCTACGTGCACCGCATCGGTCGTACCGGGCGAGCGGGACGTGCGGGCGAGGCACTGCTGTTCGTCGCACCGCGGGAGCGTCACCTGCTCAAGGCGATCGAACGCGCGACGCGTCAGCCGATCACCGAGATCCAGTTGCCGAGCGTCGACGACGTCAACGCCCAACGTGTCACCAAGTTCGGCGACTCCATCACCGAGAGCCTGAACTCGCCGAACCTGAGTTTGTTCCGCAAGCTCATCGAGGATTACGAGCGGGAGCACGACGTCCCGTTGGCCGACATCGCAGCGGCTCTGGCCGTTCAGTCCCGTGACGGCGAGGAGTTCCTGCTCAAGCCCGAGCCACCGGCGCCGCCGCGCGCACCTCGCGAGAAGCGTGAACCGCGGCCGGCGCGGACGTTCGACGACGATGCCGCGAGCTCGCACCACCGCAAGACCGGCCAGGCTATGGCGACGTACCGCATCGCCGTCGGTAAGCGTCATCATGTTGCTCCCGGCGCCATCGTCGGAGCCATCGCCAACGAGGGTGGGCTCCGGCGCTCGGACTTCGGGCACATCAGCATCCGTCCCGATCACTCGCTCGTCGAACTGCCGGCCGACCTCGCCGACGAGACGGTCGAAGCGTTGCGGCGCACCAGGATCAGCGGTGTGCTGATCCAGCTTCAGCCGGACTCGGGCCCTCCCGGCGGTCGCGGTGGTCCCCGCGGCGGCGGCAAGTTCAAGGGCCGTCGTCCCCGGGACTGACACGAGCACATGACAAAACCCCCACCCGAACGTCGGGTGGGGGTTTTCTCGTGTGCACCGGCAGATGGTCCCGACCGAGGGAATTCGATGGACTTGCCGGGACTACGAACCGTCGGCGGGGGATCATGAGTCGGTGATCGCGCAGACGCTGTATGGGCAGGTGCAGGGAATCGTCGACGACGGTGTGGCGGTGTGGAAGGGCGTGCCGTATGCGGCACCTCCAGTGGGGGACCTGCGGCTGCGGGCACCGCGCAGGCCTGCGGCGTGGGCGGGCGTGCGTGACGCGACCGAGTTCGGGCACATCGCGCCGCAGACCCAGCACGGCCCCCTGCCGATCGACCCGGGCCTGACCGTCGGCGAGGACTGCCTGACGCTGAACGTGTGGAGCCCGGCCGGCGCCCGAGGCTTGCCGGTGATGGTGTGGATTCACGGCGGCGCGTACTACCTGGGCAATTCCGCGCAACGGGTGTACGACGGCAGAAAGCTGGTCACCGAGGGGCAGGTGGTGCTGGTGACGGTGGGTTACCGTCTCGGTGCGCTGGGGTTTCTGGATTTCTCGGCGTTCGGGGATTTCGATTCCAACGTCGGTCTGCGTGATCAGATCGCGGCTCTGGAATGGGTGCGGGACAACATTGCGGGCTTCGGCGGTGATCCGTCGCAGGTGACGTTGTTCGGGGAGTCGGCGGGCGGTGGGTCGGTCACCACTTTGATGGTCTCGCCTGCGGCTGCCGGACTGTTCCACCGGGTGATCGCGGAGAGTTCCCCGGCGACATCGGTGTACGGGGCGCAGAGGGCGTCGTCCATCGCGGAGCGTTTCCTGGAACTCGTGGGGGTGGAGGCGTCGGGACTACGGGGGCTCGATGTCGGGGACATCGTGCGAGCGACGGGCGAGTTGGTGCAGGAGATCCCGGCGAAAGTGCCGGGAACGTTGGCGCTTGCTCCTGTCGTCGACAGGGATCTGGTTCCGCACTACCCGGTCGCGGCTTTTCAGAAGGGCTACCAGCATGCGGTCCCATTGCTGATCGGGACCAATCACGACGAGTCGTCGATGTTCAAGCTGATGAAGTCGCCGCTGATGCCGATCACCCCGGACAAGGTGCACGAGATGTTCCTGGCCATCGCCGCGGATCATCCTGAGATGAGGGCCGACGAGGAAGTGGAGGTTGCGTCGGCCTACCCGGGTCATCCCAAGAAGAAGTCGGCGCTGGAGATCTCGCGCGATGCCGCGTTCCGGATGCCGACTCTCTGGGTCGCGGAGGCGCACAGTCGTCGAGCGCGCACGTTCCTGTACCGCTTCGATCAGGCGACTCCGTTCCTGAAGATCACCAGGCTGGGCGCGATGCACGGCACCGAGGTGCCCTACGTGTTCGGCAACTTCGGCGTCGTTCCCAAGGATCCGACGTTCAAGCTGGGTGGCCGACGCACCGCGGAGGAGGTAGGCGAGCGTGTCCGGCGCCGCTGGGTCGATTTCGCGTACGGGCGCGATCCGTGGGCTCCGTACGACGAGGCGACCCGGACGACCCTGTTGATCGACAAGCACGACACGGAGGTCGACGATCCCGATCGCGAACTTCGTCGAGCGTGGGGTGAGGAGATTCTCGGGTTCACATAGATCTACTCACATAGAGAGGGAGGTTAGCCTGGCCTTCCTTGTGCGGCACTATGTTTGAGAGTTCTACGGTCGCGGGTAATTGCGAACGCATGACCAGAGTGACGCTGCGCGTGAACGGCACCGACCACGAATTCGACTGCGACGTGCGGACGACTCTGCTCGACGCGCTCCGAGAACACCTCGACCTCATCGGCGCGAAGAAGGGGTGCGATCACGGCCAGTGCGGTGCGTGCACCGTGCTCGTCGACGGCCGCCGTATCAACAGTTGCCTCGCCCTCGCGGTCGGCTACCAGGGCCGCGACGTGGTGACGGTGGAGGGCCTCGCCGACGGCGACACTCTTCATCCCGTACAGCAGGCCTTCGTCGACAACGATGCCTTCCAGTGCGGATATTGCACGTCCGGGCAGATCTGTTCTGCCGTCGCTGTCATCGAGGAAGCGAAGCAAGGCTGGCCGAGCGCGGTCACCGAGGACGATCACCCGCGCCTGACCCGCGAGGAAGTCCGCGAACGGATGTCCGGCAATCTGTGCCGCTGCGGTGCCTACGCCAACATCGTGCCCGCAGTCATGGAGGCAAGCGAATGAAGACGTTCACGTACGACGTCGCCACCGACGTCGCGGACGCGGTGAATCGGCTCGCGTCGGACCCGGACTCCGCGCTTCTCGGTGGCGGAACCAATCTGGTCGATCTCATGAAACTCGGTGCGGCGCAGCCGTCGTCGCTCATCGACGTGACGAGGCTGCCGCTCGGCGAGATCGACATCCAGGACGATGGTTCACTTCGAGTCGGGGCTGCGGTGAGCAACAGTGATCTTGCCGTGCATCCTGTGGTTCGCTCGCGCTATCCCGTGTTGTCGCGCGCAGTGCTGTCCGGCGCGTCCGGTCAGCTCCGCAACATGGCCACCGTCGGAGGCAATCTGTTCCAGCGCACGAGGTGTGTCTACTTCATGGACACCTCCAAGCCGTGCAACAAACGCGACCCCGGTTCCGGCTGCCCGGCAATCGCGGGTGATCATCGTAATCTCGCCATCCTGGGGGCGTCGGATCACTGCGTCGCGACGCATCCGTCGGACATGGCAGTGGCCTTGACCGCGCTGGATGCGGTGGTGAACATTCACGGCCCGCACGGGGCCCATCGTGTGCCGATCGGGGAGCTGTACCGGCTACCCGGGCACGATCCCGATCTGGACACGACCATCGGCCACGACGAGATCGTCACCTCCATCGACATTCCTGCGTTGCCGGACGGCACGGTGTCGTTGTATCGCAAGGTGCGTGACCGCGCGTCCTACGCATTCGCTCTCGCATCGGTGGCCGCGGTCCTTCGAGTGGAGGACGGTCAGGTCACCGAGGCGCGCGTCGCCCTCGGAGGAGTCGCCCACAAGCCGTGGCGTGCGATCACCGCCGAGGGTGAACTACTGGGCAGATCGGCGAAGCACGAGGCGTTCCGTGAAGCGATCGACTTGGAATTGAAGGCTGCGGTGCCGCTGCGTGACAACGGCTTCAAGATTCCGTTGGTACGCAATCTCGTGACCGAGGCTCTGACCGATCTGGCAGCCAGGAGTGTGCAGGAATGACAACTACATCGGTAGGGCAGTCGATCCCGCGGACGGAAAGTGTCGCCAAGGTGACCGGGCGGGCACGGTACGCCGTCGAGCAGCGGGCGGAGACGGCTCCGGCCTACTGCTGGTACGTCCCGGCGGAGGTTCCCACGGGTCGCGTCACCCAGGTGACCGCGCCGGACGGCGTCACGCTGTTGTGGCACGGAAACGCCGAAAAGCTGGACGAGATCGAGGATACCGAACTGGCTGTGCTGCAGTCCGATCGAGTCGCCTACCGCGGGCAGATCGTCGCCGCCGTGGTGGCCGACTCGTTGGAGGCCGCACGCGACGCCGCCGCACAAGTTCGGGTGACGTACGCGGACGAGTCGCGGCCCGACAACGAGCTGACGACGGACCACGAGTCCATCTACGCACCGGAGACGGTCAACGCGGGGTTTCCGACCGACGTGACCGTGGGCGATCCGGACTCGGCGTTGGCGTCCGCGGCCCACGTCGTCGACCGCTGGTACACGACGGCTCCCATGCACAACAGTCCGATGGAACCGCACGCGACGACAGCGCAGTGGTCGGATGGTGTCCTGACGGTGTGGGATTCGACGCAGGCTCCTTCCGGAGTCCAGGGTGATCTCGCGACGGTGTTCGGTCTGGATCCGTCGAATGTTCGGGTCGTCGCCGAGAACGTCGGTGGCGGGTTCGGCGCCAAGGGCAGCACCCGACCGAATGCGGTGCTGGCCGCCATGGCGGCGCGCGCCACCGGTCGAACGGTCAAGCTCGCTCTTCCGAGGCAGGCGCTGTTCGATCTCGTCGGCTACCGCACGCCGACGATCAACCATGTGCAACTCGGCGCATCCGCCGACGGCACTCTCGCGGCGTTGGCGCACGACACGTTCCAACAGACGTCGCAGATCTTCGAATTCTGCGAGCAGACTGCGGAGTCGTCGCGGCACATCTACGCCTCACCCAACCGTCGCACCACGCACCGACTCGCGGTGTTGGATGTTCCGACGCCGCGCTGGATGCGCGCACCCGGTGAAGCGCCTGGGATGTTCGCAGTGGAAACGGCGATCGACGAGTTGTCGTACGAGGTCGGGATCGATCCGATCGAGTTGAGAATTCTGAACGAACCGAAGGTCGACCCGGCGAGCGGCAACCCGTTCTCCTCGCGCAGCGTCGTCGAATGCCTCCGTGAGGGAGCCGAGAGGTTCGGGTGGGCCGAGCGCGATCCGCGGCCGGGGCATCGCAGGGAAGGCCGCAAGCTCATCGGTAGCGGTGTCGCCACGGCGAGTTACCCGGTGCTGATCAGCCCGTCGACGGCGTCGGCGACGCGGGCCGAGGACGGCTCCGTCACGGTGTCCGTCGCGGCTTCGGACATCGGTACCGGCGCTCGAACCGTGTTGCGACAGATTGCCGCCGACGCACTCGGTGTGTCGGCGGATCTCGTGGAACTGAAGCTGGGTGACAGTGCGCTACCGAAAGCCCCTGGTGCGGGCGGGTCGTCGGGCACGTCATCCTGGGGGTGGGCGGTGACGAAGGCGTGCACGGAACTCGCCTCGAAGACCGGCCCGGCCGAAGTCACCGTCGACACTTCCGATGACCTGGAAGCGCAAAAGGACTTCGCGCGCATGGCGTTCGGTGCGCAGTTCGCCGAGGTCGAGGTGGACGTCGACACCGGTGAGGTGCGGGTCCGGCGAATGCTCGGCGTCTTCGGGATCGGGCGTGTCATGAATCCGCGACTCGCGCGGTCACAGCTTCTCGGCGGCATGACCTTCGGGATCGGCATGGCGTTGATGGAAGCCGGAAACACCGATCGGGAGTTCGGCGGATTCTCCAACCACGACTTCGCCGAGTATCACGTTCCGGTGTGCGCGGACATTCCCGTCGATATCGAGGCGACCTGGGTCGAGGAGCACGACGACGAGCTCAGTCCCATGGGAGGCAAGGGGATCGGCGAGATCGGTACGGTCGGGTCACCCGCAGCGATCGGTAACGCCGTGTTCCACGCCACGGGTGTGCGGGTCCGCGACCTTCCCATCACTCTGGACAAGGTCCTTCCGCACCTCTAGTCACAGAAGGAGGCGGCTGAGGAACTGCCTTGTTCGCGCCTCGGCGGGATTCTTCAGTACGTCCGCCGGGGCTCCGCGTTCGACGACGACGCCGCCTTCGATGAACAGCACTTCGTCGGCGACCTGCTCGGCGAACCGGATCTCGTGGGTCACGATGACCATCGTCCAGCCCTCGGACGCGAGTTGTTTGATGACGGTGAGGACTTCGCCGACGAGTTCGGGGTCCAGCGCCGACGTCGGTTCGTCGAACAGCATCAGCTTCGGTTTCAGGGCCAGCGCCCGCGCGATGCCGACGCGTTGCTGCTGGCCACCGGAGAGCTGGAACGGGTACTGGTCGGATTTGGCGTCGAGGCCGACTTGCGCGAGCAGGCGGTGTGCGTCGGCTTCGGCGTCCGCGCGGGGGCGTTTCTGCACGATCACCGGACCTTCGATGATGTTCTGCAGCACCGTCTTGTGTGGGAAGAGGTTGTGTTGCTGGAACACCATTCCGCTCTGGGCGCGATATGCCCGCAGTGCCGCCGCGGAGGGGTGCGCACCGAAATCCACGGACACCTCACCGATGCGGACGACGCCTGCGTCCGCTGGATCGAGAGCGTTCAGTGCACGCAATACGGTGGTCTTGCCGGAGCCCGACGGGCCGATGATGACGGTGACCGTTCCCGACGGCACCGAGAAGGACACGTCGCTGAGTACGTCGACCGGACCGAACGACTTTCGCAGAGAATCGACTTCGAGTAGATCTGTCATTTGGCCACGTACCTGTCGAGTCGGACTTCGAGTTTGCCTTGGAAGAACGAGAGAATCATGCAGATCACCCAGTAGTAGAGCGCGGCGACGCTGTAGAGGGCGAAGAAGTCGAAGGTGGGTGCGGCGGCGAGCTGGGCGACGCGCAGAAGTTCGGTCACGAGGATCGTCGACGCCAGGGAGGTGTCCTTCACCAGCGAGATCAGAGTGTTCGACAGCGGGGGGACCGCGGTGCGCAGAGCTTGGGGAAGGATGATGCGCTGCAGCGTGGTCCGGTAGCCCATGCCGATGGTCTGCGACGCTTCCCACTGGCCCTTGGGAACGCTGAGGATAGCGGCTCGGATGACTTCCGCGGCGTATCCGCCGACGTTGAGGGAGAAGGCGATCACTGCGGCGGGGAACGGATCGATCACGACGCCGAACTGAGGTAGCGCGTAGAACACGATGAACAGTTGCAGCAGCAGGGGAGTGCCGCGAATGATGGAGACGTAGAACCGGGCGGCCGACGAGAGTGCCCTGTTCGACGAGATCCGCGCCAGCGCTACGCCGAGGGCGATGACGAGGCCGACGACGAAACTGATGGCGGTGAGCGGAATCGTCATGGTGACGGTGGCCTTCAGCATCGGCCAGAGGTTGTCGAGGATCAGATCGAACTTCGACTGCTGTTCGCTCGCAGCGCCGTCGGAGGTCGGTGCCTGCGTGTCCGCGGTGGGTGCTGCGACGGCTGAGCCGAAGTACTTCTCGGAGATCCGGTCGAGTGTGCCGTCGGCTTGAAGGGTGTCGATCGCTGCGTCGATGTCGTCCATCAACCCGCTGTCCTTGCGGGCGGCGAACGCCTGGTAGCTGGTGTCTCCGGTCTGCGCGGCGACCTTCACACCGGTGTCGCCGGTCTCTTTCAGATATTCGGCGACGGCGAGACTGTCGTTGACGGTGGCGTCGACCCGGCCGTCCTTCACCAGGGTGACCGCTTGGACGAACCCTTCGACGGCTTCCACGTCGGCACCGGCGTCGGCGGCCACCTCGGCCCAGTTGCTCGTCGACGACTGGGCCGTGGTCTTGCCCGCGAGGTCCGCGACGGAGGTGATGGAGGCGTTGTTCGCCGCGGTGAGGATCTCGCCTTCGGAGACGGTGTACGGCTTGGAGAGGTCGTACGCGCTCTGCCGTTCGGGATTGATGGTGACCTGGTTGGCGATCAGGTCGAAGCGCTGCGATTCGAGGCCGGCGAAGATGGAATCGAACGGTGTCTGCACGAATTCGACGCTGACCCCGAGTTCGCCGGCGACGGCATTGACGACGTCGATGTCGTACCCGGTCAGTTGGCCGTCGGAACCTTGGAAGCTGAACGGACTGTAGGTCCCTTCGGTGCCGACAACGATCACGCCGTCGTCGCGGATCTTGTCCAGAACCGAACCGGACGATCCGCAGCCGGCCACGGCGAGCAGAGCGACTATCGCGGCCAGTAGAGCGAGCGCTTTTCGGTGCACTGGAAAAACCTACCCGTCGATTTCCAATTCCGCCGAGACAACCACGGCATTGTTCATCGGTAGCGCGGCCACGCCGATCGCGCTGCGGGCGTGTGCCCCGGTCTCCGGGCCGAACACCTGCAGGACGACGTCGGAGAAACCGTTGATCACGGTGGTGGTCTGTGTGAAGCCGTGGTCCGCGTTCACCATCCCGGAGACGGTCAGCCAGGCCGAGACGCGGTCGAGGTCACCGATAGCGCGACGGACGCTGGCCAACACCGCGAGAGCCGCGTCTCGCGCCGCGTCCGTGGCCGCGTCGAGGGAGATGTCCGACGGGACCGCGCCGAACGGGCCGGCGAGGGAGCCGTCGGGACGCTGCGGTGAGTGACCGGATACGTACACGCGGTTGCCGCGGACTCTGGCCCAGTCGAAGCTGAATTCGAATCCGGGAGGTGCCTGCGCCTCGGCGGGGAGGACGAATCCGAGTTCTTCGATGCGTTTCTCGATGTGCATGTCACCACAGCCTCGTCGTCGGGACACCGTTGATAGTCTCGACGGTCCATCCGGATCCGTCGTGCACGAGCGTCGAGACGCCCGCGTTGAGGATCCGTGGGGACGTGACGCCGCGGATGGCGTCGAGAATGCCGCGGATGACTCCGCCGTGCGCGACGGCGATGACCGACGACTCGGGATGTGTGGCGGCGATCTCGTCGACGGCGCGCACTCCTCGGACGATCATGTCGCGTCGTGGCTCGAGGCCGGGGTACATACCGTGCGGCCAGTGGGAGTACGCGTCGTAGTCGGTGAACCCTTCTGCGGCGCCGAAGTGGCGCTCGGCGAGATCGGGGTAGGTCGCCGTGCGGGACATGCCCAGGTGTGAGCCGATGATGTCGGCTGTTTCTGCTGCACGTGAGAGAGGCGAGGAGACCAGCAGGTCCCAGGAACGATCGGACAGTTCGTACACGGCTTCGCGGGCCTGTGCGCGCCCGGTGTCGTTGAGCGGGATGTCGGAACTGCCCTGGAGACGGCCGTGAAGATTCCAGTCGGTTTCTCCGTGTCGGACCAACGCCAGAAAAGTCATAGTGAAGGGAGATTATCGCAGTTACCGCAGAGTACCGTCGAAGAGGACAGACGTGGTCGATATCGGAGGCACCCCTATGAATCTTGCCCTGACAGAGGAGGAAGCCGCATTTCGCGACGAGATGCGGACGTTCTTCACCACCGAGATTCCCGCGGAGATCCGCGAGAAGAACAGGGTGGGCATCGAACTGAGCCGTGAGGACATGGTGACGACGATGCAAATTCTGAACGCCAACGGGCTCGCGGTTCCACATTGGCCCAGCGAGTTCGGTGGCAGGGATTGGACGGCAGTACAGCGTCACATCTGGCTCGACGAGATGCAGTTGGCATCGGTCCCGGAGCCGCTCGCTTTCAATGCGTCGATGGTCGGGCCGGTCATCGCGACGTTCGGTTCGCAGGAGCAGAAGGAGAAGTTCCTTCCGAAGACTGCAAATCTCGACATCTGGTGGTGTCAGGGATTCTCCGAGCCGGAGGCAGGTTCGGATCTCGCGTCGTTGCGGACGACGGCGCTGCGTGACGGTGACGACTACATCGTCAACGGTCAGAAGACGTGGACGACGCTGGGGCAGTACGCCGATTGGATCTTCGCTCTGGTGCGGACCAATCCAGATGCCCCTAAGAAGCAGGCAGGTATTTCCTTCCTGCTGATCGATCTGAAGACGCCGGGCATCACGGTGCGTCCGATCAAGCTGATCGACGGCAGCGTCGAGGTGAACGAAGTGTTCTTCGAGAACGTGCGCGTTCCTGCGGAAAACCTTGTGGGCGAGGAGAACCAGGGCTGGAGCTACGCGAAGTTCCTGCTCGGCAACGAGCGGACCGGTGTTGCGCGCGTCGGGCACACCAAGGTTCGGCTCGAGCGCGCGAAGGAGTACGCGGCGGACACGAAGGTCGGTGACGGCACGCTGCTCGAGGATCCGCTGTTCGCGGCGCGGTTCGCCGAGCTCGAAAACGAGGTTCTGGCATTGGAGCTGACTCAGCTGCGGTTGGTGTCGAGTTCCGCTGACGGCAAGCCGAATCCGGCCTCGTCGATTCTGAAGCTACGCGGTTCGGAGTTGCAGCAGTCCGCGACGGAGGTGCTGATGGACGTTGCCGGGCCGGATTCGCTGCCCTACGAGGCAGGCGATGGCATCGAGAGCCCCGGATGGGCACAACGTGCGGTTCCGACGTATCTGAACTACCGCAAGGTCTCGATCTACGGTGGCTCCAACGAAGTTCAGCGGCAGATCATCGCGTCGACGATTCTCGGACTGTGAGGGTAGGGCAATGGATTTCGAACTGAACGAAGAGCAGAAACTTCTCCGCGACACCACGCGTGAGGTCCTCACCCGCGCGTACGACACCGAGAAGCGCAACAAGATCGTGGCGGCCGATCCGGGCTGGTCGACGAACGTGTGGAAGCAGTTGGCCGAGGTCGGGTTGCTCGGGCTGAGCTTCAGCGAGGACGACGGCGGCATGGACGCGGGTCCGGTGGAGATCATGGCCGTCATGACCGAGGTGGGTCGACGCCTCGCCCCGGAGCCGATTCTCGACGCTGTCCTCCTTCCCGGTGGGCTGATCTCCGCGGTCGGTTCGGCCGATCAGCGTACGCGTGTGTTACCCGGAGTTGCCGAAGGTTCGACGTTGCTTGCGTTCGCGCACAACGAAACCGGAAGTCGGTGGCCACACGTCGAGGTGAAGGTTGCAGCGACGGAGGACGGTGGATCCTGGTCCTTGAGTGGTGTCAAGAATCCGGTTCCGCACGGCGGTTCGGCAAACGTCGTGGTGGTCAGCGCGGCGCTGCCGGGTGGGGGGACCGGACTGTTTCTGGTCGACGGCGACGCAACGGGACTCGAGCGGAAGAGTTACGTGACTCACGACGGTGGCAGGGCGGCGCAGCTGTCCTTCACCGACGTCGCGGCCGAACCGTTGGGTGACGGATCGGATGCGAGTGCTGCGATCGTCGCGGCCGAGGTCAAGGCGCAGGCTGCACTGGCAGCGGAGGCTGTCGGCGCGATGGAGGAAGCGCTTCGTCTGACAACCGATTATCTGAAGCAGCGCAAGCAGTTCGGCGTTCCGCTCGCCAAGTTCCAGGCGCTCACGTTCCGCGCCGCGGACATGTATGTGCTGCTCGAACTGGCGCGCAGCATGTCGTTGTACGCGACGATGAACCTCGCCGACGACGTGGTCGATCAGACGGTGGCGTCGCGCACGAAGCTGCAGATCTCGCGGTCGTCGCGCAAGATCGGGCAGGAAGCGATCCAATTGCACGGTGGTATCGGCGTCACCGCCGAGTACCCGGTGGGTCATTACGTGTCGCGGTTGACGGCGATCGAGCACACTTTCGGCGGTGCGGACGAGCACCTGCGCATTCTGTCTCGCTGATCCCTACGTGCGCGGAAATGCAGGCCCTGGCCTACATTTCCGCGCACAGCGGAATCAGGACGCGTCCACTACCAGGTCGACGACTGCACCCGGGTTGGACACGAGGATCGCGTGCGAGCCCGGGACCTCGGTGATCTCCGCGCCTGCGCGCTCGGCCATGAACTTCTCCGAGGCCGGCGGAATGATCTGGTCCTGCTGAGGGATCAGTGCGTAGCTCTTGGTGTTCGCCCAGGACGGCGGTTCGCTCGGTTCGATCAGCGCGGTGGCCGCGATCGACTTCTGGCTCGCGATCATCTTCGCCGCCTGCTCGTCGCTGACGTCGGGAGCGAAGTACTGCTTGAACAGATTCGGCGAGATGTAGCCGTCGACGTTCTTGCCGAGGATGTTGGTCGAGTCGTCGACGATGCCGAGGCCGAGCACGGGAGGCAGCAGCGATGTCAGGCCGAAGCGGAACGGGTCGAGTGCCAGCGCGGCGGGTTCGCCCGCGGCGGGTGCGAAGGCCGCGACGTAGACCAGGGATTCCACGTTCGACGCGTGCACGTTGGTGATGACCGAGCCGCCATAGGAATGCCCGACGAGCACTACGGGCCCGTCGATGCCCTGCACGACCTTCTCGACGGCTGCGGAGTCGTAGCCGGGCCCACGGAGCGGGTTGTCCGGAACGACGACGTCGTATCCCCGAGCGCGTAGGTCTGCTGCGACGCCGTCCCAGCTGGAGGTGTCGGCGAAGGCGCCGTGGACGAGTACGACGGTGGGCAGGTCCTGCGCAGCTGCGGTTCCTGTGCCGAGCAGCAGGCTTGCTGCCAGTGCCGCGGTGGCAGCGGCGACTTTGGATCGAGTGAACTTCATGGGCGGGATCCTCTCGTAGGGAGTGGACCCAAATCTAGGCCACTGCGCCGGTGCCGGAACTTCCGGCAGATGTTCGTTCCATGTTGGTGTGACGTACCCGCGCTATTTTCCTCCGGAGTCTTGGCTAGGGTTGAGGAAGAGGACCACGCGATCAGCGTGCCCACCACGGCCGATCGGAAGCGAGTTACCGATGAAGGCTCGGACGGCGGAGTATCCACGCCCGAATCACTGCTTGTTGCACGTCAGCGATACCCATCTGGTTGCCGACGGAGATCTGTACGGCGCAGTGGACAGCACTGCCAGGTTGACCCGCCTTCTCGCCGACGTCGAGGCGTCCGGTGTTCGCCCCGACGCGTTCGTCTTCACGGGGGATCTGACCGACAGAGGGGAGCCGGGGGCGTACGACACCTTGCGCCGCCTCGTCGAACCCGTCGCCGACGCCTTGGGTGCGACGGTCGTGTGGGCGATGGGAAACCACGACGACCGCGCGACGTTCCGATCGCGGCTGCTCGATCAGGAGCACGCGTCGGGGTCGGTCGATCGTGTCCACGACATCGACGGCCTTCGCGTGATCACGCTCGATTCGACGGTGCCCGGCGCGCATCACGGCGAAGTGACGGCCGCGCAGTTGGATTGGCTCGCCGATGTTCTCGCCACTCCCGCCGAGTTCGGGACGATCCTCGCGATGCATCACCCGCCGGTGCCGACGGTGCTGGATCTGGCGGTGCTCGTCGAGCTGCTCGATCAGCACAGGCTGGCCGACGTGGTCCGCGGCAGCGATGTTCGGTCCATCATCGCCGGGCATCTGCATTATTCGACGACGGCGACGTTCGCCGGAATTCCGGTGTCGGTGGCGTCGGCGACGTGTTACACCCAGGACTTGAGTGTGGAGCCGGGCGCGATCCGTGGCCGCGACGGGGCGCAAGCGTTCAACCTGGTGCACGTCTACGACGACACCGTCGTGCATTCGGTGGTGCCGATCGGCTCATACGACACGGTCGGCGAGTACGTCTCGGCCGACGAGGTCGCACGACGGCTCGACCGCGCGGGCGTGACGATTGCCGACTCCACCCGCCACTCGCGAGTGGACGTCTAGTTCACTCGGCCCGCGCCGAACTCTCCCACGGCGCGACGATGGGGAAGTAGCGGTCGAGGAACTCGGTGACGCGGTGGGTGCGAACCTCGAGGTCCACCTCGGGGAAGCTGCCGTCGTTGAGACAGAAGAAGTCGACAGCGCGTTTGGGCAGCATCGACTCCATCCGATGGAGACCGGCGTAGGCCGTGGTGTCGATATAGGTGACTTTCGCGTCGCGCTGCACGACGGCCCGGCCGCTCATCAGGGCGTAGTAGTGGTAGAGCGAGTTCGTCACCGAGATGTTGGTGCTCGCACGGAACACGCTGGCCGCGGTGGACGCGAACTCGTCGGGAAACTCGTTTTCCATCTCCTGCATGACGCTCTTGCGCAACGGGGTCGCTGCGTGTTCGAGGTGGCGGGTGGTCGTCATGCCGAATCGGTCCTGCAGGAGCCGACGGTTGACGCGGGCGGCGTTCTCGAATCCGCTCCGGTCGGCGTCGTTGTAGCCCAATCCGATTCGGATGGGGGCTTCGATGAACATGCTGATGCCGCCGGGGGAGAAGAACATCTGGGGGCCGACGGGTCGGCCGAAGAACATGTCGTCGTTGGAGTAGAGGAAGTGCTCGGACAGCCCGGGGATGTGGTGCAACTGGCATTCGACGGCTTGTGAATTGTGCGTGGGCAGCACCGAGGTGTCGACGAAGAATGCCTCGCTCGGTACGAACGTGACGCGTGGATCGTCGGCGAGCCAGGAGGGCCTGTCGGAGTCCGTCGCGACGAAGATCCGTCTGATCCACGGCGCGTACATGTGGATGGACCGGAGGGCGTACTTCAACTCGTCGATCTGGCGGAAGCGTGCGGCGGACGCGTCGCCCTCGCCGACGACGTAGTTCTGCATCCGCCTCGCGCGTTGAGCCTGGAATTCCGCCGACGAACCGTCGACCCAGGAGAACACGATGTCGATGTCGAAATTGATGTCGGACGCGTGGTCGGCGAACATGTTCTCGATGGTCGGCCACGTCTTGCCGAATCGGTCGACGGTGCCGCGTACTGCTTCCTCGGGCTTGATCGTTCGGCGGGTCAGGGAGTTCTCGACCGGGAGAACTATTTCCGACGCAGATATGTCCCACAGTTCGATCTGTACCGCGGTGGACGCGCCGTAGTTCAACCCGCTCGTCGGTTCCGCGCGGGGTCGGAACAACCGAAAGATCCGTGCGTTGGGCGAATCGTCGAGTCCTCCGTCGGCGACGAGCATCGCCTTGCCGCGTTTGACGTCGACGGTCTTGCAGTAGAACGGCTCGGCGGTGCATGCCGCCACCAGAGCGTCCCGAAGAGCAGCGCGACGCGAATCGTCGATGGCGATGACCGGACGTTCGTCGTTTCCTCGCACCAGGAGGTACGGGATCGCGGCGTCGTCGAGCACGGCCCGAACGAACAGGAGATCCTCGACCATCGCCTGGTGTGGCGTCGTCGAGGTGATCTTCAGTGCGAAACGACCGCCGAACGGAACGATGTCCGCGCGGCCGGTGAGGCGTGCAGTCGTATCGGCCGACGCGCCGAGGACGGGTTCGTCCGAGTCCTGCTCGGGAGGAACGAGGTAGATATCGTGCGGAGCGGACGTCGAGGTGATGGTGAACCTTCCGGAGGTGGCGTGCGAGCCGAGGACCCCCGGAGCAGTGTGCTCAGTGTATAGCCGACCGGGCCGGAAGGACGCGGACGGCGATCAGCAGGCCTGCGCCGACGCCGAGGATGTCGAACACCGCGTCGAGTGCCGACCCGCTGCGCCCCAGTGGAAGCAGAGCTTGGAGGATCTCCGACACCACCGCGAACCCGACCGTCCAGGCGAGGGTCACGTGCGTGGTCATGCCGGCGAATCGTGACGAGTACGCCAGCGCCGCGAACAACAGAAAGTGAATGATCTTGTCGCTGTGCTGGAAACCGCTGGGTACACCGGACGCCGGCGTGAACAAGATGATCAGCGCTGCGACCAGCGACACGGCCAGCGGGGCGTAGTACTTCAGCGACATGTACTTCAGCGGCATTCGATCGAGTCTAGGTGCGTTCCGTCGGCTGGGAGCGTCGCAGCAGCACCACCGTGTCGGTGCGCTCGGCGGGCGTGCCGTCCGGGTCCTGTCCCGGGCGGGTCCGGTCCTCGGCGACAACAGTCGTCCACTGGTCGCCGTCGAAGAGCGCGGTGATGGTGTCGACGTCGAACAGCATCTGCGCGTGCTGGTGGTGCGATGCGAGATGGTCGTTCGGGCTGTGTCCGACGATCAGCAGGTACCCACCGGCGGCCACTGCGGAACCGAACCGCTGGAACGCGGGGCCGACCTGGTGGGGAGGCAGTTGGAAGAAGTGCGCGGTGACGAGGTCGTACCGTTCCTCGGGCTGCCAGGTCAGCAAATCGCGGTGCAGCCACGTGATGTCGCGGTCGCCTTGTGTTTTCCGGGCGCGCTCGATGGCAACCTCGGAGATGTCGGCGCCGGTCGTCGTCCACCCGTTGTCGGCCAGCCAGCGCGCGTCGCCGCCTTCGCCGCTGCCGATGTCGAGTGCGGTCCCCGGGGTGAGCTTGGAGGCCTCGGTGATCAGGACAGGGTTGGCATTTCCGCTCCAACGCTGTGCCTGCTCGGTGTACAGGTTGTCCCAGAAGGCCTGATCGAACACGGGCTCGTCATGTGTGTGCATGGGTCCAGGATGCAAGCCTCCTTGTCATTTCGCAATATTGTTTGCTATTTCGGCAATGCTATGTCGATCCGCCTAGGCTTCGTACATGACAGACGGAGGACGCGAAGTCCTGACCTGGGAGACGTTCGGAACCGCATCTCGCGAGCTGACGCAGTCGATCGTGGACAGCGGGTTCGAGCCCGAGATCGTGATCGCGATCGCTCGCGGCGGTTTGATCCCTGCAGGCGCCATCGCGTACGCGATGGGCGTCAAGGCCGCGGGCACGCTGAACGTGGAGTTCTACTCCGACGTCGAGGAGACGCTGCCGGACCCGGTGGTTCTGGAGCCGCTGTTGGACACCGATGCCATCGTCGGCAAGCGATTGCTCGTGGTCGACGACGTCGCGGATTCCGGTCGCACTCTCGCACTCGTCGTCGAGCTGCTGAAGAAGCACACGGACGAGGTGAAGTCCGCGGTGATCTACACCAAGCCGCAGTCGATCATCGCGCCGGATTTCTCCTGGCGCGAGACGGACCTGTGGATCAATTTTCCGTGGAGCTCGTTGCCCGTCATCACCCCTACGTGAGTGGAATGTAGGCCCTGGCCTACATTCCACTCACATAGGCTCAGAGGTCTATCAACACCTTTCCGACGGTGCCGCTTTCCACGGCATCGTGGGCTGCTGCGGTGTCCGCCAGGGAGAAGCGGTGCAGCGGTAGGCCCGCGTCCTCGCCCACCTCGAGGACGCCGGCTGCGGCAGCGTTGGTGACGTCCTCTTCGGCGGCTTTCAGTGCGTCGTCACCGACGGTGTAGAGCAGCACGAACTGATAGCGGGCGTTGGTCACCATGTTCGGCCGAATGTCGAGGGTGAAGCTGTCGCCGCCGTTGTTGGCGTATATCGCGATCGATGCGCGGTTCGCTGCGACGGCGGCGTTCAGCTTCGCGTTCTGCGCTGGCGCGACCTCGACGATCAGGTCCACTCCGTTCGGTGCGATCGCGCGGATTTCAGAGGCGGCGTCGCCGGTCTTGTAGTTGACGACGTGGTGGGCTCCCGCGGCTGTCGCGAGGGCGGCCTTCTCGGGTCCGCTGACGGTGGTCACGACGGTTGCTCCTGCCCATCGGGCCAGCTGGATCGCCGCGTGCCCGACGGCTCCGGCGCCGCCGGCCACGAGGACCGTTTTGCCGTCCAGGGCGGAGGGGTGCAGTCGTGTCGGTCCGTCCTCGGAGACCGTCAAGGCGCGGTGAGCGGTCATCGCGGGTACGCCGAGGGATGCGCCGACGTCGAAGGAGACGTTCTCGGGCAACCGGACGACGTGTTCGGCGGACACGACGGTGTACTCCTGGGCGGTGCCGGAGGGCCGTTGGTACTGGGAGAGGTAGAGCCAGACGCGGTCGCCGTTCGCGAGGCCCTCCACACCCGGTCCGGTGGCGTCGATGGTGCCTGCTCCGTCTTGGTTGGGGGAGACCTCGTCGAAAGCGAGTTCACCCGTCGCGCCGCTTCGGTTCTTCCAGTCGGTGGGGTTGACGCCGGAGACGGCGACCTTGACGCGCACTTCGCCTGGTCCGGGTTCGGGGATGTCGCGGTCCTCGAGGGTGAGTACGGATGAGTCGCCGGTCCGGGTGTACCTGATTGCCTTCATGCTCGGTGCAACGGGCGCACGGGTGACGGAAATTCCGGCGACAGAATTCATCGTGGGGTATGCATGAGATGTGCCGACGAAAGGATGCTCGTGAATCACGCCGAAGTACTGGTGGACGCTTTCGAACGCGTCAAGGGTGTCGTGCACGACACCCTCGACGACATCCCGGAGCATGCTCTGACGTTCCGTGCCGACTCCGAGGCCAACACGGTCGCCTGGTTGATCTGGCATCTGACGCGCGTGCAGGACGACCATGTAGCTGGAGTGGCCGGTTCCGAGCAGGTATGGACCGCCGATGGGTGGAGCGACCGGTTCGCGCTGCCGTTCGACGACGGTGCGATCGGCTACGGACAGTCGTCCGACGATGTCGCAGCGGTCACGAGCAGTGCTGATCTGCTGCGCGACTACCACGACGCCGTCCATGCGAAAACCGTTGCGTACGTGCAGTCTCTGTCCGTCGAGGATCTCGATCGGGTGGTCGACGACAATTGGGATCCGCCGGTGACCCTCGGTGTTCGTCTCGTTTCGGTTGTGTCCGACGATCTTCAGCACGCAGGCCAGGCTGCCTACGTTCGGGGGCTGGCGGACAGAGCCTGATCGGCAGCCGTCGAACTTCTGCTCGGCGGTTACTTGGCAGCGAAGTGAGTCTGCAGATTCTCCAACGTCTTCCGGATGTTACGACGCTGGAACTCGGGGAAGGTCTTGCCGCTCGTGACGATCTTGTCGAACACGAATGCCACTGCACCGGGCCATTTTCGACGATCGTCGGTCCAGGTTTCGGTGACTTTCGTCCCCTGAGGAGTGGGCTCGAAATCGTACCGCCACGTCGCGTTCGCGCCCTTCAAGCGAGGAGATTTCACGCCGATCGCGAAGACTCGAAACTCGAACGTCTTTCCGGGGTCGGCGACGGTCACCGTCGAGCGTGTCACCCACTGCGCCCGGCCCCGCTTGTTGCGGCCGTCGAATTGCATTCCCACGTAGGCGGAGTCGCGCGGGTCGAGCACGACGGCGCCGAGGTTCTCGGGACTCCACGACCCCATGTGCGTGGGGTCGCTGATCGCGTCGTACAGGTCCTCGGCGGTGGCGTCGACGACGATGCTGTCGGAAACCGTGAACTCGCGCGTCATGAAGACTTTCCCTTACGAAGGCCCGGGTGGCTACGGGCGAGGACGGGTACCAACAGTGTTCGTGGTGCGACCGCAGCGAAGATGGACGCGACGCGGTTGATCAGTCCCGGGATCGCCACCATCTGGCCCTTGGCCATTCCGTCGACGGCCGTTTTCGCGACGACGTCCGCCGGCACCCACATGATGGGCGGCAATGCCGCTTCGGCGTCCTCCTTGGCGAATCCGGCGGCTTCGCCGAAACCGGTGTCGACGGGGCCGGGGCACAGCGCTGTCGCCGTGACTCCTGTGCCTTTCAGTTCACCACTGAGGCTCTGGGTGTAGGAGAGCACGAAAGCCTTGCAGGCGCCGTATCCCGCTTGTCCCGGGAGTGGCTGAAAGGCCGCGGTGGAGGCGACGTTGAGGACGGCCCCGCGTCGGCGAGCGGTCATTCCGGGTAGAAACCGACTGCACAGATCGGCGACTGATGCGACGTCGACCTCGATCATGTTCAGCTCCGCGTCGGGGTCCGAGTCGGCTACGGGGCCGAGGGTGGACAGGCCTGCGTTGTTGACGAGGATGTCCGGAACAAGGCCTAGCGCCTCGATCCGCGGCAGTAGGTCTGCCCGGTCCGCTCTGACCGACAGATCGGCAGGCAGTACCTCCACGCGCACTCGGGCACTCAGTTCGTTCGCCAGCTCGCGTAACTTCTCGGCTCGCCTCGCGACGAGGGCGACGCCGTGGCCCCGCGACGCGAGTTCGCGTGCGATGGCTTCGCCGATGCCCGACGAGGCGCCGGTGACGACGGCAGTGCGGTCCGGGGCGGGACGGGGAAGGCTCATGTGCACCACCGTAGCGTCTGTGAACTTTCATTCGATTTGAAAATTCGAGATAGGTTAGCCTATGGTCAATTGATGATAATCGCCTCTCGCCGGCGCGCTGCGGCGCTGTCCGGACTCGTCGCTACTGCGTTGGTTCTGGCTGGATGTGGGTCGACCGAATCCGCGGAGTCGGACACCTCGGGCGATTTCGCCGCCGTCACGATCGATTCCGCGCTCGGCCAAGCCGTCATCACCGAGAAACCGGAACGCATCGTGACACTCGGAATGGGATCGGCCGAGACGGCGATCGCACTGGGCACCGTTCCCGTCGGAGTCGAGGAATACCCCTGGGGAAGTGACGATTCCGGGTATCTGCCCTGGATCGACGAGGCGCTGGACGACGACCGGTTGCCACAGCAGTTCACCGGCGGAACCGAGCTGAACATCGAGGCGATCCTCGCACTCGACCCGGATCTGATCCTGGCGCCGTGGTCGGGAATCACGCAGCAGCAGTTCGACGCACTCAACGGCTTCGCCCCCGTGGTCGCATACGAGGAGCAGCCGTGGACCATCACCTGGGAAGACCAGATCTCCGTGATCGGCAAGGCCATGGGTGAGCAGGAGCGCGCGGCGGAGGAGATCGACAAGATCAAGAGCCAGTTCGCCGACGCCACCGCCTCGCATCCGGAGTACGAGGACGTCTCGTTCTCCTACATCTACAACACCGGCCCGGGCACGCTCGGTGTGTTCCTCGCGGAGGAGCAGCGGGTCGCGATGGTCCGTGCACTCGGACTCGAGGTCGATCCCGTGGTCTACACCCTCGACGAGACCGAAGGCACCGATTCCGCTGTCATCGGGCTCGAGAACGCCAACCTGCTGAACGATTCGGACTTGATCTTCACGTTCTACTCGGACGCGCAGAACCGCAGCGACACCGAGGCGCAGCCGGCGTACAACCAGATCCCCGCGGTGAATCGCGGATCGGTCGTGGCGCCGACCGAGCAGCCGTTCGTCACGGGCTCCTCGATCATCAACCCCTTGACCGTTCCGTGGGCGCTCGAGCGGTACGTCCCGATGATCGACGAGGCCATCGCGAAGCTGCCCGCTCGGGGGTGACCGAGCTAGGAGTCCCGTTCTTCCTTGAACCGATTCCACTCGCTGCGCAGCATTCGGTTGTCGATGATCCACCCCATGTAGTCACGCATGTTGAGCACACGGAGATACGCCGGCCCGCTCGGGTCGGCGTATTTCAGTGCTTCGGTGGCCAGTGCGCGCTGATTTTCGAGGTAGGCATGTTCGGTTTCGAGGAATCCGCCCCAGACGTCCGCGTCCATGACGTAGTAGTGCGTCCGATCCTTCGGTCGCCGAACCTGTTTGACGAATCCTCGCGTGATGAGGCGTCGGATGTAGTTCGATACCGATCCGCGTGAGGTGCTCAGAGCCTCGGCGAGTTCCGCAGCACTGACACCCGGTGTCTCGTCGATCAGCAGATATCCCATGATCCTGCCCTCGATGCGCGACGCCCCGCCGGACTGCCAGTAGTCGGCGAAGCGCTCGACGAACCACTCGGGGAATCGACCGTCGTTCATCGATGATTCTCTCGTTCCAGCACGGAACGATTGTGTCAGAATACCTCTCGCTGTGCCTCCTGCTCGAGGACCTGGTCGAGGTCGGACAACCTGTTCATCGAGGACACCTGGCGTGCGGTTCGGTGGTTGTGGGACAACCGATCTCGATGGCGGTGGACGAACGCCCAGTACCCTGCCGTGAACGGGCACGCGTCGCGCCCGAGCCGCTTCTTCGGGTTGTACTCGCATCCACCGCAGTGATCGGTCATTCGGTTCAGATAGGCGCCGCCGGATGCGTACGGTTTCGTGGCGATGAGACCGCCGTCGGCATGCTGGCTCATGCCGATGACGTTTACGGGCATGACCCACGCGAACCCGTCGACGAACGCGGTGGCGAACCACTCGGTGAGTGCGCGAGGGTCGTAACCGCGTTGCAGCGCGAAGTTGCCCAGAATCATCAACCTCGGGATGTGATGCACCCAGCCGCGGTCGCGGAGTTCGGAGAGCGTGTGCGCCAGGCAGGCGGCGATCGGCTCGTCACCGTCGAGGTCGGTGAACCACTTCGGCAGCGGGACGTGAGCATCGAGTTCGTTCCGATCGATGTATTCGGGTCCGAAGTGCCAGTACAGATGCCACACGTACTCACGCCATCCGAGTATCTGCCGGACGAACCCCTCAACCGACGCCAGCGACGCGTCGCCGTCGCGCCACGCCTTCTCGGCGGCCTCCGTCACGTCGAGCGGCTCGAGCAATCCCATGTTCAGCGGCACCGACAACAACGAGTGCGCCATCGTCCAGTCCTGCGTCATCACGGCATCCTCGTACTTGCCGAAGTCCTGCAGTCGATAGGACACGAAGTGCTCCAAAGCCTTTCGAGCCTCGGCTGCAGTCACCGCGAACAGTCGGGGGCCGTCGTTGCCGACGGTGTCCAGCTCCATCGCGTCCAGATCCGCGCGTACCTGCTCGTCGATGTCGTCCTCGGTCGGCCACCACGGCGGGTCGACGCCGAGCGTCGCCTGCTTCTTCGGCGGTGGCTCACGGTTCTCCTCGTCGAGATTCCAGACACCCTGCACCGGTTCGTCACCGGACATCAGGATCTCGAAGCGTCGCCTCTGATCGCGATAGAAGGTCTCCATTCGGAACTGGTGACGATTACCTGCCCACTCCGCGAAATCGGCTCGACTCAGCGCGAACATCGGCGTCGGCAACACGTCGTCGACGAGACCTTCCTGGAACAACCCGTCGACGAAGGCCTCGGCCGCGTGCGATGTCGGCTCGAAGACCACGACGGGTTTGCCGAACTGTTCGAGCGCCTCCCGATAGGTCTCGGTTCTGAGATAGGTCGCGCGGTCTCCCAGCTCGTCGGCCAGATGCCTCATCCCGGACAGCACCAGGTGGAGTTTCTGTCGGTGGAACGGCCGCCGTCGGAGCACGCGGGCACTTTCGATCAGCAAAACCTTGCGGTCACGGAGGTCCGGCGTGGAATGGAAATGCGGACCGAGTTGATCGCCGAACAGCCAGAGCGGGGAGTTCATGGACGGCAGAATGCTCCCATCCACAGGCCTACAAACCCGCTCGCTGTGTGCTGAACTGCGCGCGATACAGGGAGGTGGCCTGCAATGGCGACTGTCATCGCGACGATCGACCTGAAGGGCGGCGTCGGGAAGTCCACGACGACTGCCGCTGTAGCCGAGTTCATGTCCGCCGAGTTCGGCCTGCGGGTGCTCGTCGTGGATCTCGATCCCCAGTCGAATCTGACGACGATGTCGATCGGTGAGGAGCGCTGGCAGGAGGTCAACGACCAGGGCGCGACCGCGGTGAGGCCCCCTTCCATCATCCGCTCGGATGACACTCGGGCATGCACGACGGCAACGGATCGATGAATTTTCCGCCGCTGTGGCCAGCCTGACTTGACCGGGACCCGAAGTTCGCATGAACTGGCTCGGTGATCGTGAACGAGGGCGTGTCCAGGCGAGGGTTTCTTCGATCGTCGACGGTTGCGCTCGCAGCTGCGGGGGCAGCGTCGGCGTTGCCTGCTGTGGCGCACGCTCAGGGTGAGGATTTCGTACCGTTCCAGCACGGCGTCGCCTCGGGGGATCCGACGCCGGATGCGGTGATTCTGTGGACTCGTGTCACTCCGCAGCCGGGTGCAACCCCGGGCTCGGGCCTCGGCCCGGCTACGATCGTGCGCTGGCGCGTGGCCACGGACCCTCAGTTGACGAACCTCGTCCGCAGCGGCGCTGTGACGACCGACGCCGGGGTCGATCACACCGTCAAGGTGGACGTCGACGGGCTGACGGCGTCGACGACGTATTACTACAGCTTCGAGATTGCCGACGGTGACGCCGCGGGTGTGCAGTCGGTCGTGGGTACGACGTCGACGGCTCCGGCGAACGACGCGGACGTCGAGCGGATCAGGTTCGGTGTCGTGTCCTGCTCCAACTGGGAGTCCGGGTACTTCGGTGCCTACCGACATCTGTCGACGCGGACCGATCTGGACGCGATCATTCACCTGGGCGACTACATCTACGAGTACCGCACCGGTGAGTTCGCCGGAAAGAACGGCGTCATCCGCGTGCACGATCCGGTGCACGAGATCGTGAGTCTCGCGGACTACCGGACCAGGCACGGCCAGTACAAGAGCGACCCCGACCTGCAGGCCGCGCATCTGGGGGTGCCGTGGATCTGCACCTGGGACGACCACGAAAGCGCGAACGACGCCTACGACGGCGGAGCCCAGAACCACCAGCCGGAGACCGAAGGGCCTTGGAACGTCCGCAAGGCCAACTCGGTTCAGGCCTACTACGAGTGGATGCCGGTACGAGCGGCGGGAACACCGCAGAATCGGCACCTGTACCGCCGACTGCGCTTCGGCAATCTACTCGAGTTGTCGATGCTCGACCTGCGGACCTACCGATCCAAACAGGTTTCGCCGACGGCGGGAGCCGAGGTCGATTCACCGAACCGCACCATCACCGGCGCCGATCAGATGCAGTGGCTCACCGACGGCCTGATCAGCTCGCCGACCCGATGGAAGATCGTCGGCAATCCCGTCATGATCACCCCGGTGCTGGTCCCGCCGCTCGAGAGCGAGGCTGCGCGGGCGCTGACCGGACTGCTCGGCATCCCCGAAGGCGGAGTGCCCTACATGGCCGACCCCTGGGACGGCTACACCGCCGACCGCAAGAAGCTGCTCGCCGCCATTGCGGACAACGGCGTCAGCAACACCGTCTTCGTCACCGGTGACATCCATTCGGCCTGGGCATGCGACATCCCGCAGGACGCCGCTCGATACTTCGAAACAGGCGGCGTCGCGACAGAGCTCGTCGTCACCTCCGTGTCCTCGGCCAACGTCGACGACCTCACCAAGACCCCGCCGCACACTCTGGGCCGAGTCGCAGAGGCCGCGCTGACCACCTTGAACCGACACATCCGATACGTCGAACTGGACAGCCACGGCTTCGGAGTCTTCGACGTCACACCGTCGGGCGTCCAGATGGACCATTGGTTCCTCGACGCCAAGGAGGACCCGCTCACCGGAGTGTCCTGGGCGGCAGGCTTCACGGTCGGCGACGGCATCGCCCGCGTAGATCCCGCTCCACTCCCCGTCCGCTAGCCGACCCCGGCCCCTTTTCGGACCGAACGTACCGTTCGGTCACTCTGAGTGAGCGAATGTGCCGTTCGGTCACCACGGGCGGCATACTTGCACCATGGCTGTACCGAAGATCGTGCTGTTCTACGTGTTCACTCCGCTGCCGGATCCCGAGGCGATTCGGCTGTGGCAGCACACCCTGGCGGCGTCGAACAACCTCACCGGGCGCATTCTGATTTCGGAACACGGCATCAATGCGACGGTCGGCGGTGATGTGGAGGACGTCAAGAGGTATGTCCGCGGCACCCGAAGCTATGCGCCGTTCAAGACAGCCGACATCAAGTGGTCGGAGGGGCTGGGGGAGGATTTTCCGCGCCTGTCGGTGAAGGTTCGGCCGGAGATCGTCACGTTCGGGGCGCCGGAGGAGTTGAAGGTCGACGAGAACGGCGTGGTGGGCGGGGGAGTGCACCTCAGTCCGCAGCAGGTCAACGATCTGGTTGCCGAGCGCGGCGATGACGTCGTGTTCTTCGACGGCCGCAATGCGTTCGAAGCGCAGATCGGCAAGTTCAAGAATGCCGTCGTCCCGGATGTGGAGACAACCCGGGATTTCGTCGCGCAACTGGACTCGGGCGAGTTCGATCACCTGAAGTCCAGCCCGGTGGTCACGTATTGCACGGGCGGCGTCCGCTGCGAGGTGCTGTCGTCACTCATGCGCTCCCGCGGATTCGAGGAGGTCTACCAGATCGACGGTGGAATCGTCCGGTACGCGGAGACTTTCGGCGACGATGCGTTGTGGGAAGGGTCGTTGTACGTGTTCGACAAGCGGATGACGGTGAACTTCTCCGACCACACCGAGGTGATCGGGAGATGCACGGTATGCAGCAACCCGACCTCGAGATATCAGGATTTCGACGGCGACGACGGGCGGGGCCTTCGCTTGGTATGCGTGGACTGTGCCTGAGCATTCACAGCCTCCTCTGCCGTATCGGGACGGTCTCGCGCCGCTGAGAATCCGCCTTCCGCACGACGACTCGTCCGTACTTCTTCTCGACTACCTGCAGCGTGAGCATCCCGGTGACGACTGGGTGACGATGTTGACCGCCGGCGAGGTGGTCGACGAGAAAGCTCGGCCATGGACCGTCGAGAGTCGTTATGCACCAGGAAGGTTCGTCCACTTCCATCGCGTGCCGGCACACGAGACCGCGGTGCCGTTCGAGCTGGATGTTCTGTACGACGCGGAGGGCATCGTCGTCGTCGACAAGCCTCATTTCCTCGCGACGATTCCTCGCGGAATGCACGTCACCGAGACCGCGACCGTCAGACTGCGTCGCCTCCTCGGTTGCGAGGACCTGACGCCCGCTCATCGCCTCGACAGAGCGACGGCAGGAGTGTTGATCTTCACCCGCTCGCGGGAGCTTCGGCGTCCGTACCAGGAACTGTTTTCCTCGCGGGCAGTGCTCAAGGAGTACGAAGCCGTCGCTGGATTCGATCCGTCTCTCGAATTCCCCCGGGTGGTGCGCAGCCGGATTCTGAAGGATCACGGTGTGATGGTCGCCCGCGAGGAACCGGGGGAGCCCAACAGCGAGACCCGCATCGAACTCGTCGAACGGTTCGGTGACACTGCTCGCTACCGGCTCTTCCCGCACACCGGCCGTACTCATCAGCTTCGGATTCATCTGTCCTCGTTGGGTATTCCCATCAAGGGCGACCCGTACTATCCGATCTACACCCGGACTGCCGCCGACGATTTCGGTTCGCCGCTGCAACTGCTCGCCCGTGCGGTGGAGTTCGACGATCCCATCACCGGTGCGCGTCGCAGATTCGAGAGTCGGCGGACCCTCGCGGGCTGAGCTGGATACGCACCGCCGTAGGAACAGGGCGTAGATGAAGAAACCTTCATGTGCGTCTCATGGGTACGTCATGGATTCCCGGCATAGTTCTACCTATGCACTCCTCCCGACCGCTCGCCGTCGGCGCGATACTCGCAGCCGTCGCGTTCGTCTTGGCGGCAAGTTTTCTCCTCACCCGCGCCCCTGATCCGGAGTTGGATCCGGCGCCGGTGGTGGTGAGCGTCGTACCGACTGCAACCCAGCCGACTGCGACCCAGCCGACTGCGACCCAGCCGACTGCGACCCAGCCGACGGCGACCCAGCCGGCCCCGCAGCCGCCGACCGAGCTGCCGCCACCGCCGCCTGCTCCCGCACCTGCGCCCCAGGCGCCTGCGCCAGCTCCTCAGGCACCGGTGATTCCGTACGACGACGACTGGGACGACGACGGCGACGACGGTGGGGACGACGATGACGACTGATTCGACAGCTCCAGACTCGACAGCTCCCAATTCGACTGCTCCCAATTCGACTGCTCCTGATTCGACTGCTCCCGATTCGACTGCAGTGACTAGGCGCGGATCCTCCCTTCCGGCTCGCTGGAAGATCACGGCCTGGATCATGTTGACGACGCTTCTGCTTCTGGTCGTCGTTCTGGTCACGGCTCGTAATCTGCTTCTGCGTGACGTCGACGTGCGAGCCAACGACGACATCGTTCAGGAGGCCGACGAGTTCAGGACGTTCGCCGCGGAAGGCGTCGACCCGACGACGACGCGCCCGTTCGTGTCCGTCGAGCGGTTGCTCGAGGTCTATCTGGCGCGGCAGTCGCCCAGTCTCGGTGAGGTCATGATCGGTGTCGTCGGCAACGACGTCGTCGGACAACCTCGTGGGGATGTCCCTGAGGCGTTGATGCAGGATCCAGGTCTGGTTCGTACGTCGATCGACTCGGCGCAGCCTGCAGGCGTCGTCGAGACGGTGTCGGGTCAGATGCGCTGGGGACGAGTCGATGTCGACGATGTAGCCGGGACGGGCGGAACGTTGTTCGTTGCTGTGTTCACCGAATCCGGACGCGCCCTCGTCAACCGCACGATGCAGACCATGGCTCTCGTCGGAATCGTCGGACTGACGTTGACGGCAGGTGTCGCGTATCTGGTGGCAGGCCGCATCCTTGCACCGGTTCGCACAGTGCGTACCGTTGCCGCGGAGATCGGTGAGACGGATCTGACCGCGCGGGTGCCGGTGCACGGTCGCGACGACATCGCCGACCTCGCCGAGACGTTCAACGCGATGCTGGATCGGCTCGAAAGCGCCTACACGACACAACGTCAGTTCGTCGACGACGCCGGCCACGAACTGCGGACCCCCATCACGATCGTCCGTGGGCATCTCGAGCTCATGTCCGACGATCCCGAGGAGCGACGCAAGACGTTGGCGTTGGTGGACAGCGAGCTGGGACGAATGGGCCGGATCGTCAGCGATCTGCTCATGCTGGCTAAGGCGGAACAACCGGACTTCGTCGTCCGCAAGACCGTCGACGTCGCGCAGTTGGTCCTCGACATCGAGTCGAAAGTGCAGACGATCGGCGATCGGCACTGGCTGCTGATGGAGGTCGCGGAGGGAACGTGCAGTCTCGACGCGGAGCGTGTGACGCAGGCGATGGTGCAGATGGCCGCCAATGCAGTGGGACATACGGCGGTCGGGTCTCGAATCCGGCTGGGGTCGCGTTTCGACGGCGACGGTGACGGCAGGGTCTTCTCGTTGTGGATCACCGACGACGGCCCCGGGGTCCGGCCCGAGGACGCGCCGCTGATCTTCGAACGATTTCAGCGAGGGTCTCCGGCCGATCGGACGACGCCTCAGCAGCGCTCCGGCGCGGGACTCGGCTTGGCCATCGTCAGAGCCATCGCCGACGCGCACGGCGGGTCCGCCTGGGTGCGCAGTGTGCACGGCGAAGGTGCGACCTTCGGCCTCGATCTGCCGAGCCCGGGACACACCGTCATGTCGGACGAACCGTACGACGACACCGCCACGAAGGAGATTTCATGAGCCGCATACTCATTGCCGAGGACGACGTGCACATCGCGTCGTTCGTCGGAAAGGGCCTGCGCGCCGCGGGATACAGCACCGAGCATGTCGCCGACGGTGAAACGGCGCTCATGATGGCCCGCGAGGGCGGGTTCGACATGGTGGTGCTGGACATCGGGCTCCCGTCGATGGACGGGTTCACGGTTCTTCGTCAACTGCGGGGTGAGGGCGTGAGCACTCCGGTGGTGGTCCTGACGGCCCGTGACAGCGTCCGAGACACAGTCGCCGGCCTCGAAGGCGGCGCGAACGACTACATGACCAAGCCGTTCCAGTTCGCGGAATTGCTTGCACGCGTGCGCTTGAGATTGCAGGACGACGTGTCGATCGGTGCAGAGTCGTCGCTGGTGCTGCGTGATCTGAGCTTGGACCTACGTTCTCGCCGAGCGCAGATCGGTGAGCGGGTGGTCGATCTGACGGCACGCGAGTTCGCGCTGCTCGAGGTCTTTCTCAGACACGCCGATCAGGTGCTCTCGCGAGAGCAGATTCTGGGTCAGGTGTGGGGTTACGATTTCGATCCTGCGTCCAACGTCGTCGACGTCTACGTTCGGGCGCTGCGCTCGAAGATCGGTGCCGAGCGGGTGGAGACAGTGCGCGGCATGGGATATCGATTGCGATGACCGAGACACGTTTCGCGACAACACCGCCCATCAAGCTCGGCCGTACCGGGCCCAGTCGTCCGAAATTGCGGATCCCCGCGCCGACGCTGCCCGTTGCGCTCAGCGGTGCCGTCGTCTTCCTGCTCTGTGTTCGTGTGGTGTTCGCCGGTGTGGCGGGAGACCTCTCGTTCGATGGAACGGTCACGGTGCTGGTCTTCCTCGTCGCTGTGTGGATGTGGATCTTCGCGCCGGTCGACGACACGTACGTCGCTCTCGGCGCGGCACTCACTCTCGTCCTGACCGGTCCGGTCGACGCCGAGACGTTCACCGGCACGCTGGGCGACACCGTGATCTGGCTGTTGGTCGGTTCTTTCGTCATCGCCGCTGCGGTCACGGCGAGCGGCTTGGCGTCGTGGGTCGCCGCTCGGGTGTTGTCCGCGGCTCACACTCCGCGTCAGCTCGTCCACCTCGTGACCATCGTTCTGCTCGTCACCACGTATGCGATTCCGGCGACGTCGGGTCGGGCTGCTCTCGCACTCCCGGTGTTCCTGGCGTTGGCCGCTGTCCTGCGACACCGACCGAAACTGGTTCTGGCCCTGGCTGTCGTGTTTCCGTCGGTGATCCTGTTCTCGGCCGTCGGCTCGCTGCTCGGCGCAGGAGCTCATTTGATCACCAGCGAGATCCTGAGGACCGCCACGGGCTCGGGGATCGGGTTTCTGCAGTGGATGCTCCTGGGTCTTCCACTGGCGATCGTGTGGTCTCATATCGCGGCCGAGATCGCTTTGTCGCTTTTCACCGATCGATCCGAGCGCGAGCAGCCGATCACGCTGAGCAAGAACGCATTCGGTGTGAGTTCGGCTGCACCCCTCACCCGGCCGCAGCGTCGACTCGTCGCGTTGCTCGGCGCCGTGATCGTGCTGTGGTCGAGTGAACCGCTCCATGGCATCGACCCGGCGATCGTGGCGATGATCGGAGCGCTGCTGGCGGCGGCTCCGCGGCTGGGTGCCACCACACTGCCTGTCGCGCTCAAGACCATTCCGTGGTCGCTGTTGCTCTTCATGGCGGCGACGCTGTGTCTCGGTGTCGCCCTGACCACCAGCGGTGCTGCCCAGTGGTTCGCCGACCTTGCGTTCGGCCCGGTTCGGGGAATGGGCGGGTCGGCAGCCACGTCGTTCGTGGTGGTCGTCGTTCTGGTCTCACTGGTGTCCCACTTGGTGATCCAATCGCGATCGGCTCGGTCTGCGGTGCTCGTCCCCATCGTGATCGCCACCGCACCTGCCTTCGGAATCGACCCTGCTGCAGCGGCATTCGCGTCGACCGCCGCGGCAGGATTCTGTCTGACTCTCACCAGCTCCGCCAAGCCTGTTGCGATGTTCGCAGCCTCGGACACCGTCCCCGGCTACTCCGGATCACATCTGCTTCGTATGTCCGCTGCCTTGGCGCCGGTATCGGTGGCGCTGATCCTTGCCTGCTCGTTGTGGGTCTGGCCTGCACTCGGGCTGTCCCTGCATTCCTGATCGTTCCACGTCCCAAGAGGAGAACCCCCATGTCCAATCGCGTCCCGCAGAGAATTCTCGTCGCTCCCAGTGGTTTCAAGGAAAGCCTGTGCGCGGAGTCGGTGGCGACCGCCATCGCTGCAGGTGTGCGGCGCGTCTTGCCCGGGGTGCGCGTCGACACTGCGCCGATCGCCGACGGCGGGGAAGGCACTGCACGCACTCTGGCCGCCGCGACGCGAGGCCAATTGCACGACGCGGTGGTGACGGGACCCGTCGGACAGACGGTGACCGCGCACTGGGCGACACTCGGCGGCTCCGCGACCGGCGTCGCAGTCGTCGAAATGGCGTCGGCAGCCGGGCTTTCGCTCGTGCCGGCCGACATGCGTGATCCAGGGTCGACGACGACGTACGGCGTCGGGCAGCTCATCGCGGCCGCGCTCGACGCCGGTGCCGAGCAGATTCTCGTCGGCTGTGGGGATTCCGGTACGTGCGACGGTGGGGCTGGAGCCCTGCAGGCGCTCGGTGCCCGGATCCTCGACGCCGAGGGCATCGAGATCGGTTACGGGGGAAACGAACTGAAGCGAGCTGTGTCGATCGACAGGAGTGGACTGCATCCGCGGCTCGCCGATGTGGAAGTGGTGTTGGCCTGCAACCCGCACAACATCTTGTGCGGACCGGGCGGGGTGGCACGTGTGTTCGGTCCGCAGAAGGGCGCCTCGCCGACGCAGGTGGAGCACTTGTCCGAGGCGCTCGACAACTGGGCAGACGTCCTCGAACGCGACGGAGTCCACGACGGCGACATCCGGGCCGGCCTCGGCACAGGAGCATCGGGCGGGCTGGGCGCGGGTCTCGCAGCGGGTGTCGGAGCCACCCTCCGGTCCCGATTCGACGCTCTTCTCGATTCGGGACTGTCCGGAATCGACCTCGACCGCCGCATTCGCAAGGCCGACCTGGTGATCACCGCCGAAGGGTCGATCGACTTCCAGACTCCGAAAGGCAAAGTTCCCGCCGAAGTGGCGCGACGCTGCCAACGACTCGGCGTACCTCTCATCGCGTTGGCAGGATCGCTGGGACAGGGTGCGCCGGCTGTCCACGACGTTGGTATCGCTGCAATCGCATCGATCATCACGGTCCCCATGCCCCTGGCCGAAGCTGTCGCCAACGGTGAGTCCCTGCTCACCGATGCAGCGGAGCGAACGATGCGGATGATTCTCCTCGGCGGCGCAGTCTCCGCACGGACGGGCAGTAGACGACGCAAGGGTGCCGCTTAGCCGCCGCGCACCCCTGGGCCCGCCAGCACGTCCCCAGTGAGACTGGCAGCACCTCCCCGGTGAGACTGGCAGCACCTCCCCGGTGGAGCGAACGCGTCGTTCGGTCAGTCTGACTGACTGAACTCCACGTTCGGTCCGTAAAAGCCCGGAAAATGGAGGGCAGCCCGGATACGACTGCGCCCCCTGACCGTTGGTCAGGGGGCGCAGGGGTTGGAGGTTATGCCTGTGCGCGGGCGATGCCTCGTTCGATGGCTGCGATGATTTGTGGTCGCAGTTCGGCGGCGGGGACGATGTGGTCCACGGATCCGACTTGCTGTGCACGCTGGATGTTGTGGATCGCTTCGAATTCCTGCGCGACTTCGCCGAGTTTGGCGTTGCGGACGTCGGCCTTGGTCGAGGCCAGTTCGACGCGTAGGTGTGCGCGTTCGGCGTCGGTGTCGGCTGCGGTGAGCCGGGCTTCGAGTTCCTTCACTGCGTCGTCGGCTGCGGTGCGGGCGTTGACGTCGCGGGTGAAGACGACGGCTGCTGCGGGTGCACCACCGAGGACGGAGGCGAAGGAGCCTTCGACTGCCAGGACTTCCATGTTGTCGTTGAGTGCTCCGGAGAACACCACGAATGCGCCACCGTGGTAGCGGGAGACGACACAGAACACGATGGGTCCGTCGAAGTTGACGATGGCCCTTCCGATTTCGGCACCGTACTCGAGCTGGATGTTGCGCAGCGACTCGGGTGAGCCGTCGAAGCCGGACAAGTTGGCCAGCACGACGATCGGGCGTGATCCGCTGGCCGCGTTGATAGCTCGTGCGGTCTTCTTGGACGAGCTCGGGAACAATGTGCCCGACGTCCACTGGTCCGGCCCGTCGGCGGGGAACCAGCCCTTACGGGGGATGGCCCGGGATTCGATGCCGATGACCGAGACGGGGATTCCGGCGAGGTGTGCATCGAAGACGACGGAGGTGTCGGCGTCGGCCATGTCGGCCCAGCGCTCGAGGACCGAGTGGTCCTGGTCGACGACGGCACGCATGACGGTGCGGATGTCGAACGGCTTCTTGCGGTCCGGGTTGGTGGCGCTGGAGAAGATGTCGCCGACGGTGGTGAAGTCGCTCGACGGGTGCACGTGCGGGTAGCTGCGCACGTCGCGGTCGGTCGGGTCGGCCGTCACGGCGCGGCGTGGGAAGCGTTCGCCGGGCAGCGCGTATGCGTGGTCGTAGTGCGCGAACAGAACTTCCACGGCGGCACGCAGGTTCGGTGCCCAGTACTGAGCCTGGCCGTTCGGTCCCATGACGCGGTCGTAGCCACCGATACCGAAGTTGTCTTCGGCGGAGACACCACCGGAGTAGTCGAGGGACTGCTTGCCGGTGAGCACCATGGCGCTGTCCGGGGTCATCACGAGGATGCCCTTGGTGTGGGCGAGCATGGTCGCTTCGGCGTTCCAGTACGGCTGGGCGCCGACGTTGATGCCTGCGACGACGATGTTGATCTCGCCGCCGCCCTGGGTGAACGTGATGATGCGGCGCAGGCCGCGCGAGACCCAGTCCATGTTCTCGGTTCCGGTCGCCATCGAGATGGTGGCGCCGGAGGACAGTGCGAACCATTCGACGGGTGCGCCGATTTCCTCGGCCAGGTCGATGGCGGCGACGATGCGGGAGCATTCCGCTTCGGCGACGGTTCCCAGTGCCTTGGTCGGGTCACCGAACAGGGCGACGCGGGTGATGCCCTCGGGGTAGCGCTCGCTCGGCGTGGTGACGACGCCGGCGATGATGCCCGCCTTGTTCTTGCCGTACGGACGGTCGACGGCGCCGAATGTGCCTGCTTCGTCGAAGTCGTACTCGGTGAACGTTCCGCCTGCTTCGGTCAGCAGCGGGATCAGCTCGTACGGGTACACGGTGCCGCGTGCCTGCGAACGCTGAACCTTCTGGGTGTACTCGTCGATCGGGCGCAGCGGCTCGGTCGGCTTGTCGGTGACCTTGGCGACGATGCCTGCGCCGGAGCGGTAGGAGAAGCGGATCGCGACGTCGCGGGGGACGGAGTTGACGCCGTCCTTGAGGCGTGCGATCAGCGTGATCTCTTCCAGGCCTGCGCCGATGGTCGACGGCGCGATGTGCCGCGCGATGGTCGCCAGCCGGTCCTCGGGTACGTCGAGCACCGGCCAGACGTAGAGGGTGACGCGGTTGGCGTCGAGGCGCTTCTTTCCTCGCTGTGCCTGGAATCGACGGATGCCGTCGAGGCAGGCCGCTACGGTGCGCTCGATTTCGGGGACGGCGACGACTTCGCCGTTCTCGTCGAGTTGGGTGGTGACGCCGCGGATTTCGGCGAGGGCCATGAGGCGCTCGTCGGACGGATTCTCCTTCGCCTTGAGCTGGAAGAGGTACGTCCCCGGCGTGGCAGGCAGACGCTTGCCGTCGAAGTTCTTCAGGCGCCACAGATCAAGTCGCTGCCCGGTGAGCGGGTGCATGTCGCGAATGACGATGTCCTCGGCGAGCGGTTCGGAGCCGTCGACGTTGGGACGGCGGAACGTCACGTTGCGAACGTCGTCGCCGCAGACGGTGATGGTGATGCGGCGCCATCCACGTGTGCGGGGATGCTCGGACAGCACGGCGTGAATGGTCGACGAGATCTCGTCGCCGTCGGCGGGAGCGTCGGGCCAGGAGAGGTAGAGGTCGACGGCGAGGTGCTCGGGGGTGGGGCCTGCGATGTCGTCGATGGCGTCGAGAGTCGCGCGGAGCTCCGCGAACGACGTTGCGGTGGAGACCAAGTGGAGACGCTCACCGGCGAGTTCGAAGTTGCCGGTGACGAAGTGCTTGCCTTCACGGTCGAACGCCTTGACGTCCTCCAACGTTCGGATCTCGTAGAACTGCCTGGTGATGACCTCGAGCAGTGCGCCCGGGTTCTCGATGCGGGATGCGAGGAGGTCGATCAGTGGTTCCGGCGTCGAGACCAACGCGTCGATCCGTGCGGCGTAGTCGTGGGCGTCGGGGTTCTCGGCGAGGTACTGCAGGCTGCCGCGAACTCCGTCGTAGACCTGATCGCGTGCACGTGCGATCTGCGGGGCGTCGAACAACCGGAACCGCAGGTTGCGGGCGACGTCGCCGATGACCGGGTAGCGGGCCTGGGTGGCGACGATGAGTCGCTCGAGCACGTCGCCGATCGCCGATTCGCTTGCTTGCTGGGCAGCGGAGTCGGTCAGCCAGTGGTCCAGCAACGCAGCGACGACGGGAACCTGGTTCTCGATGCGCTGGAGTGCGAGGAAGACGCGGTAGACGGCCTCTTCGAGCTCGGGGCCGCGTTCCAGATCGCCTGCGTCGTAGTGCCGAAGTGCACGAGAGAGCTTGCTGCGGAACGCATCCGGTAGCCCTTGGACGTCGGCGTCGAGCGAGCCGAGGAACGAGTGGAAGTGCTCACGCGGGGAATGGACACGCTCGTCGGTGTTCTCCTCGTCCATCGTCGGACGATTACGGGAGAGCTCGCAGATGTCGGCGAAGGTGTTGAGCAGAACCAGCTCTGCGTCGACGACGCTGCGGTCGTCGCGGGGAACGTCGGCACGCAGGGTCTCGTACTCGGTCAGCAAGGTGCGCGCACGCGATGCGCTGACGTCGAATCCGGTGATCAGAGCGGACAGTTCCTCGAGCACGCCCAGGGCCTGGCAGCTTGCCGATGCACCGGAAGCGAGATCGACCGTGCGGAACTCCACCCGTGCCGTCTGGCTGGCGGCCTTCTGCTCGCCGGCCTGGTCGACACGCAGCAACGCGGCGCCGGAATCGACCTGGCCGTTGACCGAGGCGAGTACCTCGCGGACCTTGCCTGCGTAGGGGGAGCGGACCGCGGTTTCCATCTTCATGGATTCGAGTACGACGAGGGTCTGCCCTGCCTCCACATCGTCACCGACGGCGACGGGGACGGCGACGACGACGGCAGGTGCGGGGGCGCGGACCAGGCCGGCTTCGTCCTGGCTGATCTGGTGGCTGATGCCGTCGACCTCGACGAGGAAGTGCGCGGCCTGCGCGACGGTCACGACGGAGTATCGGCGGCCACCGAGGACGAGCCGGCTCTCGTATGCGCCGAGGCGTTCGACGTCGACCTGCAGGTCACCGCTGTCACCGTCGACGCGGTAGCTGTGCGGTCCGGTCTGGCCGACGGTCAGCTTGTAGGCCTGACCCTGGTAGCTCAGTTCCACGGTACGGCCGACGGTGTGGCTGGCGCGGGGGCGTCCGCCGCGGGCGGAGGTGAGGAACGACGCACGTTCGTGTGCTTCCTCGGCGTCGTATGCGTCGATGGCCGCGGCGATGATCGCGATGTCGGCTTTTGCCGTCGGGCCTGCGGGGGTGCCTGCGTCGGTGCGGTCGAGCCAGCCGGTGTCGGCGGACGCGGTGATGACCTCTTCCTTGTCGAGCAGGCCGAGCAGGAACGATTTGGTGGTGGTGCCGCCGTCGATGACGACGGTGGTCTCGCGCAGCGCGTTGCGCAGGCGGGCGAAGGCCTCGCTGCGATCGCGGCCCCAGGCGATGACCTTGGCGACCATGGAGTCGTAGTCCGGCGGAATGACGTCGCCCTGTGCGATACCGGTGTCGACGCGGATGCCGGTGCCGAGCGGGAACTTGAGCAGTTCGACGCTGCCGGGTGCCGGTGCGAAGCCGTTGTCGGCGTCCTCGGCGTTCAGGCGTGCCTCGACGGCGTGCCCGAACTCGGAAGGGCAGTCACCTTCCAGTCGATGGCCGCCGGCGACGAGGATCTGAAGCTTCACGAGGTCGATACCGGTTGTGTACTCGGTGATCGGGTGTTCGACCTGCAGTCGAGTGTTGACCTCGAGGAAGGTGAAGATCTTCTGCTCGGGTTGGTACAGGTACTCGACCGTGCCTGCGCCCGCGTATTCGGCCGCGCGGACGAGTTCGGCGGACACGGACCGCAGGTGGTCGGACTGTTCCTTGGTCAGCAGCGGTGAGCTGGACTCTTCGATGACCTTCTGGTTGCGGCGCTGGATCGAGCAGTCGCGCACACCCGGAGCCCAGACGTTGCCGTGGTTGTCGGCGATGACCTGGACCTCGACGTGGCGGGCGTCGGTGACGAGACGTTCGATGAACACGACCGGGTCACCGAAGGAACGTTCTGCTTCACCTTGGGTGCGTTCGAGTGCCAGTTCGAGTTCGTCTTCGTGGAAGACCTTGCGAATACCGCGGCCACCACCACCGGAGCGGGCTTTGATGATCAGCGGGTAGCCGATCGCCTGGGCGTGACGGCGAGCGTCGGCGCGGGTCTCGACGGGTCCGCCGGACCACGGTGCCACGGGGACGCCGACTTTCTCGGCGAGGAGCTTGGCTTCGACCTTGTCGCCGAGCAGGCGCATCGCGCTGGACGACGGACCGATGAAGGTGATGTTCAAGCGAGCGACGATGTCGGCGAACGCCGGGTCCTCGGCGACGAATCCCCATCCGACCCACACCGCATCCGCGCCGGACTCGACGAGAGCGGCCTCGAGCACCTCGTAGTCGAGGTAGGCGGAACCGGACGCAGGCTTACCCAGGGTGACGGCCTCGTCGGCCTGGCGCACGAACATCGCCCGACGCTCTGCTTCGGTGTGCAGCGCGACCGTCCGGATGCCGTAGTCGTGCTCTGCATTGAGTTCCTTGACGGCCCTGATCAGGCGTACTGCCGCCTCGCCTCTGTTGACTACTGCAATCCGCTTGAACAACGTGTCTCTCTTCGTCTCGGGTGAACTCGGTCTGTCTGACGTCGGGCACTACTTTTCGAGCCCGTCGGGTTCTATCAGATCTCAGGTCGGCGCCAGGGCCGATTCATGGATTCTGCATCGTCGTAGTGGTCGAACAGTGCTGTCGTAGTGGTCGAACAGTGCTGTTGTGCGGTCACGCGGTGCCGATGTCTCCTTGCGGTGGCGACCACGCCCGATTCTCCGATCTCGACGGCTTGTACTCGTAGCCCGTCGATATCGGATGGGCCTGTCCGAATGTCGACTTATTCTAGCCGCTCACAGCACGATTGCGATGTCAACTTCCGAGTCGGCCGATGTGACAGATATCGCGTTGTTCAAACCTGTACCACTGCAGGCGATTTCACGATCTATTCGCAATTCCTCTATGAATTGTCACTGAAGACTTGACGGCATACTGGCGAGTAGCGTTGTCGGAGGCCGACTTTCGCGCTGCGAAATGCCTTCGGTTACCGGCCGGTACATTACCAGCGGGTAGGAGTGCAGGAGCTCCCACCCGAGACCGTGTCGCGGGGCTCGGTCGTCCTTCGCGGACCTGTGAGTGTGGCTGACGTCGATCAACGAGCGTTGTGAAGTTGCACGATAGACCCGGCAACAGGTTCGGAGACCATGACCTTTTACCGTCTCGGAGACTATTCTGACGGCTCAGGGCAAGCATCCGACCTGTTCCAGGACGGCCGTTTCGAAGAGTGCAGAGGTAGTGGCAGTGTCGACTTCATCGGTTCCAGGCCGCGGTCATACAGGCGTCGGTCACACAGGCCTCGATGGACAGAACGTGGAAGGCCGAGTGCTTCGGCTGCTGCAGTTCCTGCGGGAGATCGTCACCGCACGTACCGAGCCGACGTTGGACTACGAGGATCACCTTCGGGTTCAGTGGATCGACGGCGAGGCCGGTGCGCTTCGGCTCGACAGGAACGCCGGCGCAGGCGGCGTGGTGTTCCGAGCGGGACGCGTCGACGTCTCCGAGCCACCCGAGCTGCCGGCTCTGCTGAGTGGGCTCGTCGACCCGGCGATGATCGGAGACAGCCGTTACCGCGCGCTCGACCTGGAGGAATCGAAGGACACCGAGGCGGGCTACAGCGACACCGATGCGGATTTCGACATCCGCCGGGCGTACGAGATTCGCCAGGAATTCGCGTCGTACTCGGCCAAGTGGCGGGTCTGGGCGGAGAACGATCGCAAGGTCAGGCCGCAGGCGTCTTTGTACGAGTCCCTGCAACTGATGATGCAGGAAGTCGCGTCGCGGCCGGAATCGGTCGAAGTCGTCGTCGCGTCCGGTCTGCTCGGTCTGGCCGCGACGGATTCCTCGACCGCGGTCCGAACTCACGTCCTGACGCAGTCGGCGACCATCGAGAGGGACGTACGCACCGGGGACCTGCTGGTCACGCTCGCCGCGCACGCTCAACCGCGCCTCGAGGATTCCAGGTTGCTCGCTTCCCACCCGCGATTCGACGTCTCGGGGTCGGTCGAGCTGCAGCAGACGCTCGCGTCGTCGGTATCGTCTCCTCTCGCGCCGTCGGTTCGGGAGTATCTGGTGGATTGGGCTCGGCGTACGCTCGACGTCGACCTGGAGGTGCGGGCCGAGCTTGACCGCCCTGCGACGTTCGGGGTCGCGGACAAGCCGACGATGACGCTCTCCCCGGCAGTGGTGCTGCGCAAACGAGACTCCTACGCCCTGCTGGACTACTACGAGCAGATGATCGCCGAGCTCGGACGAGACGGCGCGACGGCACCCCTCGGTCTCGCCCAGCTGGTCGAGCCCATCGAACCGGCGGATCGGTTGGCGTGGCTGGAGCGGTCGGGCGCGGCGGACCCCCGCGAGATCGCCGAGGACCCGATGTTCCCGCTTCCGGCGAACGCGGAGCAGTCCCAGATCGTGCATCGTCTCGGACGCGACAGTGGGGTCGTCGTGGAGGGCCCACCGGGAACCGGGAAGACGCACACGATCGCCAATCTGATGTCCTCGCTGCTCGCGCGTGGGCAGCGAGTTCTGGTCACTAGTGAGAAATCACAAGCATTGCGTGTGCTGCGGGACAAGCTTCCTCCTGATCTGCAGGAGTTGTGCGTGTCCATCACGGACCTGTCGCGCGGTGGGTCCGAGGAGCTCAGTCGCAGCGTGGCACGGATCGCGGATCGAAAAGCGGCCTACAACGACATCGACGACGCCGAGAAGATCGACTCCCTCGTCGCACGTCGCGCCGAAGCTCTCGCCCGACGCGACGGACTGTTGGATTCGGTCGCCGAGGTACGAGCTGCGGAAACCGTTGTGCACCCGTACATCTCGGACGGGTTCGAGGGGACAGCTGCGACCGTCGTGCGCAAGGTGAGTTCGCTGGAGGGGGCCCACGAGTGGCTGCCGGGCCCCCTGTTCGGTGAGCGTCCACCACTGAGCGGCACCGAGGTCGATCGGCTGCGCCGCTTGATCGCGACCGCACGTGAGGGCAGGGATGCCAGGACTGGACAGGCGCTTCCCGCGCTCGAGACGATGCTGCCCAACTCGGCCGAGCTGAGAGCCCTGTGCGAGCGTGCGAGCGCGACGGCGCCGACGACGTCCGATCAATCCGCTCAGCTGGTCGAATTCCTCGGTGGGGTCGATCCGGCGGCTGCGTTCGACATCCGCAGACTCTGCGAGGAGCTCGACGCACGTGTCCGCGATGTCCAAGAGCTCGACGCCGTGTACCGGCAGTTGACCGATTCGGTACTGTCCGGAGAAGCCGCCCATCTGTGGTCGAGAGTCAGCGGAACAGTGTCGACGGTCGACGTCGCGGCGCAGTCGGACCGTTTCGTCGGCGCGCACGACGTGCGCAGTTCGCTGACGTCGAATGCTGCGTTCCAAGCTCTCGAATCCTTCGCCGTGGCACTGGAATCGGGCTTGGAATGGAAGGGGAGATTCCGCAAGAGCGAGCAGCAGAAGGCCGTCGAGCAGCTGGGCATCGTGGCGGAGGTGGACGGGACGGCTGCTGCCTCGGCCGCGACCGTGCGTCTCGTGGCCGAGCACGTCCGTGCACTCGACATCGTTCGTACCGCGTCGGTTCTGTTGGCAGACTTGGGAATCGCGGTGTCCACGGACGGATCCCGTTCGCGCCAGGTCAACGATCTACAACTTGTCGCCAGCAAACTCGTTCGCGTGTCGGGTGTTCTCCATGCACGTGACGCACTGGTCGAGCGGTTGTATGCAGTGTCTCCTTCTGCTCCGTGGATCCGAACCCTCGACGACGCGCAGAAGTTCGCGGGTTCCGCCGGTGCCATCGCGACTCGTATCGATGCGGACGTCGCGCGCGCCGAGTTGGAGCGGGTGCTGTACGGCGTTGCGGTTCAGATCGACAGTGGTCCGTCTCCGGAAGGCAACGCGCTGGTCGCCGCGATCAGTTCGGCCGACGCCGACGCGGTTGCCGCCGCGTGCGATTCCTACCTTCTCGCCTGCGCCGAGCAGAAGGATCAACTCGAACAGGATGCGTTGTCCGCGAGGCTGATCGAGACCGCGCCTGCGCTGCACGAGCTTGTCGTGGACACCGCGGCCGACCCCGAATGGGACGAGCTGAGTTGGCAGATGTCCAAGGCGTGGGCGTGGCGCCGAGCGCGCGAGTGGGTGTCCGAACAGCACGACTCGGGCCTCGAACACCGTCTCGACGCCGAGCTGAACGCAGCCGAGGCGGATCTGTCTTTTCTCACCGCCAAGCTCGGTGCGGCCATGGCGTGGCGTGATTGCCTCGAACGGATGACGGCCGTGGAAGTTCGTGCCCTGCAGACCTATCGGGAGCACATCTCCGCAATCGGCTCCGGTGCGGGGAAGTACGCGGAGACCTACCGAAGTGCGGCGCGATCGGCTATGCGCGACGCACAGAGTGCCGTGCCGGCGTGGGTCATGCCGCTGCAACAGGTCCTCGCGTCGGTGCCGCCGGTCGCGGACAGCTTCGACGTGGTCATCGTCGACGAGGCCAGCCAGGCGGACATCAGCAGCCTGTTCCTGCTGTACCTGGCTCCGCGGGTCATCGTCGTCGGTGACGACCGTCAGTGCGCGCCGGCAGATGTTCCGCAGACCGGGACCCTCGAGGATGTCTTCACCAGGTTGGACGTTTTCCTCCCCGATCTGCCGGAACACGTTCGCGCAACCCTGACGCCGCGATCGAGTCTGTTCTCGATGCTGCGGACGAGGTTCGGCCAGGTCGTCAGGCTGCGGGAGCACTTCAGATCGATGCCGGAGATCATCAACTGGTCGAGTCAGCAGTTCTACGGTGATTCCCCACTCGTCCCGGTGCGGCAGTTCGGGGCGGACAGGCTTCCACCGCTGCGGCACACGTACGTGGCGGATGCCACCGTCGTCGGCAAGGGCGCGACGCTGGTCAACCGCGTGGAAGCGTTGGCCATCGTCGGCCAGATCGTGAAATGTCTTGCCGATCCCTTGTATCATGGCAAGACATTCGGAGTCGTTGTACTGCAGGGGAGTTCGCAGGTCGACGAGATCCGCAACGAGCTCATCAAACGTATCGGCATCGACCAGTGGGAGGATCGCCGACTCCGTGTCGGCACGCCGCCGGACTTCCAGGGAGACGAGCGCAGCGTCGTGTTCCTGTCCATGGTCGTCTCGCCGAGTCAGCCGTTCGTCGCATTGACGGCAAATCAGTACAAGCGTCGGTTCAACGTCGCGGCGTCGCGTGCGCAGGACCAACTGTGGCTGTTCCATTCGGTCACCGTGGACCGCCTCAAGCGCGCAGACCTGCGCAACAGTTTGCTCGGGTACATGACGTCGGTGTCGCCTGCATCGGTTGTTCCGATGCCGCTCGGCGTAGACGCCGAATCACGCCACACCGATTTCGCGTCGTTGTTCGAGCAGCGAATCTTCGTGGAACTTCGCGATCGGGGTTACCACGTGACTCCGGGAGTCGAGGTGAACAACCGTCGGATAGATCTGGTCGTCACCGGGCAGGCGTCGCGACTGGCGGTCGAGTGCGACGGTGACACGGTTCTGGACAGTCCGGAGCGACTTCGGGCCGACCTCCAGCGCGAACAGGAACTGAAGCGATGCGGCTGGACGTTCTGGCGAGTCCGCGAATCCGAGTACTACCTCGACCCCGACGCTGCCATGAGCAGTCTGTGGGCGACGCTCGCCGCGGGAGGCATCGAACCCGATTCGGTGCACGCCGACCCGGACCCGATCCAGGCGGTGGAGTGGACACCGCTGGACCTCGAACCCCGCAAGGAGGACATCGTCACCGAGGTGGCGTTGCCCGGTCGTGTTCCACGGCCAGCGGACGAGAATCCGTCGTGGAACGGGTGGCTCGGGCGAGCACGTGAGGACGTGGACGTGCCGGCGGAAGCCGTCACCGAGGTGTGGACGATGCCCGCGAATGTCCGCGGCGCGAGTTCCGAGGACGACGGCATCGTCGACGTGGAACTGCCGATCAACGGATTTCACGGTCGCCGACGGTCGTAGCGGCAGGACTGGCGCGTCGTGGCTGTGCGTTAGCGTGGAACACGACCTGTTTCCATTCGAGGGAGTGTTCATGTCCAGAGTTGCCATCTTCGGAGGCCACGGCAAGATCGCACTACGTTTGGCGCCGTTGCTCGTCGCACGGGGGCACGAGGTCGGAGCGATCATCCGTAATCCGGAACACGTGAACGACGTCGCGAATGCCGGTGCCACTCCGGTCGTCGCCGATATCGAGACTCTCGACGTCGAGAAGATCGCTGCGCTGATCGACGGTTTCGACGCAGTCGTCTGGTCGGCAGGTGCGGGCGGCGGAGACCCGAAGCGCACCTACGCCGTGGATCGCGATGCAGCCATTCGGTCGGTGGACGCGTCGGGCCGCGCGGGTGTGTCGCGATACGTCATGGTGTCGTACTTCGGTGCGGGGCCGGACCACGGCGTGGATCCGGGCACTTCGTTCCACGCGTATGCGGACGCCAAAGCCTCAGCCGACGAGTACCTGCGGACGACGTCGCTCGAGTGGACCATTCTCGGGCCGAGTGCGCTGACTCTGGAACCAGGTACCGGTTCCATCACGACGCGTGACGCCGGTGCGACGGGGGCGTCCGTGACCCGCGACGACGTCGCGGCAGCGATCGCAGCGGCATTGGACGACAAGTCGACTGTCGGCCGCTTCATCGAATTCGACAACGGTGACACCCCCATCGCCGACGCGTTGCGTGGGTGATCGGACCGGGCGGCCGGTAGCGGAATCGACCAGGCCACGGCTCGTGCGTCGGCTCACGGTGTCGTCTCTCGTTCTGTTGGTCGTGGTGCTGCTCTTCGGGGTTCCGTTGTGGACGCTGTTCTTTGCAGGTACGGACTGGCCGGCGGCCGTCTCGCTCGCGGGATGTGTCGGAATTCTCGTGGCTGGGACGGCTCTGCCCACGGCGATGGTTCTAGGGCACGCGCGAGGTGACGACCGTGCGGCGCGAGTCGGCGACACGGTGCTCGGCGCTGTGTGGGTGTTGTTCGTGTGGAGTGTTCTGGGGAACCTTGTCGGCGCGGCGTTGGCCGTCGCGGGGATCGAGGATCCTTTCCGCTCCAGGCTTGTCGCGTGCGCGGTCGTGGTCGTCGTGGTTTCGCTGCTGGGGTGGGGGCACTACCAGGCGATGAAGGTGCCCCGTGTCGTCGAGAAGGACGTTCACCTCGAGCGACTCGGCGCGGACCTCGACGGGTTGCGGGTGGTGATGATCACCGACACCCACTACGGTCCGATCGACCGCGCCGCATGGTCGGCGAAGGTAGTGGAGAGAATCAATCAGCTCGACGCCGACGTCGCGTGCCATATCGGTGATCTGGCCGACGGGTCGGTCGCCGCGCGCCGGCATCAGGTGGAACCGTTACGGCACGTTCGTGCTCGGTACGGGCGGGTGTACGTAACCGGAAATCACGAATATTTCGGCGAGGCTCAGGCCTGGCTCGATCACATGGAATCGCTCGGGTGGACAGCGCTGCACAACGACCGCATCGAGATCGGTTGCGGGAGCAGTGCTCTGGTGATCGCGGGCGTCGACGATCGGACGGCGTCCGGCTCGGGGACGGCCGGGCACGGCGCGGATCTGGATCGCGCGTTGGACGGGGCGGACCCGCAGTTGCCGGTCTTCCTGCTGGCGCACCAACCCAAACAGGTCGACGACGCGGTCAGGCGCGGAGTCGATCTGCAGGTGTCCGGACACACTCACGGTGGGCAGATCTGGCCTTTCCGGTACCTGGTTCGGCTGGATCAGCCCACCGTGCGAGGTCTCAGTGCGCACGGTGAGCGGACCCAGCTCTACACCTCGCCCGGTACCGGCTTCTGGGGTCCGCCGTTCCGGGTGTTCGCGCCGAGCGAGATCACCGTTCTGGTTCTCCATGCTCGGACTGCGGGCTAGTCCGGCGCGCCGAGATTCAGCTCGTCGGGGTGTGCTCCAACGCGCACGTTGTCGTCCAAGGTGGCGATCTCGCTGAGGTCCTCTGGCGTGAGCTCGAAGTCGAACACATCGATGTTCTGTGAAATCCGTTCGTCGTGAACGGATTTCGGGATCACGATCAGTCCGTTCTGCAGGTGCCAGCGAATCAACACCTGTGCTGCGGATTTGCCGTGACGCTCGCCGATGGTCGTGATGACCGGGTCGGTGAGCAGGGTGTTGGGCTTGGAGGCTTTGCCCCATCCGGAGTTGCTCGTTCCACCGAGCGGACTCCACGACTCGACGGCGATACCGTGCTGAGCGGCCGTGTCCTTGATCGCCTGCTGCGTGAGATGGGGGTGTAACTCGACCTGATCGACAGCGGGAAGCAGACCGCCGCGGTCGATCAGCAGCTGCAGGTGGCGAGGCTCGAAGTTGCACACTCCGACTGCTTTCGCTTTGCCGGATTCCGCGATCTTCTCGAGCGCCTCCCAGGTCCGAAGCAGTCGATCGTCGTTCTGCAGGGGCCAGTGGATGAGATAGAGGTCGACGTACTCGAGGCCGAGTTTGCTCAGGCTGGTGTCGAAGGCTGCCAACGCGGGCTCGAACCCGTGATCGGCGTTCCACAGCTTGGTGGTCACGAAGATGTCTTCACGCGCGACACCGGCTGACGAGATGCCTCGACCGACGGCTTCTTCGTTGCCGTACGCCGCGGCGGTGTCGATGTGGCGATAGCCGGCTTCGTCGAGCGCGTACCGGACAGCGTGCTCGGTCTCACTGTCGGCTGCCTGCCAGACTCCCAGGCCGAGCTGGGGGATCGTGGTTCCGGAATTGAGGGTCAGGTTCGGAGTGCTCACGCGTTCAAGGCTAGCGCCGTCTGCCGCCCACCATGCCCGCATTGCCGCGGCCGGTGCGAGCGCTGGCATCATCGTGGGTGTGACGGTTCGTTTGCTTGCCACAGACCTCGACGGGACTTTGTTGAATTCGGAGCGTTCTGTTTCGGCACGAACTGCAGCGGCGATGGCCGCCGCCCGCGCTGCCGGGATCGAAGTTGTCTGGGCGTCGGCCCGGGCCAGGCACTCCATCCACGAGCTGGCCCAGTCCTGCGGATTCACGGGCAAGGCGATCGGCGCCAACGGAGCCGTTGTTCTCGATCTCGCCGACGGCACACCCGTCATCTCCGGAACGACGTCCATCGACGCGACTGCCGTCGCGAGGGCGATGACGAGGGTCCGTGACGTCGTGCCGGGGGTCGTCTTCGCGACGGTCGGTGCGACTCGATTCGTGGCCGAGCACGGATACGCCGCGCTGTGCGTATTCGCCGACCACCATCGGCACCCCCACGAGATGGATGTCCAGGCGACGGTTCTGTCGGCCGAGCCGACGGTCAAGATCGTTGCTCGTCACCCTGATCTTCCCAGCGTGGAGCTGTACCGAACGGTGTTGGCCGCTGAGGTCGACGGCGTCGAACTGACCCATTCCGGCGCACCGTACATCGAGATGTCGGCGACAGGGGTGTCCAAGGCCAGCGCGCTGGCGCGGGTGTGTGAGGAATTGGGTATCGATCGGACCGACGTCGCAGCCGTCGGTGACGCGTTCAACGACGTCCCGATGCTCGAATGGGCAGGAACCGCTCTGACCACCGAGAACGCGATGCCGGAGATCAAAGTGGTCGCGGACAGGATCCTTCACTCCAACGACGACGACGGTGTGGCCCGGTACCTGGAAGAGCTGACCGAAGACCGTACAGGACATTCGACAGAAGGAGCACCTTCATGACTTCCGACAGCGGTGAATTGACTGTCGCCCAGTATCTTTCGTCGAACGGCATTCAGGTGACGCCGATCGGGCGCGACGCTGCGGCCGCCCTCGGGGTAGTGGCGCACACCCCGGCCGGATGGGAGGCGGCACCTGCCGAGCAGTTCCCCGGTGCGACGGCCGTGCTCGTCGAGACTTCGTTCGTGGAGAACGGCTTCGCGCCGAACGCCGTACTTCTTGTCGGCAAGCTGTCCACGGCAGTCGATTCCGGTCCGTTGCTCGACTGCAGCTTCACCGATGCTCGACTGATGCCGGGATGGTCCGAGACCTCGGCAAGCGCCGAAGACCTGGGGCCGTGGCCGGCTCGGTTCCTCGCTGGGTCGTTCGCAGCGGAGCAATTGGAGTTGAATGTCACGACGCGGTACGCCGTCCTCGGTGTCGACGAGCAGTATCTGGTGCAGTTGACGGTCACCATCCTGGCCGGCCAAGCCGAGAAACTCGCGTTCGACGTCGCCGCGATCAACGACGGACTGTTCGACTTGGGATAGTCCACCCGCTCTGATCGGACCCGATCGGTGCGACGCACACCCACCGCGCAGTTCACTACAGTCGGACACATGCCGAATCGCACCGGACGCGCACGGCACCTGACGCTGGTGCCGTACCTCCCGACCGAGCCGCGTCGGGAACTCGAATTCGCACGAGCCGTACACGACGTGCCCGCCGCCTGGGTGTCGGGGATCGTGCAGTTGACGCTGCACGTCGAGCTTCTGTCGTACGTCCCGACGGTATGGCGACGTCTGAGGCTTCGTTCGGACCTGTTGCTTCCTGAACTGCATGCCCTGATCCAGGCCGCGATGGGTTGGCGCGACGAGTACTACCGGCTCGATACCGAAACGGAGACGTTCGTCCCGACAACCCGCCGCGCCGGGGGTGACGCAGCCGGCGATCACGTGCGCATCGATGCCGTGCTCGCTCGCCCCGGCGATCGTGCGTACTACCGGTTCGATGACTTACGCGGATTGTCGGTGCAGGTCGTGGAGGTGGATGCAGACATAGACGATCTGAGGCCCACCTGCGTTGGTGCGGAGAACGTGAGCCCGGCTCATGGGGTGATCGACGAGGACGCCCTACCGGGAAGATCTGGTGCGCCGACGGTGGAAGAGATCAACGAACGTCTGCGCGGTGCTCGGGAGGTCCGATCGGCGGAAACTGAAAGTGCAGCTGCATCGGCACTGGTGGCGAGGCTGTTCAGTCGAAGCGGCGCCGTCCCGAAGCCTCGTTTGCTGGAACTACTGCCTCGATGCGAGCTGACCATCGAGAGTTCCGTCGACCTGCCGGTAGCTGAAACCGCCATGACGAAAATGATGTGGCTACTTCGAAAAGTCGGTGATTCCGGCATCGCACTGGCCGGCGGCAGTTTGCCGCCCCGTGTAGTGGAAGCCGTGCGCGACGAGCTGGACTGGGGAATCGGCTGGGTAGGCGACAGTCTCCTCGAAGCCGACCACCACCAAGCAACGGACATGAGGGAAGCCGCGAAGGCGCTGGGTCTCGTCCGCATGTTCAAGGGGGTGCTCGTTCGAACCAGAGTCGGCACCGCATTGGTCGGTGACCCGGTCGGGCTCTGGCACCACTGCGCAGCTCGGCTGCCTCTCGGAAAGCAACCTCACGAACAGGACGCCGGAACGCTCTTCCTGATCGCGCTCGCCGCCTCTGCTTCCCCCGCCCAACGGGACGCGATGATCGTCGAAGTCACGGGTGCACTCGACTGGGTGACCGGAGACCACGGCGCATTCGAAGCGCAGAAGATCGCGCACCCGACCGTTGCGTTTCTGGATCTGATCGGTGCACACGGGCCGTTGTTCTATCTAGGCGGTGGGGGAGCGGAGTCCCCGATCTGGGCTCGACGGTTCGCCCGGGACGCGCTTCGGACCAGCCGACGCCCCTGACCAGGCGATTTGGAGTTCGGCGACTCGTCGCGTAACTTTTGTCGAGTCAGAGCGACACGGACACCGACTCCAGCCGAGAGGCCGGAGACAACGAGGTTGTACGGTAGCTTTTGATTGGTTTGTCCCCCAAGAGTCGGAGTTTGCTTCCGAGACCAAGCTGGGATAGGCTGGAACAGTTGCCCTTGAAGCTGGCAGGCGTGAGTCTGCGGGTGGAGAGTGTGTGCGTGTTCTTTGAGAACTCAACAGTGTGTCGATGAATGTCAGTGCCGAATGTTTTTGGTGCTCATGCCTTTTGGGGTGTGGGTGTGACATCTTCTTGCTTCATTCTTCCCGTCTGGGGTGAGAAGATTTTTTGTAATGCTAGTTGAGTTTTTTTGCTAGTGATTTGGACTTGATGTCATTTGACTGATTGCACTGTCTTCTTTTGGGGGATGGTGGGATTGCAAGTCTTTTACGGAGAGTTTGATCCTGGCTCAGGACGAACGCTGGCGGCGTGCTTAACACATGCAAGTCGAGCGGTAAGGCCTTTCGGGGTACACGAGCG
>NZ_NPFY01000048.1 GCF_002259415.1 Rhodococcus sp. 14-2470-1b
CCGATCCGCTCGGTCACGAACTTCTCCAACGGCAACCGACCCTGCTCGTACAAATCCACCAACAACGGAAAATCACGCTCCGGCAAGCAATCGCCATACCACGACGACTTGAGCGATCCACCACGTGAAAAGAAATCGATCAACGGCATCTCGAGCGTCATCTCCGGCGTCGGAACCCCCACCAACACCACCGTCCCGGCAAGATCACGGGCATAGAACGCCTGCTTCCACGTCTCCGGACGCCCCACCGCATCGATCACCACATCCGCACCGAACCCACCGGTCAGCTCCTGCACCGCCTCCACAGCATCGACCACCGACGCATCGACGGTGTGCGTGGCACCGAGATCCTTGGCCCACTCGAGCTTGCCCTTGTCCCGATCGACCGCAATGATCGTCGTCGCCCCCGCAAGACGAGCGCCCGCGATCGCCGCATCACCGACACCACCACACCCGATCACCGCCACCGAATCACCACGCGAGACGTTGCCGGTGTTCATCGCCGCACCCAGACCAGCCATCACACCGCACCCCAGCAGACCCACCACCGCAGGATCGGACTCCGGATTCACCTTCGTGCACTGACCCTCGTGCACCAACGTCTTGTCCGCGAACGCACCGATACCCAACGCCGGCGAAAGCTCCGTGCCATCGGCCAGGGTCATCTTCTTCGACGCATTGTGCGTATCGAAGCAGTACCACGGCTTGCCCTTCTTGCACGCCCGGCATTCACCACACACCGCACGCCAGTTCAACACCACGACATCCCCGACCTCGACATGCGTGACCGCATCCCCGACCGACTCCACCGTCCCGGCGGCCTCGTGGCCGAGCAGAAACGGGAACTCGTCGTTGATGCCACCCTCGCGATAATGCAGATCGGTATGACAGACCCCACACGCGGCGATCCTCACCACGACATCGTTGGGACCAGGATCAGGAATAGTGACCTGCTCGATCGAGACCGGCTCACCCTT